>NZ_VVIQ01000003.1 GCF_009728485.1 Prevotella vespertina
TATAACTGCAATGGTCAGAACTGGTTGTATGTATCAACCTGACAATATCTGTTTGGCAACACAAAGTGTAATTGTTAAATAAATAGTTAAAATAAGAAATATTGGAGGTTTTTGACATAGAAAGCATTTGGATAAAAGGATTTGCTGGTTCAGGTAAGTCTGTCCTTTTGGTTTATACCGTTAAGAAGATTCGGTCGCGTTCTTCTCACTCTCGTATTATGCTGATAGTCTTTACTAAGTCCTTGGTGGAGATGTTTAAAGCCGCATTCAAAGAACTCGGACTGAACATAGATATTGACACTTATTATGGATTCATGAAAAGTGGCAATCACTATGACTATATCCTATGTGATGAGGTTCAAGACCTTACACCAAGAGTGATTTCCGAAATGAATTCAAGATGTTCACACATCATTGTTGCAGGAGATTCTAATCAGTCTATTTACGAAAGCGATCCACAATGGCACGAGGCTACAGTTTCTGCATCAGAGATTGGGCACCTTATTCATGGAGATGCCTTTGAGCTTGGTGTTATACATCGCTTGTCACGATCTATCATTGATGCTGTACAGCGTTTCCTCCCACGTATGAAGATTTTCTCTGCAAAAAGAGATATGACTAAGAGTGATACTCAGATACGCTTATGCGAAGCGCCATCTGAGCAGAAGGAAGTTTCTTATATTATTGAGAATGCCACTAAGGCTGTTAACCAAGGATATACAACTGCGGTGCTTATTCCGACTCAACGAGAAATTGTTAACTTTGTCAATAAAGCTTTGGTAAGTCAGGGTAAGTCACCATGGCCTGCGACAACGAACAAGTGGGGAAAGTTAGACTTTGGAGCGATGAATCGCTATCTTCAATCTAATGGCATCAAACTCCAGTATGTGGGTAATGGATATGGTCAGTTCTCAGAATCAGACCACCGCATTATTCTGATGACATTCCACAGTGCTAAAGGACTGGATTTCGACCAAGTTTTCATTCCTTTCGCAAACTCACGCATGTATATCAGTCCTAACGAGAGTATTGCAAAAACCTTATTTATGGTTGCAATGACTCGCTGTCGCGAAGACTTGTATATAAGCTATTATGGTTATCCAAGTGATTATCTTGACGCATTTAAATCAAATTGTTCCCATATTGACATTGGTTCTGCAAGTGTAAAATCTGCAGGAAACGCTAGAAATCCATGGGGATTCTAAAAGGAGGTGTATATGCAATATCTTACAATCATCCGCAAGGCGGAATTTGTTGACCTTTTCAAGTACGGACATCTATATGTTCGTAGAGTCACTGCGTTTGACGGCGACATACAAAATTTGAAAGATGACGTGGCGAAGTTCAAAGAGGTTACATCTGATATGAATCTCTTTGAATACTCGTTTGAGTATCTGATGCTTCACATATCTGTAGAACAAGAAATCTCGTGCAATCCGGAAATAGAACTGAGCGATGTTCGTGGAGTCTATGTGTTCAATGAAGAGGCAAAAAAAGAGATGTCTATCTCATTTGATTCTCGAATTCAGATACATGTATCTCCATGGGCTCCCATGTTTGACAAACTTCAGGAGATATTGCTCCAGAAGCAGAGCATGCGTGGCATAGATAATTTATGGAAAATTTTTGGACTTGAAGAAACAGATAAGACAAAGTGCGCAGAAGTTATAGATGAGCAAATTATCTCAGAGACGTTTAGGGAGCTATATGCCTATGAGCGTCCTCAAGGAGAGTTGTCTCCATGGGTCTACCTGTTAAGATATGAACGTCATAGCTTATATCCTAGGACAATGAGCGGCTTCTTCTGTGATTTTATCCATGTTTATATCAACTGGATGCAACAGAAAGAGCTTCATGGAGATGTTGCAGAATCTACAGAGCTTTATAATCAACTGAATAAGGATAAATTCTTCGATTTAGTTCGTGTGGTAAAACAATCGTCGCTGTCTCAGAAATGTAAGAATGATATTCCCGATTGTAATTTCTATGTAGTAGCTCCGCTTTATCTCTATCTGAAATCATTATCGGGTGACAATTTGGAATGGGGTGACAATTTGAAAAAAATTGTTGTAAACTCAAAAAAATATCTGGGATTTGACTTCATACTGGCAACTTATCTGCTCGGAATTACTTTGGGATATGATGGAACATACGATTGCCTATATAATCATGTAGGCTTAAGTATTTTCAAGGCAAAAGTACTTCCTTCCGACTCCATATCAGAACCTGAAGATACACCTGTCTGTATTGGGACGGAGAATGAAATCCCTGGGAATAGCGAAACTAACTTACAGGAAGAAGTTCAAGACATTGTTCCAGAAGATAGCGGGGACTCTACTATACCTTCTACGGAGGAACCATCCGTAACATCTGAGGAAGTTGAGACAATTGCCACCTCAAATAATGATGACAGTCCAATCACATCCGATGGGAATGCAGATATATCAAAAGACCAGTTGCCAAGCGAAAACGAGGAAACGCCATGTAAAGAAGATACAAATGGAACTCTAATTGCTAGCAAAATTAATGCCGTTAAACCAACAGCAGATTCTGTAAACTTGTTTGGTGAAGAAGAAACTGTTCTCATGAACAATGGTAAGCGCAAGAAAGCCAAGAATTTTGAGGAAAGACAGATTCCTCTAAGTCAAGTAGAAGAATATAAAGAACAAGGTTGGAGAAAAACCAGAAACAAAAAGTAATTATGCAACAGTTTAATTATCAGCAAAAAATAGCAATGATGCGCATACTGCTTGATGTCATTCATGCAGATGGTAAAATTGATGCGCGTGAAATGTTTTATTTCAATGAACTCAAAAAAGAATTAGAAGTTCCAGATGACTCTCAAAAAGATGTAGAAGAGAAGAATTCTCTTTTAGCTTTAGTTCAAATTAAATTGTTTGATGATGAGCAAAAAGAGTTTTTCTCAAAGCTGATGAGCAACATGATAGTTGTTGACGAAGATGTCAATGTAAATGAAGTCGCCATTTATGATGTCGTAAAAGAATTTGCAAAGATATCGCAGAAGTTTCAAGGAAAGATTGATTAATGAAAAGCAGCAATTTCATATCTGAAGAGCAAAAGAGAATCTTTGATGGAAAGCTATGTCCTTATTGCGACCAAGCAACAGAGCTTATAGATAGTTCTGAGATTTATCAAGGAGTCTCATATGGCTGGATGTACATCTGCAGACCATGTAATGCATATGTCGGCTGTTATACAGGTAGCAAGAAATCTTTAGGTATGGTTGCAAATGCAGAACTGCGTTATGCAAAACGAAGAGCACATCATTATTTTGATTAACTCTGGAAAGGGAAAATACCATTCGTAAGCCGTTTCGTGTGCTATAATTAGATATCGAAGCAACTAGGCATCCCAAGACAATGCACCCATATTGGAATGTCAGATATGGCTCAATGTAAAAAAATATTGATATAAGTATCAAGAAATTAGGTTCTTCAGGAATTTGGAGTGATAAAACAGATAAAATAAAAAAGAAACCGCTGTAAATATTGTATATTTGAATATCCACAAACAAATGTACAAAGTTTTCTCTGCTTATCCTATAAGATGGGCTATGTGTGTGTTTCGCTTTTGTAAGGTATTAGTTTCAACGAGCGACGGGCAGAATCTTACAATATCTCCTTGGCTATCCAAGCGCACGCCTCCGCATCGGCAAGGGCATGATGATGATTGGTTAAATCGTAACCGCATGCAGCCGCAACGGTCTGTAGTTGGTGATTCGGGAGATGAGGGAGAATACTTCGTGCCGCCTTCAACGTATCGAAGAACTCATAGTCGAGGTAATCCATTTGATAAGTCATAAGGCATGCTCGCAGGCATCCTTTGTCGAATGGGGCGTTATGTGCCACCAATGGTAAGCCTTCAATCAATGGCGCTATCTGCTTCCATACCTCACTAAACACTGGTGCTTCATCCGTATCTTCACGCGTAAGCCCGTGCACCTGCGTACATCGCCATTGGTAATAATTCGGTTCGGGCTGTATGAGAGAATAGAAACTATCCACTATTTCACCACCTCTAACAATCACAACGCCCACGGAACAGACACTGCTCCGTTCAAAGTTCGCTGTTTCGAAATCAATTGCTGCAAAGTCCTGCATAGTTTAATCCTTAAATCTGCTTGCAAAGATACCACTTTACTTTTATTCCTTAAGCTGATCGTAAGTTATTTCCAATCTTTTTCTTACTTTTGCAAAGGCTTCTAACGCCCATAAAGATAAGAACCTATGGAACCCAACAATTCGTTTACGTTATTAGATAAGTATCAAATACCCGTAGTAGAGGCAAGTCATGGATACCATCTTGTACTGGCTTCACCGGGCTGTGGTAAGACACATATACTGGCAGAGAGGATAAGATATGCGAGGGAAAAGGGTGTGAGATACGAGGATATGCTCTGTCTTACGTTCACAAATCGTGCTGCAAGAGAGATGACGAATCGTATTCAGAAGGTTGTTGGAGGCGATAGCACAGAGCTGATGGTGGGTAATGTACATCGGTTCTGCTCTAAGTTCCTTTTCGAGCAAGATAAGATTCCTGCAGACTCCGCTATTATTGACGATGAGGAAGCCGTGAGTATCATTGCAGACTATCGTAACGAAGATGAGGAAGGAGTAACAAGAGACTTCAATAGATATAAAGGCTATCAGACGATTATCTTCTTCCAGCACTTCATCTATCAGATGGAACATCAGCATCCGTGGAAGTATTACCTCCACCCAGAGAGTTTCACGGATGATGACCGAGAGGCTATCAAGCAGATATGCAAGTCGCAGAAGAGAGAATATAACGAACAAGCGGTGATTGACATCTATCATCATGCACAGCAATACATGGACGAGCCCAACGTGCTAGGACTTGATGCAAAGACTGCCGATAGGATTCGTGTGTTGCTTTGGAAGATGTATTATGCTGCTTGTTATGCTCAATACAAAGAAGAGAACCATCTGCTCGACTTCGAAGACTTGTTACTAAAGACTTACGACATCTACAGTACCGATGATACATGTAAGCGTTATAAGTGGATTCAGGTAGATGAAGTGCAGGACCTCAATGGTATGCAGCTCGCTATCATTGACCTGCTCACTGTCAAAGATAATCCTATGGTGATGTATCTAGGAGACGAACAACAAGCAATATTCTCTTTTATGGGTGCCAAAGTGGAGACCCTCACATTGCTCAAGATGCGGTGTAAGGGCAATATTCATCACCTACAACGAAACCATCGTTCACCAAAGTACCTGCTTGATGTCTTTAACGATTACGCAGAAAAACAACTGAAGATAGATCGTGAGTTGCTTCCTGCCTCTGACAATGATGTGAAAGCTAAGCCCGAAGATTTACGAATCATCCATAGTAGTACGATTGACTCGGAACGACAAGAGGTTACAGATGTAGCTCGTAACCTTTATGAACAAAACAAAGAAGAACGAACGGCAGTGATAGTCAGTTCTAATTCAGATGCAGATCATATTAGCGAGACAATGGACAAAGTAGGACTGACACACTTTAAGGTGTCTGGGCGCGACCTCTTTGATACACCCGATGTTAAGCTCTTACTGTCTCATCTCAGTGTTCTTGCCAACGAACATAACTCTATTGCATGGACACGTATAATGAAAGGTGTGCGTGCTTTTCCTTCACATGCTTTGGCACGACGCTTCAATTGGAAACTGAAGCAACTCGCACTTTCGCCTTCCGACTTCCTTCTTTATCCTGATACTTGCTACACAGCAGAGTTTCTTAAAGCCTACGATGAAGAAGAAATGGTTGTATTCGATACTGAAACAACAGGCTTAGACGTATTTGCTGATGACATTATAGAGATTGCAGCCATGAAGATTAAGGGTGGAGAAATCGTTGGAGAGCCGCTCGACCTTTATATAAAGACAGACAAACCTATCTTACCAAAGCTAGGCGACAAAGATAATCCTATGTATGCTATCTATAATGAGAAGCTCGCTGCAGAGGAACTTATCACTCCTCAAGAAGCCTTGCAACGCTTTCTATCCTACATTGGAGCACGTCCTATACTTGGACATAACGCCAATTACGATTACAATATCATTGATAATTGTCTGCAAAGATATTGCAACGACACACTGAAAGCCCACATGAACCCATGCTTCGACTCGCTAAAACTGATACGACTTCTTTCTCCGAGCCTTCATTCTTATAAGTTAGAGGCGCTCTTAGAGACGTTCCACCTAACAGGAAAGAATAGTCATCAGGCTATTGATGACGTGGGAGCAACGGTGAGCCTCGTCCGTCTTTGTGCCGAAAAGGCACGTGAGAAACAACCAGAGCAACTGTCTTTTCTCCAACATCCAAAGGTAAAACCATTCATAAATACCCTTCGTAACAACTATGGAGAACTTTATTTGAATGGTGTCCAACATCTTTATGTATTAGCTACGAACGAAGAACCTGCCCTCGTTCAGGAACTATCGTCTGCTTACAACGCCTTGCATGCAGATGGATTAATCAATAAGATTTCTCGATTAGATTATGTTTTGCGTTATCTACGTATAGATATGCTGACGGACAATGCAATAGGAAATGCGCTTGTTCAGCAACTCGCCCAATATATTATGGATATCAACACACTGAAAGAAGCTGATTTCTGCAATAGTAAGAGTATCCGTGAGCGTGTTTATGTAACGACAGTGCATAAGGCAAAGGGACTGGAGTTTGATAATGTTATTGTGTTTGATGCTGCCGACGGACGTTATCCCAACGCCTTCAATAAGAGTAAAAAGCAAGACGAAGAAGATGCTCGCAAATTCTATGTAGCTATGTCGCGTGCCAAGCGCCGTCTCTACATTGCTTATTCTCTACAAATGATTGACCGCTATGGTCGCGTGCATAACCGCGAATTGACACCATTTATGGATGCAATACAGAAACATTTCAATTAGACGAAATATATCGTAGACTCTACAATATAATTTTTTTCAGATAAAAAGAGAGGGCATTACATAAAAAGCATTACCTTTGCGCCATTAATTATTAGAATATTAAGATGATAAAATCAAAGAGATTAATCGCAACGTGCTTATCTGTATTAATGGTAATTTCTGCCATTGCTGCTAATAGCACTGAGGTTCAAGACCCTGTATCAAGTCTTCTAGGAGGGACTTTTGCCCTTGCTACACTCATTATATTTGCTGTACTTTATTTTATTTGGTATATCTTCGTTGCTATTATGGCGCGAAACAGAAATAGAAATGTAGCTTTATGGATCCTCTTTAGTTTGTTAGGGACTCCATTATTGATGATGCTTATACTCTTTTGCATTGGCAAAGATAAGTCTGAAGACAAGCGATATAACGATTAACAACGAACAAAGGTAATAAATAAGAAACAATAAATTAACTACATAGTTACAGATAACAATTACAATTATGACAAAAGAAAAGTTCTTCACCGCAATGGGATGGGTTGGTATGGTGACAGCAGTTTTAATGTATGTTTTCTACCTGCCACAGATAGAAAGTAACCTCGCAGGTAACAAGGGATCTTTTATTCAGCCATTTATGGCAGGTGTGAACTGCACCTTATGGGTTGCTTACGGATTGTTTAAGGAGAAGCGTGATTGGCCAGTAGCGATTGCTAACACACCAGGTATCATCTTTGGTTTCGTAGCTGCATTCACAGCACTATAAAATAAGGCAAAAGCTAAACATATTACCCTCTCCAATCACATGATTAGAGAGGGTAATTGCATTTATACAGATTAGGAATGACTATGAGAAACAATAATAAAAGCTAAAGAATAATACAAATAGAATCATGAAATACCATTTCTCTCCTTACCTTTGCACCATGATTAAGATTACAGAAGCACGAAAAGAACAGGCGGCAGTGATAGCACGAATGATTATGGAGGCTATGAACCACGAGTGCTGCCAGTGGTTTGCAGGACCAGAGCATACGTTAGATGAGTTCCATCAGTTGATGACTAAGTTAGTTGAACGAGAGGATTCGCAATATTCCTATCGTAACACACTGGTAGCTATGACGGAGAACAACGAAATAGCAGGCGTATGTGTAAGCTATGATGGGGCAAATCTTCACGAATTACGTCAAGCATTTATAGACGAGGCAAAGCAGACTTTCGGTAGAGACTATTCTAACATGGAGGACGAGACGACTGCTGGTGAACTTTATATCGACTCTCTCTGCGTTAGCAACAGCCATAGAGGTCGAGGCATTGCAACACAACTTCTCCGTGCTACTATCGAGAAGGGACAACGCATGAACCTACCGACAGGACTATTAGTAGACACAGGGAATCCACAAGCCGAGCGTCTCTACAAACGCATAGGCTTCACTTTTGTAGGTGAGAACACATGGGGCGGACACCCAATGCGACATCTACAGATACATAACTCATAAAACTTTCTCTCATTACCACTGGTTGGTAAGATAATGAACAGGATTGGACACGTTTGTCCAGCCTATTGGACACGCGTGTCCAACTAATTGGATCAACGTGTCCAATTAGTTGGATTAACTTATCCAATATCGTAGGAACTATCTCAAGCAAACATCATCCCTTCCTATAGCAAGAGCTGTATGAACCATGAAATCACATTATTTATTTGCCTATCTCTACCCTTTATAGTATCTTTGTATGCGCAATAGGTTCATTAACATTACATGATTAAAAAGGGAAAACGGTGAGATTCCGCTACTGTCCCGCAGCTGTAAGTTGTCTGTCACAGGTAAACATAAGCCACTGATAACGAATGATTGGGAAGGCGTTTACCTTCTTTTGGATAACAAGTCAGAAGACCTGCCATTGCAAGTCATTGCATCCCTCGAGGAAGGGCACTGCATAGAACCATTATGATACATTATAAGAAGATGAGGCAACTGGCTTCTTTCTTACTGTTGTTATGTCCTTTGAGTATGGCAGCACAAACCATAACCAATGATTCCACACAGACAATAGACGAGGTTGTGGTTAAAGGCTTCCGTATTCCTAGGAATGTATTGGCAAGTACACCGATACAGACTCTGTCACACACGGATATGGAGCGTCTCGGCATACACGACATGGGCGATGCGCTGAAACGGTTTGCTGGTGTACAGGTGAAGGACTATGGCGGTGTAGGCGGTATGAAGACGGTTAATATTCGAGGCTTAGGGGCTGGACACACGGGCGTCACGTATGATGGAGTGCAGGTAGGTGACTGCCAGAGTGGACAGGTAGACCTCTCCCGCTTCACGCTTGACAACGTCTCACTCGTCAGTTTGCAGATTGGACAAGAGGACAATATCTATCAGAGTGCAAAGGCTTATACCTCAGCAGGACTCATCAATATCAGTACGTTACAAGGCGTATCCGACCGCAAACCACACCTCACAACAACACTGCGCACGGGTAGCTATGGCCTCTTTTCGCCCTCCCTACTCTATCATCAACAGTTCTCACGTTTGGGGATTGGCGCATACACAAGCTACGAAAGGGCTGACGGAGTTTATTGGTTCACGCTAAAGAATGGTATCAAAACCATCCATGAGCGTAGAAACAACAGTGACATACAGACGTGGCGAGGTGAAGTGAATATGAACTATCAGCTCACGGATAAGCAGACATTGCAGTGGAAGGCTTACGGCTTCACATCCAACAGAGGATTGCCAGGAGCTGTCATCTATGACAATACTTATTCGGCAGAACGTCTGAAAGATAAGAATGTCTTTACGCAAATGCTCTATGAGAACCGATTTAGCAATCGTATCAAGATGAAAGCGGCTGCTAAATGGAATTACGCTTGGTCACGCTACTCTGATATACCTGCCAGTGGATACAAAGAAGATACCTACCGACAGAACGAGACTTACCTAACAGCGACGCTGTGGACAAATCCGTTGCAGGGATTAAACCTTTCTTTCGCACAGGATTATGCGCATAACCATCTATCCATGACGCTGCCGAAAGCTGCTAACCCAACCCGCAACTCACTGTGGACAGCCTTAGCAGCCAACTATCAGATAGGTTCTTTCAGTATCAATGCATCTCTTCTCGCAACGAATATCTACGAACGTGTAAAACAAGGGAACGCTTCGAACGGATTTCACAGACTGTCGCCTGCCTTCAGTATGCAGTGGCGTTGCCTGCAAGACTTCCGCCTCCGCTTTGGATATAAGGACATTTTCCGTACTCCAACACTCAATGAACTTTATTATACGGGTATTGGTAACCGCCATCTGAACCCAGAGAAGTCACGCATGTGGAACCTTGGTGCCACTTACTCGCACACCTTTAATCGTACACTCCAGCTTTCCTTGACCGCTGATGGGTATTTCGGCAACGTCACCGATAAGATTATTGCGGTACCAAAGATGTTCTATTGGCAGATGATGAACGCTGGGAAGGTGCGCCAATTAGGGCTGGATGTATCAGCAAACATTGAGAAGAAATGGGGTAATGATTGGTCCGTGAGTGCGACAGGTAGCTATAGTCTGATGAAGGCAACTGATATCAGCAACCCAACAGCCGTCTATTATTGTAATCAGATAGCTTATACCCCACGCCATTCGGGTTCAGCAAGCGTCTTACTACATACTCCTTGGCTCGATTTCAGTTATAATGTTTTGTTCATGGGCGAACGATATACGCTGAGTTATAACATTCCAGACAATCGTATGAAACCATTTACTGACCATAGCATAACGCTCTCGCGGGAGTTCAAACTCAATAAGCAGCAATTACGAGTACAGTTTGATGCGCGCAATCTTGGCAATAAGAACTATGAGGTCGTACGTTTCTATCCAATGCCAGGCACCAACTGGCGACTGTCTGTAAGCTGGGAACTTTAAGCAAGAAACATAACCACAATAAAAGGATTAAACCAAAATTAATTATAAACAAAACAATGAAGACAATGAAAAAGAATCTACTTGCGTTAGGCATTATCCTCATGTCTGCGCTCA
This sequence comes from Prevotella vespertina, assembly GCF_009728485.1. Taxonomy (GTDB): domain Bacteria; phylum Bacteroidota; class Bacteroidia; order Bacteroidales; family Bacteroidaceae; genus Prevotella; species Prevotella vespertina. The sequence continues at coordinate 10,963 of NZ_VVIQ01000003.1, forward strand.
CTTTCACCGCTTGTAGCGATGATGACGACATTAATGTTGGTAAACAACCAGAGGTATCAACCACAGACGTCTATGTTTCTTGTGCCGGTAACTGGGGCGCAAACAATGGTACTGTTGGTATTCTTGATTACAATATTCAAGCTCGTCCAACAGCACCTTTCGTATTCCAAGATGCTTATAAGGCACAGAATGGTATTGGTATCGGTGATGCACAAGACTTAATCGTATTCCATGATAAAGTAGTTGTTGCTTGTACGACATCATCAAAAATAGAAGTTTTGAACCGACAAGGGAAAGTTGAACAGACCATTAAGCTCCACAACGTTGAGCCACGTTACTTGGCTACAGATGGCAAGTATGTTTACTTCTCTGCCTATAGCGGTAAAGTATATAAGATGAATCCTAACGACAAAGTGAAGCCACTGGTCGACTCTGTTGTTGTGGGTGACCACCCAGAGGCAATATCAATTACGAATGGTAAGCTATATGCAAACCTTTCAAACCGTAGTATAGCAAACACTGGTAAGTACTTAGCAGTAGTAGACCTCAACACATTCCGTAATCCAAAGAATATTGAGGTTGGGCTTAATCCTTACAATCAGAACATTGCTGCCGGTAATGACGTGTTTATCGTGTCTATGTTTGATTATACAGAGAAGCCATTAGTACAGAAGATTGACACAAAGACCAACAAAGTGACACAACTCTTTAATGCTACTGCCATTGCATACAGTGCTAAGAAGAATGCGCTTGTCTGCCTCTATGCTCCTTACGGAAGCGATGATAAGAGTTTCTTCTTCTATGACTTAGCTACAGGTCAGAAGACTAATCTCGATACGACAGGGCTTCACAGTCCTCAACAAGTTAATGTTGACAAGTGGGGTAACATCTATGTTATAGACACTCCAGATTATAATTCTCCAAGCGAGGTCTTCTACTATTCACCAGAGGGCAAGCTTATCCAGGGTAACATCATCGTTGGAATGAGTGCACAGAATGTACGCTTTGCCAACTAAACAAGTACAATAACAAAACCGGGTGATTCCAAATATTGGAGTCACCCGATTTTTTATAATATAAAACTCGTATAAGTCTTCTTTATACTGATAAATATTACAGTGGAGTTGTGAATATAAACGTACGGATAACCCAATAAGAGAGAATACCACAGAGATAACCCAAGAAAGCTATCCACGAAATCTTCTTCATGTACCAACCAAAGGTTATCTTCTCCAATCCCATTACGACAACACCTGCTGCAGAACCAATGATAAGGATAGAACCACCTACGCCAGCACAATAAGCCAATAACTGCCAGAAGATGCCATCAACAGCCATGTCGCCTGTTGCCTGAATTGGATACATACCCATACTACCTGCAACAAGTGGGACATTGTCAACAATAGACGATAATACTCCAATGATACCCGTCACTGCATAATGATTACCTTGGAAGAAACTGTTTAATCCTCCACCGAGTTCGTGTAATATACCCACTTCTTCAAGACAGGCAACAGCCATCAAAATACCAAGGAAGAAGAGGATTGTTGACATATCAATACGACTCAACAGGTTGGTGACACGCTTAGAGAAGTCTTCGCTATCGCCCTTAGCACGATGTAGATTGCGATAGAATATCTCTGTAATCGTCCAAAGAATACCTAATACAAAGAGGATACCAACGAATGGAGGAAGGTCTGTGAAGTAATGGAATACTGGTACGAAGCAGAGTCCACCCACACCAATAGCAAAGATTATCTTGCGTTGTGAGCCATTGAACTCTAATAGTTCAGTATCACCAGAGTGATCCGTCTCTAACATATCACCACCTAACTTGCCCTTTAATAAGAACTGAAGAACAAAGGCAGGGATAATCATTGATATAAGAGATGGTATGAAGATCTCGCTTATCACGCCACCAGCTGTTATCATTCCCGCATTCCACAACATGATAGTTGTCACATCACCGATTGGCGAGAAAGCACCACCCGAGTTGGCGGCAATGATAACCAATGACGCATAAATCATACGATCCTTATGATCTTGAACGAGCTTGCGAAGAATCATAATCATCACAATACTTGTTGTCAAGTTGTCCAAGATAGCTGAAAGGAAGAACGTCATGAAGGCTATCTTCCATAATAAACTACGCTTTGACTTAGAACGCATCACGTCTTTAACCCAATTAAAGCCGCCATTCTGATCGACAATCTCAACGATTGTCATAGCTCCCATAAGGAAGAAAAGCGTGGTTGCAGTGTCACCAAGATGCTCGGTTATCAACTTGTTGGCAAATGTGACGAGCTGATCTCCAATACCCTTAAACTCTGGGTGCATCAGTTGCACAAATGGTGAAGGGTCAACCATATAGAGAACCCAACAGAAAACAAACATCAACAAAGCAACTGCAGCTTTGTTGATTTTCGTCAGACTTTCCATCGCTATGAGTGCATAACCCAAGACGAAAACGACGATAATAGCAATTGTTAGTGTAGACATAAATAAAATTGATTCGATTATTCTTTGGCGCAAAGGTAAGCAAAAGAAGTGAGTTGGCAACATAAACTATTCAAATTAATTCAGCGAATGAATGTCAGATTCATCAAATTGTAGTATCTTTGCCAATATTCAAACACTCAACACGAATGAACGACGAAATACAATCCCTTGTTGAACAACTCAACGCTGCCTCTGATGCTTATTATAATGGTCGAGAAGAAATCATGACCAACTATGAGTGGGATGCAGCCTTTGACCGATTAAAGAAGTTAGAAGAGGAAACGGGAATTATCTTACCTGATTCTCCTACACAAAATGTATCTGCTGATAATGTTGCCGGTAAAAAAGAAGAACATGAGTTCCCTGCACTATCCTTGGCAAAAACTAAGAAGATAGAAGACCTTACTAAATGGGCAGAGAATAGACCTATATGGCTCTCATGGAAGTTGGATGGATTGACACTTGTTGTTACATACGATAATGGTAAACTAACAAAGGTTGTCACACGTGGTAATGGTCATATTGGCACCAATATTACTCATCTTTCTACGGCTATTGATGGTATCTTACAAACCATTCCTTATAAAGGACACCTCGTTATTCGTGGCGAGGCTGTTATCAGTTATCCTGACTTCGAGCAATTCAATATGGAATCAGAAGAGGAATATGCTAATCCTCGTAACCTTGCATCAGGTTCATTGACGTTGAAGAACATCAATGAAGTGAAAGAACGTCATATCCGTTGGATTCCGTTTACCCTTGTCTATGAAGAAGAAGAGATTATCTCATGGGGCAATCGTATGGCATGGCTAGAACAACAAGGCTTTAAGCCAGTAGACAGAGAACTCATTGAGCAACCCACAGAGGTAAATATCCAAGCTGTCATTGATCGCTGGACAGAACGGGTAACAGGCAAGAGTTCCTCACCTTTCCCCTATCCTGTTGATGGCTTAGTCATCACATACGATGATACTGCCTACGCCGCAACAGGTTCGGTAACAGGTCATCATGCGGCACGTGCTGGTTATGCTTTCAAATGGCAGGATGAGAGTGCGGAAACAGAACTAGAATATATAGAATGGTCTTGTGCTGCCTCAACCATATCTCCCGTTGCCGTATTCAAGCCCGTTGAACTAGAAGGAACAACTGTAAAGCGTGCCTCGCTCTGTAATATCTCTGAATGTGAGCGACTGGGGATTGGCGATAAGGGAACAAAGATAGCTGTTATCAAAGCAAATAAGATTATCCCAAAGGTAATCAATGTTGTTGAGCGATTGGGCGTATTTCATATACCTGAGGTATGCCCTGTATGCCAATCAGCAACAGAGGTAACAGAGAGTGAGAGTAGTGGAACAAAGACGTTGCATTGCACCAACACGCATTGTCCTGCAAAGCAACTCAAGAAGTTCGGACGCTTTGTTTCAAAGGAAGGAATCAATATTGATGGACTATCCGAACAGACGATACAGAAGTTTATCAATCTTGGTTGGGTACGTGAATATGCAGACTTATTCCATCTCAACAACCATGCTTCAGAACTACGAACAATGGAGGGATTTGGAGACAAGAGCGTTAGCAAGTTACTTACAGCCATTGAGAAAGCTCGTAACGTGGAAGCGCATCGCTTACTCTTTGCATTAAATATACCACTTATCGGGCGTGATGTTTGCAATCGTTTGTTATCAGCTTATCAAATCGCAGACCTATTCCATACAGCTACTGAAGCTACCACCGAAGATGTCTTTGCTACTATTGCAGGCATTGGACCAGAGAAGAGTGCCAGCTTTGTTAGATGGATGAAGGATAAAGATAACTATTCTATGCTGCAACAGCTATTAGTAGAACTCAATATTAGTCAGTCTTCATCTGCGCCAACTGGTAATAGTTGCGAAGGACTAACGTTTGTTATCACTGGCGATGTGCATCATTATAAGAATCGTAATGAGCTGAAGGCTTACATTGAGAGTCAAGGGGGCAAAGTAACAGGTTCTGTCTCTAAATCAACCAGTTTCCTTATTAACAACGATGTAGAAAGTTCTTCTGGCAAAAATAAAAAGGCAAAGGAACTCTCTATTCCAATTATCTCTGAGGAAGAATTCATTGCTCGATTTGTACAGATGGACGAGAATAAACTCGCCTTAGAATCCTCTCCAATCACCGAAGGATCACTATTCTAAAACATCTTCTTTTTGATATGATCTCTATTACATAACAATTTAATAACTTCTTACAACCTTACCAACATGAAGATTAATCGACGGAAAATAGTCTTATTGATGGCTTCGCTCATTTGTACAATACTCTCTGCACAAACCAAAGGAGAGTATATCTCTACACATTTCAAAAAGGGAGATACTCTCCAATACACCTATAAGCTATCGATTAAAGCAGAGGACCCAACTACAAAAAAGCCCATAGAGATTCCTTATGATATCTATGAGAATTTATCTTTCTGTCCAGCATCGTCTTACTATCTACTCTATGAAAATAGAAAATCCTACGAATCAACATTTACATTAACTGTACGGGAAGTGACACCTTATACTTATACCATGCGGTTACTGGTTCAACAGAGCCCTTATGGGGATAATATCAATGGTAACCCAGATTTAATTACTCCTAAGTTCACTACTAGATTACTAAAAGAAAAAGGTATCTTAATCACCTTTAACGAAAATATGAGTAATTATATGCCCACCAATTCGAACGAAACAATAAATGATCTTATAGACTACCTCTACGCACACAGAGAAGAGAACGAACTTATTAAAAAATTTACTGATGTAGTGCTAAAGGAGGAATTTAAGCAAGAATTCACCCAATCAGAAGATGTCAATTCTTTTATATCATTAATTATAAACCTCTCAGCTCCAGGGCTTGGTGTGCTACCTGAGATTTATAGACGTAAGTACACACCAGAAATGGTACATTATAAAGAGATACCATCAGATAAGAAAGGCTCTAATCCTCTCAAGATAGAAGAAACAACTTCTTTCAACTCGGAAGGCTGGCTAAATGAATACAATAGGACTGTTACCTTTAAACAACCAAGGTCACTTATTGTTGCACATGAATCGATTATTAGGCAGGTTAAACAATAAAGTAAATCAGCACCATTTTCATCAACCATTAACAAGATAAGGTATGCGCACATCACAATCCATTCTTCATAATAATTTATCCAACGCAGGACATAAATCATACATAAGTATTTGGCTTGGATTATGTCTCTTGCTTATTTCTTTACCTACTTCTGCTCAGAATGCAATAGAAATAGGTGATGAAATTACTTATGAGTTCTCCAACTCGTGGTCCTATTCAGCCAAAGGAGATTCTACTGATAATGAGGATAGAATATTCCAGCCCACAAAACAACAACAACTTATCTATCCTTACGCTCCATTGTATAAATCAACTCCTGACAGCGTTTACTCTAGCTTCACCCTTACAGCACTTAACTCTTCTACCTATGGAAGAGTTTTCCGATTGCATATCAATCAACCCTGTTGTACCCCTAACAGATATGGAATACCTCTCGATTCTATCTTACAAATCATAATGGAACATGATGTTATCCTAGCCTATTCTTCCTTATTAGACCAATACATCATTTGTAACATGCATGACTTCTATCCTTCATTAGACAAGATTCTTCAGCATGGGATTCCTAACGAGTTCTTATTACAAACAGAGGATTATAAGTTAAGTCAACCTTCTCTCAATATGGTTTCTATCAATGTTTTAAAATATGCAATCAATGCTTTTTGCCCAGGACTAAGTCTTGCTATTATGGCACAGAGTATTCCTTGGCAAGACAAGGTAACCATCACCGGGAAACCATTAGATGGGAGTAGTCGGACAATGAACTACTGCAACACAACCGATAAGGTTTCAGATGAGAATTTCTACAGGGACATAAAGAGTGAAGAATATGTCAGCGATTATATGTTTAATTATGTCAATGAAAATTCAGAAGAAGAGATAGATTCCGTAGAAGTAGACTCTATATCAGATGATAGTATTGACTATGAAGCGGTTTGTGATACAGCCATAGCAGAAGTAGTGGATGATGACACAGACTCTGTTGTCATAGACACGACCGAAATTGACAATGATTGTGATTTGCTAACCGAAGATTTTCATCCGCTCTATAATAAGATAAAGATACATATCACCCCTGATGGGTTTGTGGCTGAATACAATATAACTAGCACTATCAAATTTGGAACGGCTCTATGGGAACGCCGAATAAGATTACGCAGAAAGAACAACTAACTAAAAACAATAAATTATGAAACAGTTAACAGGAATATTTGCCATTATCGTGGCTGTATTATGCCTTGTCATGCTACCAAAGACAAGTAGAGCGCAAAGTTGTAAGACGAGTAACAATGAGAAGAAAGATGCTGAGAAAAAGAAAGGTAAGGTTCTTATTGTTTTCTTCTCTCACACAGGAGAGAATTATGCTGTGGGGAATATCGAAGTGGGCAACACAAAGATGGTGGCTGACTACATTCGAGATGTGACCGGTGGTGATGAGTTTGAAGTGGTAAGAGAAACTCCTTATCCTAAGACTTACAAGGAAGTAGTTGAGGTTGCAAAGAAGGAGAGATACGGCAAAGAATATCCTCCGTTCAAAGGAAAGGTCAACAATATTGACGACTATGATGTTGTGTTCCTTGGTGGTCCAGTCTGGATTCATAGCTATCCGCAGGTTATGTTCACCTTTATGAAACAGTATGACTTGAGTAATAAGACGCTCATTCCTTTCCTCACGCACGAAGGAAGTGGACTAGGTTATGCCGTTCGAGACATCAAAGAGATTTATCCTAATGCCAATATCCTTAGTCCCGAAGCCTTTTATGGTCATGAGGTTCGTACAGACATGAGTAAGGTTAAAGCGTGGTTAGAGGCTCTAGGCTATAAGAAATAGAGAGATTGACGAAATATACTTTCGTACCCCACAACTTATACTTCCGTGCCCCACGAAATGTACTTTCGTCAATTACATGATAGCAACTTTGTAAGGTTGATTATTAAAAGGATCATAAAAAAGACTCACAACAATTATTGTGAGCCTTTTTAAGTTTACTATTCAACGACCTCGTTTATTTCGTCAACTCCTTTCCGTTCTCCCTAGAACGTCCACTTAGCAGCAATGGTTGGGATAGCATAGAAGCGGTTATTCTTACCCTCATCGTTATAAACGAAGTTGTTGCTAAGCTCAACCTCAGAACCTAAGGACAGATTCACATTCTTCATTCCCTTTAGTGTGTTAAGGTTAAACCAGAACTGTGGCTCTGAAATCATGATTAACTTGCCCTTTACATTCGGATTATACCAGACATCGCAGAAACCATCAAATGTGCAAAGTCCCTTTGCAAAGGTAGTACTCCATACTTCTGTCAACTGGAAACCACTAAAGGGATGCCAACCTTTATTAGCGTTCTTGAAATAATACTTATACATTAACTGAACGCTGAAGGTCTTAGAGAAATCCTTTGAAGCCCAGTTCCAAGCACCACCAAGGAGAACTGCATGCTGATAACGATTACCTACATAAGCACCATCTTTCAAGTTAGTTCCAGCACCACCATTATACTCTACATGGGCTGCCCACTGCTTGTTCTTTGAGAGATTAAACTCACGAGAAATCTCCCAATAAGCACCGATAGCACCATCGCGTTTATAGTCGATATCGGTGAACATGAAGGTAGAACCCCAGGTATCAGGTTTAAACATCTCAACAGTAGTCGTTACCGACATGCGTGATGAGAGATCTTTGTAAAGACTATGTCCTAAGTCGTAATGAACTTGAACATCCTGTGCCATAGCACTGCCAAAAGCTGCCATCAAAAGGATAGCGAGGGAAAAGAATCTTTTCATTTCGTTTTTAGTTTATTATTAGAAAACTGCTGCAAAGTTACAAAAAAAACTTAAAGTCTCAACGCAATAATAAAATAATACTTAACTTTGTAACACTTATGAGAATAGATATTATCACCGTTTTACCAGAAATGCTGGAAGGATTCGTGCATGAGAGCATCCTTGCCAGAGCCGAAAAGAAAGGACTTGCAGAGATTAGGCTTCATAACCTTCGTGATTATACAAAGGATAAGTGGCGCAGAGTGGACGATTACCCATTCGGCGGACAGGCTGGAATGGTTATGCAGATTGAACCTATTGATAATTGTATTAGTGCTTTAAAGGAAGAGAGAGATTATGACGACGTTATCTTCACCTCTCCCGATGGCGAACAATTCAATCAGAAGATAGCCAATGACTTATCAATGGGGGGTAATATCATCATTCTTGCAGGTCACTATAAGGGGATTGATCAGCGAGTACGTGACCATCTCATTACACGTGAGATATCTATAGGCGACTTCGTGCTTACGGGTGGCGAACTACCTGCTGCTATCATTGCCGACGCTGTGGTTCGACTCGTTCCAGGCGTTATCAGTGACGACCAAAGTGCGCTCTCTGATTGTTTTATGGACGATATGCTTTCCGCTCCAATCTATACACGCCCACGCAGTTATAAAGGATGGGATGTACCAGAGATATTGCTAAGCGGTAATGAAGCTAAGATCAAGCAATGGGAGTTCGATCAAGCAATGGAGCGCACAAAGCGGTTACGTCCTGATTTACTAAAAGGCGACAAAGACTAAGCGAACGATATTGGTCTAACCCACAATAGAAAAAGCTTTCTCTTTGAATTTATAGATTCAATTCAGTTATAAGGATTCCTCACAGCAATATACCTGTGAGGAATCCTTTATTTTTACCCATATAGACAGAGAAGATAGCATCATCTTCCACCATCCAATTAGACTACAATCTTACTCCTAATACCCATGTAATGCACCTATAAGTTAATGTACGATTGCACTTATACTTGACATCGCATCCTCCTTAGCCTTTATCAACCGAATTATACAAGTTTGTATAACGAGTTATACACGTCTGTATAATCAGTTATACACGTTTGTATAATTAGTTATACACGCCTGTATAATTCGCTATACAAACGTGTAGAACTCAATAGGTCTTATAGGAATACGATTGTACTGCTTATATAAGTATCATCGTATTACCTATATAAGCAGAAAAGAACTTATAATTGAAAGGCGAAGACTGTACTTACTTATAACGTTTCATGCGCATAAGCACGGGATAATGCTCTTCATAGCGATCGAACTCAATGCTCTGCCCGTCATAACCATTCTCGGTAAAGGCATCACGGACGTCTTGTTGTTCTTCTTCGGTGATGGCACGGAGCTGTTCCTTAACATGATAATAGGTAGCTGCACCGAAGCATTGCATAACGCTCAGTCGGACGCCACGCAAATCGGAGGCACGCACGTTGTCAAAGATGTGTGAGATTCCCCAAGCATAGCGTTCCTTGCGGTTAGATATAAAGAGCGGACAATTAGGCTTGCCCGTTATCACGTTCGGATTGGTTACCATATAACGATCTCGTGTGCAATTTGCAAGCATCTGATAGGCTACGTGGCGGAAGCATTCATTTGCTTTTCCACAATGAGAGCCAGGGCAATGAGCAAAATCAATGTCTAAAAGGTTATATTCCTCTTGTGTCATAATATTATTATTTCAAAATGTAATGGTTAGTTATTAACAGATACAAAGGTAATGATAATTTCTTACATAATGGCAAATAACTCGGACTGATAATGTGATGTGAAGCGCTTCCCATAGTTATTCGATTATATTTATCCCATTACTCGACATGTTCATTGATAAAGTCTTCGCCTAAGCGGAATCCTTCTTCATAAAGAGCTTCGAGCTTGTTGACATCCTTCTCCATTCTACCAACAACAACGGGCTTCTCTGGACGAATGACAAGTATCTTTCCTTGTTCTTCTAACTCGTCAATCAAATCTAACTGACGATTATACGCCTCTATACGATGACTTAATGCAACGCGTAGGCGGGGGTAATTACGATAGATAAACTTAGGTTGCTTATAGTCTTTACCCTTATCCCGCCATCCTTTATTACGTGTGCAAATCACTACGTTGGTTTCGTGCCCTGTCTCAATAGCGTGTTGAACAGGAATAGAATCAACGATACCACCATCCAACAAAGGTTTGCCATCTATGGTGACAATCTTACTTACATAAGGCAAACTAGAGGATGCCCGTGCTAACTCATTTAATCTCTTCGCATTGCCCTCAGTTTCAGTAAGATATTCAGCTAACCCAGTCTCACAATTCGTTACAACCATCTCATAAACTTCGCCTAACTTACTTTGACGGAAGTACTCATCATAATCGAAGGGAACAAGCTCAAATGGGAACTGCTTATACAACAACTCTGGATTAAAAATGCAGCCCTGTGTTACCAAATGACGCAAGCCTATATAATCATACTTAGCAAGCATATCTATGTTAGAAATACGTGCACGGCGAGGCTGTCTGCTCATATATGACAAGCCGTTACAGGCACCAGCCGATACAGCTACGACATACTTAAAACGAAGATTATACTTCATAAAAGCATCCAATACACCCGAGGTAAATACTCCGCGCATGCCACCTCCTTCTAATACTAAGCCCGTATTCCTATCAATTTGCATAAAAACTCGTTAAAAAACAACTGCAAAGTTAATAACTTTCAACCAAAAATAACTATCTTTGCAATCAAACCATCTAATTTATTGAAATATGTTTAGCAAAGAAACTTATGTAAACCGCCGAGCAGAGCTAAAGAAGCTCGTAAAGAGTGGTATCATCATTCTCTTTGGCAATAACGAATCACCTGCAAACTTCCCTGCAAATGGTTATTATCCGTTTCGCCAAGACTCGTCTTTCCTCTATTACTTCGGTATGAAGCGTGATGGGCTTGTTGGTGTGATTGATGCTGATAACGACACCGAGACACTCGTTGGTGACGACATCGACATTGATGACATTGTTTGGTATGGAAGTGTTGATTCAGTTAGAGACATGGCCAATGCCGTTGGCGTGGCTAACACAGTAGACATGAAAGGACTCAAGACGATTTGCAACAACGCATTGCGTGAGCACCGTAAAGTCCATTTCCTTCCCCCTTATCGTGCCGATATAAAGATTCAGATCTTTGACCTCTTCGGTATTCATCCTAACCAGCAGAAAGAATCAGCAAGCATGGATCTCATCCGTGCCATCGTAAAGATGCGTTCTGTGAAGACGCAAGAAGAAATCGAAGAACTGGAGCGTGCTGCCGTTATTGGTTATAAGATGCACACAACAGCTATGATCATTGCTAAACCTGGCGTAACGGAGAAGTACGTTGGTGGACAGGTTAGCGGTATCGCCAGTTCATACGGTGCAATGGTTTCTTTCCCAACCATCTTCTCGCAACATGGTGAGATTATGCACGGTATCCCATCAATGGCTGTATTGGAATCAGGTCGACTTGCATTATGTGATGCTGGTGCCGAGACCATCAACCACTATTGCTCGGATAACACACGTACTTTCCCCGTAAATGGCAAGTTTACGCAGAGACAATTAGAGATATACAAGGTTGTTGAGGAATGTCATGACGCTGCTTTGAAGTATGCGAAACCAGGAGTCAAGTATGCCGATGTTCACTTTGCTATTTGTCGTATTCTCTTCGATCGCATGAAAGAATTAGGCTTAGCAAAGGGCGATACAGACGCTGCTATTGCTGCTGGCGCACACGCAATGTTCCTGCCTCACGGATTAGGTCACATGATGGGTATGGACGTTCATGATATGGAATCATTCGACCAGATTAACGTAGGATTCGATGAGGAAACACGCCCTAACCTAGAGCAATTTGGAACGAACTGCTTACGTATGGGTCGCCGTCTGGAGGAAGGATTCGTGGTAACTGATGAGCCGGGTATCTACTTCATCCCTGCTCTCATTGACGAATGGAGAGCAAAGAAACACTGCGCTGACTTCTTGAACTTCGATAAGCTCGACGAGTATAAAGACTTCGGTGGAATACGTCTTGAGGACGATATCCTCATCACCAAGGAGGGATGTCGCTTTATTGGTAAAGACCTCATCCCTTACCATCCAAAGGATGTTGAAGAGTTTATCGCAGCCAACAGAAAGTAATTGATAACATATAATTAATAATTTCATCCAAGGCTGCCACTCAATGCAAAAGCTAACAATGGCAGCCTACTTTTATTTACAACTTTATGAAGAAAACATTAGTAGTAGCACTGCTCGCTTTGGTAGCGATAGGCGCTAACGCTGCAGACAAGAAAGAAGCACCCGCTTCTAACAAGCCTGTCTTTACGGTAGTAAAGCAGAATCCAATTACAAGTATTAAAGACCAGAACCGCTCAGGTACGTGCTGGGATTACTCCACACTTAGCTACTTCGAGGCGGAGATTCTCAAGAAGACTGGTAAGACTTACGACCTCTGCGAGAGCTTCGTAGCTAACAAGACCTACATGGATCGTGCCGTTCAAGTTGTTCGTCTGCATGGCGATTGCCAGTTTGCACAAGGCGGTTCTGCATACGACGTACTTTACACCATTCAGCACCATGGTATCGTACCAGAGAGCGCAATGCCTTTCCCAGGTTCACTCTATGGCGACTCATTGAATAACTTCAACGAGTTCTTCTCATTGATGGAACCATACGTAAACGCAGTTGCACGCAACAAGGCTAACAAGATTTCAGGTCAATGGAAGGTAGGATTGCAAGGCATTCTCGATGCTTACCTCGGCAAGTGCCCAGATAAGTTCACATACGAAGGCAAGCAATACACTCCAGAGACTTTCGCTGCAAGCCTCGGTGTGAATTGGGACGATTACGTAACCATTACCTCTTACACACACCATCCATTCTACACGACATTCGCTGTAGAAGTACAGGACAACTGGCGTTACCCACAATCTTACAACCTTCCAATGGATGAGATGATGCGTGTCATCGACAATGCCGTAATGAACGGTTACACCGTTGCTTGGGGTGGCGATGTTAGTGAGCCTGGTTTCTCACGCAAGGGACTCGCTTACATGGTTGATGGCAAGAAAGTTGAGAGCATGAAGGGCAGTGACATGGCTCACTGGCTAGGTCTATCTACTGCGAAGAAGAAGGACTTGATCGACTCTCTCGGCGTAAACGTACCAGAGATTACACCTACACAGAAGCAGCGTCAAGAGCGTTTCGACAACTGGGAGCTAACCGATGACCATGGTATGCTCATATTTGGTATTGCAAAGGATCAGAATGGTAAGGAGTACTACATGGTAAAGAACTCTTGGGGTGAGACTGGTGACTACAAGGGTATCTGGTACATGACAAAGGACTTCATTGCTGCTAACACCATGGATTACATGATTAACAAGAATGCAATTCCTAAGGATATTCGCAAGAAGATGGGACTCTAATTACTTAGATTCCAATCACAAATAACTCTTCCCGTTCCATAGCTATGGAGCGGGATTTTTTATGTCCTAAGCCTCTAAACAAATCAATCTTCCCCACTTTCACACATCAACAACACATCGTGCAAAACACCCTATACAATAGTATAAAGCACCCATAACCGTCCGTAAAACATAAGCAAAGAGGAAGAAAAGCATACGTATTGCATTTCATTTTCCCCGCATTCGCTTTCTTTTCTCAGGTGTTCTGCATTGTTTTGATACGTATATAATTACATTATCTAAGCGTGATAAAGTATTATCTAAGTCTGATAATTAATTATCTAAGTGTGATAATTAATTATCAGACTTAGATAATATAATAACATACGCATTGCGCAAATACAGAATAAGCACGGAAATAATACAAGATGCGTATAAAACAAACACGGAAACCGCAAGTGAGCGTAGTACATAAGGCTACTAAACAGATTCTTAGCCGTTCCTGAATATGCCATTCCCCTACCCTTTCACCTGCAAATACCTATCATAAAATCATACAAATAGCGGAAGAAACGAATCGGAGACATATCCTATCTAATACAAATATTCATCTTAGCCATCACGGCGGTTGGCTTTTTTTTTGTACCTTTACGGGCAGAAATAAAAATAAATTAAGATGCATTTTAAATGGAACTATACACCACCGACAACCGAACAGAGTAATGCTGCTAAGGAATTAGGTGATAAGTTAGGCATGAGCCCTACACTTGCATCTCTGCTTATACGTCGCGGGATAACGACGGAGAGTGCTGCGAAGAGATTCTTCCGACCACAGCTGGCTGACCTCATCAACCCCTTCTTAATGAAAGATATGGATGCCGCCGTTGACAGGTTGAACGACGCAATGGGGCATAAGGAGCGTATCCTTGTTTACGGAGATTACGACGTAGATGGGTGCACGGCTGTTGCACTGGTCTATAAATTCTTACGACAGTTTTATTCTAACATTGATTACTATATCCCCGACCGATATGATGAGGGTTATGGGGTGAGTAAGAAGGGAATTGATTATGCCGCTGAAACGGGTGTGAAACTTATTATCATCCTTGATTGCGGTATTAAAGCCATAGAAGAGATTACCTATGCTAAGCAGCGAGGAATTGATTTCATCATCTGTGATCATCATGTGCCTGACGAGACTATGCCGCCCGCAGTGGCGATATTAAACCCCAAAAGACCAGATGACTCTTATCCTTTTAAGAGCCTATGTGGCTGTGGTGTGGGCTTCAAGTTCATGCAAGCCTTTGCTAAGAATAATAATATTCCGTTCTCACGCCTCGTTCCCCTACTCGACTTCTGTGCCGTTAGTATAGCCGCCGACCTTGTGCCAGTGATTGACGAGAATCGTATCCTTGCCTTCCACGGATTGAAACAGCTCAACCAGAATCCCAGCTTAGGACTTAAAGCGATTATTGACATCTGTGGGCTGAATGGCCGGGAACTATCCATGAGTGATATTATCTTCAAGATAGGACCGCGCATTAACGCCAGCGGAAGAATGGAGAATGGTAAGAAGAGTGTGGATCTATTAGTTGAACGCGAGTATAGCCTAGCGCTCAATCAGGCAAAACATATCGATGAATATAACGAACAACGCAAGGACGTCGATAGGCAGATGACGGAAGAGGCGAACCAAATTGTGGCTCGCCTAGAGAGTCAGAAGCACCAATCCAGTATCGTACTATATGACGAACACTGGAAGAAAGGTGTCATCGGTATCGTTGCCTCCCGCCTCACTGAGATATATTTCCGCCCGACAGTTGTACTAACCCGTGACGAGAATCTTGCTACTGGTTCTGCCCGTAGCGTAGCTGGTTTTGATGTCTATGCGGCTATCAAGAGTTGCCGTGATTTACTTCTAAACTTCGGTGGACATACTTATGCGGCTGGCCTAACGATGAAGTGGTCGGATGTTAAGGAGTTCCGTAAGCGGTTCCAAGCATACGTAGAGGAGCATATTGAACCTGAACAGCGGGAAGCCATACTAGACATTGATGCCGTCATAGACTTCAAAGATATTACGAAGAAACTGCATAGCGACCTGAAGCGATTCGCACCTTTCGGACCTGCAAATCCTAAACCTATCTTCTGTACGTTGGATGTGTACGATTTCGGAACAAGTAAAGTCGTTGGACGTGAGCAAGAGCATATCAAGCTGGAACTCGTTGATTCGAAATCAAACAATGTTATGAATGGTATTGCTTTCGGACAGAGTGCGTCGGCACGATACATCAAATCCAAGCGTTCGTTTGATATTGCTTATACCATCGAGGACAATGTCTTCAAACGTGGAGCTGTGCAACTGCAGATTGAGGATATAAGACCTACAGAGGAGTGATAATCGTTGACGAATGTAGGGTGGTCAAGAGCGAACACCCAAGTTCAAAGTTACTAGGTCAAAGCTCAAAGTAGCAAGTCCAATGTCCTATCTTGACATTCTTCATAAGTACTGGGGGTATCCCGACTTTCGTGGTATTCAAAGAGAAATTATCGAGAGTATCGGTGCAGGGAAGGATACCTTAGGCCTAATGCCAACAGGAGGAGGAAAATCACTAACCTTCCAAGTACCAGCATTAGCCCAAGAGGGCGTGTGCATTGTCATTACTCCGCTTATCGCATTGATGAAAGACCAAGTGGAGCACCTTCGACACAAAGGAATAGCCGCAGCAGCTATCTACTCTGGGATGAGTAGAGATGCGATTGTAACAACATTGGAGAATTGTATCTTTGGTGGCGTTAAGTTATTGTACATCTCACCCGAGCGCATTAGTTCCGATCTCTTCCAAATCAAACTAAAACACATGAAAGTGAGTTTCATCACGGTTGATGAGGCTCATTGCATTAGTCAATGGGGTTACGACTTCCGCCCATCCTATTTGCAAATAGCAGTGATACGAAAGCTCGTACCCAACGTACCTATCCTTGCGTTAACTGCCACTGCCACACCTGACGCTATTGACGATATACAGGAACGACTCGGTTTCACAGAGAAGAATGTCTTCCGTATGAGCTTCGAGCGAAAGAATCTTGTGTATGTTGTCAGACAGGCAGAAGATAAAGAGGCGGAGATGGTTCATATCCTTCAATCAATACCAAAGACGGCTATTGTTTACTGCCGTAGTAGGAAGCGAACGAAAGAGGTTGCGCAACTGCTTATGCAGTATGGTATATCTGCAACATGGTATCATGCAGGACTGGAGCCAGCCGTGAAGGATCAACGTCAAAGTGAATGGCAACATAACAAGGTGCGTGTTATGGTTGCGACGAATGCCTTTGGTATGGGAATTGACAAAGCCGACGTGCGTGTGGTGGTACACATGGATTGCCCTAGTTCGCTCGAGGCTTATTTCCAAGAAGCGGGACGCGCAGGGCGTGATGGGCAGAAGGCTTATGCGGTTTTACTCTATAATGGGCATGACAACCGAACGCTACAAAAGAGAATCGAGGACACGTTCCCACCGAAAGAATCTGTACAACAGGTCTACGAGCACTTAGCTTATTTCTATCAAATAGGCGTGAATAGCGGTGAAGGCTGTACGTTTGAGTTCCCTATTGATAAGTTCTGTGCAACATTTAAACACTTCCCTATTCGAGCCAACGCTGCGTTGATTCTATTACAACGAGCTGGTTATATTGACTACGAACCGAACCCAGATAATAATGCACGTGTGCGGTTCTTGTTAAGACGGGATGACCTTTATCGACTTGATTCATTAAGCGAGAAAGAGAATGATGTCGTCATATCTCTACTTAGGAACTATGGTGGATTATTCACGGACTATGGTTATGTCGATGAGAGTTACATAGCGCAAGAGGCTGGTCTTGACCGCAATCAAACTTATATGGTGCTCGTAAATCTAAGCAAGAAACGCATCATAGATTTCATTCCTCGCAAGAGTATTCCACTCATTAGTTATAAGAGAGATCGTGTTGATGGTAGCGATGTCATACTGGATAAAAGCGTTTACGAAGAGCGGAAGGAGCAATTCCAGAAGAGCATTAATTCTGTTATTAATTATGCACAGAACGATAGGGTTTGTAGAAGTAGACAGCTGCTCTATTATTTCGGAGAGAAGAAATCAGTAGATTGTGAGCAGTGTGATGTATGTCTCTCTCATACTCATCACGATGATCACGACCAGCAAGAGGAGATAAAAGAAAAGCTCCTCGCAATGGTAGCTGATGGCGAGAGACATCTTGTGACAGAGGTTAGACTGCTTAATGAGGATTGGGATATGGTCACCAAGGTTATGAAGGAACTTATGGACGAGGAACAATTATTAATGGATGGGAGTTACCTCATTCTATCAGACAAATAACACCCTGCACCTACAAGTCTCTGTTTCTTCACAAAGTTCATTGCTCTTTGTTATTCTCACATTAAAGTCTAAATCTGAATCACGCTGCTCACGATAGAAATGTAAGCGATCGCCTTGATGAGACTCAGCTACGTATGCAATCTCAAGACGCTTAATTGTATGCTGACAATACCAATCTAAATCCCACAAGTCAAATATATGTTCAATATACTTAACAGAGTTGATGTGCCCATTCACATCCACATCACTATAATAGGTATCAATAGAACGAATAAGTGAAGCCTTATCTGTTATCTTCACACGTGAAGACTTACCAATCGGACAAATATAGTCTTTCTCTATGTATTCATTAATAAGACCTTCACGGATAGCAAAGATATCTGAAGGCTCACGAGTACCCGTGTCGATGAGTGCCCAAACGCTCTTACCATATCCATAAATGTGTCCTGACTCACTAACGACCTTAAAGTTGCGACTTGTAAAATACTTCATAGCATCATCAACCCATGTCTCAACATAAAACTTGTCGTATGCTTTAGGCATATCCTCCATTTCGATAGCGAGACGACTCAACACCCATGTTTTGTTGATAGTATTAAGATAATTCATGCCATAACCCCGCTCATTACTATGAAAATCAGCTGCATTAAGCATATGATTACCTAAATGTCCCATGAATAGATGATTAGAGAAATCGCAATGAAAAGGTTCTGTCATAAACTCATATCTCCCTATCTTTGATAACTTTTCCATCTCTCCCATATTTAATAAACAATGTATCAATACGAATCAATCCCAACTATTGGACAATCATTCTACAACCAAATCACTCAACAGAACTTAAACCCCATTCATCTAGAATAAGAAAAAGGGATGCACCCCTTGAGGTACATCCCATATTACTTTATAGAAGGTTTAACTTCTTAATTTGTATGACTGATTACTTTACGTAAACAACAGCCAAACGGTTAGAAGTTACACCCTGTACACCCTTACCAGTTGCCTCGTCAACGATAACGCCACGACCCTTGAGGTAGTTAGCAACTACGTCAGCACGAGCCTGTGAGAGACGATCGTTAAGTTCCTTAGAACCCTCTGGAGAAGCTGTACCAACAACCTGAACGTGAACACCCTCCTTAACGTTGTTAAGAGCAGCCTTAGCGTCGTTTGTAAGAGCAGACTTACCCTGAGCGAATGTTACGAATACGAGGTCAGATACAGTGAACTCCTTAACCTTAACAGCAGGAACCTCCTTAACAACCTCCTTAGTGATAACCTCTGGCTTACGGTTGCGGAGCTCGTTAATCTGTGCGTTCAATGCATCGATCTCAGCCTGGTCACGTGGAACAACGATTGTGAAGTTGTGTGTACCATTAGAGTTCTTGAATTTGTAAACAACACCTGCGTTCAACTGAACGAATGAGTTGTTGATGTTGTAAGCTGGCTGACCATCCTGTGCAACTGCCTTGTAACCATAGTTTACATCATGGTTAGCAACACCAGCTGCTGTAGGAACCTTAGAATAAGCCTTACCTAGGAAAGCGAAGTTGATAGAAGGCTCAACATAAACCTGCCACTGCTTCTGTGAACCGAAGTTGTAGGCGAAGTCTAAAGCAGCCTTAGAAGTCATGCGGTTACGCTGACCAGAAGTAAGATTCTCTACAGCCTTGTTGTTTGTAAATACGTGCATCCAACCAAGACCATAAAGTGCGCTAACCTCAAATGCACGAGGCTCACCCTTGTAACCACCAAAGAGGTTGCTCAAGTTTACAGTACCTAACAAGCTAACATTTGTAGCGCGAACTGCTGTACCTGTTGAGTGCCAAGGCTTGTTTGAGAAGTAAGCATTACCTTCAACTGCCAAACCAAAGACTGGAGTGAAGTAACGACCAATACGAAGACCAGCATTTGGATCGAGGTCGCTCAACCACTTGTGACCAGTAGTCTTAGTAGCAACACCACCATTAATACCAACGTAAACGTTGTCAAAAGCCTTGCTCTCTGCTACAGTCTGAGCAGAAACTGAAGCTGCCATAGACGCAGCAGCTAACATCAAAACTAACTTTTTCATTGTCTCTCTGAATTAATTAATATTTATAAATTATATAGTATCAACACTTTAATTGGCTGCAAAGTAATAAAAAAATAATGAAACAGCCAAATCTTTTCCATAAAAAGTTTACCATAATAGGGGTATAGTGAACAAATTAAACTATATTAGTGGAATAATAGAACAATCTAATATACGAAAAACTTAATAAGGTGTGCTTAAATGGACACAATCTTTTATAAATAGATTAAGGAGCCCATAGCATCACTGCTGGAGCCCCTTAAACAAATTAGAGAGTTATAAAAAATCAGGTTGCTTTGTATATCATTTTACTGCTGAACGATTATCTTCATTCCTTCTTCCACAGCTTGCATATTCAATGGAATTAAGTTATGATGACGTTCTGGCAGACTCTTATAGAGTGCTTTCTTCAAGCCGTCAGTACTTACAACAGGACAAACCTTAAGCAATCCGCCTAGGACTATCATATTGAAGACTTTGGCATTCTTCATCTCAGCAGCCTTGTCCATCGCATTGATTCGATAAACTATGATATCCTTACGAGCTGGTGGATTCATGACACCATAACCATCATATATAAGGATACCACCCGGCTTTACCTTTGGTTCGAACTTATCTAACGAAGGCTGATTTAGTACAATAGCAACATCGTACTTACTTAAGATAGGCGAAGATATGCGCTCATCACTGATGATAACAGTCACATTAGCTGTACCACCACGCTGCTCTGGACCATAAGCAGGCATCCATGTTATCTCTTTATCTTCCATTAGTCCTGAGTAAGCAAGAATCTTACCCATAGAGAGTACACCTTGTCCACCAAAGCCACTAATAATTATCTCTTTTTTCATATTACACCTTTATTATATATAGAGAAAGACTAAAGATTGGTTGTATCTTTTAGATCGCCCTTCTCATATTCAGGGAACATATTCTCACGCATCCACTCATTCGCCTTTACTGGAGAGAGTTTCCAACCACTATTACATGTTGCAACAATCTCTATCAAGGAACTACCTTTCCCTTGCATACTTGCCTCGAAAGCTTTGCGAATAGCACGCTTTGCCTTGTTAATAGAGGCAACTGTATCTACACTCTGACGCGTTACATAGCAAGTTCCTTTCAAATGACTAGCAAGTTCGGTGATATTTAAGTTGTAACCATGTAGTTCTGGTTCACGACCATAAGGACAAGTTGCTGTTTTCTGCCCCATCAATGTTGTTGGTGCCATCTGACCACCAGTCATACCATAAATAGCATTATTGATGAAGATGATTGGAATATTCTCACCACGATTCAACGCATGAATTGTCTCAGCAGTACCTATACATGCCAAGTCACCATCACCCTGATAAGTGAACACTAGACGATCAGGCCATACACGCTTAATACCAGTTGCCACAGCTGGAGCACGACCATGAGGCGCTTCCTGCCAATCAATATCAAGATAGCGATAAGCAAATACAGCGCAACCAACAGGACATACACCAATAGCCTTATCGGTCATCCCCATCTCTTCGATTACCTCTGCAACTAATTTATGAACCACACCATGTGAACATCCAGGACAATAATGCATTGTCGTATCATTCATCAAGGTCGGCTTCTTATACACCAAATTCTCAGGTGAAATTATATCATTTGCCATAATATATACGCCCTCCTCTCTTACTTTACTAACTTTTCTTTGAGTGCATTCACAATCTCTTCTGGATCAGGAACGATACCACCCAAACGCCCAAAATGTTCTACTGGCAAAGCGCCATCAATCGCAAGACGAACATCCTGTACCATCTGACCAGCGTTAATCTCACTAACCAAGATTCCTTTCTTGCCTTTGCAAAGATCAGCAAGCTGCTTACTTGGGAAAGGCCAGAGTGTGATAGGACGGAAGAGTCCAACCTTCAAGCCTTGCTCACGAGCTAGCTCGACAGCCTTCTCACCGATACGTGCAGCACTACCAAAACTTACGATTACATAATCTGCATCCTCACATTGCTGTGTTTCGAAGCGCACTTCATTCTCACGAATCTGACGATACTTCTCCTGTAAGTGGAGGTTTCTTTCTTCCATTATCTCTGGCTTCAATTCCAAAGAGGTAATGATATTAGGATTACGATCAGCTGTACGACCCATTGAAGCCCAAGGGCACTCCTTACGGATTTCCTCCTCTGTACGACGTGGCTTCTGTGGAGGAAGTACAACCTTCTCCATCATCTGACCAATCACACCGTCAGAAAGAATCATTGCAGGGTTACGATACTTGAATGCTAACTCGAAAGCCAAGTCAACAAAATCAGCCATCTCCTGTACAGAATTTGGCGCCAATACAATCACATTGTAATCGCCATTACCGCCACCACGTGTCGCCTGGAAGTAATCACTCTGACTTGGCTGTATCGTTCCAAGTCCAGGACCACCACGTTGTACATTTACAAATACACCAGGGAGCTCTGCACCTGCCATATAACTGATACCCTCTTGCATTAAGGCGACGCCTGGTGAAGAAGAACTTGTCAATACACGCTTACCAGCACCAGCACCACCATAAATCATATTGATGGATGCCACTTCACTTTCAGCCTGTAGGACAACCATTCCCGTGGTCTCCCAAGGCTTCAAAGCAGCTAGGGTTTCTATAATTTCACTCTGTGGAGTGATAGGATAACCGAAGTATCCGTCCGCACCACAACGAATTGCAGCATGGGCGATTGCCTCGTTACCTTTCATCAATTTTACTTCTTGTTCTGCCATAAATTACCCCTCCACTTTTTTACGATAGACTGTAATACAGCCATCAGGACACACTGTTGCACAAGCTGCACAACCGATACAATCATCTGGTTTAGCAGACTCAACAAACGGATATCCGTGGACATTTACTTGTTTCTGAGCCAAGGCAATCACATCTTTCGGGCATGCAACGATACACAACTGGCATCCTTTGCAGCGATCAGTGTTCACTACGATGGCACCTTTCATCTTGCTCATAGTTTTTGTATTTTAAGGATTATACGCATCCTTGTTATAGAAGTTTAGAATATTCTCTAGCATCTCTTTTGCAACTACTGCCGGCGAATTAGGATCCAGTTCGATGGCTTCCATATAATTGGCTAAGGCATTCTGCCAGTCTCCTCGTTGCCGACACTCATTGCCGAGTTGTAGATATTCTTCTGCTGTCATCACTTATAATATTCTTTCTTGCCTGCTGCAAGTGTATTCTTCATCAAAGAACAAATCGTCATCGGACCAACGCCGCCTGGTACTGGTGTGATGAATGAGCATAACGGAGCTACCTCATCAAACTTCACGTCGCCATTCAAGCGATAGCCACTCTTACGTGTTGCATCGGGTACACGCGTCGTACCAACGTCGATAACTACTGCACCTGGTTTAACCATATCGGCTGTTAAGAAATCGGGACGTCCAATAGCTGCAATAATAATATCAGCTTCCTGACATTCTTTCTTCAATGTCGCTGAATGCGAGTGGCAAATTGTTACGGTTGCATCTCCATATTGCTTCTGCATCATGAGCTGTGCCATAGGCTTACCAACGATGTTACTTCTACCTAAGATAACGCACTTCTTGCCAGAAGTTGGAATATGGTAATGCTGTAACAATGTTAGGATTCCTAATGGTGTTGCCGATATAAAGCATGGTAAACCGATTGCCATTCGCCCCACATTGACAGGATGGAAGCCATCCACGTCTTTGCGATAATCAATAGCCATGATGATCTTCTGCTCATCAATATGCTTTGGTAATGGGAGTTGCACGATGAATCCATCAACGTCATCATCCTTATTTAACTTGTCTACACAAGTCAACAACTCCTCCTCGGTAACATCAGTCTCGTAACGGATAAGCGTAGACTTAAAGCCACACTGCTCACAAGCAATAACCTTGTTCTTTACGTAAGTCTCACTTCCCCCATCGTGTCCTACTAATATAGCGACCAAATGAGGTTGTTTTCCACCTGCCTTTGTAATGGCTTTTACCTCTTCCGCAATCTGCTGTTTGATGGCTGTTGCGGTTGCTTTACCATCGATTAACTGATATTCCATAGCTTATATTATTATTGTTTGTTGATGATTCATCTTACAAGCCTTTCGGCATAGAGGGCATACCAGGCATACCTTTCATCTTGCTCATCATACCAGCCATCTTAGAACCTGTAACCATCTTCATCATCTTACGCGTTTGGTCAAACTGCTTAATGAGTCGGTTTACTTCCTGCAAGCTAGTACCTGAACCCTTCGCTATTCGCTGGCGACGTGAGTTATTCAATACCTCTGGATTCGTGCGTTCCTTTGGTGTCATACTCTGTATGATAGCCTCAATACCCTTGAAGGCATTATCGTCTATATCTACATCGCGGATAGCTTTACCCACACCAGGAATCATTGATGCGAGGTCTTTCAGGTTACCCATCTTCTTTATTTGTTGTATCTGGTTGTAGAAGTCATTGAAGTCGAATTGGTTCTTCTGTATCTTCTTCTGCAAGCGTTTCGCCTCTTCCTCATCGAACTGCTCTTGTGCTCGTTCCACCAAAGAGACTACGTCACCCATACCTAAGATACGATCTGCCATACGTCCTGGATGGAACACATCAATAGCTTCCATCTTCTCGCCAGTACCTATGAACTTGATTGGCTTGGTTACGACTGTGCGAATTGACAAAGCAGCACCACCACGTGTATCACCATCGAGTTTCGTTAGTACTACGCCGTTGAAATCCAATCTATCATTGAACTCCTTTGCGGTGTTAACAGCGTCCTGACCTGTCATGGAGTCTACAACGAACAGCGTTTCATCAGGGTTTACATGATTCTTGAGACTCTCTATCTCATTCATCATCTCCTCATCAACTGCCAATCGACCTGCGGTATCGATAATTACCACATCATAGCCTTTCGCCTTTGCTTCTGCGAGGGCGTGATCAGCTATCTCATTAACGTTCTTGCTCTCTGGCTCTGAATATACTGGAACGCCCACCTGTTCGCCAACAACCTTTAATTGGTCGATAGCTGCAGGGCGATATACGTCACAAGCAACCAACAAAGGGTTCTTATGTTCCTTTGTCTTCAGCATGTTTGCTAACTTACCAGAGAATGTGGTCTTACCAGAACCCTGCAAACCACTCATTAAGATAATGGCTGGACGGCTTGTAAGATTTAGCCCTACTGACTCGCCACCCATGAGTTCTGCTAACTCATCATGCACTATCTTCACCATCAACTGACCTGGTTTAACGGCTGTAAGCACGTTCATACCAAGCGCCTTTTGCTTTACTGTATCGGTAAATGACTTAGCTACCTTATAGTTGACATCGGCGTCGAGTAATGCTCTACGAACATCCTTTAGGGTCTCTGCTACATTGATCTCAGTTATCTTTCCCTCGCCTTTAAGGATCTTAAAGGAGCGTTCTAGACGATCACTTAAATTCTCAAACATTGCTTTAAAGTGTACTTATTATTCTATTTCTATCATACAAAGATAGCAAAAAGAGACATAAAACAGCAAGCCAGTGAGTAGTATTTTAAAATATTTTAAAACACTTGTTACACTTTCATGCGCACATAAATAGGCTTTGTGCAGAAATATATCTGCAATCGAGCTGGAATATGTTTGACAGCTGTAAGGTTACTTAGGCTAAATACAACGTTAGTGGTATGTAATACATTCTGGGCGTAATATATATAAAAAAGGTGATGAAATAGATCCCATTTCATCGCCTTATATCATGGACGAAATTGACACGTATGTGTGAACGAAATAACACGTATGTGTCAAGTGGCATAACACATACGTGTCATTGCGCTGACTCGTATGTGTCAATTTATCGCTACATATCAGAGACTAAAACCCGCTCATAAATGCAAGTGATAACAGCTAATAACAGGAATGAACGCTCTTCTATATGCGAAAGGGGCGTTCCCTTGTTACGAGAAGAGCCTCTCGTTCATACAAGGAAACGCCACTATTGAATTGTACTATTATGTTCTAACTAATCTTTGTCAACTCTCCTCCCCTTTTTAGAAGGCTTGGAGGCACTTGATTGGACTTACACCTGTGCGTTATCAGGGTCTATGCTTTCAGAGTCGAACTCTGCTTTACCACGCTTCACATCCCCGTTGAAGGTTACGAAATAGAACCCTCTTCGAGGTGTCCACTCCATACAGAACAACTCAGAAGGTCCACGGAATCCATTGCGTTTGATTGCTTTCATCACCCATTCCTGTGTGTGGTTAAACTGTGCTAGGCTGCTTTCCACAATCTCTCCATTATTCACCAACAATACGGAATAGGCCGTCTGACCAGGTGAGAGAACCGTCACTGAGCCGTTAGCTTCAAACAGTACATCCTCTACATCGAACATGGAGAAGATACCTTTCTGCCTTAGCATGAGGCGGAACTGCTCCATCTCAAGACTATTACGCTTGAAGTTCTTAAATTTGATAACGCCGTCTTTCACCAAGAAGACGCTCTCGCCTTTGATAAGATGGCGCAAATAGGCAGAGTGCATGGCGAAACGAACAAGCATATTAAAGCCTGTCCATACGGCTAGGGCGAAGACGAGATGCCAGATGGTCATATCTGGATTGTACAATACACCACCGACTAACGCACCAATAACGAATGCACTTACCGTGTCAAGGGGAGTCAACTGACCCATTTGCGCCTTACCCGTAATGCGCAAAAAGGTTAGAATGCCAATCATACCAACGATTAGCTTTACCGCAATGCCCACATAGGGCTGGATTAATTCCATCATTTCTTATTATGAATTATAGGGTTATCTTCTTTAGTTTGATGGTGCAAATATACATCTTTTCCATGACTACTCAAGCATAAATGAACCTTAAATCGAAAAAAACAGGTAAGTGATAAGTAAAATAGATGATGTTTCTTTGTCATATCAGAATTTATGTCTAATTTCGCACACAATTATGAGAATAAGGCGTAAACGATAACATATAACTTTTATACGCCACATATCTCAACTATATAATAAAGGTAAACAAATGGAATATTACATAGAAATTGATAACGAAAAGCAGGGACCTTACAGCCTCAAAGAGTTAAGTCAGAGGAAGATTATAGCAACTACTCTCGTCATGCCTACCGATACGCAGCAATGGATTCCAGCATGGCAAATTGAGGAGTTACGCCCAATTTTGGAAGGGAAAGATCCTATTGACGACGAGACAACGGCGCAAGATTTACCTTACGTTGAAGCTACGCCCGTTGAACCTGCAACTCAACAGGCAGCAGCCCCACAGACGGTAGTTATTCAAAAGAAGAGCCATACGGGATGTTTGTTAGGCACATTGATAGTCTTGGTGGCTTTCATCATCGTGCTGATTCTCACATGCCCAAAGCCCGAACAGCACAAGGATGTATTGTCTGACGTCATTACCAATACGGTGAACGACGCTGTAAATGATACGACCAACACAACGGGCAATGAACTTGTCGATAACGCTTTCCGTTCTATCAGCAATGCCTTTGCAGGGAAAGTGATAAGATCTGCTGTAGATAACCTCGTTACCGTGGATAATCACATTATATACTCTACAGGCAAGGTGCATTACGCAGGACAAAATCACACTGTATCAGTAGGACTCTTAGGGCATATCTTTACGATTGACGAAGATGACTTGCAGGAAGCAGCAAGACAATATTATAAGAATTCGGAAGTGAACCTCAAAGAGCAAATAAGGCAAAAGGCGCAGAAGATGATACAAGATAATATTGTAGAGCCTGCCACATCTACGATTGAAGATATGGTTGATGGGGCATTGAACGGGTTATTAGATAATATTGGCTTAGGCAATAGCAAGGCTGATATTAAAAGGCAAATACAACAGTCGACAGACTCAATTCTATAACGGAACATACAAAGACGAGTCTAGAAGCAAAGGCAAAGGCTAACAGAGAAAAGGATAGTATTTATTTATTGTAAGACTAATTTATAAGAAAGAAGTATGAGAAAATTATTATTAATGGGTGCTATGGCACTTATGACCACATTCGCTTTCGCACAAGATGCAACAGTAGTAAAGAACCTAAAAGAACAGCAGAAGCTACTCGAACTGACCACTAAGTTAAATAAGGCGCAGCTTGATTACGAGAAAGAGAAAGCCGACTATAATGAGTTAACGGAGAAGGCGGCTAATGCTAACGCTGACGCTAACATAGCAACAACCGACTTCACTGCAACAAGTCCTTCTAGCACAGTAAAGGATGCAAAGGACACTATCAAGAAATTGAAAGAGGCAAAAGCCACAAATAAGAAGTTGGCTAAGAGTAAGAAAAAATTGGATAAGATGGGTAAGAAGATAGCTAAACTTCAGTCCAAAATTGACAAGTTGAATAAGACACTTAAGATTTCTGATAAGTAATAGCAACTAATAAACAGGGACGCACACTAACATTTGTACGTCCCTTATTTTTTATCTTACATACCATCATTAGAACTCATCAATGCGCATGAAAAAAACTCTTACACTAGTTCTATTGGCTTTGTTACTCTCTATCCCATCGTATGCTCAGATGTTATTCACAGAGAATCTCACCCTAAGCATTGATAGTGCGAAGACTATACAAGGATCTCTCTTACCAGTAGTAGACTTCAAGACGGAACAACAGAATATACTCACTGTTAAGAATACCGCCAATCTCAATGTGTTAATCAAGCATAAGCGTGTTATCAACTTAATCAATAAACTAGAGTTCTCAACCTATGGTAAACAGGTGACGGTAAGCGGCGGACACGTACACATGGAGTATCGCTATTTATTGAGCCGTGCCTTTGAAGTCTATCCTTATGCCGAATCGCAATGGGCAGGGAGCAGAGGCTTAGAGTTTAAGGTATCTACGGGTTTGCAATCACGTTATCGACTCGTGAATAAGGAGAGATTCCTTATGTTTGCTGCTGCGGGTGTGTTCTATGAGTTCGAGAAGTGGAAAGATCCAACCTCATCTGCACCCACGCTCTACGCTTGTAGCCGTAGCATTAAGACGCATATAGCCTTGAGTTTCCAGCATCACATCAGTGACCATTGGTCATTAACAGCTACTGCTATCCATCAAGGGAAGCCTGATAGCTATTTCAAGAAAGCTAGATTCGGTGGTGCCGTAGATCTTCTATATAAGATAACACCAGCCATTGGGATTAATGGTGCTTATCGCCTCATCTATGACACGGCTCCTATTGTACCTATAAGGAAGTCATATACATCTGTTGAAGCAGGACTTGCAATTAACTTCTAACGGCTGTTCTTTCCTTTCACTCCTTTTCTTAGGGAATAGACAACCGTAATACTAATGGCAGATGATCGCTGAAGCCGTTGTTATAACGCATCCCATTATAATGGCGGCGAGGCTTTAATCCGCCGTACTTCATATCTTCTTCCAGAAGGAAAGGAGCATCATTGACATAGCATGAAAGCACGTAAGGATGGAGGTTATCACTTATGAAAATATGATCCAAACTACCCCACTCTCCATGATAACGATAGGTGCCTTCTGCACCATTCTTCCCCTTTGCTTGTGCCGAGACATTCAATAAGTTACGTTCGTACAAAGGCTTTAATGAAGGGCTATCAGCATAGTCATTGAAGTCGCCCATCACGATTACCTTCGCATCAGAGTGGCGTCTCTGAATAGAGTCAACAACATTACTTACTTGCATCATCACGTGCTTTCGGAAAGGTTGCGACTGCATTTCTCCACCCCTTCTACTCGGTGCATGAAGCAATAGAACATGTAGGGTGTCACCATTAATAATAGCCCCCTTGACATAGAGAATATCACGAGTTGGTTGCATGTTGGCTATCAAACTAACCCTGATAGTATCGGCTTTCAACAAGCGGAAAGAGAAGGGAGAATAGAGCAAAGCCACGTCTATACCACGCATATCAAGCGATGATGTCATAACGTATTCATAGCGTGCATTGCGCAATAAAGAGCGTTTCGTAAGATCAAAAAGCACGCTGTCATTCTCCACTTCACATAATCCCACAAGGTCAGGTAATTGCCATCCACTGCTATCTTCACCGCAGGAAATGATGGTCTGCCCCGTCCTATTCAACTTCTCCCAATACTTTGTTCGAGTCCAATGACGTGGTGAAGTGGGTAAGAACTCATAGTCATTCTTCAACGTATCATGCCGTGCATCAAAGAGATTCTCAGCGTTTAGCTCCACAATAGTCAATCGGTTTTGTGCGACTGAGTATAGGGACATGAGACTCAGAAGAAAGGTTAACAATAAGCGTGTCATAGATGATATTTTTAGGAAGAGAGAGGCTTAAGATTGCGTCACAATAGCCAACTGCTGTCGTACACTCTCCTCATGGATAAGCTCGAAGATATGTGCTGCAAACTTTGGATTCATACCACATAATCCTGCTTGCGTACCACGTTTCTCGAGTATCTCATTATATCTCCTCGTCTGTAAGATAGTCATGTTATGTTCCTTCTTAAAGGTTCCAATCTCCCTACATAAGCGAAAACGCTTCGCAAGGAGTTCCATCAATGAGTTGTCTAACTCATCTATCTGCGCACGTAACGAACGGATATCTTCAGTTGTGAAGGTGTCATCACGGATCACAAGTAACGACAGAATATAATCCAGAATATCAGGAGTTACCTGCTGCTTGGCGTCACTCCATGCTTCTTTTGGGTTGCAATGGCTCTCTACGATGAGTCCATCAAAGCCTAAATCCATTGCTTGCTGACAAAGAGGAGCTATCAAGTCACGGCGTCCACCAATATGACTAGGGTCACAAATAATGGGTAATCCAGGAATACGACGGCGCAATTCAATAGGGATTTGCCACATCGGTAGGTTGCGATATATCTTCTTATCATAGCTAGAGAAGCCTCTATGGATTACACCCAAACGCTTTATCCCTGCGTGATTCAACCGTTGTAAGCCACCAATCCATAGTTCTAAATCAGGATTGACAGGATTCTTCACCAATACTGGTATTTGAAGTCCTTGCATTGAGTCTGCCAATGCCTGCATTGCAAAAGGATTAGCGGATGTACGTGCGCCAACCCATAGTACGTCCATATCATACCGCATTGCTAATTCGACATGATCAGGGGTCGCCACCTCTGTAGAAATCATCATCCCAGTCTCTTCCTTGACTTCTTTCAACCAAGGTAAGGCTTTCTCTCCATTTCCTTCAAATCCTCCTGGCTTAGTTCGTGGCTTCCATACGCCTGCACGAAAGATGTGACATCCTTTATTTGCCAGCATACGTGCCGTACTCATGACCTGCTCTTCGGTTTCGGCGGAGCAGGGTCCTGCTATGACGATGGGGCGTTTCTTATCACAAGGAAGGCATAAGGGTTCTAATTCTAACTCCATAATCCTGTATCTTTTGCTATCTCTTTGCTCTTTCCTGACATTCTTTTATCTTATAAACACGCATAGGCTGTAGAAGATAAAAGCAACGGAAAGAAACAGAAGACTTCTTCTTTAATTCTAAAATAGTTGTATTTGGATACGAAAGTATAACATTTATTTCTACCACACAAGCATTTCTAAAGTTTTTTACTAACTTTGCAATATACAGAAAGGATACATTATGAAGCAGGTACATGCACTAATAACAATGGTTTTATTGAGCCTTGTTATGAACATAAATGCACAGGAAGCAAGACTCGTCAAGCTCACTAACAGCAATGGTATGGAGGCTATTGTGAGTAATTACGGAGCGCGGCTTGTTTCGTTGACAGCCCATAACTGGAACGGACGATTGGAACCTGTGGTCAAAGGGTACAATCAGCTGGAAGACTACAAGCAATACTCTACATTAGGAGCAACGCTTATCTACATCGGTAAGGATCATACAGAAACGCTCTCATCAAAGGTTTGGGAGGTTGTTAGCTCTGATAACCAATCGGTCTCCCTACGCTATATTACGACTGAAGGAGAGAACAAGCTCAATGGTAAACTGAATGCAACTGTTACCTATACTCTATCCGATCAGAATGCACTCGACATTGATTATCGTATCACGACGACTGCTCCAACAACATTGCAAGTAACCAATGGAATTTGTTTCAATCTATCTGGTGACATGCACCGATCTATCCTTAAACAACATCTGTGGCTAGATACGCACTATACGAATAAGTTGGATAAGGAGCAATTCCCTACTAATGAACTACAGAAAACACGCCTTACTCCATTCGACTTTACCCAACCAAGAGAGATTGGAGAACGAATAAAAGCAACGATCAATGGCTATTATCATGCTTTCCAACTGCGACATCCTGACAATATGCAAAAGCCTGCCGCTATCTTGTTCGATGCACAAAGTGGGCGTGCAATGACCATCTACTCTAGTGAACCCACCCTACTCATCAATACGCATGGGGCGCAAAGTAGCGGCATAACACTACAACCCTTGCATGCTGGATACAATAGTGGTATGGAAAAAGTAGACAATAGCTTACAGCCAGGACAGGTTTTCCATGGTGCAACCGTATTTCTCTTTACAACAGATCCACCGCTCATCATGAAAACTAAGTAGTACCAACAACTTGAAAAAACACTAATAACTTTTAAAATACTTGGCTGTTGATAGACGATTATTTATATTTGCAAGCAAATGAAGAAATATGCTTTCATAATAACAGCTATCTTGTGCCTGCCATTGCAGGCGCAAACAATAGCGGGGCAGCACAACGTTGATACATCGGTTGTGAAGCCTATTGAGTCATCGCGCCTGAAAGGACCAAGGGAAGCAACTGAGGCTGAGAAAGAATATGCTAGGCGTATGGCAGAGGATCGTGAACAGCAATCTCAAATAGACAATAACCTCCCTGTCATAACAGAAAGCGGTCAGACTGTTACTCCCAATAGTTTCTATTACCCCGAGTGGGGCTATGGCTTAGGTCCATGGAGACTGCATAAAGGATTGAACATAAACCTTAGTGCATCGGCATTTGCCAACCTTGGACATGGATATAACCATGGCGCAGGATTCTCGCAAGATGTGTCATTGATGTATGTAACCAACCTTTCAAAGAAGGCGACCCTAGCTGTTGGTGGCTATGTAAACCATCTGACTTATCAAGGAAACAACTACTTCGTTGGCGGAGTCAATGCTGTTCTCGGCTATCAATTCGATGAGCATTGGAGTGCTTACGCCTTTGTTCAGAAGGCATTCACCTCTAATAACGTCGGAAATGCTTTCGGTTACGCAGGTTATGGGTACCCTGCTTGGGGCGGATATGGCATGTTGGGCTATAGTCCCTTTGGTTACGGTTATGGTGCAATGGGCTTCGGTTATGGCGCAATGGCTAGTCGATTCATGGATAGAATTGGTGGTGGCGTAACCTATCAATGGGGTTCTCACAATCAAAACGCTATTTCTATCAACGTAGAATTCGATCATGTTCCATCACAACAAACAGGATTTTACAACACAAACAGATATGATTATCCTGTACATTAAGGCTTAATTCTTGTCCATCGAACAGATATCTACTACAGGTAATAAAGATTAATAGGACTTATCATCATCCATAAGAAGATATGATAAGTCCTATTTCTGTGTGAGAAGAGATAAAACTTCCCTATTTAATTCCATTGGGCACATCCCCGCCTCCAAGAGGGGCTTGAGGAGGCTTTCCGTGTCACGTTCCCTAACTAGCCCCCGTAGGCACATCCCCTCCTTCGGAGGGGCTTGGGGAGGCTTCTTTGGGGAGGCTTCTACCCTACCTGCGGTCCAGGATTCTCTTCACTCCCCTCTCCTTTCGGCTTGGGGGCGGGGGTGAGGCTTTCCTTCCACTCTTCCCAATGAATGTCATCCGAAACCAATGATCGAGTGGCAACCTTATTGCTCTGTGTGCGCGAAGTCTCGGGGATGAAGCGGACACGGACGTTCTTTATCTGCTTTGCCGTCACTTCTTCTGCCTTCGCGATGCCCTTATCGGCGTTGATGGTGTAGTAAAACGTACCCACGCCTTCCAGTTTCACCGTGCGACCCTCGGCCATAAAAGATGCCATCACTTCGCCTAAGTCTTTCAACACTGCATACGTGTCACCACGACTCACCGTCGAAATCAATGCCAAGCGGTCAGCCACTTGGTCGGTTGTTACGGGCTTCCCTACGGTTATCGCTTCTGGATACCATAGTCCCGTCAACTTCTTCTTTACTTTCTTAAAAAATGCCATAATCTCAATGTTTTAAAGTTAGCAAATACGACATGTAAATTATTTTCTTATTCGAGCCACCCTCGGTATGGGACTAAGGGTACCTAAGTATCATACTTAGGGTACCTGAGTATCATACTTAGACCCCCTAAGTATCATACTTTGGTGCCCTGTTTATAATCCCTTGATTATCAGCCACTTACAAAGGGTCTATTTTTACCCTCTTTTGTCATGTTTTTTCGCATTAATCCTCTCCTTTTCAAAGGGTGACACCTATAAAAGGGCAATCGCGAGGGCTACTGGAACGACCCGACTCTAGCCCCAATTACACGAGGCATGTAGTCGTTCATCTCGACAGTCAAATTATCGAATTTCAGTTCGTATGAACCGCTCGAAGATGAGGCAGTAGACGACCAATAGTGACCATAAATTCCAACTTTGTTCAGAGTTCCATTTCCGTAGAGCCCCAAGGCGGGCAGGTAGAAATATTTGTCTGCATCGGCTGGAGAAGGAAGACCTCCGTTAGCGATACTGCCGGCGCTGTTTTCGTATGCCCTACTACTTGTTGTACGTAAGTCGGTTGAACGATCAGCGGATTTCTCTGTGCTGTAATTACCCTCTGCCTGTAGTACTGACTTCTTCTTAAACCACATGCCACCTTTATATAAATGTCCCATAGTAGTCCACAATTCGTCACCGTCCCAACGTGGATTACCCTTTACAGCATACCAAGACATCTCATTAGCATTGGGAAGTCCTGCGCATGACTGAGTGGCTTGGAACATACTTTGACCCTCGTGACACCAACGAGACACATCGCTGTTGTTCTGGGCGTAGTTGCCTGCTGGCTGACCTTTAAGTGTCGGCTGACCTATTCCTACTGGCAAGTTCTTTGTCCATTCGTAACCATACCAATATTGTTCCTTTGCATCCCACATGTAATAATGGTCGCCGTCATAATCCTTTACGTCAAGCTGTGCTGTCATGTCGTAGTAGGTGTTGGAAGCGTAAGCTGTAGAAGGAAGCAACTTCGTAATAGTACCAGATACTCCTGTAGCTACGTCTTTTACCCAATAACGCACTCTTAAAGTATGAGTGCCTGGTTTAATCACCATGTAAGCACCGTTTGTGGCTAAACTGGCTGAATTATTGGTCAGTGGGAAGCCGTTTGGATTGCTACCACCTTTTGTTGTCAAGACAATCTTCTTGCCACCAGTTGAACTTGTAAGGGCACCCGTACTTGTGTTGACTATATAGGTCTCGGCAATATCGTTATCAGAATTTACCTCTACCCCTGTCAAGTAACAGTTATGGAGAATTGTGTTACTTGTATAAGGCTGGAAGACTAAGTAAGCTGGTTGATGCTCTAACTCGAATGCAAACTGTTGTTTGTTTGGCACCTTGTTTGCCGTTGCAGTACCATAGTCGCCTGCTGTGCCGAAGTGCTCGGTATTATCTGGCTTTGTTTGTGTTTGAGCAGTAGAAATCGTTACTTGGCTGCCGTTACTATTCTTACCCAAGTAATAAACCTTATAACTCGTATGTGCTGAAAACTTGCCTGGAACTTTATACTTAAAAGAAGCTACCTTACTTGTTGGAGCATTACTACTCTTCTGCAATACGTTATTATCATCCTTTACGTAGATATAATCGCCTGCTTGCCAATAGAAGTCACTGCTGTTATAATCTAGTGATGTGCGAGTCTTTGCCTCATCACCTGCTACGAAAGTCGTTAGGTTCTTATCGTTATCATCATTTGGGTTTGTCGGGTTCTGTGCTACATCCTCGTTAGCACAGGATGCAAAAGTCAAGGCTATGCCGAATACAAGTGCCAAGGACTTTAGCTGTGATGTGAATGAATGTCGTTTCATTGTTTTCTTCATTTTCTTTGTTCTCTTTGTTAATAACTCTCTGTTAGTCTTCCCATGAAGATGTGCTCTCATCTTCTAAGTCTTCATCATTCCATTGACTTGCCTTAGCAGCA
This sequence comes from Prevotella vespertina, assembly GCF_009728485.1. Taxonomy (GTDB): domain Bacteria; phylum Bacteroidota; class Bacteroidia; order Bacteroidales; family Bacteroidaceae; genus Prevotella; species Prevotella vespertina. Next base: position 47,440 of record NZ_VVIQ01000003.1, read on the forward strand.
GCTGGACCAGTAGCCTTGTGAGCCTTCTTATGCTGACTTGGGAAAGACGTTTGCATTAAATTAGTGGCTTCGTTGACTTGAATTATCATGCACGCTGGTGCAGAGTAACTCTTCTTTACTTGCTTTTTTCTCATTACTTCATTGATTAAAATAGTTGTTATTTCGTTCTTATTTTGCTCTAAATCTACTTCACAAAAGGGCATAAAAAAGCGAACAAAGGAAACTCCTAGAAGTCCTTTGTTTACAGGGGTTACGGCACGCTTCGCGCGCGCGTATGCGAGAAGAAAAAATGTGTTATTGTACGCTAGGTGCGCATAGTGTGTGTGTGTGTTAGCAAATTATTTGGATTGACCAAAGATAAAGTGCAAAAAGATGCAAAGAATCGAATAATTCTTTGCAGTACTTCGTTCACTTGATATGTCATTGCTAATTGTTTCACGGCGGCAAAGGTAAGAAGATTAATTGAAAGGAGCAAGGAAAATAAAGAAAAAAACTATTTCATCCAACGCAGGCGAAGGCTATTCAAAACGACACTAACGCTTGAGAATGCCATTAGGGCACTTGCCCAAGAAGGTGTAATCTGCCAGTTAATGCCGAAGACATATAATAGTCCAGCCGCCAAAGGAATACAAACAAGGTTATAGATGAACGCCCAGAAAAGATTCTCCCATATCATTCTAACGGTGTTCTTACTTAGTCGGATTGCCTCTGGAAGGGTAGCTAAATCATCGCCCATGAGCGTCACTTGCGCTACATCCATTGCAACATCTGTACCCTTGGCAATCGCTATACTGACATCTGCCAACGCCAACGCTTGGGTATCATTAATGCCATCTCCTACCATTGCAACGCGCTTTCCTTCAGATTGCAAACACTTAACAAGGTTCTCTTTGTCCTGCGGTAAAGCCTTACTAAAGTAGTGCTTTATACCCACTTTATCAGCCCAATAGTGTGCAGCCTCATCTTTGTCACCACTCATCATATAGACCTCTATCCCACTCTTCTGCAATTCTTCCATCGCCTCACGAGCATTTGGCTTCAGTTGTTCCCGCTTCTCAAAAGGAAGATTGTCAGCCTTGGTGAAGTCTACCTCCTTATTAGGTATCGTCAACGTTCCCGTCTTATCGGTTACAAGTGCATCCACCTTACGTAAGCTCTCCAATGCTGCTGCATCCTTGATGAGTATCTGCTTTTGTGCTGCCTTACCAATTCCTACCATCAAGGCAGTCGGTGTAGCCAATCCCATGGCACATGGGCAAGCGATGACCAAAACGGCTACGGCAGAGATAATCGCTTGTGGTAAGTAAGCCTCGCCACCTATCAGCCACCATAGAAGAAAGGTTAGCAAGGCAATGAGCGTAACGACTGGAACAAACACTAAAGCAGCCTTATCGATAATGCGTTGCACAGGTGCTTTAGAGCCTTGCGCCTCTTGCACCATCCGAATAATATGCGCTAATGCCGTGTTCTCACCTATCTCATTTGCCTTCATGCGGAATACTCCTTGACTAGGAATAGTGCCTGCTAACACCTTTGAACCCTTCTTTTTCTCGGCAGGGGTAGGCTCGCCTGTGATCATACTCTCATCAACATAGGCGGCATCGGGGGTCATAAAGCTCTCGGCAGAGATAACTTCTCCATCGACAGGAACCTTCTCGCCAGGGTGAACCTCTAGAATATCTCCTACTTCAATCGTCGATATTGGCACTTCTTCTATTCGGTCACCATCAACAATATGTGCCGTCTTTGGAGCCATACCCATCATGTGCCTAATAGAGGAGGCAGTGCCGTCCTTTGCCTTTTCTTCTAACATTCGTCCTGTCAAGACAAAGGTAATGATCATTACAGCCGCATCATAGTATGTATGCCAAACGATACCTCGGCTCGCCCATACAGCATCCCCCCAGAAGGTGTTGAAAGCACTGAACAGGAATGATATTGCCGTGGATAAGGTTACGAGGGTATCCATGTTTGCAGTGCCATGAAGGAGTTGTTTCCATGCTGAAACATAGAACTGTCGACCGCAATAAACAATGTTTGCTAAGGCAATCAATAGAGAAACTTGATTGGCAATGGTGCGTGAATGGAGGTCAATCCATCCCATCGAAACGCTCATTACGGCAATGGAGAATATCCAAGAAAGGATGGTTTTCCGACGTAATAACGTGTATTCGCGCTTCTCAATCTCCTCAACTGAAGTCTCTTTATCAATAACTAAGTCATAACCAATCCCATTGATCGCAGCTTTCATCTGCTCCAGTGAGATGGTTTCGGGGTCATAATCGACCAAAGCGGAACGACCAGGCAATGATACCGATGCGGTATTAATGCCTTTAAGCTCGTTCAGTTTCTTCTCTACATTGGCAGAACATGCAGAACATGCCATGCCGATAACAGGAATTGTTTGCTTCATACTTATCTCCTTATAGGCTCAACTCATAGCGCCCACTATTGTCTACTGCCTCCTTGAGTTGTGCTGGAGTAACAACAGACTCATCATATTCAACATTTACATTGGCTTTCTCTAGATTAGCTTCTGCACTCTTTACACCATTTAAGGACTTTAGCGCATTCTCTACGTTAGCCTTACAATGTACACACTTCATACCGCTTACTGCAAAAATATCACTTTTCATAACTTCATTTTATTATATTAGTTGTTTGCAAGAAGACTTTCTCCTTGTCGCTTGCAAAGGTACACTTATATTGAGGAAAGCGTGTTACAGAATTATGGATAAAGGTTATAACATTCCTACAAAATGCTTCCTTTCATATTATTTCACGCTTATCTTACTTCTTTCTAAATGCAATGACTTACTTTTGCAATACGTTATTATAAAGGTATTAGATGATGAATAGAAAACACGCAAAGCTCATTGCTGCAATGACGGAATATGATAAAGGGGATGCAAGACGTATCCATCATTTCTTAAAGGTACATAACTTAGCTGCTACCATTGGTACGCTAGAAGGATTGGAGGCTGAGACACAAGACATACTAGAGTCTGCTGCTATTCTTCATGACATTGGGATTCATCTCAGCGAACGCAAGTATGGTTCTAGCAATGGTAAGTATCAAGAGATTGAAGGACCTCAAGAGGCTCGTAATCTAATGGTGCGTTTGGGTGGATTCACTGATCATGAGATGGATAGGATATGCTTCCTTATTGGGCATCATCATACTTATAACCACATCGATGGATTAGATTATCAGATTCTTGTAGAGGCGGACTTCCTTGTTAACTTGTATGAGGATAATTGCTCTCAACACGCCATTGACACTGCTTGCAAGAATATTTTTAAGACGCAAGCAGGTATTAGCTTATTGAGAGATATGTATGATAAGGATGCTTACCAGAAGCCAGAATAAGATATTAAAGTTGGTCTAAAGGCATACGAGTATTCGTCTTCATCCCTCGGAATTGAGATGGAGTCATTCCCGTAACTGCCTTAAACTGACTGGAGAGATAGGCTACCGAAGAATAATTCATACGCTGCGCTATCTGTGTAAGAGTAAGTTCGTCATAACGAATTAGCTCTTTCACACGCTCGATACGAAGCTCTATATAATAGCGTTCGATGGTCTTTCCTTCTACTTCCGAAAAGAGTTTTGAAAGCGAACTATAATCTTGATGGAGTTGAGAGACGAGATAATCACTCAGAGTTGTTGCAGACTGGTTATCTTGATAATGTACCAGTTTTATCAAAGAGGACTTTATGAGGTCTATTGTCTGCTGTCTTCTATCTCCGAGAAGTTCAAAACCTAATTCTTTTAAAGCCGTTCGAAGTGCTAAGAGTTGTGTTTCCGTCAATTCTTCCTCGACGATAGCTTCGCCCAAATCAACCTTTATTGAATGTAGATTCTGACGTTGTAAGGTCTGCTCTACAGCCATCTTACAACGATCACAAACCATGTTCTTTATATAAATCTTACTCATTCTGTAACCCTCCTAGCCGCAGCTTCCTTATTAAACTCTTTGAAGGTATAAACAACAATAGGCACTGATAATGTGAAAGAGAATACATCGCTGACCGCTTGACACATCTCAACGCCTAGTAAACCAAAATGAGCTGGAAGGATAAAGATGAGTGGGATGAAGAATAAACCTTGTCTTGCAGCTGCAAGCACATTAGCTCGTAAAGGCTTACGGCAGGTTTGTGCCATCATATTACTTGCTAAGATAAAGGCATTGAGAGGGAAGGTACAGAGCTGCCAACGCAATGCAACCACTCCTATCTCAATTACTTTAGGATCGTCACGGAACACTCCTATAAGGGAATCACTCACTATCCAGCCTCCAATAGCAAGTAGAATGAGGAAACTAGTGCCAAGAACTACCGTAAAGTGATAGGCTTTCTTCAATCGAGTATAGAGTCCCGCCCCATAGCAAAAGCCACAAACTGGCTGGAAGCCTTGCCCTAATCCAATCACAACAGCAAATGACAACATAGCAATTCTACCGACAATACTCATCGCAGCAATAGCCGAGTCACCATAAACACCAGCTGCAAGATTGAGGGACATAGTGGCTACGCACGCCAGACCTTGACGCATTAATGATGGACTACCACCGTAGAATATCTCCTTATAAGCCGCCCATGAGGGTGAAAAGTGCCGAAAGTGAATGGCAATATTCTCCCCTCTTCGAGTCATAAAGAATAAGATAACGAACGAAACGAACTGTCCTATCACAGTCGCTAGGGCTGCTCCACTAACTCCCATACCGCATGTAAAGATAAGTAAAGGGTCTAAGGCAACATTCAAGATAGCACCTGTTACAATGCCATACATGGCGAAGTTCGCATTACCTTGCAATCGCATCTGATTGTTCAGCGTAAGGGATGAGGTCAAGAAAGGTGCTCCCAAGAGGATAAGACGCATATAACTCTCTGTGTAAGGGAGGATGGTTGGTGTACTACCCAGCATTAATGAGAGTGGAGTAAGGAATATCTCACCCAGAACAAGGATAACTAGTCCAAAGAAGAAAGAGCTAAAGAAGCCTGTTGATGCCATCTTTATAGCATTGCCATGACGCTTTGCTCCTAACTCACGAGATATGTAATTACCTGAACCATGCCCAAAGAAGAACCCCATCGCCTGGACAAAGAACATCATAGAAAACGACACCCCGACAGCTGCAGTGGCTTGTGTATCGATCTTGCCAACGAAGAATGTGTCTGCAATGTTGTACAGTCCGGTCACAAGCATAGATATAATTGTGGGTACAGCCATCGTTAGTATGACACGATGTATCGGTCCTTGCGTCAAGAAAGTGTAGTTATCTGTATGTCCGTGCATAATCTTATCACCTTTTAAATATCAGTGCAAAGGTACGAAATTAATGAAAACTAAGTTCTTCTCTACACTATTTATAAATGGTAATAATAGATAAAAAAGAAGGAGAAACAGCCTCTTCTGCATTATCAATCCAACTGAATAGATTGCTAGAAGAGGGTGTTTATCCTTCTATATAAGTTCTTCGAAGATTCTAAAAGAACGTACCTTTAATGGTGCTCAAGCAATATCTGTAAGATACGTTCAGCCGATCTGCCATCCCATCTATCAGGTATTCCACTCTTCTTCCACGTTCCTACGACCATATCTGATAGTGCCGAACGAAGCAACTCAGCGTCTTCACCAACAAGAACATTACTTCCGACCTTCACAGTCTCTATGTGTTCGGTGTAACTGTTGAGTGTTATACAAGGAATACTATTGAATGTTGCCTCCTCAGCAACGTTCCCCGAGTCGGTCACGATGCCCAGTGCATGAGCAGTAAGATAGGCAAACTCTAAGTAACCAAGCGGTTTAACGATATGCAGATTATGCAAGTTTATATTCTTCTTTAGGCTTAGAGACATGATAACCTGTACCGCAGAGTCACGCAAAGGAGCAATGATTGGTAAATCGCCAGCAGTCTCGCTCAAGACACGGAGCATCTTCTCCAGATTGTCCTGATCAGCAAGTAAGGCCTTACGATTCAATGTAAAGACAAGATAATTACCTTCTTTTATAGGTAAACCAGCCAACGCATCAATGTCAGCAAGGCTCATTCCCTCAATGCGCTCACGGTTATAACGGATATTGTCAATAAGGATGTTGCCCACCATATATACCTTTGAAAGTTCGGCCCCTTCCTTGTTTGCAATACTATTATTGCTGAATCCTGCTGTAAAGAGGATGTCCGACAGTCCATCAATGACCAATCTATTGATCTCCTTAGGCATTGTTATGTCGAAAGAACGCGTCCCCGCGGCAATATGCGCAAGTGTAATTGCTTGCTTCTTAGTGACTATTGCGGCTGCCATTGTCGATGCCAAGTCATCAACAACGATAACTACATCACTGCTATTAGCCTGTAAGTACTGTTCAAACTTCGACATTACCTGCCCCGTGAGTTCGTTAAGATTCTCACAATCAACACCGAGGTAAGCATCTGGACGATGGATTGACAACTCCTCAAAGAGCTTATCTTCTAACGTCGGGTCATCCTCGCTACCAGCATATACAAGTGAATAGCCCACCTTATGAGCATTATCACTTTCTGATAACTTATTTATTACTCTAATAATAGGTGCCACCTTTATAAAGTTAGGACGTGCACCACAAAAAATACAAAGATTTATGTCCTGTGTTGTCATTATCTATTATCCCTTAAACATATCCTTAATACCACCGATAGAACCCATAAGATTTGATGCCTCAAATGGTAAGTAAACAGTCTTTTGGTTGTTATTATGAGCGAGATCGGTAAGCATTTGGATGTATTTCTGTGCAATGAGATAGTTGGCAGGGTTAGTACTTTGCCCCACAGCATCAGTTATCTTCTGAATAGCTATCGCCTCTGCTTCTGCCTTGCGAATGCGTGCTTGTGCTTGACCTTCAGCTATTAAGATTTGCTGTTGTTTGTCAGCTTCAGCACGATTGATGGCAGCTTGCTTCTCACCCTCCGACTGAAGAATAGCCGACTGCTTCTGTCCTTCACTCGTAAGGATGGTTGCACGCTTGTTACGTTCAGCCTGCATCTGCTTCTCCATAGCCTGAGAAACACTTGCAGGAGGCGTTATATCTTGTAGTTCTACACGATTCACCTTGATTCCCCACTTGTTTGTTGCATCATCAAGAACCGATCTTAGCTTCGTATTTATCGTATCTCGAGAGGTAAGCGTTTGGTCAAGTTCCATCTCACCTATGATGTTTCGGAGTGTTGTCTGCGTCAGTTTCTCAATGGCGTTAGGTAAGTTATTGATTTCATAAACCGCTTTAAACGGATCAACAATCTGAAAGTAGAGCAGCGCATTAATCTGCATTTGGATGTTATCTTTGGTTATCACGTTCTGACGATCAAAGTCATACACCTGCTCGCGTAGGTCAATTGAACTGGTATAAGCGTATCGGCCAGCTCTCATCACTACTATATCCTTAGCATGATCGATGAAAGGTATGATGATGTTAATGCCCGGTCGGAGTGTAGCATGGTACTTTCCCAATCGTTCAATAATCTTAGTTTCACTCTGAGATATGATGACTATTGACATCTTGGCAAAGATAATTACCAAGATAATAGCCGCAACAAACACACAAGCAATAATATTCATAAGCATAAGTTTTAGGTTCTCTCACCCACTGTTTCATAATGAGAACTACTCTAAAAAGGCAAGAGAAGGGTTATTTAATATCGTTTCTTCTAGTTGTCACACATATTTCAACATTTCTCAACAGTTGCGATGATAGAGTCGAGACGAAGTATTCGAACATCATCTCCAACGCCTATCTCTTGTCCATCTACTGACTTTGCTTTCCACGAGTCACCATCTATCTTCACTCGTCCATAGCCTCCCGATTCTATTTTGTCGGTTACTTTTCCTTCACGACCAATCAGAGCATCGGTATTACTCAACCGCTGATTCTCGCCTTTATGAAAGTATTTCAAGGCAATAGGACGCACATAGAAAATGCTTAATAAGCTGAAGATAACAAACACAATGACCTGTACAACAATACTATCTATCCCCAATGAGATTAATGAAGCACACAAGCTACCAATGGCAAAGCACATGATGAAGAAGTCATTACTCATCATCTCAAGGATTAGACATACTATCCCAGCTAGCAACCATACCAACCAAAGGTTCTGTATTATACTATCTATCATAGCAGTAAAGGTTTGATTTCGTTTGTAAAGATAGTGATAAAAAATGAATCTATCAAATGTTTACATAAAAATATGTGCCTATTTAAATACGAAGAGACGCTCTTCTCATATTGAGAAAGGCGTCTCTTTGCATCAAAGAGGGCGTCTCCTTAATATAAAAGAGGCGTCTCTTGAATATGAACAGCATGTTGTTTCTATTTCAACTAGGCTTTAACGGCGCTTCTTTGAAGTCTTCTTTGACGAACCGATATATAATGTTCCTGCTGTCGAGCTTGTGCTTGTGCGAACATTAGAAGAGTCTCTCTGACGATAGTACTTCTCTGCTTCTGGTAGCCACTTCTCAATGTTTTGAATACGACGAGCATCTGATGGGTGATCACTAAGAATCTCAGATGTATTGCTATTAGTACCTGCTGCCATACGTTTCCAGAATGTTACAGCATTCGCGGGGTCGTATCCTGCCATCGCAGCAAATATCAATCCCATGTAATCGGCCTCACTTTCATTGTCACGACTGTACTTTAGATTACGGAAGGAGAAGTATCCTCCAGCTACTTGAGCAGCTATATCACCAACACCACTACCCACAGCAGAGTTCAAGACAGTACCTAGGATGTTTGTTCCCATCTGCTGATTCATCTGCTTAGTAAGCTGTTCTGCACTGTGTTTAGCCACTGCGTGCGCAATCTCATGCCCTAAAACGATAGCTAAACTTGCCTCATTTTGAGTATAAGGAAGTAATCCCTCATAAACAACAATCTTACCTCCAGGCATACAGAAAGCATTTGCTTGCTTGTCTTGAACAAGGTTGAACTCCCATTGGAAGTTCTTTACTTCATTGGCATAACCATTATTTCGCAAGTAAGTCTCTACTGCATTTGCAAGGTTACGACCAACTCGTTGAACCATAGCAGTGTTCTTTGCATCCGTTGAACGCTTTGCAGATGCCATGAACTTTGTGTACTCTTGGTTACTAAGACTTAGTAGTTGAGCATCCGAAACACTAAGTCTATGGGTGCGCCCAGTCAATGGTACCTTAGAAGCAGTACCACATGCTGTCATCAAAGCAACGACAGCTACCATTAAAAAATACTTGATTTTCATATCTTTCTAATTACCTTTTATAACTTTCCGAGCACGAAAGTACTACTTTTTCCATTACTATCAAACGATTTAAATACCTTTTTTAAAAAGGTTAACAAGTAACAAATCATTTTGAAAGAAGTAGTTCCTACAGGATTAAATAAGCCTTTCACGCTTACCAATGTCCTTTGTTATCGGTATAAAATAAGCCACAATGAAACTGATAATACCTGATATTGCAACCATAAGAAAGAACTTTCGATAACCTACATACTCTTGTAAGAAGCCTGTAAACCATCCAGACATCACCATAGAAAAGGCTGTTATTGCTGTTCCTAATGAATAAGTGAAGGTGGAATGCTTACCTTTTGTACAAAAGCCTAGCCATACGATGTAAGTTGTTAAGCCCAAGCCCGCCCCAAAGTAATCAATAATAATACAAATATTAATGATGGATAAGGTGGAAACAAAATAATAACTTAGGTAGACAAAGAGGAACTTTGGTAAAGTGAGGGTCATGACAAAAGGCCATAACCAGCGTTGTAAACCATCCCGACGGACAAGACTTATACCTAAGCCACATCCTGCTATAAAGGCAAAAGTTCCCACTGTGCCTTGCACCAAACCTAATTCTTGAGGCGATAGAGCTAATCCGCCATTGCTTCCGGGGTCAATCAGAAAGAGTGGAGCAACCCTTATAAACATTCCTTCTGGTATCAAAAAGCAAAAGAGAAAGACGAGATTTGCAACGTAATGAGGTCTTCTTATGAAGGCAGCTGTCACATCATGCCACCATTGGCGAGTAACACCACTCCATATAGGGAGCTTTGCGCGAATAACAGCCTTTGGCAGGATAAGGGCATGCAATAAGGTCAGTGCAATCATCAAAACGGCTAAAGCCCAGAAAAGAGTAGCCCAGGCTGGACGAACAGTTCTATTAATCACCTCCAAGTTACCTGCTAATGTGATGGGAATAGCCATCCCTACGATGATAGAAAGCAGATAAGAGACAGCTCGAAGACCAAAGAATGCAGGTCGTTTCAGCAATAATGCCTCGCGATTATAGAGTCTTTCAATAGCTACATCATGCAAGGCTGCAGCTATCGCAATGACCATAAAGGCTGCAACAGAGTATGAAAACCAATTATCAAGGCGCACCGAAAGGGCTGAAGCAACAAGACTTAACGCCATAACACACTCTGTAAGGACTATCCAAAAACGCTTACTTTCATAACCAACAACGATTCGTCCCAGTAGAGGACGTAGGATAAAGGGAAGGAAGAACCATGATGTTGTAAGAGTAATAGCACCATTCGACAACCCCATCCGATTATAATAAACCAACGAAGTCATCAATAAGATAACATAAGGTAAACCACGTGTAAGATAGAGCGTAGGTATCCATAACCAATGACTAGACCATTGGCTTGTTATAGGAACCCCCTTTCGTATTTGTTGTCCGTCGTTCATCTCTTACTCTTTACGCCTTATATATATAAGGTGTCTATTATTGCTTGCTGGTAATAATGGTGGAGAATCTTATCATACTTATAGCCCTTCTCCCCCATTACAGCAGCCCCTATCTGGCACAAGCCAACGCCATGTCCCCAGCCCGCACCAATGAGTTGGAAGTGTTGTGGCACTCCGTTCTCTATGTCACTACGCTTTACAACGAAGGCAGAACTATACAAATGAGTTTCACTCAACGTGCGTCTTATCTCTAACTCTTTACCAATAATACGACTATACTTAGTCCCAACAATCTTTAAACGACAGATTCTCCCACTCTTTCCACGCTCTAATGGTTGCAAATCAACGATCTTTCCAAAGTCAATACCCGTCTTTCTGCGTATTAACTCAGCAAGTTCTGTTTGACAGAAGTCCACCTTCCAACGATAAAAGTCGTGCGTCTCTTGGTCATAGTTGTTGAGTACTTGACTCAAAACTGCAGTATCGTGCGTATTACAGAATGCTTCTGGAGAAGACAAGATCCATTCTCGTGCATGAGTTTCATTGGTTAAGTCTATACTTGGAGTAGCACCTAAAAGTGCTTTGTCACTAACGGAAAGCAGATAAGACTTACTTAGATTCTCCCAACAATACTGATACTCTTCTGTTACTCCACCACAACATTTGCTGAAACGGGCATCACATATCTCGTTACCAGCCATCAATACTTGTCCACGAGTTGCCTTGATGGCTTCCTCCACATGTGGACTCGTAGCTTTCGTAATACCTTGGTAACGTTGACAATGGTCATCGGCACAAACATCAAAGAGCTTATGGTCTTCCCTATCAAACCATCTTACCAGCTCTTCGGGTGTTTCGATCATAGCCGAAGTGGCACTCTTTCGATTGTTAGCAATATCTTTCCGCTTCTCTATCTGCGCCAACAACCAACTACGAGAAATAACTGCATGTGCCTTCAAAAGCTCTAATGAGGAGGTAGCACTCATCTCACTGGATATAACACTGGCTAAGTAACGCTCAACGGGGAGCTTGTTTATTGCCACAATCTTACCTTCATCAATGATAAGATGCAGCTGCCCGAGGAATGTCTGAGCCTCTTTTCGTTCCCAATGGAAGTTTACACCAATAGTAACATCTGCCAATGTAAAGGATGACTCCGCACTCTTTGGAGTGAAAAGGAGTTCTTCGTAATAGGCACCCTTCCATCTTATCTTACCTTGAGAATACTCAACAAGCTGTTCACCAATCGCCTCCTGACCATCAAGAGTATATTCATTATTTAATTGAAAATGTATCTTTTCTGCACTGACAATACCTACAGAAACTTCTGGTTCTGCTTTCTGATTAGCCAATGATATGTTCTTAACAACCTTATCCATCGCCTCTTTTGATAAAGAAACCTCCTGCAAGATGGCTTCGGCACGTTCTGCAGTCATTCTTTCAAAGTCTGTTTGACGTGGAAGAATGAGTAAACCACCCATATCCAAACTACCGGGACTCACCAAGTATTGGGCATCTCCCTCTGCAGAATAGCATGCTGGACGATGCTTCTGACGTGGGAAAACAACAGAGATAAAGCGTTCCTCATCTCGCCAAGACACGATGTTCATCATCGGTTCGGACTCATCTTCTTTCAAAGGGAGGGCATTATAGACTGTTTGGAACAACTGTGTATCATGTTCCTCATCGTGACTCACAATAGCAAGAGCTGGACAGATATAATCTTCTATCGCATAGATTCCATCCTTGTTATCCAATGTCAACAATGGTTTAGATGTCCTCCACAATGCTTTCCAATGCTTCTGTATGGGTAAGATACCGCTTGTCCCTGCCTGGAAATGCAAATGATCAGGAGCACTGGCACCACACTTTGGACCATTATAAAATACCATCAGGTGTGGATATAAGCTCAACAAGCGATGCACCTGACCATAGTTTGCGGCTATAGACTGTGCTTGGTGCTTGCAAGCAGGTATTGTGAAGTGGATAGGAAGGATGGGGAAAGGATTGACTAAGATGTCGAAATCATGATGAAAAGGCAATCCTATCTGTACAGAAGGGCGGTTCTTAGCACAAAGGAAACAAGGACGTTTCGCAAGGGAGGCCTTATCTATCTTCGCCCCAGTGCTTACCATGCGTGCAGGATTGTATTGCGCGAGGGCTGAACCCACCTCACGTGTCTGCACGTTAGCCAACTCCTCAAACCGAGTCTGTACTTCTTTCCATTGGTTCAGCTGCTTATGAAAAAAATCGTAAAGCCCTTTCTCTATGTTATCGTTCTGTTGTTTGCGTGCAAGCAACTCCATTGTACGCAGTTGATCCTTGTATGTATTGTTGGCATTAAGCCTCTCTAAGCTCAGAACAGCATCACTATTCCCACCCCAACGACGGCAGAGATAAAGTTCATCATAGATTCTTCCAATACGAAAAGAGCGACTGAAAGCCAATCCCATGGCGTAATCTTCACCATAACTAGTGTTTGGGAACTGCACTTGTCGGGCTAGTGGCGTAAAGAAAGCACGCGGAGCTCCAAGTCCATTGATACGTAATGCATTGTTACAACCATTGTTTTCTGTCCACTCACTATGGCTTATCAAGCCCGGAGGTAAGGTGTTTAAATCGAAGTCACACATACGATATGCCCCCACAATCATTGCTGCTTTCTGGTCATGAAAGGCGTTAACTATGGTTTGCAATGTACGTTCTGACGAATAGAGATCATCACTATCCAGCTGTACTGCAAAGCGTCCACAATGTTCGTCATTGATAGCATAATTCCAGCAACCACCTATCCCGAGGTCTGTTCTTGAGGGTATGAGGTGTACCAATCGGTCATCCGTTGCCAAAGAATTAAGTATCTCTGTAGTCTTATCTGTTGAATGATTATCCACTACAATGACGTTAAACGGGAAATCAGTAACCTGTGAGAGAGCTGAAACAACAGCATCTTTCACAGTCTTCTCACGATTATAAACAGGGATAATCACCGAAGCCTCAACAGGGAAATCACCTTTTGTGAAGTCGGGTTGAGCATAACGTTGCGTGTCAACCAAGGCTCCGATGGCTGCAAGATGGCGTGTTGCAGCTTGCTCCATCTCAATCTGTACCTCTCGATTGCGTGGGTTCACATAGTCAAACTGCTTCTCCCCACTGGCACGAAGATCGTCTTCCTCTTCTGTATATAGGTATTCATTCAGGTGGAAAATACTTCCTTGTCGACTCAAGAACAGGCGCAAGTCATACCAACCTGCATATTTATAATGTTCTGATTGACGCTCTTCTGCATATTTCCGCAGCATCTTTCCATTTAGAAGAACTACTGATCCAAAGTCGAAATCATCCCTAATACTACCCAACTGATAGTCGATTACAGGATGTTTCTGCGTCTTTCCATCCTCAACGGAATAATGATCTGCATAAACCATAGCCGCCCCTGTCTGTTCAGCCACTTGTATCATGCGTTCCAAAGCATGGTAACCTAAGGTCAAAGGACTTGACTTCATATAGAACAAAACATAGTCTACTTCTGTGGACTTAGCCATCAACAGCATCATGTCTGACGCCAGTAAGCCTGTTCCCTGCAATACTTTTGCCTGCTCAGGTATGCCTTCTACAGCAACAGACTGTGCCGCTAAGAAAAACACTTGATCAACTATCTCTCCTTTTCCCATAGGCAGTTGAGCCATCAATGAAGCCATTGTTTCACTCGAACTATAGGCTAAGAAGCAACTTATCTTTTTGTTCTTTTCCATCTGAATGTATTGTTTTCTAGTATGCAAAGATAATACAAAATCCTTTATTACACCTATATTCAATCTTTTAAAAGCAATATTTATCCATCTTTTTACGTAACTTTGCGACCATTAAACATGACATATAATAATAGAAAGAATGGATAAGGAGAATCATATTGATCGTGCATTAGCATTCATGGAGCAGCTTGAGAAGTTAGGAAATCAGTTGCATCAAGCTGAAGAACATCAGAAAGTTATGTTGCAACAAATGCTAACAATGAGTAAACTCAACCTAACGGACACAGAGGAATACTATACACTGGAACAGCGAAGTAAAGACCTTCAGGCTATGATTAACAAGTGGCGTCCTTACTACGAGGAGCGTTTGAAGATGGTAAAAGAGGCGCAAAAGGCTGCGAAGAAATAATCAATAAGGATAATGGAAAAGGATAATAACAAGGGAGGAATGATGAGTGTTATCGCTGCTTTGGGTGCAAATGTACTCGTGGCGATATCTAAGTTCGTTGGTTTTGCAGTCTCTGGATCGGCCGCAATGCTAAATGAATCGATCCACAGTATCGTGGATTGCGGTAATGAAATACTCTTACTCGTAGGTAATAAACAAGCAGAAGCAGAGCAAACAGACCAACATCCGTTTGGACAAGCACGTGCAAAGTACTTCTATAGCATGGTAGTTGCGATGATGTTGTTCTTTGCGGGAGGTGCTTTAGGTATCATGGAGGCTATGGAAAAGCTGTTTCATCCAGAGCATAGTGTGGAGAACACATGGTTAGTCATGGGTATTCTCGTCTTCGGATTGATAGTGGAAAGTATCAGCCTGCGCGTTGCCTTCAAGGAAATCAACGAACTAAACAAAGACAATCTGCCCCTTTATCGCTTCTTGAGAGAGAGCCGTCACAGTGAAATTCTCATCATCTTTGCCGAGGATATGTGTGCTGTTGTGGGCTTGTTGATTGCTTTGATGGGTACACTTCTTAGTCATTTCACAGGCAATCCATTCTATGATGCACTCTCGGGTGTGCTTATCGGTGTGCTACTCTGCCTTGCAGCGCTCTTATTGGCACGTGAGTTTTATAGTCTGTTGATTGGCGAGAGCGTTACAAAAAAGGATCTTGCTCGTATCAATGAGGCTTTTAATAGAGATGACATCAGCAAGCTCATCAATATAAAAACAATCCATCTCAGTCCGACAGACATACTTGTGACGGCAAAGGTGGATATCAAAGACGAGTGTGAAGCGCAATCGCCTGAGATTATCAACGACATTGAGCGCACCATACGTGCAGCCTTTCCAAACTATAAGATTTATATTTATATCGAAACTGACAACTATCAAGAGGATTACGACAGCGCACACCCTACTCGCTAAAACATCAACTTTTCGGCCATAAAAAAGCAATGGCAATGAGAACTATTCATCTAGTTTCCATTGCCATTTCTTCATATCTACACATCCATTCGACCGAAAGGTAACACCTTCTGACTCGAGTAACTGCCGTTGTTCCGCCCAATCAGGAGCAGTCCTCCCAGCACTATTCACCACCCTATGACAAGGTAGTTTCTCCGCTTCGCCAGCATTATGTAGCATCCTTCCCACCAATCGTGCATGATGAGGATAACCCAAGAGCCATGCAATCTTACCATAGCTTAACACTCTTCCTGACGGAATTGATGCCACAACCCCATATACTCCTTTGCGAAAATCAGCGATGTCTACTGCCATTCCTAACTATTGAGAATAAGAATAAAGCACAAGAAGGATGACTAACGGAGTCTCTCCGCCAGCTCATCCTTCTCTATATTAACTTACGTGTCAGTATGTTTAGAGTTCTGCTTCAACAGCTTTCTGAACCTCTTTGCAATCAACAGTTGGCTCGAAACGAGCAACAACCTCGCCGTTACGATTTACCAAGAACTTAGTGAAGTTCCACTGAATATCGTTCTGTTTACGTGGTTCCGAGTTAGCCTTGTTGTACAAGTCTTCCATGATAGCAGCCAACTTCTCCTCGTAAGCACCACCATCATAACCCTTTTGACTCTTCAACCATGTGTAAAGAGGAAGTTCGTTTGCTCCGTTTACATCACTCTTCTTGAACTGAGGAAAGTCAGTCCCGAACTTAGCTGTACAGAACTCATGTATCTCTTCATCAGTACCTGGTGCCTGGTGACCAAACTGATCGCAAGGAACATCAAGGATTTCCAAGCCCTTATCCTTCAAGCTGCGATACATAGCTTCTAGGTCTTCATATTGTGGGGTGAAGCCACAGCCAGTAGCAGTATTAACGATAAGAAGAACCTTACCCTTATATGTTTCGAGGCTCACCTCATTACCTTTTTTATCTTTCAAATTGAAGTCATAAACTGTTGCCATAACTTTTCTATTTTATAGTTTATAATGTTGTTTCTTCTAAAAAGTCGGTTTATCGTTAGAAGAAGCATGTCACCTCTTGTGGCTCCCACCATCGTCAGTGTCATGCTCCATTCCATCTAACGTAATCACTTATCATCAAATAAAATTTACATCATGAGAGTTTCTTATTCTCATTACGATTGCAAAGATAAAAAGAAAAGTTTATATCGTAGGCGATTAGGCTTTATCTTTAACATAATTTCGCATGATCTCTATCTTAGAACAGGCTCTTTAAGTCGACTTAACAAAGCAAATTCCGATTGAGAAAATTATTATTACGAATGCAGTTCATACTGAATAGAATTTATTACCTTTGCATTCAGCATATCTGATAACCAATTAGAAAGCTACAAACAAAGAATTAGTTTGATCCTAACAACTGATGAAATGAAGAACAAGAATTATTATCAAGGGGCACCAAAGCATTATCTCTTATGTTATAACACTCATTGTGAGAAGGGCAAAACCTGCTTACATCGACTCGTGGCAAGCGCAGAGGTATGCAGAGATAAAATCGTTAAGTGTGTCAATCCAGCTGTAAATAAGACGGACAACTGCACTTATTACCAGCCAGAAAAGGTCGTTCGCATGGCGTATGGCATGAGATATACATTCGACAAAGTGCTTGCCACAGATGTAGCAAGTATTCGTCGCCAACTCATTTCGCACTATGGTAATGGTTCCTATTACCTTAGGAGGAACGGAGAAAAGCCTATTCCGCCTGCCGAACAAGCGTTTATTAACAACGTGTTCAAGGACTTTGGCTATGAAGATGGAGCCATTTTCGATAGCTATAAGGATGAATTCGACTGGTAGATCAAGTCGTTTACTCGTAAACTTCTCCACTCGTTTACTTGCAGTTCCGCATTTACAGGATTATTACAAAAGGCTTGTAGAACCATTACAAAGCACTTGGAGAGGTATTACAAAGCACTTGGAGGAATCCTGTAGATGCCTTTCTTCATTTGAGAATAGGCTTTTTTTCGTTACTCTTCCTTGATTTTTGCTAACGAGACAGAGCCTCCTTGCACTGGACTTCATTATCCGTTTCGTACTACATCACATCATTTTCAATCGAAGTAGATTGTAGAGAGATAGACAACTTATGCACAAAAAGAACACGGATTTAGCCTTTTTTTCGTTATCTTTGCAGGCAATAAAACATTGAGAACAAGGATGGGAACAGCAAAGAAGTATCTGTTAGGAATGACACTTGGCGAACTGAAAGAGGTTGCGAAGTCGTTGGGGATGCCTGCATTTACAGGTGGTCAGATGGCGAAATGGCTTTATTCACAACATGTGAAGAGCATTGACGAGATGACAAATATCTCTAAGGCAAACCGCGAGAAACTAGCTGCTGAATATGAGATAGGCTGTAAAGAACCTATTGATGCTCAACATTCTAAGGACGGAACAATCAAGTATTTATTCCCTACGGATAGTGGGAAATTTGTTGAAACAGTATATATCCCAGAAGAAGATCGTGCCACATTGTGTGTTTCTTCACAGATTGGTTGTAAGATGAATTGCCTCTTCTGCCAAACAGGTAAGCAGGGCTTTGAAGGGAATTTGAGTGCAACTGATATCCTAAACCAAATATATTCCCTCCCAGAACGTGACAAACTGACCAACATAGTGTTCATGGGTCAGGGCGAACCAATGGACAATCTCGATAACGTTTTACGTACTACTGAGGTGCTGACTGCTGACTTTGGTTATGCGTGGTCGCCTAAGAGAATCACCGTAAGTAGTGTAGGAATCAAGGGGAAGTTAAAGCGATTCTTGGAAGAAAGTAATTGTCATGTGGCAATCAGCATGCACTCTCCTCTGCATGAACAACGGTCGGAATTGATGCCTGCCGAGCGGGGAATGTCGATTGAGAGTATCGTTGAATTGCTAAGTAACTATGACTTTTCGCACCAGCGTCGGTTGTCTTTTGAATACATAGTATTTAAGGGAGTCAATGACTCTGAAGAGCATGCTAAGGAGATTGTGAAGCTCGTTAGGGGGCTAGAATGTAGGGTAAATCTGATTCGATTCCACCCTATTCCCAACATACCTTTGCATGGAGTTGAAGACCACAAGATGGAACAATTCAGGAACTATCTAACGCAACATGGAGTCTTTACGACTATTCGTGCGAGTCGTGGTCAAGACATCTTTGCCGCCTGTGGGTTACTTTCTACAGCCAAGAAGATTGCTGAAGAGAGACGATAAAGTTGAATAAGACAGTATCAAACTATACAAGATATACATATATGAACGAGAATAAAAGAGTCCGCGTAGCTATCACACACGGAGATACAAATGGTGTTGGATATGAGTTGATATTCAAGACCTTTTCTGAACCAGATATGCTTGAGCTATGCACACCCATTATCTATGGATCGCCAAAAGTAGCCACCTATCATCGTAATGCATTGGAGATGGAGGCAAACTTCACGATTATCAACGATGCAAGTGAGGCTAAAGAAGGACGATTAAACTTGCTCCCTGTCTTTGACGAAGAGATAAAGGTTGAGCTAGGTGTTGCTTCAGAGGAATCGGGCGAGGCTGGATTGAAGGCGATAGATAAGGCGCTGGAGGATTATCGTCAAGGCTTATTCGACGTGTTAGTGACTGCTCCTATTGACAATAATGACAAGTTCCATTTCTGTGGGCAAAGCCGTTATATTGAAGATCACTTAGAGACTGAAGGGAACGGATTATCTATCTTTATCCACGAAGGACTGCGTGTGGCATTGGCAACACGTAATCTTCCTCTCCGTCAAGTGGCTGATTCTATCTCGAAAGAAAGTATTGAGAACAAGACAAAAGAACTCTTCCAGAGCTTACGACGCGACTTCCGAATCTCTTGTCCACGCATTGCCATATTAGGATTGAACCCTAAGGCGGGCGATAATGGCTTATTGGGTTCCGAAGAAGAAGAGGTTATCATGCCTGCTATCAACGAACTCGTGGAAAAGGAGATACAAGTCTTTGGTCCGTATGCTGCCGATACCTTCTTCAGTAACGGCGATTATCAAGAGTTTGATGGGGTTTTGGCTATGTATTACGAACAAGGTTTATCCCCCTTCCGCACACTCTCTGACTTCCAAGGAATCAACTATACATCAGGAATGTCACTCGTTCGTACAGCCGCAGAGATACCTAATAGCCTTGCGATTGCAGGGCAAGGCGTTGCCAACGAGCAGGCTTTCCGCCATGCCATCTACCTTGCTATCGACATCTTCCGCAATCGTGCAGAATATGACGAGGCTCTAGTTCATCCGCTACCAAAGCTCTATAAGGAGAAGCGTGATGAGAGTGATAAAGTGCGTTTCGCTATCCCTCATAAGCGGGAAGACCGCACTCCACATAGCGAGCGACACGAAGAGAAGCGAGGATAATATCTATCCAACAGATAGAACTCCATCCATAGACTCATGAGTAAAAAGCATCAGAATATATTCTTTGGGTTCGGCTTAGTCGTGTTAGTCATTATGATTACTCAACTCGACTTTGCTGATGTCTGGCGTAATCTACAGCATGCTGGTTACTGGTTCTTTGCCGTCATTGCACTATGGGCTGTTCTATATCTGTTTAACACATCGGCATGGTATGTCATCATAAAAAGCCAAACGAAAGGAAATACGGAACAGCAACGTGTTTCCTTTCATTGGCTTTACAAAGTGACGGTATCTGGCTTTGCACTTAACTATGCAACGCCTGGCGGATTGATGGGAGGCGAACCTTATCGTATCATGGAACTAACACCGAAGATAGGAGTTGAGCGTGCCACATCATCTGTTGTGCTATATGCTATGACACACATATTCAGTCACTTCTGGTTTTGGTTCCTATCGATATTCCTTTACTTGTTCACTCAACCCGTCAACCTATTGATGGGCACAATGCTAAGCGTTACTGGAATCTTTTGTATAGCAGCGATATGGTTCTTCTTGACAGGCTATAAGAAAGGACTTGCCGTGCGTGTGATGAGTATCGTGCGACACATCCCGTTCATTAAGAAGTGGGCAGAGCCTTTCATTCATCAGCATAAAGAAGAACTCGATAACATCGACCGACAGATTGCATCACTTCATAACCAAAACCCACGTATGTTCTTTACAGCGGTTCTATTGGAGCTGTCCTGCAGAATCTGTAGTGCCTTAGAGATCTTCTTCATTCTATTGGTTCTCATGCCAAGCGTCAATTACTTCGATTGCATCCTCATCCTTGCTTTCACCTCGTTATTTGCCAACATGCTCTTCTTTATGCCTTTGCAACTGGGCGGACGCGAAGGCGGATTCCTCATGTCAGTTACTGGCTTAGGACTTAGTTCAAGTGCGGGTATCTTCGTCGCACTGATTGTCCGCATCCGAGAGTTGATATGGACTGCTATCGGCTTATTGCTGATCAAGATTGAAAAGCGAAAAGAATAAAAGAGCAGTCTTATGAAGAGTACTTAACCAAAATACTATTAACTTATCCTATTAAATATTCATCTAAACAATAATGAAGATTCTTCATATATCTGACACACACAACAGGCACCATTTATTGACAAATCTACCTATGGCTGACATCATCGTTCACTGCGGAGATTTCACTGACATGGGAACAGAAAAAGAAGTTCTAGATTTCCTTAATTGGTTCATAACCCTACCCTATAGATATAAAATCTTCATAACAGGTAACCATGACCTATGCTTATGGGATGCGGATAATATAGAGGATTTACCTAATAACGTATTCTTCTTGCAAGATAAGAGTATTACACTAGAAGGCATTACACTCTTTGGATTGGGTTACAATCATAATGAAAAGAAAATCCCAACTAAGGCGGATATTATCATCACCCACGAACCACCATTAATGATTCTTGACGAATCAGCAGGGAGACACTGGGGGAATAAGGCTATTCGTGACAGAATATTTAGCACCAAGCCCTATGCCCATCTATTCGGACATGCTCATGAGTCTGTAGGTAAAATTCTAATAAGTAACACCTTATATGCTAATGGAGCAGTATTAGATGATCAGTACCAATTATACCAGACACAACCATTATTACATAACATTTAATCATTCAGTATTATGAGCAACCATTATAAAAGAGGATTTCATGTAGATAAATCAGGCGAAACTCTCCGAAAGAGTCTATTAGAAGGACCATTAAACAAATTCTTGGAATGTGTCAACAAAAACCCAGATTTAACCTTTCAAATTAGAGACAACTACTTTAATATTTATTATTGGGGAGGTAACATAGCACGGGTCTATTCCGATAAGAGAATAGAGATTGACAGGAACTACTTCAGAAAACATTCTAAAAAAGAAGAAAAAGATCAACTTGAAATCATAGAAAAGGAAAATCATTGTCTACAGCTTTTCAAAGAGGGGAAATATGAGGCTTATATAGCATACATTAGTGCTGCTATGGAGCACTATTGGCAGAATATTCTAAATGGTAAAGGCGTTGAAGAGAAAAAGGCACAACATCTTTTGTGTCTACGTAATCAGTACAAATTATCAGACTATACAATTATCGACTTAGAATATCAGGTCAGTAAAAGATCTGAATTCAAATATTGTGGGAATAAAAGAACCCCTGCAGGAAAGATTCCATCACCACGCTTTGATATCATAGCCATAAGAAACAGCGATCATTGTCTATGCATCATAGAACTAAAGAAGGGAACCAAGGCGCTTAAAGGCACATCTGGACTCAAAGATCATGCCCATTCGTATGCTTACTCTATTGGAGCTAATACCAAGACAGAAGAGGCATTTACTAAGGAAATGGATGAAATTGTAGAGCAGAAGAAACAACTGGGGTTATTACCCAAAGATATCAAGATAGACTGCAGTCACAAACCTGAATTTATCTTTTGTTATCAATTCAAAGAAGATGGAACTAGTTTTGAGTCCCAAAAGGAGGTTTTCAGAAAGGAACAGAAAGGAGAAGCTAAAGGGATAAGAGTTATATGGCTAAACAAAGAAGAGTATCAGCTTTATGATAGATAAGCCCCAATTATCTTCATCCTATAACAACCTTTCAATATCACCAAAGAGCGTATATATAATATGATAAACATAACCATACATCGTGGAGCTAATCAAATTGGTGGATGTATTACTGAAATTGCAACTACAAAAGCCAAAATTATCATTGATCTTGGTAGTAATCTACCAGGAAATAGGGTAAAGGAACTAACAGTAGAACAAGTTACTCAAATTACAGCGGATGCGGATGCAATATTCTACACCCACTATCATGGAGATCATATAGGTCTATTTCATCTTGTTCCAAACGACATTCCACAATACGTTGGTAAAGGAGCTTTGGAGGTTATCAAGTGCAAATATGATACACTTTCCAAACATATAGATACAAAGGAAGAGCAGAATACTATCAATCATATGCGTACATACTTTGCCAACGAACCTATACAAATCAAAGATATCCGAATTACCCCTTACTTCTGCAGTCATTCTGCCTTTGATGCTTATATGTTTAAGATTGAATCTGAAGGGAAAGTTATATTACATACAGGTGACTTTCGAAATCATGGCTATCTAGGAAAAGGGTTAGACCGCATTCTGAAATATTATATCGGGCAAATAGACCTTCTCATAACCGAAGGAACTATGTTGGGACGGACGCAAGAGAAAGTATTACATGAAATGGATATCTTGTCTAATACCATAAAAGTTCTAAAACGGCATAAGTATGTTTTCGCACTCTGTTCTTCTACGGACTTAGAACGATTAGCCTCTTTTAAAGAAGCATGCAAATTAACACACAGAGTATTTTGTTGTGACCATTTCCTATCATCAATACTGGATATATTCACAAAATACACGAAGAGTAGTATCTTTAATTTTTCTAACAAATTCCTATTAAATCAATATAATGAACCAAAGGTTAGGGAATTTCTAATGAAGAGAGGTTTCTTAATACCTGTTAGAAGCAGCCAGATTGAACGTATAAAGAAACTGATAAATACTTACAATGACGCCCCTCCTTACCTGATTTACTCGATGTGGCAAGGATACCATAATGGGGAAAAAGAACACCTTAACCCACAAATCATTGCAATGCGGGAGCTCTTCAACGGAAGGATTTATGATGGGACTAGAGATGGTTTTCATACCAGCGGACATGCAGATCTTAAAACCCTTCGTAATGTATGTATAAGAACAAATCCTCATACTGGAATTATATTCATCCACAAAGATTTTAGTTCTTCAATAGAAGCTTTGCATCTTCCTACAAGAATCCATTTAATAAGAGCAAATACAATAAGAGACAATTTTGCGATTCGCATCTATTAGATAGTAGCAAATATCCAGTTGTATATACCCATATAGTAAAAACAAGAAATAACCATAAAGACTAACTAACGGCGATTACTTGTCTCCACTTCTATCAAGCTAACAAGCGAGAGCATGGCTATCAACACATTAATTATTCCCAAGCTCTCTCTTTATTATATCATAGGATTCGATACATTCACTTCCACAAATATTGCCGACCGCACATGAGCATTGGATACAAGGTTCCACAGAACGCTCACTTCGAGCAAGGCACACAGAAAAGAGTGTGGAAGAAGAAAGTTTATCCTCAAAAAGATAGCAGGAATGAAAACAATCCACTATCTTTGCCAAGCCAGACAACAAATCGCTAGTGAAGGTGTATGTCAACCAG
Organism: Prevotella vespertina; assembly: GCF_009728485.1. Taxonomy (GTDB): domain Bacteria; phylum Bacteroidota; class Bacteroidia; order Bacteroidales; family Bacteroidaceae; genus Prevotella; species Prevotella vespertina. The sequence continues at coordinate 72,007 of NZ_VVIQ01000003.1, forward strand.
CATAAAACAGAATGATCCATTGAGGAGCATCCAGTATTGCAACACAAGCGAAGCCACAAGCTCTGCATATCCAATAAAGACCAAGTGTCTAGCTTTCCAGTAGACTTACAAAAAGGCTGTCTACTTATTCAGCTAATATAACAAAAAAGTGTCTAGCTAAATGAGGAAAAATCAATCCTCACAAGGAGGTTGATTCAAATAATAAATAAATTGAAGCAATGGGATTATATAGTATATCTGGTTTTTTGACTATAAGTTTAGTTTGCTATCTATTCTATCGCTTAAGGCAATCGCAATGCAAAAAGTCTTTAATGTATTCAGTTGCCTATATAGTTTTATGTACTCTTCTTATTTCAGGCGTCATCGGGTTGTTTTATAGAGCACTAGAGGGCATGAACTATATAATAGTAGGCATTATTATGATATGGATTTGCTCTAAGTCGCATCATTCTGGGGGAGGCGGTGAGTATATGTACATAAAAGGCTGGATTGGTGCAATCGCATCATTAATATATGGAATATTAAAAATATTAGACATGATATAAACAAGATGAAAGTCACAAAAAACTATAAAGTTCTATCTTATATGATCAAACTAATTCTGTATGAAAGTGTATAAAATCTTATCTTACATGTTTTTTAGTATATATACTATATCGAAGTATTCAGTTCTTTGGATGAAATATCCAAGAAGACGGTATCGATATGCAGAGTGGTATTTAATAGATATAATCTTAAATGTTATAGGGGGAGTATTTCTCTGTATTTATTTAACTTTACAGTCTGTATCTATTCTGGCTTGGACGAAAACAGATAAGATAGGTTTGCTTCTTTTAATTATATTTCTCATACCTGTTATAAGCAAATTCTGTGAAAATAAAGTTTGTAATTCTCTTTCAAAGTATTACAAGACATACAAAAGTTTAAATAAAAACGTGAAGTGTCTGTATATGATACTTTCTTTGTGTACATGGTTGTTATCTTTAATTTTATTCATTGCTAGTATTATAATCTCCTTAGCAACCCTTTAGCCCCCAATAAATTGATTCATTCAAACTAAAATGAAAGAACTTGCAAAGTTCTCGTAAAAATTAAATCATAATATGGAACAACTACCCTTCAACTTCGCTTCCGTTCCCCCTACATGGGAACTCTGTTTTAACAAAGACTGTCCACGCAAAGACACTTGTATGCGTTATTTTGTTGGTCAGCATCTACCAGACGATAAAACCGTGGGCTATGCCATCTATCCTAATGCGCTGCAAAAAGGCAAATGCAAGTTTTACGTGGAAAAACGGGTGATACGAGCAGCATGGGGATTTCACAATTTATTCCTCAACGTAAAACGCGTGGACGACACTCCGATACGCAGAGAAATTCAGCAATATCTCGGTAGTCGCCCCACCTACTACCGCTACATGAACGGACAACTCACCCTCACACCCGAGCAGCAAGAGGGTATTATGAACATCTTCCGCTCGTATGGTTACACCGAAGAGTTAAGCTTCGACAACTACTTTACCCGTTATGCTTATGAATAAAATAGAGTATCATAATAGTCTCAAAGAATGAGACTCACAGTTTCATCCTATGAAACGCACCGTTCCATCCTATGAAACCCACCGTTTCACCCTATGGAACGCACCGTTTCATTGCTTGAAACTCTATGGACATTCGTAAATGGTAAGTACATACCTAAGACTGGTGCAAAGCCGTATGGCTTTTCCTTCTATCTTTGGTTTTTCTAACACAAGAGGTAATACATGGATTCCATTCTATTTAAAAAAGTACTATATTGGGGAGCTGGAGGTATCCTTTGCCTTTTAGCATTTGTCTTTAATATTAAGGAACTCAACAATTTTGAGCCTTATAAGCAAGTATGCTACACATGTGCGTTTAATGTAAAAGTAACAAAAATAAAGAAGAGCCGCGATTATTATATCACTGGGGAAAATTTTAAGGGGAAAAGCATAGAGTTTGAAGTGTACGATGTTTGGGACTTAAAAGAACTTCAGGTTGGTGACAGTATTATTAAACAAAATGGGGAGTGGAAAATAAAAATAGTAAAAAGGGATACAACTCTTTTTATTAAACCAGAATTTCCTGTATAGTGATATAGAACTGTATTTTCAAAATATACAGTCTATACAAAGTTAAATAAGGGCACGGAGACGACCTATATATATACGACAAGCAGCGTGAACGTCTGCAGGTGATGAACCCTTACATTGGATATTGAATTATGACGAGGAGTATAGTAAGAAATGATTAAATATTACTTTAATAAATTGGGAATATATATTAGCGTAATACAGTCTTTAGTGTTACTTTTTTCCATTCTTTGTTCTATTGATTATTACCATAAACAAGAAGTTATTGCTTCCACCCATCCTTTCTTTATTAAAAGAGAACAAATTATATCTCGAGGAGGTAACAGAAATGGTGTAAATATAAACATATTATATAACAATAAAGAGTATTACATAGGAATATCCCATAGCCAAGAATCAGACATAGAAAGTACTCCTCTATACTATGATGTAGACAGAGATCAAATTTTCACAAATAGCGAAACGATTTATGGGATAATTGTTTCTTGGATCACTTTTCTTTTGTCTTTTTTCTTATGGAAAGCAGTAAGACCGAAAAAGAAATATATTTGGGCTATTGACTCTAAGAACAAAAGACCTCAAGAAATGTCTTACAAAGGTATGATAACATGGTTGGATGGGAAACCATTCAAACTATGGTATAATTGTTCTTATTATAAGCTTACAAAGCAGGAGTACAGGACATTTGAAACAATTCTGAAGAAGGAGATGGACTGTAGCAACAATACATTGCCATATAACCATTATTTTGTACAATATTTCGGATATCAGAAAATGTATATGAAATATGTCTTTGCTAATTTGTATGCTTACGAAATCCACAATGAGCAAGGGATAATAAGAAGTAGGTATCGAACTATCTTTAATTCTGCAGATGGCGACCAAGGAGGACGGGACTTTGTTCAAGCTCACATAAATATAACCAATAAGAAAGTGGAACTTCTTAGTATAAACAGAGGAACAGAAATCAGCTATAAATAGACAGCTAAGATATAATGAGGGACACTATGTATAACGAGCGTGGCGGACATCAGGACTTATGTCTATGGTGCTACCTATGACAGCTGGAACCGTGTGCAGACGATGACTTATCCTGACGGTGAAGTGGTGACTTATCACTACAATGCTGCAGGACAGGTTGAGAGTCTTACGAGCAATAAACAGGGACGTCAGAGCGTTATTGTTGACAGGATAGGTTACGACAAAGAGGGTCATACGGTCTATACGAAGCTCGGTAACGGCACGGAGACTACCTATACCTACGACAAGCAGCGTGAACGTCTGCAGGTGATGAACCTTACAGCGGACGGTCAGGCTGTGATGGAAAACAGGTACCAGTATGATGCTGTGGATAATATCCTCGGTATCACGAATGCTGCCAACCCAACGTCGCTTACAAAACTCAACAAGGCGAAGCTGGGAGGAAGGAGTTCGCATACGTATGAGTATGATGAGCTGAACCGCCTTGTTCATGCAAACGGTAAGGCAAAGCGTGCATCGTATGACATGGCGATGTCGTTCGGACGGATGAGTGAACCGCTGACCAAGGTACAGAAGGTGGACTCAACGACAACTGCTAAGTCTTATAACTTCGCTTATAAATATGAGGACAGTAACCACCCGACGGCTCCAACACAGATTGGTCACGATCATTACACGTATGATGCCAACGGTAATCCAACACTGGTAACGAACGATTCGGCGAATACTACCCGTGAGATGTATTGGGATGAGGATAACCGCCTGATGGTCTTAAGCGATAATGGCAAGACGAGTCGTTATACCTACAATGCTGCTGGCGAACGCATCATGAAAAGTTACGGTACGATGGAGGGTGTGTATATCAATGGTGCACCGCAGGGTATCACATTCCACGAGACGGACAACTTCACACTTTATCCGGCAAGTATCCTCTCTGTTAACAAGAATAGATTCACGAAGCATTACTTTATCGGTGACAAGCGAATTGCCAGCCGTATCGGTACAGGATTGTTTAACAACGTTTACGGACGCAACGGCTCATACGTAACGGCTGGTCAGCAGGACTATGCTGAACGTATGAATCAGATCCAGACACAGAAGGAAGCATACTATAAGAAGGTGGGTGTAGCTCCAGGTGTACCGACAGAGAAGGGTGCGTATGGTGATCCGGAGAACACGGGTGTTGGTTATAATGCCGTCCTCACAGAACTCGGCAACCATGATGTGCCACAGGGTTGGATTCAGACTCCACGCCCCAACACCACACCGAATACTAACCCCGGTCCACCTGTAAGCTGGAATGACCCGAGTAATCCTGATGACCCACAGGCTGGTTATGGTTATATTCCTAATGACACTACGAAAGAAGAAACCTTCTTCTATCACAGTGACCACCTCGGCTCAACGTCCTACATCACAGATGATAAAGCCAACATCACACAGTATGGTGCTTACCTGCCATACGGTGAACTGTTGGTTGACGAGCATAGTAGCAGTGAAGAACTGCCGTATAAGTTCAACGGCAAACAGTTTGATGAAGAGACTGGCTTGTATTATTATGGTGCAAGATACATGAATCCTATGGCAAGTCTGTGGTATGGAGTGGATCCGTTAGCAGAAAAGTATGTTCAAACTATCCCTTATCTATATGGTGGTGGGAATCCTATTAGGATCATTGACCCTAACGGAAAGGGATGGGTCGAAACAAAAGATAAGAAAACTTATTGGGATGAGAGGGTTAACTCAGCTAAGGATACAAAGTTTATTCCTAAGGGTGGTAAATTCTTGGGAAATACAGCAGATATGTTTGATGATCAGGGACAATATAAATTTGGAGACGAACAAGGCAATATCCTTTCGTCTCATCCAATGGACGATGTTGTTGTTATTGGTGATAAGGACTACAAATTCCATCATAGTTTCGGCTATCAACTCTTCGGTGATACAAGAAACTCAGATGGAGGTTTAGGACCTTGGAATCCAAGAAAAGTATACTTAGGGTTCACTTTCGATGCAACTGCAATGGCTATCAACTTAAGTTTTGAGATGGGATTTGCCTTGACTCCTGGACATCTCAGTACTTATGGTGATTTATCTGCTGGATATTCTCCCTCATATATCGATATGGGCTTGGCAATGACTGCTGGATTTGATGATACTCCTACTGATTATAAGGGGCGAACTTGGTCCATGAGTTTACCTACTATTGACGGATTAGGAGTATCTTTTGGCGGGACATACAACAAGACAGAAGGATTTAATTTCTCATCTGGAGCTATAAATTTTGGAACAAAGACTATAGTTCCAAGAATAGGTGTGACACAATTAGAAGGTGTTAGTATAAAATTTATTAATTTAGGATTTGAAAAAAATATAATTGGCAAATAGATTATGAATATAAAATATAAGATCTCTAAAGAGTCACTTGTTTTACAAGCCATAACAAGTTTCTTGCCATTAGGAGCATCTATGTTCTGCTTATTGAATATTAGTAAAAACTCACCAATACTTTATATTGTATTTAGTTGGCTTTTTCTTTTAGTATTATTAGTATGTTCTATTAGTTTTTATTTTATATTCCAACGGTTATGGAATAAAGACTTCTTATATACTCAAAAGGATAGAATATATTTTTATGATTGTTTAAGAGCTAAGTATGTTGATGTGAAAATAGCCGATATAGCTGGAATTAATGATTATGGTCTTCCTATATATCCTTATACTATTCTTATCATTTATACAATTTATGGTAGAATATTTACATGTCCAGACCTTGCAGAAGGGGGTAAAGATAAAATCTCTGAAAGAATCTATGACATTATATATAAGACAGGGAATAATAGCGATTGATATTATGAACCTTATAGTGAGTGATTTTTTGATGTTAGGTAATAAAAAAGTTAGGTTTTGACAATGACAAATAGCCTTCTTGGGAGTCTTTTACAGCTTGTGATAGGTAAATAAGTGCTATGAATATATTCTAATATTTGATTAGATGTCCCACAACTAGTCTAAAAACCCCAAGTTAGTTTTTGTTTTTAGTTGCTGTCACTTTTAACACTCTACGTAGACCGCTTGTTATCAATGCGTTGTGACATGGGGAGGAGTGACAGGAGTGACAGGAAAATTGAAAAACAGGTGTTTTTATGATGTTCGACTAACTATGCAGGGGGAGAGGTACTCGCTTGTTATGAAAGGGAAAAGAGCATAAGAAAGGTTGTAATAAAGATTCATAAATTGAGAATAACAGGTGGACTTTGACACGGTAAAAGATGCCCTTTTGCATGGTAAAAGGTGCTCTTTTGAGGTGTAAAAGACGCCCTTTTGCAGCGTAAAAGGGCACCTTTTAGAACGGCATTTGTAAGTCTTTGGTAAACAACGGACTACAAGTCTGTCTTCTTGGTATATCTCGTGATTTTATAGACATGTAGCTTGATTTTCCTGTAAACATATTTCAGATTAGTCTGTAATGGCACGGTGGTATGCATCGGGACGGCTAATCTTACGAGGACCTGCGCTGGAGCGTTTTACCATGAGCAGGCATATCCCATAACTATCAGTTCCCCTTTCTCCACTCAAACGCAAAAGCCGATTACATCGCATTTCCGATTTTGCTGTCATTTCTGTCACTCTCTTTTTGCTTTTAACCGTCTGTATATAAGCTTATTACGCGAAGTGTTAAAAGTGACAGCAACTAAAAATTAAACTTAATTAGGGGTTTTGATGCTTTTCTCTTGGTTACATTTACGCACACAACGTCCTTCATCTTTCTCCTGTTTTCTCATATCCTAAAGACGCATTTACAAAATAAAGTTGTATATTTGCAGTTGTACACTTCCGTTTGACAACGTATAACGGTGACAAACCTTCTGTCTATAACATGACTTACGATGGCTATGGCAACATCACACGGATGACGAAGCCGGAGAACTACAATCATCAGCGTATGTTCTATGCTTATACGTATGATGACCTCTATCACAGTCTTGTGACAAGTGTCAAGGATGCCTACGGCTATAGCTCCAGTACGGCTTATGATGCTCTTTGGAATGCTCCGTCTGTAACGACCGACCTTAACGGACAGAAGATGGAATACACCTACGATGCACTGGGCAGACAACAGACAATCCGTGCTCCGTATGAGATTGAAAGCGGTCAGCCATTTACTATCCGCTTTGAGTACTTCCCTGCAGAACGCAAGGCACATACCATTCATTATTCTAAGGAAGGCAACATAGATACCTATACCTTTGCCGACTCGCTGATGCGTGCTGTCCAGACAAAGCAGACGGGTGTAGTGTGGTCTGGTGGAAGCAATCAAAAAGTCTCTATCGTCAGTGGAAGGGCTGTCATCGATGCCTTCGGACGTAACATTACAGCTTATTACCCAATGACGGAGAGCCATGGTAATATTGGTACTTACAACCACGCGACGGGTGATCTGCAGGCAAAGACAGAGTATGATGCGCACGACCGCACTATGAGTGTTACGCTTGCTGACGGCAGTGTGACACGTACGGCTTACTCTATCGGCAGCCATGACGGTGAACCGATGCTCCAGACAACAGTCACGGATGCACTGGGACGACATGCGGAGAGCTATACGGATGCCAAGGGGCGCAACCGTGAAACGGTGCAGCATGCTCGTGGTGAGGATATCACGGTGAAGTACAGCTATGACCCTGTTGGTCAGGTGATGACAGTTCAGCATCCTAACGGTAGGGAGACGAAATATGCCTACGACCTACTTGGTCGCAAACTGATGGTGAACCATCCTGATGCTGGTGAAACGGATATGACCTATGATGCGGCAGGTAACCTCCTGACGAAACTCACGGCAGAGCTTAGGAAGTCGATATCTGACAAGGGTTACATCTCTTACACCTACGATTTCGAGCGACTCCATGAGGTACTTTATCCAGAAAATCTCTTTAATCGTGTTACTTATACCTATGGTAAGTCTGGCGATAAGTATAACCGTGCCGGTCGTCTTGCCCTCGTTGAGGATGCTTCGGGCGGTGAAGCGTATTACTACGGCAGACAGGGCGAAGTTGTTAAGACTGTCCGAACGGTCATGGCGAGCGTGGCAGACATCAGGACTTATGTCTATGGTGCTACGTATGATAGCTGGAACCGTGTGCAGACGATGACTTATCCTGATGGTGAAGTGGTGACTTATCACTATAATGCTGCAGGACAGGTGGAGAGCCTTACGAGCAATAAACAGGGACATCAGAGCGTTATTGTTGACAGGATAGGTTACGACAAGGAGGGTCATACGGTCTATACGAAACTTGGTAATGGCACGGAGACTACCTATACCTACGACAAGCAGCGTGAGCGTCTGCAGGTGATGAACCTTACAGCGGATGGTCAGACTGTGATGGAGAACAGGTATCGTTATGATGCTGTGGACAATATCCTCGGTATCACGAATGCTGCCAACCCAACGTCGCTGACGAAACTCAATAGGGCGAAGCTGGGAGGAAGGAGTTCGCATACGTATGAGTATGATGAGCTGAACCGCCTTATTCATGCCAGCGGTAAGGCAAAAAGTGCAAGTTACGACATGGTGATGTCGTTCGGACGGATGAGTGAGCCGCTGACTAAGGTGCAGAAGGTGGACTCAACAACAACTGCCAAGTCTTATAACTTTGCTTATAAGTATGAGGACAGTAACCATCCGACGGCTCCAACGCAGATTGGTCACGACCATTACACATACGATGCCAACGGTAATCCTACACTGGTAACGAACGACTCAACGAACACTACCCGTGAGATGTATTGGGATGAAGACAATCGTCTGATGGTACTCTCTGACAACGGCAAGACGAGTCGTTATACTTACAATGCTGCTGGTGAACGCATCATGAAGAGTTACGGTACGATGGAGGGTGTGTATATCAATGGTGCACCGCAGGGTATTACTTTCCACGAGACGGATAACTTCACGCTTTATCCTGCAAGTATCCTCTCTGTAAATAAGAATCGCTTTACAAAGCATTACTTCCTTGGTGACAAACGAGTTGCTTCAAGGATAGGAACAGGTCTGTTTAACAATGTCTATGGACGTAACGGCTCATATGTAACCGCTGGTCAGCAGGACTACGCTGAACGTATGAATCAAATCCAACGTCAGAAGGAAGCGTATTATAAACAGCAGGGCATTGCACCTGGTGTACCTACAATGAAGGGTGCGTATGGTGATCCAGAGAACACGGGTGTAGGGTATAATGCCGTCCTCACCGAACTCGGCAACCATGATGTGCCACAGGGTTGGATTCAGACTCCACATCCTAACACCACACCAAATACCAACCCCGGTCCTCCTGTAAGCTGGAACGACCCGAGTAACCCTGATGACCCGCAGGCTGGTTATGGCTATGTTCCTAATGATACTACACGTGAAGAAACCTTCTTCTATCACAGTGACCACCTCGGTAGTACATCTTACATCACAGATGATAAAGCCAACATCACACAGTATGATGCCTACCTGCCTTATGGTGAGCTGTTAGTGGATGAACATAGTAGTAGCAAGGACATGCCGTATAAGTTCAATGGCAAGGAACTTGACGAAGAAACGGGGCTGTACTATTACGGAGCCAGGTACATGGACCCCAAAATCTCCATGTGGTTAGGGGTAGACCCGTTGAGGGAGAAGTATCCAAGTGTTACCGGATATTGTTATACGATGGATAACCCCATCGGCTTGATGGATCCAACAGGAATGGCTCCCAAATATCCTACAATAAAAGAGACAATTGTATATGGAATGAAACATAGTAGAACTTTTAAGAAACTATTATCACTTGCGGGTATTACTCTGAAAAACTATGACCAGAATATCTCATTTGGTAGATATACAGCGACAGATGGAGAAACAGGTAAGATAACATTAACAAAAGGAACAAATAAGAAATATCAGATTGTTAAACTGGCACATGAGTTGTCTAATCGGATAAATGTCAAAGCTTTTAAGTCATATAGAAGGCAGGTCGAGATGGGTAAGATTACTGCCGCTAAATATGCAAATCTAGTTGCAGGAGTGGAAGTTGACGGTGAAATTAATCAAATAAAAGTTGCAGCAGACTTACACTTTCACTACCCTGAAAAACGATATGAAAACGTTAACTCTTTAATTGATAAATATATAGGAGATAGGAAAACCAAACTCAAAGATTATATTATTCCCTCAACCCAACATATAAAGGAATATACAAGTATTGGGAGAGGTTATAGAAGTGCATATTTGATAAAAAACAAAAAAAAGAGGCAATGATGAAAAATATAAAATTTCCACTTATTATATTTTTAATAATGTTTATATCATCCTGTAATGCTCAAAAGATAAAACAGAATGATATCCATAATACGAATAAGTATTCTTTTATTGACAATAAAAAAATCAAATTCAAGATATTGAAGATAGCTGACGAATCTACTTTTCCCATAACTGATATTGGATATCGGGTTATTATCGATTTAGATTCTAAAGAAAATCGCATTCTTGAAGGAGTGAAAAAAGAAGAATGGATACAAATGTTAAGGAACAATAAGAAAGATTACGCTGCAAATATTTTATTATATTATCTTTATAAGCGTGAAGCTGCTGTTCTTTTAGTGCATATCGGCATTCGAGAATGGCGGATTAGTATGAAAGATGATGATATTTCATATTGGAAACAAACATTAAAATAGTATTATATCTGGTATCCTATGTCATATTCTAAGAGGAGCATATTTGTATCTTATCTCTTGCTTATTTGCTTAGGAGCAAATGCACAAGTAAAACTTGATATGATATATAATGATGCTGTGATTCATCTATATGAAGAGTTGTAAAATTAAAACTTAATTAGGGATTTTGATGCTTTTCGCTTGGTTACATTTGCACGCACAACGCACCCTATCCTTCCCCGTTTTCGCATGATCTAAAGACACATTTATAAAATAAAGTTGTATATTTGCAGTTGGTATACCTATGACTTGCTTGGTCGCAAACTGATGGTGAACCATCCTGATGCAGGTGAGACGGATATGACCTATGATGCGGCGGGTAACCTCCTGACGAAGCTTACGGCAGAGCTTAGGAAGTCGATATCTGACAAGGGTTACATCTCTTACACCTACGACTTCGAACGACTCCATGAGGTACTTTATCCAGAAAACCTCTTTAATCGCGTTACTTATACCTATGGTAAAGCTGGCGATAAGTATAATCGCGCTGGTCGTCTTGCCCTTGTAGAGGATGCGAGTGGCGGTGAAGCCTACTACTACGGTCGACAGGGTGAAGTGACGAAGACTGTACGTACAGTGATGGCGAGCGTGGCAGATATTAGGACTTATGTCTATGGTGCTACGTATGATAGCTGGAACCGTGTGCAGACGATGACTTATCCTGATGGTGAAATGGTGACCTACCATTACAATGCTGCTGGACAGTTTGAGCGTCTTACGAGCAATAAACAGGGACGTCAGAGCGTTATTGTTGACAGGATAGGTTACGACAAGGAGGGTCATACGGTCTATACGAAGCTCGGTAATGGCACGGAGACTACCTATACCTACGACAAGCAACGTGAACGTCTGCAGGTGATGAACCTTACAGCGGACGGTCAGACTGTGATGGAAAACAGGTATCGTTATGATGCTGTGGACAATATCCTCGGTATTACGAATGCCGCCAACCCAACGTCGCTGACGAAACTCAACAAGGCGAAGCTGGGAGGAAGGAGTTCGCATACGTATGAGTATGATGAGCTGAACCGTCTTATTCATGCAAGCGGTAAGGCAAAGCGTGCATCGTATGATATGATGATGTCGTTCGGACGGATGAGTGAACCGCTGACAAAGGTGCAGAAGGTGGATTCAACGACAACTGCTAAGTCTTATAACTTCGCTTATAAATATGAGGACAGTAACCACCCGACGGCTCCAACACAGATTGGTCACGATCATTACACGTATGATGCCAACGGTAATCCAACATTAGTAACGAACGATTCGGCGAATACTACCCGTGAGATGTATTGGGATGAGGATAACCGCCTGATGGTCTTAAGCGATAACGGCAAGACGAGTCGTTATACTTACAACGCTGCTGGTGAACGTATTATGAAGAGCTATGGAACAATGGAAGGTGTGTATATCAATGGTGCACCGCAGGGTATCACATTCCACGAGACGGATAACTTCACGCTTTATCCAGCAAGTATCCTCTCTGTCAACAAGAATCGCTTTACGAAGCATTACTTCATTGGTGACAAACGAATCGCTTCAAGAATAGGAACAGGTCTGTTTAATAATGTCTATGGGCGTAATGGCTCATATGTAACGGCTGGTCAGCAGGACTACGCTGAACGCATGAATCAGATTCAGAAGCAGAAAGAAACATACTATAAACAGCAGGGCATTGCCCCTGGTGTACCTACAATGAAGGGTGCGTATGGGGATCCTGAAAATACAGGTGTGGGCTATAACACTGTGATTACCGAGCTGGGCGACCATAGTGTACCAGAGGGCTGGATACAGACTCCGAAACACAACACTACTGAAGGAAATGAGCCTGGTGCTCCAATTAGCTGGAACGATCCAACGAACCCAGAGAATCCACAGCCTGGCTATGGCTACGTGGACAATGACACAACGAAGGAAGAGACTTTCTTCTATCACAGCGATCACCTTGGTAGTACAAGTTATATCACAGACAATAAAGGCAATATCACTCAGTACGATGCTTATTTGCCGTACGGTGAATTGCTTGTTGATGAACATAGTAGTAGTGAGGATATGCCGTATAAGTTCAATGGCAAGGAGATGGATGCAGAAACTGGCTTGTACTACTATGGTGCAAGGTACTTGAACCCTGTTACCTGTCTGTGGTATGGGGTGGATCCGCTGGCAGAGAAGTATAAAGAAATAGGTTCTTATGTTTATTGTGCAGACAATCCAATAAATTTATTTGATCCTGATGGTCAGAAGTTTATATACAATGCTCAAGGAAAATTCTTAAGGAAAGAAGGAAAAGATAATCTTGTATATATTGAACGAGATGGTAAATTGACTCAGTTAATTGATCATGGAAATGGTATGACAGATGAACAGTTTAATATTGCTGCTCATATTGTAGATGTAGAATCGAGTGATGCCCCAAATGAAAGCTTGTGGATTGCACATGCAGCTAATAATGCAGTTGATGGTAAAGATGTGAATTACGCACATGTAAGAGTAAAAGGAGGGCCTAGAGTAAAGAACCATTCTTTATATGAACAACTGAATGATCAAAATTATTCGACTACTCCTGCATCAGCAAGAGTTGCTTATGATAAAGATTATCTTACAAGTTCTACAAGAACTACTGCAAGAGCAGGTATAATAGATGCATTACAATCAGATATTGATCCAACTCATGGTGCAACGTTGTGGGACGGAACAGATTTTGCAACTAAAGGGCTTAGCCATCCAAAATTTAGACAGTATAATAAAATAACAATACCAGATAATATCAGAAAAGATTATGTTTATCGAAATGAAAGCTATTTACAGAGGATAAAATCAAAGATGCAGGTGTCACCCGTTTTTGAGAGGAATGGAATTTTTATTCATGATGGCAAAAGTACAGCAAAATTCTCTCTAATAGCGACAGGTACATTTGGTAGAACTATATTTTGGCATAAAAAATAATTTTATATGAAAAAGTTTATTCTTATTTTATTCATTATTATTTTTTCAGCTCCTAGTATAAATGGGAAAGCTCAAAGAAAATGGCAAGGATATTTAATTCCACAAGGGTATGTTATTGTTGATAGCCTTACCTTAAATGGACAGAATACCCAAATAGCTATATTTAGCCCTTATAGTATGACAGCTGACGGTTGTGAAAAATACGTTGATAAAGGGGAAAATAGGATTCTTTTGATTAAGCGTGATTCTCACTTTTATAGATTTGATAATGTTATATCTAATGACGTTTATGGTTATATTGATGGGAACGAAAGTCTTAAAGAAAATGGGAATGGATTTGAATTGTGGTTTGAAAAAGGGCAGAGTTGTACTTTTGAGTATCACATTTATATTGGATTTTTTAATTCAAAAATTAAAATAACGCACATTACATTAATTACTTTATGTAATGATAAAAAGAAGGTAAAAAATATAAGATATAAAAACTTTTTACTTAAGAATTTTCATCGGAATTTAATCGATAAATTAAAAAATAAATATAGCATGTAATTTATTAGAAAGATATTTATCTTATGATCATATGCTATACTGGGAGGAGGAGAACCGCCTGATGGTGTTGAAAGACAACAACGGCATCAACCGCTATACCTACAATGCTGCTGGTGAGCGTATCATGAAGAGTTACGGTACGATGGAGGGTGTGTATATCAATGGTGCGCCGCAGGGAATCACGTTCCACGAGACGGATAACTTCACGCTCTACCCTGCTTCGATAATCAGCATCAACAAGAACCGCTTCACAAAACATTACTTCCTTGGTGACAAACGAGTTGCTTCAAGAATAGGAACAGGTCTGTTTAACAACGTTTATGGAAGAAACGGCTCATACGTAACCGCTGGTCAGCAGGACTATGCAGAACGTATGAATCAGATTCAGACACAGAAGGAGGCATACTATAAGCAGCAGGGCATCGCCCCTGGTGTACCTACAATGAAGGGTGCGTGCGGTGATCCGGAGAACACGGGTGTTGGTTATAATGCTGTCCTTACAGAACTCGGCAACCACAATGTGCCACAGGGTTGGATTCAGACTCCACATCCTAACACGACACCAGGCACCAACCCCGGTGCCCCTGTCTCATGGAATGACCCGAGCAATCCTGATGACCCGCAGGCTGGTTATGGTTATATTCCAAACGACACTACGAAAGAGGAGACCTTCTTCTATCACAGTGACCACTTAGGCAGCACGTCTTACATCACAGACGATAAAGCCAACATCACCCAGTATGATGCCTACTTGCCATACGGCGAACTGTTGGTTGATGAACATAGTAGCAGTGAAGACCTGCCGTATAAGTTCAATGGCAAACAGTTCGATAACGAAACTGGTCTGTACTATTACGGTGCAAGATATATGAATCCTATCACGAGTTTATGGTATGGAGTGGATCCTCGTATAGGAGAAATGCCATTTAGTAGTTCTTACTCTTATTGTGACAACCATCCCATTAATTTTATAGATAAAAAAGGTGATAAGAAACTTAATTGGTTTATATTGACAAAAGGTATTCCTCCACAAAATGATATTAGAAATAATTCTGCATATTTTAGAAACAATTATGATAATAATGTTGTAAATATATGGGCTCATGGACTAAAAGACCCTTCGGATAAAAAATATCGTCAACAAGCATGGGGGATAGGTATATCTAAACTTAGTTCAGGAGAGCGGTGGATGGAAGTTGCTTCATACTTATCTAGGGATGTTTCTTTATTTGCAAGGCGTATAGACATTGCCGATAAGGGATGGCGGAAAAGGAACAATGGTCATCCTATATTGGTCTTACATAGTTGTGCTTCATCTACCTTTGCACAAGAAATCTCTGCATCTAAAGAATTTAAAGGGGTTATCATTATTGCCCCAGATGTAACATTACATACCACAAAAGAAAAAGGAGAATGGCTTAATTCTTTAGTTTACGGGAAGCACTATGAGAAGAAACGTTCAGGATTATGGCATGTATATATGAATGGATCTCCTCTTAAAGATGCAGCGGGGAAAGAAATTATATATGGTGCAAAAGCACAACCTGGTACAAGAGGATTTGATTATAGACTCAATACAAAAAAGAAATAAATGATGTATAAATTAAGTAATCTCTTAGTTATAGCTTTTTGTTTTACATTTGTAGGTTGTACTTGTAATGATAAACAACCAAAAACAAAAGAATTTAATGTGTTACAACAGAAAATATATGCTACAGAGGTTTCAAAAGAGGATCTTGATATTCCGATGATAGCAACTGCTATATATAGCAATGGAACACATTTTTATGGGACGGATAAGGTTTATTATGAACTATCAGAAGGAGAGTTGACAAAAATTAGAAGTATTTTAAGCAAACAATTACCAAAGATGATACCAGTCAATACAATTGGATCTAAATACTTATTTCAAACAATACCTTGCATATATGTATCGGGGGCGTATCTATGTATTAGTTAATCTTTATAAGTATTATTATATATACTATTCAACAAACCCCAACAAGGGTGTATCCTCTCCTGCGAAAGGTCTACACATAATCTCTTTAAGACATGAACAGAATAGAAGTAAATATGACAATCTAATGATTCTTTTAAATTTATCTAAAAGTCGTATTTTAAGGATAGAGACTATTTAATTTCCTTCTTAGACTCTCAGTGAATGAGACTCACAGTTTCATCCTATGAAACCCACCGTTTCACCCTATGGAACGCTGTGTTTCATTGCTTGAAACTCTATGGACATTCGTTAATGGTAAGTACATACCTAAGACTGGTGCAAAGTTGTATGGCTTTTCCTTCTATCTTTGGTTTTTCTAACACGAGAGGTAATACATGGATTCCATTCTATTTAAGATAGTATTATTAAACAAAAAAGTAAATTTAAAAACACCTTTGATCATGTCTTTAAAGAATATAAAAAGAATTATTAATTATTGCGTGTTGATTATAGGGATTGGTGTGTGGGGGGCATGTAATTCTAAAACTCAACATGTTTTAGTCCCTGTAGATAATGTCAGATCTTATAAACTAAGCGAGAATCATGACACAACAACTATTATCGAAGAAAGAAAAGAAGACTCTCAAGAAGTAATTAAATTTTATCAAGAGGGTCGTGAGGTCTTTACTTCCAGCTATGGTGGACATAAAGAATTACTGATGTCCACAACCGAGATGTTGGATACCATATATTCTGGAGACACTTATTATAGGGAGCATCGGATTCAGATAAAAAAAGAAAATTCCAATCTGTTTTCTACATCTATATACCATATTGATGTAAAACCTGTATTGGTCTTAACGATTTATTATGACCATTCATATAATATAAAAGCTATTCGTAATTGGTTAGTATATACAACTTACAAATCGGAACATGCCGAATGATTGACTTTTCCTGATTTGGCTAGACTCTTTTTTATTATATTAGCTGAATAAATAGAGTGCCTCATACAAGTTAGTAAAGCCTAAAAGCCAGCTGAAAGGAGTTGTTAAAGTCTGCCAATATTGCAGCTTATTCAAATTAAATAGGTAATTTTGTCAGTCGAATGAATACAAGAGAATTACAACAAACCAAGCAGAGATATAACATCGTAGGTAACAGCGATGGGCTGAATCACGCCTTAGACGTAGCACTTCAAGTTGCGCCTACGGATTTGTCTGTACTGATTATCGGTGAGAGTGGTGTCGGTAAGGAGATTATCCCACGCGTAATTCACGATAACTCACCACGTAGAAGGGAGAAATACTTCGCAATTAACTGTGGTTCTATCCCTGAAGGAACTATCGATAGCGAACTCTTTGGTCACGAGAAAGGCTCTTTTACGGGTGCTATCGGTGAGAGCGAGGGATATTTCGGTATAGCTAATAAGGGTACGATCTTCCTTGATGAGGTGGGCGAATTGCCTATCGCAACACAAGCACGACTGTTGCGTGTGCTGGAGACGGGAGAATATATACGTGTGGGCGGACAGGAGATTCGTAAGACAGACGTGCGCATTGTTGCCGCAACGAATGTCAATATGCGTAAGGCGATCAGCGAAGGTAAGTTCAGAGAGGACTTGTTTTACCGCTTAAATACGATTCCTATTCAGATGCCACCACTTAGAGAACGTGGGGAAGATATTATCTTGCTCTTCCGTCTGTTCGCTATGCAAATGGCGGAGAAGTATCGCCTTCCGAAGATTACTCTGAATGAGGAGGCACGCCAAATAATGCTACAATACAAGTGGCCGGGTAATGTTCGGCAGTTGAAGAACATTACGGAACAGATGTCTGTGCTGAGTGAGAAGCGGGAGATTGACGCAGAGACCTTGCTCCACTTCATTCCCCGAGATCAGGATAGTACGCAGTTGGCAACTATTCCAAACGGCAACGGTTCGCCGAGTTATGAGAGCGAACGAGAGATATTGTATAAGATTCTATACGAGCTAAGGGGCAACGTGAGTGACTTGCGTCGTGACCTTAACAATGTTAGGAAGCAGTTAGAAGAGAGTAGACAACTCAATGGTGCAAGTGGGTTCCAACCAGCACCTATAGCAACACCCAATCTACCTACTGCTCCTGACAAACAGCCTATTCAGACCCCGTTACAACAAGTTGAGGATGCGGTAGCAGAGGAAATATCAGAGCCAGAGACACTCAATCTTAACGATATTGGAAAGCAATTAGTGGAGAAAGCACTAGAGCGCAATCATGGGAATAGGAAGAAGGCAGCACAAGAGCTCGGTATCAGTGACCGCACACTCTATCGCCGTATCAAACAGTATGGATTGGATAAAGATTCTATAGAATAAGAACCTCACAGAGCGATTCTAACATAAGATGAATAATAGAAAGAGATTTAAGTCAATGCACCCAGCCAAATGGGGATTTGCTATTATTTGCATACTTCTATTGGCGGCATGCAGTGTTTCCTATAAGTTTAATGGTGCAAGTATCAATTATGACAAAGTGCACACGATACAGATAGCTGACTTCCCTATCAGATCTGCTTACGTATGGGGGCCAATGGGACCAATGTTCAACAATCAACTGAAGGATGTCTTTGCTAACCATACACGTTTGCAACAAGTAAAGCGGAATGGTGATATGAAGATAGAAGGCGAGATAACGCAGTACCAACAACGCAATAAGAGTGTGTCTAGCGAGGGTTACTCGGCTCAGACGGAACTTTCGATAACGGTGAATGTGCGCTTTACGAATAATACAAACCATAAGGAAGATTTCGAACGCCAGTTTACTGCAACGTCTAGTTACTCTACTACGCAAAACCTAAACTCCGTACAAGAGAAGTTGGTTACGGATATGATAAAGGATTTAACTGACCAGATTTTCAATGCAACAGTAGCTAACTGGTAATCCGAAAAAACGCTATTCACGAATAATCATCGTCTATCACACATCAACCAATGGATATTGCCAACCTCATTAAACATCCAGAGAAACTGAACAAGGAGACCTTATACAACCTTAGGAGTCTGCTTGCGCTATATCCTTACTATCAGCCAGCACGCATCCTTCTGTTGCAGAATCTCTTCTTAATGCATGACCCTACGTTTGATGATGAATTGCGGCGGGCAGCTGTCTATATCTCCGATTGTCGCATACTCTTTAACCTTGTTGAGGGTATTCACTATCAACTGGCAACGCAAGAGAAGCAGGCAGAAACTAATCAGAAAACTATTTCTGACGACAAGCAACCTACACAACAAGCAGAAGAAGATCGTACTCGCTCGCTCATTGACTCCTTCCTTGATCAGATTCCAGAAGATAATAGCGAAGAAACGGCAACACCTCATCGAAAGCCAACACCTGCTGATGCTACTGTTGATTACGTAGCTTACTTACTTGAAAGCGAAAGTGAGCAGAAGCAAGATCGAACGCCGCAGCTGAAAGGACAAGAGCTAATTGATGACTTCATCAATAACGAGGGTGGTAAAATTACCCTACAAGAGGAAACAGAATACGAACCCGAGGATAACAACGATGATGAAGCGGCTGAAACAGAGGATACTGGTTACTTCACCGAGACTTTGGCACGTATATACATCAAACAGGGTAGATATTCCAAGGCACTGGAAATTATTAAGCGATTAAATTTGGTATATCCGAAAAAAAATCGTTACTTTGCAGATCAAATACGTTTCTTAGAGAAATTGATAATAAATAACAATATTAAATAAGACAAGAAAATGTACACGTTATTCGTAATCCTTATTGTGATTGCTGCTCTCTTGATGATAGGAGTTGTCTTGATTCAAGAGTCAAAGGGAGGTGGTTTATCGTCTAACTTCTCTTCATCTAATGCCATCATGGGAGTTCGCAAGACTACTGATTTCGTAGAGAAAGCTACATGGGGTTTGGCAATTGCAATGGTCGTTATCAGTATTGCAAGCGCATATGTTGCTCCAACAGCAAACACAGATGAGAGCGTTATAGAGAAGGCTGCAACGGGCAATAACGCAACAAATCCTAACAACTTACCTAACTTTGGCGCAAGTCAGCAAAAGCAAGCTACCCCAGCACAAGGTGCGCAGGGCAACGCTCCACAGGCTTCAGCTGCGCCTGCTAAGTAAGGAATTATATTAAAAAAGTACGGGAAATATTTGGTCAGTTCAAATAAAAGCCGTACTTTTGCACACGCTAAAGAGAAATAGCCAACACGGTGGATGTAGTTCAGTTGGTTAGAGCGTCAGATTGTGGTTCTGAATGTCGTGGGTTCGAGTCCCACCCTCCACCCTTAAAAACGGAAGACTTTATATAAGGTCTTCCGTTTTTCGTTATAGTCTATTGAATAAGGGGAGCTAGAAAAGCGAATAGGAAGAAATAGGACGACTGATAACGGAAGCTAGGGCTGACTAATAAGGAAAATCGGAAGAATGGATGAGGGGTTGCTGATAATGCGCAGATAAGACTACTATAAAGGCTTAATCCCCATCCGAATAGCTCTATAAGACGTGAAGAGCAATGTGACAATAGTATCTACGGCACTAATATAAGCCATGAAAAGGACTTACTCTTAGCAATAATCATCAGCTAACAGCCTCTACCCTCTTTCCACGGAATAAGTGAGATTCCACCTTGAGAATAAGTAGGAGGCTTCTTGAGAATAAATAAGATTCCACCTTGAGAATAAGTGAGAATTATCTTGAAACTAATAAGTTCAAATACAGACACATGAGACCCATGTTTTTTAATACATACGTGTCAGCGTGATGACACATACGATTCAGCTCAATAACACGTATGTGTCAGTGGCGTTAACACATATGTGTCAGAACGCTTACTCGTATGTATCGATTTTAGTAGATCATAAACAGCTATAATGCGAGAAAGCCGTGTTACGATTCATTACTCGTAGCACGGCTTTCTCTATGAGGTATCAGGGGGACTTAATCCCAATTAGGATTCTGCTTTAGAACTCCCTTTGAGAGATCGACTTCAGTCAATGGGATAGCCCACAGATAATCGCGATTAGGATTGAACTTACGCTGTTCTACAAGGAACTTCGTGCCGTCAGGGCGCATACCATAAACGGGTTTCTTCACGTCAGCCTCCGTCGTCTTATAGCTACGGGTATCGAACAAGTGTATGCCTTCAAAGGCAAACTCTAGGCGACGCTCAAGCCTAATTGCCGCACGCATCTCATCCTTTGTCATACCAGAAGCTAATGCTGGGAGATTCACGCTAGGGCGTTGACGAATAGCGTTCACCGCATCATAGACCTGGTTATCAGGTGAGGCAAGCTGCTCGTTACGCGCCTCAGCATAAGTGAGTAGCACCTCTGCATAGCGGATATAAATGAAGTTTGTCCAGTCGTAATTATTGATACCGTCGTTCTCTGGATTCATATATTTACGCATACAATAGCCCGTGCGTGTGTGGTTGCCATCACCAATACTATTCGTCGTGTACTCATGTCCTGCAATCATCGAACCATTCCATAGGATAGAGGCTGCTAAGCGGGGATCTCTGTGCTCAAACGGATGATTAGGGTCATAGAGTGGCGACTCTTGGATGGACTTTCCATCAGTGCAAGGATAGGCATCCACTAAGTCTTGCGTTGGCGACAAGGCTTCCCAACCACCCATTACAATAGGTGCAAAGAACAGTCCTATCATGCTTCCCTCGCTGGAGTTCTTAGGATTCGACAGGTATTCGCGGTCGAATATAATCTCGTTACAGTCCTCAGCAACAGGCTGGAAGAGGTTTGCATAATTGTTATATAAGCCATATACTCCCATGTCCATCACCTTCTTAGCGGCTTGCTCAGCCACGTCATACTTATGGGCATAGAGCGCCAATCGTGCTTTGAGCGCATAGCAAGCACCCGCACTAGGTTTGCCGTGATCGCTACTCTGACGGATATCAGGCAATGCTGGTGCAGCCTTGTCAAGTAGACTTACAATGTAATTATAAGTAGCTTCTTCCGTAGCACGCTCTGGCATGGGTTCATTCAGTGACAACGGGTGATCAAGGATAGGCACCCCTCCCATAAACTTCATCAATGTTGAATAGAAGAAGGCTTCTAGGAACTGCACTTCCCCCGTAAGTCTTGCCTTATCAGCAGCCGCCATGGGCACATTATCTATATGTTGATAGAACACCAGACAGCGTCGGATACCCTCATAGGCAGCATCCCAAACCTGTTGGAAATGCCTATTCGTTGACACCGCCGTACCAGCTGACAGCGATCCTTGCTCTGCTCCCACGTGCACAGGGACGGCATTATCAGTGTAACAATCCGTCATAATGGTGTGGTTCTCGGGGGCTACCAGATATAGATTTATACCAGTCACGTATTTCTCTGCCTCCGCTGGAGTCTTCCAGAAAGAGACATCCGAATATTTATCTTTAGGGTCACGCTGCAAGAAACTATCATTACAAGAAGTAAAGAAAGACAGCGCAAACAAGCAAGCAGCAATACTATATTTTGTTCTCATGATTATAATCTTTTAGAATGTTATGTTAAGCCCTATAGTATAATTACGCGTCAATGGGTAGTAGCTACCAGAAACTAATTCTGGGTCTACACTATCGAAGCTAGAGATGGTAAAGAGGTTATCTATGCTACCATAAATACGCATCCTACTAACTCCATACTTGCTCATTAGCTTTGCAGGGAGCGTATATCCGAGTTGGATATTGCGCATCTTCAAGTAAGAAGCATCCTGTACCCAGAAGCTCGAGATGAGCCTGTTCTTCTTGTCAGTCATAGATAGTCGTGGCATCGAAGCGTTAGGGTTATCCTCTATCCAACTATCGAGGTACTTGTTTGTCACCTTACCACCATTATAGAAGGCATAGCGTATCTCGGGCACTGGTAAGCCTTTCACGTCGGCCGCACCTTGTAGCACTGCACTGAGATCGAAGCCCTTATACTGCAAGTTGATATTAATGCCATAGTTGATCTTAGGGAAGTATGAACCTAGAATCTTACGGTCGTTGCTGTCCACCTTATCGTCATCATTGAGATTACGATACTTCAAGTCACCTGGTACGGGATCGCCCATCGACTGCCTAACATGATTGGTTATCTCCTGTTGTGAACGGAATATTCCATCGCACACATAGCCATAGTACGCCCAAAGTGGGTCACCTACTGACTGCCCTGGTACATCGCCTCCACTAAGGTCAACTATCTTATTATGCACATAACTGAAGTTTCCTGTTATAGAATAGACGAAGTCGCCGACATGATTGTTGTAACTCGTTTGAAGTTCGAAACCTGTGTTACGCACCTTACCAGCATTCTGCATAGGAGGATCAACGCCCAAGATACCAGGAACAGGGAGCTGCAAAAGAATATCACGAGTATCCTTACGGAACACATCCAACGTGAAGTTCAAGCGGTTACTGAAGAGAGTAGCGTCAATACCAAAGTTCCACTGCGCTGTCTTCTCCCATGTAATATTAGGGTTTGCCATACGTGATGAGATGGAGATACCCGACTGCAACTGGTCGTTGTAACTGTAATCGTAACCGTAACTGTAAGTGTTCTGGTAAGGATAATAGTTGACGGAACCATCAGAATTAACGGTCTCTTGATTACCAAGTAATCCCCATGACAGGCGCAACTTCAAGTTGTTAAGCCACGAGTGAGTAGACTGCATGAAAGCTTCTTCAGATACTCTCCAACCTAAAGAGAAGGATGGGAATGCACCGAATCGCTTATTCTTTGGAAAGCGTGAAGTACCATCATAACGCAAGTTAGCCTCGAAGAGATACTTATCAGCATATACATAATTCAAGCGGCCAAAGGCTGAACGCAGTGCATACTCAACCTCATTACCATCTGTACTCTGCCCTTTTACTTCACCAGCACTCAACTGGCTGAGGCTATTGGGTAAGTTCTTGCGCATCGCATAGAGGTAACGTGTTTGCTGATAGATCTGAGATAAGCCTAGTAAACCACTAATGCTGTGCTTCCCGAAGGTCTTGTTATAATCGAGATAAGCCTGTAGGTTCGTCTCAAAATACTTGATATCGTACTCTGAGATATAGCTTTGTGTGGTCTTCACCAACGATTCGCCACCCGCATTGATACCATAGAATGGCATTGACATACTATGTACGGGATTGTCAGAAAGGCTGAATGAAGAAGCGGCAATACCACGGAATTTCAAGCCATCAACTATGTCTACCGTCAATCCAAGATTACCTTGAACACTCGTCACAACGTTTGTACTCGTTCCACCCATTCGAGCGGAAGCAACCGAGTTATGCTCGTTTTTGAAGAGAGGATAGTGCCCATTTGCATATTGGATGGCTGTTGTAGGCGCCTCTCTAAAGGCATAATGCATCAAGTTGCTCACCCCTTCTGCAGGAGATGTTTGCTTACTACGATAGAGCGAGAGATTCGTTGACAACTTAACACGCTTATTTATTTGTGCATCAAGGTTGGTTAAGATATTAAACTTCTTGTAGTTTGTGTTATAAATCAAGCCATCCTTATCAAAATAGTTCATCGCCAAAGAGTAGACAACGCGGTCACCTCCGCCCTTTATACCCACGTGATGGTTATGGAAGAAGCCCTTTTCACTTAGCAAAGCACCCAACCAATCAGAGTTTGGATAGCGGTCGGGATCGCTACCATCTTTGAACTTCTGTAGGGCAGAATCACTATAAGGTGCGGCTTGCCCATCATTCTTATAAGCAAGATTCATCAGTTTCGCATAGTCATAAGAACCAACATATTTAGGCATACGAGTGGCTTGTTGCCAACCAACATAGCCATCATAAGTGACGGTTGTACGCCCTTTCTGTCCGTGTTTCGTTGTAATGAGGACTACACCATTAGCTGCTCGAACGCCATAGATGGCAGAGGCTGCAGCATCTTTCAATACCGATATATTCTCTATATCGTTAGGGTTTACAGCACTCAAACTGGACTCTACTCCATCGACTATTACCATAGCACTGGAGTTACCCATGGTGCCTAATCCACGTACACGAAGGATTCCTTGGTCAGCACCTGGCATACTGGAGTTCTGAATAATAGTAACGCCAGGCATGAGACCTGTCAACATGTTCGATACGTCACTACCCGTACGATTCACCAACTTATCGGCTGATACGGTCGCTATAGAGCCCGTTAAGTTTACCTTCTTTTGAGTTCCATAGCCAACAACAACCACATCATCTAGCACTTTATTATCAGCTTCTAGCGTGATGGAATAGTCTGCTTTGCCCGCTTTCACTACGAAGGTCTTAGACTGGAAGCCCACATAACTCACGACTAATTCGGTTCCATCCGTCGCATCTATCGTAAACTTACCATCCACATCAGTGACAGCTCCACTGCGTTCGCCCTTCTTCACGACGTAAGCTCCTATAATGGCTTCACCATTATTGTCCATCACCATACCATGAATTACATTGCTCTTCTGCTGCACAACCATGACAGCATTATCCGCTGGAGATGCTAGGCTAATCATTGGGAGCATGCAACACGATGTAGCAAATAGGCTCACCATGAATAGTCTCTCGCCCCTCCTTGCAGACTTGAGGTCATTCTTTGTTTTTCTCATAAGATCACATTGTTAGATTAGTATATTGCTTTTATGATTTAGGATCGCGTAGGTATCACGCGTCAAATATAGGTAATTCTTAGATATTAAGCAACTAATTGAGACATTTTCTGATAACTTTTTTATACGACATAGTTATCTTTAGGAATAGTCATGGGCTATATCTCTACAAGAGACTATCCAAAGCTAGTAGGACAAATGCCTTCAACTGTACTACTTAGCACCATCACTTTCAATGAAGAGGGCTAATGAATGGAAATAAAGAGGGCGTCTCCTCGTGACCAAGAGAGCCTCTCGTCATCATAAGGAAACGCCTTCTAACTGCCGAAGAAACGCCCTCTTCCTTTCAAAGGAATATATCCTCTATATATAAACAACGCTATCTACTTCCCTTACGGAATGGAGAGAGGTTGGGAGATAGCCTTTTATAAAAAAGAAAAGGACGCCTTAGAATAGTTCTAAAGCATCCTTTCTCTTATATAATATAAGGTGAGTACTACTGCATATCGTAAACTACTTGCATGAGCTTCTTGCCTAATGCATCTGCAGCCTCCATCGTGTTAGCCTCGCTGTAGACGCGAATAATAGGCTCAGTGTTTGACTTGCGGAGATGAACCCATGCGTCTGGGAAGTCGAGCTTCACACCATCAATGTCCGTAACATGCACGTCTTTCTCTTGACCGTACAACTCCTTTACACGAACAAGGATTGCGTCTACATCGGTCTCTGGCGTAAGGTCGATACGATTCTTTGCTATGAAATACTCTGGGAAAGTCTTGCGTAACTCGCTTGCCTTCATTCCCTTTTGTGCCAATGAGCTAAGGAATAAAGCTATACCAACGAGTGCATCACGTCCATAATGGCTCTCTGGGTAAATAACTCCACCATTACCTTCACCACCGATAACGGCTCCCACTTCCTTCATCTTTGTGGTTACGTTGACCTCCCCGACCGCTGATGCATAATACTTGCAGCCATGCTTCTCGGTTACATCACGTAGAGCACGCGTTGAAGAGAGGTTGCTAACGGTACTACCCTTCACATGGTCGAGGATATAGTCAGCCACAGTGACGAGTGTGTACTCCTCTCCATACATCTTACCATCCTCTTGGATGAATGCTAAACGATCCACATCAGGGTCAACAACGATACCAAGATCATAGCCACCTTTGGCTACCTCATCCATAATACCCGTCAAGTTCTTCTCAATAGGCTCTGGGTTATGAGCGAAGTCACCTGTTGGTTCACCATTAAGGAACTTATATTCAACGCCTAGACGATCTAGCAACTTAGGGAGAATAACGCCACCAACAGAATTGATAGAGTCTACAACCACACGGAACTTACGCTTCTTAACTGCCTCAAGGTCGAGCAATTCAAGCTTCATAACCGCTTCTATGTGACGTTCATCAAATGAGTTATCATCCGTATAACTCCCTACTCCATCTACATCAGCATACTCGAAGTCTTCACGTGCAGCTATATCGAGTACCTCAGCACCATCAGCAGCAGTCAAGAACTCTCCTTCCTCGTTCAGAAGTTTCAGTGCATTCCAGTGACGAGGATTGTGAGAAGCAGTGATAATAATACCTCCATCAGCACCACTCATACGCACTGCAAGCTCTGTGGTAGGCGTTGTAGCAAGCCCAATGTTGATTACATCTGCTCCAATACCCATCAACGTGCCACATACCACATTCTTAACCATAGGTCCAGAGATACGAGCATCACGCCCAACAACTATCTTTAGCTTCTTTCCTGGGTGCTTACGAGCAATGAAAGTAGCGTAGGCTGATGTGAACTTAACGATATCCAGCGGGTTTAAAGTATCCCCCGCACGACCTCCGATAGTACCACGGATGCCGGAAATAGATTTTATAAGAGTCATGCTTGAATATCTTTATGAGGGCAGTTGGCTACCCTCTATTATATATTAATGTGCTGGATGTTAGAAACCGCGCTGATAAGTTATATCATAGAAACATGGATAAACATTGCTAGAAGCATCTATCTGCCCTTGTTGTGATGGGACAATTAACTTCACATGAGCTAGTGTTGATGTTGCCGAAGTGATACGTCCTATCTTAATATAAGGTAATGGTACGAGCCAACCAGCAGGTACAGATGCCGTCTTATAAACATCATACATCACACTAGAAGATGGATCAAACGAAGCCGTATAAGTACCACTTGTGTTTGTCACAGACATCTTATCGACCTTACCTCCAAAGTATAATACATTGTTCGTAAGCTGTAAGGTGTCTTTTAAGAGATTGTCTTCACGGAAGCGACAAAGCACAGTAGCGGTCTCACCTTGCTGAATAGCCCTACCTGTCCCTTTATCTACTATCTGCATATACACGCCTGTGTTCTTAAAGAGCACATACTGGTTCTTGGTGACATCAGTCGTGAAGCCCTGCTTCTCAAACATCTCTTCCGTGATGACATTAATGCTATGCTTGATGATATAGTCGTTCATCGCTTTCTTCTCTCTATCGAGTTGATTGGCATAAGTCTCACTCTTACTACATGAACCAAAAGCGAGTATTACCGCCAACATCGCTATGAGAAATGATATCTTCTTCATCCTTCTTATTTCGTTTCTATCGTTTAAATATACCTTGCAAAGGTAAGAAAAGTATTTTAGATAGGGCTTATCCTATATTAGAAAATATATTAAATAGCGTTTGCCAGCCTGCTGTAATCTCATTCCTTTTGCTTGTTAGCACGAGTTAGACGACTTAATTTCCTTATAAATGAGGATTGTCAGGATAAGTCATCATCCGTACCTTTGCAGCACAAAAACATTTAAATTAAGCCATCTTATATGTTAAATGCCTTATTATTTGCGTCCCTAACTATCAGTGGGGCAGCTGGGATAAACCCTGACTCAACAGCGAACAAGAACGTATCACTTGATGAGATCGTAGTAACTGACTTTAAGCAAAACAAGAGAAACCTAACCTCTACGGCTGTATCAACCATTAGCACTCAGCAATTACAGAACCAGCAGATTGTGAATCTAAAGGAGTTAACGGCTGTGATGCCTAACTTCTATATGCCTGACTATGGTTCGTATGCCAATACACCGGTATATATCCGTGGTATAGGTTCGAAGAGTAAGGGCTCTGCGGTGGGATTCTATGTTGATGGTGTGCCCCACTTTGAGTCATCAGCATTCAACATTGACCTCAGTGATATTGCCGCCGTGGATGTGTTCCGAGGTCCACAAGGCACTTTATACGGACGTAACTCTATTGCAGGCATTATTAATGTTTACACACATAACCCTCTTGACTATCAAAAGACACGCATCAAAGTTGGTTATGGAAGGTTTAACGACTTCGTTGCACAGGCTTCTAACTATTCGAAAGTGAGTGATCAATTCGGTTTCTCTACCTCTATCTCCTATCATCACAACAATGGTATGTTTACCAATCACTTCCTAAATGAGAAGGCTGACAAGCTGAATGAAGGCGAAGGACGCATAGGACTCTATTGGAGACCCAACACGAATTGGCTCATCCATCTCAATAGTACGCTCACACTTAGTAAGCAGAATGGGTATCCTTATGCACCTTATGATATTGTAAAAGATGAGCTGTCGCCTATCAGTTATAACCGCAATAGCCCTTACAAACGTCTTATCTCTTCTACAGGTTTCAATGTACGATATGAGAACGGACATATTAGTTTCAATAGTCAGACATCTTATCAATTCATCAAATCACACCAAGGACTTGACCAGGACTTCACCCCGAAGGACATATTCTTCACTGATAATAGCTATCATCAGAATATGTTATCACAGGACATCACCTTGAAGTCGAATGACAAGGGGCGTTACCAATGGATTATTGGCGTGTTTGGTATGTTGCTACATTCCAACCAATTCGCTGAAACGAGCTATTACACGAGGAATTTCTCAACGCCTACTACCTATAAGAACCCCACTACGGGCTATGCAATCTATCATCAAAGCTCATATAATATATGGAGAGGCTTATCAGCAACAGCGGGTTTACGCTTTGATTACGAGCACGCAAAGACGAGTTACAACCAGGAGAAGGTGACGCTTACAACAGGCGCAACAGCTCATGTAAGGGACTTTATTAGTAGTGCTAGCTTCCGCCAATTCACACCTAAGTTCACGCTTCAATATCTCACAAACAAGGATAACCTCTACTATGCGAGTGTCACTAGGGGTTATAAGCCAGGCGGATTTAACACGATATTCAAAACTGATGCCGAGCGTACTTACGCTCCAGAATACAGCTGGAACTATGAGGTTGGAACACGATTGAAGTTCTTGAATGGGCGAATGACAGCCGAGGCTGATTTATTCTACATTGACTGGCGACACATGCAAACGACTTACACTGTCCCTGGTGTGGGTAACGTGATTGCTAATGCAGGGCACACCGATAGCAAGGGTTTCGAGCTTTCAATGGCTTATCATCCAATCAAGAGTTTACAGCTCACAATGAACTATGGATACACCCATGCTCGTTACTTGGAATACAAGAAGAGTGCTAACGAGGACTTCTCAGGTAATAGACTTCCTATGGTGCCTAACCACACGCTATCCTTAGATGGTACTTACACCATTATGCAGGCTGGATGGTTTGATAAGGTGGTATTTAATGCTGGTTTAACAGGTCTCGGTCGTATCTATTGGGCTGATGATAACATCGTCCGACAGAACTTCTATGCAACGCTCAATGCGAAAGTTAGTATCACAAAGGGTATAGTTACATGGGATCTATGGGGTAAGAATCTAACGGGAACTGACTATATGGCGTATGGCTTCAAGATGTCAACGGGTAACTACGCACAGAAGGGTAAGCCTCTATCCTTCGGTACTTCTGTCAGCGTGACATTCTAGAATTAGGGCAGAAAAACCAACTAATCATATGTTCAATAGTATATCTTCAAAGAAACTAAGTCTCGGTACGTTCTTCTGTCTATACATCGCACAGATGGTACCTTCATCCTTTCTCATGACAGCCTTACAGGTAATCATGAGGGAAGGGCAATATAGTCTTGCAACCATCGGACTGCTAAACCTCGTCCGACTACCATGGACGATTAAGTTCCTCTGGTCGCCCTTCATTGACCGACATTGCGTAACAGTGGGCGACTACAAACGAACGATTGTCACCACGGAACTGATATATGCCGTTGCACTCTTAGCCACTGGGCTCATCAACGTGCACTCGGAAATTACGCTCGTCATCATCCTTACTTGCATCTCCATGCTCGCCTCTGCAACACAAGACATAGCTACTGATGCGCTTGCCATACTCGCCTTCAAGAAATACGATCATAGTATGCTGAACAGTATGCAATCTATGGGAGCTTTCGGAGGCGCTGTCATTGGTGGAGGGCTATTGCTCATCTTACTTAAAAGCTATGGTTGGAATGTCGTAGTGCCCTGCCTAGCCTTATTTGTTACGATGATGATCATTCCCTTACTGCTCAATACTCATATCAGAATAGAGAATGAGAAGCCACGAGAGCGTGCCAAGTGGACGGATATCTTTCGCTTCTTTACACGTAAGCAAATATGGCCACAGATAGGATTCCTAATGCTCTATTACATGGGCATAATAGGTATTCTATCCATGTTACGCCCTTACCTCGTTGATAAGGGTTACGACATGAAGGAGATTGGCTTCCTTACGGGAATCGTTGGTACCACTGCCTCCTTTATTATGGCATGGTTCTCTGGAGTACTCATACGCCGAATCGGAATACATAAAGCACGTATCATCATTGCAGGGCTCATCATTCTGGCACCCGTATATTTCCTTGCAATGACCTTCACCGACTTCAATAAGGTAGCATTCGTCATGGGCATCATTTACATTCAGGCTTGTTACGGACTAGCTACCGTGGTTCTCTACACCTCAGCCATGCGATGTGTTCGCCCTGGCAGAGAGGGTACAGACTTCACGATACAGATTGTAATCAGTCATATAAGCGGGTTACTCGTTGCCGTACTAGCGGGAACCGTGGCACACCTCTTCGCTTATCGCGGTCTCTACATAGCCGAAACTGCGGTCGCTATCATTAGCCTCATCTATGTACTTATAGCCTTTAGACGGGAGAAGAACTCATAATTGTAACCGAAAATGACACGTACGTGTTACCGAAATGACACATACGTGTAAATGAAATGACTCGTATGTGTTACAGGTGGTAACACATATGTGTCACTGAGCTGACTCGTATGTGTCGCTAAAACGCACTATATTACCTATTCTTAGGTATTGCCGTATTCACCTGTTTTATATACTTTTGCACAGCGAAATATATAACGTTTCAGGATTAATACAAATATCACATGTTAACAAGACTACATTCTTATTTATTGTTGACGGGTACCTTATTATATAGTGCTGCCCTTCCTATTCATGCGCAAGCGCACTCACAAGGAGAACTGCAAAGAGATAGCCTAATGCAAGACTCGCTATCGAGCACCCCGTTCTTACATGACCAGACATTGCAAACCGTGGAGGTTATCGGACGTAACGAAAGGTCATACAAGAACACAAATTCATTCATTGGAACTAAGACGGAAACACCGCTGAAGGACATTCCGCAGTCCATAGGCTACGTAACAAAGGAACTTGTGCGCGACCAAGGTGCAACGACTGTCAACGACGTGGTGAAGAATATCAGTGGCGTAAGCCCTTACACCTTCTATAACGACTTCTCTATCCGTGGATTTCGAACAACAGGTAACCGAAATTCAGGTAACCTCGTCAATGGTATGCGTGCACAAACTAGCCTTTGGAAACAGCAGTCATTGGCTAACATCGAACGTGTAGAAGTTATCAAAGGACCTGCTTCAGCCCTCTTTGGAAACGCAGCACCAGGAGGTGTCATCAACCGTGTTACTAAGAAGCCGTTGCCCTATAACCGCAATACAGTATCGACAACTGTCGGCAGTTTCAACACCTTGAACACCTATGCCGACTTCACCGGACCGCTGGATAAGAAGCATACCTTGCTCTATCGACTCAACCTAGGTTACGAGCATACCGACTCCTATCGTGACCTACAAGAGAACACGAATTATATCATCGCACCTTCTTTCTCATTCCTACCAACACACAGAACACGCTTCAATGTCGATGTTGTATATCAGCGTACAGATGGCAAAGTGGACCGTGGTCAGCCAATCTTTGGTGATGGTGACTTGCGTTCAGTGCCTATCAGCCGTTCGCTATCAGCTACGAATGACTACCTGAAAGAGAACCTTGTAAACATCACGCTTGGCGTGACTCACAAGTTCACAGATAACCTCTCACTCAATGCCACTTACCTGAATTCATCCTACGATGAGGACTTACGTGAGCACAACCAAGCTAACGCTTACGTGAAGTTAGCAGATGGTTCACAAAGCCCATCACGTATTCTCATGCAATGTCTGATACGTCAGCGCCACTTCCGTAACAATAGTTTTAATACCTATTTCAACTATAATGTGACAACAGGTATGCTGCGTCATCGCATCCTGCTGGGCTATGATTACTTCCAAATGGCACAGCAGGCTGGCTCATCTGCTATGACTGCTGGCGGATACCTACTCAAGGATGGAACGACAACAACAGCCTTTAAACCCGCAAACATTGCACGTTACATACTAGACAAGGATGGTAATCCAAAGACCAACGTCCCCTATTATGACTTAACAAGTAATAATAACAACGTGGAGCGTGACTACTCTAAATACGTCTTCGTAACAACGGTTCTCTCGCCTTATTTGCAATATTCTCACGGCATCTACCTGCAGGAACAACTTGAGGCAGGACCCGTTAAACTGCTCTTGGGTATCCGCCAGGAATACTTCACAGATATCTTGAATTACAAGACTAACAAGGAGACACGCACCACACAACACGCCTTCATACCACGTATTGGTGCAGTCGTTGCCATTAATCAGAACTTAAATGTATATGGCACTTGGGTAAAGGGGTTTGAGCCACAGAGTGCGTCTGTACAGGGAAATCCTAATACAGGTGGACCTTTCGACCCAGAATATAGCCAACTGTTTGAGGCAGGACTCAAGGGAGAATGGTTCGACAAACGGCTCAGTACGACGCTCTCCTTCTTCCATCTTCAGAAGCGTAACACGCTCTATAATGCAAATGATCCAGCCAATCCAGAACGACTGGAACAGGTGGGTGAAGAAACATCAAAGGGTATAGAAATGGATATAGCAGGCTTCATCTTACCAAACTGGAGTATCGTTGCTAACTATGCTTATACACATGCAGCAATCACTAAGACTGCGACTGACTCAGAAAAGGACTTTGGTATGCAACGTCCTAATACTCCACGAAATGCCTTCAATATATGGTCGAAGTATATCGTTCCTACTGGTGCGCTACGTAACTTTGGTTTCGGACTCGGCTTGAATGCTGTAACAAAACGATATGGACAGGTCGGAAGACGTGAGAATACGATTGTTTATCCTGGATATGGCTTGGTGAATGCGGCTTTATACTATCGTCTGCGCAACCTACAAGTACAACTGAATCTTGATAATGTGATGAATAAAGTATACTGGGTAGGCGGTTACGACAAGCTCCGCTCATTCCCTGGAGCACCACGAAACATCAAGGCTACGGTGACTTATCGCTTCTAACAAATAGGCAACTAGTATTCTCTGAAATAACAAAAGGGCTGAATCACAATAGGTGATTCAGCCCTTCCCGTATATTCATAAGGCTGTCTAACAGTCCTTTTAACTCCTTATATCGAACTAATCCTATCTGCCATATCCACAGCTTGCTTAATCCTGTCGCCCATCCCGATACCATCTTTCAGATTACCTATGATATGTAAGCCAGGGTGCGCTTGTTCTATGGTGTCAATAGCATGGAGCCTAGCATCTGTTTCGGGCATATATTGTGGGATAGCATGGCTATGTCGATAAATGCGAATAACGTCTGCACGCGTACCTTCGGGGTATCCTAACATCGTATGAAGAGACTTATTCACCAATTCCGTAAGCTCTTCATCCGTCTTATTGAGATATTCTGGATGGCGAGCACCGCCAATGAAGAACGCATAATTGGCTCCTTCTTTAGGTGAACGACCTTCGAAGCAAGCGGAAGGCATAAGGATTCCCAATACATTCTGGCGTTCTTTAGAAGGTACCAAACCACCAAAAGCATTCCAATGTACACGCCCCGTATTCCTCATTCCCACTCCAATCTCTATTACAGGAGCATAATAAAGGTTGCTTAAATCATTGAGCTGTTCCTTAGGTAAAAACTCCAATAACTCGGGTAAAGCATAGGCTGGACAAGTGGTAATGACTTGCTCAGCTATTATAGTATTCTCGCCCCAAACTAGTTTCCACTTATCTCCTAACGGCTCTATTCTTAACTCCTTGCAACTCGTTATGATTCTATCCTCACCTATGACTCTCCCTAACGCAGAAACTAGGTTGCGGAATCCTCCACACGTTGAGAAAACATCCTTCGTCGCACGCTTGTCTCTGGCTGTCTTAGGCTGTTTAGCCAGTGCTATAGAGCCTTTAATAAAGCTACCATACTGCTGTTCTAGAGCATAGAGCTTAGGCAAGGCGAGGCGAGTAGGTAGCTTATAGGGATCGCCAGCATACACACCAGAGAGGAAAGGGTCGACTGCATAGTCCACAAATGACCGCCCTAAGCGTCGTTCAGCAAGGCTTCCAACACTCTCATTAGGGTCTGTTCCCTTCTTACGCCATGGTTCACCAAGGATGCGGAACTTATCCTTCAAGGTGAAGAGCGGGGTTGTGATAGCTGACCAAAGTCCAGAAGGCAGTGCACGAAAGCGCCCATCTTTCCATATCAAACGGCACTTAGCAGAACGCTGTGCCACCTCTAGCGCACAATCATCGCCTAACATATCGAAGAGTTCAGCCACCTCTGGATATTTAATAGTACCCGTACTCGGTCCTTGTTCCATAATGAATCCGTCTATCTCTTCCGTCTGCATGAGTCCACCGATACGCTCAGTCGCCTCCAGTACCACAACATCCTGACCTTTATGACGCAGGTGGGCGGCACAAGTAAGACCAGTAAGTCCGGCGCCAACCACAACTATCTTTCTTTGTTGTTCCATATTATTTATGTTATATAGAAGCCTCTCGCCCGCTCTTCTCTCAATAAAGCAAGGCTGAGATATAAGGCTTTTTATATCGGTTTTGAGAACTTCTTATCAGTGTCTATCATCATTGGGTCAAGTGCTGCAGCCACTGTTCTAACAAAGGGATTGCCCTCTCCTGTCATCTCCAACGTATGTTCTGTCAAACGAAGAATACCATCACGTTCCATCTCTTGCAGGCGTTCTACATCATAATTGATAGCCCTTTTCACCTCAGCAACAGATATTACTAAATCCTCTGCAAGATGTGTCCAATCAAGATGATAGTTACACATCAAACGCTCTATGACCTCACGTACAATTCGTTCTCTAGGCGTTAGTTGGTAACCTTTGCGAATAGGTAATGTGCCCATTGTGACCTCTGCAATATATTCATCTATAGACTTTGTATTCTGGGCATAGGCTGTATCTAACTGACTAATACCTGTTACACCAAAGGCATACACTTGTCCTGTTGTGCGACGAGTACAATAACCTTGGAAGTTACGATGTAATCTATGCGACCGCAAAGCCTCAGATAGTTCATCATTAGGGAGCACAAAATGATCCAGACCAACACTAAGATAACCTGCCTCATGCAGTACCTCTTTAGCCTTTTGGAACATCAATGCCTTCTCTTCCGCACTAGGGAGACCAGCCTTCTCAAGTATCATCTGGCGCTTAAATATCCATGGGCAGTGACCATAACTAAAGGTTGTAACTCGGTCGGGGCGCATTGCTACTGCACGTTCTATTGTAGTCTTGAAGCTATCCGACGTCTGAAGCGGTAAACCAAAAAGGAAGTCCATGTTAAGACTAACGCCTGCGTTACGAAGAATAGCCACTATCTCTTCCGTTGGTAATTCAGAAGGTGTGCGATTAACGAGCCTTAGTACATCCTCATTGAAGTCCTGAATACCCAGACTAAAACGATTAAATCGTGCATCCAACAAGCCTTGCCAGTCCTTTGACGTTAGATAACCAGGGTGACATTCTATGGCGATTTCGGGCTGCTCTATCGTTGAGAACAGAGATAGTAAATGCTCATTTAGTTCCTTCAAAACACTCACTGGCATAGCAGTTGGACTACCACCACCATAATGAATCTGCGATATACGCCTACTCTTATCCAAGTGGGCTGCCACGAGATCTATCTCTTTATGCAACGCTTGCACATATTCTGCAACCCGCTCTTCCTTAGCCATTGGATAGGAATTACAGCCACAATAATGGCAAAGACGGCGACAGAAAGGCATGTGGAAATAGAAGGAAAGGTTCTTTTCACGCACCTCATTGCTATAATCAACCTCTTTCAGATACTCTTCTCCTGTAAAAGGACGGAAGAAGTTAGCGGGTGGATAACTCGTATAACGAGGTACAGACACATTGTATTTATCAATTAGTTCTTGCTTCATTCGTCGAAATAAATTATCCGACAAAGGTACGGATAAGCCTTAACATAAACAATCCTCATTTATGAGGAAAGCGTTTTACACTTCAATCCTAGGATAACCCGACAAGGGTTAAAGGCGTATTTTTTCGCAAAGAAAGGCGTAGGTTACATTATTATTTTTGTATTTTTGTGCCGAAGACCTATTTACTTAAAAGATAAACATCATGAATATAACAACTTCTGAGTTCATATTACGGCTGTTTATAGCAGCTATGTTGGGTGGAGCTATCGGACTGGAACGTGAATATCGTGCGAAAGAAGCAGGCTTTCGAACGCATTTCTTAGTGGCGTTGGGCAGTGGTTTGTTTATGGTTCTATCCCAATTCGGATTCAGTGACGCTCTAAGTATGCACGAGCATGTATCACTCGACCCCAGTCGTATTGCGTCACAGGTAGTCACAGGAATTGGTTTCATTGGCGCAGGTACGATTATCTTTCAGAAACATGTAGTGAGAGGACTCACCACAGCGGCTGGTTTATGGGTGACATCTGCCATTGGTATGACCGCTGGAGCTGGTATGTACGTGCTCTCTATCGCAACAACTATCCTCGTTATCCTATGTTTGGAAGCCCTTTATTTCATCTTACAACACTTCGGAACACGCAATATTAGTGTTACGTTCAGCACTCCGAAAGAGCAGAATATAAAGCTTGTTCTACAGCAATTACGTGAGAAAGAGGTAATAATAGACTCTTATGAGATGAATCGCAAAGACACTTCGTCGGGTCATTACTACCTAGTTACGATGGAGATGAAGGTGAAGCGAAACCATTACCAAAGTCATTTGCTCAACTTTATGGCAGAGTTTAAGGACGTGACGGTAGAAACAATGGAATAGAGAAGAAGCCTCACCCCCACCCCTCTCCGAATGAAGAGGGGAGTAAATAGCCTCATTTCAAATAGAACAAACAACCCGTTTACTTGTCAACTCGTAAACTTGTTAACCTAAAACCACCATCTCCAGAATCTGTACAAGAGGCTTGTAATACCATTACAAAGCACTTGGAGAAGTATTACAAAGCACTTGTAATCTTCTGGAATGCCATTCGGCTGTCCCCACTTTGTAAGTAAATGACACCACAATAAGCAAAACCTAGCCGAGACAAAGCCTTTTGCATGGGGCGATTATCAGCATGAGTATCTATGCGAAGAGCATGAGCTACGGAAGAACAATAGGCGATGATGTCCACCATAATACCATGAACTCCATCCATAGAAGCCACTCGATGGATAACATAATACGGACTATCATCCAACCAATGACCACCCTCTATATAAGAATAGGTGGGCTCTGGTCCTGGCAAGAAAGCAAAAGTTGCAATAGGAATATCATTCTCACAAAGCAAGAAAGAGCCGTTTCGCTGTATATCCTGCTCTATTGTCTGTTGCGCAGGATAGCCCCTTCTCCACTGACAAAGATTACCAGCTGCTATCATCTTCTCCCTTCCCTGCCGCAGAAAATCCATAATAATTGGTAAGTCATCCAGGCTTGCTTTGCGAATAGTTCGCCTATAAGAATGGTGCTCAAAATCTATATTCTGCATACGATTATGTCACTTTTATAAAACGTTAATACAAAGATATGAAGAAAACATCAAAGATAATTGCGAATGAGAGAATTAATATGTATTTTTGTCCACAGAATCGAATACTAACTTTAACAAGCATAGACAATGGAGAATAACCTTACTTTGCGTTCAGCTAATAGGCTGGAGGCGCACCTTAAAAAGAATGCACACGAGTTTACAAAAGATGACATCAAGCAGGTTGTAAGTGACTTGAACATCAGAATGATAAACTTTATGTATCCCGCTGGTGATGGTCGATTGAAGACCTTAAACTTTATGCTTCACTCACCAGAGTACTTAGAGACAATCCTAACTAGTGGTGAACGTGTGGACGGATCGTCACTTTTCAGCTTTATAGCTGCGGCTAGTAGTGACCTTTATGTTATGCCTCGTTTCTCAACGGCATTCATTGATCCGTTCTCAGAAATACCTACTCTTTGTATGCTCTGCTCATTCTTTGATCGTGACGGAAACCCTCTCGCATCATCACCCGAGCACACTCTTTGCAAGGCAATGGCTGCCTTTAAGAAGGTTACAGGCATGGAGTTCCATGCAATGGGAGAGTTGGAATACTATGTTATCCGCGATGATGAAGGTGTCTTCCCGGCTGATGATCAACATGGATATCACGAGAGTTCACCCTTCTCTAAGGGTAATGACTTCCGTATGCGTGCGATGCAGTTGATTGCAGAATGTGGTGGAAAGATCAAATACGGGCACTCCGAAGTGGGCAACTTCGTTGAGAATGGACGCTGTTATGAGCAGAACGAGATTGAGTTCTTGCCTGTTCCTGCCAATGAATGTGCCGAACAGTTGCTCATTGCTAAGTGGATTATCCGTAGTCTTGGCTATGAAGAAGGACTCGATGTAACCTTTGCTCCGAAGATAACTGTGGGTAAGGCTGGCTCAGGAATGCACATCCACATGCGCATAATGAAGGATGGAAAGAACATGATGTTAGACAATGGTAAGTTGTCATTGGACGCTCGCAAGGCTATTGCTGGTATGATGGATCTGGCAGAGAGTATCACTGCCTTCGGCAATAAGAACCCAACATCTTACTTCCGCCTCGTGCCACATCAGGAAGCTCCAACGAATGTTTGCTGGGGTATGAGCAATCGTTCTGTACTGGTTCGTGTGCCTTTAGGCTGGACTTCTGGCGAAGATATGTGTCATAAAGCCAATGAGATTGAGCCACTCACAAAGCGTGATTACTCTGGTAAACAAACTGTTGAGATGCGTTCACCAGACGCTTCTGCTGATATCTATCAGCTCTTGGCAGGTCTTTGTGTTGCTTGTCGTCATGGTTTCGAGATGGCAAATGCAGAAGAAGAAGCCGAAAGGACCTTCGCAGATGGTGATATTCACGATCCAAAGAATGCCGAGCGTTATGCCACCTTAGCGCAATTACCTGATAGTTGTGCGGCGTCAGCTGATTGCTTAGAGCGTCAACGTAAGGTTTATGAAGAGCATGATGTATTCTCTCCTGCTATGATTGATGGTATCATCAAACAACTTCGTTCCTTCAACGATCGCACTTTGCGCCAGGATATTGAAGGTAAAGAAATGATGATGGAAAAGCTTGTTCGTCAGTACTTCCACTGCGGATAATATCCATAAATAGGTCTTTCCCTATAGAACGAGTCCCAGATAACAAATAAGTTACCTGGGATTCTCTTTTATTCTAAACGCCTTTATCTTCTCTTGACACATAGACATAAGACTGCAATATATGCTTAACATTGGCACATACTTTGCCTTTCTATATGCAAATCAAAGTTTAAAAGATAATGAGTTTACTGGATATTTTGAATCACAGAAGGGCTGTTAGACATTATGATGCTGATAAGCCAATTGATAAAGAAGTAGTAAGAAATTGTATAGAACAGGCAACCTTAGCTCCAACAAGTTCTAACATGCAACTTTGGGAGGCTTATCATGTCACAGATAAGAATGTTTTGAAGGAGTTATCCCATGCTTGTTTGGATCAGTTATCGGCACGTTCAGCACAACAGATGGTTGTGTTTGTTACTCGTCAAGATCAATATAAAGAGCATGCGCAAGCTGCACTTGCATTTGAAAGAAACAATATCAAGAGTTATAGTCCCGCCGAAAAGCAAGAGAATCGCATAAAGAAACAGGAGATGTCTTACACAAAATTAATACCTTTTCTTTACTCTCGTTGCTTTGGATTGTGGGGACTTGTCCGTAAGACATTGGCTCAATGTGT
This sequence comes from Prevotella vespertina, assembly GCF_009728485.1. Taxonomy (GTDB): domain Bacteria; phylum Bacteroidota; class Bacteroidia; order Bacteroidales; family Bacteroidaceae; genus Prevotella; species Prevotella vespertina. The sequence goes on from NZ_VVIQ01000003.1 coordinate 113,266, forward strand.
TGGATTATTCCGCCCTATGATGCGACAAGTAAGCGAAGGCGATATGAGAGTTAGTGTACACAAGAGTTGTGCCTTGGCTGTCCAGACATTCATGTTGGCTATGAGTGAGGCTGGCTATGACACCTGTCCACTTGAAGGTTTCGATAGTCTTTTGGTGAAGAAAGCATTAAATCTTCCTTACAACGCAGAGATTAATATGGTTATTACCTGTGGTATCCGTGCATCTGATGGCATATGGGGTGCCCGTTATCGTCGTCCTTTCAAAGAAACATATCACCACGTTTAAGGATTTATTCGATACATGTCTATAACGGAAGAATAAGTTTTTATCATCTTCTTTTATGCTTTCCAGAGAAAAGAAGTATCTTTGCAAATAATCTGAACAATAGACATGGATAAAGATATAAAGGACTTAAAGATTGCTGTTGCTGGGACTGGTTATGTCGGTCTCAGCATTGCAACGTTATTGAGCCAGCACCATCAAGTAATGGCTGTTGACGTAATAAAGGAGAAGGTTGAGCTGATTAACAATCGTCGTTCACCCATTCAAGATGATTATATTGAGCAGTATTTGGCTGAAAAGGAACTGAATCTTACAGCTACGATGGATGCAGAGACGGCTTATAAAGATGCCGACTTTGTAGTCATCGCCACACCAACAAACTATGATCCTGTCAAGAATTACTTTGATACACGTCATGTGGAAGAAGTCATAGAAGTGGTGAAGAAGGTAAATCCTAATGCCATCATGGTGATTAAGTCTACCATTCCTGTGGGCTACACCGAGAACATTCGAACGAAATATAACTGCGAGAATATTCTCTTTGCACCAGAGTTTCTGCGTGAGAGTAAGGCTTTGTATGATAATCTTTATCCTAGTCGTATCATCGTTGGACGCCCAGAAGGTAACGAGCGACTCGATCACGCAGCTCATCTTTTTGCTCAATTATTACAAGAAGGAGCTATCGAAGAGAATATCCCTACCCTCTTCATGGGGCTTACTGAGGCTGAAGCCGTGAAGCTATTTGCCAATACTTACCTCGCACTGCGTGTAAGTTATTTCAACGAGTTGGACACTTATGCAGAAGTGAAAGGACTTGACACATCGAACATTATCCAAGGAGTTTGCCTCGATCCACGCATCGGCTCTTTCTATAACAATCCATCATTTGGATATGGTGGGTATTGTTTACCAAAGGATACGAAGCAGTTGCTAGCCAATTACGCAGATGTTCCCGAGAATCTTATCCAGGCTATCGTAGAAAGCAATCGCACACGTAAGGACTTTATTGCTGACCAAGTATTACACACAGCTGGTTACTATGATTATTATGATCGAGGCGATTATAACCCCGATGAAGAGAAGGAATGTGTTATTGGAGTATACCGACTAACGATGAAGTCGAATAGTGATAACTTCCGCCAAAGTTCTATTCAAGGAGTCATGAAACGCATTAAAGCAAAGGGAGCACAGGTCATTATCTATGAGCCAACACTAGAAGATGGCGCCACATTCTTTGGTAGTTTGGTAGTCAATAGTCTTGATGATTTCAAGCAACGTTGCCATGCAATCATTGCGAATCGATATGACAAATGCTTGGATGACGTAAAAGAAAAAGTCTATACAAGAGATATCTTCAGACGGGATTAATACTCCTTTCTCCCCCGAAATAGCAAGCACCAAGTGAGTAATCATTTGGTGTTTTTTTCATTTTTGCAGTCACGCTTATCACACACAATAGTCTAATTTCATCCTAAAGAACCATGATTTAAACACAAATTCTTATATATACGAATGGGAAATACCATTCCTACAAAGGTATCCAATCCCTAGATATTCATTTATTCGATCTTTCAAAGGAGAGATAAAAGCCTTAAATACTAAAAGGGCTTATCTCACGACAAGCCCATTTATAATACAAAAACATTATGAAATAATTTATTTCGCGAACAAGATTATCACTTAATAATTATGGCTTATGTCGCACATTTACAAGTACGACACTTGCGCTCGCAGTACCGCTCGCACTGCACACGTATGTCATAACCCAACATTGCACCGAGAATAAAGTCTTCTTCAGGTGATAGTTGGTTAAGGGGTTTCGTTACCATTAACCGAATGGCATCAAGGCATTCCTTGCGTCCGAAGAACAGATTCATGCGATCTTTGCCAACTGGTTGAATGATATAAGGGATATTCTGATGCTCAAGTCGGAGTGTTGCGAATGACTCATACTTTTTGTTACAAGTATAGAGAACCATCTGCCGAACCCCTTTCTGATACTCATAGATGTGATTCATCAAGACCTTCATATCGGCTGTCATCATATCCGTCATCATAGTTATCCCTTCTATATAATGTAAGATAAATCTTCTTGCTAGATTACAATGCTGGCTTGATAGCCTCTAACCATGCATCGATACGACCTTCAGTTTGGTCATCCTCGTTAACATCATCCAATGCAAGACCAACAAACTTACCATCAACAATAGCCTCACTATCATCGAATGTATAACCATCTGTTGATACACCTGGGAGGATGTTAGCACCTTGTGCAGCGTCATAAATCTCCTTCATACCACCGCAGAAAGTATCAGAATAGCTTTCAGCATCACCACAGCCAAAGATTGCTACAGTCTTACCAGATAGGTCGGCTTCTTTCAATACATTGATACCATCATACCAATCGTCCTGTAATTCACCTGCACCCCATGTTGAAGTACCAAGGATAAGATTATCATTCTCTGCTACAACATCAGCATTAAAGTCTGATACGTTAATAGCTTCAACACCTAACTTCTCAGCGATTGTGTTTGCAATAGCTTCACATGTACCGGTTGATGAACCGTAAACAACAATTGTCTTCTTCATATTTCTTTTATTGATTTAATTTCTTGTTTGTTTATTATTTACGATTGCAAAGATACGATGAAAAACTATTATCTGCAATACCTAAAAGTAATGGTTTATGCAAAATACCTACTTTTAGGGAGCTGTAAGTTTCACTTTACGAACTTTCTGCCATTCTTTATGTATATACCTTTGGGGAGATTCTCTATCGAAGTACCAACACTTCGTCCATCTAAAAGGTATATATGGTCATCTGTCACAACCTTTTCTATCTTCGTAATACCTAATGCTTGTTTGCGCAAAACCTCCTTCAAGCCCTTAGTTACATCTATCTGACCATATCCATAGAGGTTATTAGGATAAGAAAGTGACGTATCATAATGCGTACAAGTCTGCTTGAAGATGTCTATACAATCCTCTGGTGTCAACTTTGGATTAGCCTCTAACCATAGTGCGATAGCACCTGTAACAACTGGAGCAGACATTGATGTACCCGCATTCGCATTCCATGCATACATACGACCATTATACTCAAAGTGGCGGACATCACTCTTAATATCATTCTTAGCAGAGCCATCTTCCCTCGTAGGAGTACTAATATAGAACGAGCTATAAGCTGAGATTATATTCTGTCCAGGTGCCATAACATCTGGTTTCACTCTACCATCAAAGGTCGGTCCAACGGCTGAAAAAGGTGCACGAGCACCATGTTCACCATTATTATAAACCTTCTTCTCACCCAAATAGTTTATAAAACTTGTGCGATAGCCTGTCGCTCCAACAGATATGACACATGGTGCACTTGACGGCGAAAAGATACTATGTGTAAATTCACCAGCATTGAGACTTGGATCCAAAGAATTGGTTTGCAGGTCACCAGACATACGATAGAGTTCGATGTCTGCATCCCTCCCTACTAATTGTAAGGATACACTCGTACTCTGTCCTAAAGCGGTAGACTTAATGAGAAAGTCATAGGCTGTCTTTGTGTGGTTATAACTATTTGGGTAGGCAAGAACCTTCCACAAATACTTCTTTCCATCAATAACAACAGAGTCCGTAAACAATGAGTCGCGGGCAGCACACACCTTTGTTGTAGGAATATCAAATACTTTCGGACCATTTGCCACATTATATATAGTAGTACGGAAGACAAATGGCTTTACCGATGTACACGTGACAGAAGCCGTATTCGGTTCGCCAACAAGAAAGGTTCCCGCCTTCTCCTGCCCAGCTGGCTTATGTATATAAGAACGCTTTGCACCATTATTTCCTGCTGAAGAAACAATGATATGCCCTGGTCCTGTCAGTGAAGAGAGTAATTCATAATATAATTGGTCATAACCATGAATATCCTGCGTACTCCCTTCACTGAAGTTTATTACACATGGCTTACGCTGTTGGTCGGCATAATCGAAGATGTATTTAAAACCCAAAGCATCGGTTGCATAAGTGAATTTATAATAGTCTTTTGGTTCTATATACTTAACATTATCGCCTGCAGCATTATCCACTAAGACCAAATCGGCATCGTAAGCAATACCACGATAAGGCGATACCACACCATTACCCTCTGCCCCACTTCCTGCAGCTATGCCAGCTGTATGCGTCCCATGAGTTTCTGTCAAGCCATCAACGGGGTGCCCAACTTGCAATAAAGCCTGCTCTCCCACATAGTCACGACCTACATAAAGTCCTGTACCAACACTATCCTTTGACAACTGATCCCACATTGCCTTAATGCGATATCTGCTCATATCTGCAGAATAGAAAGTAGGATGTGTCAGATCGAAACCGATATCTTGTACACCCACAACAACGCCTTTACCCGTATAAGCCTGTGAGAAATCCACTCCTTGTTGAGCAGATAGAGCATTAATCACGACCGCTGTTGTATCCATTTGAACACTACACCGTTTGCCCGATTCTATCTTAGTTACCTGCTTACAAAGCGACAATTCACCTAGTCTATCAAGTGGAATAGCAGCAATACTAATGTCCCCGACACGTGCTAACTCACGACATCCATATCTATGCAAGACCTTCTCCGCATCTCCATTGATACGCACAAAGGCTGTCAATATACGCTGATCTCCAACAGAACGAGTGAGCCGTCTTGTTGTCAATTCATCCACCATTGCTTCCCGCACAAAGGGCGACATCTTATCAAAAGAGGGTCGCTGTGCTTCGAGTTTGCACACTGATAACAAAAAGATGAGGGATAAAAGAATCCTATACATTAATTTCTTATTTACGGGTTAATCTATTCCTGGCAATATCATCACCATCTCTATTCGTGATTATTCACCTTGCAAAGGAACAAAAAATAAATGAGATAGGCAAAAGATGTTATCCAGCATCCAAAAAAATATGTTACCACAACCTCGTGTTCATCTGTTACTCTGTCTCCAAAACTTATGTCATTGAAAAAATATGTCTTTATAGCATTATGTCTCTAACTCCCATGTTCTTCTGTCTCATACAAAAGCCTCACCCCGTTAGCTTGGGGTGAGGCTGTACCACAGGAGCGAGAGAACCAAATTAATACACTAGTTTTGAAAGACATTAATTTCACAATTAATATAATCGATTGTCTTATTACAGAACGATTGATACCCTGAATCAATCTAAAAAATGCTCCCGTGGCACCTTTATGTAGAAGCAGGACCCGTCATAAGAAATGTGTTCTTATATCATTCTGACTAAAGCCTTGTTCTTCTATTACGATGTCCCTATAACCAACGCAAAAAATTCTTCGCGAAGAAAATTAAAATTGTTCGCGAAGAATTTCGAATTTCTTCGCGAACAATTTTTTTGTTGTTTTAGCAGAATCTCAAAACTCCTTTATCATCCTGCTGTTACAGGACCTGAAGGCTCGGTTCCTTTCTCTTTCTTTTTCTCTTTCTTTCCTTTCTTCTCCTTTGGTGCTACTTGTTCATACGTAACATCATTCAGTGTAAAATACTTCGCAGAAGCAAGGAACTTTATAACAGGTTTCTCAATGTGCTGTTGTGCACGAAACTGCTCAACAGTCTCTACCGCCTTGCTCTTAAACGAGGGAGTCAGTGTGCCCATGTCGCCAAACTCCACAATGTCACCATTGGCTACGATGTCACGGGCGGTTTCACTTGCAAGATTCAGCACGGCTGCCACCTCCTGCGCATTAAAGGTTGTTGACTTAGCAATGCGTTCGCAAAAGTTGCGGAAGTCTACACGGTGCCTACCAGTTGGACGAGCAACAATTACAGTCTTTCCAGCCTGCTTGCCGATGTTTAGCTTCTGCTCTCTCAAGAAAAATTGAATTGGTTTATTAGCCATATTGTTATTAAGGTGGTCTCTTTTTGTGATAACTCCGTGAGCTCGAGACCTTTTAGCCCACGGAGCGGTGTTAATAATATTATTTATCTTCTAACGATTTTATCTTTAGAAAAATTCTTCTAATATCGAATAAAAGGTCTAACCTTAGCGTTGCTACTTTTACTGTTAATTCCTAAACTATATCCAGTACTTTGTACGCCCATTTGCACCTGTGGATATGAAGAAGCGTCTTTACACTCTGTATCAACCCAATAAATACCACTCGGAGCAGTGCCACCTGCATCTGTAAATGCTTTGTTAAAACGGGTCATGTCCATTGGAGGAAAACTTAGAAGACTTCCTATGAAACCAGTTGCTGGTGCATTACTTGGTATCAAATAATTAAAACTACTGGACAATGATGAACCAAGCATTCTATTGTCAGTATCATTAGGAAGTTTTCCTAAGCTGACCCCCATACGCAAGAAATCGGCTAACGTAGGGACAAACCAAGTATTTAAAGCATAATCTTCGCCAGATGGAAAGCTAAAGTAATTATTACCATATCCCACTGTCTGGTAATACTCTAATGCAACTTTCCGCGCAGAAGGGTTAGGGGGCGTACTATAGGTGTACATTGTTGAAGCACTATTAATATTTCCGAACAACTCTGTATAGTTTGTAGCAGGTTGAGAACTTTCTTGAGATATTAGCGAAGACCAAATAGTAGGTGTTCCATTATCAGCATCATTCAGAGCAACAGCTATTCGACGATAAGGTTCTATTACAACGCCAATCGGAATTTTAGTAGGATTCTTGGCTAATTCTCCAACTGTTCCATCTTTAAACAAATACATATTGCCCATCATGAGCTTTACAACTACACGATAGCTCTTATTTGCTTCAACTAGCTTGTGAGTAGGTACAGTTATTGTCTTGCCTACCAAACTACGTCCATACAATTCTCCAAAAGTAAAGGTAAATTTCAAATTTGCACAGTCACTAGATGGCAATAAATAATCTGTAATAAAGTCTTGATAGATTCCGGTCTTGTCTCCAACATGAGTATAGACTTGAGCCGATGTGCTTCCTTCCACAGTTTTTGCTATTGATAGTTGTCCCATTACTGGATAAGTATATCCATTTGCTGCAAAATCATAAACTTCTTTTTCTGGAATCTTGTTTGGAGAAGTTTCTACGGTGTATTTTAAACGTTCAGCTGGATTTACAGCCTTGTAGAAAGCAAAACTAACAAATCCCATATTATTCACCTGTGTATACTCACCTGCTATTGGACAGTTTATAAATTGAATATTAGGGACAATTTGTGCTCCAGCATGCTTCATTTTGAAAGCTACATACTGCTTTGGGTCTTGATTAATGACGACATTGCGTTCTATTGTAAAGCGAGCTGTGGCTGCGTCAGTACGGTTAATGGTGAACTGTGTACCATTTACAGAAACCTTATCATTGAAGCAAACAAAGTCATAAGTACCATGAGGAAGAAAAATAGAATTACTCTGTCCTGCATCAGGAGTGAATGTAGAACCATTAAAAGTACCTTTTAGTTCACCTTTCTTTACGCTACCTTGGTAAGCCTGAATAGTGTAATGGGTTGGTGTGTAGATAACACGAGTCTTTGCTTTTGGCTCTACAACATGTGTAGTGTCAGGCTCTAAACTTACCTCTGCTTGCAAGCCATCACCAAGATCTTGTATTTCTGGTTTCGCTTGTACAGCAGCACGTGTACTGGCTACTTCTTCTGCAGGTTCATAATCTTTCTCGCTGATTGTGAATGATACAGCACCCATTCCTTCTTGAACTTTCTCTTCAGCTATATCTTCATTGCTGCACCCTGTAAAAGCTAGACCTGCAAATATCACAGGTAACAAAAAAGCCGTTTTAATATTAATAATCTTCATTGTCGTTGTTTGTTTTTACTATATGTTTATAACTCTCTTAGAACTCAATAGTTCCACCATCAACTTCTCCACCATCTTCCCAATCTTCTTCTGTGGTTTGTGGTGCATTGGGATAGACAGATGTACAAATGAATGTTTCAGTCTCCATTTCGTGAACGGTACATTTGGGCTGTTCATAATCTTTCTTTTCTTTCTTTTTGCTCATAACTTCATTGATTAAAATAGTTGTTATTTCGTTCTTATTTTGCTTAAAAAGGGGTTCAGAAAAGGGCATAAAAAAGCGAACAAAGGAAACTCTTGAAAGTCCTTTGTTTACAGGGGTTACGGCACGCTTCGCGCGCGCGTATGCGAGAAGAAAAAATGTGTTATTGTACGCTAGGTGCGCATATTGTGTGTGTGTGTGTGTGTGTGTGTGTGTGTGTGTGTTAGCAAATTATTTGGATTGACCAAAGATAAAGTGCAAAAAGATGCAAAGAATCGGATAATTCTTTGCAGTACTTCGTTCACTTGATATGTCATTGCTAATTCTTTCACGGCGGCAAAGGTAAGAAGAATAAATTAAATGGGCAAGGAAAAGAAGAAAAAAGTGCTTGATTGCTCAAGCCCCCCTCTTCCTTCCTCTCATTATTTCATGTCCTCTTGATACATCTTTGGTGTCATGCCTGTTTCCCTCTTGAAGAACTTAGAAAAGGCTGAAGCACTAGAGAAATGTAACTGATCAGCAATCTCATAACCCAACGCATCATTTGTTTTCAATAGTAGTTTCGCCTCCTGAATGGTAGCACGATTAATCCAATACATGACGCTATGCCCACTAGCTTTCCGAATGATCGCAGACAAATGATGCGGAGTTACATGTAATTGTGACGCATAGAATGGAATAGAACGTTCGCTGAAACAATACTTATGTACCAATCGTTTGAATTGCATAAAGACATCTTGTGTACGAGTACTTTGGTCGTGCTTCTCACTTTCATCTGCTATATCCTTTATATATTGAATGTCTGAAATAATCGATTGGAGTAGGTTTTGGATAGTTTTTCGCCGATAAGGTTTAAGCTGAAGGATGTCCCATGTAAGATAAATCATACGTAGGATACGACTAAACTCTGCTGGTGAAGCATTGAGAACAATCTCATCTGTAAGGTTAATCCCCTCTCGGAAGCCAAGAGCAACTACACGCGCATCATCTGAAACATTCTTTATTTCAAGGATTGTATCAGATGGCAATAGTAGTAAACAGCCTTTCTCTAGATGATAGTCTTGCAGGTTTAAACAAATATCAGCTTGTCCGTCCATACCAAGAACTAGTCGTGGTTCGACTATCTGATAGATCTTTTCCTTCTCAAGAAAGCGTGTATGCTGCAAGTGCCCATTGATAGCTATCACGACATCATCCGCCATCATGATTCGTTCCTGTTGTTTCGATAGTTCGTTAATATCGATATTATCCATCGAAAAAGGGTTGATGGTCTTGACTTCTCCCATAATATGTTCTTATTGTATGATTCGATTACAAAATTAGTATTAATCCTCTGAATGAAAGGCAGGAAAGCTCAGAAATCGTACAATCTGACCATCTTTTCTGTGTATTTAATAACCAACCACTCCATCAAATAGACTATCTTTGTCAGCATCATAGATGTTAATTGGTTATGAAACGATAGAATAAGATATGAAGAAGAAAATATTAATTCTTGCATTATTAGCTTCGGCATCAGTTGCACAAGCACAGACATTAGATGAGTGCCAGCGTGCGGCAGAGAAGCACTATCCCATTATCAAGCGTTATGACTTGATAGCAAAGACGACCGACTTAACGGTTAAGAACATTCAGAAAGGGTGGTTGCCACAGGTGACAGCAGCTGCCCAAGCTACTTATCAGAGTGCTGTTGCTGCATGGCCTGACCATCTGCAAAGTATGTTCCAACAGGTAGGACTGAAGATGAAAGGCCTAAGGAAAGACCAATATAAACTGTCTATTGATGTTCAGCAACCTATTTATGATGGTGGTGCTATCAGTGGTCAGCGTAAGATAGCCAGACAGGAAGGAAAGGTACAAGAGGCTGAGAATGAGGTAAATCTATATCAGGTGCGAAGAAGGGTCAATGAGTTATATTTCTCAATCTTGCTCCTTGACGAACAAATCAAGCTCAATGACGATGTCAAAGCACTGCTACAATCGAGCGAGCAGAAACTCTCTGCCATGGTGAAAGGTGGTACGGCAGCAACAAGCGACTACGAGAATGTGCGAGCCGAACGGCTTGGTGCAGAGCAAGCTAACGAGAGTCTGAAAGCACAGAAAGAGATGTTAAGTAGGATGCTAAGCCTCTTCTGTGGTATTGAAATCACCCACCTGCAGAAACCCCAAGCCCTTGACGCAGTTGTATCAGCGAATACTCGACCAGAGATAAGGCTCTTTGACAATCAATTACGCCTTTCTGAAGCACAGGAGAAAGCCTTAGACGCACGATTGAAGCCACATTTAGGACTCTTTGCACAAGGCTTTTATGGTTATCCGGGACTCAATATGTTTGAGGATATGATGCAACATAAATGGAGTCTGAACGGCTTAGTGGGCGTAAAACTATCGTGGAACATCGGTGCACTCTATACTCATAAGAATGATAAAGCAAGACTGAGACTACAACGAGAACAAATAGAGAATGCACGAGAAGTATTCTTGTTTAACAACAGTATAGACGAGATACAACAGAAAGAGAATATCAATAGGTACCGCAAAATGATACAGAATGATGACGAAATCATCGACCTGCGCACCCATATCCGTAAGGCTGCTGAGTCGAAACTGGCTCATGGAATTATTGATGTAAATAGTTTGTTGAGAGAGATTAACAATGAGAACGCAGCTAAGGCACAGCAAGCTATACACGAGATTGACATGCTCAAAGAGATGTATAACCTAAAGTTCACCAACAACGAATAAAACAACTAAAGATATGAAAAAGCTTCTTTTAATAAGCCTCGGTGCTCTGATGATGGCATCATGTGCGAAAGACAAGAAAGACTATGACGCTACGGGGACATTTGAGGCTACTGAGGTAACAGTGTCGGCAGAGTCGACTGGACAGCTTGAGAATTTCAATGTGACCGAAGGACAGGTGTTGAATGGAGGTTTGACAGTGGGGCAGATTGATGCTCGACAGCTCACTTTGAAACGTGAACAACTAACGAGTAGCAACGAACAGCTCGCTGCTACGCACGGACAATTAGCCGCTAACAAACGCCAGTTGGCTGCTAATCAGCAGGCAACAAGCAGCAAACAACTCGATTTGAAGAAACAGGTAGCAGCTATCCGACAGCAGATTGCAAACCAGCAACGGGAGCGTCAACGCTTTGCAGAGCTTTTACAGGACGGAGCCGTCGCTCGGAAGCAAGTTGATGACATAGATTATCAGATACAGGTATTGCTGAAACAACTTGCTGCCACAGAAGAACAGATAAGCAGTCAGAACACTTCTTTAGCCGAACAGAACAAAGGGATTACGGCACAGATGGAGGGTATAGACGCACAACAGGCTGGTATCAATGCTCAACAGGCTGGAGTACGTACACAACAAGCCCAACTCGACGACCAAATAGCACACACCTTCGTACGGAGTCCGATTACAGGAACGGTCTTGGAGAAGTATGTTGAGGCTGGAGAGTATGTACCTGTTGGTAAGCCACTCTTCAAGATTGCCGACACCAAGAGGATGTTTATCCGTGCATACGTTACCTCCGAGCAATTGAAACGTGTGAAGATAGGACAGAAGGTAAAGGTCATGGCCGACTATGGGAAAGGTCAGAAGAAAACCTATGATGGGGTGGTCACCTGGATATCAAGCCGTTCAGAGTTTACGCCAAAGACCATTGTTACAGACGACGAAAGGGCCGACTTGGTGTATGCCATTAAGATACAATTCACGAACGATGGCTATGTGAAGATAGGTATGTACGGTGAGGTGAAATTTTAACAATGCTGATGAACGCAATAGAAGTAAACCAAGTATCTAAGCGATACGGCAAAGTACAGGCATTACAAGACGTCAGCTTTTCCGTAAGGAAAGGTGAGCTCTTCGGTGTTATCGGCCCAGATGGTGCAGGTAAGACATCACTCTATCGCATTCTCTGTTCTTTGCTCCTTCCTAACGAAGGCTCCGTAAGGGTTGAGGGGTACGATGTCATACAAGAAATGAAGGAGGTAAGAAAGCGGGTTGGATATATGCCTGGGAAGTTCTCACTCTATCAAGACTTAACAGTAGAGGAGAACCTCCACTTTTTTGCGACGCTCTTTGGTACCACAGTTGAGGAGAACTACGATGCTATCAAGGCTATCTATTCGCAGATAGAACCCTTCAAAGACCGCAAAGCTGGGGCATTATCGGGTGGTATGAAGCAGAAGTTAGCTCTCTGCTGTGCTCTTGTTCATAAGCCGAGTGTCCTCTTCTTGGACGAGCCGACAACGGGTGTCGACCCTGTTAGCCGTAAGGAGTTATGGGACATACTCTCCCTACTAAAAGAGCGAGAGATTACCATCGTAGCCTCCACGCCTTATCTTGATGAGGTGAGACGCTGTGAACGGGTGGCTTTCCTATCGGAAGGCAAGATAAGAGGTATTGGTTCGCCAGAGAAGATACTCCATGAATTTAGCGACATATTTAGTCCTCCAAACCTTGAACATGCTGATAAGCATGATAAAAACAAGGTGGGAAGCACAACAGAAAACGTTATTGAAGTGGAACATCTGGTAAAGGCTTTCGGCACTTTCCACGCTGTTGACGACATCTCCTTCACGGTGAGAAAGGGTGAAATCTTTGGTTTCCTTGGGGCCAACGGAGCTGGTAAGACTACAGCGATGCACATGCTCACAGGACTCAGCCAGCCCACAAGTGGGACGGGAAAGGTTGTGGGACACGACATCCGAACAGACTATGAGCAGATAAAGAAGCACATTGGCTATATGAGTCAGAAATTCTCTCTCTATGAAGACCTTACTGTGGCAGAGAATATCAGTCTGTTTGCTGGTATCTACGGAATGGACGATAAAGAGATTAAACACAAGACAGACGCTCTTCTCCAACGCCTGAATTTCTCGGAACATCGTGACACCTTAGTGTCAAGTCTGCCCTTAGGTTGGAAACAGAAGTTGGCCTTCTCGGTAAGTATCTTCCACTCTCCTGGCATCGTCTTCCTCGACGAACCGACAGGAGGAGTTGACCCTGCTACACGAAGACAGTTCTGGGAATTAATCTATGATGCCGCTCAAAGAGGTATAACTGTCTTCGTTACGACTCACTATATGGACGAAGCTGAATATTGCGACCGCATCTCCATCATGGTTGATGGGAAGATTAAAGCCCTCGGAACACCCACGGAATTGAAACAGAAGTTCAATAAACCCGATATTGACCAGGTCTTTACCTACTTAGCTCGACAGGCGAAGAGAAGTTCAGACTAAGTCACATAAGATGCTACAAAAGACTCGCGAAGAATTTAGAAAATGTTCGCGAACAATCCACAAAAAGTTCGCGAATAATTTTGAGAAAGCTTAAGAGCTTTTGTGAAAAAGCTTAAGAGCTTTTCGTGGAAAGCTTAAGAGCTTTTGAGAAAATCGCTTAGAAGAGCATGACAACATGCAAAAAGGAAACCAACAAGCAATGAAACAATTTATATCATTCATTATCAAGGAAGCTAAACACATTGTTCGAGACAAACGAACAATGCTGATTCTCTTTGGAATGCCTATCATCATGATGCTTCTCTTTGGTTATGCCGTTAGGAATGACGTGCGGAATGTACGTACGGTGATAGTGATGAGTAATACTGATTACGTTACTCAGCAGGCTGTCGACCGCTTATCTGCATCGGAGTATTTCACGATAAAGCAGGTTGTTGCTACTCCCGCAGAGGCTGAACAAGCTATCCGAGACCAAAAGGCCGACTTGGCTATCGTCTTTGGAAAGGACTATGCCAGCGGACATTCAGGCCTACAATTCATTGTAGACGGTGCCGACCCGAATATGGCGCAACAATGGACTCAATACGCCAATGCCGTCATTACGAATCCAAATAATGGCTTAGTAAACACGAAACTACTGTATAACCCGCAAATGAAGTCGGCTTACAACTTCGTTCCTGCTATCATGGGAACACTGTTGATGTTGGTGTGTGCCATGATGACTTCTATCTCTATTGTTCGTGAAAAAGAGCGGGGAACAATGGAGGTGCTGCTGGTATCGCCCGTTCGACCAATACTTATCATCATCGCAAAGGTCATTCCTTACTTGGTGCTTGCCTTCATCATCCTAATTGTCATCCTACTTATGGCAAACAGCCTACTCGGTGTTCCCTTGCAGGGGTCGGTGTTCTGGATATTCGTTATCTCTACTATCTATATCCTCTTGGCCCTTTCTTTGGGCTTACTCGTCTCTAACATTGCCAAAACACAGTTAGTTGCTTTGTTGTTATCAGCAATGGTACTGCTCATGCCTATCGTGATGCTTTCTGGTATGTTCTTCCCTATTGAGTCAATGCCAAAGGTGTTGCAATACGTTTCGTCTATCATTCCGACACGTTACTATACCAGTGCTATGCGCAAACTAATGATTATGGGGGTGGGAGTAAGACAAGTGATGCACGAGATGATGGTCTTAATTTGTATGCTCATAGGGCTACTCGGACTATCACTCGCCATGTTTAACAAACGATTAGAGTAACTTCATTATGATACTGAAATATCTTCTACGAAAAGAGTTCATACAGATTCGACGCAACCCGTTCCTCCCCCGACTCATTGTTATGTTCCCCATCATGATTATGTGTATTATGCCTTGGGTCATGAATATGGAGGTGAAGAATGTTGTTGTGGATGTAGTAGACAATGATAGGTCTACTCTTTCGCAACAGTTGGTACATGAGATTGCAGCTAATAACTATTTCTCTTTCCACGGACAACAGCCTTCCTATACTGCAGCACTCAATGATATCGAACATTCTGAGGCTGACATCGTTGTGGTGATACCACAACATTATAGTCGTGACCTGACCTTGGGCAACAAGCCACAAGTGCTCATTGCTGCCAATGCCGTTAATGGAACAAAGGGATCGATAGGGTCTGTTTACCTCTCACAGATGGTGACGGCCAATGCTGTCCCTACTATACAGGCGTTGCAAACGAACGTTTCTACGTTCTATCTCTTTAATAGACAGCTGAATTATAAGCGCTATATGATTCCCGCACTATTTGCGATAATAATGATGATGATAACAGGCTTTTTGCCAACACTGAATATTGTCGGGGAGAAGGAGGCTGGTACAATCGAACAGATCAATGTGACACCAGTAAATAAATGGACGTTTATACTTGCAAAGTTAATCCCTTATTGGCTGATAGCCTCCTTCGTTATCACTGTTTGTCTACTGTTGTCATGGGTTTTATACGACATTACTCCTGTGGGTAATGTGGCGCTTATCTATCTATTAGCGATGTTGTTAGCCCTCTTCTTCTCGTCCTTCGGCTTGATAATATCCAACTACTCGGACACAATGCAGCAAGCCATACTTGTCATGTGGTTCTTTGTTGTGATACTCCTCTTGCTCTCTGGGCTCTTTACTCCTACTCGGTCAATGCCAGCTGCAGCTTATCTCACTACATACGCCAACCCAGTAAGCTACTTCATAGATGCGATGCGCACTGTATTCATTCGTGGTGGAAACTTAAAGAGTATCTTACATCAGGTTCTCGCACTCCTTGGCATCGGTCTTGTCATGGGTTGTTGGGCTGTACAAAGTTATAAGAAGAATCATTAATCAACAACCAAAGAGGAGGCAGACACCCTCATCTGCTCTCCAAGTTCGTATATCATTGTAATGTGCAAAAGTACATATTTGAGACAACATTACCTTTCTTCAAATAGCTTAAATGGCTTACTATATTTCTGAAAGTACTTTACATTCAAATTTCTCATTCTAGAGTCAAAAGGGAAACATTATAGATGAAAATCGAGTTAGAAGTTGGGGTTTCCAGAAAACTATATACCTTTTGCGCAAAAAGTATATAGTTTTTTCCAAAAAGATATATAGTTTTTGGGCAAAACCTATATAGCCTTAATTCCGCAGTATTTTTTCTTGTGAGAAAATTTTATATGTTGAGACGTCTTTTTGTGGCTCTATATGTTGATATGAGGTGCTTCGGTGTTTCGTGGCTCTTTTCTAAGCATAAAATCCCCCACACAAACCAATGGGGAAGTATGAAAAACCACAAAAAATACTTCCATAACAGAATGCTTTGCCGCTACTTCCACGTTTACCCAATACAGATTCGGTAAGTTTTTCAAAGCCCAACTTTGAGAAAACGTCTATAATGTGATAAATTCCACCGAAAGAAGTGATATTCATGTTTTTAATTGCTACCTTTGCCATGTCAGATTTTTGCTTACTTGTTATGTTTGCAGCACCAAGATAGGTAAAATTTCTGACATATCCAAGTGTTTTGAGAACTTTGTTTCTCAGACACTTGGAGTTCTCACAAGAATTTATGCTGCGGAATTAAGGTAAGGTAAACCATATATGAACCATCATTTTATCTACTCTATATTTCAATGGCTGCTCATTGCTATTGGCTTGAGGGCAATCGGAACATTGGTCTTAGGGGGCGTTGCTGATAAGGGGCCGACAGTGATAGGTCTGCTCATCGGCGGGGCGCTCATCTGGGCAGAGCATTACACCAAGAAGCGGGCCAAGAAGCGTGACGTGCTGGAGATGGAGACGTCGGCAGATAAGGCGGAGGATGGCACGGATACATTGCCAGCAAGCGAAGAAGCACCGACCGAGAGCTATCACATCAAACGGGAAGACAATTTTGCCAAAGCCATAGAGGCACTGACGCATCAGGAGATTGCCGCAGGGCAGAATAGAGTGCTTGCTTTTGAAGACTCGATGGTGTACGCCTATGAGCTGACGGAGGTAGGATTGCTCACGGGAAGCGGAGAGCAGATGCGCTTTTCGGTGGTGATTCCGCTGCGTCGCAGCAACTGGCAGACGGAGCAGGAAGAGATAGAGAGAAGGCTCGCAGAGGTGTGGAGGTGTCTGTGGCAAGACTATGGTTTTGAGACGGCGCATGCGTTGTCAGAGAGCAGCCTGATGCTCAAGATAGAGGCTTGCGGGCCGGTAGCCCACGCCGTGAAAGCGTTGAAGCCAATGCAAGATATACTTCACGAGATTATCATACGTCGGGATCTGCATCTGTTGGACTCGTATTTGTTCATTCACGGCTATGATTGGCCAGAATATGCCTATCTTAGAGGTGGACAGGTGGTGCACGATTTTAGAGAAGAAGAGGGTGTGGCAAGAGATGTGTACCATGAAGATGAGGCGATGGCTGTGGCACGACTGTACGATACTTTCGAAGACTGCCAACGTATCAGCGAGGCGGAGTATTTAGAGGCACTTTCCTCTTACGCCCACCTGCCTTTTGCGTATCATGGTTCTTACGAGGCGTATAAAAACCATAAGTTCAAAGGCGTAGTCTTCACCCTGATTGCGGGCAAATTCCACTTGTTTTGCGGTATTGACGAGGCCTACTTCACGACGGATCTGAGCATGTTTAACCTTTGGGAGGAGACACGTCAGTATAACTGTCGAGTGATGGAGGTACGCTTCAGATACGACCATCTGCCCATGATGCGCCTGCTGACAGGAGAGATATTATATATCGATGTGGTGCCGGACAAGTGTGGGCCATTATATTATCTTGTTTCAAGCTCGTATGGCAGCAGAGATTATGCTCGCATCAAGGCCGATTATGATGCTGCGAAGGTGGCAGAGATAGGGGTGAAGATGAAACTTTAATATAGTATAGCCTCAAATCCGCAACTAAGCCTTTCAACGTCCTTCTTGCGTGTACACATCCTCTCATTACTGAATTTGCAGATAATTTGAACTTGAAGCACCCACTTTTGCCTACAATATCCCCTTACCCCACAATGTGACTTGAGGCAATACGCAATATCATTCCCATAAGTTGGGCTCTTCAGCAATAGGGAGTGATAATCTGAATCTATTACACAATAAGCCAGACTGAGTTACAAAAGAACTATTTTCTCTTTACCTTCCTCAACACTATTCTCAACGAATCAGTGAGCACCCTTTTGTCATTACACATAATAAAATCTGAAGGCAGAACAAATAAGGCTAATGAATCTTCGTTGCCTTTGTCTTGGCGTTCATAACGTAATTGAACTGAGATGATTCTATTCTTTACGTGCGTATTATTAGTCTTATATGTATTGGTCTCAGAAAACGGAAAAGACCTCCCCACCTTTATATTCTTATCACAAAAGTCAAACCGTAAGGAATCGGGATTCAAGACATAGTCTCCTTTTAAGTCAAAGAGAAGGTAATACCAGCCATTAAAGTACATACTGCTGACCTTAACCATACGATTCTCAGATAAAGGAATGTCATAGCTAAACTTATTGTTATCTAACGGAAGAATAAATCCCATATCACAAGATTGAAGAGATAACAAGAAGAAAATACAAAGCCCAAGCCGTTTGATGCGCCGACAGCTAACTATCATTTTCGATAAAATCCCTTAATTCCGCAGCATAAATTCTTGCAAGAACTCCAAGTGTCTGAGAAACAAAGTTCTCGAAACACTTGGATATGTCAGAAATTTCACCTATCTTAGTGCTACCAACAAAAAAAACAAATAAAATATCTGACATGACAAAGGTAGCAATTAAAAACGAGAATATCACTTCTTTCGGTGGAATTTATCACATTATGGACGTTTTCTCAAAGTTGGGTTTTGAAAAACTTACCGAATCTGTATTGGGCAAACGTGGAAGTAGCGGCAAAGCATTCTGTTATGGAAGTATTTTTTGTGGTTTTTCATACTTCCCCATTGGTTTGGGTGGGGGATTTTATGCTTAGAAAAGAGCCAAGAAACACCGAAGCACCTCATATCAACATATAGAGTCCCAAAAAGACGTCTCAACATATAAAATTTTCTCACAAGAAAAAATACTGCGGAATTAAGGCTATATAGGTTTTAGCTGAGAAATATATAGATTTTTGGCAAAAAGTACCTTGTTTTTCAGGAATAATGAATACTATTTTCGTTAGAATGACACCTAAATCCACATAACATAGTGTTTATCAGCGATTTACAAAGAGCCACTTTATATGTCTCATAATTTGCGTATTTGAGTCAAAGTACGCTCCTCATCGAAAATATTGCAAAGACATACCCTCAAATTAGCAGTATTTTATTACAAAATATCACTATTCAACAAGTCTTTCCATTTAATACGGATTCCTCTAAACAGCAATAATTAATCTTGCAAAGAGCACTGGTGACGAGGGATTCCACCCCTACTCTTTTTTATATCAAAGGCTGCGATAAATTGCTATTAGCCTTTTGCAATAAAAAAGGCTATGAATCAGAAACCTGATTCGTAGCCTTTAATATATCTTGTATGAATCTCTCCTATCGGAAGAGGAAAGAGGATCGTTTACTTGTTAAGACCGCGGTTGTTCAATGTAACATTGAGGAGCTTTACATACTCGCGATACTGACTATTGTTTAAAACATAGTGCATATAAGAAAGATCCTTCTTGATGGCAGCATTTACTTTAGCCTCACGCTCAGAGCTATCAGATACAGCTGCATTCATCATCTCTGCTGAGAAAGTGCGGTTAATATCCTCTACTACATCTACCTGATCCTGGTTGAGATTAAGAGCACGGCTCAATGCATATGTGCTGAGATTGAACTTGTATGCGTTGGTTGTTGCTGTGTTGTTATCGTTCTCACCTGCTGCAAAAGCCATTGTCATACTCATTACTGCTACTACTGTCAATACAATCTTCTTCATATTCATTTTCCTTTCTTTAGTCAAAGGCGTCATTTACGATGCCTCTTGTTATCTTTAAATCTGTAGTTTTATCTTGTTTACGATTGCAAAGTTAGTAGGTTTTTGGCATATACAATGATTAATCAACACATTTTCGTGCTTTTATCTTATATTTTTGACACATATCAAGAGGTTTGATATATATCAGCAACAAAATCATACTTTTGACTATCTTTTCCGTTACAAACCATATTCTAAAGGACTGCAAATCGAAAAATCAGTAACTAAGAAGGTGCTATCTCGTTTTAAATAACTATCTTTGCATACCCTTTACAACATATTATATATAAAGAAAAACGATAATGAAGGAAAATACACATCGACTCATCGTGGTCAAATATGAGTTAAATAGCGTAGAGAATGGAGTTGAACACTTCATTGAAAAGACTGAGGAACAAAAGCCAATGCAGTTCTATACGGGTTGCGACATGGCTTTGCCAGCCTTTGAAGAGGAGATTGTTAAGCACGAAACAGGCGCTAACTTTGAGTTCTCACTTACTAAGGAGCAGGCTTACGGGGAGCATGATGCAAACAGCGTGTTGGCTCTTGACAAGGAAACTTTCAGTGTGAATGGTGAGTTCGACGCAAAGAATATCTACAAAGATGCGATTGTTCCATTGCAAAACGAGCAGGGACAACGATTCTTGGGTAAGGTGCTTGAGGTGTCAGAGGATAAGGTTACGATTGATTTAAACCATCCGCTCGCTGGTAAGGATTTGATGTTTCGCGGACAGGTTATCGAGAATCGCGAGGCAAGCGAGGCTGAAGTTAAAGACTTCTTTGACCGCATGAACCAGCATCATTGTGGATGTGGCGGAGGCTGCGGAAGCAACTGTGGCGATGGTGATAGCTGTGGCTGTGGTGGCGGATGTGGTGATGGCTGCAACTGTGGCAACTGATTATGAACACGTTTGGTAAGCTCTTTACACTAACTACCTTCGGCGAGAGTCATGGTGTGGCTGTCGGTGGTGTGGTGGATGGAATGCCGTCTGGTATTCCTATCGACATCGATTTCATACAACGAGAATTGGCTCGACGTAAACCTGGACAAAGTAGGATTACGACTGACAGGAAGGAACTGGATCAGGTGGAACTACTGAGTGGTGTATTCGAAGGAAAGTCTACTGGAACTCCTATTGGCTTCATCGTAAGGAATAGGAATCAGCAGTCAAAGGACTATGATAGCATCGCCAATCTCTTTAGACCCTCTCATGCCGATTACACCTATTATAATAAGTATGGCATTCGAGACTATCGAGGAGGAGGTCGCGCATCGGCTCGCATCACCCTTTCACGTGTCGTTGCTGGTGCGTTGGCAAAGTTAGTTCTAAAACAGAAGGGTATTAGTATTACAGCTTACACTAGTCAGGTGGGCGATATAACGCTTGACAAAGACTACCAAAAATATGATTTCTCGCTCATAGAAAGTAATCTCGTGCGCTGTCCAGAACCAAAGAAAGCGAAGGAAATGGAGGCACTCATCGCTGAAATGAAGCGTGAAGGAGACACGATCGGAGGCGTAATTACTTGTGTTATTAAGGGGTGCCCTGTCGGATTGGGAGAGCCTGAATTCGATAAGCTACATGCGCAACTAGGTGCTGCAATGCTTAGTATCAATGCAGCGAAAGGGTTCGAGTATGGAGAGGGATTTGCAGGTTCCTCATGGCGAGGTAGCCAACAGAACGATGTATTTAGCCCCTCTTCTGAAAAGCAACAAGCGCATGGTATCAAAACAAAAACGAATCATAGCGGAGGAATACAAGGCGGTATAAGCAATGGAGAAGATATCTATTTCCGTGTTGCATTCAAGCCTGTTGCCACCTTATTGATGGAACAAGAAACGGTCAATAAAGAGGGAGAAGCAACGAAGATAGACGTTCATGGGCGTCATGACCCATGTGTTCTGCCACGTGCCGTACCTATTGTTGAAGCGATGGCAGCCATGACAATACTTGATGCCTTGCTTGTTGACAATGCCAAACGAATATAAGCTACACACGTCGTGGACGTAAGAATACAAAAAAGAGGATGCCGTAACCATTCTTATTGATGGTTGGCATCCTCTTCTTTTATGCTCTCTTCAAGGCGAACAAATGCTCCTCTATCTTACTCCTATTCGCCCTTATATCAAGAGAGAAGACTTTGTTGGAAGAGAAAATAGACTATTATTTATTCCCTTATAACCTATTATGCGGAAACTTTTAGTTTATTTTCCCAGTCAGAGTGGTATCTTTTCAAACTCACAGGAGTTTCTTCTCCAACATAGATAACAATCTCTTGATTGATTGGCAACCAATTCCTTTTATGCTTCCAAGGTCTTCACAAACTCATTCAAGGCTTTGCCACCATCTAAAGATGGAGCCAACTCACCCAAAACGTGTAGTTGCCTCTCTCCTATCATCGCCTTTAAATCCTTACAAGTATTCAACACGCAGACATCACCAGCTAGTCCGCAGACATCAATCTGATCGATGTGGTGATCAACAAGGAGCTCTAAAAGCAGTCTTGCAGACCTTTTATTCTGCAGAATGGAATATTCCTCTCGATTAATAGTATCGCCTTTATAAAGCATTTGAAAACTATCAGAACTCTCATTAAGAGCTACCAACAACGATTGCCATAAGGCTGCGCCAGCTGAATGTTGGACGCAATGACGAGGCCATTGACCACCTTCATCAGCAAAAGAACTATGATGATAAGGATGCCAATCTGAGGTTACAACCTTCACAGAATACTCCTCGCCATGCGCACGAACATACTCTGCAAGTGCATCCATAGCCACTGCTGCACCAGGAACTGGCAATGATCCACTGATGAAATCGACTTGTGGATCGACTATCAAAAGCATTTTCTTCATAATATTATCTTATATTTTGCGATTGAACTCACCCTTTATTCAAGGCAATTTATAATCTCTGTAACCGACTTGCAACCATGTTTATCTAACCAGGAATTAATTCCGTCACGCACCTTAATGGTCACTTGTGGGTCGATGAAGTTGGCTGTTCCTATTTGAATAGCAGTTGCCCCTGCCATAAGAAACTCTATTGCATCTTCTGCTGTTGATATACCTCCTAGTCCAATAACTGGTATCTTTACGGCTCTTGCAACATCATTCACCATACGTACGGCGACTGGTTTTATGGCAGGACCACTCAATCCTCCTGTGCGAATACTCAGCTTTGAACGACGACTTTCGATGTCTATTGCCATTCCCATAAGGGTGTTGATGAGTGAGACAGAATCAGCTCCCTCATCCTCACAAGCACGTGCAATACTAGCGATATCGGTCACATTAGGCGATAATTTCACTATCATTGTCTTGTGATAATACTGTCGGACAGCCTTCACAATAGTAGAAGCTCCAGAACAGGTAACGCCAAACGACATGCCACCCTCTTTCACATTAGGACAGGAGATATTCACTTCTATTGCAGGGATAGCGTCTAGCTCGTTTAATTTTGCTGCTGTTTCTGCATACGACTCGGGAGAGTTTCCACTCACATTAACAATCATATTCGTATCAATATCACGTATCTCGGGATAGATATGATCGATGAAGTAGTCCACTCCTTTATTCTGCAGACCAACGCAATTAAGCATTCCTTGATGTGTTTCAACCATACGTGGATAATCATTCCCTTCGCGTGGTTCGAGCGTAGTACCCTTTACGATTATTCCTCCAAGCTCTTCCAATGGGACGAAATCAGCAAACTCAAGACCATAGCCAAATGTTCCACTGGCTGTCATTACTGGATTCTTCAGATGTAAGTGACCTATATTTACATTCAAATCTGCCATAGATTCATCATTTATTTTTACATATTTAGCTTATACCTTATGGATAACTACACCTTATACTAGGCTTATTCTCATTCTTAGATTCGTAAGTTTTCAGATGTTGTTATCACTATTTTCTCACCACATCAACTTCTGCGTATCAAAGACGGGACCCTCCTTACATACGCAAAGATTGCCCTCAATGGTCTTCTCAACGCAACACAAACAGGCTCCGACACCGCATGCCATCATATTCTCCAAGGACGCTTCGCAGGGGATAGAAGCCTTTTGAGCATACAGAGCAACAGCCTTCATCATAGGTTTAGGTCCACAAGTAGAGATGCGATCGAAGTGTTCTTTGGACAGAACGGAGTGATTCGTAACAAATCCTTTCTCACCTGCTGAACCATCTTCAGTGGTAATGCACACCTCTCCATAGGCTTTGAAAAGTTCTAGTTCTGCAAGATCAGATGCCGTGCGAGCACCTAAAAGAAAAACGGGACAGGCTCCGGCATCCTTTATGGTTTTACCAAAATAAAGCAAAGGAGCAACTCCAACACCACCGCCAACAAGCAAGATACGTTCGCCAGGACGACTAGGTGGAGTGAAGGTGTTACCCAATGGGAGTACACAATTAAGTTTATCGCCAATATGAAGGCGCCCAAGCATGCGCGTTCCATCGCCTATGGTGGCAACTAACAACCATAATTCATTACGTTCGCGATCGATAAAATTAATAGAAATAGGACGGCGAAGAAAGGTAGAAGGTGAGCCGTCCACTCTCACTTCTACAAACTGACCAGGAAGCATCTCAGGTAGAGGCTTGTCATCAGTGAGTCGAATGAGAACATTCTTATCATTGACCTGCTCTACAGAAGAGACCTTCAAGTCGAGGACATACTTCTTCATCTTTTTATGCTTTGAATGTATTTAGCAAAGATAATGCAAACGAGTACAAAGGAATGCTCGCATTCACTTTGTCGAGTGCAGCTTAGCTTATGCAAAGATAATGCAAACGAGTACAAAGGAATACTCGCATTCGCTTTGTCGAGTGCAACTTAGCTTATGCAAAGATAATGCAAACGAGTACAAAGGAATGTTCACATTCGCTTTGTCGAGTGCAACTTAGCTTATGCAAAGATAATGCAAACGAGTACAAAGGAATGTTCACATTCGCTTTGTCGAGTGCAGCTTAGCTTATGCAAAGATACACAAATTATCTATTGAAAGGATAGATACACAAAAAATATCAATGAAAAAACAAAGAAATGGACAAAACAACACTGCTAACAGCTTTCTTCCATTGCTTCTGCCCCTATCACATAGATTTAAGTTCGGGGTAAAAGTCCATCTTCAAAGGAATGTACGGATGGTGATTACGGATGGGCTATCTCATTGCAACTTCTATCATAGGTTATACCTTATATAATTAGAAAGACCCAATAGCAGCTATCAAAATGATCCCCTATAAATAAAGCAAAACATATCCTATTCATAAAGGGAGGGCTCATCTAAGATTATAAAGGATAAAACACAAAGATAGAAATCAGCCTTCCAGAGATATAAAGGCTGATTATACTCTGCGCAAAATATCATAGAGCAACCTTACAAGAAATGATGACTTCCAACTTTATTAACCTACTTACTTTTTGGGAACAAAACTCTCCCATGTCTGGTCATCAAAGAAGATTCGAATCTCAGTGATACGCCTTTGTGGTTTGTCAACATATTTTATTTCAGTTCTTGCAGGTGTTTTAAGTGTATCAGCAACGTGCTGTGAAGAACCTTGACCATATCCCTCAACAGATGGGGCAGGGCTTGAAGAGAAATTCAAATGACCTTCAGAACTTGTACCATTGACCACACTATTTTCACCATCATCAACTCCTGACGCTGTAACCTGATCCTTAAACATTGGTCCTTGACCATACATTAACCAATCAAGATTGATCTTTGTAAACTTACTACGAATAGCCTCAACCGTGTTAAGAGTAGGTTTCGTCCTCCCTGTAAAGATACTACTGAGTGATGCAGATGATATTCCTATAAAATCTGAAAAGGTCTGTTGAGTCATGTGTTGACTCTCCATTAGTTGTCTAATTCTATCTTTCATAACCAAATAATAGGCTTTTTTAGGCTCTAGAGCCATACTTCCATTGATTTTACAAAGGTAAACAAATAATATTAAACACCAAAATCTCTACACAAATAATATAAGTTTGTATATACAACTTTTGATGTTTACAATTTAAAATAGCAAATAACTAAATGTGTGCGATTCATATACACATATACAAATCAAAATAGACAACAGAATATCATATATAAGCTGTTCTTTGATCAATATCTTTAATTAACTGGCTATTAAAAGCCTATTTATACATTTAAGAAGATAAAATAAAGGGTTATAC
The DNA here is from genome assembly GCF_009728485.1 of Prevotella vespertina. GTDB lineage: Bacteria > Bacteroidota > Bacteroidia > Bacteroidales > Bacteroidaceae > Prevotella > Prevotella vespertina. Next base: position 139,448 of record NZ_VVIQ01000003.1, read on the forward strand.
ACTTGTTCGGGCATAAATTTAGGCTATTTTCATTTTATAGCAAGAATATTAATTCATATAATTCTGGTTTACAAGTAGTTATATTTAATAATGGCGTGATGTATATTTATTCGTATACATTTTTAAAGCGAGATATACAAGTTTCAAGACTTGTATTTACATCTCAATGTATGGTTTGGTTACACAAACTATTGTTATTACACTTGTAAATAATATGCAGATTATTTGTATTTGTAAATAAGAATCCTAACTTCTTAACTTATAATAAATGTGAATAGTAAATGTAATTTTTGAATTTCTGTCTATTTTTAGCGTATTTGCAATATTCATAAACGGAGTATAAGACAAACGAAAATACGCTCAAAATGAGAAGGTAAGAATACCATAACTACCCTATTATTCAGGGAGTAACACAAAAAAAGTACCCTTTTAAGAGTACTCATTCTAGATCGAAAAAGAAGGATTTTAGCATAGAAATGGAGATTTTTGAGACTTCAAATTACCAAAAATCTCCATTTACTTTAGTGTAAAACGTAGAAAATTAGCTCTTTCATCAATTCTCCAGCACCAGTATAAGGATTATCCAAACCTTTACTCTTACCATCAACTTCACGAATCTTAGAAATAATATCCATAGTTTTGCGTGCTGAATAATTTTTCAAACCTGTAATTAAGTCTTTTATTCCCCACGTTGAATTCAAATCTAATGCCCTAGCAATGTCTTGTTCTGAACTCTTATTTGGAGTATAATGTAGTATCATAAGGTTTTGAAAGAACGAGAAAAGTAAAGGAAGAAAAGAGTAAAGAGAGCCAGCTTTAGGATTATTGTCAAAATATTTGATTATCTGATTTGCTTTAAATATATCCTTAGAAACAATGGCATTCCTCAATTCGAAAGCATTAAAATCTTTACTTACCCCAATCTCCTTCTCTACTATATCTGGCGTAACACGTCGATTATCATTAGGGAGATAAATTAGAATTTTATCAAGTTCCGAAACTATACGACTTAGATCAGAACCAATATGATTGGCTATCATCTGGCATGACTTAGGGTCAATAGTAGCCTTCTTTGACTTCAAATAATTTTGGATGAATTCTGGTAATTGGTAATCTCTCAACTTCTTACTCTCAAAAACTACTCCCATTGCCTGCGCCAGTCCAATAACTTTCTTACGTGTATCTATTTTCCCATTCTTATGACACCAGACAAGAATAGTTGATTTTACAGGTTTTTTAAGATATCCCTCTAAAGCCTCTAAAGATCTTATATTTTGCGCCTCTTTTACTATAATCACTTGAAATTCGGCCATCATAGGATATCGCTTAGCCATATCCGTAACTTGTACAGCAGTCACATCTGAACCAAAACAAATCGTTTGATTAAAATCACATTCTTCTGGTAAAAGAACGTGCGAAGCAATATAGTCAGATATAGTATCGATGTAATAAGACTCTTCCCCCATTAACAAATAAAAAGGGGCAAAGTTCCTATTTTTAAGATCCTGCATGATAGCCTGAAATGTTACTCCTTGCTTTGTTGGCATTTACTTTTTTATTAACTTTGCATTTAGAATAGATTGTTACCATGTCTGAAGTCACCTATTTCCATAGAAATTAAGAATTAACTTCACCATAACCATGGCTGAATCCTTTCATGCAAAGTTAATAGAAAAGAGATAGAAAACAAAATTTTCATTTGACTTTCGCCTTATCGTTTTCACCTTATTATATATAGGAATTGTCCAAAATGATACAACTTACTCTCCCTCCATATCAAATTAGAGTGAAAGAGACACATGGTCGAAAGCAAATTTTCGACATCCTACGTAGAAAATATGTTGCACTCACTCCAGAAGAATGGGTACGCCAACACTTCATACATTATCTCGTTGAACATAAGAATTACCCATCCTCATTACTTGCCAATGAGGTTTCTTTGCAGATTGGAGAGAAAAGGATGAGAGCGGATAGTGTGTTGTATGATAACCAACTACACCCTCGCATGATCATAGAATACAAAGCACCCAATATCACATTAACACAGAAAGTGTTTGACCAAATCACAGTCTACAATTTACTACTTCATGTAGATTACCTCATTGTATCGAATGGTATGATTACATACATCTGTAAGATGGATTACGAGAAGCAAACATATAAGTTTTTAGAAGCTATTCCCAATTATGAAAATATTTAACATACATAACTCTTAAAAGTATCTTTTATCACACAAATTACTTTACATCATTCTGCATCTATTCAATGATATACATTATATTTGGCTTCCAATCCCAAAGGCAAAAGACAAGCTTCTCCCAACTTGGCATTATCTTTGTGAACTAATATAAGATATAAGGAACAATATTAATAAGACCGAAAACATCAAAATAGAACAACATGGGAAATATGAAATGGGTTGGTTGTTGGATTGGCGGAACCTTAGGAACAATGTTAGGAAGTGGAATTCTTGGAACATTAGCAGGTTTTTGCCTTGGTAGTATCATTGATGAAATGATGGATTCTAGGGCTGACTCCAATGATTATAACACTAATAACCAAGATTATTACTCGCAGGGTAATGGTTATAAACAATATCAGTATGGAGGGCAGAATGGTTCTTCTAATGCACATTCCAATGAAGGACAGCGCAATTCTTTTCTATTTTCTATGCTTGTTTTATCATCTTATATCATCAAAGCAGATAACAAAATCATGCATTCAGAGATGGAGTTTGTACGTCAGTTCCTACGTCAGAACTTTGGAGAACAAGCAGTAAATCAAGGACAAGAAATACTCTTAAAGCTCTTTGAAATACAAAAACAACAAGGGATACAGGTGTTTCGAAATACCATCCATCAAAGTTGTGCAGAGATAAAACACAATATGGACGTTAGTCAACGACTACAATTACTCAATTACCTTGTTATCATTGCGAAGGTAGATGGATATGTAAGTCTAGAAGAGATAAAGGCTTTAAAGGAGGTTGCACGCCACTTAGGACTAACAGCAAAGGACGTTGATTCAATGCTTAACATGGAGAATGGGGCAAGGGCAAATAGTAATATAGAAGACGCTTACAAAGTGTTGGGCTTGTCTTCTACTGCTACTGACGACGAAGTAAAAGTAGCCTATCGAAAGATGGCTTTAAAGCATCATCCAGACCGAGTAGCAACCCTTGGAGAGGATATTCATAAAGCGGCAGAGAAGAAATTCCAAGACATTAACGATGCTAAAGAACGCATCTTTAAAGCCAGAGGACTGTAAGTATTCTTTTTCGAACCTAGCTGCTTCTTATAGAAAATATTATCACCAATCACTCATATAACTTCGATTTATAAATTATAAACAATATCTTAAAAGGATTATGGCAACAAGACTTAAAATAAAAACAAGTGAGGGCGACATTATTATTCGCCTTTATGATGAGACCCCTAAACATCGTGATAACTTCTTAAAGCTTGCAAAGGAAGGCTATTACAATGGGACTCTTTTCCATCGTGTTATCAAAGATTTCATGATACAAGGTGGTGACCCTAATAGTAAGAATGCGCCTAAAGGAAAGGTTCTTGGAACTGGTGGTCCAGACTATACTATCCCCGCAGAGTTCATATACCCACAACTTTTCCACAAACGTGGTGCTTTAAGTGCTGCTCGCACAGGCGATGAGGTAAACCCTGAGCGTGCTAGCAGTGGTAGTCAGTTTTATATTGTATGGGGAAAAATATATAAATCAGCCGAACTGAAGCAGTTGGAACGACAAATGGGAATACAACAAGAGCAGGACGTCTTCAATCAATTAGCCAAACAACATCATGATGAAATTATGAATCTAAGACGTAATCGCGATCATGTAGGACTACAGACTCTACAAAACAAACTGATAGAAGAAACGAAAGAAAAGTGTAAGTAACAAGGTAAACCGACATTCACTCTAGAACAAAATGAGGCTTATACAACATTAGGTGGTACACCCTTCCTTGACAACCAATACACAGTATTTGGAGAAGTTGAAGAAGGATTAGACATCGTTGAACGTATCCAAAATTGTCAAACAGATCGCAACGACCGCCCATCAGAAGATGTTAGGATTGAAACAATAGAAGTTTTATAACTATAAAATAATCAATGCTCTTACCTACTTGATGACTCTTATATCAAGTAGATAAGGGCTTTCTCTTAGATTTACAATCTAATACGAATGTTATAACATTACGTCAAATTGCAAATTAATGAATGTGGGTTAAAAGGAGTTCTAGGTTCTTTTCTTTCGTAGCTCCCATTATCAGGAAAATATCAACCAAAGCCCAAATGTAACATCCACCAAAGGTCAACAACTTTCCAATTCCAAGTCCAACATCACCGATGTAAAATCTATCAACACCTAGGATACCAACAAGTATCGATAAAATAAGAGATAGAGTTGGATCTTTCATACCATTCACTAGTATGAGAAAATCTGATTCACTCATATCTGACTTAAGCAATCTATCACGTACCATTGGTATACTTTCAGATGGAATCTTCGAACCCATCATCATTAATAATTGATTAACTTTCTCTTGTTCCATTATCTTTATTTTTAAAGTAAAATAACCCTTTTATCCGTCTGTAACATATGGTAATAACAGAAGAATTATCATATATGCAAGATATTCCTCACAACAAGCCATACAAAGAAGAGGACAACATAGGTCAAAATAAGTCTTCTATCCTCTATTACTCTAGTCAATCTGCGCTTAGAATTGCTAGCAGGTAGCAACGCACGAAGTCCAAATAAAAATAAATAAGGGATACCAAATAACAAGAAGTAATTATAATGAATTGCCTCTACGAATCTTCCCTGCAACAAAGCATGCAATGCCCGCTGCAATCCACAACCTGGACATTGCAGTCCCGTCAACACCTTAAATGGGCATTTGGGAGCCCAAGAAGTAGTAACAGGATCATAAAAATAGTATACGATTAATAAGGAGGCTCCCAAAAAGAGAGCCCCCATAAATCTCTTCTTAGATTTCAATTTTTAGTGTGATAATGCGCTTAAATAACTCATACCACCCAAGAAGCCAAAGTAGATTACCTGAAAGATTACACCCGTAACAATACCAATAATACTCCACTTCTTAGCATCTGCTGCTGCTGCCGCTGCTGCATCATATTGCTTCATCATGTAATAATCGTTCACCTTCATAGAACGAATAATCGCATAGATACCAAATGGTAAACAGCAACAAAGTGTAGTGAAAATTGCGAGAGGCAAATAATTGTTTGGCTTTGGATTGTTTAATTCTTCCATAATAGTAAATTTTGAGCCAGTCTCCCATGGCTAAGTTTGGTAATCAGTTCTATTTAACACATAGTTTTGAGATTGGGGAGAACCTATAAGGCAACTCTCATCCTACATGCAACTTAATGTTTATTCTAATCAATCTTAGTACTGGCAAAGATAAATAAATATTATTAAAGGCACAAATAATTTCACAGAAAGTAACCAAGAGAACTGAAAAATCCCTTACCTAAAGCTTCATTGTGCATAGATAAGGGACTTCATTTTATAATTCCATTTTATAGGAATTCAATATCAGACATTATTTAGTCTTCCTCTTCTTCCTTCTTCTTACGGGTTGTTCTACGCTTCTTTGGCTTATCTTCAGTAGGTTTTTCTACCTTCACACCAGCCAACTCTGGATCAATAAGGATACGACCACAATATTCACAGACAATGATTTTCTTGTGCATCTTAACATCTAACTGACGCTGAGGAGGAATCTTGTTAAAGCAACCACCACAAGCATCACGCTGCACGTAAACAATACCCAATCCATTACGAGCTCCACGACGAATGCGTTTGAAACTACGTAACAATCCTGGTTCAATTCTTGTTTCAAGCTCAGCGGACTTCTCTTTCAACAGACCTTCCTCTTCACGTGTCTCCTGCATAATCTCGTCCAGTTCATTACGCTTCTCTTCGAGTGCATGCTGGCGATCCTCCAGTAGAGCACGATTTTCCTCTAAGTCTCTTTGCTTCTCTTCAACCTTATGCTGAGCTTCTTTTATCTTCTTATTACAAAGCTCAATCTCTAAAGTTTGGAACTCTATCTCCTTTGTTAAGGTATCATACTCACGATTGTTTGCAACAGTATCCAACTGCTTGTTGTATCGTTCCAAACTTGCTTGAGCTTCAATGATATCACCTTTCTTCTGAGTGATAGCACTCTGAAAATCCTTTATATCCTGCTCTATCTTCTCTATACGAGTGTGCAAACCTTCCAAATCATCCTCTAAGTCACGTACTTCAAGTGGTAACTCACCACGTAATGCACGCTTCTCATCGATAGCAGAAAGTGTTGTCTGTAACTGGAAAAGGTTCTTTAGCTTCTCCTCTACTGGTAACTCTTTTGGATCTTTCTTTGCCATAGTTCTTATCTTAATTATAATTCAATATTCATTATCAAACCCCATTCCGATGCTTGATTAATTGATTGGATAAACCTACCCAACCCTACTAGAAATAGATAATCGGATTAGTATTTATCTCTGATATACAGCATTTAACACCTGGGGTATCATGTTCTATCACATCTCGAAGTACTTCCGTTGTATATTGCTCGCTCTGGTAATGCCCCATAACACATATCTGTATCTCTTGCTCATGACCAAAGAACTCATGGTATCCCATCTCTCCCGTTATGAAGGCATCGGCACCAGCACCAATGGCATCACGCAACAAGAAAGAACCAGAACCACCACAAATTGCAACATGACGAATCTCTCTACGAAGTAATTCATTGGCTTGAATGCACTCTACATCAAACTTCTTTTTCAGTAAAAGTATCAAATCATCAGCTGCTAATAGTGCTTCAAATTCACCAATAACACCATCACCACCAATTATCGTATCCCCTGTGAGCGGACTAAGCACTTGTTTATTCCGACCAAAGAAATGTGCGTTCCTCAATCCTAGTTTCTCTGCTATCTTGAAGTTCACGCCATTCTCTGCCGAATCAAGATTCGTGTGCATGGCGACGATGGCTATATCGTTCTTAATAGCCTTCATAACCGTACGCTGAACATAATCGGTATCTGACACTTGTGATAACTTACGGAAGATAAGTGGGTGATGTGCAACAATTAGGTTACAACCACGTTGCATTGCCTCCTCCACTACTTTCTCCGTCACGTCAAGGCACAATAAAGCCCCTGATACTTCCGCCTCTGTCAATCCAACTTGCAGACCAGCATTATCATAACTCTCCTGCAAGGGCAAAGGCGCGAACCGTTCAAGGGCATCAATAACTTCCTTTATTTTCACGCTACGCATAAGTTTTAGGCTGCAAAGATAGCAATTTTATTCCATTCTCACAACTCTTATCATACGTTATTTTAGGACTTTATACTAGAGCTGTCGTATCTCACTATCTATCTCCAGGTAGGTTTCAAGCCTCTTACTCCTGTATAATCAAGTAAGGAGACACGTTCCAGAACTTATCCGAATTTGTAATGGTGAGCGTTGAAGTACCATCTTCGTTCGTTGTCAAGGTATAACTTGACTCTGGATTAGGAGATAATATCTTGGGAGATGTCGACTTAATCGTCAACGTTGTTAAGTCCTTCTGATTCGCCTTAATAAAGCTCTCTTCTGTGATATTATTATTGTTTATCTTCTTCGAAAAGAGACTTGTCTTCAAGAGTCCCTTATCTTTCAGCGTCTGCTTATCAGCAATAATATAGAACACTCTCTTTGGTTGTTCCACTTGCTTCACCACCTTTACTCTAGGGCTATTATTACCTGATACAGACATATCATATTTATAGCGCAGGGCTTCAGCACTATTAGATTGATTCAAGACAATGTATTTCAACTGCTCTACACTGACATCTTTCCTACTAGCAACAGCCTCTAGTTCCGCCATGTGATCACTCTTTTCTCTCAACTGAGAAGCTAAGAAGGCTATCGTCTTATAGAGCTTATCTATTGTGGCACTCTTATCAGATGACACCTCTGACTGCTTTTTCTTCTCACTTAATAGCTTATCTATTTGCTTTTGTTTCTCAGCCAACAACGCTCCAAGCCCCTTTATCTGCTGAATAATTTTAGACTTCTTGTTCGCATGCTCAGTAGTCTTACAAAGCATTGCCTCTTGCGATGAGATAAGATCCAAATTATCCGATATTTCGTCTATTGAGGCCGTCAACTGACTTATTGCCTCGTTCTCTCTAGACGGAGGAGTGACATTGACTGCCTCTCGTTTAGGTGCAGGACGCTTCACATCCTCACATGAGGTACATGCGACGAGTCCGGCAAACACTATCAGAGATGATATTCTAATCCGTTTCATTCTGCAAATAAATCTTGTTGCAAAGATACCTTTTTTATACCAAGAAACCGCCGCTCAATATATTAAAAATCCTAATAAAAAGGAAAACTGTTTAAGTTATCTCGCCTGTACAACACGCTTATCTCTTTTCATAACAATGCGCCTCTATCCTCGAGCCAACACTTATCCTCTATGCTTCTAACACTCTCCTTCATGAGGAAATAGATTATTTTTACATGAGTCCTAGACTATTTCCTCCTTGTTTTTAGTCTGTTTTATCTATTATGCAACGCCTTATGCTCACAGGCATCACAATCACGTGTCATACAGAAAGCCTGATATATCTACAAAGGCAGGTGCTTATATTTAAGGTAAAAAGGAATGATAAGATAACAATAAAGTCGAATCAGTGTCCTTAACAGACCATGATTCGACTCTTCTATTATTCTCTCTCAAATCTTATCGATTCTTTTGTAGCTATAAAACTCTTTTTAATTAGAGCTAGCATTACGCTAAGCAAGTTGCTCTACCCATGTTATACTCACTGATAACATTAATCATATAATGGAAGAACTTGCGCGCCATGGATGATTTCTTAATTCTTTGTTTCATAACGTTGTTCCTTTCTTTTTACCTGTTAAACAATCTTTTTCCTTGTGTCTACCTAATGAGATTGATGCCTTATTAATGGTAAATCATCTACCCTGAACTGACATCTCTTATGTCTTGTTTGCGTTTGCAAAGTTAGTACTGTTTGCTATTTCATACGAAGAATAAGCGCATTTAAACATGAAAAAACGGATTTATTTGACTTTCATCAAACTCCTTGATACATATCAAACGACCTAATTGACGTATATCAAGTCATCGATTGACATACATCAAGCACTTACTTGACGTATATCAACGCCCAAGCTACTATAAATGAAACAAACGGATAGCCTATAGCCAACAGAACAAGACATATATACCCCATAAAAAATACAAACGCAAGAACGCCTATCACATTTTCTTTTCTTACCTTTGCAACATGAATACTAACAGACTTCAAGGTGTAAGATTACCTGCTGAATGGGAACAGCAAAGGGCTATCATGCTGATATGGCCACATGAGGACACTGACTGGTGTCCCTATTTGGAGGAGATAACTGAGGTTTATCTTCAGATGGCGAAGGCTATCTCTCGACACGAGAAATTGCTCATAACAGCACGAGACACGGAACTGGTGCAGGACTTATTGACCAAGCATCTCACAGAAGGGCAGATGAAACAGGTAACAATATTTGCCTGCGATAACAATGATACATGGGCACGCGATGTCGCACCCATCACCCTACTCCCTGACACAATAGCGAGCGGAACTGAACAAACGAGCGTCCTTCTCGACTTCTGTTTCAATGGATGGGGAGAGAAGTTTGCTGCCGACAAGGATAATAAGATTAACCAAGCGGTTTACAAGGCGGGGCTTTTCGAAGGAATACTTGTAAGCCATAAGGACTTCGTTCTAGAGGGTGGTTCGATAGAGTGTGATGGCAAGCGCACGCTCTTCACAACAACTGGCTGCCTAATGGCACCTCATCGCAACCAACCTTTGACTAAGGAGGATATTGATCAGAAGTTGCGTTCGTTCTTCCCCAACATCAACCATATTGTATGGTTAGACTACGGTCAATTAGCTGGCGATGATACCGATGGTCACATTGATACTATCGTTCGCATTGCACCTAATGATACGTTATTATATATAAGGTGTGATGACCCTCAAGACGAGCACTATGATGACTTCCAGCATTTGGAGGAGCAGTTGCAGGGATTAAGAACCCCTGAGGGGCAGCCTTATCGACTACTGCCGCTCCCCATGCCAAAGGCTATCTACGATGATGGCGAGCGGCTGCCAGCAACACACGCCAACTTCCTTATTCTCAATGGAGCTGTACTCGTTCCTACTTATAACCAACCCGAAAAGGACAAAAGGGCGATGGAACAAATTCAACTGGCGTTCCCTGACAGAGAGATAATAGGTATTGACAGTAGAACTATCATCCGACAACATGGTTCCATACATTGTTTAACTATGCAACTACCGCTTTCTCCAGCTCTTTAACAGAAGAGAAAAGGCATGGAGAAAGTATTTGTCACACTGTATAATAGTAAGTTAAAAAACAACCCCAACTGCTCCGAAGCAAGCTATTTCACGCTTCGAACAAGTTGGAAAACATATTAAATAGATGAGAGAACTAAAGATTGGTATCTTGCAACAACATAACATTGCGGATACGAAGAAGAATATAGAACGATTGGCAGAGAACATCACTGACCTCGCACAAAGGGGTGCTGAACTAGTGGTATTACAAGAGTTACACAACTCATTATACTTCTGTCAGACGGAGGACGTAAACAACTTCGACTTAGCAGAACCCATACCTGGACCATCAACAGACTTCTATGGTGAGTTGGCACGCAAATTAGGTATCGTGCTTGTTACCTCCCTCTTTGAGAAACGGGCTGCTGGGTTATATCACAACACGGCTGTCGTCATAGAGAAAGACGGAACAATAGCTGGTAAGTATCGTAAGATGCACATTCCCGACGACCCTGCCTACTACGAAAAGTTCTATTTCACACCAGGTGACATCGGTTTCCATCCTATCGACACGAGCGTGGGACGCTTGGGAGTATTGGTTTGTTGGGATCAATGGTACCCTGAGGCAGCCCGCTTAATGGCATTACAAGGCGCAGAAATGCTCATCTACCCCACTGCTATCGGCTATGAAAGTAGTGACACAGAAGCAGAGCAACAACGCCAGCGTGAGGCATGGACAACGGTAATGCGTGGGCACGCAGTGGCTAACGGATTGCCTGTCATCGCCGTTAATCGTGTAGGTCATGAGAGCGATCCAAGCGAACAAACAGGGGGAATTCAGTTCTGGGGAAGTAGCTTCGTGGCTGGTCCACAGGGCGAACTACTCTATCGTGCAAGCGACAATGAGGAGGAGAGCATCATCCTTAACATCGACCTAGACCATAGCGAGCAAGTGCGTCGTTGGTGGCCATTCCTGCGCGATCGCAGGATAGACGAATACAAAGATCTTACGAAGCGATTTATCGATTAATAGGATTAGTGGCTGCTAAAGGATAAGACGAAGAGCCGTTTTAGTATAGTTTTAGGAGAAAGGATTTACAGGAGAAAGCCCTTTCAGAAACCTATAAAAAATCTAAATGCACCCATGTCGGTTTCGGCTTCATTTGGAGTTATCCAAACTTTACAGTACCTTTGCAGCGCTATTAGGCTCCGTAGCTTAGCTGAATAGAGCGTCAGATTCCGGTTCTGAAGGTCTTGGGTTTGAATCCCAACGGAGTCACAACATATCAAGCGGAAGTCCCCTTATCTATCGGGACTTCCGCTTTCTGTTGTTTAGGCGACTATTATCAGGCACAAAAAGTAACACATAGGATGTGATGGAAATGACACATACGTATCACGTCATTGACACGTATGTGTTACAAGGGTTAGCACATACGTGTCAGTCGAGCGACACGTATGTGTCATTTCAAGCATCACATATACGAATCTGGAACGAAGTAGATAGTGCCTTCGCTGAGATATTAGCCTTAGCACTACCATCAGCAAGTATGAGGCTGTTTCCGTCTGTGCCGATAAACTTAGGACTTTGATATAGATATGTTCAGAAGTTCACACCCGCAATTTGATAGTTCTTCACCTAATCCAATGATGCCCAACGTATCAAATCGTCATTACACATACCCTCTCCTGCGAACTCACGGCGACGCTCACGGCGAATAGAATAAAGCGTTGCGTCAACAGGATGACCAGCAGAGATTTCCCAAAGACAAGGTATCTATTACGAATCTCACCGACCTTATTTCTGCTTACGTCTATGCGCTAGATAGGTTTCTTTCCCAGGAAAGTGAGGGGTATCGAGAGAGTTTTCCATACAGTAAAATACCACTCGACGATTGAAGACAACGAAGCTAGGTTGATTATTAAGTTCGCTGATTAACGAGTCAGTGAGGGGCTTATCATATAATTGATAATAAAAGACATCTTGCCCTTTGCGCCCATATTCGATCTCTGTGCAGTCCCCATACCCATCATTATTACCAATGTTTAAACCTCGATAATCCATCTCCCGCAGTGCAAAACGGATGGAATCCAGGCGCTCAACACTAAGTCCTATCTTCTTTAACTCCCTATTCTTTACGTTATCAGTGACCCCGTTGTCTGGCTCAAAATTCACATCTACCTTCGAGTTAACGCCCCAGTCCGTAATCTCTCCATTATTCGAATACTCCACGGAGAACCCTGTACTATCCGGCAACCAACCTTTTGTAACTGCGATCAAACGTCTTATCTCTGTTTGATGCGCCTTATAATCAGTTTCCATCGCCTCGGGTGTACAACTTTTCTGTGGCAGAATAGCCAAGACCAAGACACATATTACTTGCAAGAGATTGATAATGTGTAATCCAAGAAACACCTTATTTATATATAACTCACGATGAACTATAACCTGAACAACGGATATAACATAAATAACAAGCACAGGGATTGCTACAAACCATGTGACGACAATAAACCAAACTATCCAACTCAGATTATCCTCAGGATCGTCTTCACCAACAAAGCACAGCATGACGAAGAATAGAAACAACGTAACAACTGCTAACGACATCATGCGTAGAGATGACCAGAAGAAGCCTTTCCAATTCCGCCTATAAGCATCTTCCGGATTAGTAACCTCCTTATGATAACTTAGAAGAAAGCCTATACCAAGGAGAAGAAAAGCGAGCAAAAAGATTATAACTGTTATCATACGATGATTAATTAAGTGGTAAAACGCTTGATACGAATAGTTGGTAAGAATAAGCAGATGATCCCTCTTGAATCAAAGAGAGCCTCTCCTTGCATTAAGGAGAGGCTCTTCTCATATCAAGAAAACGCCCCCTTCCCATGCAAGAGAGCGTTTCTTTGTGTGCAGTATTGCTTTTGTAGCTAACAAGACTATACCTCGCAACACATTAACCTGCCCCTTTCTTTCCTGCAAATATCTATTTTGTGAGAGAGTCCTACCCGTTCAGGGAGGATAGGTGAGGCTTGTCTTATTACTATTAAGCCTTCGGATACTTCTTAAACCAACCGTCAAGACGGAGGCGCATAACGCCGAAGAAGGCTTCAGAGAATATACCACCACTCATCTTACTAACGCCCTCACGACGATTAACAAAGATGACTGGTACCTCTTTAATCTTAAAGCCTATCTTGTAAGAAGTGTACTTCATCTCTATCTGGAAAGCATATCCTTTAAACCTAATATCATCTAATGGGATAGTTTCCAACACCTTTCTACGATAGCAAACGAAGCCTGCTGTGGTGTCATGAACATGGAATCCCGTCACTGTCTGTACATATTTACTAGCGAAATAGCTCATCAGCACGCGCCCAATAGGCCAATTAACAACATTCACCCCACTAACATAACGAGACCCAACAGCGACATCATAGCCTTCATCATGCGTTGCAGCATAAAGACGAGGGAGGTCGTTTGGATCATGACTAAAGTCGGCATCCATCTCAAAGATATAATCATAACCATGCTCCAAAGCCCACTTAAAGCCTGTAATATAAGCTGTTCCTAGTCCTAACTTACCAGTACGCTCGATAATAAACAATCGGTCAGAACAACCATTGTTTATCAATCGATGAACAATCTGCGCAGTGCCATCTGGACTTCCATCATCAATTACCAAGACATGAAAGAACTTATCCAAATTGAATACAGCATGGATAATCTTCTCTATATTCTCCTTCTCGTTATAGGTCGGTATGATTACTATACTATCGCTTGTCATAGGTTTTGTTTTTGTGCAAAAGTAGTATATTTATCTGAATGAAGCAAATAATCGAATAAAAACCAGTAGTCAGTTATTACTGATCTGGGTTATCTATAAATCCTTGATACTTATCTTCTAGCCCAGACATGACTGCTTTATACGCCTCAACCATAGTTTGCTTCTCAAACTCCGAACCCTTTCCCTTAGGCTGAATAGGTTCATGAATCGTTAAACGAAGTCTATTCCATACGGGGAAGTTCCAGTCTTTTGTTCGTGGCATAACGTCGAATGAACCATTAATAGTAATTGGGCATACTGGTAATTGCAGCTCATCAGCAAGCATAAAAGCTCCTCGGCGGAAGTGAGCCATATGACCAGTAAAGCTGCGCGCACCCTCTGGAAACACCACTACTGACATCCCCTCGCGTAGCGTCTGACGTGCTTCATCGTATGTCTTCTTTATCTTGCTCGCCCCACTCTTATCTACAAAGATGTGGTGAGCCTGCTCACATGCAAGTCCAATGAGCGGTATCTTGCGGATAGCCTTCTTCATCATCCATTTGAAGTTACGCCCTAAGAAACCATAAATAAGGAAGATGTCGAATGCTCCTTGATGGTTACTAACAAAGACATAACTCTGTTTGGGGTCTAAGTGTTCACGCCCTTCTACCTTTACAGGGAGGAACAATAAGCGAATAGTAAACCATGACCACCACTTTCCAGGATAGTATCCCCAGAAGTGCCCATTGCCTAATCGACAGCCAATCGTCGTTATTAAGGCTGTGAGAATAGAGGCAAGTATGAAAAGAGGAAGTACGATACATAATGTATAGAGGTCGTACAGAAGTGTTCCCATCAACGCAAAGAAGGATGGGTGATGAATAGTGTGTTTTGTGTGTCGTTGTAATGTCGAATTGCCCATAAGATAATTCTTTATTGCTTTCTTTTATTGTTTGTTACTCGTTATTACTTCGTATGTAACGTTATTACTGTTACTTCATTTGGCATATTAAGACGGAAAGGGACGAGCCCACCAAGCCCCGCTGTGACATAGAGATAACGCCCGTCTTGCTCGTAGAGTCCATGATCTTCATGTTGTCTGAGGCTTGTTGGTCGCCATCCAAAGAGCTGCATCTGTCCGCCATGAGTGTGCCCAGAGAGCGTTAATTGGGCTGTCGTTTGAGGCAAGATAGAACGTTTCCAGGCAGAAGGGTCATGTTGCAACATAATGACGAATGCCCCTTTAGGAATACCCATGGTCGCTTTCTTATAATTAGAATAGTTCGGGAATGGTGGCTTCCCATCATTCTCCGTACCACAGATATATATATCCTCACCCTTTGGTGAGCATATTATCACATTCTGATTACGCAAGAGTGTCCATCCCAAGCCCTTCTCTTCCTCCTTGACAAGCCTCATCTCTTGTACAATCTTCTCTTTCTTACTGCCTACGATATACTCCGTATAGTCATGATTACCCAACACAGAGATGGTACGCGACATCGGTTTACGAATGACCGCTTGCATTGCCTCCACCTCTTGTGGGCGCATATTCTGTATGTCACCAGTAAAACAAATAAGGTTAGCGTGCTGCTTTTCTATGCTATCCATCTCTGCTTTCAATATCTTCTCACGCCATCCATTAAAGGTTCCGAGATGCAAATCAGATACATGTACAATGCGATAGCCATTGAAGGAGGCAGGTAGATTCTTAAAAGATAGGTCGATGTGGTTTACTTTAATTGCTGATACACCAGCTGTAAGCCCATAGACATACACACCAAAAGCACCCACGCCCAATAGAACTCCTATGTAATGCCCCCAGTTACGAGGCGTGTGTGTGATATACTTACGCATTATCCAACCCAAGAAAGAACTAATAGCAAAGATTGTCTTTGGCACGACGAACATTCCAAGGAGGAATAGATAAGTGTTCAACCAAGTGAGGTCTACTGGTGCAAAGTTGCGTATTGAAGCCAACAAACAAGTATAGACAACCATACCAATGCAGGGTATCCACCATAGAAGGCGCTGCCACCAAGTCACGTGATAACGCTTTCGGAAATAGTGCATATCGATGTACAAATCCGAAAGAACTATCATTAAGAGGAGGTATATCACAATTCTTGCTATCATCTCTTTAGTAGATTGGCACTTAAAAAAGTCCTTACTTTCTCTATGGGGAGCCCTCGCCGATGTGCATAGTCTTGTAGTTGTTCCTCATCAATCTTACCTAAATCAAAGTAACAAGCCTTCGGATGAGCGAACATAAAGCCTGATACACTTGCATGAGGTATCATCATTCCTGTTTCGGTAAGCCTTATCCCAATCCCTTTCATATCTAAATTACGTTCAAGAAGGAAGTTCACACTTGTGTCAGGAAGTGACGGATAACCTATTGCAGGGCGTATTCCTTGATACTTCTCGGCATAGAGTTCAGCAATAGTAAGCTGCTCATCAGGTGCATACCCCCAATACTTCCGCCTCACCTCTTCGTGCATTCTCTCTGCCGTAGCCTCTGCCAATCTATCAGATAGGGTTTGAGACAACATGTGAAGATAAGTATCAGCTTCGTTATCAGTGGTTATTGCTTGATCAACAGAGGTAGCAAAGAGACCAACAGTATCAGTTATTCCCGAAGAAAGCGGGCGCACAAAGTCAGCAAGGCACAAGTTGGGTTTACCCTCCTTCACCCTTTGCTGACGCAACATAGGGGTACGAGTTCCATTGATAAGGAGGTCATCTCCATCGCTATTAGCCTCACAAAGCGCAAAGACTGCACGTGTGTGATATTGCCCTTCCATACTTGCCAACATGGCTTCAGCATCTTGCTTCAATTCCTGCTGCGCATCTTTTGCCTTGCCATTCATCGACCAGGCATAATAGAAGTAAGGCCAATTAATATAAGGTGTAATGTCACTTATGTTGTAAGTGAGTATCTTACTCTTATTATCAGCTGGGCTTTCTTTCATATTCGGAATTATTTTGTGTTGCGGAAAGAGAGCCTCTCCCCTCTCGTTGTTGTGTCTAATTTGCCATTATCCAACAGGTGGTGTCCATTGCAGAAGGTGTGTATTACCTTCCATTGAAACGTGTGTCCCATCATTGGACTCCACTTACATTTACTCTGTATGCACGCTTCGTCTACTGTCCATGATTGATGCGGTTGAACAATCGTAACATCTGCTTTGTAGCCTTCTCGTAGATATCCACGCTTGTCTATCTCGAATAACTGCGCAGGAGCATGCGCCATTAACTCAACCAGTCGTTCGATGGTTAGAACGCCATTATCCACCAGTTCCAACATAGAAACCAGTGAGAACTGGAGCATGGGCATACCCGAAGCAGCCTTGGCACAGCCTCCTTGCTTTTGAGAAAGAAGGTGAGGGGCATGATCAGTACCGATTGTTGTAATACGACCAGACATGAGTGCTTGTTGAATAGCAGCACGATCAGCTGGTTTCTTAACAGATGGATTGCATTTGATTAGTGCGCCTTTCGTAAGATAATCCTCGTTGGAAAAGATGATGTGAGCAATCACTGCCTCTAGAGTTATGCGCCCCTCATCTTCTGGATGACCTGCAAAAGAAAGTTCTTTAGCCGTAGAAACGTGTGCAATGTGAAGCTGTGTCTTGTATTTCCTAGCAAGTTCAACAGCTAAGGAAGACGACTGACAGCAAGCCTCCTCACTGCGGATTTCCCAATGATGGGTAATGTCCGGGTCTTCTCCAAAGCGTTCTTTAGCTGCCTTCATATTCTGGTTTATGATACCAGAGTCCTCACAATGCGTCATAACAGGAAGCCCCAAAGAGGCTGCAACACGGAAGGTTGCCTCTAAGGAATCACGTTGGTCTACCAGCATATTCCCCGTTGAAGCCCCCATAAAGAGCTTTATTCCTGGAATGGAGTGGACATCTAATTGCTCAAATAACTTGCTATTCGCATTCGTAGCACCAAAGAAGAAACTATAGTTAACGTGACTTGACTTCGCAGCACGCGCCCACTTATCTTCCAAAGCCACTATAGTTGTGGTCTGGGGATTAGTATTTGGCATATCAAAATAGGATGTCACACCACCGAAAGCAGCCGCCCTACTCTCGCTCTCGAGGTCTGCCTTCTCTGTAAGCCCTGGTTCACGGAAGTGTACATGACTATCAATAACACCTGGCAAGACGAAACATCCCGTGGCATCGACTACCTCGTCAAATGTGCCACGGGCTGTTAGATTACCTTTAATAATATCTTTGATACAATCATCCTCTATGATTATTGAGCCGAGAAAACTTCGACCTTCGTTGACGATAGTACCGCCTTGAATAAGTCTCCGCATATAATTATAAATGTTTTAAGGGGTTTCGTTGAGAATAAAGTGAGCCTCTATCGAGTCTTCCAAACCATCTATCTCTAATACTCAAAGCACTCTCCACAACTGTAATCATTCGTTATCACTATTGTGACAATCCGTTATCACCCTTGTGATACTCAATTATCACTATTGTGATAATTACTTTGGAATAGAGTCGCCTGCCATCTCTGCTGGTGTAGGAGGAGCCGTTGAAGCATTTGGCGTAGTACCTGGCGCATCGTTCATCGGTACATTTGCGGGTTCAGCCATACCATTCATCTCCTTTTGAGCCTGCAAGAAATCAGCGTAGAAAGTCTTTATCTCGGGGTTATTCTTAAAGTTATCTGTTGCCTTTGTCATGATGAACTCGACCCAAGAAGGTAGTTGATTAACAGCATTAGCATACATATAATCATTCATCCAAACAGGGTAAGCATCAGGCGTAGTATCGTATGATATACGTGTCATAAAGCACCACGGACCTAACACGTTATCAAAGTTTTCAGTCACAAACTTGGTGAATAACTTGTCACTCTTTGCGTACACGCCTAGTGCCTTCTTAATAAGTCGGGCATTGATAGTCTCCTCGTCGTGTCCATTTAGTATTGCGGCACTCTCCTCATGATCGATCTCTCCATACTGATTTCGTAGTTGAGTAAACTTCGTCCAGAAGTCGTTTAACTTATCATTCAATGGTGTTCCGCTAACGCGTTGTTGGGTATTATCCAGTTTAACGACTATATCTCCACCTTCAATAACAACGGGGAATTGAAGGTTAACATCATCCATAAAGACTTGCGCCACCCTAACAGAATCGATCGTACCATGGAATGAGAATTGTCCATGAACGACGTCACATGAATCTAAATTAACCAATGAGTCCGCCTTATCTACCTTGAGATAGAGCTTCCGACCATCTAAACTTGAGACGTTGGAAGTACCTTGTATATTGAAAGAACTTCCACAAGAAGTGCAAGCGATAAGCGTTAAAAGTGCGTAAAGAACTTTATTCATAGGTCATTCAACTGGTTCTGTTTTGACAAAAGTACAACGTATAATTGATGCCAAGAAACATTTTTATTCAAATTAAAACTATCTATTCCTCTTTTAGACTTTTTTAGTTACTAACCCTATTGGAGTTCCTTTTTAAGCTCATAACTAATACGATGTGAGGTGTACATCTCTAGGATTGCTGAGATTAAAAGAAGTATCACCCAATTATGATGAAAGACATTCACGTAAGTGGTATAACCCTCAGCTGTATTAGAGAATACAGGGCGAAGGAACATATAAGAGTCCTCCACCATGAAGAAGCCAGCAATTATAAAGCCAAAGCCAGCAATAGTCATAATCTTACGTAAGCGACGAATAGTCAGTGAAGAACCGTCATATCGTTGACGTGACTGCATTAAGACGAAAGCAAGAGCACCGATAAGCATTATCCAACATGCCACGTGTTGAATAATGAAAAAGGCGTAGAGCCCTGCACCTGCAACCATCATTATTCCACCAAGAAGATAGATTATTGATTCAAGTTTACTCAGTTGTCTCATACTTTTGGGTATTATCTGGCTGTTCATCATCGCTTAGCACGAAGATATCCTCATCTTCAGTCTTCATGAAATAACGCTCCCTTGCGATGCGAGCAATCGCTTTCGGGTCACGCTTTAAGTCCTTTAGTTGTTGGGTATCATGATGATATTGCCTATCATACTTTTGGATTTCTGCCTTCAAGTCTTTAATCTGGTAGGCATATTCAATACGCTTCATAAAGCTATTCTCATCCAAGACTCCTACAATGAGAACGCCCAAGAGGATAACAATATGAAACTTGAACCGACTTAGAAAGCCAAGTATATGTCCAGTAATCTTGCTCACTTATTACTCAATTTTGTGCAAAAGTAAGGAAAAGATTGCACATGTTGGCATATAGCAAACAGATTTTTAGCAAATTAACAATTTAATATCTATGCTCTAAGAGCGTCTTTTCTCAACTTTTATTACCTTTGCATCACGAATTAGAAAAGTATGATTTATGGATGAATATATCGTCTCAGCGCGTAAGTATCGACCGATGTCCTTCGACTCTGTCGTGGGTCAACAGGCTTTGACCACCACGCTGAAGAATGCTGTAAAAAGTGGCAAATTGGCTCATGCCTATCTCTTTTGTGGACCGCGAGGAGTGGGTAAGACAACTTGTGCACGTATCTTCGCTAAGGCTATCAACTGCGAGAATCCCACCAATGAGGGTGAGGCTTGCAATGAATGTGAGAGCTGTAAAGCCTTTGCCGAAGGGCGCAGTTACAACATATTTGAGCTTGATGCAGCAAGTAACAACTCGGTTGAGAACATCAAGACGCTTATGGAGCAGACCCGCATACCACCGCAGGTTGGACGCTACAAAGTGTTTATCATCGATGAGGTTCATATGTTATCAACAGCTGCCTTTAACGCATTTCTCAAGACATTGGAGGAACCTCCTGCACACGTAATCTTCATCCTTGCAACCACTGAAAAGCATAAGATCTTACCAACCATATTGTCTCGTTGCCAGATATATGACTTCGAACGCATGACAGTTCCTAATATCATCAACCACTTAAAGGCCGTTGCTGAGAAAGAGAACATACAATATGATGAGCAAGCTCTCAATATCATCGCAGAGAAAGCAGATGGCGGTATGCGTGATGCTCTCTCTATCTTCGATCAAGCAGCAAGTTTCTCACAAGGCAATATCACCTACCAAAAAGTGATAGAAGACCTCAATGTGCTTGATGAAGACAATTATTTCAACATCATCAATCTTGCTCTTGAGAATAAGGTAAGCGACATTATGGTTCTTCTGAACAATGTTATCAACAAAGGTTTTGATGGTGGTCACCTCATCAACGGACTTGCTTCGCACGTTCGCAACGTATTAATGGCAAAAGATGTACAAACTCTACCATTATTAGAGGTTAGCGAACAACAACGCAAACGATACCAAGAACAGGCGCAGAAGTGCCCTACTCTCTTCCTATACAACGCTTTGAAGATTATGAACCAATGTGATGTTGAATATCGACAAAGCTCTAATAAGCGGTTACTCGTTGAGCTCACGCTCATTCAAGTAGCACAAATCACACAGAAGGATGATGATGTCCCAGCCTCGGGGCGTAGCCCTAAACGATTAAAATCCCTGTTTAAGAATCTTATTGTAAAGGCTCAACAGAAACCGACTCAGCAGGTGGTTGGGAGCCTTAGACATCATCATGAGGCGTCTCACAAGTCAACTGACAACGAGACTCCTGTAACCATTGCGCCCTCTTCTAACAACTCTACCGAAGCATTAACAACCAATCAGAGTGGTACAGCCGTCGTCACCCATGGTTTACCTACATCGATCAACTTAGGAGGAATGGGGCTTTCGGTCAGCAACTTACTCAAAGGAGAAGAACGTAAAAACACCAATGCCAACGAGCCAGAAGTAACCAACAAAGAGGAGAAAGAGGAGTTTTCTCAACAAGAACTCATCGTACAATGGCGTGCAATGTGTAAACGTATGCCTAACGGAATGCAAGCTCTTGCACAGCGCATGGGCAATATCACCCCTACAATAACAGCTTTCCCGAATATTCAGATACTTGCTGAAAACAATATCCAACTCAGTGAGTTGCTACCTATCAAGGCTCGTCTCCGAGCTACATTGGCTAAGTATCTGCATAATGGACAGCTTGAGGTGGACATTAGACTTGCCAAACAAGAAGAGATAAAGCCAATGCTTACACCTCATCAAGAACTCGAGAAACTCAAAAAAGAGAATCAACCCGTATTGAGACTCATTGAGGCTCTATCGTTGGATTTGGCTTAGAACAGTTTAGTTGGCATTCCTCTCAATAGTGCAACACTCTTACTAGGGCTAGAGATAATAAAAGACTGAAAAGAAGAAGAGCCTTTCTTATCATTAAAGAGAGGCTTTCTTCATAGCAAAGAAACGCCTTCCTTAAATAAAGGAAAGTACTTCTTCGATTATGACTAACAATCAACAGGTTTAGAGACTGACAAAAGTAGCATAATTAGTCAGCATGGGTAACATCTCACAAGACTGCTAAATAGAAACGTTAAAATAGCGTAATGATATTTGAATTCACCATTATTTCTGTACTTTTGCATGGTTTTAGGCAATGAGAAATAAGAGCATTATACTCCTACTATCGTTCGTCATCGTGTGTGCGATGGCAAGTGTTCGTATGCCAGTACCACAACCTAAGAAAGCAAAGAAGGTTAAGGGTAATGTCATTGCAGTGGACAGCTTGCTAAGAGGCAACGCTGGGAACGATGAGAAAAAGGTTGAAGGAAACGCACAAGATACCACGAAGATGGACTCTCTTCAGTTGGCTATCTATCACCATAACAAGGCTATTGATGATTCGATTAGGGCTGATAGCATTATGAAATCACGCTCAAATGGAATCAACTCTCCAGTTACTTATTCTGCACAGGACTCTTTGGTCTATGATGCCAGCACGGG
The DNA here is from genome assembly GCF_009728485.1 of Prevotella vespertina. Lineage (GTDB taxonomy): Bacteria > Bacteroidota > Bacteroidia > Bacteroidales > Bacteroidaceae > Prevotella > Prevotella vespertina. The sequence continues at coordinate 162,474 of NZ_VVIQ01000003.1, forward strand.
AACTGCCTACTTATACGGCGGTTCTAAGGTTGATTATGAGAATATGAAGCTGGCGAGCGATAAGGTGTTTATGAATCTAGACAGCAGTTTGGTGCGTGCAACGGGTACTCCCGACTCAACGGAAGAGGGTGGAATCAAAGGAAAACCACTCTTTACTATGGGCAAAGATGAGTACAAGAGTGACACAATGGCCTTCAACTTCAAATCAAAGAAAGGCTTGATTAAAGGTGTCTACACTGCACAACAGGATGGTTTCCTTAGTGGTGAGGTGGGCAAAAGAGACTCTACTGGGGTCATATACTTACAACATGGACGCTATACAACGTGTGATGACCCTCATCCGGACTTCTATATTGCACTCTCAAGAGCCAAGGTTCGACCAGGAAAGGATGTTGTCTTTGGTCCAGCTTACCTAGTAGTAGCTGACATTCCATTGCCTTTAGCCATTCCTTATGGATTCTTCCCCTTCTCAAAGAAATACTCTAGTGGATTCATCATGCCTAATTATGGAGATGAAAGTAACCGCGGTTTCTATCTTCGTGATGGTGGTTATTACTTCGCAATAAGTGATAAGTGGGACTTAAAACTGTTGGGGGAAATCTATACCAAAGGCTCTTGGGGACTATCAGCAGCCAGCAACTACCGCAAACGTTATCGTTATTCGGGTTCGTTCCTGTTTAGTTATCAAGATTCAAAGACAGGTGATAAGGGCTTACCAGACTACTCCGAACAGGAGAGCTTTAAGATTCAATGGAACCATAGACAGGATCCGAAAGCGAATCCATACAGCTCTCTTGCTGCCAGCGTGAACTTTGCGACGTCAAGTTATGAGCGCAACAACCTCAATAGCTTATACAACCCACAGACCTTAACTCAGTCTACTCGTACGTCTTCTGTTAGCTGGAGTACAAATTTCTCAAGTATAGGCTTGTCACTAAGTGCTACCACAAACCTATCGCAGAACATGCGTGATAACACCATACAAATGACCCTCCCCGACTTGAATATCAGCCTAAGTCGCTTCTATCCATTCAAACGGAAGCATGCTGTGGGTAAGGAGCGTTGGTATGAGAAAGTATCTATGAGCTATACTGGACAGTTATCTAACTCGATCACAACTAACGAGGATAAACTATTGCACTCGAACCTCTTTAAGGACTGGCGGAACGGCTTCCAACATACGATTCCAGTACAGGCTAACTTCACCTTATTTAATTATATCAACGTCACACCATCGTTCAATCTCGTTGACCGAATGTATTCAAAGAAGGTGAATCGCTCGTGGGATGCAATCCATCAGACGGAGGTGAAAGATACAACATACGGTTTCCACAATGTTTATAATTGGAGAATGAGCGTTGGAGCAAGTACGAAGTTATATGGTTTCTGGAAGCCTAATCGTAAGCTATTTGGCGATAAGATCCAAGCAATCCGACACGTCATCACCCCTCAAATCTCATTCTCTTATTCGCCTAACTTCGGCTCTCGTCATTATGGTTACTACGATAGTTACCAGTACACAGACGCGAGCGGTAACGTGAAACTCGTTGAGTATTCTCCTTACCAAGAGGAGCTTTATAGCGTACCAGGAAAGACCAAAACGGAGATGATTTCATGGGACGTTAGCAACAATCTGGAGATGAAGATCAAGAGTGACAAGGACTCTACTGGATTTAAGAAGATTAGTCTCATTGACGAGTTGGGAGCGACGATGTCTTACAATGCAGCAACCAACTTCCATCGTTGGAGTGACCTAGGTGTACGCCTCCGATTGAAGTGGTGGAAGAATTACACATTCTCTATGAATGCCCAATTCGCTACTTATGCATATGAGTTAGATGCTAGTGGCAAACCATACGTTGGTAACCACACAGAATGGGGATATGGTCGCTTACCTCGATTCCAAGGTATGTCGCAGAACTTCTCATTCACTCTTAACCCAGAGAAATTGCGTAAGTGGTTCGGACATAAGGATGATAAGGACGACAACAAGGTTTCAGAAGGAAGCGATGGACCAGATACCAACATCGAATCGAACATGGATGACGACCTCGAAAAAGGTAAATATGCAGCCAAGAAGAAGCGTGGTAACATCGCAGAAACAGATGAGAACGGTTACATGAGATTTAATATGCCTTGGTCATTAACCATTGGTTATGGTATCACAATGCGTGAGAATACGGGTGGAAAGTTCAATACTAAGACCATGCGTTACCCTTATAAGTTCACACAGACATTGAATGTCTCAGGGAATATTCGTATCAGTGACGGATGGAATATCAACTTCTCTAGTGGCTATGATTTCGAGAATCACGCCATGAGTATGACAACTGCTAGTCTGTCTCGCGACCTTCACTGCTTCAATATGAGTGCGTCAGTTGTATTGGCACCTTACACCTCTTACAACTTTACTTTCCGTTGTAACGCATCAACACTAACGGATGCCTTGAAGTATGATAAGCGTAGTGGTATCACCAGGACAATACAATGGTACTAAGTTATCATAGAATATAAATAATGAAGAGACAAGCTCCTTCTTATTCAAATACACAACTCAAACAAGAAAGAAATATGAAGAAACAAACACAGGCTATCCACCTGTCTTACAAGCGTCGGGATGCTTATGATGCTTTAAGCATGCCTGTATATAATGCAGTTGCCTACGAGTTCGACAATGCCCAAGTAATGGCTGATGCTTTCTGTGGACGTATTGATGCCCCAGACTACTCTCGTGTTGAGAATCCAACAGTAACAAATCTGGAGTTGCGAATCAAGGCTTTGACAGGTGCAGAGCGTGTAACGGCTCTTAACTCGGGTATGGCTGCTATCAGTAATACAATGTTTGCCATCGTTGAACAAGGTAAAAATGTAATTACATCACGCCATCTCTTTGGCAACTCCTACTCTCTTTTGACATCAACTCTCAAACGACTTGGAGTAGAGGCAAAGCTTTGTGACCTTACAGATGTTGCATCTGTAGAGGCTCAAATAGATGAGAATACATGCTGTTTGTTCCTTGAGATTATGACAAACCCGCAGTTGGAAGTAGCCGATGTAAAGGCTTTGGCTAATATAGCACATAGACATGGTATTCCTGTTGTTGCCGATACGACGATTATTCCTTTCACTCAGTTCTCTGGCAAGGAGTTGGGAATTGATATTGAGGTGGTGTCTAGTACGAAGTATATCAGTGGAGGGGCTACATCATTGGGCGGACTTATCATCGACTATGGAGCATACCCAGCTATCACCGACCGATTAATGAATGAGATGCTATTTAACCTCGGTGCATACATGACACCACAGGTTGCTTACATGCAGACATTGGGCTTGGAGACGCTTGAGGCACGTTACCGCATACAGTCAAGCAATGCCTTAGAATTAGCAAAGAGACTGCGCACACTTACACCTATTCGTAAAGTAAATTATGTTGGACTGGCTGATAATCCTTATCACGAGCTGTCAGTTCGTCAATATGGAGAGACTGCTGGTGCAATGGTAACCATTGATTTAGAAAATCAAGAGGCTTGTTTCAGGTTCCTCAACAACCTAAAACTCATTCATAGAGCCACAAACCTATTCGATAATCGCACACTTGCAATACACCCTTCAAGTACTATTTTCGGACTCTTTACACCCGAGGAACGCACAGCTATGGACATATTTGATACGACAATCCGCCTCAGTATTGGATTGGAGAGCGTTGATGATCTGTTTGATGATATTAAACAAGCATTGGATGTATGATGAAGACGTATGATTTCGATACTTTGATAGATCGTTCGGGGAGTGGTGATTTAAAGCATGAAGCCCTCCTCCCACGTTGGGGACGTAATGACCTCTTACCTTTATGGGTGGCTGATATGGATTTCGCCACGCCCGATTTCGTGGTAGATGCACTCAAAGAGCGATTGAATCATCCTATCTTTGGCTATACTGTTGACCCATCCGATTATCGTCCTGCTATCATCGATTGGATTCGTACACACCATCATTGGGAAGTTAAATCAGAATGGTTGAGTTTCATTCCTGGTATTGTTAAGGGGATAGGTCTTGTCGTAAACGTATTCACAAGGCCTGATGAGAAGGTGATTATTCAGCCTCCAGTCTATCATCCTTTCCGCCTAACTCCAGAGGGAAATCATAGGGAGGTGGTATTTAATCCACTACTTCGTCGTGAAGATGGATACTACGATATGGACTTTGAAAACCTTGAGCAGGTTTGTGATGAGAAGTGTCGTGTGCTCATCCTATGCAATCCTCATAACCCAGCGGGACTATGTTGGTCGAAGGAAACGTTGATTCGTTTGGCTGATTTCTGCTATCAACATCACATCCTTGTCATCAGTGATGAGATACATAGTGACATGGCACTTTTCGGTAATCAACACGTCCCCTTCGCTAGTGTTTCCCAGCATGCTGCAGACATTAGTATTACTTTCGGCGCACCAACCAAGACATTTAACATGGCTGGAATCGTTAGTTCTTACGCCATTGTTCCTAATGTGGAACTACGTGAGAAGTTCTTTGGTTGGCTAAAAGCAAACGAACTTGACGAACCTACGCTTTTTGCTCCTATTGCCACAATTGCCGCTTTCCGTAAGGGGGAAGAGTGGCGCAAGCAGATGTTAGCATACGTGGAAGAGAATGTGAAATTCGTGGAGGAATATTGCAAAGAGTACATTCCAGGCATACATCCATTACGCCCTCAAGCAAGTTTTTTGATGTGGTTAGACTGCAACGAACTAGGTCTCAATCATGAGCAACTCCTCGAACTCTTCATTGACAAGGCTCATTTAGCATTGAATGATGGTGAGATGTTCGGTCCTGGAGGCAAAGGTTTCATGCGTTTAAACATCGGAACCCCTCGCTCCATACTGCACCAAGCATTGAGCCAGTTGGCTGATGCTGTAAGAAGACTATAATATATAAGGTAGAAGAAGACAAATCAAGGAGCGGGATTGTAGCATTAATTGTACTATAATTCCGCTCCTTTTATAAGAGTATGTCATGCGTATAACTATGAAAGGAATAGATTTGTTGCAGATTAGAAAAAAACACATAAGTTTATCCTAAAACGTTGTATATTACAATATAAAAGTCTATCTTTGCAATTGACTTATAATACTCGAAGAGTAGGAGGACAATGCTACCAACCCAATTATCCATTATTGAAAATAGACTTATTGGTTGTTAATTCCTTAATTATAAACTATTACTAACATACAAGTACTATATGGAGAAGAAAAGAAGAATCGGGCTCTTGCCAAGAGTGATTATCGCAATCCTATTAGGTATTGCTTTGGGCTATTTCCTTCCAGCCCCTGCAGTAAGAGTGTTCCTCACGTTTAACAGTATTTTTAGCCAATTCCTTGGCTTCATGATTCCATTAATCATTATAGGACTCGTGACTCCTGCGATTGCAGGAATCGGTAAGGGAGCAGGTAAAATGCTATTAGCAACAGTTGTGATAGCATACGTTGATACTGTCATCGCTGGTAGCTTATCCTACGGGACGGGTTCATGGCTATTCCCTTCAATGATTGCCTCAACAGGAGGGAGTATGCCCCATATAGACAAGGCGACAGAGTTAGCCCCTTACTTTACTATCACCATCCCAGCAATGGTTGATGTAATGAGTGGGTTGGTATTCTCTTTCATTGTAGGTTTAGGTATTGCTTATGGCGGACTTCGCACGTTGGAGAATGTCTTTAATGAGTTTAAACACATTATAGAAAAAGTGATTGAAAAGGCTATCATCCCTCTCCTACCTTATTATATATTCGGTGTTTTCCTCAATATGACCCATAACGGACAAGCAAGACAGGTGTTATTAGTGTTTTCACAGATTATCATTGTCATCCTTGTTCTGCATGTTCTTATCCTCATTTATGAGTTCTGTATTGCAGGAACCCTTACTAAGCAGAATCCGTTCCGGTTACTATGGAATATGTTACCAGCTTACCTCACAGCATTGGGAACAAGCTCTTCAGCAGCAACGATACCCATCACTCTGGCACAGACAGAGAAAGCCGGCGTAAGGAAAGAGGTGGCTGGCTTCGTCATTCCCCTTTGTGCTACAATCCACCTCAGTGGCAGTGCGATGAAGATTACCGCATGTGCGCTCACCATCTGTTTATTGACAGGTTTACCACATGGTATGGGCTTATTCATTTATTTCATACTCATGTTATCCATTATCATGGTGGCTGCCCCGGGCGTACCAGGTGGTGCTATCATGGCAGCATTAGCCCCATTAGCTAGCATCTTAGGCTTTAATGACGAGGCACAAGCATTGATGATTGCCCTTTACATTGCGATGGATAGCTTCGGTACTGCCTGCAACGTAACAGGTGATGGAGCAATTGCCATTGCTATTAATAAGCTCTTTAAAAAGAATAAACTATAAAAATATATAGCAAAGATTACCACATTAGACTATCTTAAAAAGATGTTGTACCTTTGCAAGAAAGACAATTAAATATCTGTAAGAACATGGAAATAGTAGAACGATTTATCAACTACACGAAGTTTGACACACAATCGGCAGAAGATTCCGAGACCGTGCCGAGTACTCCCAAACAACTGATTTTTGCGAACTACCTCAAGGATGAGCTTGAGCGTGAAGGACTAAAGGATGTTGAAATAGACGATATGGGGTATATCTATGCAACGCTCCCTTCCAACACGAAGAAGAAAGTTCCAACAATTGGATTCATTTCTCATTACGATACAGCACTCGATGCTAGCGGTGCAAACATCAAGGCTCGTGTCATCAAGAACTACGATGGTGGCGATATACAACTCAACCCCAACATGGTTAGTTCGCCACGTCAATTCCCAGAACTATTGGAACACAAGGGCGAAGATCTTATTGTTACTGATGGTACAACGCTGCTCGGTGCAGACGACAAGGCTGGTATCGCTGAGATTGTACAGGCTATGTGTTTCTTGCGAGATCACAACGAGATTGAGCATGGGGACATCCGCATAGGCTTCAATCCAGATGAGGAAATTGGCAAGGGTGCCCATCACTTTGATGTAGAGAAGTTCGGTTGTGAATGGGGATACACGATTGATGGTGGTGACCTCGGCGAACTCGAATATGAGAACTTCAATGCTGCTGGCGTGAAGATATTGATTCATGGCGTTAGTGTCCACACTGGTTATGCTAAGGGAAAGATGGTCAATGCGAGTCGCTTAGCATGTGAGTTTAATGCGATGATTCCATCAGATGAAATCCCAGAGACTACTGAAGGTTATCAAGGCTTCTATCACCTTATTGGCATAGAGAGCCGTTGTGAGGAGGCAAAGCTAAGCTATATCATCCGTGACCATGACCGCGAGCACTTCGAAGACCGCAAGCGTTTCATTGAGAACTGCGTTAAGAAGATGAATGAGAAGTATGGTGCTGGTACTGTCGAACTAAAGATGAACGACCAATACTACAACATGAAGGAGAAGATTGATCCTAATATGCACGTCATAGAGCTAGTCCTTCGTGCCATGCAACAGGCTAACATTGCTCCAAAGGTACAACCTATTCGTGGCGGTACGGATGGTGCACAGCTTTCTTTCAAAGGTTTACCTTGCCCTAACATCTTCGCTGGTGGCGTTAACTTCCACGGTCCTTACGAGTTTGTATCGGTACAGGTTATGGAGAAAGCCATGCAGGTTATCATTAATATCTGTAGATTGACTGCGGAGTTTAATGATTGAGATATACCCACCCCCTTCCCCTCCCCAAGGGAGGGGGGATTAAGATGTTCTAAGGGACATGAATAAGATATCAATTAGAATAAGAACGTATTTTTACAATAGATAAAACAACCTATCATTCCTTTATCTATTGCGATAAGCAGGAATGATATCCTTTTTCTAAATTCTATGAATCGCTACGAAACAACAGATGCGTCTACTTACTATCTTTTACTTGAGCATGCGAGGAGGATGAGGAATAACCCCACTGAAGCAGAGAAGATTCTTTGGAAGTATCTTGCAAGTAATAGGATGGGAGTTCACTTCCGACAACAACATCCAATATATGGCTACATTCCCGACTTTGTATGCCTCAAGCAGAAACTCATTATAGAGTTAGATGGAGGATACCACTTGGTTGGGGAGCAACCACAAATGGATAAGGAACGCACAGAATGGCTAAGTAAAGAAGGTTATCGGGTTATTCGCTTCACTAATGAAGATGTATTCAATCGACTGGATGAGGTGCTGGATAAAATTGCAGAAGAGTTAGAAAATGCTAGCAAATGAGTTTAAAGGAAAGAGTAAATAAACTTAAAGAAAAGAACAAATAAGCGTAAAGGAACTCTGCAAATATACCCTATGATGTGAGCAAATATGCTCAATAAAGAAAGCAAATGTGCTCAACGATAAAAGCAAATATGCTCAATAACGAGAACAAGTACACTCCTGTTTCTCACATTCCTTCCACTGATAGAAGATTGAAGGATAGCCACAGACAAGCACCCCCATACCATAGTAATGTAAGTATTAACGCCAACCAACCTCACATATCAAGCTCTCCTCCCTTGGGGAGGAGCTGGAGGTGGGTAAAAGTATTAACAACTATCAACACCACATATCAAGCCCTCCTCCCTTGGGGAGGAGCTGGAGGTGGGTAAAACATATATGGCAGAACTACCATCACTCGTCAAAGACCTTGCACTGATACTTGTTGTAGCAGGCTTTGTAACACTATTATTCAAGAAACTAAAGCAACCCTTAGTACTGGGATACATTGTTGCTGGATTCTTGGTATCGCCTCACATGCCTTATCTGATGAGCGTTGTCGATAAGGCAAACATACACACATGGGCAGACATAGGTGTTATCTTCCTATTATTTGCATTGGGTTTAGACTTCTCCATAAAGAAGATACTCAAGATGGGAGCATCCCCCATCATAGCAGCCAGTACCATTATCCTCTGTATGACAACCTTAGGTATCGTCGTGGGATATAGCTTTGGATGGAAAGAGATGGACTGCATCTTCCTTGGCGGAATGCTTGCTATCAGCTCCACTACCATTATATATAAGGCACTCAACGATATGGGACTCACACAGCAAGGTTTCGTACCCACGGTGATGAGTGTTCTCATCCTTGAAGACATCCTTGCCATTGTGATGATGGTAATGCTTAGTACGATAGCCAGTGGCACCAACCTTAATGGTGCGCAACTCTTCGGTAGCATAGCCAAGATAGGGTTCTTCCTTGTATTATGGTTTGTTATCGGACTCTTCGCAATACCTCTCTTCCTTCGTTCCACACGCAAACTCCTTAATAGCGAGACCCTCCTTGTTGTGTCATTGGGCTTATGTTGCCTCATGGCAGTTATATCCACACAGGTTGGATTCAGTGCCGCTTTTGGTGCATTCGTTATGGGAAGTATCTTGGCAGAGACTATCGAAGCAGATAAAATCATTCGACTCGTCGACCCTGTCAAGAACCTCTTTGGTGCTATCTTCTTCGTATCAGTTGGAATGTTGGTCGACCCACATATCCTCATCAGCTATGCCATTCCCATCCTCTTACTCGTTCTGACCATCCTCTTGGGGCAAGCCATCTTCGGAACAATAGGCTTCCTGCTCGGCGGTCAATCGCTGAAGAATGCAATGCGTTGTGGTTTCTCCATGGCACAAATTGGTGAGTTTGCCTTTATCATTGCCTCTTTAGGACTATCCCTGCGTGTTATCAGTGACCACCTCTACCCAGTAGTTGTTGCTGTATCGGTTATTACCACCTTCCTCACGCCTTATATGATACGTGCAGCCGAACCAAGTTATAACTTCATCATAAAACACCTGCCGAAGAAGTGGGTACGTCGTATCAATCACATCCAAACGGAAACTCCTGATGAGAATACAACTGGGCATAATCAATGGCATGAACTCATCAAGAAGATGCTGACGGACACGGTTATCTATGGTATTCTCTCGGCTGCCGTTATAGCCATTATGTTCTCTCTTGTATTACCAATCTGTAGGAAGTTCTCTGTTGAATGGACAGGCACGCATTGGGCTGGTAATGCTGTTTGCGGATTATTAACCATTGCTTTCATCTCTCCTTTCTTGCGTTCCATAGTGATGAAGCAGAACCATTCTGAAGCCTTCAAAGCACTATGGATGGATAGGCGAATCAACCGATTGCCACTCATTGCAACCATTCTTGCACGTGTCGTCATTGCTATCAGTTTCATCTTCTACGTCTGCAACTATCTCACACGATTCCAGCATGCGTTTATTATTGCCATCGCTATCGGTGCGCTCATCCTCATGTTGCTATCAAGGCGACTGAAGGAAAGGAGTATCAAATTAGAACGTCTCTTCATACAGAATCTACGAAGTAGGGACATAGAAGCACAGGTAAAGGGCAAGAAGAAGCCGCTCTTTGCCGACCATCTCATTGATCGTGATATTCATATCAGTAACTTCAACCTACCAGAAAACTCGCTATGGGCTGGTAAGACATTACGAAGTTTGCGCCTCCGCAATCGCTTTGGCGTGCATATCAGTAGTATTCTTCGTGGCTCGCTACGCCTCAACATCCCTAATGGCGAAACGATCCTCTTCCCTGGTGACACGCTTCAAGCCATTGGAAATGATGAACAGTTAACGGCACTATCAAGAGCCATCAAGTCTGAACAGCAGCCCGAAGACACCGAGATAGAGAAGCGAGAAATGAAGCTTCGCCGTGTCACCTTATCCGAATCTAGCCCTTTCATTGGCAAAACCCTCAAAGAGAGTGGCATTCGAGACAAGTATAACTGCATGGTTGTTGGTGTCGATGAAGGGCAAGATAACCTAACCCTCATCACTCCTTCCCGCTGTTTACAGGCTGATGATGTACTATGGATTGTTGGCGAAGAGAGCAATTTGGCGAAGATTCTCACGTTGAATTGAGAACCTCTCCAAGTCTTATGGATCCATACGTACTAATTTTTTTGTCATTTGATTGGTACTGAGACGACTGCAAAGCATACAAACAACAAGACGCCTTTCTCCATTTGAGAAAGGCGTCTTGCTAAAAGGAAGTGAGCATTGCTATGATAACAACCAGGGGTATAGTCGCTTATTCATGATAGCTACCTAGTTTTGAAAGATAAAACTTCTTAAAGTCGCTCCATTTATAGTAATAAGGTGCAGAAGTCTTCGGCAATGGTAGCGTAGCTTCCTCTTCATTGAGTAAAACCTTCACAAGCGTTTCTGCCTTAGGCTTCCTCGGATTTTTATAGAATACGAATTGAATGTTAGCAGCCATAGGTACAATGCGTGTAGAACTCCAACCTTTCAGGTCAAGACTATCTATATCCGATACTCTGATGTCACTATTATTCAGATTAAGCAGACAGGTCAACGGCATCACCATCGTATCATGTCCGAAACGAAGTGTCGCACCGGGATGAGGAAGTGCCAAACAAGAATCGGCATCAGTGATAATCTTACGCAAGAGATTGCGCTGTGAAAAAGGTTGATTACCTCCGCTCTGTGGTGCACTAGCATATCGCAAATACCACCAAGCATTACTACGTTCCCAAAGACGGTATAATTCTTCTGGGGTAAAGAGATTGTACAATGAAAGCGAATGGCGTATTTCCGAGTTCTGAACAATACTAGCCAAACTGAAAAGATCAAATGAGAGTTGCCCCGCATCCACCTTCTTTGTCACATATTCCTTATCCTTAAAGAGGCGAGCCATCAAAGGTTTTGTGTCAATATTGCGTTTGCCCCACTCATCAATCGTATTCTTTACAGCACTACTATCCCTTTGGTGAGACAATTTTTTGTCTGATTGATTCATAAAATACATATCATGTGCACTCGCATCATGCCTAATGCGCAAGCGAGGATTATGTCGAATCAGCTCTTGCAGTTCGTTTTCCATGGACAGAATACAGCGGATAACATCCGTAGACTTAGCATCTATCCACACCGAATCACGGAAAACAGATGGGAAACGTTCGTACATTCTTCTCGCAATCTGCTGATGTTGCTGTGCTCCCAGAGGTGTCAATTCACCCCACCGCTTATAGGATTCAGCATACATGAGGCGTAGTTTCTTCAAGACATCTTCCCCCTCATTCGTCAAAACCCCAGCAGAATCAGCCCGCTCAAGCACTTCAATCGGTCGAAGATATTGCTGCGCATGAATGAGATAGCGCGATCCATGTCGACCATAATGCGAGAGATACACAGGAAAATAGCCTGACGGAGCAGGTGTCAGCTTACCAGAAGGAGTCGGATAAGCTAGGTAATTGTTGGCAGAAAGTTCTGGATGAGCACTAATCTGCTGTTTGAACGATTGTGCTGTGACGTGTAGAGATGCCGAAAATGCCAGCACACCAAGCCAAAAAAGATGTTTTTTCATATCGTTTTGATTTGTTCTAATAGCAATACAAAGGTAAGCATTTTCCATAAAGGCACATAAGAATAAACTAAATAATAGCTTCTTTCACTGAAATACGATAGTTGTTTTTCTATAGCATATACAATGAACAGAAGCAGAAGACACCCACTTGTTTTGTAAAAGAATATAGCCAATTTGATAGGTTATTACTGCGATATTCTGGAAAGCCTACTTACTTTGCTCGAAATATTCGATTTTTGAGAGCAATAAGTCTTGTTCTTCTAACAAACTAATAACCAAGCTGTTACAAATAATGCTATCCTATTATGAGAAGAAAGCAGATAGATTTTAATGAAATTGGAGCATATTTTAGCCCAAAACGATGGTTATTTCCGTAAAAAACGATAGTACTTTTTAGCAAAAACGATACTACTTTTCACCAAAAACGATAGTACTTTTTCATAAAAAAGTACTATTGTTCTGAGTTTATGGGTATTTAGTGACTCCAAAAACCAATATTCGTTTCTAGAAAGAGCTAATTAGGAAATTTAGAATGTAAAATATCTTCTTAATTAATTCGTCTATACGAATCATCTAAAAAGATAATAGGAAAGATTCGGAAACAGCCGAAAAAACTATCTAATCGAAGCACTTTTCCCACTCACGGAAGCGGAGACCCCCCTCATCACCGAACTTTGATAGGCTCTTTTCCGCCTGTTCAATCGTCTTCTCTCGATCAAGGTGCGTCTTAGAAAAGAACTTATCGGCATAACAAATCACCTTTTCTTCCATCGTTTCGGGTAGGAAATCTTGCTGCGGAAGAGGGAGGTTTTGCGCTATAATCTGCGCTTTTGTAATCCCAGCACCCGTATGTCGTTCGCAAACACGAGCATGACGTGGGAAGCCTTCCGACCTTAATAACTCTGCTCCGATACGCCCGTGACAGATGTAAGGTTCGGTTCCGAAACACTGAATGCCAGCCGCATCGCACTTGAAAATACCGATATCATGCAGCATAGCAGCCTCCTCTAAGAACGCACAATCGAGCTTTAATTCTGGATGGTGAGCCGCTATTGCTAATGCCTTATCAGCCACACTGCGACCATGAACTAGGAGGATGTGACGAAGCTCATTGTCGGTTGGGTAAAACTTATTGATGATTGAAAGATAATCCATAATCATAAACGAAAAAGTCACGGTCTTACTCAATAGCAATAGACCGTGACTTAATATTTTTTTAATGCGTTTTACTTATTCAGCATGCTCACGCTCAATGTAAGCAATAACATCGCCCTTGTTCACCTTAGCACCTTGCTTAGCGTTGATCTCAACCAACTTACCACCGAGTGCAGCTGGAACAGTGACGAACTCGCCCCAAGGAGCCTGGATATAGCAGAAAGCATCGCCCTCTTTATACTCCTTACCAATGAATGGTTCTACAGCTGGAGCAGCCTCGCCATCGCCCTGGAACTCCCAGAACAACTGACCTTTGACAGGAGCAACAAGTGCATCTGCCTTTGCATGCTTAAAGGCTGCAGCCTCTTCTGGGCTAACCTTTGCGCCGAGCTTAGCATCCTTAGCAGCTTGAAGATCAGCCAAGAAGTTCTTCTTAGCCTGTCCACTCTTGTAGTTGCGATACTGCTCTGGGTGCATAGCCAATTCGAAGAGTTCCTCCTCATCCTGACCATAATCCCAACCATTCTCGTCCATTTCCTTGCGGAAATCCTCAAGATTATTCTTCAACAATGTATGTGGGTCTGCATCTGTGAACTCAAGTCCCTTCTGCTTAGCTAGGTCTTTCAACTCTTGACAAATCTCACCTGGTACACGACCGCTCTTTCCGAGGATCATACCCCACATAGAATCGTCCATCATAACGAAGCGACCCTTACCCTGCTCAAGAGTGAGGAGGTTCATCAATGCGATGTTCTTTGTATATTGTGAGAATGGAGTTACCAATGGAGGATATCCTACACGAGGCCAAACATAAGCAACCTCATCGAACAACTTGATAAGCATGTCGTCAACAGAGAGTTCTTCCTCGCCCTTCTTCTTACGAAGGTTATTAATAGTAGAGCGAATACCACCGAGATCTGCCATCATTGAACCCATCATACCACCAGGTAAACCACAGCTAAGGAGCAATGAACTCATGATCTTATTCTGTGGATTAATGAAGTAACCCAACCATTCATCAATAAACTCCTGAGTCATGGCACGCGCCTTCATATAAGCATCCATATTAATCTCTGGAACATCAAAGCCTGCATTCTTCAACATACTTTGTACAGAGATAACATCTGGGTGAACTTTACCCCATGACAATGGCTCTATAGCAACATCGAGGATGTCAATACCATTCTTTGCAACCTCCAACATAGATGCCATTGAGAGACCAGGACCTGAGTGACCATGATACTCTAGTAAGACATCTGGGTGCTTCTCCTTAATACGGCGAGTGAGTTCTCCTAAGAAAGCAGGCTGACCAATACCAGCCATATCCTTCAAGCATAGTTCCTCAGCACCAGCTGCAATTTCTTCATCAGCTAATTTGCAGTAGTACTCAATAGTATGAACAGGAGAGGTGGTGATACAGAGTGTTCCCTGTGGAGTCATACCAGCTTCCTTTGCCCATTTCAATGCTGGAGCAATGTTACGAATATCATTTAAACCATCGAAAAGACGAGTAATATCTACACCCTGAGCATGCTTTACACGATACATCATCGCACGAACATCATCAGGAACAGGATACATACGTAAAGCATTCAAGCCACGATCAAGCATGTGTGTCTTGATACCAGCTTCATGCAGAATCTTCGTATAGGCACGTACCGACTCGTTTGGATTCTCACCAGCCAGTAAATTTACTTGTTCAAAAGCACCACCGTTGGTTTCTACACGTGCGAAACAACCCATCTCAATGAAGACAGGTGCGATGCGCACTAACTGATCTTTACGTGGCTGGAACTTACCAGAGCTCTGCCACATGTCTCGATAAATGAGACTGAACTGTATTTTCTTTCCCATATCTTATTTTATTGCTATCTAAATGAAGGTGATTGCAAACTGCAATCTCGACTTGCAAAATTAGATAAAAAATTCCAAAAATCAACTGACAGACAATATTTTTTGCAATAATTGACTATCTTTGCAGCATAAAAACAACGTACATGAAGAATTTCTTTTTCCCTCTTTTAAGCCTTTCTTTGTTGCTACTTACGGCATGTTATAACCAAAGTTCAACAGGTGATCATGGGGCTATAGACATTGAAACTAGCCTGAAAGGTGATAGTACTCGGTATGGATTGGCATGTGATGGATGCTCTGATTCTGTTATCGTATTCCTACCTGATGAGGGTGGAGACCCTATAAAGTTTGATATTGTCACGGCTAAGCGAAATAATATGGTATATGGGGATATCCAGATAGGAGACAAACTGGCGATTCTCCCTAATCCGATTGATCCATACGAGGCTGCAATGGTTATCGATCTAGAACAGATGAAGGGGACTTGGACTTTTCAGGTTCTTCCTAAGTTGAAACCAAATCCGACAAAGACAGAAGACGAAATTCTTGCAGGGATGAGCGATTCTTTGAAGAAAGCACTCTTCATTCCTCGAGAATATGGATTCACACTCAAGAGTTATAATCAAGCCTCCCCCGTGGGATATATCATGAAGTCCAACTCTTTGGAAGATGAGAGTCCTGTAGAATACCCAAAAGTAACGGTTTATACAAGTTGGCATATTTTTAATGGTAAACTGTATATCTATAAAGATACATTGGATGAGCAAGGACATCGAATACCACAAGACTCTGTTGGCTTTGATTCTGGCTCTATGCGTTATTTATCAGCTGATTCTATGGCTGCTCTCTTTGGTAAGAAAGTCATGCAATATCACCGAAAGAAGAGTGCTTTAGAGGCTAACAAAGAGGCACAAGAGGCTGAAGCGAAGGTGGCAAAGCAAGATACGATTAAGAAATAAGTAGGTATATTTATTTCAGTGAGACTCTCCAAAGCTTCAAAATAATATGTTTAGGCTTGTTCTAAGAACCTATACACGTAGAAGGTAGGACACTTCCTAATTGACGATATTTGTAGAATACCTATCAAGGGATAATAAAAAAGTAGGGGATTCATTGTATATGAATCCCCTACTCTGTATTACTTTCCTATAAGAAACTTCTCTTCTAAGAAGAAAATGTGGACCTGGTGGGAGTCGAACCCACGTCCGCACAAGGAAACCATACGCTTTCTACACGTTTATTCCAGCCTTCGGTTTTCGTATGTTGGCAAGACCTGGACCACCAACCAACATCTTATCCTCTAAATCTTCATCAGTGCATCGAGGCATACACTGACTATTTCCGATTGAACCTGCATCGCTTACTCTCTAGATTCGGAACAACATCCTCGGAGCGATGTCTCGTCCAACTATCTAATAGTCGGATAAAGCCAGTAACCTACTGTACTTCGGTTAGGCAGCGAGAGCGTAATTGTTTTCGCCAATTAATTGTTTGATAGCTGATATTAAGGAGCAAACTAACGACGCTCCGCGTGCTTACGTACCATTCCGTCTTGCCGTCAAATCCAAACAAGCCCATACGATAGTCGTGCAAAGGTAGTGATTGTTTGTGATAATGCCAAACATTTACTCCTTTTTATTATTGCAGAGTAAAGGTAGGGATATACAATCGTCCGTCTGAAAGTATGCTTCCCTTAGATCAAACGATTCGTTTATCCCTACCTTTATGATCTCTTTCTAGCCTTCGTTATGCTTCCTTATCGTATTCGAGATGGAAGTTGATAATGGTTTCAATACCCTTCAACCAGAGGTCGACAGGCATATTCTCGTTTGGAGAGTGAATAGCATTTGACTCCAAACCGAAGCCCATCAGGACGCTCTTAGCACCGAGTAACTTCTCGAATGTTGAGATAATAGGAATAGAACCACCAATACGAACAGGCAATGGACGCTTTCCGAATACCGCTTCAAAGCCACGTTCTGCTGCCTTATAAGCTGGGAAATCAATAGGACAAACGTACCCATAGCCACCATGATGCTTCTCAACCTTCACCGTAACGGTATCTGGAGCAACGCGATTGAAGTAATCTACCACTAATTGGCTAATCTTATTATGGTCTTGATGAGGTACTAAACGTGAAGAAATCTTTGCGTATGCCTTTGAAGGAATAACCGTCTTGGCACCATCGCCAGTATATCCACCCCAGATTCCACATACATCGAACGATGGACGATAGCCTGTGCGCTCGATAGTACTATATCCTTCTTCACCGAATAGAGCCTTTACTCCGATAGATTTCTTATATTCTTCTTCGTTAAAAGGAATAGATGCGACGAGTTTACGCTCCTCATCCGAAGCCTCCTCAACGTCATCATAGAAGCCTGGAATACGTATCTTACCATCAGGACCGGTAACGTCAGCTATCAACTTACACAATACATTGATTGGATTAGCCACAGCACCCCCGAACGTACCAGAATGTAAATCGTGATCAGGACCTGTAACCTCTATCTGCCAATAGGACAAGCCACGCAAACCAGTTGTGATAGATGGTACATCAGGGCTGATAATACCTGTATCAGAAACAAGAATCACGTCACAAGCTAGCAAATCCTTATGCTCTTCGATGAAAGGAGTAAGACTTCCTGAGCCGATTTCCTCCTCACCTTCGAAGATAAACTTCATATTATGCTTCAGTAAATCATGCTTGTTCAGATACTCAAAAGCCTTTGCTTGCATGAACGATTGCCCTTTATCATCATCAGCACCACGTGCCCAAATGTGTCCATCTTTGATTACTGGCTCGAAAGGCTCCGTCTTCCAAAGCTCGAAAGGTTCGGCAGGCATTACATCATAATGTCCATAAACTAATACGGTCTTAGCCTTTGGGTCAACCATTCTCTCTGCATATACCATAGGGTTGCCCTTCGATGGCATCACCTCAGCCTTGTCAACTCCTGCTTGTAACAAAAGTTCCTTCCAACGTTCTGCACAGCGCACCATGTCTTCCTTATGAGCTGTTTGTGCACTCACGCTAGGTATGCGTATCAGACTGAATAACTCCTCGAGCATTCTGTCTTTGTTCTCTTCTACATATTTCTTAATCATATTTCTTTATTTATTGATTTTCTAATGTTCGCAAATTTAAGCATGATTTATGACTTTTGCAAGTTTTTCCTTTGGTTTTATACTGGCTTACTTGCATGAGATAGAATTAATTGATATATTTGCAAAAACTAATACACTCTTTTATGAACAAAGTTATCCTGACAATCGTCCTGTCATCTTTACTATTTGCATGTGGTTCTGCTAAACTTACAGAAGAGCAACGTATGCAGAATGAAATAAGGCGAGATGTCCCTTTTCAATTAGACTCTCTTAAACCCACCAATAGTAACAGCTGGAGCTTCGCCAACAATGGTATTATTACAGCAGAGCCTGACTATGAAATAAGGGATGACGGTGCATTATTTGTTTATCGTACTTTCTTTAATGAACCGAAACAAGCACAGCAGCCCAATATTGTATGGCGTAATCTCTTCATAATAAAAAAGAAGCACCGAGTAATATGCGTGGATAGGATATTGATAGATGGTAAGACGAAAGGTATAGTTTATATTCTTCAGAGCAAGAACAAGTCCTATTCTTCTTATGGACTTTATCAATGGGATGTCACACGATTGAAGCATTTAGAGTTAGTTGGCTCTATTTTAGAAGATATGAAGAACTCAACTCTAAAACGATTCAACCTTTCTAACAGCACTCCTAAATTAATGTCTTCAGATATCAAGACACCTTCCTCACAGGATGATTATTGGCATCTTATCTTCCATGCTGACTCTCTTTATGAGCAAGGGCGTTATGATGATGCCATCCGTGTATATACAGAAGCATTCGCAGATGATCGTTACATCTTTCCTTCCAAGTTATCAAGTGTTGCTTATAAATTACGTATGGTTGATAAAGATGAGGCTGCTTATAAGTTTGATAAGCACCGTATAAGAATGGAAAAGGATTACTATCAGATGCCAGACTCTGCCACTGTGCCTTCTTATGAAGATGAGTTTGATAAGCGAGCAGTTATCTATAACTATGATTTATCACTGAAGAACCATTTAGAAGAGATGCTTGAACGTGACCAAGCTTATAGGACACAATGGATATTGAGCCGACAGTTGCACCATGAGGAGACACAACGTGATATAGCGTTAAGGCTTCGTGCTGATAGTATTGACTCTCTCAACCAAGTCGAGATAAGGCAAATATTGAAAGAACACGGCTTCCCTAAAAAGACAGAAGTAGGCACTTCTGCTTGTGAGGCAGCATGGATAATCATTCAGCATGCGCCCTTGGATGTACAGAAAGAATATCTACCTATGTTGGAGAGAGCTACGACAGAAGGGAACATTCAAGCTGCTTTAGTTGCTGCTCTACATGATAGGATAGATGTAAGAGAAGGGCGTCCTCAGAAATACGGAACACAGAGAAATGGCAATGGACTATGTCCTTTACTTAATGAAAAGATGGTCAACCAATGGCGGAAAGAGGTCGGACTTTCGCCATTGGATGAATCTGCGAAGTGAACTTAGTGTTTCTGTTTGGTAGAGAAGTCATTATTCTCTTGGTCTATTTCTCTTAATACTTTCACAGCCAGCTCAACGCTCTTCACATCGCTAACTACCATAGATCGCTTGCCATTCTTCTCTTTCAAGTTACACTGACGGGGATGATAACCGATGTAGTTAAGTACTTTACCAAAGGCTGCACTTTGATAGTATATGCTGTTGGTATTGGAGACAAACTGCATCTGCATACGCTGTTGCTTGAGAATAATCTTCTCACAACCCAATCGCTTGCCTATGCGTCGTAGCGCAACAACCTGCATTAACTCCTCACCTTGACGTGGAACAGGACCAAAGCGGTCTATCAGACGTTGGCGATAAGCCTCCAAGTCCTCATCTTTCTCAATGTTATCTAATTCGCGATAAAGCAACATTCGCTCCGAACTACCGGGCACATAGTTATCGGGGAAGTACATCTCTAAGTCGCTTTCAACGGCACAATCATCTATAAAGTCATCTCCCGTTATCTGCTTCCCTTCGTTCATTTCCTCCGCATAAAGGTCTTGGAACTCGTCATTCTTTAGTTCGGTGACTGCCTGACTAAGTATCTTTTGATAGGTTTCATAGCCCAGATCCTCCATAAAGCCACTCTGTTCCGAGCCCAGCAGATTACCCGCACCACGAATATCAAGGTCCTGCATAGCCAGATTAAAACCGCTCCCTAAGTCGGAGAAAGTCTCCAATGCCTCCAAACGACGGCGTGCCTCAGAGTTAAGCGCAGCCAATGGTGGAGCGAGAAGATAGCAGAAAGCCTTTTTATTAGAGCGTCCCACACGACCACGCATCTGATGCAAGTCAGACAATCCGAACCGATGAGCCTCATTAATGATAATGGTGTTCGCGTTAGAAATATCGATTCCATTCTCCACAATAGTGGTCGAGAGCAACACATCATAGTCGTAGTTCATGAATCCCATGATGATTTTTTCTAGTTCCTCAGGCTTCATCTGCCCATGTCCTATTGCCACACGGCAGTCAGGGACATACTTCTTAATAAGATTGGCTATCTCTGGAAGATTACCAACGCGGTCATTCACGAAGTAGACCTGACCATTGCGACTCATCTCGAAGTTAATCGCATCGGCTATTACCTCATGTGAGAACGAGGCGATCTCGGTCTGAATTGGATATCTATTGGGGGGTGGTGTGCGCATGATACTCATGTCACGTGCGCCCATCAAAGAGAACTGCAACGTTCGTGGAATAGGTGTTGCCGACATAGTGAGCGTATCTACATTCGTCTTCAACTGGCGTAACTTCTCCTTTGTAGTTACTCCGAACTTCTGTTCCTCATCAATGATAAGCAATCCTAAGTCATGCCACTTTACAGTCTTACCAATCAGTTTATGCGTACCCACAAGGATGTTTATCTTCCCTTCTGCAAGGTCTTCTATAACCTGCTTCGTTTGCTTTGCACTGCGGGCACGAGATAGGTAATCCACCCGAACAGGCATATCCTTCAGTCGCTTCTTGAATGTTTGATAATGCTGAAAAGCCAATACTGTGGTAGGTACTAATACCGCCACTTGCTTGTTATCTACAGCAGCTTTGAAGGCAGCACGTATAGCTACTTCGGTCTTACCAAAGCCCACATCGCCACAAACCAGTCGATCCATAGGGCGCGCACTCTCCATATCCTGCTTCAGTTCCTGCGTTGCCTTTAGCTGGTCGGGCGTATCTTCATATAAGAACGAAGCCTCCAATTCATGTTGCATAAACGAGTCGGGCGAGAAAGCGAAACCCTTTTCTCTGCGGCGTTTAGCATATAGTTTGATAAGGTCACGAGCAAGATCTTTGATTCGTTTCTTCGCTCTCTCCTTCAATCTATCCCATGCTCCAGAGCCCAAGACAGATAACAATGGAGGTTCACCGGAATTGCCTCTGCGATACTTACTAATCTTATAAAGGGAATGAATAGACACATCCACGATGTCATTATGCTGATAAACGAGTCGGATCACTTCCTGATATGAATCGCCTGTAGGCACTCTGACGAGTCCAGCAAACTTACCGATACCAAAGTCAACATGCACAAGAAAGTCGCCAGGTTCCATCTCTTGCAGTTCTTTCATCGTCAGTGCCATCTTGCCCTGACGTGCTTTATCTGACTTGAGGTTATACTTATGGAATCTATCGAATATCTGATGATCTGTGAAGAAACATACTTTTAAGGTATTATCAACGAATCCCTCGTGTATTGTTCGATTAACGGGAGTGAAAGGCAAAGCTCTAACTTTGGTTTCACCTTGGCTATTGGTAGTAGCTTCAACGACTGACAAATTCTCCGAATCGGGTGCCATATCTGAGTTAGATAACGATTCGAATATATCTTTGAGGCGTATTGTTTGCTTCTCACTATCCGCAAAGATGTATAGTTTGTAACCCTGTAGAAGATAGTCACGGAGCGTCTTTGACAGCAGATCGAAGTTCTTATGAAATAGCGGTTGAGCGGTCGTATTGAATTGAATCGTTACGTGCTGACCATCCGCTTTCTTGGCAGTCTCACTGATAGAATGGGGCACTCCGAACTCTATGCGACGATAGTTTAGAGCCTCATTCATAAAGTGCGATGCCGTGATGAGTTGCCCTTCTTTACGGAACGCCTGCTCCAGTTCGTGCTGTTCCACCTCTGTCTTTCCCTCCCTCTGTGCCGTTAACGCCTGTGCTGTGAAGCCCTCTTTATAAATGTTTTCGATAGCATCACGCACATAAAGGAAGTCTTTGAACGCAAGGAAACTATCAGCTGGTAAGAAGTGAAGGAACGGCACTTTCTCTTCTGATAAAGTAGCCAGTTCGGGTACGACCTCTATGTGTTCTAACTTCTTACTTGATAACTGGCTCTCTACTTCAAAAGTGCGAATCGTCTCTATGTCATCGCCAAAGAAGTCGATACGATAGGGCAGTTCACCAGAGTAGGAATAAACATCAATGATACTGCCACGCACAGCAAATTGTCCAGGCTCATACACATAATCGGTTTCCGTGAAGCCGAATGAGCGCAAGGTCTTCTCTACCTCAACGATATCAATGTGCTGATTGACAGAGAGCGATAGGTGTCGTTCGTCCAACTGCCGCTTTGAGACAACCAGTTCTGATAATGCTGAAGGATCTGTGACAATGTAGATTGGATGCCCGTTAGCCGTCCCTTTCTCCGTAGCCAATGCCGATAAGCGTGTGAGTACCTCCGTGCGCAGGATTTCATTCCCCGCATCCCTCTGCCCATACTTGACTGCACGACGATAGGACGAGGGGAAGAAGAGCACTTCAGCCGTGCTATCTTTGCTATCTTCAGGCATGACGA
This sequence comes from Prevotella vespertina, assembly GCF_009728485.1. GTDB lineage: Bacteria > Bacteroidota > Bacteroidia > Bacteroidales > Bacteroidaceae > Prevotella > Prevotella vespertina. The sequence continues at coordinate 185,788 of NZ_VVIQ01000003.1, forward strand.
TTGTCTTCAAATCATTATAGAAATAGCCAGCTTCTTCGCTATCATTAAGTACGATGACGACCGTTTTCTGCCATCGTTCGGCTATAGCTGCAAAGAGCATTGGAGCGGCTGATGCCACTAGTCCTTGCAAGAAGATGGCTCTCACTTGTTGGTCTTCTTGCACCTTCATTATCGCTCCCGCCTGTGGCAAGGTAGCATATATCTTTTGTATGTCTTGTATCTTCATCGCTTGTGCGTTGTGCCTGCAAAGTTACAAAAAAGTACAGATAGTAAGGCTTGAAATGCGTATGGATTGAGTGAAGGAGTGCTCTTCTCGATTTAAAGAGGGCGTTTCTTGATGGTGAGAAGAGCCTTTCATTGAAGTGAGAAAACGCCCTTCTCGATATGAGAAGGGCGTCTTGCCATTAGGAGATACAACTCCTATCATATGGTACAAAAAGCAGAAAAGGTTGAACTACCAATGGTTAGTCCAACCTTTTCTGTCTTATTTATTATCATCTCAAACATCGTCTTGCGATGAAGAAACAAACGTTTTATTCAAATGGTACAGCCTTGAAGCCCAACTCTCGGTTACTTGATTCTACATAGATTGTATATCCAAACGTATTATTCCGTCTAAAGAATAAGTTGAAGGCATACTTGGTATTATTTCCATCAACACTATTCTTCGCAAAAGCACTTGAACTCCAATAAAAACCATTATAGCCAATATTCAAACAGATTCCCCTCTCATACCATCCTAACTCAGGCAAGAAGAAATACTTATGAAGGTCTGCCTTTGCAGGAGGTGTGTCTGGGATATTATTATTCTGTGCATATTCTCCACTTTCTGCGACACGTAAATCAGTTACAGGAGCCAATTCGCTTGGTGCTGTTTCCTTGTTCATGTCGGCGATATATTGCCTTTTCAGAATCCACATACCACCCTTATAAAGATGACCTAAGAAAGAGAATAATTGATTCCTATCGCCATGTGGGTCGCCCTTAACTACATACCATGCCATCTCGTTAGCATTTGGTAACTTCTTAAATAGTTCTGTTTGCGCATCATTCCTAACACCATCTCCAGGGAATGAAGTATTACAATAACGATCTACATCACCACTCTTTGGGTAGTTCTCATTATATGATTCTGGACCATTAACAGTTCCTACAGAAGTTGAACCATTCTTCCAAGGCTGCCAGATAGGGGCTGTTCCACCCGTCTGATGTGGATACCAATAGTTCTGCTTAGCATCCCACATATAGTAATTCTGGTCGAAGTTTGGAATTTCCATATCCACTTTCATGTTGTAAGTGATATTCTCCTTATAGGTAAAAGTACCATAATCCTTTGTTACTACACCCTTGGTTCCTGTTCCGGTGTCCTCCAAATAAAACTTAGCCGTGAGTTTGTGTGCGCCTGGCTTTATAACGACAAACGAGCCATTAGTAGCCATATCCGCTGTAGTCTTGCTTAAAGGGAACCCATCTCTATACTGGCTTGGAGAAAGGAGACCACCACCAAGTGAGTTTGATTTTAGGGTGATTGTCTTGCTAACAGCGTCATCTTCCAACTGATTGGTTGTCGTATTCAGGGTATAAGTACCTGCAATATTCCCATCAGAAGTCAACTCTATCTTACTGATACGTGTCGAACTTAATTCTGTCTTACCATTGAAAGGCATAAAGCAAAGTATAGCAGCCTTGTGCTGAAGAGTGAACTTAAAGTTACCATCAGCTGTCTTTGAAGTAGTAGCCATACCCCAATCGCCATATTTGCCAACGTCTAAACCACTATTAGGCTTCATTTGCTGCTGTGTAGAAGCAAATTTTATTTTCTTATCAGTGCCTTCCTTTCCGAGATAAAGCACCCTATAACTACTCTTCTTCTTATACTGTCCTGGTACTTGGAAGGTGAATGACTCCTTCTCTTGGATAGGGGTAAACGTTTCAGGACCGCCTTCAATCGTATTTGTACTCTGCTGCCATACGCCATTGTCATCTTCTACCCATATCTTATCACCAGATGTCCATTTGAAAACTTTTGGATAAGTGATAGAAGTACGTGTCATTACTGCACCACCAGTAAAAGAGGTTAAGTGTTCATTCTTATGTTCCTTTTCTTCTGTCTTGTTCTTCTCTAACATGTCATCTTGAGCACATGAGGTGAGACTTAAACCTATCGCCAGAGCAGCACCAAGAACAAAGAGGTTAATCTTCATAAAATTGTTATTCATTACTTGTTAAGACCTTTAGTTGTATCATCATTTAGAATTACTCACTATTCATTTCCCCACATAATGGCAGATTTTGCCCCATTAGAGGAACCACTAACAGGCTGAGGTCCATCTTCATTATTTGCATCTTGATGGTCGCCAGTGACTGTCGGATGCTCTTGCGTGGGTGGAGAACCTGCCAAAATTGGCACAACATCAACAACTAAACTTCTCGTTTGAGGCCGTGTATAGACACTTCTTAGACCTCTTGTTACTTTCTTCTTCATTCTGTAATATAAATTGTTTTTGGGATAAATGAGTTATTTTAAAGTTATACTTTTGATTTCTTCGTGGTCTACCAATAACGAACATAAAACTTCTATGGCGACTCTTTTCTCTGTTATATTCATTCTCTTGAATGACAGAGCCATCTCACAAGTGGTATATTCGTTCTCTTGTTAAACTAATCGTTCTCTTAAGTTTATTGCTTGCAAAGGTAAATATAAATTTTTAAAAAGCAAAAGCACAATTATACTTATTTCTCTATAATAAAAGAAACGGGGGCATTACTTTCCATTTAAAGGACAAGTTAAAACTAAGAGAAATCAAGTTTGCTGTCATTCTTATCATTGCTTTTCCATTAAAAAAGCATTGTAAACCCACGAGTTAGTGCAAACATTAAATATGACAGCCAATAAAAACAAAACTAAATCAGGGATTTATCGTGTGTTATAGAGAGCTTTTATTTTAGGTAAATCACTTTGCTTTGTCCACAACTTGCAACAAGTCACGTCCCCGTACATGCTTATTTGCAAATAGGCGAATGATATTCTGGAAAGGAGCTGGCATGTGTGCAAAGTCGCTATTATCACAGTCAAAGACTGTACGCCTATTTACATTAAGCCATACACATACATCTCCTTGACCATAATGTTCAACGTCTTCGTTATAACTTATATATTCCTCTGGATGCTGGTGAATGAAAGCAACAATACTATCATTCGCCTCCTGGGATAACTTAAAACTAACTTCATTCTTAGAATCAAACCCGCCCCCGTCTACACTCATCATCCGTGTCCGTGTGTTATATTCGAACTCATAGTTTGGAAGAGACCTTCCGTAACACGATAAATGACCATTGAGAACATAGTTTCGTTCCTTCATTAGATACGACTTACGTAGGTTTAGGACTTCCTTCTGATGCCGCTTATATAATAAGGAGTCAGTAACAAAAAGGCTATAAGCCTTCATACCTCGACCTTCATCAAGCTTATTATCCGACCATGCAATCAGCGCTCCCCATTGATCATAGAACTTCCATTGTGCAGAATCAGGGATTATCGGTGAATCCCCAGTGAACCCTTGAGACTTCACCTTATCTACTATTACTCCCCTATCGCACACGAAGAACGAACACACCTGTGACGCATAACCATCTGTAATGATATGAGTCTTATCCTTATACCATACCGCCTTCGGTCCATCAATAGAGAACGCAAACAAACCAACAACACCACAGACGAGAACGATAACACTCATAAGGATGATGACCAACACACCCAATATCTCATTATAGTTAAAGCTCTTTCGGATTACTTTCCCTATAGGATAAAACCATATAGGAAGTGTGCCAAGCATGCCATAGTATAATAAGGTATCGAATAAGGGTTCCATCCGCAAATCTGCTGGTAGACATATATGTAATGCCCACCAACAGAAACTTAGTAGGATGTGAACCCAGAAGATGGAATATACAATCCGCTTAGTTGTCATAACAATCAGTATTTGTTATGGATAAGGAACGTGCTCCCTTATTCGTGCGTGATGAACCGTTGCTCGGCTAACTGCTCGTATTTCGTACCCTTACGACCATAATTAGCGTATGGATAGATACTGATTCCCCCACGTGGAGTGAAGATGCCTGTCACCTCGATGTACTTAGGATCCATGAGCTTAATGAGGTCCTTCATAATAATATTCACACAATCTTCATGGAAATCACCATGATTACGGAAGCTAAAAAGATAGAGTTTAAGACTCTTACTCTCAACCATTCGCTCGTCAGGGACGTATGAGATACGTATCTCTGCAAAATCGGGTTGTCCCGTAATAGGGCACAGACTCGTGAACTCAGGACAGTTGAAACGCACCCAATAGTCATTCTCTAGATGCTTGTTCATAAACGTCTCCAACACCTCTGGCGCATAATCCATTCTGTATTGGGTTGCAGAACCTAACGACTGCAAGCCCTCTTCGTTTCTTTCCATAATCGTTTCTATTGTTTTACTTGCAAAGGTAATACATTGTTAGTAAATTGCAAACACCATCCCCATATATTACCTCTCTAACCAACATCTTATAGGCTTCGAGGTCCTCTCCCACCCGTTCCATTATTATTTACTCCACGTCTGCGAATCATTTCTCACGTGCTCTGCATCTTTTACAAACGTATAAAAAGTTTGTTTCATCATGAAGAGACACTCGTTTCATCATGATGAAACACAAGTTTCATCGTGATGAGACAAATAAAAGGTACGGGAGATAAAGACGTAAAACACATGAGAAAAGAAGAAGATACAAGGAAGAAACTGAGTGAAACTGTATTAGACAAGGAGCGCAAACGCACAACTAATAGGAATCGATATTGACCAATCCGAATAGCAAGCGGGGTTCTGGTTTGTTGTGCAACCTTACTCATAGTAAGCTCACTCGCATAAAGTTGCTCTGCATTAGATTAGATATTTACCGATGTTTGTCTTCTTATTTTGCCTCACAACACTATCCCTGCTTTGAGACAATATTAGGTACACTATCAGAACTTACAGAAGATTTGCATCCATGAGATACTACTACTCAAGCCTTACTTACATCGAGAAAGGGGATGTGCCAACCGATTGGCACATCCCCTTTTAATTGTTTATTCCCTTGTGTGCTACTGCAAAGAAAATATCTTCCAAATACTGTAATTCACACCATTGTCATAGACATCTTCCCCTTCATGCGCCTTTAAAGCCTTCACTACACGGATGGTGATAGGCAAAGCTATTACCTCGTAAAGCGTCTTTAAGACTACCTGCCAGAGCATTAGTTTTGGCAATTCTGGAGTTGGAACAACGCCACCCAACGCCAATGGGAAGAAGATAAGAGAGTCAAGGCTCTCACCTGCAATGGTACTCAAGATGGCACGCCATGAGAAATGACGACCTCCATCACGTAGCTTCATCTTACTCATTACGTAGGCATTAGCGAATGAACCTACGATGAAAGCTACGAAAGAGGCTGCTGCCACACGTGGAGCAAGACCAAAGATAGCATGAAACCCTGCTTCGTTAGTCCAATAAGGAGCACCAGGAATCCAATCACATAAAGCCCCCATAGATACGAAGAAGAAGTTCATTGCAAAACCTGTCCATATTAACAGACGTGCTTTTTGGAACCCCCATACCTCACAAACACAGTCGTTGATGATGTAAGAGATGGGGAAGACGATGAGTCCACCCGTCAATGAGATACCTAACACAGAGATTTGCTTTGTCTCGAGCGTGTTTGCCGCAATAAGGCAAACGCAAAAGAGGATGCTGAAAAGCATAAACAGCACACTCACTTGTTGTCTACTTTTTATCATTGTCTTGTTTTGTTAAAGGGGGTTGAGCAAGTACCCCTATTCAATTAAGCGGCTGCAAAGGTACGCTTTTTATCTGAACTACCATAATAAGCCCTAAAAAAAAGCTAAATACACGTGGAGATAAGCATATTTTCATTACTTTTGTAACCATAATATAAACCAAATGAAAGATATGAAGAAAATCATTTTAATGACCATGTTGGCTGCTACAACACTTGCTGCTAGTGCGCAAGATACAAAGCCATACGAGAGTAAGATGTCGCAGATTGAGACTGAATATAATAAGTTGAAAGCTGAATTTGAAGTCCTCAAACAGAAGGATCCATCTACATTTACTGATGCAGACAAGGCTAAGATTGGAGAAATCATGGCAAAGGCTGACTCACTAGATAGTGTTCAGTTGGCTACTGTTCTAGAGATTGCTGATAAGTTCAAGACTACTACTTTCCCTGCAAAATATATTGCGGAGGTGGCTGACGGACTAGAATATGCAGACTTGAAGAGGCTATGTGACCCATCAACGGGCTATTACAATGCGCCAGAGATGAAGAAAGCCAAAGATTTATATGAGATGTATAAGCTACGCGAACCAGGCTCTATGTATAAGGAGTTGGTAATGACCGACCTCAATGGTAAGCAAATGAAGCTAAGCGATTGGGCAGGTAAGGGTAAGTATGTGTTCGTTGACTTCTGGGCTAGCTGGTGTGCGCCTTGCCGCAAGGAGATGCCTAACGTTGTGGAGGCTTATAAGAGATATAAGGACAAGGGACTAGAGATTATTGGTGTTAGTTTCGATGACAACAAACTCAAATGGTCATCTGCTGTTGAGAAGCTCGGTATGACTTGGCCTCAGATGTCTGACCTGAAAGGCTGGCAGTCTGCTGCTGGTAAGGTTTATGGCATTCGTTCTATTCCTTCAAACATACTGCTCGATAAGGACGGCAAAATCATTGCAATGGATCTAAGAGGTGAAGCTTTGCAGACAGAATTAGCAAAGTTATTGAAGTAATATATATAAAGTGTGTCAGATAGCTGCGCTATTTGACACACTTTATTTAATAACACAACACGACCATATAACCGATAAACACTATTGTAAGGACTACTCCTTCCCACCTTGCAATCTTATACTTCGTGAAGGAGAAAAGCCATACTAACAGCGTTGAGACTACCATCATTGAGAGGTCTAACATTGTTATACCTTGCAAGTGCATAGGAGTTATTACACCTGTAACGCCCAAGATTGCTAGAATATTAAACACATTCGAGCCTAAGACATTGCCAATAGCAATGCCACTATTACCTTTGCGCGCAGAAACAACACTTGTTGCTAACTCTGGTAGGGAGGTTCCTCCAGCCACAATGGTTAGTCCGATGACTGCTTCCGACACACCGATATGCTCTGCCACCTTCGTTGCTCCTTCCACAAAAAGGTTACTGCCCCCTATCAAACAAGCTAATCCAACGATTATCCATACGATAGAAAGCCATGCTGCCATAGGTTTTTTCTTATCTTCAATGGGCTCTGTCTTAGCTGTGGTATCATCTTCTTTCGTCTTAGCACCCTTCAAGGTGACATACATAAAGACAAGGAATAGCACAAAGAGGATGCCTGCATCCAACCTACTAATATTACCATCAAGACACATTATTAGTAATACAACTGAGGCAAATAACGCAAAAGGTATATCCTTCCGAACGGTTGACTTCAAGATAGTCATAGGTGCTACCCACGCGGAGACACCAACTATCAACAGCGTATTAAAGATGTTCGAACCAACGATGTTACCTACAGCCAAGTCGGTAGTACCTTTGAGTGCAGACACAAGACTCACACAAAACTCAGGCATACTTGTGCCCATCGCAACTATTGTTAACCCTATCACAATCTGTGGCATCTTCATTTTCTCAGCCACTGCTACAGCCCCGTCAGTCAGTCGGTCGGCTCCCCATAAAACGAGCACAATGCCCACGAGGATAAATAAAACATTTAGTATCATATACTTCTTACTCTTTTGGCGGGCAAAGATACAAATAAAAAGCTATATGCCAAAATGTTAGTTCTGCATCAATTATGGGCTACTTACAATGCAGTTATTTGATAAATAGCCCTCATTTCATCCATTATTTGCTTCCAAGTTGCCCCTCTTCACAATATGAAAGAGACTAAGGTCTATGTGTAACAAGGCTATGCCTTGTTAGCCAAGAACAAAGGTAGCACAAATGAAGAGACGCTCTTCTTGACATGAAGAGAGCCTTTCCTTACAACAAGGAAACGCCCTTCTCAATTAGAGAAAAGCGTCTCCTTATATTTCCCTTTAGGTACTCCCCCTCCTTGAGAGGAGCTGGAGGAAGTTCTATATATGCTCTTTAGCCAGCAAGCCCACGTCGATTAAGGATCTTAATAATCTTACCCTTAATCTCGATAGCACCCTCTTTCTCCAAATCGGAAAGCACACGCAGAAGAGAGAACTTCTGTATTCCGAATGAATCAGCAATCTCTTGACGTGAGCGCTCAAGGTGTATCTCATTACTACCCTGCTCTCCTGCACGCTCTAAAAGTAGGTAGGCTACCTTCTCACGGACGGTAAAGAGACTAAGAATCTTCATCTTTTGCGTAAGGAAAACATCTATATTAGAAAGGATACGAATGAAATTCATGCGGATAGCATCATCATTATCAATAAGTGACTTCAGGCTATCGGGCTTCATACGAAACAATTCCACACGACCATCAGTCTCGACACTAACGGGTAGACTTCGGTCTTTAGAGAAGATAAATGCAGGTGCAACAAGATTGCCACTTCGCAGTCGGCTCACCTCTACTTGCTTACCCGACAGGGCTGCCATACGGCATATCAACACACCACTCACCACAATATCTACTGATCGACAAGGCATTCCTGCCAATGCATAAACATCATGCGGAGGTAGAGAAACCAGCTGATGTGGAACGTTCCCCAGCGTTATTTCTATCTCAATATCACTCATCCCTGCAAAGAGCGGACAGGCACGAAGAGCTTTCATAACATTACTTTCCATGCCTGCAAAGATACAAAGAATACTTGTAATCCTATACTTTTAACGTGCTTTAACCCGATATGGTCACATTTGTTACTCCCTTTCTTCCGTTATTTTTGATACTTTTGCAAGCAAGAACAAGATAACAATTTAAAGATATGTCACAGGCACAATTCAAAACAAATATCCCTTTCGAGACATGGGATCTAGACTTACTTGTTGATTACGTATTGAAGTTTCATCATCGTAACACACGTAAATATGGTAATGAACTATTAGAGAGACTGAACCAATTAGCAGCTAATCACCCCGAATTAGATCGTGTTGTAGATCATTTCCGTAATAGTATTGCAGACTTAGACTTGCATTGCCAGAAAGAAGAGAACGTACTCTATCCTTTCATCCTAGAGCTTTTCAATGCAGCAGAATTGGGTCAGGAGCACGCTCCATTCCACTGTGGTTCCATCCAATTCCCTATCAATGCAATGATGGCTGACCATAGTGATGAGATTGAACGACACGATCGCATTGCAGAACTGACTAATAACTACACAGCCCCAGAAGGTGCAGAACCTGAATATGTAAAGGCTTTAGCAGACTTAAAACAGTTCCGCAATTATCTCTTGGAACATATCTATGTGGAAAACGAAGTGATATTCCCGAGAGCATTAGCTATAGAATAAGGTTTAAATGGAGAACTAGATTATGAAACTAAAACGTGTTTATTTGCCGGCAGAAGAAACCGATGGTTATCGAATACTCGTAGACCGATTGTGGCCAAGAGGTATTAGTAAAGAGAAAGCGAAGATTGACCTTTGGCTGAAAGAGGTTGCTCCGAGCAATGAATTACGTAAGTGGTTCGGGCATGACCCAGAGCGTTTCAACGAGTTTACCGAGCGTTACAAAGCAGAGTTACAAGCATCTGGCGCATTGGAGGAGTTACATCAAGCTATCCAAGAACATCCTAATGCAACACTACTTTATGCAGCACATGACGAGCAACATAACAACGCCATCGTCCTGCAAGAACTACTCGAAACGAAATAAATAAACACAGGAACAGATATTATTGTCTGCTCCTGCGTTGCTTTATACACTATCCTAATAGTGAATAAAGCAGTATCTTAACATTTAACGTATTAAAGGAAAGCACATAGCTCCCTCTTTACTTCATGTTTCTAGATTATGATTTCTTATGAAGATAGCATTTATTCCACTACAAAAACATAGTTTGTAAGCCTACAGAATAAATTACAAACTAACTTGGTTTACCAACATTTATATGAAACTGAAGTAATAGTTGCAAGAAAGGAGAATACCTTTCTCACATAGGAATAGAACACCCATATATTATAAAAATAGATTAGCTTCACTCATATTTAGTTGTATCTCAAGGTTAAAAGACCTCCATTAAAAGAGATTCACATTACAAAATAGAAAAGAATATATACTTTCAAGCCATAATGTCAGTATATGCAGTCATCTTGTCACACATAATCCCTTGGTATGCTCCTTGCATTATGGTCAGTACAAAAACGATAATAATAACATAAAGTAAAGGAGATGAAAGATATGTATAGAAATTCATGGTTACCAGAAGTTTTCAATGACTTTTTGAATACAGCAAATATGCCTAAGACAAATGCAACAGCACCAGCTATCAACGTACTGGAGTCTGAAAAGGAATATACAGTGGAGCTTGCAGCACCAGGACTAAGCAAGGAGGATTTCGATGTAAACATCAATAGTGATGGTGACTTAACCATTAAGATGGAGAAGAAAGCCGAGGAGCAAGAGAAGAAAGGTCATTACTTGCGTCGTGAGTTTGCTTACAGCAAGTATGAGCAGACACTGATCTTGCCAGATGATGTACAAAAGGAGCATATCGCAGCACGTGTTAATAATGGTGTGTTGACGGTTGTTTTGCCTAAGATTCAGGTTCAAGAGCAGAAGGTTGCAAGGCAGATTGCTGTAGACTAAAGATTTGAGAGACTTTGAGGTAAAAGTCTAGTTGTCTAGTTATTGATGAAAGAAGGATTATACTGAATTGAATAAATTGTGATGTTAAAAGCCCCAAGTACGCTTGTACTCGGGGCTTTTTCGTATTCTAACACTTAGTTGCTCTAAGCGTTTTATATGATTTCAATTACTTTCTGTCATCGATGTTATCACCCTCAGTAGGCTTCATATCCTCTTCAAAGTTGGTTTCTCCTGCCTTTACAAGGATCTCGTACCACTGAAGAAGTTTCTTGATATCGCTGTTGTGAACGCGGTCACGATCGAAGTTAGGAAGCACCTCTCCAAAGTAAGCCTGTAGCTCCTTTGCAGATGCCTTACGCCAATTAAGGGAAGCAACTTTGCCATTCTCTTTATCACGCAACTTAGTCAATATTTCGCCCAATGGCACATCCTCGCTATCAGTGAACATTGCAATATCAGCAAGACTGGTTACTCTGTCGGTAGCAAAAGCTGGTTGACGCTTGTGCGTCTCATCGAGTGATTCAACGATAAGATTCGATTTACCACGGCTAACCAACTTATAGAGTCCTGGTTTGCCTGCAATTGAAAGAATTGTCTGTAACATTTTCTTATAAATTGTTTATTGTTAAATTATTCTGAATTAATAACTCTCTTTATTCTTAGGAATGGTTCTCTGTGGAAGATAGTTGTGTGAGCAGGGAGTCTATCTGCTGGTCTAATGATTGTATTCCATCATTGATAATTTCATAATCACTACGCTTCAAGACTTCTTCTTGCGGTAATTGTCGGTTTATCCAATCGAGAGTTTTCTCTCTGCTGATAACATCCCTTTGCATAACACGTTGTATGCGCACTTCTATCGGAGCAGTGACACATACCACCTTATCTATATGTGTGCGCTCGTAGAAACGACTATCAAAGAGAATGGCACTCTCTATCCACGACATTCCTGATTGTTCGAAATCACGTGCAACGGCAGGATGAATGATATTATTAACAGCTTGTACATGGGCATCATCACGAAGGAGATAATCGGCAAGAACAGCTTTCTGCAATATACCTTCTTTATATACATGCTCGCCAACTAACAGCTTTAGATTCTTTTGCAACTGAATCGAAGTGCGCATGAGTAGCTTAGCATGGGCATCACAATCGTATACCTTTATACCACGCATAGCTAATATTTGGCACACATAGGACTTACCACTACCAATACCACCTGTTATTGCAATAATCATCGCTGCTCAATTAAATAATCAACAGTATTGACTGACGGACGAACATTTCGAACACCATTAGGAGTATTGAGGATATATAAGCGGCATTTGTCCGAATGAGTAGATTCTATATCCTTATAATTAACGACAATGCGGAAGTCTACGGGCAGTAATTCCTTTGTCTCTGCATTCTTCGGCATACTACGCATACGATATGCACCAACGACAAAGCGAACCTTTACCTTACTTGGGAATGTACGCATTACCTTGTCTTCTGGCATGTTGATAGCCTCTATTGGTACTTCAACGCTTTCTTCCGTAAGGACATCAGGGTAGAGTTTCATCTTCACTTTCGATGGTATGCACTTCGCATTCGTGAACTTCCGAAGATCAATCGTCATCTCCTTCACGTCGGTAAAATTGGTAATATACTGACGTTTTGTATAGACCGTTTGAATACTGTCCAATACATTCCTAGCGGCATAAACCTGTACACTATCGGGAACAAAGTCGACGTGTGCTAGATAATAATTCTTACCTGGCACTACCGTTCCTAATAAATGCACAGGAACCTTCTTATGTTGTCCGAAATTGAATGAAAACGAGAGTTTTCCACCTTTGACCGAGGTTATCTTCGAGCTTTTAGCCAACTGAAGATAAATTTGTTTTTGAAGATCTGCGACAGAAATATCGCCCCGGCTGTGCCCATCAGTATAGAGCCTATAGTCTGCATAAATGGGGCGGAAAGCATCCTCTGCACCATAAGCAGCTATCATATAGCCTTTATCGCGAACCGTAAAACGAACAACAGAATCAGGATCACTCGTAATAACAACATTACGAGGGACGTCTGCCATACGAAGTGGTATGCTAAACTCCCGCTCATAGGTTTCATTTAGCGTCATAATAAGCCAAAATCCACCACTTAATACAAGGAAGAACAAAAAAATCAGAAACTCCTTGTTGATGATTATCGACAAGAAGCTTCTGAAGAGATTGAGTGTATGCAGCGATTTGCCTATCTTCATCAAATAAATTACTCCTTTATGAGATCGTTTTTACTTTGACTGCCCCTGTTGTGAAGCCTGTACGCTAGCAAAGACGTAACCTTTATCTACGGTGATAACAACATTGTGTGCAATCTCTATGTCAACCTTATTAGTTGCCAAATCAATCTTCTTGACTGTACCGTAGATACCACCACCAGTAACAACAGTGTCACCTGCTTTCAATGCATTCTGGAAAGCACGAATTTCTTTCTGTTTCTTCTGTTGTGGGCGAATCATTAAGAACCACATGATGGCAAAGATTACTACCATCATAACTATCATCTGCCAACCACCACCACCTTGGGTAGGTTGTGCGGCTAAAAACATAGCTGTATTCATTTTATCTATTTATTACTTTTATTGTACTATTAAAAAATGTTTGTCTACATGAAGCTTACTTTTCCGAAGAAGAACTCCATACATAAAACAAATTGATTATTCAATATTCTCTTGTGGAGCATCAGGCTGCGTGCGACTAGCAATGCGCTGAGCCGATGTCTGCGCAATCGTTGGGCGACGTCCCTCTCGACGGGGAGCATTGTTCCGCTGATTATCTACATAGGCACGACGAGGACGTGGTTCTGGCATTACCTTCATCATCTTACCCGTCTGAATAAGATGGCGTGCAATAGCATCAAGCATTCCATTAATGTATCCGCCACTTCGTGGAGTGCTATACAACTTAGCTAAGTCAACATACTCATTGATGGTCACTGTCGCTGGAATATTAGGGAATGTCAACATCTCCGCAATAGCTATTTGCATGATAACAACATCCATATAAGCCAGACGAGAGAAGTCCCAGTTACGACTAGACTCACTCATATAACGTTGATATTCATCAGCATTAAGAATAGTAGAACGGAATAGCTTAATAGCGAACTCACGATCATCCTCTTCTCTATATTCCTTCAAGAGTTCTTGATCTGCCTTATTTTCTGGGTCAAAACGCTTAATCGTTTTAAGAACAAAGGTATCAACAATCTCTTTATCATCATTCCAATAAAGACTCTTCTCCTCTAGAACTGCATCTAAGTCTGCGTTCTCTTGTATCAAAGTACGATAGATTTTACGCCAAACCTCACGATCTACATCATACGAATCCTCTTCGTTCACCATATACTCTTGGTAGATTGTACTCTGCTCTATCTGATCACAAAGTTTACGTACAATCTCCATATCATCCTCCCAACGATGTTTCTGAGTTTCCATGAAACTATTGAGTTGCTTATTCTCCTCTAGCTGTACCGCAAACTTATTATAAGCAAAGCGCTGAGAAGGAGCCTCTGTTCCTTCACGTGTAGCACGATTAGCATTTATCTCCACGCGATGGCGCTCCTCTTGCGTGATAGATACAATTAAAGCCAAGAGGTAATTGTAGAGATCATACGCTTTTGCTAAACTGAAAAGCAATTCTTTCTCTGCATTGTCCATATTCCTGTTACCGTTCTGATAGTATGCATAGGTTAACTGGACAATCTTAATTCTAATTAATTCCCTATTGATCATTGTCTATTCTAAAAGATTGTGTTTCTATTGAATTCTTTAACGTTGCAAATATAGGAAAATTCCTTTGCACATGCAAACAAAACTTTCTTTTTCTATGTTTTTTAAGACAATACTTGTGTAGTCCAGCGAAAAGAGGTAACTTTGCAGCGCTTTCTGCAAATTGAGAAAGAGGTATTAAAAGTTCTATAAAGACTTCGTTCTCCATATTTCTCAGTGTGTGATGGCGAATTAACGTTCATATTAATTTAGAGTAACACAAAGTTATGAAAGAAATTAAAGTAGCAGGTCAGAAGCGTACAGACCTTGGAAAGAAAGCTTCAAAGCAACTTCGTAAGGAAGGTTTAGTTCCTTGTAACCTTTATGGTGAGGCACAGAAAGACGGCAAGCCATTGGCATTGTCATTCACTGCTTCAATGGCAGAACTCCGCAAGTTGGTTTACACTCCACACATCTATGTTGTAGAGTTGGTTATTGACGGCGAGAGACACACAGCTGTTCTTAAGGAACTCCAGTTCCATCCAGTAACAGATGCTTTGCTTCACGTAGACTTCTATGAAGTAAACGACCAGAAGCCTATCGTTATGGGCGTACCAGTTAAGCTCGTTGGTTTAGCACAGGGTGTACGTGATGGTGGACGTATGAACATGTCTATTCGTAAGATCAATGTTAAGGCTCCTTATCAGCAGATTCCAGAGCACCTCGACATCAACGTTACTCATCTTAACCTCGGTAAGAGTATTAAGGTTGGTGAATTAAGCTTCGAAGGTCTCGAATTAATAACTCCAAAGGAAGTTGTAGTTTGCTCAATCAAGGCTACACGTAACTCTATCCAGGCTGCTGCTGCAGCTGCTGCAGCTGAGGCTGAGTAATCTTAACAAGATACGACAATTGGATAAGTATTTAATTTGTGGACTAGGCAACCCAGGTCATGAATACGAGGGAACTAGGCACAACACAGGATTTATGGTATTGGACGCTTTCGCTAAAGCGTCCAATATTGTTTTTGAGGACAAACGCTATGGCTTCATAGCAGAAACTACTATTAAAGGGCGGAAAATCATCCTTCTCAAGCCTACAACATTCATGAATCTATCAGGGAATGCTGTTCGTTATTGGCTGAATAAGGAGAATATTGACCAAAGTCGACTACTCGTTATTTCCGACGATGTCGCTTTACCATTAGGTGCTTTTCGCTTAAAAGGGAATGGATCAAATGGTGGGCACAATGGCTTGGGGCATATTCAACAACTCATCGGACAAAATTATGCACGATTACGCATGGGTGTTGGCAACGATTACCCACGTGGAGGTCAAATAGACTGGGTACTTGGGCATTATTCAGAAGATGATATGAAAGTCCTTCAACCTGCGATTGATTTAGGTGTAGATATCATCAAGAGTTTTGTTTTAGCAGGCTTAGATATCACCATGAATCAATTTAACAAACTCGGTAAGAAGTAACACAACTACTAAAAGATGACATGAACGACGTTGCAAGAATAGATAAATGGCTCTGGGCTGCACGCATCTTTAAAACTCGCTCCATTGCAGCAGACGCCTGTAAGAATGGTCGTGTGACGATTAAGGGCGTAAACGTAAAGCCTTCTCACACTATCAAAGTGGGTGAAGTTGTAAGCGTAAAGAAGCCTCCTATCACCTATTCGTTTAAGGTTCTTAAAACCATCGAACAGCGCGTTGGAGCAAAACTTATCCCCGAAGTATATGAGAATGTCACCGAGGCAAAGCAATACGAACTACTTGAGATGAGTCGTATCAGTGGTTTCGTT
This sequence comes from Prevotella vespertina, assembly GCF_009728485.1. Lineage (GTDB taxonomy): Bacteria > Bacteroidota > Bacteroidia > Bacteroidales > Bacteroidaceae > Prevotella > Prevotella vespertina. The sequence continues at coordinate 202,174 of NZ_VVIQ01000003.1, forward strand.
GACAGAGCGCGAGGTACTGGTCGCCCCACTAAGAAAGACCGTCGACAGATAGATGCCTTCATCGATCCTTCAATGTTCGGCTTCGATGATGATGAGGAGGACGAGTAACAATAGGGACAGACGCCATCGTCTGTCCCTACTTTGTGGCATTTCACCAGCCTATCCTAACTAGCTTCCGTTAGGCACATCCCCTCCTTTGGAGGGGCTTGGGGAGGCTTCCTACCCTGCTTGTGGTCCAGGGTGATCTTCACTCCCCTCTCCATTCGGAGAGGGGGCGGGGGTGAGGCTTTTTTTATCCTCCCCTTTCCACTCTTCCCACTCAATATCAACATCCGCCAAGCCACGGGTGGAAACACGACCTTTGCCAGCACCACGATAACGGGTTTCGGGCAAGAAGCGGACACGAATACCACGAATCAACGTGGCATTTACATCTTCAGGCTTATCGACACCGTTTTTCGTTGTCACGGCTGTGAAATAAAACGAACCGACCCCATCGAGCTTCACCGAGCGACCCTGTGCCATGAAGTCACCCAGTACACCACCCAAGGCTGTCAGTACCGCCCGCACATCGGCAGGGCTAACCGTCGATTCGGCTGCGATTCGTTTTGCTACTTGTTCGGTTGTTGCCGGACTTACCACTAGAACGGACTTAGGATACCATTTGCCGTTCACCTTCATTTGAGCTTTCTTATAGAATGCCATAGGTAAAAGATTTTTACGCTGCAACACTGTTTTTATCAGTCATCATAACGAGTCGTACACCCGTGTTTTACGCCATATACTTTCGTGGCTGACAATATATACTTTCGTGCCCCACGAAATGTACTTTTGTGCCCCACAATATGTACTTTCGTCAAACTGCCGATTTTCACAGCTTGCAGCAAGTTAATAATTAGATTTATAAGCTCCGCACAATTTGCGGATTTTTCTTTACATTTTTCTCCTTTTAATTACTTTCCATAGGGATAAACTCAGTAACCTCAAAGAATGGAGACAACTTCATCCATTACAACTCCTACAGATTTCAACCCTGCCACATAAAACCCTCCAAAGAAAAAGAAGTACCGATAAAACGCGTGGCGGTCAACAGCTACTTTCCGAAGCAGAAATGATTTAAAGTGCCCTAGATAACCACAATAAGAGTTAATCACGCTCCGTAAGAACAACACCTGTCGACGATTCAGAGCCTTCTCACGGCTGCAGAGCTGTTCTATCTGCCCCATCCGAAAACGAAACTTCCTTATCGTCCGCCAACGAGGATAACGCCTGTAAGGCATCACGTATGCACCAAGGAATGTCATACCCTTTGAGCAGTGTTGCAAGCTAATCTTCTTTGGGTGCAACGTAAGGTGTAACTCATCATGCAGATAATCACGAAACAGCCCTATCAATCTCGCCAGCTTACGATGGTCAGTATCTATAACATAAAAATCGTCAACATATCGTCCATAATGCTTTAAGTGTAGCTGACGTTTAGCAAACTGGTCAAGCTGATTCAGATAAATGTTACTAAATAGCTGTGACGTGAGGTCGCCAATGGGTAGCCCTGTACCTTTTGTCGAACGGAAGAGACTCTTTGAGGGTGGCAATCCCTCCCAATCCTCCTCGCCCCCAACAATGCGCACATCACTCGTAGGGTCGCGCAGCAGAATGCAGTCAATTAGGAAATCAACCAGCCCACGGTCAATCATCTTGTTCCATTGCGGCTTCTTATCCATCTCTTTGCGCAACAACTCCCGCAGTTCACGTTTCGGAATACTCATAAAATACCCTTGTATGTCAAGTTTCAGCACGTAAGCTGATCGAGTATAGTTCTGCGTGCAGCTACGCAGGTGGTGTTCAAACCGTTCCACACCCATCAAAGTCCCTTTCCCCACACGGCACGAGTAACTATCGTGTATAAACGTTGTTTCAAACAGTGGTGCAATGTAGTTGAACAATAAATGATGCACCACACGATCCTTAAACGACGAGGCAAATATCTCTCGTTGTACAGGATCAAACGTGATAAAGCAGATGCAAGGTGAGGGACGATAAGAACGTAAACGTAGTTCGTCGTAGAGTTGCATGAGGTTATGTTCAAGATTCATCTCAAACTTCATTTGGCTCTCTGTGTTCCGCTTATTCCGCCGAGCATCATAGTAGGCTGCAAATATATCGTTCAATAGATTCATTGATTGAGGAGTAATGGATGATAATAAATGATGATAGCTGACTTTCTCGTCAACTCGTCCACATGCCAGGCGGTAAATTCTGAGACAGCCCGAACCGCGAACCCATAGGTACGAGTGTTGTTGTTCAGCGGGTTCACGTTGCCCGAGTTGAAGTTCAGGTTGCAACCATTGTTCGTGTTGTTCGGAACCGCCGACCAATAATAACCGTTGTTGCCGACGTTGTTGAGCGAACCATCATTGTTGTTGCGTAAGCCCGAAGCAGGGAAGTGTAGTAACCACTCATTAAATGAAGCATGGGAACAGCCCCTGTTTGCAAGCCCATAAAGGAAATGCGAAGCAAAGACTGATAACCACCCAACAGATTGGAATACCATAACCAGCCACGACGCATTGCCACGGGGCATTTGCGCACCATTTACGTGTACTGGTGGGTTACTGAATTTACTAATGCACGCTGCCTGCGACCGTAATCGCTGACATTCTGGCGTAGCCTGAGCAGGGAGAGCAGACGAGAATAAGACAAGTATTATCAGCACAAAGCACATGATCAAGTCTGTGTGCCCTGCGTATATCTTTTTGTAGGTTGTGATTATAGTTTGTTTCATTGCTTTCATCTTGCTTATTCGTATAATTAGCGATATTCGTAGTTCATTCTCCTTCCTCTCTGTTCACACCTTCGTTTCAGTGTCTTTGCCCTCTTCGTTTGCAACCTTTTGACTGTACTTATGCCATGCCGTCAGTTGTTTTGAGATGCTCTCCGTCTTTAGGCAGAGTTGTGCAAACTGCGGTATGCTCAAGTGATGCATGTCTTTCAACAGGCGTATGCGTAGCCGTACATACATAAACACCTCAAGGCTCTTCCGTAAAAGAGGCTCTTTCTCACGTTGACCATTCGCTTGATAAACAAGCACCATCAAGTCCAGAAGTTCATTCTTCAAGTCCTGAACCAGTGTATAACGCAAATCACGAGGGACATTGCGCGTACGCTGATAAACCTCCAACAGTAAGTCATAGATAGCCTTAAACACTGGCAAATTATCGTACTGTGCCATGGGCTTCTCCTTTTCTTCAAAAATCGGTCCTTACTTCAATCCTTTTAAAATCTCTTGCAGCTGCGCTATAAACATCATGCACTGCATAGGCGTACTGTTAGCAAGATTAAACGCTCGCAGCTTCTCCAAAACACCATTCCCTTCACAGTGCCCCATAACTTCAGGTAGAGAGCAGCTCGCTGGTGCCGACTCCTTTAGCTCAACCCCCTGCTTCCACTCTGCAAAAGCATTCAAATCAATGGGCTCTACTAAACCTATCACTTTGTGAGCGTCATCCGACTCTATGATATTCCGACCACTCAAATATTTTTCTTCTGACGAAGCAGGGAAGCCAACATAGACTACCTCATCACCATTAAGCACCTTCAGCTGACGCTTAATAACCTTAAAAGGATGCACAAAACTGCACAGGGCAAATGCCGAAACCTCATAAGCACGAAAAAACAAACCCTCACGATAAAGATAAATCTTGCTCGTATTGCTTTTCTCTGCTTCAACAATCTCTTTTATACTCATTGTCGTTACCATCTTTTTATTTAAAAATCTTTTTTTATGTTTATCCTCGCCTCCTCACGAGGGAGGCAAGGATAAAAAACAGAAATTTTCATCGACCGGCTTCGCCGGTTTCTTTTGCCGGCGGGCGGGGCGAGCCCGCCGGCAATAAATCAAATGAATCAAATCAATCGAATTATTCTGAGACAGCCCGAACCGAGAACCCATAGGAACGAGGGCCGTTGACCAGCGGGTTCACGATGCCCGAGTTGAAGTACAGGCTGCACCCACCGTCCGTGCTGTTCGGAACCGCCGACCAATAATAACCGTAGTTGCCGACGAAGTTGAGCGAACCATCATTGAAGTTGCGTAAGCCCGAAGCAGGGAAGTTGATAGTAGCAGTCTTACTGCTATTGGTCCAGAAGTTATGACCAAAATTATTTGTCCACTGCTGCCAGTCGTCTGTACCGTCAACATTCATCTCTGATTGAGACGTTGAATTCTGACCCGTTGTGGTAAACCCTGTAAATGCATTGTTGGCTGGCATCTTGAAACCTACAGGACAAGGATCGTAGACAGTCTTAACGACAGGATTGTCATTACCCTGATTATAACCACCAGTAACAGTGTTGTCGGCTGACCAAAGATTGTAATAACCATAATTTGTCCACAACGATGAACCATAAATATAGAACTTATCTGGATTCTGAATATTGTTCACAATAGTCATGTTGTCACCAGCATTCTCGGTGATACTACCAGCCTTTAGATCACTTGTAGCAACCCCAGGGAAGGCATCCTTACGACCGAACTGGTAAAGTGTGGTAGCACCCTTCTTTACATTACCTGGGTTCTGGGTAATATTGATGACTGTCTCTTGTGCTACTCCACCATTCTTAATGGTCTGCACAACCTTGACTTTGACAGTACGAGCTTTGTCGTATGTAGAACCACTCCACTGGGTTGGCTTCCAACCTAAGGTTTCTTTAGTGAAGTAATAGTCCTTGTTTTGATGATTGGTTACCTTTATCTTATCGAGCACATCCTTAGGAGCAAACCACAAATGCCATGACCAAAGAACTGTTTTTGAAGCACCACTACCTTTGGTAACAGCAACAACGGCATTACCGCTCTGGATATCGCTTGCCTTAACCTCGAAGTCGAGGAAAGCATTGCCACCAACATGCACGATAGAAGGAGAATGAACGAGGTCGGCAGCATCTGCCCAGACTACTTCAGCACCATTGACACCACTATTGGCACCTCCATTGGTCTTCTCGATCCAAGGGTCAGTGATGTTAGCACCTGCATGATCCTTAAAATTACGCAAAACGTATGGCTCGTTAGGAGTACCCGTAGGCGCATGACTGATGTAAGAGTTCGCATTAGTAGCACCGTTCTCAATGGCATTACCATAAACGAGCGGGATGCGATAATGACCAGGAGCTGAGATAACGTAAGAGTTGGCTGTGCTACGATTTACACTACCACCCTTGGTAGAAAGGTCGTAAGGAGCAGAAGCAGAACCTAAGGCGGTTGCATCCTTGAGTTCCTTGTTACGCTTAGCAAGTAGGTCGGTAACGTCTTTGGTCAATGTAGCTGTGCCTTGGTCAGCAGCAGTACCACCATCACCCTCGGTCTTGCTAAGACTGGTGAGCCATGCTGGTTTCTCCGCCATAGAGAAAGTTCCATCGCCATTGGCATCATAACCAACGACCTTCCAAGCCACAGCCTGCTGTGTACCGTCAGGAGCAGTACGATAACTTGTGATGCCGTAATTATCCGTCGTTGTTGCATCGTAAGCAGCAGCACTTGGATCGGTTGCTGTAATCGTGTAATTCCAAGTAGAGCTGGTCTGGCTTAGCTTGTAAGTACGGGTGGTTCCGGCTTTCCATTCACCCTTCAATGGTACGGTGATAGTTGTACCGTCGGTGCAATGCACGTATGCAGTAACAAGACCTGTGAGCTGCTGCGGAATCATATAGAACGTGAAGTTATCACCCGCATTACCCATGATGGTAGTGTTAGGGTTGGCACTTGTGCTCACGCTGACACCAGAGAGGACGGCGTTACCACGCGTGCTATAGCCTGTGTGATCCCATGCTGCCCCTGTACCATTGAATTGCTTTGAGAGCAAATACTTGCTCTTCAGCAATACGTTTCGTAACTCCACCTTATCGATGGTTTTGTTCCAAGAGAGGTTTTGACCAACGGCAAAGCGAATACCTGTAAGGGCGTGACGGAAGTCAAGACTGGTGACTGGTTGCACGTTCTTTGTGGCATACTGTACATCGCCAGAGCAGGCGGTCATTAGGTCGACCTCTTTCTTTACATCAGGATTGACTTCAAATTCTACGCTTGGACTACCGCTGGCAGCAGTGTTGTTAATGGTCATCTTTGAGTAGCTCTCTGTGTTAGGAGAGACAGCAAAGAAGCGAGCAAAGGGTTGTGAGAATGCCCAATAGATGGGTGAATAGAGTTCACCATTACTCTTGGTTTTCTTAGCGTGGAACCACTCTGGATTGGTGAGGATGGTTGATGCCGAGGTGCCACGAATACCAGAGGCGGAGAAGTCGCCAAGGGTAGAAGTCTTGATGATTTCGGCACGTGTGTGGGCATCTGCCTTAACAGGGTTGACACCCTCAACAGTGGTTTCAATCAAGCACACATCAATGTTGCGATTGCTATGAGCTGTGAGCTTACCGCCGGCAAGATCGCTGCTACCCAAGCCGGGAGTGATGGCACCGCGTGTCACAACTCCACGAGAGATAGCTCCCTCCTGCACATCGTTTACACTAAAACGGACAACAGCACCATTGCCGTTCGTTCCGCCGTTATCCAAATCGTCGTCGGCACAAGATACGGCCGTCAACGCTGCGCCGCTGGCTAAGAGTGCCGAGCAGGCGTAAAAGAATAGTTTGTTCATTAATTAATAAAAGAAAAAAAGCCTCACTCCCAACCCCTCTCCGAGTGGAGAGGGGAGTAGATAGTATGTTAATCCTAAAGGTTAGATCGTCATAAGATAAGACTATAGGAATGAGGAGTTAATACTGTTTGTTTGGATTCTTGGACAAGTAACTTGTTAACTTGTAAACTCGTTAACCTTCTAGATTATCATCATCGCCACCATTTTCTTCTGTTGGGTCAATGACTTTGATGCCACCAGGAGGAGTACCACCGCCACCAGGACGAACGAGAGGACTACCGGCAAGGAGACTGCCCTCGGAGGCCACTCTGACGACATCGATTGTAGGACAAACATAAAGTTGTCGCACCGTCTTTCTAATTTTCTTCATAAGCTTAATGAAATTAGTTAATTAATAAAAGTTACGTGTTAGTTCACAACATTAGCACTATTTAGGGAATAGTTGGTAACCACATTGAATTGCATGGGCAAGGACGCAAACGGCACCTTGCCCATGCGTGTCAACATGGTTCCAATCAGAGTATATGAGAAAAAAACGATTAATAAAACAAAATCGGCAAAGGGCAAATACAGCAAGCCCTTTGTCGATACGCTATAACGTGCCACGCATTGCATAAGCACGTAAACGACTAAGAAAGAAAGAGTTATAATACTATTGAGAGAGAGAGAGAGAGAGAGAGTACACAATTATTTGGAACTACCAAATAATTTAACATCTTTTCTTTATTTTCTTTCTTCAGCACCTCTATAGACTTGTTCGCATTGCAAGCAACAGGCACAACAACACGACTTACACCTTTATTATATAAGGCGTAAGCATTAGTGGTTGAAATAAGCTGCTTTGTTACTCTCATTATGCGTTATTGCAAGTTAATTTTCGTTTAACTGGGCGCAAAGGTAAGAAGAATAAATTAAAGGAGCAAGGAAAAGAAGAAAAAAACTCACCCCCGCCCCCTCTCCGAATGGAGAGGGGAGTAAATAGTACTGTTTGCAGGGGATTTGCTGGCTAATGGATAGGGCGTTTATCAAGTGTTTACTATATATAATAAAGGTGGAGTCAAAGGATTAAGGGGGGTAAAACGAAATGTGTAAATATAATAATTGGGTAAATGTTGTTAGATTGTTTGTATATCAGAGAGTTACAGGATAATTGAGGGTGAATGGAGCGCAAAACGAAATGTTACAATCGTGTTACATTTGTGTTACATTCGAGGGATGTTTGAACAGTGTTTGAGGAGATAATGTTACATGGGGCCGGAAAGGAGGCGATTTGGGGCGATTTTAGCGTAAGAATGGGTGTTTTATTGTGTGAGGAGTATAGAGGGCGACAGAGACGGAAAGAATGGCTGTGGGAGAGGTTGTTTTATCGTGATACAATGTGGGTGAGCTTATTTGGGCTCGCCTTTTATTTTGCTTTGTTATTAAATAATTACATGTTTAATATATCGTATATAATAACTATTTTGTATATTTGCAAACAAAAAGAGATAACTATGACAAAGGTAATACACGTACAATTGATGAATGGAAGGAAGAATTATTACTTTGGTTCTATTCCTGCAATTTACAGCGTTTTGACGGCTGAGGAGATAGGTATTAAGCAAAGTTCGCTGGAGCGTGTAGGATTGAGTAAGGGAGGGGTTGTTCTGAACAAAAAGGCTTGTATCAGGGCTGGTGAGCTTATACGCTCAAAGGTGACAAAATAAGGGTATGTATGAACAGCTAAAACGCTGATTGAACGATAGTTGAACGGCTTTCAATACGTTTTTGAACGGTTGAAAGCTGTTTTCTTTATTTTATGGGGTTGTAAAGGTGTGTTTTTAAGGTAAAAAATGGCTTTGGAGTGACATTAGGGGTGACGATAGGGGTGACAGTGTAAAACGAAATGTGTAAAGAGGGGTGACATTAGGGGTGACACTTTTTATATGTTTTTGACCACATTCACCCCCCTAATAAGGACAAAAAAAGGCGGATTGATGCCGTTTTTTGCCGTTTTACCCCCCCCTTTATTCCACAAAACAGGGGGTATAATACCATGTGACGAATAAAAATAATTTCGTAGAACACCCTATTTATCGGGCTTTTTAGCTATATTTGCGGTGTAAAATCATTAAAAAATGTGCGTGTGTCGCATAAGGAGGGTAATATGAAATATAAAAATGTTGCAGAATTGATTAATAAATGGGAGTCGTTAATGGGTAAAGAACAGACATTATGTAGATTGAGAGCAATGCGCAATTATGCTGTAGAATGTCTGAAAGAGCATCCACACGAGAAATGCGCAGATGCTCTTGATGATAATATGTGCCTACTTGAGGCAGTTGTTGCTGAAGCAGAGGCTCTTCTTCAATAGTTGGAATTAATCATCTATAAAAACAGCGTCTTGGATATTACTTGATATATCACTCAATACACCAATATTTAAACGCTTAATGTATTTTCCAAGATCTTGATAAGTGATGTCAAATGACTTTTTGTGTACCTCGACCTTTTCCGTGTTCCCTAATCTTTCGGCAACTTGCTCATAAGGTTCGTGGTCTGAAGCTCTTTCGACCAGATATGCCGAAACTGTTAGTGGGTACTCTCCTATTGTTTCTCCATCCGAGAACTCAAGACCCAGCAGAAACCACCCGTGAAGGTCAATACCATTATCTTTACACATTCTCCACAAAAAATCATTCATGTGTCCGTCAATTGCAGCAATACCCTTCATGTCATTGTTCTGCGTACCAATTTCATTTTTGAGAAGACTAAAATTGAAATCTTTCATTGTTAATAGAGTTTAGTTAATAATTATATAGTTTGTTTTTTTCTTACTCGAGATTTACGTGCCCTATAACGAGTGCGATACCAGTTATTTCTTCCTTGGGTATATCGAAAGGAGGATATTGGGTGTTCTCGCTTACTGCAGAGAGCGAGTTTGCTGTAGTACCTGGCATTAGTCGTTTGATGAGTAGTCCTTGTTCACGTGTTGCAATGACATGTGGTCGATTCCATTGTATGAAACCTGAGTTATGTATGATAGTACAGCCAACGATATCACCAGCATTGTATTTAGGTTGCATAGAGTCGCCTGTTACTTCGATCATGAAATCTACACGTTGTCTTTTCCATTTGGGAATGACATAATATTCTTTTACGTCACTCTTAGCTATAACAAAGTCTGCACTCCCGAAACCAGCAGCAACCTTTGGCGTTACTAAAGGAATCAACTCTTGTGTGGCGTGTAGAGGGTCAAGGCATCGGAATGCCTCAGGAAGTCTATCTTTTGCTGTTGGCGTGCTCGGTTGCGTTGTTACTTGTGGCTCTTGTATTGTGGGCTTGAGCATGGGACCCTTGCCTGTGAGAAGCCACTCAGGAGAAACGTTTACGCATTTTGCATAAACAATATCAATATCAAAGGTATTCCGGCTAATCCATGTATTAATAGCCTGTGGAGATACGCCTATCATACGAGCAAATTCTGACTTATTTCCGTCAGAATAGTGTTCTATAAGCTTTAAAAGTCTATCCTTTTTCTCCATAATTAAACATTTTGCGTAAAATAATTGCCTAAATATTTGTTTTGTTTATGCAAAGTGTTTATCTTTGCAGCGTGTTAAGTTTATTAACAGCGTCCAAAGATACAAAAAAGGGGCGTTATTTGCAAATGTTTAATAACCAAAATAACTGGTTTATGGCAACAAAGAAAGTTTATGATGCATGCTGTCAGTGCATACGACAGATGAACCTACAACAAGTAACGAGCGCAGGCTGCAGAAAAATAACAAAGCCAGCAATGTCTTTCTTATTTGGAAAGACAGAACTGGTTACGGAAAAGGAGTTGATGCGCTGCGGCGAAATTGAACAGCGCCGCCACCTTAATGAGGACGCTATTTTGCGGAGCATTTACATTGAATTGTATTCGAAGGTGAAACCTTTTGTCAAACACTCCAATATGGTCGGTCATACATAGGATGTCGATAGAACTGGCAAAATCGTGGCACTGTTGAACGAGTGTCTCAACGAGTGAGAGTCCCCGTTCAATGGTATCAGCTTCTGGTTCAAACCAGAACTGATAGATGACATTTATCTCTTCGGTCATGGGTGTTAATTTTATAAATAGTCCCAAAGATACGAAAAAGAAAATTGATTTAAATGTATAATAAATAAAATATATGGAAAAACAGATCTATGTAAGTAAGAAAGGTAAGGCTTATTTATGTGAAGTCTTTAACTGCACCACAGTGATGGTATGGAAGGCTCTGAACTTCAAAAGCGACAGCGAACTTGCAAGGAAGATTCGCTTCACAGCACTAACACAGCTGAATGGAACCCCTAATTGGAAGCAGGCTGACGTTGAGACTACTCACGAAGAAGCTGAACAGACAATGACACAGACCTTCGGTGAGCGTGTGAAGTTGGTTGTGGACCGCAAGGATGGCAGCGTGAGTGTCTTTGTTGATGGAGTTATGACACGTCGAGAGCAGGATATGAACATCCCTGCCTTCGTGGAGCTGCAGAGTGAAGTTGAATTGATGGCTATGAGCTTATAACTATATTTGGGATGGAATACTTCAACAAGATATTGTGCGTAACCTACGCGGAACTGACTGGAGGTAGTGATGCAGTTATTAAAGCTGCTACATTACGTCAGAACATGAGCCGTGGAAATATTGTCAGCGTACACCGTGGAGGTGGCGAGGGCGGTCAGGCACTTTACGCATGGAGTTCCATTCCTCAGAAATACAAGGCTCGGTATATGGAACGATACGGTGATCCAGAGCAACGAATGAAGGAAGCAATGATGCGTGACCGCATACGGCTTGACAGCGAGGCACGTGAGTTCTTTGAAAACTTCACCTATGAGAAGAACGGCAAGCAGGAACATCTTACAGAGAAACTCATTGAAGAGTACACCATTAATGCGAGTGTTCTGAAAGAACTGTTGAAGATGATGGCACAGCGTAGAGCTATTCGTCAGAGTCTGAACGGCAGCACTACAGGGGCTTGGGAGGTAATCTATCAGAGTTCTGAAGCTATGCGCGAAGAGTATCAGCACACCCTTCCACAAAATGAAGCGCGACTGAAGGCAAAGATTAAGGCTTTCAAGGCAGATGGCTACAAGAGCCTTATCAGCGGTAAGGTTGGAAATAAGAACACGCAGAAGATTACTGACGAGTTCGGACAGCTACTCATCGCACTGAAGCGTTGCAGGGTTCCAGTCTACACCGATGCGCAGCTCTTTGACGAGGCAAACCGCCAGGCGGAAGCAAACGGCTGGAAGCCACTGAAAAGCCTTAGCGGTATGAAACGATGGCTGAACAGTGCTGCGATTATGCCACTATGGTACGATGCTGTGCATGGTGAGCAGGCAGCACGACAGAAGTTCGGACGTAAGCACCGGACGGCATTGCCAACGAAACGTGATGCGCTGTGGTATGGCGACGGTACGAAGCTTAACCTCTACTACCAGGACGAGAACGGCAAGGTGCGCACCATGCAGGTCTATGTAGTCATTGATGCGATGAGTGAAGTGATGCTTGGTTGGCACATCAGCGATAGTGAGGATTACGAAGCGCAATATCTCGCTTACCGCATGGCAATTCAGACAAGCAAGCACAAGCCCTACGAGATTGTTCACGACAACCAAGGCGGACATAAGAAACTGGATGCCGACGGACTGTTTAAGAAGCTTTGCCACGTGCATAGGACCACGCAACCTTATAACGGCGAATCAAAGACCATTGAGGCGGTGTTCGGTCGGTTCCAACAACAAGTGCTGCATAAGGATTGGCGTTTCACAGGTCAGAACATTACGGCAAAGAAGATGTCGAGCCGTCCGAACCTTGAATTTATTGAGGAAAACAAGGACTCACTCTATACGCTTGAGGAACTGAAAGATGCTTACGCAAAGGCTACTAAGGAGTGGAACGAAATGGCGCACCCTGCATACGGCAAGAGTAGACAGGAAGCCTACGACAGCAGCGTGAATGAGGAAACGCAGCAGGTTACGGCACACGACATGGTGGATATGTTCTGGGTAACGGCTAAGCGTATGAGTACCTTCACCGACCAGGGGATCAGCGTAACGATTAAGAAGGAAAAGCGACAATACGAAGTGATGAGCCAGCCAGGCGTTCCAGACCACGAGTGGCGCAGGCAGCACACTTACGAGCGGTTCGTTGTTAAGTATGATCCTTACGACTTCGGAAGCATTCGCCTCTATAAGAAAGAGGCTGACGGCAGTCTGCGATTTGAACGAGTAGCAGAGCCTTACGTTGTGATACATCGTGCGATACAAGAGCAGACAGAAGGCGAGGCTGCATTCATCAGACAGGAACAGGCTGCGAATACCACTGACCGCATTGAGCGTACCGTTGCAGGACGTGAGATTGAAAAGGCTCACGGCGTAATGCCAGAGCAGCACGGATTACGTAGTCCAAAGCCTAAGGGAATGACAGCAGCTGAACGCAGACAGATTGAACGTCGTACTGGCATCTATAGCAAGTCGCCAGAAGAGTATAAGATAGGACGAAAGACGAAGCAAGTAAGCCTTGAAGACTGGGCGGAGGTTGAGATGGCAGTGGTTGATATGGCTTCGGTAGCTGGAAAGTATTGAAAGGTAAAATCGTAAAAATAAAGACAATATGAAACTAACAAAAAATGAAAAAGGACAGATTCAGGAGTGCTTGAAGCAGTATGTCAGCAAGTACCCAAGCCAGAATAAGGCTGCGCAGAGTCTCACGGGTATTAGCAGCGCAACATTGAGCACGCTGTTGCAAGGCAAGTGGGAGAATATTTCGGACGATATGTGGCGCAACCTCGCCTCACAGTTGGAGACAACGTCCAGCAATGACTGGCAGGTGGTCGAGACGAAAGCCTTTCAGGAAATGACCCTCGTCATGAAAGATGCCCAGGCTGTGAAGAATGTCACATGGATAGTGGGAGAAGCAGGCTGTGGAAAGACAACCACGGCGCGCCTCTATGCAAATGAGAACAATGAGGTGTTCTACATCTTGTGTTCTGAAGACATGAAGAAGAGTGACTTTGTACGGGAGATTGCACGCCGCATCGGTCAGCGTACAGAAGGCTACAGCATCAGAGAACTGCTCGACAGGATCATTGACGACCTTATTCAGATGGAGGCACCGCTGCTTCTTTTTGATGAAGCCGACAAACTGCCCGAGCGAGTATTCCACTATTTCATCGACTTGTACAACAGATTAGAGGATAAGTGTGGTATCGTCTTCTTCTCTACAAGCTATATCAAGCGTCGTATGACCATGGGGCTGCGCTACAACAAATGCGGATATAACGAGATACACAGCCGTATCGGCCGCAAGTTCTATGAACTGGAACAGACCGCCCCTCATGATGTGTATGCAATCTGCATGTCAAACGGTGTGACAGACAAAGGACGCATCTCAGAGGTTGTTAAAGATGCAGAAGAATATGAATTCGACCTGCGGCGCGTGAAGAAAAATATTCATAGAGTTAAATTGATGGCTGCTCAAACAGCGAAAAATCAGCGTTTGAACAGCGGTAAAACAGCAGAATAATGAACAGGGCAATGTCAATAACCGATATGCTGCGTATGAAGAAAGAAACCTACCCTTTTGAAAGAGAATGGGCAGACGCCTTCGGAGCACCGGAGCGAGGAGGCGTATGGTTCATTTGGGGACGTTCTGGAAGCGGTAAGACCAGCTTCACGATGAAGCTCTGCAAAGAGTTGGCAAAGTACGGGAAGATAGCCTACAATTCCTTGGAAGAAGGTTTCTCTCTGACAATGAAGAATGCACTTATAGAGGCAGGTATGCAGGACGTTGCACGGCGGTTTATCCTCATCAGTGAAAGCATGAAAGACCTTGACGGCCGTCTCAAGAAGCACAAAAGCCCGGATATCATTGTGATAGACAGCTTTCAGTACACACAGATGAGCTTTAAGGATTATCAGAAGTTTAAGAACCGACACCGGGATAAGCTGCTCATCTTCATCAGTCAGGCAGAAGGAAACAAACCTTCAGGTCGTACAGCGGTGAGTGTGATGTATGATGCAGCCCTGAAGATATGGGTGGAGGGTTATCGGGCAATCAGCAAAGGACGGTATTTCGGGAGCAAGGGCTATTACACGATATGGGAGGAAAGAGCAAACATATATTGGGGAAAAACTAAAGAGTAAAGCTATGGCAAACAAGCGAGACAACCTGTTGTACAGGCTACGAAAAAAGGGCATACAGGCCAATACCCGCGAACGCGTTATCTTCTTCGGCGTGGGTGGCGAGCCGTTCAAGCTAATACAGATAAGGCGGCTCTGCCGTGAGTTTCATTTCAATGTGCAATTAGTAATACAATAGACAAATGAATACTTATATTTTAATGTTATCAAAAACCTTTCCAAAGGGACATCTCCATGCCGGAGAACAAACCTTTTTTAAGGAGAAGCTCGGTATAAGCAAACTGCATACTATTCGTGCAAATTATCCTCTATGGGAACAGCGTATTGCAGAAATACAAGCAGGTAAAGGTGTATTGTCTATCCGGCAATGGGTGGGCGAACCATATAAGAGCAAACAGGTTGAAATTACACAGCTGACTGCAAATGAGGGTGTCGGTATTCAGAAACTAATATTTATCGACAATAATATCATGCTACCTGTTATTGAATATGGGTCAGGTAACGAATTCAAATCAATGGATAGATACATGTTTGCAAAAAATGACGGCCTTTCTTTCAAAGATTGGAAAGCGTGGTTCAGAAACTATGATTTATCAAATCCGTTGGCAATCATTCATTTTACAAATTTTAGATATTAATATTAAGATGAGCAAGGAAAGACGAATCATTGAGATTGCTCCAGGGCTGTTGAGCCCAGGAGGGCGCATGGGAGAGCGCTTTTTGAGCCGTGGGCACGTGTGCACCTATTGTCAAGGGAATGGATACCGTTGGCAGGAGGACGACTGGCAAGAACGATACAAGTTAAAGTGCCCAATATGTGAAGGTAGCGGTAAACTTGATGCAGTGATTAATGTTGAGTGGAAAGCTTCAAAAGAATAGTTATGGAAATGTTAAGATACAAGTCTGTCTGTCCGAACGACAAACCGATGTGGCTGTTAAAACTACAGATGGCAATCAGTAATACTTACTCTCTACGAGGAATAGAAGATACTGAAGAGGAATGGAAGCAGTTGAAAGACTTTATAGACTGGTTTATATCTAAGTTGTATGTTCGCAAAGACATAGCAGTGAAAAGCGATATAAGCACCTACCTTATGAGAGAAGATGGTCAGACCCAACTGCTTATCAAACGAAACGGAAAATTAATTCAAACATATTATATCAGTAAGTAAACGAGTAGACGAGTGAATGAGTAAACAAGTTATCAGTACGATTAACATGTCAACTTGTAAACCCGTAAACTTGTCAACTAAAACAAAAAAGATTATGACTACATTTTTAGACGAAATCAAACGCAGATTGCAAGTATGGCACGAACAACGCGCTGAGCGCATAGAAGCTAAGCGACAGGCACGGCTCGACGCAGAGGCACGTGAAGCCGTACAAGTAATGGAATTCAACGGCGAACTCTATGTATGTGTGCACGGCATACCGCTGTTCGGTGAATGTGATCTTAGTGACGACCTTACAGAGGCTGTAGCTTCTGGCCGTAAAGCGTATAAAGACTGGAAGGAGGAAAAACTATGGGAACGGACAGGAACTACGCTCGATTTTATACGTTGCTGAAGAAGATGCCTTGCGTAGACAAGGAAACGCTGGTGTATCAGTTCACACAAGGACGGACAGTTCACCTACGCCAGATGACAGCAAGGGAATATGAAGTAATGTGCCGCCAGATGGAGGATATTACAGGGTATGACGAGCGAAGACGTAAGCAGTATGATATCCTACGCAAGGCACGTAGCGGAGTACTTCACCAGTTGCAGATATACGGCATAGATACGACAGACTGGAACCGTGTAGATGCTTTCTGTAAAGACCCACGTATAGCAGGAAAAACATTTAGAGCATTGACAGTGGATGATCTCAATGCTTTGAACACAAAAATAAGAATGATCATCCGAAAACAAAAAACAGATTAATATGGTAAACATTAAGAATCTAAGTAAGGAAGAGCGTGCGAAGCTACTTGCTGAGTTACAGAACGAAGAAAAGCAGAGTCGCATTGAACGCCGTGAGACCTATGAGGGGCTACGTGCTGAGATGATGCACGATGTGTGGCAACGCTTAACACGTATCGTGACTGACGTGCGTGGCTTCCACGACTGGTTACAGGGTGAAGTTGAGAGCTTCGTAAGTGTGATGCGTGATTATGGTCAGGTTCGTAAGAACAACCAACGAAGCTACACGATTACTGACGGCGATTTCCGTCTTGAAATCTCAAGTAATAAGGTGAAAGGCTTCGACGAGCGTGCAGACCTTGCAGCAGAGCGTCTAATCGACTACCTCAAGCGTTATATGAAGCAAAGCGAGAAAGGTTCGGACGACCCAATGTATCAGATGGCAATGACACTGCTTGAGCGCAATAAGGCTGGTGACCTCGACTACAAGAGTATCTCTAAGCTGTACGAATTGGAGGATAAGTTCGATAGTGAGTATTCAGAGATTATGACGCTTTTCAAGGAGGCGAATGTGGTTCAGAAGAACGCTATCAACTACTACTTCTATCAGAAGAATCCGAAGACCAATGTTTGGGAACGCGTAGAACCAAGCTTCTGTAGGTTATAAAAGCCTCCCCAAGCCCCTCTTTAGGGGCTTGGGGAGGCTTCTTTATGTGTCCGTACACATAAATACGTGCTTTTATCATGTAATCACTTGCAAATAAGCTGATTATTTGTTAAATTTGCACGTAATGGGGAAAGGACGAGATAAAGCACTCATAGAGTTGCGCGACGAGGCATTATGCCGCCGCTACTACTACTGGACGGAGGAACGACGCCTCCGTTTCGATGATGCGTTGACATTACTCTCAAAACAAGAGTTTTTTATCTCCGAAGAGCGCATTATGGCCATCATCCGCCGCAAGTGCCGTGAGATAAAGGACATTCAGCTGCGACCAGTTCCCAAAGTGAAAGTACCACGATTGACGGCACAACAGTTAGAATTGTTTCAAAAGTAAAAAGGTAAGAGATGTTGGATAACGAGAAAAAGGTAAAAGGATAAGGATTCCTTTTATCTTTTTCTTTTTTATCTGGCAGCCGAATCGTCGTGCAACTCAAACTGAAAGACATATTCATACACCTTAATCATACCCGGCAACGAATAGAACCTTGTTTTCGTGCGATACAGCGGACCCATGTCGTCGTTGTGACGCGAACATTGAAGCACGGTGTACAGACGGTTCGCAAGGCGTAAACGTTCTGCAGCCTTTTCCGTTGTTCCCGAACCGATGTGCGTATCGTCATAACAATCAATGGCAAGCCGTGCTGTAAGCGTAACGACTCCTTTCTGCACACCCATGCCCACTTCGTTCCAGTCGGCTTCCATGTTGCCTATAAGAGCGCAAGGGAATGTGACGGGGTAAGTGTCTTCAGCTGTTTCCAGCTGCCCGCAGTCCTCATCTACGAGCGACAATTCTGGTATCTCACGACTAATGAGATTGAGGATTGACGTAAAAATCTCTTCCATATTCTATATTCCTAAAACATTGGTAATCTCCTGTTCTATTTTCTCATTGATGCGCTGCGTGAGCTCCTCACTCTCACCGAGAAACTGCCGTCGAGGAATCTTCACCGAGAGTTTTTGTTTCCGTGTAAGTGCAAGATTACGCCAGAACTCCGCCTGTGGTGACGCTGATTGCGCTGTAGCCTTTTTCTTACCCCGCTGTCCCTTTGAATCTTTACCCGATGCCTTGTAATACATATACCACGCAAAACGGCGCATACGGGGCGTAACAGTGGGGCTGACAGTGCCACCCTGATTGTGTATGGCAGCATAGGGCAAATCATTCGAAACCGTCACACGATAATCGCCAGGCACGTATTTAATGGAACTGAACAGATGGTTGCGCCCAGAGAGCAGCGGACCATACGAAGCTGATGCCGAAGCAGAACCTGACTGCTGTCGCCTTGTCACAGCCCACTTTTGCAAACCTCGATTAACGAAGCCACCTTTGCGGAAGTTGTCCTGATAATGATCCTTAGCCATGCGCCCCACCTTTACAGGTAATTGCCGTCGAACAAGTTGATCAACCTCCCGACTTTGCCTTTTTATGAGTTCCGAAAAATCTTTTATATCCATTTGCTTGCTTTATTCGTTGATTAGTTGTATATTTGCAGTGGTTCTGGTCGAAGGTATCGTCCCCGACCGGAACCTCCTACAATGTCAGGCTTTCCACCTGACATTTTTTATTTATAGATTATCAGCTTATTTTTCCAATGTATCATAATGGTTCTTTCTTTTTTACTTCTTGACAGATAGTTGGTTATGGTGCTATGAATCGTTGTTCTTGCGACAGAAGAAGGTATTTCCAGAATGATATTATCTGCTTGCTTTTTAGCTTTCTTAATATGATTCTCAATAGCGTTCTTTTGTTGTTTAATGGTTGCACTACGGTTCATACTTAGCATACTCTTTCCATCAAATAGTTTTCCGCCAATTAAAAAGTCAGGGTTTTTACCCTCAAATACATCTGAAGGTAACAGTTTTGCACGAAGAGCCTTCTGCGTTGGATTCATAGGATCAAGCCGTGGCAAAAGATAAACCTTAGTCTTGAGTTTATCAGAAACAAATTTTGCTAATCGCTCATTCTCTTCCACCTCATTCTTTCCATGATAAGGACTTGTAAACACCTGCCCTTTATAAGCGTCTTTATAAGTTTCTACTTTAGGAGGTTTCACGTCAACAGCATCTGCTTTGTTCAATTTAGAATCAATATACGGACAATGATAGCAGTCCTTTACTCTATCTCTGAACAGTCGCTTGAGCCTATCCTTGAACTTCGGAGTATAGAACGGACAATCGTCACACGAAGCGGGGAAATACGGGTGATCGTCAGAGAACGTCTCTCCCGTTGTGCCAGGGTTGCCTTTCAACCCAGCCTGCGGCTCTGAGTGTACGTCCTCAGCAGGCACAGGCGTAACCGCCTCGTCAGTACTCGTCAGGCTGCACTTACAATTCCATCGGTCGCCTGGGCGGTGCTCCGTCCAGAACTCATCATCAATCGGGCGTATCGTTCCCCAGTACTTCCTATGATCTTCCCCTGGGTGCAGGCTCGTTGAGGGCATCCACTTGAGGTTAGGCAGCACATCTCGTTCGCGGAGGAACTGCTGCCAGTCGGCTGTCTGATGCGCCCTTAGTACGGCTGTATCGTATTCTGTCCGTAGCCATGCGCCACACTGATGCGAAGCAATCGGCAGAACATCCTTCAACCACTGATTGAAAGGCTTTAAACCGCCGTTTGAATCCAGCATCCGTACAGCCATGTCGTTTTGAGCACGATGCACTTTGAAGGCAGAGAACACCTCATTGCTGTGTTTTAACTGCTGCTTGAAATCCTCATCACGGTCAACAGAAGGAAACGCATCATTAGTAGCCTGATTGAATACCTCACGAATGGCATCGTATAAGTAAGGTTCTATCTCTGTTTTCACATTGAACATCTTTCGATAGATGTTTGTCAAAGCCTTTCTTAACACGTCCTCACTTATCAGCATGTTCATGGCTGGCGCATCGTCAGCATCAAAGTAGTTTTGATTGACTACCAGTCTAAACGAGCCCCGTCCTTCGGGGCTTTCACGAAAAAAGAGCGGAGGCGATTCTTGAACTTTGAGACTTGAGTTTTTCCATTTGATGTTTGCGTAGTACCATCAGGATCTTCCTCTTTAGTCTGTTGCTTTAGTTTTTCTTCACGTGTTTTTTTATCCTCCAGCTGCTGTTGCTTCTGCTGGTCGTAGTTTTTAGGTTTTTCTACACCAAACTTCTCATAGAGATAATCATCATCAATAGGAAGAGAGAAAGTCGTGTGCAGCTGCGTAAGTACACTCATCTCCGTATTCGGATCAATGTCTTTCTTCTCAGGGAAGCAGAACTTACCACCAGCTGTGTTTATACCCATGTGTGAGAAGATGTCAGTCATATCATAGTTCAACACGTTGAGCACATATTCACGATCAGCCTTAGCAACACTTTCCTCCACCTTCTTATGTACCGTTCCCAGAGCCTGCGTACCCTTATCTGACGACTCCGTTGTTAGTGTGTTGCCCAGAACAAGCTTTGAAATCTCGCTATTACAGCGTTCCACCAATCTCTCATATACATCAGCCGAACCAGTTTTGTTGCCCGCCTCACGCAATTGAAGTTCTGTATCCTTGCCATGAATGAACGTGGCGAGCGATCCAATAGAGTTGGCATCATTCAAAGCTCTTGCACGTGCATCCTCATCGTCGGTCTCATAGATATATTCTTGAATGGGCATACCGAAGACTTCTGAGAATTGTGCCCAGTCGGCAGTTGTATTGCGTTTATAAATGACCCATGGAGCAGCCTTTGCAAGTAGTCCAAGATCGCTACTCCTACCAATAAAGAGTAAGTCGGCAAACTCTTCCCAAGGTGTACCAAGCAAATCTGTTTGGCGGGTAAGAATGAGCTTACGTACAGGCTCCACATGCTTACGTGGCACAAGGTCATAATCTATCCATTCTCCGTTCTTATAGAACTGAAGTAAAGAAAAGCCCCAAAAGCGTGCATCAAGAATGTCTGCTACGCAGCGATAGAACCAGGGAGACAGAATCTGTTCATTAATAGCATCATCGGGCTTTCCGTTGCGTTGGAACTCGATACTTGAGCATAGCACGGCATTCTTTCTTTTTTCTATGACACTTGAAAGATGCGTATCAAGCAATATGTCCGTATAGAGGTCGTATAGCTTAGAACGTTGCGAATAATCTACATTCTCTGCAGCCTTAATAGCTGTCATGAAGTCAGCCGTGTCGATATTGAAGCGCTTAGGCTGCGTAATCCTTACAATGGCAGGCTGCTTCTGCCCGGGACGTGGAATATTCCCACTGATAGTAATTCGTGTATTCTTCTTGCTCATGATTATAATCTATTTACTCGTTTCGTATTACTTTTGAACATCAACGGAGCTTTAGCAGCTCTTACGTCTTCTGGTAGTAGCGGTGCTCCATCAATGGATATATCTTCCTTCGCTACAGCCTTCATCCACTCCACGGCTCTCTCGTATCGATCTTTGCGCACTTGTGAAAGCTTCATGGGATTATGAATGCAGAAGATGTGATAGACAGTTATATCAATGACCATCATCAAGATGAGTTGATTGCGTGCTTCTCCTGAAGCCGAGAAAATGACATCGCAGTCGTAACGCTTAGATAGGTAGCCTCGCATTTCAGCAATAGCCCTATCCTCACATATCTCAACGAGTGACTCATCGTCCCTAACAAGTGCATCAAGTATCTCTCGGTGTACACTTGCATCATAGTCCTTTATATCAATAAACTGGCTCATATCCTATATTTGTTTTTGTTTCTTACGCTTCTGCGTGATTGTGTAAGAGGTCGATCTGCACGCTGTGCTGTCTGGTCAATCTTTCTGTTGCCACCCTCCACAGCATCAGGTCCATCGGCAGGGTATTTCAGCGAGAGCGTGAACAACTTGAACTGATCCTCTAACTCCTTCATGTGAGGGTTATCCTGTTCTGCCTCATTAAGAATCAAGTTTCCTTCACGATTCATTGGTTCAAGATTAGCCTCTATACGAGTTGCTTTATCCGTCTTCTTCTCCTCGTCCCCTTGTATATATAATGTGATGTTACGCTCTTTGCGAACCTTACGCACAAGCGGACGAAACACCTGCTGAAAAAATGGATCTTGAAGTTTATTATTCTCCATCCAGCAATAGACATTGGTGCGCCCAGCTACATATTCAAGCAGCTGCACATACCAGTCGATGAACTCTGAGTTGAGTGCCTGTGCAAGGCGTGCCTTAATTACGTAGAGTTTTCCGTCTTTCTTTCCAAGCAGCATTACAGCTTTGAATGACTTTCCTTTCTTTCCCCGGCTTTCTCCTGGAGCTGGATCACCATAGATGATGAGAAACTTGAACTTAGACAGTGGTGGTACCTTACCATAAACAACCTGCTTGAATATCTCACCTTCCGAAATAGGGTTGTTGAAATACTCATGCTGCTGTGAAAGTGTGGAAATCTTAGATAGCGTTCGGTCTATATGTTCCTCAGTATTTTTTTCAGGCCAGGTGCTCTTACCATTCTTATCACGGATATTAATAATATCCCAATGGTCTGCTTTTTCTCCAGCACGTGTGACACAGCAATCCTTTGCGATGATGTTCCCGCAGAAGATAATCAGGGTAGGTTCTGATGTTGAGCGTGTCGGATAGAGAGCTTGCTCCCACCACTCCCAACGCTTTTGTATAGTGTCAGGGTTCTTGGTATCCTCGTCAGTATCAAAATCGTCTACAAGTAGTACATCTGGACGAATGGCCTCATTACGTGAACCACGGGGCGACTGCCCTGCGCCAATGGCACGAAAAGCCACACCGCCCTTTGTTATAAACTCATCTTCCGTCCATGCACCAATGGTCCGCTGTTTGCCATAATAAGCTATGATACGTCCGTTTGCTTCAAGATTACCTCTGTAAGGGTCAAGTAGCCGAATCGCATTATCCTTACTATTAGAGGTGAGAATAACATTTCTCTTCTTGCCAGTTAAGGTGAGGTACATGACAACAAACATTGTAATAGTAGACTTTGCCAGCTCACGAGACCATGACAAAACTTCATACCATTCCTCATGTGCTATCATACGTCGGATAGCTCGCTTTTGGAAGTCTGCAAACTCATACTTAGCGTAGTTTGGAAAGAAATATTCTATCCATTCTATGGGGTGTGCCTCAAGATAGATACGATGCCTTTCTCGATCAGCTACACTCATTTCCTTGTCTACAGGAGTTGAGCGCATAATATCTTGGCGATATTTCTCCCAGTCAAGGAGCGCATGTTTATCGATTTGTTTCATATCTATAGAAGTGATTTAATGAATGCGTCAGAGAGTTGCGTAATTTCTTTTGCTTTCTCAAGATCTATGGGACGTAAGAACTCGATAAATTTTGTCTGCACGCTGATAACATCAGCTATACCAATATCAGTCTCCATCTTACGAATTGCAGCAGAGAGTTTTCCCAGGATGTCGGCCTCTGTACTATTGGCAAAACGTTCACCTTCTGGCTTCTCTGCAATTTTACTGTTTATCTCAGCCACCTGGCGATATAGGTTAGATACTTGTTCCTCGCGTGTCAGGGTAAGCCCGACCTTCTGCTTCTCCCATTTTCCGTCAGCTATCCACCTGTTCACTGTCACACGGGCGACACCCACACGGTCAGCAATCTCCTGCTGTGTGAGGTTCTCTTTGAGATAGAGCGTCTTTGCCCATTCCTTTTTCTGTGTATTGCTTAAATCCTTTGTCATTTGCACCTAAATTATAGTGCAAAGGTGGGGCGATTTCATGATGTTTGCAAATCGTGTCCGCATGATGCAACTTTATAACGTAAAGAGTTAGTTATAAGGTTTGTATGATAAAATGGCCGTTTGCAAAGTCGGAGAAAATCTTTCACCTTTGCATCAAAATCCGCAATGTGTGAAAGTGAAATAATAAAGAAAATGAAATCAAAAACATTCTTTAATATCATACCAGGTGAGGAAACCTGTTGCATTCTCCTTTATGGAGATATCGGGGATAGTTATGGTGCTGTCACCAGCAGTCAGATTACCAGTGAACTGATGGCAGCAGAGGCAACCTATAAGAATATAGATGTTCGTATTAATAGTATTGGTGGCGAGGTCTATACGGGCATTGCTATCTTTAACGCTTTGAAAGCGAGTAAGGCGAACATAACAATCTATGTTGATGGTGTAGCAGCATCCATGGCAAGTGTTATAGCCTTATGCGGGAAGCCTCTCTATATGAGTCGATATGCCCGTTTGATGCTGCACAGCGTCAGTGGTGGTTGCTATGGCAATACCAAGGACATGAAAGATATGATTTCACAGATGGAAAGCCTTGAGGATACGCTCTGTGATATGTATGCAAGCAAATTGGCTCAAGATAAAGAGACCATCAAGACAAACTATTTTGATGGAACAGACCACTGGCTTACAGCAGAACAGGCAAAGGAACTCGGTTTTATTGATGGTATATATGATGCCGACCCTGTTCCTGAAGAGAGTACACCCGAACAGATTTACACAATATTCAATAATAGGCTCAACGAGTCACAAAACATTTTAGACATGAATTTAGAAGAATTGAAGAAACGTCCGCAGTTCAAGGACTGTGCGACAGATGCGGAGGTACTGGCACGTCTGGATCAGTTAGAAGCAAAGGCTGGTAAGGTTAAGAGCCTTGAAGAAGAGAACATATCGCTTAAAGCACAGGTCAAGACTTTTGAAGACGCTGCCGAGGAAGAGGCCGCTGCAAACCGTAAGACGCTACTTGATGCAGCAGAACAGGATGGACGTATCAATGCTGAGACACGCTCTGTCTATGAGAACCTACTGAAGGAACACCCTGAGGATGGCAAGAAAGTGCTTGCATCATTGCCTACAAAAAAAATGGTCAAGGATACCTTGCCTAGTGGTCAACCACTTGAGGAAAGTCCATGGGAGAAGCGTCAGCGTGAAATAAGAGATAAATTCCACGGAAAGTTATAAGCAACCATGAGAGTAATAACCAAATAAAATAGAACAATGGCAATAACAATTAAAAACACCAATTACAATGGTGAGGTGCTGGAGCAGCTCCTAACTGTAGCAACAACGAGTAATGAGATTGTTGAGAAAGGTCTCATACATGTTATTCCAAACGTTGCTAAGAAAATCTCCATTCCACGACTTCGCACCAATAAGATGCTGCAAAGGCAGAAAGAAGACCCACAGGTGAGTGACAGCAAGGGAGGATTCGATTACTCTGAGAAGGCACTTGAGCCTGTAGATTTCATGGCTTTTACTGTATTCAACCCACGCACATTCGAGAGTGTCTGGCGTCCTTTTCAACCGAAGGGTGACCTTGTGTTTGCAGAGCTTCCTCCGAACGTCCAGAATCAGCTTCTTGATGCTCTCTCAAAGCAAGTTCAGTTTGAGCTCGGTACCCACTATGTGAATGGTGAAAAAGGAAGTGATGATGATCACCTGTTCAATGGTATCTTGACTCAGGCAGCTAAGGATACAGATGTTATCATAGCAAAGTCTGATTCGACTAAGATGACAGAGCGTCTTGCAGCGATTCGCAAGGTAATTCCTGTTGCAATCCGTGAGAATCCAAATTTGCGTATCCTAATGAGCGTAAACGACTTCGACAAGTACGATGAAGAACTTACTTCTCGGGAGTACAAAAATCGTGACGAAACGACACGCAACATCAAGCGATACAAGGATATTCAGATTGAAACTCTTGCGGCTTGGCCTGACGATCTCATCGTAGCTACATTGTGTAGTCCTGATGCGATGACATCTAACCTGTTCGCAGCTGTGAACCTACAGGATGATGAGCATGTCATCAAGATTGACAGAGTGAGCAACATGAGTGAGCTCTATTTCTTTAAGATGTTGATGAAGGCTGATACTAATATCGCATTTGGAGAAGAGTTCGTAGTTCTTGATAAGCGCACTTCCCCGAAGTTCCTTGCTCACGGATAAAAAACATTGTATAATTATTAAAAATAAACAAAATGGAAAAGACAATTAAGCAAGAAGAGAACGAGGTAAAGAAGGTTACTATAAAGGTAACAGAAGATTTCCTTGATAAGTTTGATACCTCTGTTCGCTATGAGGTAGGAACAGAGTTAGAGTTCGAAGAGGAGCGTGCAAAGGACGTTGTCAATCGAGGTCTGGCAGAATTTGTTGAACCTACTCTTCTCCAGGGTTAATGAGTAATCCTATGAAGTACCTTGTAATCCACTGCACCGCCACGCCGGAAGGACGTGAGGTAAGTGCTGCGGAGATACGCCACTGGCATACTGCCCCTATAAGCCAAGGAGGGCGTGGCTGGAAGCAAGTGGGTTACACAGACATGATACATCTTGACGGGCGTGTGGAACGACTTGTTCAGAACAACGAGGACGCAATGGTTGACCCGTGGGAAATTACCAATGGTGCTGCAGGTTACAACGCTGTGAGCCGACACATCGTGTATGTGGGTGGTTGCGACAAAGCTGGAAAGCCCAAGGACACTCGCACCACGGCACAGCGTGAAGCTCTCAAACGTTACGTCCAGGACTTCCATCGCCGCTTCCCTCAGATACGCATCGTGGGACACCATGAACTGAACCCAAGCAAGGCCTGTCCAAGTTTTGATGTTCCATCGTGGCTTCGTGAAATTGGTATCAGACAGGTTTAATTAAGATTGAAAGACAATGGCAGACACTATATTCCAGATTCTGCAATGGGCAATCCCGTCAGGTGGTATTGGTGCTGCCATTGCCTGGATAGCAGAAAAGAAAACGAGAGATGCCAAGACAGCTAAGGAGGTGCATGACACCTATAAGGCTATGTACGAGGATATCTCAGCACTATTAGTTGAAACTCAAAAGAAATATGAAGAAACAAAAGAGCAAATTGAAACTCTCGGCACAGAGAACAGTCGTACCCGTCGGGCACTTAACCGCTTATCTCGGGCTATCGAGGCTATTCAGATTTGTCCTCATCGTGCTAATTGCCCTGTCAGCGGTGAGCTGTCACTCGACGAAGAAGCTGACACAGGAAAGCAGGTCAGAGCAAAGCACAGAACTACTCGACAGCGAGGCAGTGAACATCAGCACACTGCAGATGCACCCCGTGAAGGTACCAATGTCGGCAGTGAGCCTAACGCTCAATCTGGACACACTGCGCCTGCTGCCTCTCGGAGCAAGCTACACGGCACGGCAGGGGCAAGCAAGTCTGAAGGTAAGTCGTAAGCCACAAGCCAAAACATCAAAGGCAGGCGGAACAAACGAAGCTGTTGAACCGGGCGAAATCATCATTGAAGCCAATTGCGACTCGCTCGAACTCGTTGCCATGCAGCTGTCAAAGACGGTCAGCGTTCTTAAAAAGCGTCTTGCCCGTCAGCAGCACAGCAGCCAATCGCAGCTGAAAGAACAGAAAGACACTACATCATTCAGCAGCGTTCAAGTGGCGTTCAAATGGCTTTTAATCGGCATTCTAACGGGCTTTATCTTATCGAAAATAAGAACAATTATTTCATTTATAAAACGAAGAGTATATGGCAAATAAAGATTTTTTGTATGGTCTCAGCAAGATGACCTTTGCTGGCAAGACGGTTGGTTACATCGAAAAAGACAGCTTCGAGTGGGGCGGCAAGGCTCCAGAGAGCGTTGATGTCGATGCCGAGCAGGTGCCAGATGCCCCCGTGTTGACATTGGTGCAGAAGAATAGTACGGTTGAGCCAAAGTTCAACATGATTCAGCTCAACTATGAGAACATGGCAGCCTTGCTTGGTGGTCATGCAACAGCGACTGGGTGGGAGGCACCAACGGACTTGTTACAACTTAGCGGAGAGTGCCTCATCGACACACCAAGCGGAAAGCGTATCAAGATTCCGAATGCAGTGTTGCTATCGAACCTCGGTGGTAAGCTGACGCTGACAGAGGTTTCAAAGATTGAGTGCCAGTTGAAGGTGATGAAGCCTGCTGATGGCACAGCACCATTCTCTATCATCGATATCCCTGCAGGATAATAGTAGCTGATTATGGATGAGCGGAAAGTTCAACAAGAGGCATCGGAAGCCCTGCTTGACGTAGGGGTATCGGTGCCTCTGAAACCCATTAAAATACCTTTCTGCAAGAAACCTTTGATGCTTCGAATGGCAATGCGTCGCCCAAGGCTAAGCACGCAAATCAAGATTGCCCGACTCTACTTGAGTTTAGGTACAACTTATAAAGAGCTGGAAACGCTTGACAAAGAAGCACAGATGCGTTTCATTGCAGAGCATGGTAAAACGGTGGCTGACATGGTGGCACAGACGATGTGTGGCAAATGGTGGAAACCCGTATGGATTGTCTCATGGGTACTGCGTCACATGGTCGACAACCTCTATTTGCAAGTAGCGATGATGAAGTTTGTCCTACTGTTAGGCACTGAAAGTTTTACGAATATTATCAGATCAGCCGAGATGACGAACCCGATGAAGCTGCGTCTGAGCCAACGAAGGAAGGGGAGTTAGCAACCGAGTATGAAGGAAGTCATAGCCCCTTTGGTCTGGTGTGGCAAATCGCAAATGCCACAGGTTGGAGCCGAGAGTACATTCTTAACGGCGTAAACTATCAGACATTGATGATGATGCTTGCAGATGCACCACGCTACGTCAAAAAGAAGAAATCGAACATGCGTACCGAAGAAGAGGGAACCCCAGCAGACGATGTTCTAAACTTCTTCCAGAGTAATCTAACTTAAAACCTCAAAACAAAAAGATGAAGGCTGTTGAAATAGAGTTCTTAATGAAAGGCAACCTTAAACAGGGTATGCAGGAAGTCGGCGGTGAAGCAGATGTGCTTGACAGTCGGCTTCGTGGTCTGCGTAATACTATTGGTGGACTATTCGCTGTCGATCAGAGTGCAGAATTTGTCAAGAAGATAATTGATGTACGTGGTGAGATTGAGAGCCTTCAGATATCTTTTGAGACCTTAGCTGGTAAAACTAATGGTGATAAGCTGTTTGGTGATATCAAGGAATATGCTGCCAGTACACCACTGATGATGAACGACCTTGCTAAAGGTGCACAGACTTTATTAGGTTTTAATATTGAAGCAGAGAAGGTGATGCCTATCCTTCGTCAGATAGGTGATATCTCTATGGGTGACTCTCAGAAGTTCAATTCCCTTACACTTGCCTTTGCACAGATGAGCTCTACTGGTAAACTGATGGGACAAGACCTGTTGCAGATGATTAATGCTGGATTCAACCCGCTCGTCGTAATATCAGAGAAGACAGGTAAGAGTATGAGTGTGCTGAAGCAGGAAATGACAGACGGGAAAATCAGCGTCGACATGGTTGCCGATGCCTTTGCCTCGGCAACGGGTGAGGGCGGTAAGTTCCATGGAATGCTTGAGAAGCAGAGTAAGGGTATGAAGGGAGCTATCAGTAACCTTGAGGGTGCATGGAAAGATGCTATGAATGACATGGGAGAAAGTAGCGAAGGTTTCATCATGCAGGGAATTGACCTTGCAACACTGGCTGTAAAGAACTACGACAAGTTGGGTAAGGCTATCCTTACGGTCGTAGCTGCTTACGGCGAATACAAGGGAACGTTGATGGCTGTACAGGCACTACAGAATATCATCAGTCAGCAGAAGACCGCAATAGAAGCCGACCGTGTAAACGAACTGCAAGAGCTTGTTGGGAAGTATAAGGAAACACTTAACTCTGATGCTATCAATGGCGACACGTCAGCAACACAAGCAAATACAGCTGCAAAGGCTGAAAATAAAGCAGCTATTGATGCCGAAGTAGCTGCTATGGAAAACGAACTACGTACTAAGGTGGCTGTGGCAGAGGCTAATTACAATGAAGCTACAAGTCTGGCAGCTGCAGCATCCTTACAGGTTGATGCTGCGAACGAGGCGGTTGTTGCGGCACAAGAGCAATATGAAGCTATTTTACAAACTGGAAATGGCGAGGCTATTGAAGCAGCGGAGTTAGAATTGAACACGGCTGCTTCAGAAGCAAATTCAGCAGCACGCAACTTGCAGGCGGCACGTGCGAATGTTGCAACGGCAGCAACTGTGAAGGAGACAGCTGCCACACGTTTGTCAACTTTCCAAACACAGGTTGACACAATCCAAAAGAATGCCAACACACGTGCTACAGGGCTTTGGGCTGCAGCCACACGTATGGCAACCACAGCTATGCAAAGTCTGAAAGCTGCCTTCATGTCTAATCCTTTCGGACTCGCTCTGGTTGCTATCACTTCGATTATAGGTCTACTCTCCATGTTCACCTCTGAAACGAAACAGGCAGCTGACGCAACCAGTCGGTTCCGCGAGAAAGTGATGCAGGAGCAGTCGCAGTTGGATGCTTATTATGCCACCCTTTCCAATGTTGAAAAAGGATCGAAGACTTATCAGTCTGCCCTTGATAGTATCAATTCACTTGCAAAAGAATATAATACTCATCAACTTTCACTCAATGACACTTTAACAGAGCAGAAAAAGAAGTATGATGAGCTGACTGAGGCTATCCGTAAGCAGGCAGCAGAGAAGACGCTTGCCGAAGCAGCAGCAAAGGCGAATGAAGATGCCATGAATGCTGAAAAGGAAGCCATGGATAGTTTGCTGGAGAAAGCCAAAGATGCAACGCATAAAGAAATACGTGAAGCCGTAGAGACAACACCAGAAGGTGTCTCAATAATGGTTAACAAGTCCGTCGATGTTGCCAGTGAAAAGCTACGTTCTGTTACCTCTGCCACATGGAATATGATTTCAACGGAGGTGATGAGTCATGCTGCTGACATATCTGCTGCATTTGCCAAGTCTCAAGAAGATGGAACAAAGGCAGTTCAGGAGGAAGTAGATTCCATCGAAAATATCTTGCGTACATTGGGTGTCACAGATAAGGAAATAGAAGCTTTCCATGATGACCTTTACGATTACGTGAACACATCGGCACAGGGATTCAGTGAGTCATACGGAGAGTTGGAACGAACACAGGCACAGC
Source organism: Prevotella vespertina (assembly GCF_009728485.1). Taxonomy (GTDB): domain Bacteria; phylum Bacteroidota; class Bacteroidia; order Bacteroidales; family Bacteroidaceae; genus Prevotella; species Prevotella vespertina. The sequence continues at coordinate 233,498 of NZ_VVIQ01000003.1, forward strand.
TGGAAGGTATAGCCAGTGCTACTATCGACACGAAGGACACGACCAACGAAGCTATTGACCAAATGAATTATGAGCAACTGGTTGAAAAGATGCAGAGTGTTCAAGCGGAGATAGATAATATCAATGCTAAGGAGGTTAAAGTAGAGACTGATAACTCACGCCTATTAGAGTTGAAAGGACTTCTTATTGACATCAACAACCTTATCCCAAAGGCACTGACAGCGGGTTCTGATGCTGATATGGAGAAACGCCTTCAGGATTTGAAGAAGAAGCGTGATGGAGAGGTATATGGTACAAAGGCTTGGGCTGACTATAATAGTCAGATTGGTAAACTGACGGCAAAACTCTCTGCGCATAAAGGGGGATATGCCGAGACAATTTTTAACGAAAACAGGAAAAAGAGTAAAAAGAAACCTAAGAAAAAGAAAGAGAAGAAAGGTCCCTCAAAGGAGGAGATTGCTCGGCAGCAAGCTCGCTATCAAGAAATACTTGAAGAGCAAAAAGAGGAGCGTAAGCGTGCTGCTAAGGATTTGGAACTGGAAACGCAGCAGGCACGGATTGATGCCATGCAAGAGGGGTCTAAGAAGACGCTTGCACAGATACAACTCGACTTCGACAAGGAGAAAGAAAAGATAAAACGGAATTATGAGGATATAAAGAAGAGTAAGATAGAAGCTGCACAAAAGGCTTGGGAAGCTAATCCTGTCAATAAGGGAAAAGTCTTCCATGCAAATCCTGCTGATAGTCGATTTGCTTATACTAAAGAGGAGGAGGAAAACAAGAAAGCGCAAGAGATGGCTGCTAAGCAAGACTTCCTCAAGAAGCGTTCAGATGTATTCTCTGCCGACCGCCAGGCAATGCGCGACTATCTAAAAGAGTATGGTTCTTTTAACCAGCAGAAATTAGCTATAGCAGAGGAATACGCCGAGAAGATAAAGAAAGCAACAAGTGAAGGGGAGCGGCAGAAACTGATAGCTGAACGCAACACTGCACAAAGTAAGGTTGACGTTGATGCCATCAAACAAAGTATTGATTGGGGCAGTGCATTTGGCGAGTTCGGAGCAATCTTTAAGTCTGAACTTGACCCGCTGCTCGGTAAGCTGCGAAAGATAACCGAGAGCAAAGAGTTTAAGAGTAGTAGTATCCAAGATCAATCGGCAGTATTTGAACTGATCCATCGCCTTGAACAAAGTTCTGCCGTATGGGACGGCGACATATTCCGTAAGGTTAGCAATGACATGGAGGCTTATCAGGCCGCTATGGAGAAGCTCATCACTGCACAAGAAGTGGAACGCCACGTATATGAAGAGACTACTGAAAGTCTGAAAAATGCACGTGAGAAACTTGAACTGGCACAAGCCGAAGGGAACACCGAGGATATGGAACGCTGGCAAACGGAAGTAAACCGCTTGGTAGCTGAACAGAATGCAGCAAGCACAGCTGTTGCAACATATAGTCAGGCAGCCAATGAAGCAACTGAAAGTCTCAAAGCAAGTGCTGACAGAGCCAAGGGAATGTTCGAAGGGCTGGAGAGTGCTATTAGTGGACTTACAAGTGGCTCGCTCAAAGGTCTGGGTGGCGCGCTGATGCAGCTTGACAAACTCTTTGGCGGCAGTGAGACTACAAAGACTGTAGGCAATGCACTTGCAAAAGGGTTTCAGTCTCTGTTTGGGAAAGACAGCAGCGTAAGCAAAGCTCTCTCAACAGCTCTTGGTGACACGGGAATGATGGGCGAAGTTATTAGTGCTGTCCTCGGTATATTCGATGCTATTGCACAGAATGGTATCAGCGGTATTGTTACAAGTCTTCAAGATACTATACTTGGAGCAGTCGAGAAGATATTAGATGATGTGTTCAGTGGAGAGATTATCACAAAACCTTTAGGTAATCTGATGGAACACCTTAATCATATACTTGACACTGTATCGTTTGGCGGATTCAGTAAGTTGACCAGTCTGTTAGGAGATGGCGATAGCGATAAGAACTTAGAGCGTGACCTTGAAAAGCTCACTGAAAGTAATGCTGATTTGAAACAGGCTATTGACAATCTCACCGATGAGCTTAGTAAATCGAAAATGAGTGATGCTGGCAGCCTATACGAACAACAGAAGCGGAACATAGAGGCTTTGGAGCGCAATGCACGTGAAAGTATGGCACGTAGTGGTGCTGCATACACAAATGGACATTGGTACAAAGCATGGACTGATGGGCACCACAGCTCGAACTATAAGATTAACGAAGGCATGAGAAATAGCGAGTGGGATGCTATCAGTAAACTGCTGGGTAAAAACGTGCGAGGTGCTGCTGACGTGTGGACACTATCAAGCAAGGAAATGTATGAGGTCGCAACGAAACTCACAAGTGAATACAGCCATCTTAAGGATCTTGCTAACGATGGATATAAGGACGCAGCGCAGTTCATGGACGATTACATCGGCTATTGGAAGCAGTTGGAAAAAATAGAAGACTCCTATCGTGAGAAGTTGACGGATGTTAGTTTCGATTCTGCCCGCAACTCATTAGTGTCGCTGGTGAAGGACGTAAAGAATAGCAACCGTGAGATACTGAAGAGTGTCGACGAGATGTTTGAGAATGCTATTCTAAACTGGATGCAGTCAGAAAAGTATGGCGATAGACTTCGGGCATGGTACAACAACTTTGCCGATGCAATGAAGGACGGACTTTCCAAAGGTGAAGCCGAGAGCTTGAGAAATATGTACACCAAGATAGTCAATGATATGCAGGCTGAGCGAAATGCTGCTTACGATGCTGCTGGCATTGACCCTTCCGAAGGAACGCAGCAAACAGGGCGAAGTGGTGCTTTTGAGACGATGACACAAGACCAAGGAACGAAACTGGAAGGGCTCTTTACCAGTGGACAGCTTCACTGGGCAAGCATGGACAACTTGCTCGCTAAGATAGCAGAGCGGTGGGCTTCGGCTTCCGACTGTCTTGCAGAACTGGTTGAGAACACGTCCTATTGCAAGCATTTGAAAGATATATCAGAAGATATAAAAGCTATGAAACGTGACGGAATGAAAATGAGATAAACTTATGGCAGAACATATATTATCAGGACAGGTGTTTATCAATGACACTGACATCTGGACAACTTACAAAGCTTTCCTGCGTGAGGAGCAGAAAGGCGGACACGAGAATCTCAATGCGCTGCTCGCACCTGCAAAGACAAAGGCGAATGTTGCAGTCAATATACGAGAGCAACATGGTGAAGAGTATAGCGATGACCTGCGTCCGAAGACAGAAGGGCGAGACGTAACACTTCATTTTGCCGTTAGTGCTAACACTTCAAGTGAGTTCGTCAGACGATACACTGATTTCGTGCACTTTTTGAAGCAAGGCAATAAAGGCTGGTTGAATTTCCGATTTCCTACGCTGAATTTAGAAATGCGTATGTTTGTCGATCAGTTCCCAAGCGGGTTTACGGCAATCAGCAACCTATGGTCGGCTGGACAGCAATGCGGAGCCTTCAAGGTGAAATTTCGTGAACCAGTCTCCTCATTCTAATGGTGTTTAATCAGTATTCAAATAGCATTTTATCAGTGAGCAATTACTATGCAATTCGTAAACCTATCACTTAGCGGTAGTAAACGATAAGTTTACGCATTAAAAGTGATAGAGTTACGATGCATAAACGATAAGTTTATTTTTTATAACCTACCAAGATGATTAAAATATACGGGAGCGACAATAATTTGAAGTGCCAAATAGAACCAGGCAATAACAGTCAACAAGATAAAACTCTTGGCGGCGACAACCTGCTTTCCCTTTCATTTGTGCATCATAGTTTTGTTCAGTTGGATGTAAACGACTGGTGCGAATTTGAGGGTGAACGCTACTGGCTGCAGGAACGCTATCTGCCGACACAGAAGAGTGAGAGTGAATGGAGCTACGATTTGAAATTCTATGGTATAGAAAGTCTTATCAAGCGGTTGTTGGTGCTGAAGAATCCTGATGGCGAGAACGAAGCGGTATTCACGCTTACTGCCCCAGCTGCAGAGCATGTGCGGCTCATAGTCGGCTGTATCAATGCTGGAATGAGTTCAACGGAGTGGAAGATGGGTAGTGTCATTGCAACCGAGAACCTGACTATAGACTACAGCGGAACTTATTGTGACGAGGCTCTACGCAAGGTTGCCGAAGCTGCCAAGACAGAATGGTGGGTGGAGGGACAGACGGTGAACGTCTGTCGGTGCGAGCATGGTGAGGAACTCACACTGCGTTATCCAGAGAGTATCACGCAGCTTGAACGCGATACGGCTGATGGTGTGAAGTTTTATACACGATTGTTTCCAATGGGTAGCTCGCGCAATATTGACCGTGAGAAGTATGGTGCTGTACGTCTCCAGTTGCCGAATGGTCAGAAATATGTGGATATGAATGTTGAGAAGTATGGTGTCTTTCATCATTATGAAGAGGTCGCCTTTGCTGACATCTATCCGCGTCGCATCGGTACGGTGAGCGAAGTGAGGGAATCATCGGTTAAGGACAACGAAGGTAAACCTTTCAAAATATACTGGTTCAAAGATAAAGACCTACCTTTCAACCCGAATAAATACGAACTGGCAGGACTGGTAAAGCATGTGGTGTTTCAGAGTGGCGAGCTCAACGGCAGAGACTTTGAAGTGAACTACCATACCGAGGAACGAGAGTTTGAAATCATAACCACCTGGCCTTATAATGACGATATGCAGCTGCCGGGTGGACTGCTCATTCCGAAGCCCGGTGATAAGTATATTCTTTGGAATATCCGTATGCCCGATGAGTATTACGGACTGGCTGAACAGGAGTTCCTCGCAGCGGTGGAAGCATTCAATGACAAGCATTGCATCGACACGTCGGTGTATAAATGTCCGACGCATCATGTCTGGATAGAACGCAATCGGGTGCAACTCTATATCGGGCGAAGAATACGACTGGAGAGCCAGCAATACTTCCCCGAAGCAGGTTTTCGCAGCAGTCGCATCACCCGCATTAGTCGCAGTGTGACGCTACCCAGCCAGATGAATCTTGAAATCAGCGATGCCACAAGTACGGGCAGCATGACTCGTATTAATGATGGCATTAACGAGGCAAAAAGTTACGCAATGTCAGCTCTCGGTGCTGTGCCAGACATCATACGGAGCGGTGAATCTACACTACCGACCGACACCAATCTTTTTTCCGCCCGCCGCTCGCAGAAGGAGTTCCTAAGCAAGAAGGAAGAAGACGTGGCGCAGCAGCTCATCACCTTCCTCAAGGGTATCGGATTGGGAGTAAATGGGCAGTTTTCAATCAATGCTGACGGCGTGGCACTACTCTCTCGCATACTCATCGGCAACTATATCAAGGACTCGACGGGTGCGGGCATATACGCTGATGAGCAAGGAAACTATCACATTGAGAGCGATTACGTCCACGTGCGTAAGCAGCTGACGGCAGAAGAGATGCAGCTGATGAAGTCGACACATATCAATGGTAAGGTGGTCAATTCCCCTGGTAGCTTTACTATCTCAAAAGTTGAGAAGATCGAGGGCGGTTGGCGGTGCTACTTCACGCAGCAGGATGGTGATGGACGCAGGGTGAGTAACACAATGGGTATGGACGATTATGCGTATTGTGAGACGTTCAATCTCGTCAACACACAAGGCGCATTGGCGAATCATTACTATCATCGCCGTGTCTTTGGACTTGGTGTTGATTATGTGGACATCTGCGATAACACGAATGCAGAAGACTATGCAAGTGGTAGCGACGAACCGCGCATAGGAGATGAGGTTTCAACATTGGGCAACAAGACTAATCCCGCACGTCAGCACGCTATCATTCAGGCAGCTGCAGGGACTGGCTCACCTTACTATCGTATGTATGTGGGCATTAATTCGTTCTCAATGCCAAAGCCAAAGATTCAGATGAGTCCGACTGAAGGGTCTTGGTGGATGGTTACGGACGAACATGGCAACGATATGCCGATGGAGGAGTACATAGCCTCTTTGAAATCACAACTTAACGCTGTGCAGGATCAGGCAGACAAGCAAATTGTAATATGGTTTGGTGATGCTGTGCCGACAGCCTCAACAGGACCTGCCAGTGAGTGGGCGGATGAAGCTACAAAGGAGATGCACCTACATGACATCTATTATAATAGAAGTTACGCAGAGACAGGTGGTGGTCGGGCGTATTCATTCGAAAAGAATCCTGATAACACATACGCTTGGAAAGAGATAACCGATGCTGACGTGTTGAAGTCGCTTGAGGCAGCGAAACGAGCACAGGACACGGCTGACGGCAAGCGCAGGGTGTTTGTACAAGACCAGCCAGTACCACCGTATGATAAGGGCGATCAGTGGAGCCAAGCCACGTTCGGCGACAAATATAAGAACGACTTGCTGGTATGTGTGAAATCACGTGGCAAGGACGAGGAGTTCGATATCGATGATTGGACTTCGGCGCAAGAGTACACTACGAAGAAGTTTGAGGCACAGCTGAAAATAGGCGATAAGACGATTGATGCCTTTGTGAGTGATTTGCGAACCGACATGGAATCTGTGGGACTTCATCTTGATGGCGAGAATAGTACACTTACTTTGGTAGCGAACAAGACCCGCATACAAGCCGCTGACGGAACAGAATCAGCCGTATTCAATGCTGATGGCACAATCGACGCACGACGTATCATAGCGCAAGGCACGGAGGACAGGATAGAATATGGTATCATTGACGGGCGAGCTAATCTCATAATCAAGGATAAAGAGGGTAACACTATGCTACGATTGAACCGCAATGGCATTGTTCTTCCAACGGATATTACGGCATACGCACGAAAGCATGCGTGCCTAATGTCTGTCAAGGAGGCGGGTGATGGTGTGTATCTTTCGGCTTCGTTCAACTTCACACTCTATGTGCGCAATACAGGATTTGAAAATAGCACGTTCGGAGACAATATCCGAGTGGAGGTTGATGTCCCCAATCTTGACATTAAGAATATGGTTATACCAGTTATGGAGGGACAAAGCAAGGCGATAGCAGTTGATCAGTCAGCAGAAATTCTATATGTTGAAAGTTACAACCATCAGTATAAATCAGGGACTATGTTGCCCATAACTCCCCAATTTGAGTATCGTGTGATATGGCGAGGCAATATCATTGATTACGGACAGGGTGAGATAACAAAATTAAAGGAGGAGGAAGGGATAAGAACCCACCCCAACCCTCCCGAAGGGAGGGAGTTTGAATAGTTCTTAGTGGGTATTAAAGGTCAAAGGTAAAAGAATTAATGTATAACAAACGTAACAACAAGCAACACCACTAATCAGTCTCCCCTCCCTTGGGGAGGGGCTGGGGGTGGGTACTTATGATGAAGTATATCAAGCTACATATCACAGAGAGTCATGTAACTGACAATCGTTTTACACAGGCTTCCGTCCGTAGTATTGAGGATGCGACTGGCGAGAACTTTGTGTCCGCCCACCCCAAGCTGCTGCAGGATATAGTCTGCCATGCTCTATCATTGGCGCACGGCGTTCAGATTGAAGGCAACAACGGATTTACATACGTATTTCCTTTTAAATTATCATAGATATGACAAAGAACATAGAGCCTATATACATTGACCGAAAGGCAAGAGGCAATCAGCTCACCGCAGAGGAATTTAATAAGATTCCAGAAAAAGTGAATGAGCTTGTCAAAGCACAGAATGCCGAAGAGGAGCGTACCAAAGGAATTATAGCAAAGAACCGTCCTACGCTCGGACAGCTTTCAAACGTGAATAGCGAAACAGACGAACTCACATCCGAGACATGCGTTCTCGTATGGAACGGTGACGAGTGGGTCCCTATGAAGCTGTCTGAACTTAATATTGGACAAGGAGGTGGAGGGCAGCAACAGACCATTCTCTATTACTTGAGAGCAGTCAATCAGTCGCCATCGACAACACTATCGGCTTCTAAGTCAGCAGGCGAGTGCGCTATTCGATTTATGTTCGTTTCACGCACTAAGGATGTTGGACAGGCGGATTATGTTGACTCTGGCGAATGGGGCACGTATGAGATATTCGCCAAAGCAGGTGATGGTACGTTCGTAAGTAAGGCTCGTGGTCGCTGTCAGTCTAATACGATTACCACTGTTGATGTGTTCAAGTTCTTAGAGAGCGGTCAGAATAACATCATGGTGAAGATTACAGGTGAGGTGACAGGGCAAACCTCTCCTGCCTTGGTATATTCAATCACGTTGTCTGCCCTCTTCCTCTCAATATCAGAGTTCAACTGGTGGAAGGCTTATCAAGGGGATATTGTGCTGCCATGCTACATCAGCGGTAATATCTCGAAGACGCTTCATGTGAAGATTACAGGTGAAGGCTACGAGCAGACGTATGAGCGTCAGTTCGGTACCGCAACTTACACATCTTCGCCTGTAGCTTATACCGTGCCATTCACGAATAAGACGGGTATCTTCCATCTCTCTGCTTGGCTATCGAATGAAGATAATACGGTCCAGACTACTCCAGTTGGTTACGACTTTATGGCGGTCGCTAATAACGAAGCAGTGAAGATGGTTGTCGTGAATAATAAGGCAGAGAAGCTGCTTAACTGGTATGAGAACAAAGTATTGGAATATGCTGTATATGACGGCAAGGCGGTAACAACACCGCTGTCAATCTTGATGAAGAAGGACAACGAGGTCCTTCAAGAGAATGTGTCTGAGAATACTTTGACACAAACAAAGATGCAATACACCCTTTCGCTTGAGGTTGAGACGATTGATAACTCCGATTTCACAGCGTTAATCGGTTTCCGTTCTCACCCAACAGACGAGGTGCGTTTGCGTGATGCTATTCCTTTCCCTGTTGATAACTCACAAGGTTACTCTGCAACAGCTGGAGCAGTATTCTATCTGAATGCAAAGAACAGAAATAACACCGACACCGACCGCAATGTCCTCCGCAATCTCATCAATACCGAGCATATCGGTGCTGAATGGCAGAATGTTGCCTTCTCTCGAGACGGTTGGGTGACGGACGATGAAGGCGCACGCACATTGCGACTACTCGCTGGTTCACGATTGACTATTGATTACAAACCCTTCGCAAAGGAAGCAGCACAGAGTGGTAAGACCATCGAAATTGATTACCAGATTAATAACACCTCTGATTACGATGCAGAGTGCATATCTATTGCTATGCCTTATCAGAAGGGTTATATCGGACTGAAGGTGAAGCCATCTTCTATTATGTTCGCAACTCGTAGTGAGCGTAATCCTGATGTTCAGGCAATGAGTACAGACGATGGTGTGCGCATTCGATTGGCTCTCGTAATTAGTCCGAAAAAGTACACGTATGTACTCAATGGAAACACGTATTATCTTAACCTCGTCTATCTCTACATTGACGGCATTGAAGCTCGTAAGTTTGCTTACCTCTTGACAGATTCTATGCAGATAGGTTTAGGTGGTGGTATCGTCATAGGTTCTGATAAGGCTGATGTCGATTTGTACTCTATTCGCATTTATGATAGTGCGATGGACGCTGCTAATGTGCATCAAGACTATATCAATGCCCTTGCAACCGTAGGAGAAAAGAGTGCCGAGAAAATAGATAATGACATCTATGATACGCTCGGTACCACAGTCGACTTTGATAAGGTGCGTGGCAAGGTGAACGTCTTTACTTTCGACAAGCCATTGCCGGCTTATGAATACGGCAAGTCATATCGTCCTAAGGGCACGCTTGAGATATATCCGAAAGACGGGAATACGAACCTTAACCGCTTGACGATTACTAACCTTCAATTGCAAGGTCAAGGTACATCTTCTATGCTTTACTACCTATGGAATTGGAAGGCAAAGGTAGCTAAGGACACAACTATCGTCTATGAGGACGGACAGACAGCACAGAAAAAGTTTGAACTCTTTAAGAACCTTCCTAAAATCTCTAAGCTGACAGCGAAGAAGAATATCGCTTCTTCTATGCAATACCACAAGTTAGGTTCTGTAAACTCATATACCGACCTATGGAAGGCGGTAGGATTGACTAACGAGGGTATCGAGCAGGATAGCGAAGCACGTGTCTCTATTTACCAAGAGACATTCGTGGGATTTGAGAAACAGACGGCAGAAGACGGTACTGTGACGTACAAGTTCGTCGGTTTGTTTACAGTAGGCCCAGATAAGGGGGATGCTGCAACCTTCGGATATGATAAGGACTTGTTTCCTGACCTTCTATCTATAGAGGGTTCTGACAACTCGCCACGCTTGACACTCTACCAAGTGCCTTGGGACAAAAGGCGCATCCGCTATAATGCGGAGGAAGAAGCCTATCAGTATCAAGTCTCTGAACTATCTTGGGAGAACTGCTGGGACTTGGATTACGCTGACTTACCTGCTGATGATAAGGCTACAGCCGACAATGAGACCCGTCAGCGAGCAGAGCAGCTCGTTGAGTCGTATATCACGGCTTATAACATCGTGTATCAGTGTAATACGTTCATTGAACCTTTCAATGGAACGCTTGATGAGTTAAACGCTGACCCACATTCAACCCATATTGAGTATTGGATTGCGAAGGAAGGCGACCCGAATCAATACAACCTATACTATTACGATAGCTTGTATAAGCGTTTCTGCCCTTCTACGCTTGATAGCGGTGTGTCGGTGGTTAATCTCCGTCAGCAGTTAGTCGGAGATAAGTACGGATTGACAGAGTCGGTGTTCAACTCGATTAGTGATGTCGCTAAACTCAATGAGTTATTCAAGGCAGCACGTATTCAAAAGTTCCGTGCCGAGCAGTCACAGTACTGGGACATCACAGACTTACTTTATCATCAGTTATACGTAGAAGCGGTGGCAGCGACCGATAACTGCGCAAAAAACATTTATCCTTATAATTTCAATGCAGAATAGATATGGCAAAAAGTAAATGGAAATTTCGTCAGGATGACTTGGATACTATCTTCACAGTCATTAATCAAGGATTGATGAAGAAACCCTACTCGGTGGAATATCACGATACATACGAGGACGGTACGCCTGTGTGGAATGGAGAAAAGTCCGTACTATGGAACTTGATGGAGCAGGCATACCCTGAGGAACGGGCGCAAATGATGCGTCGTATGCTTGCGAAGATGGAGGAGTTGGGCGGTCTTCAGAAGGGAACGCACCAGCAAAAACTCTTTGCGTTTTTTGAGAAGTACTATTTTTCTGTGATTGATAAATTCTCATCTATGCTTTACAATGAGGATGGAAAACTCTACGAGAAGATGAAACTTGCCATGCTGCAAGGAACATACACGAACGATACCGACCCTCTTGGTCAGTCGCTTGGTGATGGTCAATCTCCTGAGGTTGCGTGGGTAAAGAAGCGCATCCAATATCTTATGTCTAAGTATTCTTTTGGTGACTACGATGCAAAGACTGCTGAAGGTGCGATTACTGTTCGTACCTCCGCACAGGCAGACGCTACGACTAATTCTATTGTTCTTCGTCTGACACCTGCAATGAAACTGTACCCTACTATTGCGTACGGTACCACAATTATGCGTGGTGCTCGCACGGACGCTGGTAAGGCTTGTGAGATTATAGTCGATATTAACGGCACGTCCGACCAGCAGCTCTCTGTCAAGTCAGCTGACTACCTGCTCGATATTGGAGATTGGAGTTCGTATGTAATTAACGGTGCACTCTCTATTATCGGTAAGCGATTGAAGCGTCTGAAACTTGGTGATGAGAACGAGCAGAAGGTGAAGATACTTATCTCTTCGCTTACGCTCGGTAATACCACCTCCTTAGAGGAGATTGATGTACAGAACATCTCGACCCTTGGAGGTTCACTCGATATGCGTAGTAACTTCCGTCTGCGTAAGTTCCTCGCTGGTGGCTCATCACTCACCGAAGCACACTTTGCGGATGGTGCTGCTCTCGAGGAGGTTGACTATCCGGCTACTACCTCATACGTCGAATTAAAGAACCTCGATAAACTCACGAACGAGCACTGCAACACAGAAGGTTGCGCTCCTAACGTTATGAGTTACTTTGTAAGCGGTTGTGACAACCTTCAGCCAGTGAAGAAACTCATCGACATCATGGATGCACAAGTAGGACAAGTTCCTCACGCTCTGCGCTACGTGCGCTGTGTCGGCTTCAACGAGACCTTCACGGACGGACGAGCCTTTGACAAACTCTCCCAGCTTGTAGACGGTACATATCAGGGTATCGATGCAGAGGGTCAGTACGGCAATGACCCTTACCCTGTTCTCGACGGCACTATCAATCTCTCCACAGGTGCATACCGTGACACCTACGATGCGCTGATGACTCATTACCCAAAACTTAAATTGAACATCGCTAAGTGGTGGATTCGCTTCGAAGACCCTGAGGTGAAGCGTATTTGCGTTGAAAACTGGGATAAAGACGGTGACGGAGAGCTCTCTATGGAGGAAGCTGCTGCTGTTAGTTCCATCGGGACTATGTTCGCAAATAAAGAATTTACTTCACTAAGAGAGATTGGATTTTTCGGAGCAAGTGAATTATCAAAAGGAGCCTTCAAGAATGTTGTTGTCTCAGGAGTATTAATCTATCCGAGCAGTTGTAAAGCGGTGTCAGACGGTTGCTTTTTCAACGCTACCATTGATACGATAGATATACCTGCGTCTGTCACGTATTTAGCTAGCACGTGTTTTCATAGCAGTAAAACTAAGAATATAATTTTTCGCTCTAAAACTCCGCCTAAGTTATATGGCTATCAAGAATTTGGCGGGAAGATACGTATGGGAAAAGTCTATGTTCCTGATGAATCTATTGAACTATATCGTACAAAATGGGGAAATTGGATTCCATTTGCACCTCTCAGTGAGTATCAAGGATGATACTCGCTGAGTGGTAGAATGTTCCCCAAGTAACCTTGCATAGCCTGACTATTCCATTTAGTGCTTTGCTTGTATGTTTCGACTAAATGAGAAGCTACATAAAGAGTGTCTATTCTTGCGTAAAGAATGCCCCAATATCTTATTATGTCGATATAGTTACTGCCCTTGAGGACTAAGCTCTTTATTCTCGCACTGTTAAATGAACCCTCATCTATAGCTATTACAGAAGAGGGTATTATAACACACTCCCCTTGACTAAAACGAAACATAGATTTAGGAACAAAGGTTAATCCTTCTGGAAGAGATATTGTTCCAAATATAGAACTTTCGAAGGCTCCTTTTTCGCCAAAAGGTTTTACCTCTTTTCTCAAATCAGTGAAATATTGAAGCTCCGTAAACCCTTTTATGGTACGATTTGTGAACACAGTCCCGATGGGATTAAAACGGTATTTAAATGCTATTTTAATCCCATCGGGACTGTATTTATCGGCAAAGATTCTATCAAGAATTTAGACCTAAGTTTTCTACACCATTGGGAACGGATTAACTTTGCCCATGTCAGAGACTGTAAGCGTTTGAAGCGTGTAGTTTATCCAAGCTCTCTTAAGGAGGTAAGCGGTGGATTACTTACGAATTGTTATGATGTCGAAGAAATAGTTATATTAAGTAAGGATATACGATTTACTTTTGGAATGGTAATTAATGGTGCTCGTTCGTTGAAGCGAGTTATACTACATGCAGAAACTCCTCCTGAGAACACAGACCCTTCTGCATATTTCTTTTGGTATGTCAACAAAGATGCGGTGCTATATGTTCCAGACGAAAGTGTTTATCTTTATAAACAAGTTTCTTTTTATAGCAAGTTCGCTAAAGAAATACTCCCTATGAGTGAGCTTTACGAATGATACTTACTAAGCGGTTCATATTCTAACCATGGTGAGAGATTAGCAGAACGATAAGAATCTACACTTTTATCAGGAACATATATGTGTTTTATCTTCGCTCCAAAGAACTCCCAATATCCAAATATTCGAGGGGGCTGAGTTCCATGGAAAATCAGATTGTCGATACGTGCTTCGTGAAAGCAAGTACCCGAGAGAAAAGATACAGTAGAAGGTAGCTCTATCGTTCTTACTGTGGCATTATCAAAGGCTCCTGTCGCTACGTCCGTGCAACCTTCAGGTATAACAATAGACTCTTTTACTGTTGTATTTTTGAAGGCTTCCTTACTCAGCTCGACAGCTCCAAACATACCAAGTTCTTTCAGCGATTCAAACGACCCACCTCTAAACATAGTCCCGATGGAACCCTCACCTAAACGCTCTTCGTATCTCCTTATTAATCGTTGTGTCTTTCACAGCAGAATACACCTGAGTAGTCTTGATGCTCTGATGACCTAATATATGTTGTATAATAGGTAAGCTCACTCCTTTACTCAGCAACACTGTTGCACACGTATGTCTTGCGCAGTGAAAGGTAATGTGTCTGTGGATATTAAATCGTTTGAGCACACGCTTGAGAACCAGGTTGCACCGTGCGTTACAAGGCAACTGAAACAATTTACCAGTAGTGGTCTTGTTCTCTTGTACCATTGCAGTAGCCTTACCTCCAAACATCTTGGAGATAGGTATTCGCACCTCGTGGTCAGTCTTCTGCATACGCATCACCACCCACTTGTTCCGATAGATGTTCTTAATATGCTGCTTAGTTACTTGCACGATATCTGAGAATCGAAGACCAGAATAGACGCTGAATAAAAAACCTTTAATCACCTTTCTCTCCTCTTCAGTCAAGTCTTCTTTTACCTCCTTCTCCTCAATCCGCCTCAGTTCTCTCTCTGTCAGCGATTGCTTCTGTACATTCTCTGTTTTTATGTGATACTTGCGAAAAGGATAGACTGTCATCAGTTCCTCGTCGATAGCGAGATTAACGAATCGACGAAAAATCTTCATAAACTTAGCTATGGTGTTTATCGCATACCCTGCATTCTTTAGGAAGTTCTCAAAATCGTATATACATTTATAATCAATCTGAGTGAAGGTTATATTTTTCTTAAACCGCCTTAGCACTGCCAGCGCAGCCTTATGATTCGCAATCGTCCCAGCTGTGTATGTCTCTTTTTCAATCTCACCTTCCATCCATTCAAGAAAAGAGCTATCCTCCTTGTATGCAATCAGAGTAGGGTTATCGACCAATTTGTTGACGTCACCAATATGCTTGATGACGTATTTCCCATCAACTTGAATTTGTATTAGCGCATTATGCCCTTTAAGCTGTGCTGTTAAGTTTTGAATAAGCTCTTTGAGATTCATTTCTTTGAATTTTGAGGACAACCTGCCCAAAAATTCAGTACCTTTGTAGTCTATTAGCAGGCTGCAGGTGAAAAATAAAAAGCCCCCAGCCTGTTAATAGTCATCTCACCTACGTATTAACGAACGAGCGAACCCGTACGACTGGGGGCAAATACCCTTGTCGCAGGTTCGCTTTATTCGTTAAATGTAAGTGAGATATTGCAAAGGTAGTAAAATTTAGGATAATGAAGATAATAGAAGTATTGAAATTTAACCGTGAGCTAATAAAAAAGCTCAAAACGGCTGGTATACGCTTGGAAGATGAAGCGTATGTAGACTTATATACTGATTATATGGCATTGATTGAACATGGCGAGAAAGTATCATATATCGTAGCACATCTATCAGATAAGTATGCCGTAAGTGAACGCAAAGTGTATGATTTGATTAGACGCTTCCAAAGTGACTGCAAAACGCTTGCAGTATGACTTGCTCTCGCTTTTCTCTTGGCTCAATAAATATTGCGACCTTTGCCGTGCAAAATAAGTGAGACAATGAGAAAACAATATTTATCAGCACCGCTTCCATTTCAGGGACAGAAGCGGATGTTTGCTAAGGAGTATATTAAGGTACTCCAGCAGTTCCCTGACAATACAACCTTCGTAGACTTATTCGGTGGTAGTGGTCTTTTATCACACATCGCCAAGTGTCAAAAACCCAAAGCCACCGTGGTATATAATGACTTCGATGGCTATCAATACCGCTTGGAGCATATTCCACAGACCAACGAACTCCTTACAAGATTAAGAGGCGTTATTAGTGTGCCACGACATAAACCGATACAGGGAAAGGAACGTGAGCAAGTTCTAACACTGATACGTGAGCATGAATGTTTATACGGATACGTAGACTACATAACGTTGTCCTCTTCCTTACTTTTCTCAATGAAGTATGCAACAAGCTATGAGGATTTAGAGAAAGAGACCTTGTACAATAACATCAAGGCAACGAATTATCCTCTATGCAGAGACTACTTCGACGGACTAACCATCACGTCATGCGACTACAAAGAGGTCTTCAATAGCTACAAGGATACTCCTAACGTCGTCTTCCTTGTAGACCCTCCATATCTCAGCACAGACAGCTCGACATACAAGATGTATTGGAAGCTATCTGATTACCTCGATGTGCTTACTATCCTCGCTGGTCACCGCTTTATTTACTTCACATCGAACAAATCCTCCATCGTAGAACTTTGTGAATGGGTAGGCAAAAACAAACTGATCGGCAACCCCTTCCAGAATTGTCACCGCCGAGAGTTCAATGCCCACATGAATTATAACTCCTCCTACACAGACATCATGCTCTATACGAACGCCATTTAAACACCATTCAAACGATGAATAAATACCACGAAATATTAGATAAAATACTGCAAGATGGTCGTATGCAGCATAACAAAAAGGGAGAAATTAAATATCTTCTAAATGAACGGCTGACACTAACACCTTCGGACCTACTTGATATATTTGAGACGCATGGTATCGCACGCAAGAAACTACGTAATGAACTGCAACTCTTCATGCAGGGTGAACGCCAGGTAGAGAAGTATCGTGAAGTCGGTATTGCTTGGTGGGATTATTGCGGTTCAATTCTTGTCAATAGTTATCCTACATATTTAGAGAAGTTGCCTCCATTGATAGAGAAGATAAACCGTGAGAAGCGCAATAGTAAGAATTATGTATTATTCCTTGGAGAAACAAATGCAGAGAGCAATCAAGCTCCATGCCTAAGTCTTGTACAGTTCCAGATAGATGAAGGGGAACTCGTTGTATCTGCTTATCAACGCAGCTCTGATGCTAACTTAGGTCTTCCTGCAGACATCTATCATCTCTATTTGATATCTCGACAAATAGATCTCCCGTTGAGGTCTATAACACTTAATCTTGCCAATGTACATATATATCAAAGCAACATAGAACATACAAAGGAATTGCTTGCTGGAAACGATGATATTAGATTTGAACTCAATGTATAACGAAAAAGTCAGACTGGGAAATCCAAAGTCTGACTTTTTCTTCTGTGCGTGCATTCAATATTATCACATTTCGTTTTACACAGAAAATTCGCATTTCGTTTTATAACTGCATCACATTTCGTTTTGCGGGATTTAGGATATGTCATTAAAAGAATATGTCTCTCTGTCATTATGTCTAAAGAATATGTTAGAGTCATTATGTTTAAAGAATATGTTACTATCTCTTTCACGTTCCTTTGTTACTATGTCTTAAAGAATATGTCCCCTTTTCTGTCTAAAGCAATTAGTAGAAAGGGGCTCTTGTTCCTTTTATCTACTTAGAAGCCACCAGGACCACCCATTGGTGGGCGACCACCTCCCATTGAGCCACCACCAGGAGGAGGTGGTGGCATATTTGAATTAGGGCGTCCGAAGCCACGATCCTTGGGCTTTGGAGCATTCTTGCCACCAAATAGATTCAATCGATAAGTAGCACGGAACATGATGTAACTATTTATACTATTATATTCCGTGTCGGTTCTGTTTACAGCATTGATAGTGCGTGAGAGGTTACTTTGTTGATGTAAAATGTCATAGAACTGTAAGCTCAATGTCAAAACATTACCCGCTAACAAACTCTGAGAAAGCTGTGCATTCCACAACAACTCATTCGTGTTTAGTGCCGCATCATTATATCCTCGACGGCTATTCTGATGTAAATCAGTAGATAAACTCATGTTCCAAGGCAAGGAGAAGATAAGACTTCCACCATAAGAGAATTGCCATGTACTCAAGTTATTGAGGCTTTGGAGATTGTTCTTAGAGTGTGTGTAATCAACCGAACCATCCAATGCTAGTTCTAGCCAAGATGTGCGATAACTAGCTGATAAGCGTTCGCCAAGTGTCAAAGACTTAGTGATATTCTTCTCAACGGCACTTGTTGCATTCTGTTGTAAATAACTAGCGTAACGATTGAAACTGCCTCGTGTGAACGTATTAACATTCCATACACCTGCAGAATCAATACTTGTATTAAACATCACAGCAGCATTTGCATCCCAATTACCATTCACATTGACTGGTTGTACTGTACGAGCTCCCGTCGTTCCATCATACGTAACACTGTTTCCAATGGCGTTACGTGTAGTAGAGAAGTCCGCAAAAGTCATCACTGACTGCGCATGTTTTTGCCTAAAGGCATTGTAGAACAAGCGGAACTTATTAGTAAAGGCTGGCTTCAAATTAGGATTACCTTTCGATATATTCTGTGGATCAGTATTATCGACAATATCAAGTAACTGCGTCATAGATGGTTGCGAGACCGTGCCATTATAATTGATACGCAGGTTACTTTGCTCATTGAATTTATAGCGGAAATCGAACGTTGGACTCCAGTTCACCACTGATCGTTTATTATCAACATGTACACCTAGATAATCCTGCATATAGGTAGAATGTTGTGGTTGTAACTTCATTCCGACATTCATTTTCCACTTTGTATGTAACATTCGCAACATCACTTGCATATCGTGAGTATAGGTTCGATACTCTGAATAACGGCTTAAATTAGAATCTAAATAACTTGGCAAAGGATTCGTTAATAAACCTAGATAATTATCCCATGATCGATAAGCTGGCTTCAAACTACCGAATGTTCCAGATGGCAATGAGGAGAAATCATAAGTATCACGATCGCTCTTTGAGAAGCCATATTTGAATTGATAACTGAATTGTAAGTATGTCTTCCGTGCAAGTGGTTCACTATAAGTAGCCTGCAAAGCGTAATCCCAGCTCTTTGTTGGCATAAGGTTATAACGATAAGCACGATAGGTTTTATAATTCCCCAGCGCATCTCTCAACTGAAAGTATTGTAAGTCTTGTGTTGAGAAAGTCTTCGAATCTGCATCACTATAATCGCCATCCACACGCAGGGTAACGTTTCGTCCGTTCTGACTCAAGCGACGATTCACTTGGAGCATAGCACCCAAAGCATTGTTATCACCATAAGAAATGGTTGTATTATGCTGATTGTTCACCATTACACCTTGTGCTTCTAACTGTGCAATAGCTGTTGCCAACAATGAATCATCCACACTTTCGTATGGGTCGGTATTGTAAGCTGCCGACTTACTAACAACCTGTCCATCATTCTTTGATAGTCGGATATTAGGTCGGAACATGATATTCCACATAGAGTCAGGTTTCCACTCCAAACGGAAACGACCATCCCAAGAGTTCTCACGAGTATATTCCTGCGAGCGACGATTGGCGTATGAACCTTGTGACGCAACGAAGTTCTCTATTGATACACGGGTATTCAAGTCACCATCAGAATGATTCCAACGAACACTACCATCCCATTGTAAGGTTTTACCATTATCATAGTTCATATTCAAACCAACCATCTTTGTAGCATTCAATCCTTGACGTATGCCACCCCATCCGCCACGAGGACCACCACCAAAGCCCATATCGTTGACATTATTAGCAGACAAGAAGCCCATCATTCGGAACTTATCATTGAAATAAGCTGCCATTGCCTTCTCTGAATAACGATGCTTGGTTCCTATTCCAAGGTCAATGTTTGAGAAGAAGCCTTTGTTCATTCCAGCCTTAACACCAAAGTCCAGTACAGTCGATTCGTTGCCATCATCAATACCCGTCACACGACTCAAATCACTCTTCTGGTCGTATGCTTTAATCTTATCTATTATAGAGGTGGGGAGGTTCTTGAGTGCTGTTTTAGTATCACCAGTCATGAACTCCTTACCATTAATGAGTATTTTCTTGACCTCTTTACCATTAATCTTTATCGTACCATCGTCCGACACCTCGGCTCCTGGTAGCTTTTTTACTAAGGCTTCTATAGTCGACCCCTCTGCAACACGGAATGCCGACGCATTGTATTGAAAGGTATCAGCCTTCACAACTACCTTTGGTGCACTTGCAACAACCTTAACTTCTTTCAACGTGTGCGTATCCACTTGAAAATCGAGTTGCCCTATAGCAACATCTTGATCATTTGCAATCGTAACATTCTGAAAGATTGTTTTATAACCAACATAGGATGCCTTCAGAATAAACCTGCCATTCGTTGGAGCTGTCACTTTGAAATTACCACTTTCATCGGAGGTAGCTCCAACAACATAGGTGCTATCCATCTTCAACAACTGGACAACTGCAAAAGGAACTTTCTCCTTCACTTCTCCATCAAAAAGAGAACCTGTTATCGTTCTATTCTGTGCAAGTAGTGTGATGCTACTAAACGACAAGAATACAAACAAGAATAATCTTTTTACCATAAAACTATTTCATTAACTGATTTATATGATGGTTAAACATATAAGAAGTTTAACCTTAATCTTCACTTTTAACAGCTTATATAAGACATTTACAATTATTTTTTGTAACATTGCAGTTGATAGTTAATTTAACTAATAACAATTAAATGCGATACAACTAAACATAAAGGAGTATGAAACATAAAGTATTCATCACAGGTATATTAATTTCCTTTGTCTTATCTTCATGCAATAATACAACGAAGAAAGTGGATAACAACCCTACAAATGATAGTGCTGCTTCTATCGTCTTAGTTGATAAGAGTGCTCCCGAAAAAGTGGTAGCGCAACCTGACCGATTTGTTACTTACAAGAAGACGGAACGTTACCAACTAAATACTGATTGGGGAACTGACGAAGGACAGGATGACCCCACTTACAATGTAGGACACAAGAGTCTTAACCTGCAATGGCCAGTCTACCTCAATGGAGTTACACAATTACCTATCTTACAAGACCATCTAATGATTCTCATATTTGGTAAATCATGTCCTGATATACAATCAGCTATGGCAGAGTATTGGAGGCTGGGAATGATAGATGAGTGCGGTCCATACAATCCAGGAGAAGAGATTACATTAAAAAGAGTGAAGAGTCATAATCCTAATTTCGTCCAATTCATATTGAAACGTATGGTTAATTGGGGTGGAGGAACTGGTGATTATATAGAAACCTCTACTAAAGGTATCACCTATGACAAGCGTGTACAAAAGATACTTCGAAAGAAAGACATCCTTAAAAACCCACATAGTCTCCAGCTCGTACAAGTTCTAAATAAAGAAATAAAGAGGATTATGAAGGTTCAAAATGAGGAATACAACCTACTCTCCAAGATGCCTGATAAAATCATTGTTGGCGATAAGGGACTAACTTTCGTATGCCCTGATTGTATACAATTTACTTATCAAGGAGACGAAATAGAGGTGTTCGTACCTTACTTCCGAATAGCAAACTTCCTCACAAATGACTTCAAGCAATCTATCAATATGCAATAACTTGCACAGATAGGACAAGTTTTTATACGGATTGGAAGTAAAGAGATAGTTTATGAAACAGCGTGTCATCATATCAAGACATCTCAAGACAGAATTGGCAGAAGCCATTACTGAATGTGAACATGATAGAATCTTTGTTCTCGTAGATGAGACTACTAACAAACTCTGTTGGGCTCTTGTCAAGGATTATTTATGTCTGAAAGATGCCCAAACAATTGTTATTGGTGCAACTGACAGACGTAAGAATCTTGACACACTCGTCCATGTATGGGAATCATTACAGCAAGGGAAAGCCACACGCCATAGTCTACTCATCAACCTTGGAGGTGGTATGGTAACCGACTTAGGTGGTTTTGCTGCTTCAACCTACAAACGGGGAATTAACTTCATCAATATTCCAACAACCTTACTTGCCATGGTGGATGCAAGTGTTGGAGGTAAAACGGGTATCAACTTTGGTGGGTTAAAGAACGAGATAGGAGTCTTTAATGATGCTGAATTTGTATTGCTTGATACCAACTGGCTCCGAACACTTGATGAAGAAAATATTCGCAGCGGTTATGCCGAGATGCTCAAACATGGTTTGATAGCTGATGAAACGATGTGGGCAGAACTCATCAACTTCAATCTAGCACAACCTAATCTTCGTCAACTAGCCTCCATGCTGGATAAGAGTGTACACATTAAGGAACGTATCGTTGCTGAAGACCCACACGAAAAGGGTATTCGTAAAGCCTTAAACCTCGGTCACACCTTTGGACATGCGTTCGAGTCATGGGCAATGAAGCGCCAACCTGTCTTGCATGGATACGCTGTCGCCTTTGGACTGATTGCGGAACTATATCTTGCAACGACACGAACAGACTTCCCCACAGAGCGCATGCGCCAAATAGTAAACTTCATTCGATCGTATTATGGAAGTCTTCCTATCACCTGCAACGACTATCCTGAGCTTATAGAACTCATGCACCACGATAAAAAGAATCGTGGTAATGAAATCAATGTAACGCTCCTTGGTGGTATTGGAGATATCCGCATCAATCAAACCATCACAGAGAATGACATTAAGGAAGCACTCGACTTTTTCCGTGAAGGGTAGACTTATGTTCGTAAGTCCAGCTTATAAAAGGTATTTTTAACCATCTTAGTAATACAAAACCAGCTCATTTATAGTACATACAACCGCTAATTAAGTGTGAAATTCATTTGCTGTCAGTTTTAACATTTACACTATATCATTGATTACTAATGCCTTATATACTATGAAAAGATGACAGGAATGACAGCAAAAATGATTCCCTTCAATTTTACCAATAGTACGATATCATCTTTACCACAATGCTATACGCCCTATTCCTTGCGCTTCAAAAGATGCACTAATCCCCATTGCTTTAAAGGCGCGAGCGATAGTAGTGAATGTAAGATTACGTCCTCCTTCAATACGTGATACTTGCGCTTTCTTAACACCCATAAGTTCTCCTAACTGCTCTTGTGTTAAATGCCGTGACTGGCGAGCTTTCTTTATGGCTTCTCCCATAAGGAACGAGTTCATGTCAGACTCGTATTCATCACGCAAAACAGTCCCTTGCTTGCCCAAAACGGTGTCAAGCATATCCTCATGTGTATATAACTTCTCCTGTCCCATTATTTTCTTCGCTTATTATTAAAATATTCTTTTCGCTTTTCCTCAGCCTTCTTTATTTCTTTTAAGTAATGATTAAAAAATAACTTGGTACATTTTCGGAGCCGAGGCATCGGTCTTGAGCAGTGTATTCAATTGATGAAAAACTCCAGAAATGGAACTATATGGTTTCATGGAGAGAGAGAAAAAAATACCAAGTTATTTTTTTATCATTACTAAAGGCGTCTTTTGCGTTTTCTTTGTAATGCCATGCGTAGCAACAACCAATGTCTCTGCATCTGTATCCCAAAAAGCAAACAGGCGATAAGCCATCCCATCATATAGAGTTCGGAACTCCCATATATCTGTATTACCCAGTTTTTTAAACAAACTATTGTCGAGTACGAACATACTCTTACCTATATTGTATACCACTTTGACCCTTGCTTTCTGTGGTAAGAGGGTTAAGAAGTCTATTGCATCCTGCATATAGGCTATCTTAAATCTTGCTTCTCGTTCCATGTTATTGATTGTCTGCTACAAAGATAAGCATTAGTTTCCATATATGTAACCTTTCTCTTTCTTTTTTTGACCATAATTTATACTAAAGGCTTTAAACAAGTTCCTCCATAAAAGATAATACCAAGCCCCTCCCCCACTAATTCCTCACATCTAAAATACTATAAACAAGAATACTACTATCTGATTATTTACAATCAAGTGGAAGTTCCACTTGATTGTAAACATGTTCCCTTCTGTCGCCGAATATCATTTTTTCTTTGTATCTTTGCAGCCCAAGTACAACAGCTAAAAGGCAAACATGTTCCCTTTTGTCGCCGTTGTCTCATACACAAAGACATTATGAAAGAGAAGAAGATAATTAACGGGCTTAATGATCAAGAGGTGTTAGCAAGTAGGCAGAAGTACGGTGAAAACCTCCTCACACCACCTGCGAAAGAGCCTATGTGGAAGCGTTTTATAACGAAATTTGAGGATCCTCTGATTATCATTCTACTTGTTGCTGGCATTCTCTCTATCGCTATCTCTTTCTATGAATACTATGGTTTGCATGAAGGAACAGAGGTGTTTTTCGAGCCAGTAGGCATTTTTATCGCCATACTATTGGCTACTGGCATGGCATTCTTCTTCGAGGAGAAAGCGAACAAGGCCTTTTCTGTTCTCAACCAAGTCAATGACGAAGAACCTGTGGAGGTCATTCGAAATGGCAACACCACCCAAATAACAAAGCGAGAGGTTGTGGTTGGCGATGTGGTCAGGCTCAACACGGGCTCTGAAGTGCCTGCTGATGGAGTGTTACTACAAGCTATCTCTCTCAACATAGACGAGTCTTCTCTCACAGGAGAGCCTATCTGCCATAAGAGTACACATGAAGCTGATTTCGATAAAGACGCAACATTCCCAACAAACTATGTCCTTCGTGGAACAAAGGTGATGGAAGGTCATGGTTTATTCCGCGTTGAAAAGATTGGAGATAATACCGAAAATGGTAAGGTTTTCGTAGCTTCTCAGATTGATAACAGCGTTAAGACACCTCTTACCGAGCAATTAGAACGATTGGGCAAACTTATTACTTGGGCTAGCTACACCATTGCCGCCCTCATTCTCATTGCCCGCATTATCATGTTCTTCTCGAACTTCTCCTTCGATTGGGTACACTTCCTGCAATATCTCCTAGACTCAATAATGATTTGCGTGACGCTTATCGTCGTTGCTGTTCCCGAAGGATTACCTATGGCGGTAACGCTTTCTTTGGCTTATTCAATGCGTCGTATGCTAAAAACAAATAATCTTGTGCGCAAGATGCACGCTTGCGAAACAATGGGAGCAACGACTGTCATTTGTACAGATAAGACTGGAACGCTAACGCAGAATCAAATGCGTGTGAGTGAAATGGCTATTGACAGGGAGACTGAAGAGCACAGGGCGTTAGCAAGAGAGGCTATTGCTGTGAACTCAACAGCGTCTCTCGATTTCACTGATACTCATCACCCAACCGCCTTAGGCAACCCAACAGAAGGTGCACTCCTACTTTGGTTAAATGATCAGGGCTATGATTACCGTCAGTTGCGCACAGAGGCTGAGGTTATAGACGAACTTCCTTTCTCAACAGAACGCAAGTGCATGGGAACCTTGGTGCGCTCTGCTCAACTTCCGGGGAAGACCATCTTATATATAAAAGGTGCAACTGACATCATCCGTAACTATTGTTCTTCTATCATGGGGAATCGTTCGTGGGATGAAATTAGCAACCAGTTGTTAACCTGGCAGAACCAAGCTATGCGCACATTAGGCTTTGCTTGTATGCTCATCGACGATGACAACTTACACGAGGGGGTAATCCCAACCCTCCTCGACACCATCAAACAAACAGGGAAAGGATTAACTTTCCAAGGTATCGTAGCCATCTCCGACCCTGTTCGTAAGGAGGTTCCTGCTGCCGTTCGGGAATGTCTTGATGCTGGTATAGATGTTAAGATTGTCACAGGCGATACCCCGGGAACAGCAAAAGAGATAGGTCGACAGGTGGGACTATGGACTAGGAAGGATTGTGATAACTGTGTGATAACAGGTCCGGAGTTTGAAGCTCTAAGTGACGAAGAACTTTCTAAACGCGTAAACAACCTAAAGATCATAGCCCGCGCACGCCCAATGGATAAGAAGCGATTGGTTGAAGCCTTGCAAGCTCAGCATCAAGTCGTAGCAGTTACGGGCGATGGAACAAACGATGCACCAGCTCTCAAAGCTGCACACGTGGGTTTATCAATGGGCGATGGGACGAATGTTGCGAAAGAAGCATCCGATATCACCATCATTGATAACTCCTTCCGTTCTATCGGTCGTGCGGTAATGTGGGGGCGATCACTCTATCAGAACATCCAGAGATTCATCCTTTTTCAGATGACAGTAAACGTTGCTGCCTGTCTTATCGTTCTAGCAGGTGCATTGATGGGGACGCAGAGTCCACTGACAGTAACTCAAATGTTATGGGTCAACCTCATTATGGATACCTTCGCAGCAATGGCTCTCGCCTCCCTTCCACCATCGGAATCTGTCATGCATGATAAGCCTCGCAACCGCAAGTCTTTCATTATTAATCCAGCAATGACAAGACTCATTATCGGTGTTGGTTGTTTGTTCTTTGTAATCCTACTCACATTGCTTTATATGCTGGAACATGCTCCTATTCATTCGATGACCGACTTCCTTACATGGAAGAATATGGGAAATCAAGGACTAACTGACCATGAGTTGAGCATCTTCTTCACACTCTTTGTGATGATACAGTTCTGGAATATGTTTAATGCGCGAGCCTTTGCAACAGGACGTAGTGCCTTCCACTTGAAAGGTTGTAAGGGTTTTGGGGGTATAGCCTTGTTGATATTTGTGGGGCAGATTATCATTGTGCAGTGTGGTGGAAGGATGTTCAACGTCACTCCCCTTAGCCTTTCTGATTGGTTGATCATCGTCACTTCAACCTCTGCCGTTCTATGGATCGGAGAGTTATTCCGCCTCTTCAACAAACGAAACAAGCAATAGTCACAAATCAAAGAGAATATCAACTAATAAACAGAAGAGCCTTTCTTTCACGCAAAGAGAGGCTCTTCTTGCTATGAGGAAAGGCTTTCTTCACAATGAAAAGGGCGTCTCTTTGATTGGGGAAAAGACTCTCTTACAAGAGAAAGAACATCTCATAATTATGAAAAAAACATCCTGCAACTTGATTTTCATTATATTTTCACTATCTTTGCAAAATACTATTTATCGATAAACACATGGTCAGAAAAAGAAAAAACAAGCTAAGAGACGTATGGGAGTTCTTAGTGATTGCTTTTGCAATGTTGCTTGGTAGTTTTGGATGGTGCGCCTTCCTCTTACCTCACAAGATTACAATTGGTGGCATTGCGGGTATTGCCTCTGTTATCCAATGGGGTTTGGACATTCCCGTTCAATATACCTACTTGGCAATTAATGGTATCTTACTCTTTATTGCTTTGAGGATTCTTGGATGGAAGTTCTGCATTAGAACTATCTTTGCAGTGGTCACCTTTGCCATCTTTACATCGTTCTTTAGACAGGTGTTCGCAGGTCATGCACTCTTTGCCGACCAACCTTTCCTTGCCTGTGTAGTAGGAGGTGTACTATTAGGAGCTGGTGTTGCCATCGCATTACAGTACAATGCAAGCTCTGGCGGATCGGATGTTGTGGCTGCAATGATACATAAGTACCGTGACATCTCACTAGGTCGTGTCATCTTGGCATGCGACCTTTGCATCATTAGCTCAAGTTATCTCGTATTGAATAATTGGGAGAAAGTGATCTATGGATATATCGTTCTCTTTGTCATGACATACGTTGTTGATTACTTGATCAACGGTATGCGAGGTTCCGTTCAGTTCTTTGTTATATCAGAGCACTGGGCAGAGATAGGAACAGCAGTCAATAACGATGTACCTCGTGGATGTACCATCATCAATGCACAAGGGTTCTATACAGGTAAGGAATTGAAGATGCTCTTCATCATAGCAAGGCGTTCGGAAGCACGTGCCATCTACCAACTCATTGATGAAATAGACCCTAACGCATTCGTTTCACAAGGGGCTGTTAATGGTGTGTATGGCGTTGGCTTTGATCGTATGAAGGTATCACATCGCAAGAAGATAACCGAAGAACAGGTACAAGCCTGACGGTATTTTAGATAGGAAAGGATTATAGAATGGATATTCAGGAGATAAAAGATAAACGCATCGCAGTGCTTCTCTCTGGCGGTGTAGATAGCTCGGTCGTCGTATATGAGTTTGCTCGACTGGGCTTACACCCCGATTGTTTCTATATTAAGATAGGACCAGAAGAGAAGGAGGAATGGGATTGTAACTCTGAAGAAGACTTGGAGATGGCTACTTCCGTGGCGCATCGTTATGGCTGCAAGTTGCAGGTCATCGATTGTCATAAGGAGTATTGGGATCAGGTAACGAGCTATACTATGGAAAAGGTAAAGGCTGGTTTCACTCCAAACCCTGATGTGATGTGCAACAGACTCATAAAGTTTGGTGCCTTCGATGCGAAGATGGGGCATGATTATGACCTAATAGCAACGGGGCACTATGCGCAGACTGAATGGATTGATGGGCGTAAATGGCTTACAACAAGTCCTGACCCTGTAAAAGACCAGACCGACTTCTTAGCACAAATATACGATTGGCAACTAAAGAAAGCGATATTCCCTATAGGGCATTATGCGAAGAATGAGGTGAGAGAAATTGCCGAACAGGAACACTTAATCAATGCTCGTAGGAAGGACTCACAGGGTATCTGCTTCCTTGGTAACATTGATTACAATGAGTATGTACGTCGTTATCTGGGGGAACAGATGGGGGACATCATCGAATTAGGGACCGGTAAGAAGATTGGTGAGCACCGTGGACTATGGTTCCACACCATCGGACAACGCAAAGGATTGGGTCTTGGAGGTGGTCCTTGGTTCGTTGTTAAGAAGGATGTGGCGCAGAATATTCTCTATGTAAGCCATGGTTATGATCCAGCAACAGCTTATAAGAAGGACTTCCCACTGCATGATTTCCACTTCTTAACCGAAGGTATCACAGAACTACCTGCTAAGGTGACTTTCAAGATACGCCATACACCGGAGTATCACACGGCTACCGTAGAGCAACTAAGCGATGGGAAGTGCCTCATCCATTCTACAGAGAGTATTCATGGAGTTGCCCCCGGACAGTTCTGTGTCATATATGATGAGCAGCACTACCGCTGCTTTGGCTCTGGAGAGATTACTCTCTAAGGCGCATTTTAATCGTGTCACACAATTATTTATAACTTCTTAAAGCGACATTCAAAAGCAATGTCTCTTTAAGAAGTCTTCGTATTGATTGCTATACCCATTAAACACGTTGATATCAACATCACCATGAATACCACGCACCTTTCCATCAGGACTAAGCTGCCAGTAAGCTAGTTTGAAGTTAGGTTTATACTCTCCATAACGCGCAATCCACACGAGATAGTTATCACCAAGGTCGGGGGCTAAGGGCATATAACGATTGGCAAACGACTGACTGATATAGAGTATAGGGCGATGACTCGTATGTTTAAATACCATAGACATCCATATCCTCACTTGTTTGAACAGCACTTCAGCACCTCCCATAGCATGGATTTGTGCATCAGTAGGCTCTACGTCGAGCACAGGTGGTAGGTCGCCTTTTCTGAATCGAGCTTTCTTTAAGAAGAAGTTAGCCTGCATATAGCCCGAAGACAAGGTTGAGAAGAAGTGGTAAGAGCCCACTCTAATTCCGTGCTGACGGGCTGCCAAGTAATCAGAATAATAATAGTTGTTGAGCAAGGTGCGCCCTTCTGTAGCCTTAACATAGGCGAATGAGACAGGATAGTCAACTATCCCTTCCACCTTCTTACTACTTAATGTACCGAGATGAGTGATTCTTAACTTGCTCCAAGCTATGCTGTAACGCTGCTCCCCCTTCTCATGTTGATGTTTAGAAAGGTCTATACCATAGATACGATCAGCGTTGTAAGTGAGACGCTCGCCCTTAAATACGTTGTTCTTCCACTCCCCCACCTTCAGAAAGTCATGTGGCGCAACATTGATACCAAAGCCATTTCGCTTGCCATCCTGCCAATGCCCATCATAAAAACTACCATCATTACCATAATACTGACCATACCCCTCAGCCTTTCCTCCTCGTTGCTCGCCAACGTAATAACCCGCAGAATCAATCAAAGCTCCTGCTGGAAAGCCAAGAACAGGATGCGAATAAGCCTTGAAGTTACGCAAACTCTCTTGCATTCCTCGCTCTCTGCCGAAGCGTGAAGAGATCATCCAAGGAGTCATACAATCAGATGTCTGCAAGCAAAGAGCCCATCGGTTTGATTCATCATTCAAGCGATTACAAACCATTATCTCGCCTGGCTTATACCATACACGCGCTGTGTATTGATTCACTTGACGGATTCGAAGACGTGCAGTAGGTTTTATATCTTGCAAAACGTGTATAATCCTTTGCAATGAATCTATCTGATGAACCACCGCTGTATGATAATCGGCAATCTTGTTATAACCATAGTCTTGCACACTATGAACACGCAAATAATAGGCAGTTTCATTGCGCTTGGACTGTAAACCCACTAACTTTATATCCATCTTCATCAATGCGTACATCAATACCTGACGCAACTTCTGATCCTTCAGATTGATAATTGTGGAAGGATAATGGCGCCTTATCACAGCTATACGCCCAAAGCTAGAAGGCAAAATGGGTAGTTTATTCACCCAATAGCCCTCTGTTACGGACATACGTGAGTGTATGGAGTCACCTGGCAGACTACCCTCTACAAAGGTGGAGTCGGTATAATTGGAGAAATAAGCTGCAGGTTTACCATCAACGTCCAACTGATAATAAGACTTTTCAGTCACATCTACGGCACATCTTTGTATATGTCTTCTTGTCAACGAGAGGTTACGCCTGGCAATAGATGACAATAGGGAAGCTACGAGAATAAGGCTTACACCCTTGTAAAAATTCCTGTTAAAGAACGAACGAAACATCTAAATAACCTTTAAAAACGTTGCAAAGTTACTAATAAATACCTAACTTTGCCCCGCAAAAGATGAGAAAATCGGTAAATATAACACTTTCCCTCCTACTATCACTGATGATTGTTTGGATTGGTTCTGGTGTGCTGACAATGGTTTGTGAGCATACTGGTAATGTGTCTATAGCCGATAACATGAGGGATGGACATTGCAAGAAAGAGGCTAATAAGCACTGCATGAAACTGCAAGTAAAGAGCTTGTCTGCCACAAATACTGCACAATCTTCTATACAGAAGGTGCATCCTATCCAAATATCTCTACTCCCGCAACTAGTTACAAGTTGCTCGTTATTGCCTTTGCCCACATTGACAAAGGCTCCAGAGAAAGTGCTGTCATTGCTTTGGCATAGTCCGCCTAGGCAATATCTACGCTTTCTTACCACACTTCTTATTTGATATAAAGTCTCTCTGAATCCCTTTCAAGAAGGGACGCAATCGGCGTA
This sequence comes from Prevotella vespertina, assembly GCF_009728485.1. Taxonomy (GTDB): domain Bacteria; phylum Bacteroidota; class Bacteroidia; order Bacteroidales; family Bacteroidaceae; genus Prevotella; species Prevotella vespertina. The sequence continues at coordinate 264,707 of NZ_VVIQ01000003.1, forward strand.
TCAGAGCTTTAACGAGGCACTATTAGGAACCAAGAGGATGTCTTGATGGGCTTATCCATCATGCGTCTACGTTTCTCTCGTTGGCTCGAAGGATTATTGTATGGCTCATTAAACAACACAGAATGCCATACGATTCATTTCAAACCATCATTTTAAAGACTTTATATGAATAAGAAAATACAACTTGCAGGGCTTGCGCTGCTCTTTACTCCAACGGCTTTCGCACAACAGACGGCCATTGATTCCACCACAACAACCCCTATTGACACAACTGCAACACTGAAAGAACAAACGCTTTCAAACGTGACGGTAACAGCAAGGGCAGCGACTGTGCGCACATTGGCGGGCGCTATCAACGGAAAGGATATTCTACGTGATGAACTCTTCAAAGCTGCATGCTGCAACCTTGGAGAGAGTTTCGTCAACAACCCTTCAGTAGATGTCAACTACTCAGATGCCACTACTGGAGCAAAACAAGTGAAGTTACTCGGATTGAGTGGCACCTATGTTCAAATGCTAACAGAGAACCTCCCTAACTTTCGCGGTGCTGCCTTACCTTACGGATTGGGCTATGTACCAGGCAACTGGATGAAGAGTATGCAGGTGAGCAAGGGTAACTCTTCAGTGAAGAACGGCTATGAAGCCATGACTGGACAGATTAACGTCGAATACGTCAAACCTGAGGATGAGACGGGCATGAGCGTTAATCTATACGGAAGTACTATGGGGAAGTTCGAAGCCAATGCGGATGGTAACATTCATATCAATGGTAACAAGAACCTTAGTACGGAACTTCTTGCACACTTCGAGAATAATTGGAGTAGGCATGATGGTAATGGGGATGGATTCCAAGACGACCCTCAAGTGAGACAATATAACCTACAGAACCGATGGTACTGGAAGACGGGCAACTACATGCTCCACGCTGGTTTGTCACTATTAAAAGAGGATAGAATGAGCGGACAGGTTAGTCATCACGCATCCTTAATGCCAGCTATGACTACACCTTATCGCATCAACATCGCAACTGACCGCTATGAGGCTTACATGAAGCACGCTCTCATTCTCAATCCTGAGCACGGCACGAACATCGCCTTAATGGGTAACGTTTCCATGCACAAGCAGGATGCGCAATATGGTATTAAGCAATACTTCGTCAACGAAAAGAATGCTTATGCCTCATTGATATTCGAGACGAACTTCACACCAGAGCATAATCTATCGGCTGGATTGAGCCTCAATCACGACTATCTGCACCAGCAACTGACACTCCCAACAGGCTATAACCCGTCTGACTATGGCAACCTCTATCCTATGACGAGGGGCATTGAGAGTGAGACAACACCTGGTGCTTATGCGCAATACACCTATAACTTGAATGGTAAACTCATCGCTATGGCGGGCTTACGCATTGACCATAGTAATATATATGGCACCTTCTTCACGCCAAGATTCCATCTGAAGTGGGTTCCAGCGAGCTTCCTTACAATGCGTCTATCGGCTGGTAAGGGCTATCGAAGCCCTCACGCTTTGGCTGAAAACAATTTCCTCATGGCATCAGGACGCCGCCTTATCATAGACAACCTCAAGCAGGAGGCTGCATGGAACTATGGGGCAAGCCTAAGCTTCACCTTCCCTATCAACAACAAGTTACTCAAGTTGAATACGGAATATTATTACACGCACTTCATCTCACAAACGCTTGTTGATTACGATACCAACCCACAGGAGCTGCACATCACCAATCTCAATGGCAAAAGTTTCTCACACACCTTCCAGGTGGATGCCTCTTATGAGTTATTCAAAGGGCTCGACCTCACAGCCGCTTATCGTTATAACCTCGTCAAAGCGACTTACAACAATCGACTGATGTGGAAACCGCTGCAAAGCAGATACAAGGCTTTGCTCACCGCAAGCTATAAGACGCCGCTAGGTTTGTGGCAGTTCGATGCTACATTAGCACTCAATGGCGGTGGACGAATGCCCGAACCTTACACCTCACCAGTGACAGGCAACCTATCATGGGAGCGCACCTACAAGGCTTACGGGCAGGTGAATGCACAGATAACACGCCACTTCCGTCACTTCTCGGTCTATGTTGGTGGCGAGAACCTAACCAACTTCAAGCAGAAGAACCCTATCATCGGATATGACAATCCATGGTCGAACACCTTCGAACCAACGATGGTCTATGGTCCTATCCAAGGTGCGATGGCATACGTGGGCTTACGTCTTAACTTAGGAAAGCGACTACAATAAGAGTCAAACATATCAATTACTAAATATAAAATATAGGATTATGAAAAAGTCAATCATCACTTTGGTGCTTCTCATGGTAGCCATGATTGCATCAGCAAAAGAGCTCAAGACTGTTATTTTCACTACGACTCCTCAAATGCACTGCGCCAACTGCGAGAACAAAGTAAAGGGGAATCTCCGCTTTGAAAAAGGCGTGAAAGAGATCAAGACAAGCACCGAAGAGCAGAAAGTTTATATCACTTATGATGCCAAGAAAACGGATGAAGCGAAGTTGCAAAAGGCTTTCGAGAAGTTCGGTTATAAGGCTGTGAAGACTACAAAGGACGCTAAGATTCCTGTACATGAGGGCGAAGAGTGTGACAACATGTAAGTCTCAGCAGCATTACCCAAGACTGAGACTGTGCGTTCCATATACTGAAACTGTGTGTCTCAAAGGCGTGAGACTGTGTGTATCACGTACGTGAGACGCTGTGTCTCAGACGTATGATACAATGAGTTTCATGGGCTGAGACTGAAAGAGGTCATAGGTAACAGGACTAAAAAAGGGGTGCATCAATAATCCTAACGGACATTTGATGCACCCTTATCATTGCGGAATAAGAAGGTTCGTCGTTATGCCTTCTTCATCCGAAGGGCTAATTGGAAGATGGACGGGATGAGTATGCAAAGCGAAAAAAACAGTCCGCCATACATCATTCGCTCACTTCCATGGAAGAAGTCGATGAGCTTTCCGTCGCTCATCTGTGGCATTAAATGGAACATCACATAGGCTACTGTGTTGTTCATCCAATGCAACATAAGCCCTGGCAGAATGCTCTTTGTGCGATAATACATCCATCCAAGTACCAAACCGAGCAAGAAGGCGTGGACGCCCTGCGCCAGGTTGAAGTGGATGAAACCAAAGACGAGAGCCGAGAGGATGATAGCTATCCAGTGACTCTTACTGCCCGTTGCATTCAGAAGTACACGGAGTACACCACCACGAAAGACTACCTCCTCTGCCAATGGTGCCATGATACCTAAGGCGATATATCCCCATGATGTCTCCATAATGCTTTGGAACATTGTTTCCGTTTGTTCGGGCATGGTGAGATTAATCTTCTCTGCTATGAACTCCATCGGGAGGATAGAACCTAAAGCAAGCAAAGCTGCCCAAAGGAGAACGCCCCACGGACGTGACTTGAGATAGATGTTAGATACTGGTGCCCACTTTGTACGAGTGAACAGGAGGAGGGTTAACAAACTACTAATCACTGATGAGAGAGCTATCGAAGTACCATCTTTGGCACCATTCATCGTGGTTAAGAAGGGAGTTCCATTAATGAATGAAACTGTAAGATTGGTAATTACTAATGCAATAACTTGCAACACGATGAAGAGTGCTACGAATAATATAGTATAAAGAACGGCTGTCCATAATTCTCTTGACTTCATATTCTTCCTTGTTTATTATTGTTCTACTATGTTATCAACCATCGGATGACGCCTATCGAAGAGTTCGTTGATGGTATGTTTGTCTTGTTCGAGCTGTTGGGATAGGGCTTCGAGGGAATCGAACTTACGCTCATCTCGTATCTTACTGATGAATCGGATAGAGACATCTTGCCCATAGAGATTGCCCTCGAAATTGAAGATGTTTACTTCTAAAGTCTCTTTCGTTCCATCGAATGTGGGGCGTTTACCGATATTCATCATCCCACGCTTCCATACGAGGGAGTGGTCTAATTGAACCATGACAGCATATACGCCACGCATAGGTAGGAGCTGTTGGCAAGCGTTGATATCGAGGTTGGCAGTGGGAAAACCTAACTTGTGACCGTTCTGGAAGCCGCTCACAATCTTGCTAGAGATGGTGTAATCGTAACCTAAATAGTGATTGGCACGCACGATATCACCTTCTTTTATATACGTCCTTATCTGTGACGAACTAATCTTCTCACCATCGGGAAGGTAGGCATTATTGTGTATGACCTCTATTCCTAACTGCTCGCCGTATCGTTTATAATCATCGAATCCCTCCGAACGATTATGCCCGAAACGATTGTCGTAACCGATAAACAGCTTGCGTACATTCAGTTGATTGCGTAAGACATCCTCCATAAACTCGCGTGCAGATAAGTCTGCCAATGCGACATCAAAGTGTAACACGATGACTTTATCAATGCCTGTCTTTGATAATAACAGCAGTTTCTCATTAAGTGATGATAGCAATTCTGGTCGGCTATTAACATCCTCTTCCTTCCCCAATGATGCCTTCAACACTTGCCGAGGATGCTCATCAAACGTTATTACAGCGGACACCATCCCTACCCGATGCGCCTCTTCAACCACATTCCTTATCAGATACTGATGCCCACGATGCACACCATCAAAGAAGCCGATAGTAGCTACCAGCTCTCCTATCTCAACCTTCTCTCCTTGCTTTATATATATCGTTTCCAATTTCCTTATACACTATTTACCATCCTTCCAACAGTTATCTGTCCTCCTTCTCCCCTCTTCCATCTCTTCAAACAATCCTCCTCAACAGCACTATTATCTTACCTCTCTTTCGCTCCTTTCACTCTTTACACTCCTTGACAAAGCCCCTTGCTCTCCTTAGCAAAGCTCCTTGCAAAGTTACTTAGAAACCACCAATTAAGACAACAGGTTATGTTCTCAAGTGAATCAAAGTCCCTTGCAAAGTTACTTAGAAAGCACCACAAACGCACTTCACTACTTCTCAAAATGTGTTAAAACTGTCATTTTCTTTCTTCTCCATTCTCCTATTTCCATTTATTTCATTACCTTTGCACCCGTATCAAACACATCTCGGACTTGTAGCTCAGTTGGTTAGAGCAACAGACTCATAATCTGGAGGTCCCTGGTTCAAGCCCAGGCTGGTCCACAACAACCAATCAGCAACTTAGAACTAACATCTAAGTTGCTGATTTTTCTTTTATAAGCTCTACCGAAAAATACATTCTTCAAGACTAAAAACAATCATGTTTACGTGCCAAGCCTATGATTATAAAAGAGTAGGAATAGTCTATCTCTAACTGCAAACTAACGTATATAATGAAAGAAGGAAATACACAAAAACAAAAAAGAGATAGATGACTCTATCTCTCTAAGCGTTGGGATACCCGGATTCGAACCAGGAATGACAGGACCAGAATCTGTAGTGTTACCATTACACCATATCCCATTAATAGCTAACTCATTGCTGAATTGCGGTTGCAAAGGTAGTGTTTTTTATTTAAACAACAAAACTTCTCTAGACTTTTTTATCGAAAAGAAGCAATTTAAGAAATACATTATATGAATTGACGGAAGGACATATGCGAGGCATAAATCAAATTAGTACTCATCTTATTAAAACTTTTGTCTACTCTTCACCTTACTTATATCCGCTTAACAAGTCATATAACAAGCCCATACCACCTATAATTATAGGTGCGCGGGGGAAGGTGAAAACAAAAAGAGATGGAACCTTGCCCATATTGTGCGAAGCCCCATCTCTCTTCTTAAAAACTATGTTTCCTTTACATATGAAATCTTACGGTCGCACGATGTTATCGTAATTATACTTGTCATTAACTATGCGCTTCCCACAAACATAATCCTTACTCAAGATGTCGTGCTTAGCAGAATAATATGGAGAAGAGGTTAAACCTCCAAGGTCAAAGAGCATTTGACAGATATCATCGGTCATAAAAGGTTTAGAAATCGATGCTTTTATTTGCTGCACCTTGTTAGGGTATTTCTTCTTAAAAACATCAGAGAACCAAGCAATCATAGGTACACTATACTGGTAATAAAGCATATTTTTCAAGTCATCACTGCCCTTTCTCCCAGCACTAGCCCTATAATCATAGACTTCTTCACCATGGTCAGAAACATAGATAACCACTGCATTTCTATGAGCATATAGACTGATTATCTGCTTCATCACATAGTCGTTATATAATGTAGCATTATCATATTCAGCAATACTCTTCCTCATCTCCTCTGTCATCCATGGTTCCTTCCGCCTAATACTATCAGCAGAGAAATGGTTAAATTGCCTATCAGCAGGATAACGCTTAACAGCTTCTATATGCTGTCCCATGAGATGGAAGATAGTCAGAGCATGGCTATGTTGCTCCTGAAAATCACGTTTATATCTATTAACTAATTGTCCATCATACTCAAAAGAATTATTGTTTGTCCTATCATAGCATACTTTCAAGACACGTGGTGCATAAAGATAACTGTTCAAAGCAAAGGTGAATGTTGCTCCAAAAGCAAAGGTTCTTTGATTATCATACATACTGACAAAATAGCCGGCTCGCTTGAATACGGCTGTTAATGGTGGGCATTCGCTCCATCGAACACCATCTTCAAGACTATTCGTACTTATCAGATTGCGCATTACCTTGGTTGTAAAATTATATGGAGAGACAGCATTTGTGAATGCAACTAACCGTCCCGCTTTCTTCTCATGTAATAAGAAAGGAGTAGTATTAAGTCCATATCCATACACAGAAGCATGATCTTTTATATACGATTCACCGATTACAAAGACGATATTCAACGAATCCTTTGCTTCAACATCACTCTTTGTTGACTTCACATTCTCCGCTAATAGTGCTGTTCCTTCCATTTCTTTCTTAGCCAGATGTGAATCATAAAGAGCCACAACCACCCTTGTCAGCGCATCGCTGGGGTAACTCATGTGTAGATTCCAAACTGAGACGTCATCTGGATTCTTGCACTGGAAGAGACCTATATAACAATAGGAACCAATCACACCAACAGTGAGCATTATCCCAGAAAACACTGACAATATACGGAAAGGACGTTTTCTTTCTAAATATAATGTACCTTTCGACCTCTTCTTCTCAGCTATTACAACAAGTACAACAAAGACCACTGTCAATGCTGGAATAACCCATGCTGTACTCGTATGCAGCAATGAATGTAAGAACTCCGAGCTCTCTTCTGCATTCGTCTCAGCTAGTAGCATCAATACGCTGGGGGATATTTCTAAGTCATAGTTAACCTTCAATGAGGCATTAATAAAGAATAAGATGAAAGCTACAATATAGATCAGCACTTTCACCCACGAGCGTTTAGTCCATGTGACGATAACGGTCGCGATATAAGCATGCAAGTAGATTACGAAAGCACGCGCATAGATATTCTGAGTTATAGAACTCCATCCTATCAATACGATATAACTGATAAATAAAGGCCATTGAGTAGTGATTGGCACTACCCAACGGCATGAAGAGATGTAATTTCTAATCTTTCGTATGAGATTCATAACATGATTCTGTATTGCTATTAACGCTTTGCCATATCGTGATACAGGGTCTGCAAAATGGCTTTACCTATGTTTATGCGTCGCTTGTCATTCCCATAAATAGCCCGTTTACTTACGTTGTCATAGACAGTACAGCCCGTTGAATCACAGAAATTGAAGCCATTATTAAAGGTATTGAAGCCAAACGGATAACGATAAGTATTACCCATTACATCACGACTGAAGGTAAAGTCCTCATGAGGAATCCCCATCTGACCTAAGACTGTAGCAGGGAGATCGGTCTGACTTATCAGTTTATGGATACGCTGAGGATGCTTAATAGCACCGCCCATCATCAAGAATGGAATGTAAGGGAACTTCGGTGAAGCAATCTCACGCCAGTTAAATCCATGGTCAGCAACCACTACGATGAGTAGATTCTTCCATGCTGGAGTCTTCTTCAACTTATCTATGAATGTTCCAAAGCACTGATCCGTATATGCGAAAGCATTGTATTTCTTATCCTTCAAACGGTGATAAGGCACATCAAACGGGTTGTGAGAACTGATGGTTAAGAAGGTCGTGTACCATGGACCAGACTTCTCCTTATCACGACGAACAATGTCATTATACAACCAGTTAAAGGTTACATGGTCTGGTACTCCCCACTTAGTTGTTCTGTCAGAAGCGGGGAAGTCATCCTCTGTCACTAACTTGTCATGCCCCGAATCAAGGAAGTATTCAGACATATTAAAGAATGACACGTCGCCTCCATAGAGTGCTTGTGTCTGATAGCCATACTTCTTCAGGGTCTTTGGTAAGCCTGGCAAATGTTTAATCTTATGTGTAAAACGCATGATACTTGTCGTTGGTTGCCCCAAATAACCACTCACTGCACACACAATACCACGGTCTGTTCGGAAGCTACCACAATAACAACTATCGAAGACAACACTCTCTGGTAAGAGGCGATTAATGTTTACCCCAACATCTTTCATACCTCCTAAGCCTTCGATGAAACATGAGCCAAAGCCCTCAAGAACCACTACTAATACATTAGGACGTGATGTTTTGATGAGCTTCTCCGTGCTATCGGCCTTTGTTGGAAATAGACCCTCATATAGCTTAGCTCGCGTTTTCTCATCGAAAGCATCAAATTCCTTGTAGTCGTCCTCCTCCTTCTGAAGACTGTACATAAGGTTGAAGATTGGATTCAAAGCTGCATGATTATAGAATGTGACATTGCTATAAAACGCACGACCTGGCGTATTTGGCCATATTCTTAAACCACGAATCATAGCAAACAAGGCTCCTCCTATCACAACAAATAGGACACCACGCAACCATGGATTTGTCTTTATCTTTCCTAATTGTACTTTCCATAAAGGCCATGCAAGTAGGACGTATGAGATAGCAGATAGTACGATCCAACCGAGCAGACGTACAAGCAGATATCCTACTGACACACTCGCAAAAGCATCCTTTGGGTCATTAAGATAAAAGAACGCCATCCGATCGAGCTTAAACTCCCAAAACTCATACAACGAAGCATCGGCTAACGCGCCCAATGTCAGTAATATGGAGATAATGACGAGATAGATGTTTAAACTCTTCTTAATAGGGAACTTCGCCCATACCCATTTGATACCAAAGAGCAAAAGAGGTATTGCCATCATATAACCCACCGTTGCCATATCAATGGCAAAACCATGTACATAAATCTCCAAGATGTCATGGAATGATGGAGATAACTTTCCGAAGCCATGGTTATAAATGAGGAATAACGGCTTCTGAATACCTAAGAAAAACAAAGTAAAGGCTATAAACAGCCACAATAATATTGAAAGATCTTTCTTCATAATCATTTTTTCAGTCTATCTAATAGATGTTCTTATCTTTATCTATACGTTATATCACTTCTTATCGTTCGTCCTTATCACATTCTTCAACTTATCTACAACTTGCGATGGGGTTAATGTCGTCATGCAATGGTAATCACCTTTTGCACACTCATCTGTCCCCGCTATCGTACAAGGTTGGCAATCACAATGTGTCAACAAAGCGTCACCTTCTTGCTGCCACCAGCCTAAGAAGCCACAAGCGGGAGCTGTTCCGCCCCATATACTCACGACACGCACGCCTGCAAGAGAGGCTAAGTGCATATTGGCAGAGTCCATAGACACCATCACATCAAGCCATGCCATCAGTGCCAATTCCTCGTGTAATTGCAATGAACCAGCGATACATCTGACGTTAGCCAACTCTTTTGTCCATGACTCTAAAGTTACTTTTTCTTCTCCCCTACCGCCGAATAAGAACACTCTCACGTTCTCCGTCTGATTCAACAAGGCAATAACTTCTTGCATCTGACTGGCTGGATAGGTCTTATTCTTATATCTTGCAAAAGGTGCAATACCTATCCAATGTTCGTTCTCCGGCTTTGTTAATTGTAGAGGTAAGGTTGGTTTCTTATCGAACAAGCCATCGAACTGAGGTTCACAAGGTAGTCCTAATCGTCTAAAAACATCGAAGTATCGTGCTGTAAACTTACTCTCCGTGTACTTATGTTGATGTGTTATTGCATGTCGTTCACTACGTTTCTTGTCAAGCATTGCCACTCGCACGCCTCGCAAAAGATAGCGTAAATCAATCTTCCAAGAGCGCATCACGTTGTGTAAATCGGCTACAGCGTCAAACTTCAAGCCCTTAATTGGCTCTAAGACAGCCTTTCTGTCCTTCACTGGACACAGTGTTATATTCTCTGGAACATGGATGAAGAGCTTGGCACAAAAAGCCATCGTCAACACATAGAAACGATGTTGTGGATAGGTTTTAGCCACACTATAGATAGCAGGGATAGTCATTGCAACATCCCCCAATGCTGATAGTCTTATGACAAGGATACGCTTGTTTTCTTTATTTGCCATACCTATTATATATGTCAATCACCTGTTGGGCAACCTTCTTTCCATCGAACTTCTTGACGTATTCCAAGCCTTCACAGATAGCCTGCTCACGCTGGTCACCACCCGGCAACATGCGCTTTATAGCCTCAGCAAACGCCTTCGGATCATCTGGACTCACGTATAGACTACCCTTACCACCAGCTTCTTCCAAACAACTTCCCATCGCTGCGACAACAGGGAGACCAGCTTCCATTGCCTCAATGATAGGTATTCCGAACCCTTCATAACGGCTCGGATAACCAAAGACAGCTGCCGAATGGTATAGAGCATGCAATGTTTCATCATCAATACCGGACAGGAGATGAACCCTATCAGCGACTCCAAGTTCCATAGCTTTCGCCTCTATTCGATCGGCATAAGGGGTTCTTCTACCCACGATAACCGCATCAACACCTTCCAAATAAGGTAAGGCTTCCACTATCTCAAGGGCGTTTTTGCGCTCTTCTATTGTACCAACAAAGAGGATAAAGTCGTTTGTAAGGTGATACTTCTCCCTTACCTTATGCTTTAAAGACACATCTACAGGAGCTGCAAAACGTGTACTACAACTCTGATAGATTACCGATATTTTCTCTTCGGGCACCTTCCCATACTCTATAATATCTCGTTTTGTACATTCAGAGATGGCTATGATGTGTGTTGCCTCATTGATGGCATTATAGAAACGACGGGTGTAAAGCCATCTATCAATGGGTTTGTACCATTCGGGATGGCGCAGAAAGATAAGGTCATGAACTGTAAGAATGGCAGGAACAACCTTACTAATACCCTTTGGTAACTCTGCATTGAGTCCATGAAAGACATTCACTTCATGCTTACGAATGTCTTTTACCATTCCTTTCAACTGCCACCACCTTTTATATAAAGGGATGGATGAGTTTGTAGGAACCACCAACTCACCTTTTTGAGGTATAGAGATAGCTTTCAAAGCAGGCTTCCCCTCATCTGGAGAAAACAGCAAGAGACGATCGTTGTCAGCTATCAACTCTGACATATTACACACCAATGTCCGACCGTAATTGCCTAATCCCGTGGCATTACGTAATATCTTCCTTGCATCAACCCCTATCTTCATTTAGTATCCTCCTAACCATCTGGAGCCATGCAGCCCCTGTATTATCAATACTGTATGTCTTTGCTTTCTCAATCACACGTAACTGCATTCTCTTCCTGCGTTCATCGTCTTTGGCAAGTGCAACTAACGCTTTGGCGTATGCTTCTTCATCGAATGGCTCTATCAGAACACCTTCCTCTTTGCTTGAGACAACAGCTGTAACTGCTGTGAAACTATTATACAGAATAGGGACAACGCCATTAGCTTGTGCTTCAGCTAAGACCAATGGCCAACCTTCATAAGACGATGTCATACACAAGATGGAAGCCTTGTCATAATACTTCTTTGCCTGATTGGTCGGTCCTTCGAAAGCTATATTCTTCAGTTCAAGCGTTGTTGCCATTGCCCTTAGTGATGCGTCTTCTACACCTCCGCCAACAATCTCCAACTTCCAATCAGGTAGTTGCGGCTGTACGATCTTCCATATTCGTAACAAGCGATCAACACGCTTCTGTATATGAGCAAAGCGCCCCAAATAAAGGATGATATTCTCTTTATCCAAGTTAACATCAGTTGGTAAGGGTACAGAATTGGGTAAGACACATACCTTATTATCAGCTGGTAGATTCAAGTTCTTCGTCAATTGATCTTTAAAAGACTGACAAAGTACACCATAAGCATCCGCCCAGTGATATACTTTCTGGTACTTTCTGTAATAATCCATATCCATTACCTTCTTCCATACCTGTAACAGACTCCTTTTAAAAGGATGTGCTTCACCAATAGCTACGGTAAGCCCCAACAGTTCATGGAACGGTGGATTGTGAAGGACAAAGACCATCTTTACACCTGTCTTTGCCTTCAACCAAGCTGCATAGCGTTGCTTCTGATAAGTCACAAGAATATCCACCTTCTCCCTTAATACGGCATCACGAATAGCCTTGGCAACACGTGGTGACCATAGGATATTACCCTTAGGAAGAGGTTTCACATCGAACAATCGCTGGAAACCCTTCGGATAGTTCTCTTGCAAATGGTTCATAACAAAGACCGTAACAGCGAATCCGTGGGAGCATAACCAGTTGCCCACATCACACGTTACACGCTCTGCTCCACCACAAGGGAAGTCTTTTGAAAGGAATGCAATATGCACTTTCCGTCCATGCCGCTGGTTATCGTTAGTCATCATAGGTCTGTTAAGTCAAAGTACTTTTGTGCTACTGCAAGCTGCGTAGCCAATTCGATTCTTGGATTTTGGAACTGCTTCACCCATTCATGAGCATGTTCTATGATGGTTTCAGCCTCTGATGGATGTGCAATATAGTACTCTATTTTCTCTATCAAGTCCGAGTAGTCAGGTTTTACCTCTATATAATGATAATCTGGAATAAGCCTTCCTTCCATGTACCAAGTCTCATAAATCATAGGTGTAGAGACGGCTACTGAATTAGAGGACATCACCCATTTGAGGTTCGTTGCAACATCCATTCCCTCAATGCAAGCGACAAACTTATAATCTAACTGCTCCTCAATGCTTAGGAAACCCTTGATACTTTCAGGGAAATCTTCGTTTGGCTCGGCTTGAGACTTACCTATATTGCACATGGGATGATCCCAAAACATCTCGCAAAACCTGCGTCTGTGAGGACGAGCATTACACCATGTTGTCCTTGAGACAAGCATGTTCTTCTTTTCTGCAAAAGCCTTTTCGTCATGCACGAAACGGAAGTGTCTATGCTGATCGAGCTTCAGCAAGATCGCATTTACATTGTCTCCTACTATCGGACGGCTCTTTACAAACGCTGGTTGAGACGGCACATGTGTAACATCCCCATGCTCATATCTGAATCTACATGCCGCAGGGAAATACTTCAAGACACTATACTGATCAAAGAAATAAGTAGAGAGACGACTCTTCTTATCGCCAAACTGTTGCTTCTTTAACGGGAACTTATATTGCCCAACAGTAGTTGCTTCATCTATATGAGTATGCTCTTGAAGTTTATTATAGTAGGCAACACGATCCATAACTATCTCTCTTTCATCATAGCTAAGTCCTGCCATGATGGAAGAGAGACGTGGACGATAACATATCCGAGGTACGAATACGTAGTCCAAGATCTTCCCTATTGAATTACCCATAGGTGATTTCCTTTTTATTCCATTTCACCTTTCATAATAGCCTCAACTCCCGCAATGTCTTTGTGGTTGTCTACTGAGAGTGAGCGACAATGGCAGTTGTAGTAATAAATAGGCACATTATTCTCGATAAAGCGGAAGGAATCATTCTCTTCTATCTTCTCTATAGGTCCACGAGGGGTCGTATGATAGAACTCCAAAGCCTTATGATTGAAAGCACCTACACCCACGAACTTATGATAAACATAATCCATATTGCCCTTTGGATATGGAATTGGACTGCGTGAGATAAACAAGCAACGATTGTTATGACCTGTTACTATCTTCAAGTTAGTTGAATCAACGACCTCAACAGGGTTATGGAAATCGGTCATAAGGTTAGACACATACATCTCTCCCTCACCTATGCTTGCAGGGATACACTGCGTGATGTAGTCCTTAGTCAACAATGGTTCATCACCGTTCACCATGACATATAGATCTGCATCAATCTTTGTTGACACCTCATAAAGACGCTCTGTTGCAGTGTCATGATCAGATGCTGTCATAACAACTTTCGCTCCGAACGATTCTGCGAGAGCCTTGATTTTCTCGCTATCTGTTGCTACATACACTTCACTGAATTGCTCTACTTCCTTGCAATGTTCCCACACCCAACGTATCATTGGCTTGCCTAAGATCAATGCAAGAGGCTTTTCAAAAAAGCGCGAAGACTCTGCTCGCGCAGGAATTACACATACGATATTCATTGTATCTATTATTTAGTACTTCTAATGAATGGCGTTCCCTTCCCTGTCAAACTTCCATCTGTTATGCGACCAAAGCCATAGCTCGGGTTGCTTACAAATGTTCGCTTCCATCATGCGGAGGTATTGTAAAGTATAAGGGAACTTCGTTTTATCATCTTGAGGACACACTTCTTTGAATGTCATAACATAGTGACCACGTCGCGGTTTCTCAACATGTAGGAAGAAGTAATGGGCATTTACGTGCTTACCAATCTCTTCTCCTCCCACAGCGAAAGCGGTGTCTTGATGCAGAAACTGCGTCCAGTTATGGAGGTTCTGACTATTCGGACGCTGGTCAGATATGAACCCCACGAGGAATTGCTCATTACTCCGATACTTCCTTAAAAGGAATCGGATGGCTTCTTGCTGTGTAACAAGTGTGGTGTTAAAACGGCTTCGGATGCGTAACATCAGATCGTCCATCACCTTGTCTTTTACAGGTCGATATAACTCACAAGTGAATGCTGGTTGACGATAATAACACGATACTTCCTGTGCCCACTCCCAATTTCCATAATGCCCAAGGAATAGGATTACAGGGCGACCATCAGCCGCTTTACGTTCTACCTCATCACCATTCTTCACCTCAACACGGCGCCTCATCTCTTCATCACTAACGTGCAGGAGTTTTACAGACTCTACTATGACATCTGCCAGATGACGATAGAATTTATTGGTGATAATGCCTACCTCCCTCTGACTTAACTCTGGGAATGACCGACTGATATTACCTGTTATCACTCGTTTCCGATAATGAATAACACGACTCAAGATGAAGTAAATGAAATCACTTATTCGATACAAGCACCAAAAGGGCAGCAAGGCTATACACTTGAGGAGACCGAGGAATATATAATAACGTACTTTTCTCATTGCTCTATGTTTGCACAAACCTTTTGAGTGAAGTTGGCATTTGCTTCTATGAAAGCTGTTGTACGACTCTTCACCTCCATCTGTTCCTTTTCTTCTCTCACCTGATTGAACCAGTGACACAAGCCTTCTGGCGTTGTGACTATCGCTCCTATACCTCGATGAACCATCTCTTTCGGGGTTGTTTTCCGTTCTATTCTTGGACCAAAAGCCACAGGTATACCATAAACAGATGGCTCGATAACACTATGCAGATAAGCTGTGAAACCACCGCCAACGTATGCCCAATTACCATAACGATAGATACGTGAGAGCGAGCCAAGTATATTGACTACCAATACTTGTACATCGGTAAAGTCAGTATCTGCTGTACATTCTGTATATAACAACGATTTTGCTGGTATTTTTTCTTGCACCTCACGAAGTGTCACTGCATCTATCTCATGTGGAACAACAAGGAATTTAACATCTTGTTCGTGCTCAATTAAAGAAGACACAAGCGATAAGTCATTAGCATCGCTCACACTACCAGCCACAAAGACAGGCGTATTGCCAGCACAAAACTTCTCTATTATTGTGTTTTGATAAGGCTCCTTGGCTATGCGAATAGCGTTATCAAACAAAGGATCGCCTATCACTTCTGCATTATTAAAGCCAATCTTTGCAAGAATCTCCTTCGACCGTTCATCCAATACCATGAACTTTGTAAAGGCCTTAAAAGCCCTTCGGATGGGGAAGCCATACCACTTCAGAAGGTAGGAGCTATCAGCTACTAACATTGAAACAAGGTAGGTCGGGATTCCACGGGAACGCAATTCTGACAGGTAATTCATCCAATATTCAGAGATAGCAAAGACCGCCTTCGAAGGTTGTACTATATCTAGAAATTCTCTAACATTGCTTTTCATGTCCAAAGGAAGATAAAAGATATTATCAACCTCATGGCTCTTTTCGTTCTCATTCATCAATGCGATGTAACCAGATGATGAAAAGAACGTGACGACACAACGGCGGTTATCGTTTCTCAATGTCTTGATAATAGGGCGGATAACATTGTATTCTCCATAGGAAGCAGCATGAAACCAAAGTACTTCACGACCATCTTTTACAACCTCACGTCGTATGGTTGAAAGGAGGTTCTGTTGCCCCATTACAAAGCGATAAGCCTTTAGGTGTTTCTCTTGTAACCATCGTTGACACTGCTCACTCTTCCACACTCGGCGAAAGAATGTATTTATCAAGACGAGAACACCATTATATAAAGATGTGAATATGCCTACCACTGCTACCTTAAATGTTTATTCGCTCAACCCGTCAAGAAACCTTTCTTCGATGATTGAAACAAGTATATAGTATATTGCAAAAGTACAAATAAAAAACCGAGAAAGCGTATATATATATCAAAAAAATTATATCTTTGCAGCCAGAAAACTAAAGGATAATGATAAAGAAGATTCTTATGAAGAAATTACTTACACTTTCGATTGCATTAAGTTTAGCAACAAACATGATGGCTGCAGAGCCTAATTCAGATGGACTTGAGAAGGACAAGGCTGTCTACTTGGAGCTTTTAGGAGCCTCAAACATGGTAGGTATCAATTATGATCAGCGTTTCAACGACCATACTAAATGGGGTTGGAGAGCAGGTGTTAGCTTTGCTTTCGGTAACAACTCCAACTTCTTTGGTAACGATGGTAGTATTCGTTATTACTCAGTACCGCTGGAAGTAAACTATCTTCTAGGCTCTCAAAAGAACAACCTTGAGGTAGGTGCTGGTGCAAATGTGGGTATTTACAACTCTCACGATCGTGACATTCAAACCCTTGAAGGTCCTGTCACGCTCACTCCTGACCAACAGGCGCACCTGATAACACAAAAAACTATCAATGGGAAGACGATAACTTTCCTCGGTTATAACACGAGTCACAATCGTTTCGGATACTATTTCTTTGGTAACATTGGTTATCGTCACGTTTCAAACAAGGGCTTCCTCTTCCGTGTGGGTGTGAATCCTTCCTTCACATTGGGTGAGAAGAACGCTATTAAAAAGGCTGTGCTCTATCCTTATCTCGGTTTTGGTTGGGCATTTTAATACCCCACAGAATACAAAAAAAGGCCTCCCCAAGCCCCTCCGAAAGAGGGGATGTGCCTAACGGGAATTGGTTAGGATAAGGGGGAGAATTGCTTAATTCAATATTCAAAACTCATAAGTAAGAAAATAAGAAACGCCTTTCTCCATTGGAGAAGGGCGTTTCTTTCTACTAAGGAGAGGCTCTCTTCATATGGAAGAAACGCCCCCTTTCTTTCGAAGGAGGCATTTCTTATCTTTCGTCTTTTTATCCGCTGCTAACGAAGCAATGCCTCACAACACCCGACTAAACCTTTCCCTCCACACACCAATAGCACTATCTACTCCCCTCTCCATTCGGAGAGGGGTTGGGGGTGAGGCTTTTTTCCTCTTTCAGTGAGGTCGGGTGAGGCTCTCAACGACCATTATCTTACTTCGCAGGAATCTCCTCCAAGGTCTGAACTAACAAGTTCCAGAATGGCTCAGCAGTAGCGATTTCAAAGCGTTCCTTAGCTGTGTGAGGACTACGAATCGTTGGTCCAAGACTGACAACATCCATATTTGGATACTTACCAAGTATGATTGAACACTCTAGACCAGCGTGATCTACCTGTACAATTGCCTCTTCGCCATTTTGTTCCTTATATACTTTTTGCAACAAGCTAAGGATCTCGCTCTGTGGATTTGGGTCCCAGCCGCCATAATGGGCACTAAAGACTGTCTTCATACCAGCCATATTAAAGCAGCTTTCCAATTGTGTTGCGATATACTCTTTCATGTCTTCTCGACTTGAACGAGCAAGGATCTTAATAGAAGCCTTTGTTGGATCGATATTGATAATAGCGAGGTTTGAAGAGGTTTCTACCACATCTGGATAAGAAGGAATCATACGCAAGACACCATTGTGACAAGCATAAATAGCGTCGATGAGGTTATCTTGGATCTCAACCGGTAGAAGAGCTGCAGGCTTCTCTACGTCCTCTACGAAGAATTCGATATTATCAACAACTTCTATACCCTTATACTCGTCCTTGATAGCAGACTTCTGTTTCTCAACGAGTTCCTTAAGTGCAACGACATTAGCTTGTGGTAAGGCTAAGACAACTTCAGCCTTGAAAGGAATGGCATTACGCATATTGCCACCCTGCCAACCAGCTAGGCGAGCATCAAGTTCGGTGATTGCTTTGCGAACAAAACGTACCATCTCCTTATTAGCATTGGCACGTCCTTCATTGATCTCAAGACCAGAGTGACCA
The DNA here is from genome assembly GCF_009728485.1 of Prevotella vespertina. Lineage (GTDB taxonomy): Bacteria > Bacteroidota > Bacteroidia > Bacteroidales > Bacteroidaceae > Prevotella > Prevotella vespertina. The sequence continues at coordinate 283,373 of NZ_VVIQ01000003.1, forward strand.
CCACGAAGCCCTTTTAAAGTAACCTTCACAGCAACCTCTTGATCATTTGCAACCTCTTTATATTCAAGTGTTGATGTAACGTCTACACCGCCAGCAGAGCCTATAACGAACTTACCCCAGGTCTCTGAATCGAGGTTCATGAGGATATCTCCATGCAACTCACCCTCTGGAAGCTCGTTAGCACCAAACATTCCAGTCTCTTCATCACGTGTAATAATAGCTTCAACAGGACCATGTTTCAAGTCCTTATCCTCCATGATTGCCATGATAGCAGCAACTCCGATACCATCATCAGCACCCAATGTCGTGTTGTTCGCATACACCCAACCCTCCTCAATGTGGGTTACGATAGGGTCAGTCTCAAAGTTATGATTACTATCTGGAGCCTTTTGTGGAACCATGTCCATGTGTGCTTGGAGTAGAACTGTCTTACGATTTTCATAGCCAGCAGTGGCTGCCTTGCGCATTACCACATTACCGCCAGCATCGATAAATGCCTCTACTCCCACCTTTGCAGCAAAGTCTAATAAGAACTTCTGCACCTTTTCCATGTACCCAGATGGGCGTGGAATCTGTGTTAAATCATCGAAGTTTCTCCACAAGCCTACTGGTTTAAGATTTCTGATTTCACTCATAATGTTGATATTAAAAGGTTATTACTATAATTGTTGTTTGGCTTATATTATACATTTTCTATTGGTCGGGTGAGTTTGGCAGGACTATCCAATGAAACATAAGGTTTGGTAAAGTTCAATGCTACCCACGCATAAATGCCTAAGAGAATGACCAAAAGTGTTTGGATAGTATGCACTATCAATACAAAATAAAGTGCCTGATTGTCAGCAACACCATAAAGTATTAGCATTGTCTTCACCGCAAAATGCCAAGGTCCAGCACCATTAGGTGTTGGGACGATAACAGCTATCGAACCCACAACAAAGCTCACTAAAGCACAAGAAAGACCGAGATGGGCGGTTGAAGGAAAGCAATAGAACGTTAGGTAATAATGCAAGAAATAACTGCCCCATATCGCTATACTATAGAAGAGGAAGAGCGGGATATTCTTCACCTTCCTTAATGAACTAATGCCTTGCCAAATGCCACTTAGCATTTCTTTCACCTTATTATATATGGAAAGGTGGCGTAACACATAATAGAAAAGGATGAGGGAAGCAACACCACAGATGGCTGTTACAAACCATCCAGTTGCAGAGAACATCCCTAAAAGATCATCAATTCGAGTCCCTGTGCGCGAAAAGAAGTTTGAGAAAACACCAATCTGCATAACAAAGGCAATAGATGTTATAAGAATGACGATGAGCGTATCTACAGCCCGTTCGGTCACTACTGTACCGATAGCCTTTGGGAAAGCAACCTTATCATAACGATTCAAAACACCGCAACGAGCAAACTCTCCGATTCGAGGAATGAGTAAACTAACGGCATAAGAAAGGAAGATTGAATTGACACAAACCGATGAACGAGCATGTTCCCCGATAGGTTCTAGACTCTGCTTCCACCTCCATCCACGGAAAGCCTGCGCCAGAATACCAAAGGGAAGAGAGATAATCATCCACGTCCAATTCATCTCGTGCAAGAGAACATGACTAATGCTAGAGAAGTCGAAACCGCGATACATCCAATACAAGATGGCACTTCCAAGCAAAAGGGGAAGTACTATCTTGATGATCTTATTGAACAGTTTCTTTGTATTCATATATTGAGCAAAGATAAATAAAATGCTTTTAAAAGCAAAATAAAATGCCTATCTTTGTAGGCAAATACGTAAAAATCATGAAATTAGTCAAGCCTAAGAAGAATTTAGGTCAGCACTTTCTAACTGACTTAAGCATTGCTAAACGGATTGCAGATACTGTTGATGCATGCCCAGAGATACCTGTTTTGGAGATAGGACCAGGTATGGGAGTGCTCACGCAGTACCTTGTTGAGAAGCCAAGAGTGGTTAAAGCAGTTGAAATTGATGCTGAGAGTGTTGCGTATCTATATGAACGTTTCCCAAAACTACACGAGAATATCCTTGGAGAGGACTTCCTTCAAATGGACTTGACACAGATATTTGATGGTAAGCAGTTCGTCTTAACAGGTAATTACCCTTATGACATTTCATCGCAGATATTCTTCAAGATGCTTGATTATAAGGACTTGATACCTTGCTGTACGGGGATGATTCAACGAGAAGTTGCGCTCCGCATGGCAGCAGCACCTGGCTCGAAGGCTTATGGGATATTGTCTGTCTTGATTCAAGCATGGTACGATGTGGAATACTTGTTCACGGTGGATGAGAATGTATTTAACCCTCCTCCAAAGGTGAAGAGTGCTGTGATTCGTATGACAAGAAACGATATCACAGACATTGGTTGCGATGAACAATTATTCAAAAGAGTGGTGAAGACTGTTTTTAACCAACGACGGAAAATGTTGCGTGTAAGCCTTCGTCAGATATTTAATAATGGTAAGCCAACGGATGGATTCTATGAGCAAGACATTATGACGAAGCGTCCCGAACAATTATCAATACCGCAGTTTGTGGAACTAACCAATATGGTTGAAGAGCAATTAGCCAACTATCAACAATAGAACGCATGACAAGAAAAGAGCAATATGAGCAATTAATTCCGCAGATTGCAGGCTTGATAAAGGATGAAACAAACCTGGTGGGCATTCTTGCGAATGTTTCGGCTGCATTGCATGAGGCATTTCCTGAACGATTCTTTTGGGTGGGCTTTTATCTTCAAGAGAATGGGAATATGTTGAGACTCGGACCTTTTCAGGGGTCAGTAGCCTGTTACACAATCCCTTATGGTAAGGGTGTTTGTGGCAAAGCATGGGAGGAAGGTCGCACACTAATCGTTCCTAACGTAGAAACATTCCCTGGTCATATTGCTTGCAGCAGTCGTTCTCGAAGCGAAATCGTTGTTCCCATGTATGACTCCCAACGCCATTTTAGGGGTGTGTTAGACATTGATAGCACTCGACTTGATGACTTTAGTGCAGAAGACAAAGATGGTCTGGAACATATCATCCAACTACTGATGGCGGAAATAGAAGACCTCTTTTAGGAAAAGTAAAGTAAATTCTTGTGCATATCCGAATTAATTCCTATTTTTGTAACATCGAATATTTAATACTAAAGATATATGTTAGACGTAAAGCAGACATTAAATGATGCCAGCGAAAGAATGGAGATGGCAGCAATGTATCTTAGCGATGAATTGCAACGCATCCGAGCTGGTCGTGCAAACGTAGCCATACTTGATGGCGTACGAGTTGACTCTTATGGTTCAAAGGTTCCACTGAATCAAGTAGCCTCAGTCATGGTGCCTGATGCACGTACCATTGCTATTAAGCCTTGGGATAAGAAAGCTATTAAGGACATCGAGAAGGCTATCATGGATTCTGATGTGGGTATCACACCTGAGAACAATGGTGAGATGATTCGCTTAAACTTACCTCAACCAACCGAAGAGCGTCGTAGAGACTTGGTGAAACAATGCAATAAAATCGGTGAACGAGCAAAGGTCGAGATTCGCAATGTGCGTTCTGATATCAAAGACAAGCTGAAGAAAGCTATCAAAGATGGTCTATCAGAAGACAACGAAAAGGATGCTGAAGACAGCTTGCAGAAGGTTCACGACAAGTTTATCAAGCAGGTAGATGAGCTTCTAGCAGAGAAACAGAAAGAGATTATGACAGTGTAATTGAAGCCTCACCCCCGCCCCCTCTCCGAATGGAGAGGGGAGTGATTACTATCGTAGCTTACTCTTAGAAAGAGACATAGAATAGTACATTTCACTCCCCTCTCCATTCGGAGAGGGGCTGGGGGTGAGGCTTTTTTTTCCTATTTATGCGTGGCTTAGTAATAAAGAACACTGGCAGTTGGTACACCGTAAAAGCGGAGAATGGTAAAAACATAGACTGCAAGATAAAGGGTAACTTCCGATTGAAAGGGATTCGCTCTACCAACCCCGTGGCTGTTGGCGACCATGTTGTCATCACGCCCAACCAAGAGGGTACGGCATTTATAACCGAGATTGAGGATAGAAGAAACTATATTATAAGGAAGTCGCCGAATCTTTCTAAACAGAGCCACATCATTGCTGCCAATATTGATCAGGCTTTCTTGGTGGTAACTATCAATTATCCTGAAACTTCAACAACATTCATTGATCGCTTTCTAGCTGGTGCCGAGGCGTACAGAGTGCCTGTCACCTTGGTCTTCAACAAGCACGATTTACTATCTGAAGAAGAACTGCGGTATCAGCATGCTGTGATGAAGCTCTATGAGACTATAGGCTATGAATGTATCGAAGTACAAGCCACTAACGATACTTCCAATGAGTTCAGTGTAGAGAAACTGAACCCCTTGTTGGCAAATAAAATCACATTACTAAGTGGGAATAGTGGTGTTGGAAAATCAACCATCATCAACGCTCTCCTACCCCACGTAAACCTTCGCACAGCCGACATATCCGATGCGCACAATACGGGTATGCACACAACAACATTCAGCGAGATGCTGGAGTTGCCTGTTGGAGGTTATCTCATCGATACCCCAGGCATAAAGGGTTTCGGTACATTCGATATAGAACGAGAGGAGTTGACAAGCTACTTCCGTGAGATATTTAAGTTCTCCGAGCACTGCAAATTCTCTAATTGTACCCACACACATGAGCCTGGTTGTGCCGTTCGCAAGGCTGTTGAAGACCATTACATATCAGAAAGTCGATACAACAGCTATCTTTCTATGCTCGAAGACAAGGAAGAAAACAAGTATAGAGAGGCATTCTAATAACGGATGATATGTCATTAAAAAATATGTCTTTCCGTCATTGTGTCTTAGAATCATTTGTTTGTTGCTAAATCACAATGACATAGTTTTTTAAGACATAGAAAGCAAAGGAACGATAATATATTTTATAGACACAATGACAGAAAGACATATTCTTTTAATGACATATTTTTAAAGACAAAGTGGGGGGAACATAAGGCGATAGTAACATACTATATGTGGAAGGGAAACAAAATCCGTCAACGACGGATGATATGTCATTAAAAAAAATATGTCTTTCTGTCATTGTGTCTTAGAATCATTTGTTTGTTGCTAAATCACAATGACATAGTTTTTTAAGACATAGAAAGCAAAGGAACGATCATATATTTTGTAGACACAAAGACATATCTTTTAATGATATATTTTTAAAGACAAAGTGGGGGGAACATAAGGCGATAGTAACATACTATATGTGGAAGGGAAACAAAATCCGTCAACGACGGATAATATGTCATTAAAAAAATATGTCTTTCTGTCTTTGTGTCTTAGAATCATTTGTTTGTTACTAAATCAATTTGTTCTTCTGTTACTCTGTCTTCAAAACCCATGTTCCTCTGTCTTATACAAAAGCCTCACCCCGTTAGGCGCCCCCCTCTCTGTAGGAGAGGGGCTGGGGGTGAGGCCGTACCACGAGAGCGAGAGAACCAAATTAATACACTAGTTTTGAAAGACATTAATTTCACAATTAATATAATCGATTGTCTTATTACAGAACGATTGATACCCTGAATCAATCTAATAAATGCTCCCGTGGCACGTTTATCTAGAAGCAGAACCTGTCATAAGAAATGTGTTCTTATATCATTCTGCCTAAAGCCTTGTTCTTCTGTTACAATGTTCCTCTAAGCAACGCAAAAAATTCTTCGCGAAGAAAATTAAAATTGTTCGCGAAGAATTTCGAATTTCTTCGCGAACAATTTTTTTGTTGTTTTAGCAGAATCTCAAAAATCCGTTATCATCCTTCTGTTACAGGACCTGAAGGCTCGGTTCCTTCCTCTTTCTTTTTCTCTTTCTTTCCTTTCTTCTCCTTTGGTGCTACTTGCTCATACGTAACATCATTCAGTGTGAAATACTTCGCAGAAGCAAGAAACTTTATAACAGGTTTCTCAATGTGCTGTTGTGCGCGGAACTGCTCAATAGTCTCTACTGCCTTGCTCTTAAACGAGGGTGTCAACGTTCCCATGTCGCCAAACTCCACAATGTCACCATTGGCTACGATGTCACGGGCGGTCTCGCTTGCAAGATTCAGCACGGCTGCTACCTCCTGCGCATTAAAGGTTGTTGACTTAGCAATACGTTCGCAAAAGTTGCGGAAGTCTACACGGTGCCTACCAGTTGGACGAGCAACAATTACAGTCTTTCCAGCCTGCTTACCGATGTTTAGCTTCTGCTCTCTCAAGAAAAATTGAATTGGTTTGTTAGCCATATTATCATTAAGGTGGTCTCTGGTTGTGAATACTCCGTGGGCTTGAGACCTTTTAGCCCACGGAGCATTGGTTAATAATATTATTGTTTGCTATTAAAAATGAATGAAAGATCTAACCGAGAGAGCTGTAGGAATAGTAAAAGAGCCTGAACCTGAAGTAGTTTCCATATGTGCATAAAACGCAGGAGAACTGTTTGAACCATTTATACCAAATCCTATCCAACTCGAATTTAAAGTAGATGCAGTCCAATACCATTGAGACATAGGCCTACCAAAAAAAGTTTCAAAAGCATCAGGATAACAATCAGCAGACCAGTCGTTACGACCACCTCCCAAAATCTTACTACCAAAGAATAGTTTTTCACAGGCATCAGCCCACTCTCCAGCCGCAGGAAGATACCACTTACTAACATTTGTGGCACTCGCAAAAGGCTGTCTGTGGCTTCCATCTTCAGCTCTAGCAGCATTTACTGCTGGGCTGTAGGAAGGAAATTGATTCCAAGTTTTACTATATCCATTTTTATCTTGCCTGGTATCTTCCATATAATTGAAAGAGGTAATACTATAACTGCTTGGCATATCTGATTCTGGATATGTTGTACCATATTGACTATCTTCTAAAGCCATAGCTGTTCCAGACTGAGGTGTTCCGTTATTCTCATTGATAACAACTGCAATAGGATTTCCATGCCCACTAGATGCAGGATCACCATCCTTCCATACAGTTCCATCTTGATAGAGGAGTTTGTATCTATATTTAAGCGTTATACGCAGTGTGTACGATCCATTCTGAGTAGTAGTAGACGATAAAAGGAAACCACCATTTAATGAGATATTGCTCATCTCCTTTTTATAGATCTTAAGTGTTGAGAAATTCACCATTAAATCCAACAAATCTGTTCCTGGTAGGATATAATAATAATCACCTAAAGCATCAAATGTATTCCCAGATCCTTTACTATATGCATTATAAAAATGAGAACCAGCAGAAAGGGATGAATTAGCAGCGACAGAATTATCTGTAGTATAGCTGCCTGTTGGGGCATTCAGCGTTGTTGAGCCTGGAATATTATTCTTTGTCTTAAAATCTGCCGTTGAGTAAAATGGCATATAACCAGACACCTTAATGCGCACACGTGCTCCAACGTGTTTCATCGTAAAGTCCACCTTTTGCTTTGCTGGAGTAGCAGTGATGACCTTTGTCGTAACACCAATACGAGCCGTACCTGCATCTGCACGATTTACGGTTAGGTTGTTCCCGCTGATGTTTACCTTGTCATTGCAACAATAGAAGGTATATGTTCCTGGATCAAGGTTGAGACTTTGGTTAGCACTAGTTGCTGTGAATACGTTGCTGGTGACAGTGCCTTTAAGTGTACCCTTTAGGACACCGCCCTGATAAGTCAGAATCGTATAAGTACCATTCGACATACCAGCTGCGCGCGTTGCAGGCTTGGTATCACGGGCTGTATCGCGTTCAAGTGTGGCTTCTGCAAAGATATCGTTACCAAGGTCAATGGTATCTTTTGCTACTTCCAAAGATTGTTTTCCTGCACGAGTTACAGATACTTCTTCATCTGCATTGAAGTCTTCGTCAGTTAAAGTAAATGTGAGTTGCTGTTTTGATCCCTCACTTCTCTTGTTGTCGAGATTATCATCACTTGAACAGGCAATAAACATACTTATAGTGATTATCGCTGTCAATAAAGAACTGATATTTAATAAAATCTTCTTCATCTTGTTTAGTTTGTCGTTAATTTGCTTTCTTAATGATTATTCAACCCATACTTCGCCAAAATTCTTTTCTTCATCAGGATTCCAATCTTCTTCTTGAGACGTCATCGGTGCTGGGGTAACCGATACGCAGAAGAATGCCTCTGACTTCATTTCATAAACGAGACATACTGGTCGTTCATAATCTTTCTTTTCTTGCTTTTTTCTCATTGCTTTTATTGATTAAAAATAGTTGTTATTTCGTTCTTAATTTCTCTATATTTCGGTTTAGGTACGGACACAAAAAAAGAACAAAGGAAACTCCTAGAAGTCCTTTGTTTACAGGGTTTACGGCACGCTTCGCGCGCGCGTACGCGAGAAGAAAAAATGTGTAATTTACGTCTGCTCTACTAGAGAGAGAGAGAGAGAGAGAGAGAGAGAGAGAGTATACAAATATTTGGAACTACCAAATTATTTGCTATCTTTTTCTCGATTTTAGATGTTAAAGAATCCAACGCAACAACACGGCTTACCCCTTTATTATATAAGGCGCAAACGTTAGCTTGATTGAATTTCGTTGTTTGTAACATCATTATTAATAAGTTAATTCTCACTCAACGGGCGCAAAGGTAAGAAGAATTAATTAACTAGCCAAATAAATTAAGAAAAAAGAAGCCTCATCAAGCACCCCAACCAGCCTCACCCCCACCCCCTCTCCGCAAGAAGAAAAGCCTCTCCCCCGACCCCTCTCCGAATGGAGAAGGGAGTAAAAAGTACTGTTTGCTAGTGATTTACAGTAATGGAGATAAAGGGAGGGAAAGGCTTAATAATGGGGGAAATGAGATAAAAGAAGTTCCCATTTGTCGGCGAACTCACGGATAGTTGGGAAGAGGAGGTTGGCTTCTTCATCAAGAAGAGCTGTATCGGGCAATGGTCCACTATTGATTGCTACGGTGAAACAACCAGCTGCTACACCAGCACGAACGCCCAAAGGGGCATTCTCAACAACGATTCCCTCGGATGGAGAATAGTTGCCCGCCTTCTTCAAGCCCATAAGATAAGGATCAGGATTAGGCTTACCACGCTTCACATCAAAGGCTGTAGTTACCTGATCCCGAGTGATAAAGTCGGCAAAATCATGCGTCACACGCTCTATCAATGGTCGCTGTGCACTACCTGTTACAATACCAATCTTCAGTCCACTGCGCTTTATCTTCTGCATGAGATCGAGCACACCATCGAAGATCTTAGCTTCTGGCATCTCATGAAAATAGTGTGCTTTCACATCATACATCCGTTGCGCCTCTTCCTCACTCAGTTCCTTTCCGAGTTGTTCGCGAGCATATTTACGAATGGTATCAACCCCTCTAGCACCTTCAGTTGCATACGAATCCTCCAGCGTAAAGTGTATTCCAAACTCCTTCATAGCACGCTGCCAAGCAACACCATGATTCGGCATTGAGTCATAAAGTACCCCATCCATGTCGAAGAGGACGACTTTGAAGCCCGTCCAAGCTTCTCCAAAAGAAGGGATGTTAGGGGGATTGAAGCCTCCCCAAACCCCTCCAAAGGAGGGGATGTCTTGCTGAGGTTGGGATGATATAGTTGTTTTCTTCACCTTATTATATATTATTATCCTCAAGTACCACACCTTAGTGCAGGACTTGAGGATACATTAGAATCTTATTAAAGAATACTCTCTAAACACCTAACTAACTAACTTCTGTTAGCTACTCTTCCCCATTCGTGAAGGTTTGTTAGGACATCCCCTCCTTTGGAGGGGCTTGGGGAGGCTCTTATTCCTTAGTCAATCTTTCTTGAATAGCCTTGCTCTCTGCCTCGTAACCAGGCTTATTGAGAAGAGCAAACATATTCTTCTTGTAAGCCTCAACACCTGGTTGGTTGAATGGATTAACCTCTTGGATAAGACCACTAATACCGCAAGCCTTCTCGAAGAAGTAGATGAGCTGACCAAGATAATACTCGTTCAATACTGGTACACTCACACGAATATTAGGCACGCCACCATCTACGTGAGCCAGACGAGTACCAAGTTCTGCCATCTTGTTAACCTCATCAACACGCTTACCCTCTAAGAAGTTCAAGCCGTCGAGATTCTCATCATCATGTGGGAAGAGCAACTTTGCGTTAGGCTGTTCGATAGAGATTACAGTCTCAAAGATAGAACGCTCGCCCTCTTGAATCCACTGTCCCATAGAGTGGAGATCGGTTGTAAAGTCGCAAGCAGCAGGGAAAATACCCTTGTGATCCTTACCTTCACTCTCACCATAGAGCTGTTTCCACCACTCAGCAAAGTAATGGAGCTTTGGTTGGAAGTTAGCAACTATCTCAATCTTCTTGCCTGCCTGTGAGTAAAGACCTTGACGAACAGCAGCGTAACGTGCTGCGATGTTGTTAGCAAAAGGTACGTCATTAGCCGTCTCCTTCTCCATTACCTGTGCACCTTCAACAAGTTTCTGAATATCGAAACCAGCTACTGCAATAGGCAACAAACCAACTGGTGTAAGAACTGAGAATCGTCCACCAACATTATCAGGAATGATGAATGTCTTGTAACCTTCCTTTGTTGCAGCAGCACGAGCAGCACCCTTGTGCTCATCAGTGATAGCTACAATAACATCTTTAGCAGTCTCCTTACCACGTTGCTCCTCACATTGCTTCTTCAAAAGACGGAATGCAAGAGCTGTCTCTGTGGTAGTACCAGACTTAGAAATATTAATGACACCAAACTTCTTATCGCTTAAATAGGCGGTAAGTTCAGCGAGATAATCCTCACCAATATTGTTTCCTGCGAACAAGATTGTAGGGTTCTTCTTGTCATTCACAAGCCAAGCAAAACTATTACCTAAGGCTTCGATGACAGCACGAGCACCTAAATAAGAACCACCGATACCAGCAACAACAACCACTTCACACTTCTCACGAAGAGTGTTGGCAACCGCTTGTATCTGACCAAGGAACTCGGTAGTTATACTTGATGGCAAGTGTAACCAACCTAGGAAATCGTTACCTGGACAAGTGCTCTTCTCCAATGCTTCTTGGGCAGCAGCTACGTGAGGAGCATAGGCCTCTACCGCACCCAAATTCAAAAACTGAGCTGCTTTTGAAATGTCTAACTTAATACTTTCCATTTGTGTTTATCTAAATGAATCTGTTAATAATTTAATCTCTACTTGTGGACTTATACGTTCGTAAAGGATGTTATACACGGCATCTAGAATCGGCATATTTACATGTAGACGGCGGTTAATCTCCTTCATGCACTTCGTTCCGAAGTATCCTTCGGCTATCATCTCCATCTCTAATTGAGCCGACTTAACGCTATATCCCTTACCAATCATCGCACCAAAGGTGTGGTTACGAGAGAAGTTACTATATCCCGTTACCAACTGATCGCCAAGATAAACGCTATCGATAATAGATCGTTGGATAGGGTTGATCGTCTTTAAGAAACGATCCATTTCTTGCATAGCGTTCGACATTAACACCGCTTGAAAGTTATCGCCATACTTCAGACCAGCACAGATACCAGCTGAAATGGCATATACATTCTTCAAGACAGAAGCGTATTCTATACCAAGAACATCTGGTGATATCTTCGTCTTAACATAATTGGATGCTAACACCTCTGTAAAGCTTCGAGCCTTCTCAAGGTCAGAACAACCGACGGTTAGGTATGTAAGACGTTCCATAGCAACCTCTTCTGCATGCGAAGGACCACCTATCACAGCCAGATTATCATAAGGAACTTTGTATTCCTCATGGAAGTATTCCGAGCAAACAAGGTTCTCATCAGGCACAATACCCTTGATAGCTGTAACGATAAGTTTCGTATTGAGCTTTACTTTTAGCTTCTTCAACAAAGCCTTCAAGTAAGGAGATGGGGTCACAAAGACCAATGTGTCATACTCCTGAACAATCTTATTAATATCAGACGAGAAAGTTATCTCATCCATATTGAACCTGACACTCGTTAGATAGGTAGGGTTATGTCCTCTCCGTTTAAACTCTTCTATCTTATCATCACGGCGGAAGTACCAACCTATGTGATGCGTATGTTCCACAACAATCTTAGCGATAGCCGTTGCCCAGCTACCGCTACCAATGATTGCTATTTTACCTATGTTGAACATTCTTCTTAGGTAGTTAAAGGAGGAAGAGGCAACTCTTCACTTCTTCCAATTACTTTCCAGCCTCGTCAATCCACTTCTGGATCTCATCAACAGAAGGCTTCTCATATCCGAGTTTATACTTCTTATTGATCTCACCCAACTTCTGTTGTAAGCCTTGCGCCTTCTCTCCCTTGATATCAGCAATTAGGTTGAAACCTGCCTTACGCAGCACATATACCCAATCTTCTGATACACCAAGAGCAGCCCAATCTTTGATTGAGTCTTGTGGAATCTTTGGTTCCGGCTTCATCTGAGGGAACAACATTACCTCCTGAATGTACTCCTTGCCAGTCATTAACATCACGAGTCTGTCAATGCCAATACCAATACCTGAGGTAGGAGGCATACCATATTGCAATGCACGTAAGAAGTCTTGATCAATGATCATAGCCTCATCATCACCCTTATCAGCCAAGTGCATCTGATCCAAGAAACGCTCCTCTTGATCAATCGGATCGTTCAACTCGGAGTAAGCATTAGCCAACTCTTTACCATTGACCATTAACTCGAAACGTTCAGTCAAGCCTGGTTTTGAGCGGTGCATCTTAGTAAGTGGAGACATCTCTACCGGATAGTCGGTGATAAAAGTAGGCTGAATATAAGTTCCCTCACAGAACTCTCCAAAGATTTCATCAATGAGTTTGCCCTTACCAAAGCTCTCATCTATAGTCTCCATCTTCAACTTGTTCAATGCAATATCACGTATCTCGTCCTCTGACTTACCCTCTAAATCAAAGCCAGTCTTCTCCTTTATAGCCTCAAGAATAGGTAGACGGCGGAACGGAGCCTTAAAGCTTATCACCTTATCACCCATCTTTACCTCTGGTTTCCCATTAACGGCAACACAGATCTTCTCGAGTAACTGCTCTGTAAAAGACATCATCCAGTTATAGTCCTTGTACTGAACATAAAGTTCCATACAGGTGAACTCTGGGTTATGGAAGCGATCCATACCCTCGTTACGGAAGTTCTTACCAATCTCGTAAACACCTTCAAAGCCACCAACAATGAGTCGTTTCAAATAAAGCTCAGTAGCGATACGCATGTACATATCAATGTTGAGTGCATTGAAGTGGGTGATGAATGGGCGTGCACTAGCACCACCTGGAATACTCTGGAGGGTTGGTGTCTCCACTTCCGTGTACCCCGCCTCATCAAAGAATTGGCGCATTGTACGCAAGACTGTGGCACGCTTCAAGAAAGTATCTTTAACTCCATCGTTGACAACAAGGTCAACATAACGCTGACGATAGCGTTGTTCTGGGTCTTCGAACTTATCATAAGCCTCGCCATCTTTGTACTTCACGATTGGAAGAGGCTTCAAACTCTTTGAAAGAAGAGTAATCTCTTTTGCATGAATAGATATCTCTCCCATCTGAGTCTTGAACACATAGCCCTTAACACCGATGAAGTCTCCAATGTCAAGGAGCTTCTTGAAGACCTTATTATACAACTCTTTATCTTCTCCCGGACATATATCATCACGGGTAATATATACTTGTATTCTTCCTTTACTATCCTGAATCTCAGCAAAAGAAGCCTTACCCATAATGCGACGACCCATCATTCGTCCTGCAATCGTTACTTCTCTTTGCTCCTCCTCATTGAATTGCTCTTTTATATCAGTAGAGTAAGCGTTGGTTGGGAACTCTGCTGCTGGGTATGGATTAATGCCCATCTCACGCAATTCTTGCAGGCTTTGACGACGTCCAATCTCCTGCTCTGACAATTCTAAAATGTTCATCTTTATAATAAATCGAGTATATTCTTATAATGTGCAAATTTACTAAAATATTCGCAAACTATGGTGCTTTTTGCCTTTTTTATAATGGCATTGCATAGGAAAGAGAGGTTAACTCTACCCCTCCCAGCCTCCTTCAAGGGGAGGAATACTTAACGAAAAACAGTTAGGAAAAGCTCCTTTCACTTTGAAGAGGGCATTCCTTCAACATGAAGAGAGGCTTTCTTTAATGCAAGGAAACGCCTTCGTTCAATGGAGGAAACGCCCTCTTCTATCCCACAATAGAATGATTAGGATAAAAGGTATATATCTTTAAGTTCATATATCCTTGTGCCTTTCCGTCTACAAATCACGTTACGTGCAGAATAAACTAGGGCTTCTAATCCTACTATCGTGCTGTATTAAAGAGCTACTCCATCCCTTCACACACAAAAACAAACCCTTTCGAAAAGGATTTCCAGTTGTTTTTAGTATCTTTGCAATACATTAAGTAAGATCGACATGAACGTAGAAAAGATTTGGAATAAGATTAAAGATGCTGACGGATTGAGCCGTACTTTGGGCATGGAGTTTATCTCTACTCCCGAACAAGACACGTTAAAGGCTCGCATGGCAGTGGATGATCGAAATAAACAGCCCTTTGGTTTTCTTTCAGGAGGAGCCTCGTTAGCCCTAGCGGAGAACCTAGCAGGAGTCGGTTCAATGGCTCTCTGCCCTGGAAAGATGGCTTTGGGAATCAATATAAGCGGTAACCACGTGAAGGCAATGCCGTATGGTGGAACTGTAACTGCCTATGGTAAGCTCGTTCATAAGGGTCACACACTGCACGTTTGGCACATAGATATCAAGAATGATGAGGGTGAGCTCATCTCTACTGTGCAAGTTACCAACTACGTTATAGCACCGAAGAAAGATTAAATGGACGCATTTTTTATCTATCGTGAGCCTTTCGAGGAAATCTGTCATTGCTATTCTCAACAAGAGGAACCCACTCGCTTTGGTTCACTAACAGAACTTGACGGGCATAAGGGGTTCGTGATTGCACCCTTCGCCAGCAATACGACTCATCCAATCTACTTACTTGATGGCAAAAGCGGACAATCATCAGTCTTGCCCTTAGATGGTAGTAAGGGCTTTGAAGCCATTCCGAACGGGCAAGATGAGGCTTATCTGGAGACCTCGGAAATTGACCCTCGTATTCAATACCACAATGACTTCACTTGTTTCCACGATGAATTGAATCGCAACTCATTCCGCAAACTGGTATTGGCACGCACCATCGTGGAGAAGAAAGACGAACAGATGAATCCTAGAGACATCTTTCTCAAGGCGTGCGAATGGTATCCACGGTCGTACATTGCACTTTTCTACACTGCACAAACAGGTATGTGGCTCGTGGCAAGTCCTGAGATTCTGTTACGTGGAGACGCTACAAGCTATCAAACAATGGCTTTAGCTGGTACGATGAGATATGAGGGAGAGGAAATTAAATGGTCTGAAAAGAACCGAGAAGAGCAACAACTGGTTGCCGATTACATCCGAACTTGCTTACAGCCGTTCGCTAGCGACATCACGGAAAGCGAACCTTTCACTTCTCGTGCAGCCCATCTAGCTCATCTAAGAACCGATTTCTCTTTCCAACTCAAGGACACACAACGCCTCGGAAGTTTCCTAACTGCCTTTCACCCAACGCCTGCCGTGTGTGGTATTCCTAAGGAAGAGGCACACAAATTCATCCTTCGTCACGAGCATACTGACCGCCTTTATTATAGTGGCTTCAGTGGGCTGCTGGGGGACAATGGGCTTGCAAAACTCTATGTAACACTCCGTTGCATGCATATCACTCGATCGGCTTGTCAGCTCTATGCGGGTGGTGGATTGTTAAAAGAGAGTATAGAAGAGAACGAATGGCAAGAGACAGAAGCAAAGCTCGCCACAATGCGACAGCTTATTCAGCAATAAAAGAAAATCAACTAACCTTCAATACAACTTATTGAAAATGTATAGTAACAAGGAGAACGTTAATATATTAACCGCCTTACTGGTAAAGTTTGGAATATCAAAGGCTGTTGTCTGCCCCGGTTCACGTAACTCTCCTATCGTGCATAACCTATGTACTTGCCCTGATATTGAGTGTTTTCCTGTAACGGATGAGCGGTCGGCTGGCTTCGTCGCATTAGGTATGTCATTAGCAGATAATGAGCCCATTGCACTTTGTGTAACCTCTGGTTCGGCACTATTAAACGTGGCTCCTGCAGTGGCAGAAGCCTTTTATCAGAAACGTCCGTTGGTGATTATCTCTGGAGATAGACCTGCACAATGGATCAATCAACAAGATGGTCAGACCTTACAACAGCATGGAGCTTTAGAACCGAACGTCCGTAAGAGTGTGACACTACCTGAACCACACAACGAAGAGGAACGTTGGTATTGCAATAGATTGGTCAATGAGGCTCTCAACGCAGCCTTATCTCAAGGGTTCGGACCCGTACACATCAATGTTCCTATTAGTGAGCCTCTTTTCAAATATGACGTTCCCAACCTCCCTAACGAGCGCAAAATCACATTACATGAACCGGTCGCGAACAATGCTATTAGCTATGAGCTGGCTGCAGAACTACTGCAAAGTGAGCGTCCAATGATTGTTCTTGGACAGATGACTCCTGAGGTTGTTGGGGAGACAATGGAGGCTCTTGAGGTGTTGAAAAGCACTGCTGTGGTCATTCAGGAGAAATTGGCTGACGATAGTATTAGCCCTGCTCTCCCCATTGATGAGGCATTGATAAGGATAGGTAACGATGAGTCTTATCGTCCCGACCACCTTATATATATAGGAGGGACGTTAGTTAGCAAACGATTGAAGCAGTTTTTACGAAAGTGCCAACCACAGGTTTCTATCGTTGTAAACGAGAATGGAACTTGTTGTGATACCTTCATGCACCTAACGGACATCATTCAATGCTCGCAGGAAGAGATGATTGGTATCCTTGCTAACGAAGTGGATGACATGAAAGAGAAACCTTTTGTGACGCAATGGAACAACGTTTTCAATGAAGCCTACGCCATTCGAGAGAAGATACAACCCCGTTTTTCACAATTACTAGCCGTTAAAACTTTCCACGAGACCATCCGAAAAGAAGGTATTGATGGTGAATTCTTCTACGGGAATAGCTCTGCTATACGATTGGGAAACATCTTCTCTGATCAATACATCTATGTGAATCGTGGCGTGAATGGTATAGAAGGTTCGCTGTCAACGGCTGTTGGATATGCTATTGCACATCAGGAAGAAGAGGATGTGTACTGTGTTATCGGTGACTTGAGCTTCTTCTACGATCAAAATGCACTTTGGAACCACTGTTTGTCACCTAATCTTGGGATCTTACTACTCAACAATGGAAGTGGAGGAATATTCCATCAATTACACGGATTAGGCTCTTCTCCATTCCGAGATGATATAATTGCAGCACATCATAATACTTCCGCTGAAGCCATCTGTCAAGCCCATGACATCGAATACATGGCTGCGCACAATGCAGAAGAGTTATCGGAACGCCTCAAGGACTTCTTCAATGCAGAGGAAGGACCTGTTCTCTTGGAGGTTTTCACTAACCCCGAAGAGGATGCACAAGCAATGGAAGACTATTACAAAGCCTTTTCCTATACAAGAGAAAACAACTAATTATCATTTAAAAATAAAACTACAAAATAAAAGAAAAGCCTTATGAGCAAAAGAGAATGGAAACCCATCGAGGGCTTCAAGTTTGAGGAAATACGCTTCGAAGAGTTTAATCATATCGCAAAAGTTACCATTAACCGACCTCGCTATCGCAATGCTTTCACGCCAAAGACGGTCTGGGAGATGTCACAAGCATTCAACTACTGTCGCGAAGCACTTGATATTCGAGTGGTCATACTTACTGGTGAGGGTGATAAAGCATTCTGTTCTGGGGGCGACATGCACGTTAAAGGAAGGGGTGGATATGTAGGAGGTGATGGTGTTCCACGCCTTAATGTCCTTGATTTACAGATGCAGATTCGTCGTTTACCAAAGCCTGTTATCGCCATGGTAAATGGTTATGCCATTGGTGGCGGACATGTTCTTCAAGTGGTATGCGACCTGTCCATCGCTTCGGATAACGCCATCTTCGGACAGACAGGACCAAAGGTTGGATCCTTCGATGCCGGTTTCGGTGCTTCGTATCTAGCCCGTATTGTGGGGCAGAAGAAGGCTAGAGAGATATGGTTCTTGTGCCGTCAATACTCTGCAATAGAGGCAGAACGCATGGGATTAGTCAATAAGGTCGTACCCTTCGAACAGCTAGAAGACGAGTGTGTAGACTGGGCTAACACTATGATGGAGCGTTCCCCGTTAGCCTTACGCATGATAAAAGCAGGTCTAAATGCCGAGTTGGATGGTCAAGCAGGTATACAAGAACTAGCAGGAGATGCCACTATGCTCTATTACACACTGGATGAGGCTCAAGAAGGCGGAAAGGCTTTCTTAGAGAAGCGCAAGCCCGATTTCGATAAGTACCCACAATTCCCTTAAGACAGAGGAACCGTGGGGAATGGTGATGACAGAGTATAAGAAGAACGGAGACTTTAGTAGCATAAGGTTAAAGAGACAATAGGAACAGGAAGAGACAAAGTAACATAAGAACAGAGGAGATCGTAACCTAAGCCTTGTTCTATAGTAACATAAAATAAAAAGAGCCAATGGAAAGGAAGGAACTAATCGATATCAACGACTTGATATTACAGTTCATTAACTGTACAAAGAACATTCGACGGCAACTGGAACCAGGCTTCCTTGAGAAAGTATATAAGGTTACTTTGTCTTAATACATCGTTACTAAGTCTCGTGTACCTATGTTACTCTGTCCTAGAGATCATTTTACTCTGTCTTAAAAATTACTATGTACGAAATTAAAATATCCTCCCGCACCCTCCACTTCATCAATCCTGCAGGCACTTCAAGGGGTGTTTACAAAACGAGGAAGAGCTTTTATATTAAACTATCAGACACGAATAAGCCTGGAGTAATAGGCATTGGGGAATGCGCCACACTCCCCGATTTATCCTGCGATGCCATGTCTGATGATGAATATGAACGTAAGTTGCGAATCTTCTGTGATGACTTTTGCCATACAGGAAGCATTGACACGAATGCAATGAGGCCTTATCCGTCTATGCTCTTTGGCTTGGAAACAGCAAAGGCACAACTTGATGCAAACGGAAGTATTGACTTCTTCCACACGAACTTTGGTGCTGGTAAAGAAGGAATCACCATCAACGGACTCGTTTGGATGGGTTCCTTCGAAGAGATGTATCATCGTTTAGAAGAGAAACTAAAGGCAGGCTATCATTGTGTAAAGCTAAAGATTGGGGCAATAGACTTCGCTAAAGAGATTGAACTCATCCGTCACATCAGACAATCCTTCACACGTGCTCAAATAGAACTACGTGTTGATGCAAATGGAGCATTCACTCCTGAAAATGCCATGGAACGCTTGGAAGCATTGGCACAATACGATATCCACTCTATAGAACAGCCTATCCGACAACATCAATGGGCACAAATGACACAGCTATGTGACCTCTCTCCACTTCCAATCGCACTAGATGAAGAACTCATCGGAGTAAATAGCTATAACGAAAAAGAGCAACTACTCGACACAATCCGACCGCAATATATAGTTCTAAAACCTAGTTTGCATGGGGGAATGACAGGTGTGCGAGAATGGGTGAAGATGGCTAATCAACGGGGAATAGGCTCTTGGATCACCTCCGCACTAGAAAGTAATGTGGGGTTAAACAGCATTGCGCAGCTTACAGCCGACTTATATGGACCACACATCACAATGCCCCAGGGACTTGGAACAGGACTTTTATTCTCGGATAATATACCCATGCCTCTGACAATCAAAGGTGATCAACTCTGGGTGAAACAATAACGATTAGGGAATCAATCAACGAACAACAATGACGATAGAAGAGTTTCTTACAGAATGGAATAACGCTGACACGAGGGTGTTAGTGCATACCAGTGGATCAACAGGAAAGCCCAAACCACTATGGGTGGAGAAGTCTCGAATGTTAAACTCAGCACGCATCACCTGTGATTTCCTTCGATTGAAAGCTGGTGACACTGCACTCCTTTGTATGCCATTGGATTATATTGCGGGTAAGATGGTAGTAGTTAGGAGTATTGAAAGAAACTTACGATTAATCAACGTAAAGCCCTCTGGTCATCCGCTCTCAGACGATTCTCTCCACCAAGCCAACGCCCTTCATGAGGAGATAATATTTGCAGCCATGGTTCCACTGCAGGTTTATAACTCCCTACAAGTGCCTCAAGAACGAGAGAGGTTACGTAAGATTAAACAATTAATCATCGGTGGTGGAGCCATTGATGACAATCTCTCCGAAGCGTTAAAAGACTTTCCTCATGCTGTATGGAGCACATACGGAATGACAGAAACACTCTCCCACATCGCTTTACGACGCTTGAATGGAGATTCAGCAAGCGATTGGTACGAACCATTCGATAGCGTGGAAGTGAGTCTAAATACGGATGGTTGTCTGGTTATCAACGCCCCAGCAGTCTGTTCGCAACCCTTGGTAACGAATGATAGAGCCGAACTCCAAAAGATGAAATCACCGAGCGGAAAGGGTGATCGAATGCGTTTCCGCATCCTAGGAAGACGCGATAATGTGATTGATTCAGGCGGTATAAAGATACAAATAGAGGAGGTTGAACGTGCCTTAAAAGCACATCTCACAGAGGAATATGCCATTACAAGCATAAGAGATAAGAAGTTTGGAGAGCTTATAGTGCTTCTCACTACGTCCGAAGACACAGACTCTATCAATACAATCTGCCAACGTATCCTCCCTAAGTATTGGCAACCACGCCTCATCCTCCACACTACAAGCATCCCACAAACAGCCACGGGGAAACCTGCCCGTGCAGAGATTAAGGCTTTGGCAGACACACTTTGCCAATAAAAAGCGTGCTATCTATTTCACAACATGCCATTCTATTTGCTCTTCCGTCATGGCAACATTCTCCTCTCGGAAGCTAATGTTACGTGCTTTGGGACCCTCAACAACAATTTCAACTTTGGTTTTCACATTTCGTTTCAACGTCAGATCCTTGTGCTCTTGCACCACTGTTCCGTTCGCTTTAGTCCACTTCATCTCTAAAGGAGCTACCAACTGATAACCATCCTTAGTGGCTTCTACAATCTCACTGAATGCATAAATACTACCACCATCATAGCCTGTTTGACCACTCTTTTGGGCTAACTTCCATCCGAGATAATTAATCTCTAGCGTTCCTTCCTCTGGTGGTGTAATCTTAAAATGAAGTCCAAATACAGCCTTCCGCATATCTATTGTGAGTTCTTGGGAAGCTTTGGGATCTATGTCTTCTTGCGTTCCATATAGCTTAATCATCCTTGGATAACGCTGAACCTTCGTTTCAGAGATATTCGTTTCACCCTTTTGAAGATTACTCATATTATCCGTTTTCGACATAACAAATTGATTGGTTACTTTCGTAGGAAGATTCGCTCCATGCAAGAATGGGGCTTGATAGGATTTCTCCTTATTATAGAGATGGTCGTCACCTTCCACTACTTCGAGGCATTCAATCTTATATCTGTTGTCTTCAAACATTCTGATTGCAATCTTACTTGGGTCAGAGAACAAGCCATAAGCATATTTCTCATACAACTCCGAACCTACTTTCTTTTCAAAGACATTCACTGCATAGAGTTTCACTTTGCCCTCTCCTGGAACACTGGCGCCCCTTGATTGCACACCTGAAGACTTACTAATAAGTGGTTCTTCCATACTTTCCACACGCAGTTCTGTTGGGTGAATCCTTACGACACGAGTGACTCTATGCCTTGATTTATTGGTGTTCTTTTGCCCATCAGGATTATCAATTACAGACTTCTCACAGGCTACGAATAATAAAGAACATAATAGGATACACATCCAAGTAATTTGTTTCTTCATAATAAAAAGGTTTCTTTAGTATTGTTAGACATAATTAATTACCGCTTGCAAGATAGATAATTAAAAGTAAGAACGCAAACGATTCGTTAATTATTTAACGTTAATTAATCCTTTAAAGAGTATTATATGAAGATATCATAAGCTTCAATTATGTCAGAGGTAACAGACCTTAAAACAAGAGACTTCGGTAGATGGAAAACAAGGAGAGCCTTTCTTGCATATAAAGAGGGCGTCTCTTGGCATAAAGGAAAGCCTCTCTTCGAGGTAAGAAAGGCGTCTGCTCATTTACACCAACCGCACTCCACTAACCTTAAAAACTTATTCGTTTGTTTGTTCTAACCATTATTTTTTCCTAAATTTGCAGTCGCAAAACCAATACGTAATTATTAAATGGACGATTATCACGCGAAAACTTTCAATCAATAAGCGTGAGGATTGCAACGAGATTGCTAATCCCCACACTTATTAAACATGGAGATTAGCAAATGAAAACATATTGGAATATCAATAGAACCTTGAGCCCCATTAAGGAATGGCAACCTAATTGTTGGATTCAAGTAACCTGCCCAACAGAGCAAGATCAGCAAGAATTAGAAGATACATATCATATCCCTGATTACTTCCTATCGGATATCAGCGATACTGATGAGCGTGCCCGTTATGAGTATGATGACGGTTGGATGCTTATCATCTTACGTATCCCCTACGTTAAAGAAATTCGATCAAGAACACCATACACAACCGTTCCTTTGGGTATTATTCATAAACGAGATGTGACCATCACTGTATGTAACTTCGAGACGAACATGATGCTTGACTTCGTTAGTTATCAGCAGAAGAGAAACGCTGGATTCACCGACTATGTCGACTTAATCTTCCGTCTCTTTCTATCTTCAGCAGTATGGTACTTGAAACGACTCAAGCAGATTAATACACTCATCGAGAAGGCTAAACGCAACCTAGATAAGGGTGTTGATAATGAGAGTTTGATAGGTTTAAGTAGACTACAAGACTCCCTCACCTATTTCATTACATCCATTCGTGGCAACGAGAACCTACTTGCTAAGCTGAAATTCAAGCTACAAGTTGATGAGCTGGATGCCGACCTTATCGAGGATGTAAACATCGAGATGTCACAGGCGAGAGAGACTACTAGTATCTATTCGGACATCTTGGAATCAACGATGGACACGTATTCTAGCATTATTAACAACAACATGAACACCGTGATGCGTACGCTTACTTCGGTGTCAATAGTCATGATGTTGCCAACGTTAATATCCTCCCTTTTTGGTATGAACCTTATTAACGGTATGGAAAGAAGTACATGGGGTTTTCCCATAGCGATGCTCTTATCCGTTGTAGTCTCCGCTGCTTCATGGTGGATTTTACGCCGTAAACGCTTACTTTAGAGGCTAGAAACAAAAAAAGAAGATAAAAATTAGGTATATTCAGAGATTTTATCTAAGTTTGCAACTGATATACTTTAATATGGTTGCGAAGGCTCAATATTTATTGAGCCATTCGTTATCTAATTTGCGGAAAACCCGAATCACAAACAAAAAGTGAAATGATGGACTCTCAAGAGAATGCCCTTAATCAGGGTACAGAAGAAGTAAAGTTGTCTGAAGAAGCTGTAGCTAAGGCCCCAACAGAGCAGAATGAAGCAACAGCAGAAGGCCTAAATCAGTCAACTGAAACACAATCTAAGTGCGAAGCAGAAACCTATTCTGCAAAGACATATAGCACAAAGAAGGAAATCATAGAGCGCCTTAAGGCTATTGTTGATAGTGACGATACCCCTGAGAAAGCTGAGGTTGACCATCTGAAAACTGTATTCTATAAGCTACACTTCGCTGAACGTGAAGCGCAGCAGAGGGCTTATATAGAGAATGGTGGCGACCCCGAGAAGTACCAAGTACTTCCAGATGAGGATGAAGAGGTATTTAAGGCGGAGATGACCATCATTAAGGAGAAACGCCAAAAGGCATTCCTTGCACTCGAAGAAGAGAAACAGAAGAACCTCAAGAAGAAGGAGGCTATCATCGAGAAGATCAAAGCGATGGTTACAACTCCTGATGAGGCAAACAAGAACTTCCCAGTATTGAAGACCTTACAACAGGAATGGAAAGAGATCAAAATGGTTCCTGCAGAGAAGGCAAACGAGCTATGGCGCAACTATCAGCTCTATGTTGAACAGTTCTACGACTTGTTGAATCTGAATCGCGAAGCACGTGAATACGATTTCAAGAAGAATCTTGAGAAGAAGACGAAGCTGTGTGAAGCAGCAGAAAAGTTGATAGAAGAGAAGGATGTCATCAGTGCTTTCCATCAGTTACAAGAACTTCATCAAGAGTATCGCGAGACGGGACCAGTTGCAAAAGAACTTCGCGAACAGGTGTGGACACGCTTTAAAGCAGCTAGCACTGTTATCAACAAGCGTCATCAACAGCACTTTGAAGCTATCCGCAATAGCGAAGAGGAGAACCTTACAAAGAAGACTGCTCTATGCGAGAAGATTGAAGAGATCATCAAACAAGAGAATAAAACGTCATCCGATTGGGAGAAACATACAAAGGAGATTATCGCTCTTCAACAGGAATGGAAGACGATTGGCTTTGCTCCACAGAAGATGAACGTAAAGATCTTCGAACGCTTCCGTGCAGCTTGTGATGACTTCTTTACACGCAAAGGCGAGTTCTTCAAACAGTTGAAAGCACAATTTGCTGAAAACGCAGAGAAGAAGAAAGCACTCGTTGAAAAGGCACAAGCTCTGACTGATTCTACCGATTGGAAGGCTACATCCGATAAGCTCATCGCATTACAAAAGGAGTGGAAAACGATTGGTATGGTACCTAAGAAAATTGGTGATCAGCTTTGGAACGACTTCCTAACAGCTTGCAACCACTTCTTCGAGGCACGTAACGCAGTACACGCAGGGGCGCATAGCGAGGAACGTGAGAACCTTGGGAAGAAGAAGGAGATTATTGCTCAACTAAAGGAATTGTTTGATAAGACCGAAGAAGGCATCCAAGAGAAGGTTCAACAGCTCACTGAAGAATATAATAAGGTAGGACATGTACCTTACAAGGAGAAGGATAAGTTGTATAAGGAGTATCATGAGGTACTCGATAAGTTGTACAAAGACCTTCACATATCGGCTTCTCGCAAGCGTGTAGATAATTTCCGTAACAACTTAAAAAAGGTGGCTAGCCGAGGTACTGACGCTCTTGATAGTGAGCGTGGTCGTTTGATGCGCCGCTTTGAACAGCTCAAACAGGAGATTAACACCTATGAGAACAACCTCGGTTTCTTGAGTATCAGTTCTAAGAAAGGTAATAGTCTCATTGACGAAATGAACCGCCGTATCGAGAAACTCAAGAATGATATGAACGAAGTAAAGCAGAAGATAAAAGCTATCGACGCAGAGAATAAGTAATTGATTATTGTATGCAAAGATAGTAGAAAATACTAACGAATAAGGAAAGATGGGATATGCCAATAGTAGCATATTCCATCTTCTTTTATGTCCTACTATTATATATATAAGGTGATAAGGCGTCTCTCCATATTAAAGTAGGACTTCGACATGCGTGAGAAATAGTTTATAGTCATTCTATCAACAGGAGTTAGCAATGCTGTATATACCAATTATAAATAAAACTAAATTTATTTTGCACTTCATGCCATTTGCGTTAACTTTGCAACTCATATTATATAACAAGACTGAATGAAAGAAACTAAAAGATTAGTAGAGCTTATTACAAAAGGAATCCAAGATAAGAAGGGACATGGCATAGTAATTGCAGATTTATCAGGGATTGATGGTACCATCTGTAACTACTTCATCATCTGCCAGGGTAACTCAACCCAACAAGTTGAAGCCATTGCTGAATCGGTAAGCGATTATGTGCGTGAGACGATTGGTGAGAAGCCTGTCAACTGTGCAGGACTTGGTAATGATCAATGGGTAGCGATAGACTATGTGGATGTAATCGTCCATGTATTTCTTCCAGAGACACGTGCTTTCTATGACATAGAACACCTATGGGAGGATGCTAAGCTGACTTACTTACCAGACATAGACTAGGTATAAAGCCATCTAATCACCCATTTATTATTTCACAATTAATCAAACTTCAACAATGGACAATTCATCCCCCAACAACAATCCCAATATGCCTAAGATGCCAAAGTTCAATATGAACTGGCTGTACGTATTGGTTATCATTGCCCTCGGAGTAGTATTCTTTGCCGGTGGCAATAGCTTCTTGTCAAGCAGCGCAGGCGTTGACAGAGATTACACAACATTCAAGCAATATATTGCCAAAGGCTATGGTACGAAGGTAGTCATCAACAAGAGCGACAATACCTTGCGTATGTATGTTAGTCCAGACCACATCCGTGACATCTTCAAACAAGGTACACAACAGGTAGGAAAGTCCCCATACGTAAATGTTGAGATTGGTTCTGTAGATAAGGTTGAAACCTTCTTGGATCAAGCTGTAGCCCAGAAGAAGATAGCCAGCTATAGCTATGAGAACAAGTCAGGCAATGGCTTTATGGATATTCTCATCTCAATAGCTCCGTGGGTATTCTTCTTTGGAATATGGTACTTCCTCATTCGCCGTATGGGAGGCGGTGCTGGCGGTGGCGGCGGCGTCTTCAGTGTGGGCAAGTCAAAGGCTAAGCTCTATGAGAAAGCTAACGAGATGGGGATTACCTTTAAGGATGTTGCTGGTCAGACAGGTGCTAAGCAAGAGGTACAAGAGATTGTTGAGTTCTTGAAGAACCCAAAGAAATACACCGACCTAGGTGGTAAGATTCCTAAGGGAGCACTACTGATTGGTCCTCCTGGAACGGGTAAGACATTGCTAGCAAAGGCTGTTGCTGGTGAGGCTGGCGTACCTTTCTTCTCTATGAGTGGTTCCGACTTCGTCGAGATGTTCGTCGGTGTTGGTGCGAGTCGAGTGCGTGATGTCTTCCGCCAAGCTAAGGAGAAGTCACCTTGTATCATCTTCATTGATGAGATTGATGCCGTTGGTCGTGCCCGTTCAAAGAACCCAGCAATGGGCGGTAATGACGAACGTGAGAACACACTTAACGCCCTTCTCACAGAGATGGACGGCTTCGGCACGAACTCTGGTGTGATTGTTCTTGCAGCAACCAACCGCGTTGATATGCTTGATAAGGCTTTACTCCGTGCAGGACGATTCGACCGCCAGATTCACGTAGACCTCCCCGATTTGCCAGAGCGTAAGGACATCTTCCTCGTTCATATGCGTAACTTGAAGCTCGACAAGAACCTTGACATCGACCTCTTAGCACGCCAGACGCCAGGATTCTCTGGTGCCGACATTGCCAATGTATGTAATGAGGCAGCCCTTATCGCAGCCCGCCACGACAGCAAGGAGGTAGCAAAGCAAGACTTCCTAGATGCTGTTGACAGAATCATTGGTGGTTTGGAGAAGAAGACAAAGGTAATGACTACCGCCGAGAAGCGCACTATCGCCCTCCATGAAGCTGGTCACGCTACAATCAGTTGGTTCTGCGAACACTCCAACCCATTGGTGAAGGTGAGCATTGTACCACGTGGTCAGGCTCTCGGTGCAGCATGGTATCTGCCAGAAGAGCGTCCTATCACAACCAAAGAACAGATGTTAGATGAGATGTGCTCATTGCTCGGTGGTCGTGCAGCTGAGGAGCTATTCACAGGTCATATATCAACTGGTGCGATGAACGACTTAGAGCGTGCGACCAAGAGTGCATATGGTATGATTGCCTACGCAGGTATGAGCGACCGCTTGCCAAACATCTGCTATTACAATAATGACGAATACAACTTCCAGAAGCCATACTCTGATACAACTGCAAAGATGATCGATGAGGAAGTGCTGAAGATGATTAACGGACAGTACGATCGTGCTAAGCAGATTCTCACCGAGCACAAGGAAGGTCACAACCGCCTAGCCCAACTGCTCATGGAACGTGAGGTTATCATGGCGGAAGACGTTGAAGAGATATTCGGTAAGCGTCCTTGGGTGAGTCGCACAGACGAGTTGTTAGATCAAGAGGCTAAGTCGCAACCTAAGTTGGAGGATATGCCCGAAGCTGTAAAGCAAGCTCAAGCAGAGCACGAGGCACAGCAGAGAGCACTCAACAACAATGCGACAAAGGCTGAAGATGACATCGAATCAAATAACACAGCAGAATAAATAAGACGCCATGAGTGATAAACTTAAGAACCTAATCATACGTGCCCTCACTGGGATCGTATTCGTTGCTATTATGGTGACGAGCATCATCAACCCTCTACGACTCACGTGTCTGTTCCTCATCATAACGGGAGCAGCCATGTGGGAATACACGGGATTGGTGAATAAAATAGATGGTGTAAAGGTCAATCGATTCATCTCTACCGTAGCAGGAGCCTACTTCTTCTGCGCTGTGACAGCCCTACAAGTGAATATGGTGACGGGTTTTATCGTCTTCGTACCCTATGTTCTCACACTTATCTACCTCTTCGTTGCAGAACTCTACCTACAGAATAAGAATCCAATGCATAGTTGGGCTTACACAATGTTAGGTCAGATGTACATTGCCTTCCCCTTCTCAATGATGAGCGTGTTAGCCTTCCAGCAGAAAGGCTATGGTATGACAACCTTCGATTATCTCCTACCATTGAGCATATTTATCTTCCTCTGGACAAATGACACGGGTGCTTATCTTAGTGGCTCACTCTTTGGCAAGCACAAACTCTTCCCACGCATCAGTCCGAAGAAGAGCTGGGAAGGAAGTATAGGAGGGGGTATCCTCGTACTGATTATCGCTGGCGTGATAGGCTATTATGCTAATTCAGGCAATAACACTCACCTCCTCAGTATGCCAGAGTGGATAGGTCTGGGACTGGTTGTCGTTATCTTTGGCACATGGGGCGACCTGGTTGAGAGCCTGCTCAAGCGCACTATCGGCATCAAAGACAGCGGTAATATCCTACCAGGACATGGCGGAATACTCGACCGATTCGACTCATCGCTCTTAGCAATACCCGCCGCAACGGTCTATCTTTACACCCTGTCTATATGCTAAGAAGATAGATAAAACCCATATCCGAAGTAGATGTTTAAATACCAATCAAGTAAGGACAAACAGCGCAATCAGTCCTTACTTGATTGCGTTTTATCCGCCTTTTCCAGCCCTCACATCTCTCACTTCGTACGTTAGCAAATAGGATGAACGGAGGAAGTAAATACCATCTTTCAAGAAATATAACGTCACTTTAACCGATGAAACATACAACTTAGCTTTTTGTACACACTTGTACAATCCATTGTCACGCGGAAGACAATTCATTATCACGCGGAAGACAATCCATTGTCACACTGAAGACAATCGATTGTAACAATAGGAGACAATCGATTATACAGCTGGTGTATAATTGAGTATCACCTATGTGATACTCGAATATCATTAGCGTGATACCCGAATATCATGCGTATGATACTCAATTATACCGCTGTGTAGAATCCGTTATAATACAGAATTCAACCCATCTAACTAATGACTATTGTCACACATTCAATATGAAACAAAACCTCACAATAGCCTATCTTAAAGAGGCATTCACGCACTATAACCAGCTTATCTTTCACGGGGAACTTCCCTTGCCTGCGCTTAAATTGTCGAGAGGCAAGACCCGTCTCGGGCAGATGGCATGCAAGCGACGAACGTATTGGAGGCGTACCATTTATTCCGATTACACCATTTCCATCTCCACGTACTATGCGTTAAACAAGGAGGAGATTGATGATGTGCTCATCCATGAGATGATACATTATTATATAGCTTACACGGGGCAGAAGGATACTTCGGCACATGGCGTTATCTTCCGTCAGATGATGGATGATATTAATCAGCGTTTCGGTAGGCACATCACCATATCCACACAAACTAAGGATATTCCTACTCGCATTGCACAAAAGCCTAGAAAGTTTCTCGTGTTGGCATTAGAGACGATTGACAGGCAATACTTCCTCTCTTCTGTTATGCCGTCAGCAGCAAGAAAGGTTGCCCATCTGGTGAGTCGAAGTAAGGATATTATGACGTATAACTGGTATTACACTTACGACGAATACTTCCGTGACATGCCTCGTGTTCGGTCGCTTCGTGGTCGTAAGGTATCGTTGGAAGTATATATAGAAATGAGAAGTAAGATGGAACGCATAGGATAGGTTCCATCTTACCAAACTATTAGGACAAAGGTTAGCGATAACCTTTATTCTGTTTCAAACTCTTATTCAATGCCATAACACGAGTTGGGATGGGGAACACAATAGTGTGCCGATCCGCCTCATTCGTGCTATTTGTCTTCTGGTCATACGCCCGATGGAACAGGTCATAGCGTATGAGATCGTTCCGCCTCCAGCCTTCCCACATCAATTCCATCAGTCTTTCGGCTAGGATGTTATCGAGGGTAGCTTGCCTATACCCCATCCCACTGCGTTGGCGAACAGCATTTAGTTCGTTATCAGCAACCTCCCCGTTACGCGCTTTTGCTTCTGCCTTCATCAAAAGCACATCGGCATATCTAAAGAGTACGATATCGTTATCGGGGCTCTTACCATCGTTATATGCGTTCCTATCCACCTCGTATTTCGCCATACGGGCACCTGCTGTCTTGATAAATGGGCTATTCGTTAAATTCACCTCGACAGCCAATGGCATGTAGACAAGCGGTTCGCCATCTTCAAGCCGTACAATCTTCCCATCGACGCGCACCGTGTCAGAATATAAATTAGCTGTATATCGCTTGTCAACCTGGCTCGTTCCGTAACCGAAAGTACGCACAGCGGTAAGCGTTGCACAGGCACCATTCTCAGAGGAAGTGCCCACTGCGCCACCATGCGCATAGTGACGAGAGCGGAAAAGATACTGAAATTGATTCTTATAGAGTATCTTGTTCATCGGAATCACAAATATATTCTCTACTGATGTCTCATTGTGTACGGCGAAGTTACTGCTATAATCGCTTGCTAACGTGTAGCCGTCTGCCGTTATCTTATCGCAATAATACTGGCAAGCCTGCCACGCATTCAGCTGCTGCCCATCAATGGTGAAGAAGATATTAGTCCCACTTGGACGCTGGTTGTCAGTCCAATCAGCATCCGTATATACCTCCGCATTGAGCATTAACTTAGCCAATAGGAAGTCGGCGACAGGCTGTGTGACACGCCCATAATAGGCTCCTTCCAAGTTACTATGTTCCTTCGGCAGGAATGGTTCGACCTCTTGTAGCTCTTTGACAATGAAGTTGAATACTTCAGGTCGACTACTCTGCTTGCTGTCCTTCATGTTATCAATCGTGCTGGTAGCCAAAGGTACGTTACCAAACATATCCATGGTATAGAAGTAGAACAATGCTCTCAAGGCTCTCACCTCTGCCTGATAGGAAGTGTATTGGCTCTCGGTGAGCAAGTCTCGCTTCTTATCTATGATCCTCAAAGCGTCATTACAGAACACAACCACCTTATAAAGATACTTCCATGTGTCGTAAAGCGACTGGTCATCAGCCGTCCAACGATGCAGATAAAGGTTCTCCCAGAAGCCTCCATCGTACCAATCACCCCCTCTAACTGGGATGAGTGCCTCGTCAGAAGTCAAGGTGTTGTAATCATAAACGCCCCTATAAGTGCCTTGCAAGCCCTGACTATCGGCATTACCACCAATATAATTATATAACGTGGCAACGGCATTCACATACACATCCTTAGCTGATGTGAATACTTGGTCTTCGTCCAAACTCCCTTTAGAGTGCTCGTTCAAGCAACTAGAGAATGTCAAGATAGCCGCAAAGAGTAGTAAACGTGGAATATATCTCATGCTGTGAAGGGTTTAAAATATTACTAGCTTCCATTAGAACTTAACGCTTAGTCCCACCGAGAAGGTGCGATAAGGAGGATAAGTTCGCTTGTCATCTATGCCTAATGTGTTATCTACTACGTAACTATTTATCATTGGTGTCAATCCACTGTAGCCCGTGATGGTAGCAAGGTTATTGATGTTGAATGATAAACGCAACGACTGGATGTACTTGTTCTTAATAGGAGTATTCCATCCAATGGTGAGATAATCGAAGTTAAGATAGTCTCCCTTCTCCAACCAATAGTCGCTCACATTCTGGTCAACGATGTTCCGTTCTGGTGCAACAGACAGCACATTATAATCAGGGAAGTTAGACATATTGAGGTATGAGAGCGTCGTTCCGTTGAATATCTTATGCCCGAAGGCTCCGTTCATCTGCAAGGTTACATCGATATTCTTATATCTGAAGCTGATATTAGAGCCGAGTGTCATCTTTGGAGTAGCCTGTCCTGCAATATAACGATCACCATGGTCACTAAGATCTATTGTACCATTGTTATCTAAGTCAGCAATGTCATACTTCATGTGTCCATGCCCGTTATCAACGAGTCCCTTGCAGTGAGGAAGATAGAAAACGCCCAGTGGCTGCCCAACAATCTGATACAAGATGTGGTTATTCCCCCCATGAAAGCCCGCACCATCCATTGCGCCAATAGGAGTAATCTTCGATGCCGTCATCTCGTGACCCTTATAATTACCACTCAAGGACAATAGTTTGTTCTTCTGCCAAGCCATGTTAACATTGATGTTCAGCTCCATGTCCTTTCGAGCAATAGGCACAATACCCACACCAAGCTCAAATCCACTATTCGACATAGAGCCTATGTTCGCCAATAACTTATCAAAGGCAAAATCAGGAACAGGCACATCATACTCATAGAGCATGGCGGTTGTCTTTGAATAATAGTATTCGGCGGTCAAGAGGAGGCGGTTATTAAAGAAACCCATATCCGTTCCGATATTGAAAGTACTGCGTACCTCCCACTTTAGATCGGGGTTACTATTACGCAAGATACCCATTGTTGTGGTTGGAGTTCCATTATACGATACCACCCCAATAGGAATATATTGCTTTAAAGAAAGGTAAGAACTGATAGCTCCAAGGTTACCCGACCTACCATAACCAGCCCTCAGATTGAGCAAGCTAATCGCTCTCACGTTACGCAGGAAAGCCTCTTTCTTCATATTCCACGATGCAGAAATAGAAGGGAAGAAGCCCCATGTGTGATCTTTGCCAACCATTGATGAGCCATCCGCACGCATTGACATATTCAATGTGTAGCGGTCCAAGAGATTGTAAGAGAGTGTTCCCATGACGGATGCTAAACTAGGATCAGCATAGTTACTGCCTGTTCCCTCATAAAGGCGAACAGCTCCCGCCCCGAGGTTATCATAGCCGAAGAGGTTACTAGTCAATCCCTTTACTTCTGTCCAGAAAGCCCTTGTCTTGCTCTGTTGATATTCGGCCAAAAGGGTGGCAGAGAGGGCTTGATTGTCCCAACTATGCTTCCAATCGAGTTGGAGATTACCTAACAGATCCTCTGCCTTACGCTCTCCTCTATAGGCTCTTCCTTGTGCCCATACCCATGTAGGAGCGAACTTCCCATTCTCAGTTGACGTATAGGAATAAGAGCCCAAAGCCGATAGCTTCAAGTCATGTGACAGCTGATATTGTAATTGCAAATGGGTATTGAAAGTTAGATTCCGCTCATCGTTACGCTCCTTCAACAGCGGTGCGGGGGCAGCAATCTGCGATGAGTTGCTATTGCGTTGCCACCCATCTCCCACCTTATGAAAGGCTAATGTAGGATTCATAGACGCTGCCGAATAGACAAGCATGTGCAGGTCATAGACCTTATTATCCTGTTGAGACGAGCCGAAGACACCAAAGTCTATCTTCAACTTCTCATCAAATGCCAACTGAGAGATATCTAGCTTGGCGATGAAGTTATTGTAGCTTCGATTCTTTATAACGGTCTCTCCACGCATATAACCTAATGACGCACGATAATTCGACTTATCACTACCACCGCTAAAGGCTATATGATGTGTATTTAGGAAGCCTGTTCTGGTAATTTCCTTTTGAAAGTCTGTATCAAAGCCTCCATCATTATAAACCAATCCCAACGCTTTGGCAGCATTTCTATACTCTGTTGCATTCAGCATTCGAAGTTGTTTATAGACTGACTCAAAACCTATAGTTCCATCATAATATATCTGGAACTTACCTCCATGACCGCGTTTCGTCTTTACTTCAATGACACCGGAAGCACCACGAGAACCATACTTTGATGTTTCTGAAGCATTCTTCAAGACTGTGAAACTCTCAATATCTGCAGGGTAGATAGTTGAGAGTGTGGCTAGGTCGGAAGATACTCCATCAATGATAACGAGTGGGTCATTGCCACCAGTTAATGAAGTAGTACCACGGACACGCACACTTGTGAGCATTGCCATTCGGTCCTGTCCGTTAGATACCATATTTACACCCACAACCCTACCTGATAGAGCGTCAAGTGCCGAACTTACCAATCCTTTATTCATTTGTTCTGCTCCCACCTTTGCCATCGAACCAATGATAGGCAAGGTATCATTTACGTGGAATAAAGGTTGCGTTTGAACTTTTCGAGTGCTCCTATGTCTCTTCTGCGCTTGTGCTACCCCTATTGAATGGGTCAACAAAAGGCAACAAGCAAGTGAGCGTACGATGATGTACCGACTAGTCATATTATGGATAATAAATGTTATGTATGCCGTTATGTGTAGCAAATATACATAAATTTTGATAGATAACACGCTCATTAAAGGATTTTTTGCTAATTTTGTTGGTGCTTACCTCATACGTGTTACGTATATAAGGAGCATAATAAAAAGGAAACCTAAAGTATTGACCAACATGGAAAAGATAATCCTTACAGCTTTATTGCTAGGTTTGTCTGCCTCTGGGTTACATGCTCAACAACCACAGACAGAACCTACCTTCACAGAATGGCACGACTTACAAACAAATGCCGTCAACCGATTTACAACGCACACTGACTTCTTTGCCTTCTCTCCATACGAAGGATTAGCATTGAAGAAGTATGATCGAAAACTCTCAACAAACTATCTCTCATTAGATGGAGACTGGAAGTTTAATTGGGTGGAACATGCTAATCAACGTCCAACTGACTTCTTTCGCACTGATTATGACGATTCGCAATGGAAGACCTTACATGTTCCTGGTATCTGGGAGATGAATGGTTATGGTGATCCCGTGTATGTGAACGTGGGTTTTGCATGGCGTGGTAACTTCAAGAATAACCCTCCTGAGGTTCCGATTCAGGATAACCACGTCGGCTCTTATCGCCGTACTATCACAATACCAGACACCTGGACAGGCAAACAAGTTATTGCTCACTTTGGTTCTGTAACCTCCTGTATCTATTTATGGGTCAATGGTAAGTTTGTTGGATATAGTGAAGACTCAAAGGTTGGACCTGAGTTTGACATCACAAAATACCTTAAGAAGGGTAAAAACCAGCTAGCTTTTCAAGTCTTCAGATGGTCAGATGGCAGTTATTGTGAGGATCAGGACTTCTGGAGACTTAGCGGTGTAGCACGTGAAAGTTACCTTTATGCACGTGATGCAAAGCAACACTTGGATGACATCCGTATTACTCCAGACCTCGTAAATGACTACAAGGATGGTACACTCAGCGTCAACCTTCAGCTTACAGGCAATACAAAAGCCTTCTTGGTATTGGAGGATACGGATAATAACCTTGTCTATAAGACGGTCGTAACGCCCAATAAAGCAGGGCAAGCAACGGCTTTGATGGAATTAAGAAACCCAAAGAAGTGGACGGCAGAGACACCTTATCTCTATAATCTCTATGTTCATGTAGAAGATGCCAAGACTGGTAAAGCCATTGAGACTATACCCCTCAAGGTAGGATTCCGTAAGGTGGAGATAAAGAACTCACAAGTTCTTGTCAACGGACAACCCATTCTCTTCAAGGGTGCTAACCGACATGAAATGGATCCAGATGGCGGTTATCTCGTTACACGTGAGCGTATGATACAGGACATCCAGATTATGAAACGTCTTAACATCAACGCTGTTCGCACCTGTCACTACCCTGACGACCCATTGTGGTATGACCTTTGTGATGAGTACGGACTATATGTTATAGCTGAAGCTAACCAAGAGAGTCATGGCTTCGGGTACGCTAAAGACGCTCCATCAGGTACTCCTCTCTTTGCGAAACAGATAATGGAACGCAATCAACACAATGTAGGAACTAAGTTCAACCACACTAGTATCGTCTTTTGGAGTTTAGGTAACGAGACGTGTTATAGTAAGAACTTTGACGATGCTTACGACTGGATAAAATCACAAGATCAGAGCCGTCCTGTGCAGTATGAACGGGCGGAGAAAGAGGGCTACGCAACAGACATCTTCTGTCCAATGTATTATTCTCCAAAGGACTGCGAAGCCTATTCTAAGGATCCAAACTATACACGTCCTCTGATTCAATGTGAGTATAACCACACTATGGGTAACTCGGGTGGTAACCTCAAAGAATACTGGGATTTGATTCGTAAATATCCTAAGTTTCAAGGTGGATTTGACTGGGACTTCGTTGATCAAGGTCTACATCGTACACCGCACTTCGACGCTTCTCGCACTACAAAAGACTATGAGCAATTAGCCAAAGAAGCGAATGTTGAAACGGAATATACCTATGGTGGCGATTACAACAAGCATGACCCTTCAGACAACAACTTCAACTGCAATGGTATCATCGGACCTGATCGTCAATACAACCCACATGCTTATGAACTTGCATACGAGTATCAGAATATTTGGGCAAAACCGATTGACTTGAAGCAAGGAAAGATACAAGTTCATAACGAATACTTCTTCCGTAACCTCAATAACTATCGAATGGAATGGTCATTGATGGACGAGGGGAAAGTTGTGAAACAGGGTACGATTGAAACGCTGGACATAGAACCACAGCAGTCTGCTACTTACACTCTTCCAATCAACGGACAGGACTTTGAAGGTGAAGGACTACTGAATATCGACTTTAAACTAAAGTCGGCAGAACCACTCATGGAGGCTGGTCAGACTGTAGCAAGTATGCAGATGGAGGTGAATCCATGGCAACCAATGCCCAAGATGGAGCCTGTTTCGACTGCAAAGGTTAAGGTTTCTGACAACGTAAAGGCTGGTGAGGTGAGCTTCACAAGTAAGGACTTTGAGATTGTATTCAGCCGTCAGACGGGTCTATTGACACGCTATGAAGTGGAAGGAAGAAACCTCTTGGGCGAAGGTGGAACACTAAAACCTAACTTCTGGAGAGCCGTTACAGATAATGATATGGGGGCTAACTTCCAAAACAAGCTAGCGGTATGGCACAATCCTAAGATGGACTTAAAGCAAGTCTCTGTAGAACCTGCAACAAGACAGCTAACAGCTGTTTATGATATGCCCGATGTAGCAGCAACATTACACCTTATATATAATGTAGCACAAGATGGGGCTCTTCATGTGAGCATGGAAATGCAAATGAAAGATGGTTCGAAGGCACCTATCCTACCCCGCTTTGGTGTGTTGATGCAATTACCTTACGACATGGATCAGTCCACTTACTATGGTCGTGGACCTATCGAGAACTATTCCGATCGTAAATACTCACAGCGAATAGGGCTCTACGAGCAATCTGCTGATCAGCAATTCTTCCCTTACATTCGCCCTCAAGAGACGGGTACAAAGAGTGACATAAGATGGTGGAAGCAGACAGATAACGATAAGTTTGGATTCAAAGTGTACTTCGACGAAGCTCCATTCTACGCCAGTGCGCTACATTACAACATAAGTGACTTGGATGAAGGAAAGGAGAAACACCAACGCCATAGTTACCAAGTTCCAACTTCAGAGTACACTAATCTCACCTTAGATGGTTATATGATGGGAGTCGGCGGAATCAACTCTTGGGGTGAAGAACCACTACCACAATACCAGTTACCAGCGGTAAATAGGGCTATACACTTTTGGATTCAACCATGTAAATAAGGCTCTTTGAAACTCCTCCCAACCTCCCTTAAGAAGAGGAGTTTCTAATGGAAACTAATAAGGGAGGGCTTTCTTTGTTTTGAAGAGAGCCTCCCCTCACATCAAAGAAACGCCTTTCTCCAATGGAGAAGGGCGTTTCTTTCTTTATTAACTATTGTCCGTTGCTAACAAGGCTGTGCTTCGTTACACTTTACACACACCTTTATCGCACTATTCCTCCTTATTCCCTTAATAACATCCCCTCCTTTCGGAGGGGGCTTGGGGAGGCTTTATCAGAGTGGAGAAAACTACATATCCTCCTGGAACAATGGGTCTTCTGGCACCACCATAATAGGTTTCTCTTGTGCAGCCTTCAGTACATTAGCAGGCACATACTTCGTATCAACTACCAGTCGGAACATATAGTCATTAAACCAAGGATTGGTCATTATCAAGTAACCATTCTGTCCGTAAGTAGCTCCCCA
Organism: Prevotella vespertina; assembly: GCF_009728485.1. Classification (GTDB taxonomy): domain Bacteria; phylum Bacteroidota; class Bacteroidia; order Bacteroidales; family Bacteroidaceae; genus Prevotella; species Prevotella vespertina. Next base: position 321,775 of record NZ_VVIQ01000003.1, read on the forward strand.
GGAGTTTTCTACCTTCCACTTCTTCGGTTGTCCCTGCTCGTCAAGGTCAACAGCTGTAAGTGTCATGGCATGTGTTGAACCGCTATCGAAGGTCGCAATGCGATCCGCCTTATCCATTGGGAAGGTCGTACCATACAATGTTCCGTAATCGTAGTTATCGGTATCGAGGTATCCACGAGTGCGATCCAACTGTTTGCCAACATCGTAACTACTATACATCTTAGTCGAATCCTTCAACGAAGCAATAGCCATTTTATCGATCTCCTCCATAGGTAGATTAACGTACTTCCAGTTATGTCCATCGTAAGTATGGCGGTCGTAATCAATCTCGTAAGTCTTATAATAAGGTCGACGAGGGTCATTCATCACCATAATAAACGTACCATTAAGAGGACCACCAACGGTCTCTTTATAGAATTCCTGCGGTGTATAAGTCTTCACCTTGCCCACTTGTTTACCATTCTTATCCTTGTAGGCATAGTTAAAAGACTTAACTGGTTCGCCAAGAGAAAGCGTCAAGATGTGATAGATAGTACCTAACATCTCTGTCTTACGAGACTTGATGCTCGCCTTCGATTTCTTATCTGCTACCATCTTACGAAGCTCCAATCCGAACTCACGTAACTTAGAAGCTATGATGCGAGACATACGTGAGGTGTTCTCTGCCGAGTACGTTTCTGGCATTATTTCCATCGGTACTACGCCATACTTCTCCACGAGGTCTGCAACTCCACAAAACGTCCCTCCGTCCCCAATGGGGTTCTTAAAAAAGAACTGAACACGTGGGTCGTCAATAGCTTTGTCAGCATTATCTATAACGCCCTGTAGCATTAGGTTGGCTTTTTCTAACTGGTCATAAAAGGAGAGATAGACATGCGAATACTCTACATGTAACGTATCCTTATGGGCACGAGCGAACTTAGAACGCAAGACATTAAGCCCCGTAAAGAGCCAACAACGCCCTGAGCTCTTTTGGTTCTGAATGTTTTGTTTAGGTGTTTCAACACTGAAATAGGTATCAATAGGACCTGCATTGCGAAAGTTTCGAGCCAAGTCATCAATCGAATTAGTGGCTATCGCATTGGATAAAGCACGGTCAGAAGCAGTCAAGCCAGACTTCTGGATCTGCTGTAACATCTGCTTATCAATACCTCCATCTTTGGTTTGTGCTTGTAGAGAAAACGCTATGCTCAATAGCCCACAAGCAATCAACATGTTTCTTTTCATCATTATTTATTGTATTGGTATAGGGTTATTACAATTCACAAAGATAGTACTTATTTCCCAAACCATCTATAAGAACAAATGGAAAAAAGCCTTGATTTTTTTGCAAAAAAATATTAATTCATTTGGAAGGAAGCGTTTTTTCAACTACATTTGCAGTGTATTATTAAAGTAGTACACCATTACATACAATCAAAACAAGCGTTTAAAGACATTTAAGACATAACCCCTTTAAAACAAGAAGGAACTATGATTCAAGTTAACAACCTCTCTTTCAGCTATCCAAGAAGCAAACACAAGGTGTTTGATGGGCTGAACTTAGAACTCAACGAGAGCCGTATTTATGGCTTATTAGGTAAGAATGGAATGGGAAAAAGTACCCTACTCTACCTCATTGCAGGCTTATTAAAGCCATCAAAGGGCACAGTGATTGTTGATGGATACACCGCTTCGCGGCGTTATCCAGCAATGTTACAAGAAATATACATCGTCCCTGAAGAGTATAACTTGCCTGACATGAGTCTCAAGAATTACTTAGCTGTACACGAGAAGTTCTATCCGAACTTCAGCAGACAGACCTTAGAAAAGTGCTTACAAGACTTTGAGATGCCCACAGATGTAGACATGAAGCAGCTCTCCATGGGGCAGAAAAAGAAGGTGTATATGAGTTTCGCACTTGCCACAGGATGCCGACTTCTATTGATGGATGAGCCTACCAATGGGCTTGACATCCCATCCAAAACACTCTTCCGAAAGGTTGTTGCAGGCAATATGGCTGATGATTCGTCATTGATAATATCAACTCATCAGGTGCATGATGTCGAACAGCTACTGGACTACATCATAATATTGGACAACTCACAAGTGCTCCTTAATGATTCAACGGAAGCTATTACTTCAAGGTTTCGATTCGATGTTCTCCAACCCAGCGAGATGGATAACTCGGTGCTTTATGCTGAACCTTCTCTACAAGGAAACAGCGTGATCTGTAAGCGTAAAGAGGGTGACAAGGAGACCTACATCAACTTAGAACTCTTATTCAATGCGGCAATTCAAGGTAAACTAAAGTAAATATAAAGGAGGACATCATTATGAAGAAACAATCCAACAAACGGATATCTACTATCCTAACCAGCCTTTTCTTGACTTTAACAATCATCACTCTGTGTTCGTGCATCACAAAGAAACCCGATTACGGACTGCCTACCAAGAAGGATATGAACGTCGAGGCGTTCCAGAATGTAGAGTTAGGAGGAAACGCAGAAGTATACTTCTTGCAAGGAAATAAGTATCAAGTAGAGATAAAAGGTAGGGAGAAACTACTCGAATATGTGGATATCAAGGTTAAAAATAATACCCTCATAATCCACGAGAGGAATCACCCTTCACCAAAAGGGATCATCTTCTTTAATAGTTCTAACGACGGAGCTGATATAATAAAGGTATATGTAACATGCCCACAACTCGTTAGAGTGGATCAAGGAGGTAACACATCCCTCACTTTCCAGGACTCTCTTCAGGTAGACAAACTGACACTTGACATTAGAGGTAACTCTTGCGTCAAACTCAACAAAGTGAAAGTCAGCGAGATGAACATGGATATCTCTGGTAATGCAGACGTTAACATTGCAAAGTTGACGGCACAGACAACAAAATTCAACATCAGTGGTAACGCCAGTGTAAACACCTACTTTGACCATTCCGACAGTGTGACACTCACCTTATCAGGCAATGCTGACATCACACTCAATGGTAACACACGTCAAAGCATACAACAACGAGTAACAGGAAATGCCTCTGTTACCGATAATACAAGTAGAACAAAATAAATAAAGAAAGGACTTATTAGTTATGAAAAAGTTCGATATTAACCGATTCGGAAGAGTACTCGCTCGACTCGTTCTCGTGCGCCGTCGCAAAATAATTAACCTATTCCTTGGGTTCCTCATTGCCTGCTTCATCTATATGATCTTACGTGTTTGTAACATCTTCACATGGCAGGCAAGCAGTACAGAACAGATACAAATAGATCTCATGGGAAGCGTTGATTTCGCCCTTACGATACTACCGGCTGCATTCTTCATCATGGGTACCTTTGTTATAAACGACCTCAAGTCGCGTCAGTCACGCATAAGTGAGATGATGCTACCAGCTACCAATGTAGAGAAGTTCGTGGCACGTGTAGTACTCGTGTCCATCGTCTTCCCCCTCATAGTTGTGGCTGCTTTCCTAACAGCTGACGTGTTACAACAAATTGTTTCCATGCTGGTTAATCATGGTGCAAGGGCTTCGATGACTACAATAGCAATAGACTTTCTCCAAACGACAAGCTCCCTTTCCCCTCTTTGGGTACAGTTAGAAGCAATCCTTCTCACCAATGCTTTCACCATATTAGGGGGTATGTTCTTCCGCAAAACAGCATGGTTGAAGACCATCATAAGCCTCGTTTTGATTCTCATGATAGTAGCTGGTTTAATGGCAGGTATCGGTTTTATGCTACTTGCTCACACCGACTATCAACTCTCAATACCGAATGACTTCTTCGGAGATATTACTGGGAACATCATCTGTTTGGCACTCACTATATTAATGTATTGGGCTGCTTACAAGTTATACACACGCTTGCAGGTTATCAACAATCGGTGGATTAACATATAACAAAGTATTAATGAGAGGATAAAAGATTATGACTTTCGAAAATAATAAGGCTATATACGAGCAGATGGCAGACCGCCTTTGCGATGAAATCATAGCCAAAACCTATAAAGCCGACGACCGAATCCCATCTGTAAGGGAGTATGCTGTCACCTTGCAAGTGAACACCAATACGGCGGTTAAGGCTTACGAACTATTGGCAAGAGAGCAGATTATCTATAACAAACGCGGTATGGGCTATTTCGTTTCGGCTGGTGCAAGGGAGCAAATCATGCTTGCACGACGTAAAACCTTTTGTCAGCAAACCCTTCCGTCATTGTTCCGTGAGATGCAGCTCTTGGGTATCACAATGGAAGAAGTGGTGCAGGAATATAAATCGAAGGCGCAGTCTTAAACGCTGCCCTTCCATCCTTTAAACTATTAAGGGAGCCGAAAGAATGAAAACAAGTGTGTAGTTTAGCCATAAGATATAAGTTTACTTGGATTCATTCTTTCTACTCCCTTAATACTTTCTAAGCCCTTACAAGAAACATAGTACACATTGATAAAAAACAAAGAGAGGCTCTTCTCAATTTGAAAAGGGCGTTTCTTTCATGCAAAGAGAGGCTCTTTTCATAGCGAAGAAACGCCCCCTTTATCCACTAACACATATTAGTAACATTCCCTTAGGTGGCACCCCTATTCTTTGGAGAGGCTTAGCGAGACAAGAAGAAGAAAGGAACTCTTACAGACCTAACCAACTGCACGACAGAAAGGATTCGTATTTTTTATGCGATAAGACTTGCATATATTGATTTTTTTTACGAATATTGCAAGCGAAAATAGTATCAACTGTAATTTACCAACAGCTTATTAACTAAAGAATAAATCTATGAAGAAAATCCTACTAAGCTTGTGTCTCTGCCTCATGGGAATGACAGTCTATGCACAACACTTTATCTCCGATGCAGCATTCAGACAGAAGGTGAACAATGCTTTCGACGCCAAAATGAAGTTGATTGGATCGAAGTTCTATGATACAAAAGGGCTATCGCCAACCATGGAGGAAGAGGAAGCCTTGCGCTTTCTTTATGCCTATATGCCGATTGCAGATGCGACTGATTACACCACAGCTTACCACTTACGTAATGTGCGAACTGCCCTCAAAACGAGAAAAGAGATGGCATGGGGAAAGAAGGTTCCAGAGCTTCTCTTTAGGCATTTCGTTCTACCGATGCGTGTGAACAACGAGCCTCTTGACAGCTCTCGCGCTATATTCTTTCAAGAACTGAAGGGGCGTGTTAAAGGGCTTTCTATGCAACAGGCAATATTGGAAGTGAACCACTGGTGCCATGAACATGTTACTTATGAACCTTCGGACGCACGCACTTCTTCACCACTGCAATCAATGCGGACAGGACGAGGACGATGTGGGGAAGAGAGTACTTACACGGTGAGTGCCTTGAGAGCCATTGGTATTCCGGCTCGCCAAGTATATACTCCTCGATGGGCACATACCGATGATAACCATGCGTGGGTAGAGGCTTGGGCAGACGGAAAGTGGTACTTCTTGGGGGCTTGTGAGCCTGAACCTGTATTGAATTTGGCATGGTTTAATGCACCGGCATCGCGTGCTATGCTCATGCACACACGTGCCTTTGGCGATTATGAAGGTCCAGAAGAGGTTATGCTACGCACAAATAACTTCACAGAAATCAATCTGATTGATAACTACGGGAGCACTGGTAGGATTGATTTCAGCGTTCTTGATGCTAAAGGGAAGCCCGTACAGGATGCGAAAGTGGACTTTAAAATATACAACTATGCCGAATATTACACTGCAGTTACCAAATACACCGATAAGAAAGGACAAACGTTTCTATCTGCAGGAAGGGGTGATATGCTTGTATGGGCGTCTAAGAACGGACATTACGGATATGCTAAAGTATCGTTTGGAAAGGACAAGAAGGTTGTTATAAGACTCTCTTATGATGATAAAAAGGCGGGGAAAGAGCAGGATATGGATATTATCCCACCTGTAGAGAAAGCTATTCTGCCTCCTGTAACAGATGCACAACGCAAGGAGAACGAGCGTAGATTAACGGAAGAAGATGCTAAACGCAATGCTTACATAGCGACATTCCCATCAGAGGAGAGCTTGAAAGATTATCCGATTAAGGCCGCTATACCTTATATAATAAGGTCACGTGGTAACTGGAGAACCATCAAAGAATTTGTTGAGAAGCACTCGGCAGATGAGAAACGGGCTATTGATCTGTTGGAATCACTTAGTTATAAGGATCTTCGAGATATGCCAATGGAGATATTGGAAGACCAGATGGCAGCAAAGAGTGACGAGTTATGCCCTCGTGTAGAGAGTGAAATGATCCTCAAACCATTTAAGGTTTTCTTTGAGAAAGCGTTTAGTAATGATGCTAAGAGGTTTAAAGAGAATCCTGCACTATTGGTGAATTGGGTGAGAACAAACATCAAATTGAATCCTGATAAGCACGCCATGAGAATCCCACAAACGCCTATCAGTACGTGGGAAAGTCGTGTGGCAGACGAGAGAAGTAGGAATATTTTCTTTGTGGATGTGGCTCGAAGCCTTGGTATTGAGGCTCAACAAGATGGCGTAACAGGGAAGGTTCAATACAAGAAAGATGGTCAGTGGGTTGATGTCGACTTTGAAACGACGCAACAACAAGTAGCTAAGACGGGGAAGTTGGTGCTTGACTATAAGCCAACGGAGTTCTTAGATGACCCGAAATATTATACCCACTTCACGATTAGTAAGATTGTGAATGGGCAGACCTTACTGATGAATTTCGATGAGTCAGCCGATGGTTCTACCTATGGAGCCACCTGGGCAAATGCGTTCAAGGATGGAGCAACACTGGACGAGGGCACTTACTTGCTCGTTACAGGGCAACGCATGGCAGACGGAAGTGTGATGGCTCATAACCGATTCTTCACTATCAAGCCAGGAACAACAACTCGAATCAACCTCATCATGCGTCAGGAAACGGAGGGAATAAAGGTGATTGGCAGCTTTAATAGCGAAGATCTCTTTGAGAAGGAGGGGCATAATGTGTCCTTACTAAGCCAGACGGGACGCGGTTATTACGTCCTCGGCATACTCGGTGTAGGGCAAGAACCAACGAACCATGCCCTCCATGACATCGCAAAAGTAAAGGAGAAGCTGGATAAATGGGGGCGTCCAATGGTATTGCTCTTCACAAGTGAGGAAGCAAAAGAGAAGTTCGATGCACAGAAGAGTGAGTTAGGTCAACTGCCAGAGAAGGTAATCTACGGTATAGATAAGAGTGGGGAGATTCTCAAGGAGATTGCCAAAGAGATGAAACTGCACAATACGAGTCAGCTACCAGTATTCATCATCGCTGACACCTTCAACCGAGTTGTATTCCTATCACAGGGTTACACCATCGGGTTGGGAGACCAGATTGTGAAGGTAAGTAATAAACTTTAGAATTGAGGAAAGGGCGTTTGACGATAGAAGGATATAAGTATTGAGATGTAAAAGTCCAATAACTCCAATTAACGGAACATTTGTCTTAACTCCCTTTCACTCCTTTCACTCCCTTAACTCCTCTATAATATGATGAAAGAAAACTATGAATTTGAAGTCTGCGCCAATAGTGTTGAGAGTTGTATAGAGGCTCAACGAGGTGGTGCCAATCGTGTGGAACTCTGCATGGGAATACCCGAAGGCGGTACAACTCCTTCTTATGGGGAGATAAAGATGGCACGAGATGTATTGAAAGAAACACGCTTGCACGTGATAATTCGCAATCGCGGAGGCGACTTCCTATACTCTGAAGCAGAGTTGGAACGCATGGCAATGGATATAGACTTGTGTAGACAACTCGGTGTGGATGGCGTTGTCTTTGGTTGTCTGACGGCTAATGGCGATATTGACAAGCATGCCAACCAATTATTGATGGAGCATGCTAAAGGAATGAATGTCACCTTTCATCGTGCTTTCGATTGTTGTCGAGATCCCGAGAAAGCCTTAGAAGAGATTATCGCAATGGGCTTTCATCGTATTCTCACGTCTGGTCAGCAACCCACGGCAGAGTTAGGTATTCCTTTACTAAGACGTTTGAATACACTTGCAAAGGATAGAATCATTATCATGGCAGGATGTGGAGTAACGGAAAAGAATATCTTTAAGATTCAAGAAGAGACACAGGTACGTGCCTTTCACTTCTCTGCTCGTGGGGAGAAACGCAGCGATATGCTTTATTCCAACCCTTCCATCTATATGGGGAGCAAAGGAGTTGATGAGAACATCATCATGCAGACTACCGAAAGGAGGGTACGAAATACGATTGAAAGTTTACTAAGAAAGTAAGTAAAGAAGATACTTCTAAAACAAAAAAGAGGCTTAATCCCATTTGGATTAAGCCTCTTTTATATATGTAGAAGATTATTGTGCCTGGTCAACAATAGCCTGCTTTATTAGTCCTTCTATCTCTTCTGCAAGCTCAGGATTATCCTTCAACATCGTCTTAGTGGCGTCACGTCCTTGTGCAAGTTTGGTTCCGTTATAACTAAACCAGCTACCACTCTTTTGAATAATATTGTATTGAACGCCCAAGTCAACTATCTCACCGATCTTTGAGATACCCTCACCAAAGGTGATTTCAAACTCTGCCTTACGGAAAGGAGGAGCCACCTTATTCTTAACAATCTTAACACGAACCTGGTTACCAATTACCTGATCACCATTCTTGATACTAGTAACACGGCGGATATCAAGGCGTACGGAACTATAGAACTTCAATGCGTTACCACCCGTAGTGGTCTCTGGGTTACCAAACATCACACCTATCTTCTCACGCAACTGATTGATGAATATACAGCAAGTGTTGGTCTTTGAGATAGTAGAAGTGAGCTTACGCAATGCCTGACTCATCAATCGTGCTTGCAAACCAACAGCCGAGTCGCCCATATCTCCTTCGATCTCTTTCTTAGGAGTAAGGGCTGCAACAGAGTCGACAACGAGAATATCTATAGCAGAAGAACGTATCAATTGATCTGCTATCTCTAATGCTTGTTCACCATTATCAGGCTGTGATATCCAAAGATTATCTACATCCACACCGAGCTTCTCAGCATAGAAACGATCGAAAGCGTGCTCTGCATCAATGAAAGCAGCTATGCCCCCTTGCTTCTGTGCTTCGGCTATTGCATGGATAGCAAGCGTCGTCTTACCAGAAGACTCTGGTCCGTAAATCTCGATAATACGCCCACGAGGATAGCCACCAACGCCCAATGCTGTATCAAGAGCCACACTTCCTGTTGGTATAACATCAACATTCTCTATCTGTTCATCACCCATTCGCATGATAGAACCTTTACCAAAGTCTTTCTCTATCTTGGACATTGCGGCTTGCAATGCCTTTAGTTTTCCCTCGTTTGATTCTGACATAGTTATTTTATAATATTTAAGCCCCACCTCAACCCTCCCCAAGTGAGGGAGTTCGATTAGTTAGGAGGGATAAAGTTTACTATTTGTTTATTGATTTCACATTAAATAATCCACTTAGTTCTGCTTTACCTACCGATCTATACTCAAAACCTCGCAACAGAACTATTCAGTCCCCCCTCCCTTGGGGAGGGGAAAGGGGTGGGTTTATAACTCCAAATCCTTTCCAAATACTTCATGCCAAGGCAAGCCTTGCTTATTGAGTACCTCCAAGAATGGATCTGGATCAAAGTCTTCAACGTTCCATACACCTGGTTTGCGCCACAGTCCCTTGAAGAACATCATTGCACCAGCCATCGCAGGTACACCCGTGGTATAGCTGACACCTTGCATTCCCGTTTCGTTATAGGCATCTTGGTGCTTACAATTATTATAAATGTAATAGGTTTGCTCCTTTCCATCCTTAACTCCACGGATACGACAACCTATCGAAGTCTCACCATCATAATTCTCTCCTAGATCTTGTGGATTAGGCAGAACTGCTTTCAAGAACTGCAAAGGAACTATCTTCACCTTAGCTGTCTTACCAGAGCCATCAGCTAATGGTGCTTCATATTCTATCTCATCGATACGACTCATACCAAGATTCTGAATACAGTCCAAATAAGTAAGATATTGCTTACCGAATGTCATCCAGAAACGAGCACGCTTAATTGTTGGATAGTTCTTTACCAATGATTCCAATTCCTCATGGTGCATGAGATAAGAATCACGTGGACCAATATTTGGATAGGTTAAATCTTGATGCACAGCCAATGGTTCTGTCTCAATCCATTTACCATTCTCATAATAAAGACCCTTCTGAGTTATCTCACGGATATTAATTTCTGGATTGAAGTTCGTTGCAAATGCCTTGTGATGATTACCCGCATTACAATCAACGATATCAAGATAATGAATTTCGTCAAAATGATGTTTAGCAGCATACGCCGTATATGCCTGTGATACTCCTGGATCGAAACCACAACCAAGGATAGCTGTCAGTCCAGCCTTCTCGAACTTATCCTTATAAGCCCATTGCCAACTATATTCGAAGTGTGCCTCGTCCTTTGGTTCGTAATTAGCTGTATCCAAATAATTACAACCGCAAGCCAAACAAGCATCCATGATTGTCAAATCTTGATATGGCAAAGCTAAATTAATAACCAGCTCTGGCTTAAAATCATTAAACAATGCTTTCAATTGCTCAACATCATCTGCATCAACCTGTGCTGTCTTGATATCAGCTTTATAACCTTTATCATGAATTGCCTTAACTAACTCATCACATTTTTCCTTGCGACGGCTAGCAATCATAAATTCAGTAAACACGTCCTGATTCTGGACAATCTTAAAAGCAGCTACAGTAGCAACGCCACCTGCACCTATCATTAATACTTTTCCCATATTATCTTATTATTATTTTATCTTACTTTCAATTTCTGGGGAGGAGATCCCCATTGCGTTTAGTATCGAATAACCCAATATCGCTTGCTTGAAGTTGCCACCTTCTAAAGGTTGCATTGCAAATAATGTGATATGCTTTAACTCATCATCCACATCATTTAATGTATTTCTAATAGAGCGAAGCAGCGAATCCTCCTCAGCATTCGGAACAATCATAATCCGTTTTACCTCTTCATGAATACAAAGCGTCTTGAGAAGATCAAGCAAAACAGCATCTTTCGCAGTATTTTCATCACCGCAAGCAATACTATTTATAATAAACTCACCGAAACGCTCGTCCATAAAAGCCTGACCATTGAGTTCCTTATCATAATCGGAAGGAGCAAAATTCTCTAGTTTCTGATTCTTTTTATCATGCAAAAGAATCACTTGTGTCTCATGAGCCCCTGGTTTCAACCTACCATCAAGCGCAACATCTACCGCCCACTGACTAAAATCAGCAGCAGGAATACGACGATCTAACATGCGCTCAAAGTTTACAATAATATCAAAAGCCACATGATCAATATAATCACCATCAACAATGATGATGTTTTCACTCCACTTAATATTCTGTGCTTCTTGTGTATTCATAGCCACAAAGATACACTAAATCAAGCGAAATGCAAAATAATAGTATGACTTTGTTATCTTTACATTCTCTGCGTAACAAACAAAAAGAGCCCCACAGCTAAAAGTACTAACAAAAAAGGAATCCACATAGACATCTTAATAAAATGGGCAGAACACAATGTCACATACAACAATATCAATAGGATAATAAGCGTAATCATTCTCAGAGCTTTTACAATACCATGATTTAATTTTCATCCTATAAAATTAAAAGAGATTATATTCCTGCATAACAAAAACCTTCTCACGAATACAAGAAAATGACATAAGAGAATTATAAATTGTAAAATTAAATACAAAATCACAAACTAATAAATCCTGCAAAACATCCTACAAACAACCCACTCCTTAGTAAGATTATAAAACATTGATTATTAGTGTTATAACCAAACATCAAAACTACTCAAAAAAAAGTACTATCGTTTCACAGAAAAAGTACTATCGTTTTGAGAAAAAAGTAGTATCGTTTTTATGAAAAAGTTCTATCGTTTTACTAAAAAAGTTCTATCATTTTTTTTAACCAATATATCGAAAAGAAAACGTAAAATTAATTCAAAAAAATCTGTGATTATATTTGCAATCTTCAAATATAATGTTTATCTTTGTTGCAGACTATAGGAGGATAACACCGTGAAGAGTACGGAAAAACACGACCCTATTGGTCTACAAACTTAAACAATAAAAAAAGAGTATGAACTATTCACTGAACAAACGCACAATGAGCGTTGGCCCCAAAAAGGGCGAGGAAGTTTTCGTGGCAAGTGCTGTTTGCCAAAAACATCGTATTTCATTTGACGAGCTTTGCGAGCGCATGGCGGACGATTCAACAGTAGGACAAGCTGATGTCGCAGCTGTTTTCTATCGACTCCGTAAGGTGCTAAATCAACTTTGCTCTCATGGTTTCATCGTGGATGGTGGTCCGTTAGGAACATTCCGACCTACCTTTACATCCAAAGCCGTGAGCAAAGAAGAGGATTTCAAACCTGCAGAATGTATTTCGCGAACCCAAATCATCTTTACTCCTACTGCCGATTTCCGCCAACTAAAGGATGTTGAGTTCTTCCGTGTGGCTAAGCAGGAGAGAAAGGGTACGAAGAAAAAGAAAACGACTAAGGACTCTGAACCTTCTGGACCAACTACTGTTGGTTAATTCCCACGAACTAAAAGATTACTCCCCCTCTCCACTTCGGTTGGAGAGGGGGAGTTTTCATTAAAAATCCCATTAGCTTATCTCGCAATAAAGCTAATGGGATTATTATTTTTACTTGACTTATCTTGAAGCAATAGGCTTTAGATATTCAATAACTCTATTACCTTTTCAACAGCAGCACTGATACCATCGGTATCTTTACCACCTGCTTGTGCATAATGTGGCTGACCGCCACCGCCACCCTTAATGAGTTTGGCTGCTTCACGAATTACTTTTCCTGCATTTAAGTCGTGCTCTTTCACCATATCATCACTGAGCATGATTGAAAGCTGTGGACGATTCTCATGTACGGAACCTAATACGCAAACGAGATTCTCTGGTAATGCTTCACGAACCTTGAAGACAATATCCTTAGCAGAAGCAGGATCTACTGGGAGCACTGCCTTAACAACATGTACACCATTCACTGTTTCTGCACGTTCTACCAATGATTTCGCTGCACGGTCAACTGCTTGCGCACGGAAACGCTCAACTTCCTTCTTCATTGCATCATTCTCTTCAACGAACTTGGTGAGAACTGCCTTAAGATCCTTAGCATTGTTGAACATTGCCTTCAAGTCGCGCAAGGTATCTTCAAGTGCATAGATTGCATTCTCGCAAGTTTCGCCAGTCATTGCTTCAATACGACGAACGCCAGCAGCAACGCTACTTTCGCCTACAATCTTAAAGAAACCGATGCGACCCGTAGACTTAGCATGAATACCACCACAGAACTCGCAACTTGGACCGAAGCGTACAACACGAACCTTGTCGCCATATTTCTCACCAAAGAGAGCTACTGCACCCATTTCCTTTGCTTCCTCCATTGGTGTATCACGATGCTCGTCAAGAGGATAATCCTTACGAATCATCTCGTTGACAAGTTTCTCTACTTGACGAAGTTCCTCATCGGTTATCTTCTGGAAGTGAGAAACATCGAAACGGAGCGTGTCAGGACTTACGTAAGAACCTTTCTGCTCGGCATGCTCACCAAGAACTTGCTTCAAAGCATAATCAAGCAAGTGGGTTGCAGTATGATTAGCTGCCGACGCATCACGCTTATCTGTATCAATACATGCCATGAAATCTGCCTCAACATCCTTTGGCAATTCCTTAACAATATGGATGCTCTGGTTGTTCTCACGCTTGGTATCAATGACATTGATCGTCTCATCCTCGTTGACAAGCACACCTTGATCGCCTACCTGTCCACCCATCTCACCATAGAATGGGGTATAATCGAGTACAATCTCATAGAAACTATTCTTCTTCTGTGTCACCTTACGATAACGGAGAATATGACATTCGTACTCTGTATAATCGTAACCAACGAATTCCTGTTCGCCTTCACGTACAATCTCCCAGTCACCATTCTCAACAACAGCAGCATTGCGAGCACGTGCCTTCTGCTGTTCCATCTCTTCATTGAATTGCTTCTCATCAACGGTATAACCATTCTCACCGCAGATAAGTTCGGTCAAGTCGAGTGGGAAACCGTATGTATCAAACAAGCGGAAGGCCTCCTTACCATCAAGCTCGGTCTTGCCATGTGCCTTCAATTCATCCATTGCACCATTGAGCAATGTGATACCCTTATCCAATGTGCGCAAGAAAGAATCTTCCTCTTCCTTCATCACCCGACCAATCAGTTCACGTTGTGCTGTAAGTTCAGGATAAGCAACGCCCATCTCATGTACCAAAACATTGATTAGCTTATACATGAAAGCCTCCTTCTGATCAAGGAAAGTGTAAGCATAACGCACAGCACGACGAAGGATACGGCGGATAACATAACCAGCCTTTGCATTGCTTGGCAACTGACCATCGGCAATAGAGAATGCAACGGCACGCAAGTGATCGGCAACAACACGCATGGCGATGTCTACCTTCTGCTCGTCGTTGATACCTTCACCATTAGGACCTTCTGGGAAAGTGTGGTTATACTTCTTACCAGAGAGGCGTTCGATCTCTTCTATTACTGGTGTGAAGATATCGGTATCATAGTTAGAGTTCTTTCCTTGCATCAAGCGAACCAAACGCTCGAAGCCCATACCCGTATCAATAACGTGCATCTTCAATGGCTCAAGGCTACCATCAGCTTTACGATTGAACTGCATGAAGACGATGTTCCATATCTCAATTACCTGTGGGTGATCCTTATTGACAAGTTCCTCTCCAGGCACCTTAGCTTTCTCTTCCTCTGAACGGAAGTCGATATGAATCTCCGAACAAGGACCGCAAGGACCTGTGTCACCCATTTCCCAGAAGTTATCATGCTTATTACCATTGACGATATGGTTCTTTGGGAAATGCTTCTCCCAGTAGTTTGCAGCCTCATCATCACGTGAGATACCTTCTGCCTTATCACCTTCAAAAACCGTTACATAAAGGTCCTTTGGATCAAGATGCAATACATCTACAAGATATTCATAAGCGTAATCAATAGCACCTTCCTTGAAGTAATCGCCAAAGCTCCAGTTACCCAACATCTCAAACATAGTATGGTGACTGAGAGCAGCATCACGCCCCACTTCTTCCAAGTCGTTATGCTTACCACTAACACGCAAACACTTCTGTGAGTCAGTACGTCGGCGTGGTTCTGGTTCCTTTGTTCCAAGGATAATATCTTTCCACTGGTTCATACCAGCATTCGTAAACATCAGCGTAGGGTCGTCCTTGATAACCATTGGGGCAGACGGTACGATAACATGTCCCTTCGACTCAAAGAACTTCAAATAGGAGTCGCGGATTTCATTTGCTGTCATCATCTTTATTATATATTTAATTCAATTTTCTACCTAAAAGTGTTGCAAAGATACTGACTTTTGCGTATTTTTGCAAGCAATTAAGCTGCTGAATACACAAAATCTTATTTACCATCGTGGGAGTGTAAAGGTGTTTCATCAGCATAACCACATAAACAACTGAATTAAAAGAAACGAGATATGGCAGAGAATCCGCATAAATTGTATTATTCAATAAAGGAAGTAGCGCAACAAATAAACGTTTCGGAGAGTCTGCTGAGATATTGGGAGACTGAGTTTCCACACCTTCGTCCTAAGACAACAGGCAACCGTGTGCGCCAATATACAGAGAAAGATATCGAACAAATAAAGGTTATCTACAACCTTGTGAAGGTGCGTGGTTTCAAGATTGCAGCTGCCCGCAAGATGTTACAAGAGAACCGCAATGGTGTTGAAAAGAGTCAGAAGGTTATGGAAACGCTCTTCTCTGTTCGCGACCAACTGAAGGACTTGAAGAAACAACTCGATGGCTTGGTGTAAAGTCAGCCATACCTGAAAGGCATAGTCCTTATTCGTTCTGAAAGAAATACTCATATACAGCATAGGGACAGACGATTTCGTCTGTCCCTATGACGTTTGTAACCCAACTATGTGAACGCTCTCTTACTTCTTCCTCGACAATGAGGCACGCTTCACTTCAAAGTCGGCTGTGGTATTATTATCGTCTACATACTTCTTTCCATCCCACTTCCTTTGCAATGAAAGACCAGAATAAATGGGGTAATCGCCCTTCTTCATACTTGAGAAAGACACATCTGTCACGGCATTATAACCACGGTCGAGCTTGCTGGGGCGCATTTGGAACATACGACGAGGACAAATCGTTATACAATCAATGACGCTCTCAAACGGAACCTCTATCGCATAGAAATCGCCGTGAGCACTACTGGTGACGGTGATATAATGCAGATAACCTTTGCTATCCTTTGTTTCGGCATAGTTCTTCTTGAATTCCTCTGGTGTCCAAGGGAGTTTTATCAAGGCTATACCGTTGCTTTCAGACACACGAGAGAAGTCATAAGAAGATCCGATATTACCGCTGGCGTCGGTAGATGTGAGGATAGCACACATATCAGGTACGTTCGGATTGTTCTTCTGTCCGGGGTCATAGTTGATGTTTGTCCATTCAAAGTCGGCTTTACTCAAGTCCAGGAAGTCATCCAGCCCACCATACATACTCAAGTCCTCACCTTCCAGTTCTGACTCAAACTGCGCCTTATGGTCAATCGCATACTTAGCCACAATGATGGTCTGACCAGGCTTTACGGGATAATCCGCACCCTTACCAGGGAAATAAGATATGCCCGATGCACCATAATAACGATTGACAAAGTCGTCTTTCGGAGCAAACTGAATCGCCCTACTAGGGTCGATGGCATTGACACACAACGCCAGTCCGTCCAAATACTTCACCTCATTGGTCGGATTAAAGATAGCGATGTATTGGTCATCATTATACATTTGATTCTGATTCTTCATACCCCATGCCCTGACATCACGATACCAGTAATGCCCAACGTAAAACACTTCTTTTATGATCAGATGGTCTAACTTCGTCTTAGAAGTAGACTGTTTCACCGGCATTTCATTACGTGTACAGCTGCCGAAACATGTGAGTATCAGGCTCAACAGCAGGTAGGTTATTATCTTCTTATGTATCATCTCACTCAATTATCTTATCTGTTTATACTCTTTAAATATATTGTTTGCAACATTACCAGCGAATGGTACTTAGCGTTCCATGTATTGAAACGGTGCGTTCCATATACTGAAACCCTGCGTTTCATGTATTGAAACTGTGAGTCTCATAGGCTGGGACGATTGGCGCATAGTATTTCCTCCGATTCAACCTCTTATTATAAGAACCAGTTACCAAAGCCAGCTCCACCTCCAATACCATGTGTTTGCACATTCTGAGCAGCCTCCATCGCATCCGCCGAGGCGAGTCCTATTTCATGCCCCATATAGAAGTACAACGGGTCGTTAGGGTCGATTGTCGTTGGATCAGTATCGAAGCTACTGCAAAAGACCTTAATAGGTATGTTGAAGCGGAATAGTTCCTTCCATTCAGAATCAGCCCCGTATTCCTTCGGTTCATCAGGGTTATAAGCCTCCGAACAGATGAATGGGCTACGGAACACATAGGTGGAATGGCGGTTGAGATACTCCTCTTTAGGAATGAGCGCCTTCTTGCCCTTCGGACACTTCATCACGCGCACCGACAGATAGAACTTCGGAAGGAGATAAGACGGACGAGTATATCGCCCAGCCTCACCTGTTGCGGGGTCCTGCCTACGGATTATCTCTAACGGCCACTCTTGATGTAAAGCATCGTTCTCATCGGCATCTATATCGAAATTGAAGTGCCCCTTGAGTCCTACTCTATCCTGATCATAAGGTGCAACAGCCCAATCGGCATCCTCACGAGTGAGTGGAGGTAGCAGTCGCTGATTGAATAACTCACGTGCACCATCAGCCATTGCGTCTTGAATCCACGTATCACGATAGGTATATTCGAATATCTTTGGCGTCAGAGCCGCACGCTCTTTCCATGTCGAGGTATTGGCAAAGAGCGGTGAAGGCACAGGGGTAGTATCTATCGTTCCGCCCTTCTTCCAGTCGCCAAACTTATCCCTCTTAGGCTTCCACGTACCTCGGCAATCCATCACTTCATACGGGTTTCCCTTGTCATCCACCTCACTCACGGTGAAGAATATCTGATATTCATCCGAGTGATTGAGTATCTCGTCATTCATGAGCTTGCCCTCCTTATTGAAGAAATAGAGGCACAATCCCCATCGCTTCAGCTTTCCGCCAATGATACGAATATAGTCAGGACCTTGCTTCCCATCGTTCTGTTCGAGATAGGTCACCGTACTCTTCCGTTGAACCTCTATCGTTGGCCACTTGCCCGCATTGTTATGTATGAGCACAAACTCCTCTTGCTTCCATGGAGCATTCTGATAAACAAAGTTGCCGTGCATCATGCCATCACCATGCGAGTGACCTTCCTTGAACATGGCAAGGCATGTAGCCCAATCCTTAAAGGCTCCATCTGCATCAGGATTAGCCATTTCGCCCGATACTTTCACCTTCGATAAGCTATCAACATAACGGTCGGCACCACTGTGCGCAACGCCTTTCGCCGCTAGTGGATTATCATTATAATCAACATGCACATTGCCAAAGACGAAGTCGTCACATGACGTACACAAGCCTAGAACAGCAACGAGCAGGAGAATACTCTTGATTATCTTTTTCATTACTATTAGTCCTTTCTTCTTTTACATCAATACTATGTTCTGTCTATATTGCGTGAAGTAATCCTGTGGATGGGTCAACATCCGCCACAGCTGCGCCTTCTCTACACCTGAATAGAAACGCTTCACGTCTTCATAACACTTCTCTTCGCCATCCTTCACATCAGCGATAATGCGCACTGACAAGGGATAATCAATATCGAAACTATCCCATCCTGGCTGTATCTCATTGAATGCCCAAAGGAAAGCACCCTCACTATTGTTCGTGTTGCAATACTTCGCTGGCTTCTCAGACTCGCCTGTGTGCTGTTGTCCCTTATTCAAGATATGACAAATGCGAACCTGTAATTGGAATGCAACATTAGCCCGATGGAACTGCATAACGCCCTTAAAACCGAGCCTGTCTAAGTCCGATCCAACATCCAGACTGCGCTTCTGTCGTAACAGCCCCACGGTGTGTCCGTAGCGTTGTCGGGGCGATTCGGTATCGGGATCGATGAAGTCATCGTTATAAACTTCGGTGAATAGCTTGCCAAGCTCCTCCTCCACAGGGTCGGTGTCACGATATTCATAAGTGAAGAGTTCCGGTGTTATCTTGTTCAGAAGGGTCTGGTCTATTGTCTTGTAGAGCCTATAATTCTTCCCATCAAAGGTATGAGGCTTCAAGGCATCAGGCTTACCTGATAGTTCAATAGCCTTCCAAGCGAGGTCTGTCTGATAGCCCACTTCATTCTTACCGAGCTGGAAGTTCTCTGGAGCAAAGATGTTCGACGTAGAGAACTTACTAGCCATCTCCGCTGCACCAGCTTTCTCCCTAAAGGTGTATCGGTCGTAATACGTGGGCGAATCCGCCAACGAACGTGGATAAGCCAACTGTATTCCTTTCTTGCGTTCAGCGTTTCCTGTACCCGTAGATACCTCTTGATCCAATGACGAGTTACCTACTCCAAAGAAGTGTTGATGCACCAGTAAGGTGGCGTTATCCTCGTCTGGTATGCTGTAACCTTCCTTATCTTTCGTGAAAGGATAGCCCGAGAATTGATGATTGATAAGCATTCCGTTGCGGTCATAATACTTGAGTTCTAGACCGTAATAGATATTGTCTGACGCTATTACATCAAAGCAATTACGCTCGGTAGTAATGGTCATCTGCCCATCATCATCACGTGTGATATCAATCTCCTGCATAATGGGTAACATTGTTTCCGGACTAACCACATGATAGGTGTTATAGGCTGTGAGCGAGTCATTACCATCTGGTCCGACACCAATCATGCCCCCTTTATACCCCATTCTAAGGATGGCGTGGACAGCATAAATCTGTTCATGCCCCTTCACATCACGCTCTATTGATGAGGGCGGAGCCTGTACTATCTTCTTGAAGAAGTCGTCTACTTGATCGTTGGAACAACTCCCGAACAGGAGTCCCATTAGCATTATGGCAAGTAGCGATAGTATGTTTCTATTTCGTTTCATATACTTTTCGATTGATTAGAACTTAAACAATGTACGTAAGGAGAAGTTGGCTCCACGCTCATGGGCGTAGTAACGGAACCGATCAGTGTACTCCTTATATAATGCGTTAAGGATGTTTTCACCCACAAGCATAAACTTCAATTCTCTTCGTTGCTGTAGTTTGATACGCAACTCGGCTGTACCATTCAAAAGGAAGTAAGCAGGTGGCGAGTCAGGAACTAAATCCTTATCTGGGTCAAAGCGGGTTTGCTTTGTCACATAAATACCCGATAACGACAACGAACCATGATATTTATCATCCTTCGTAAGTCCTCGCTCGTAGGTAGATGATAGTCCGTAACGATCGGAAGGCATAAAAGGTAACCAATCGTTATGCGTTAGATTGCGTGCGAACATCCATTCGCCTTTACCCACAAAGGTGAGTCCTTGCAAAGGTTTAAGCGTTGCCTCGATATCACCACCATATAGTTTCACATCGTCCTGATCGTAGATGAACTTAGGATACTTACCACTCGGATGATTATGGAAGCGGTCTTTGCCTTCTCCAATGTGGTCATAGATGTAGCTATTAATGCGCTGTAAGAAGAAGCTCGGCTCTACTGACAACCACGTATTGCGGTATCTTGTACCTACCACGAGTTTGTATCCTCGCTCACTGGCAAGATTCTTATTGCCCACTACCCAGTAAGAACCATCCTGCAAGCCAATGGCATATAACTCGTTAATATCAGGTGGTCTCCATGACCAACCAATGTTAGCTCGAATGTCCCAAAGGTCTGTCAACTGGTAATGAGACGCTAAACTCATGGTGAAGTTACTATACAGCTTGAAGTCATCATAGTAAGTGTAATTACTCAAACTACTATATCCATTCACCGACATCACACGGAAGTCATAACGCATACCCAAGGCACATTGCAATCGACCGAACTCTGCCTTATGCAAGAAGTAACCACCCATTGAGAGGGCAGCGAAGTTCGGAACGAAGGCTGGTTGCTTAGTCCCTGGATAGTTGAAGTTCGTTTGATAGGTATTAGATAAGCCTGCATCTGTGGTCATGTTCCATCGTTTCCACTTAGCATGCCAGAGCACATCAAACTTATAAGTCTTCAATATCAAGTCCTGAACAGGTATCCAACTCCATTGCGCCTTCTTCCTGTTTTCAAACTCCTGACGCAAGTTCTCTTGGAAAGAAAGGGTGAAGTCGAGACGGTGATAAGCGTTAATATCCCACTTCAATTCGCCTTTCAGCGTTACATGTTGTGACTGCTGGAAGGGCGGCTTAATGCTATATGAGAAGGGCTTAACGGTCTCTGGATCTGGACGACCATACTCGAAGCGTTTGATGAGTTGGTTCAAATCGGATATCTTACTAGCATAATAGATTCCACTTCGTTGGTAATAAATACTCGAGAAGAGCGTCGCTGTCACCTTTCTCCCTTGATATCCTGCAAGCGCAGAGAGGCTTATTGTGTTATAACCAGTATTGTTTAAGACATAGTCGGCAGTGCGATAATCACCGCCTTTTGTGTACATTCCATGTAGGCGCAGACCGATGTTCTTGCGTCCAGCTTCTATACTACCTGAACCGCTAAAGCCCCTTGCATTGGTGTCATATCCCATATTGACATTACCGCTCACCATGGTCTTCTTGTTTCCATAAGGTAGTGGAGCATCATTCAAGAGAACAACTCCGCCCATCGCACCAAAGCCATAACGAATGCACTCGGCACCCTTGACTACCTCAACCATACTCGATCCCGTATAGTCTAACTCGGGTGCATGATCGGCTCCCCAGCTCTGACTTTCGAGTCGAACTCCATTGTTCATCAATAAGATTCGACTACTGTGCATACCTTGAATAACAGGTTTGGCAATCGTGTTTCCCGTGCTAATTGAACTCACGCCAGGCACTGTCTCAAGTAGTTTGGCTAGTGAAGTTGCACCGCCTTTCTCTAATGCCTCTTGACTAATTGATGCCGATTGTTGCAAGACAGTGGTATGTCCTTTCAAGGCTGTAATCGTCACATTATCCAACTGCTTAGAGTCGTCTTTCATCGTCAAGACCACTTGTCCGTCTGCTGGAACAACTATCAAGCGTGACAAGTTCTTGTAACCTAAATAAGAGACCGAAACCTTTATGCGAGTTACAGGATGTTTGAACTTAGCCACACAACGACCATTAATATCCGTGACAACAGGAGTTGCCAAGCCTTCGCAATGTATCACAGCACCAACGAGGGGCTCTTGAGATTGTTCAGCAACTACGGAAAAGGTGATTGAAGAACCTTCATTCTTATCATCATCACCAACATGTTCCCTCCCATGCGCCGTTATCGAGGCTAAGAGTGGAGGCGAGAAAAGTAACAAAGAAGACATTAGGATTGTAGATGACAATAATCTAACATGCCTTCCAAAGTTCATCTTTAATTTAATCATATATTATCAGATTGTGAGTAGTTTATCACTTAAGTTTATGCAATTCTCCCACTCTTTGCAGGAGAAATGAGTATCTTTTAATATGCTACTCAGTTCATAAATTAAGTTTAGAGATCTATTGGCTATTGCCTACAGGTCCGCAGATTCGTAGATGTTTGTTTGTAGATGAAGCCTTATTCAGTGCTTTATTCTATACAACACCTTAATCGTTTGCAAAGGTATAGATATTTATTTATTACTGCAATACTTACTTTTAGCGATTTACATATTACTTATTTTTGGGTAAGAACATGGTTATTTCGACTACGAAGCACTATTTTATGGTATGTTTGATATAGGATTTTAGGGTGGAGAAGTTCGTGTCTTTCGTATTATAACATATTGAGTTACGTGAGACATGATAATGAGGAGAAAAGAAAGAAACGCCCTTCTTCATAGAAGGAAGGCATTTCTATGCAATGAAGAGAGGCTTTCTTCAAAACGAAGAAAGCCTCTCCTTTACTTGTAGACATTAGTCACTTCTTCCATACAAGGAAGCTATATGGTGACTTCAGGAAACCTTCTTACCTATAAAACCTCAAATCCGCAACTAAGCCCTTGAAGGTTCTTATTGCGTTTACACGTCCTCTCATTACTGAATTTGCAGATAATTTGAACTTGAAGCACCCACTTCTGCCTACAATATCCCCTTACCCCACAATG
>NZ_VVIQ01000004.1 GCF_009728485.1 Prevotella vespertina
CATTGTGGGGTAAGGGGATATTGTAGGCAGAAGTGGGTGCTTCAAGTTCAAATTATCTGCAAATTCAGTAATGAGAGGACGTGTAAACGCAATAAGAACCTTCAAGGGCTTAGTTGCGGATTTGAGGAATACTTATTTGTATCTTTAAAACAAAACTTTTATAAGCTTTAAACTGAAACTAAAAGCATGATAAATATACACGCTAACAATAATTTTAAAGACCCTTTAGAATGTGACACAGTGACGAGGATTGGTCTTGATAAGGCTGGTGCAAAGTTCTCAATATCAGTTTTGCACAAATCACCATTCCTTTCAATGGAAGGTAGAACGCCGCCACTTCCATCTCAGTTTACACATATTGACGTTGTGAGGCAAGGATCATTTACAATACAATTAAACAACAATGAATACGTTTGTAATGCTGGCGATCTCTTGTTTGTGAACTGGGGAGCTGTCATGGTCAATGTTTCTTCCTCTGAAGATATTGTCTTGGAAAGAATCGCCATACGTAAGGATTACCTTAAAGCTGTCTTCTCTGCATCTCTACCTAAGTTATTCTTATCACCTGCAGAGATCTTTATTTGGCAATTAACAAAGCTCAACTTCAATATTTGGCATAGTTATTTTGTATTGTTACACGAGTTGTCTTCTTGTGAAGCATTGGATACAAAGGTAATAGATGCACTCTTTTTATCGTTAATGCAATTTGTTTATCATTTCTATAAGTCCTATCAAGAGGCTGAAATGAAGTATAAGCCGCGAACAAAGCGACTTACAGAAGCATTCGTACACCTTATTAGTAAGTATTCAAAGAAGGAACATGAGATTATGTTCTATGCGGATAACTTATGTGTAACTCCGCATTATCTCGGTGTTATTATCAAATCGGAAACAGGAGAAACAGCCCGTGAATGGATAGAAAATTCACTCACTGTCTCTATGCAAGTAGCCCTTAGAAATTCAAATAAAACGCTTAAACAACTTGCATCCTCATTCAATTTCTCTTCAAGCAGTGCCTTTTGTAAGTTCTTTAAACGTAGAACTGGACTTACACCAAACGAATACCGTAACAAGAAGTAACACCTCTCATTATTCAAGAAGACGCCTTTTAATAGTAATAGGAATTATGATAAATAAATTAAAGAGAGGCTCTCCTTTTGTGCTTTAAGGTTGTCATTGTTGATGAGAAAAGGCTGTTATGTGAAAAAGAAAGTGTATCTTTGTAGATAACTTAATGATACTATCAGTTTAAAATGATATTTTTCTCTGAAGAAGATAATACTTACCCAAAGTATTAAGAAAGTACTTATCGAAGAAAGATGAGACCTTCAAAAAGTATTAAAAAGGCATTTATTGAAGAAAGATGATATATTTAAAAATATGACGAAAACGTTTTCACAAATCAAGAAGATTAATTTTCAAAAGGAAATAATTAGGCTTTTAGAAACGAAGAAATTGGTATCCTGGATACAGGTTAACAGTTCGACAAATAAGAAAAGATGCTTAGCAATGAGAATGATTGCTACTTGTCTTTGCATGATGTTATCGTTTTCTACAAACTTGTATGCTGATAACATTACCCCTGCAGAGGCTCTTAACATCGCAAGGCGTTATGTCAATGTAGACAAAAAGACCCAACGTAAGATTCTTACACGAAGTTCTTCAGGCGTCACCTCAAGTCTACCATATAAACAAGCAAGTACACCTTATTATATATATAACGACTCCAAGGGCAAAGGATTCGTAATTGTTGCAGGCAACGATGCCATGGGGCAAGTGTTAGCATATAGCCATGAAGGAACCATGGATACAACTCGGTTGAATCCAGAAGTAGCCTATCTTCTCCATGAATACCGCCAGGTTTACAAAGAACTTAATAATAATTCAAAACTTTCTACAGCTGCATCTTCATCCCAGACAACCAGTTCAAAAGATGAAGTCAAGCCTCTCCTCCACTCTCATTGGAGCCAAGAATCACCTTATAATAAGTACACTGGCTATTACACGGGATGCGTTGCAACCGCCATGGCACAGCTGATGTTCTATCATCAGTGGCCTGTTGCTGGCAGCGGACAACATACCTATACAACAACAGTTGACCAACAGCAACATTCTGCGGACTTCTCTAAATCAGTCTATCAGTGGGACTTAATGGACAATGACTATCGTTATGGACACTACAACGAAGCGCAAGCCAATGCTGTTGCCCACCTAATGAGTGATGTTGGTGTATCGGTTAATATGCAATATTCCAATAGTGGAAGTAGTGCTCAAAATGGTAGTGCTTTGAATGCACTTCGTACGTATTTTAATTATGACGCAACAATGATTGCCAAGGGAGATGAGGGCATTACGCAATTCACCGAGATAATCAAGAATGAGTTACGCAATGGTTTTCCTCTTTATATATCAGGCAATCCTGGAGGTGGCAGAAGCGGTCATGCATGGGTAGCCGACGGCTTTGATCGTAATGACTTGATACACATGAACTTTGGTTGGGGTGGTCAGGCGGATGGCTATTATTCGTTAAGAGCCTTAAACATAAGCTCTTCTGGCAAGGAATTTAATGGTAATGCGTTGAGTTTCGGGAAGCAATTAATCATCATCCTAGCCCATCCGAATAAAGCAGGAGTGGCTAAGATTGACTACAAATTGCGTGAGGAAGCACCTAACATAGCCTTTAATAACGAAGCTGACCTGCACTTTATAGGCGGTGAACCAACCACTTTAGTACAGAAGAAGATAGCCTATAAGAACTTTACAAATCAAAGTTCTATAACTTTCCAAGGCGATTTTGGAGTTGGTATCTATGATGAACAAGGACAGACAATAGCTGTTTTTCCATCAGATAGTCATAGCAAAGGTGGTTATACTCAGGAGTATTTTAAGATGAATGAAGGTAAGATTGTGTCTGGAGGACTCGTCTTTCAAGATGTTACCTTCACGATTGATTTAAGTAGACTTCACGATGGTGTCTACTCTCTCTCACCTATTGTCTGTGCTCGAAAAGACAATGGAGAATGGGGCGAATGGGTGATGATAAAGAAGGCTCCACGCTATGTTTTCGAGGTTAAAGGGGCTAATATCACTTATCGTGAAAAGCCTTCTTTAGATACTTCCTTCCAGTTTGCTTCATTGCCAACTACCGATGGGGAGGTGCAAGCGGGCAGCGACTTTAGACTTCATCTTGCCATTCGTAAGCTATGTGCTAAGCCTTTCGATGGTAAGATACAACTAGATTTCTTAAACGATAAAGACCAATCAGTTTATACGCATACTACTAAGAGTGTCGACTTTGATGACTTTGCAACAACCCGTTTAAACCTACTTCTTTCACTTCCAGATAACCTCCTCCCAGGGCATTACCGACTGCGTGCAACCATAACAAGCGACTATAGTGATGAGACTTGTATAGTAGGTGATGTGAATCAGATAGAGCCTTGTTACATTGATGTCATAAAGGTTGACCGCCCTCAGGAACTCCTTTCTAATGCGTTTGGATTTGTTCAGAACAATGCACAAGAGTCCATCGAGAGTTCTAATATAGATGTTCGTCGAGAAGGACTCATCAAAGTTGGATGCCTTATTTACGCCAAGGAGGATGCGAATTACAATGGTTCTGTCATATTAACTCTTATAGATAACGAAACTAAAGAGCATATTCCGCTATCGACTTACCCGAATAGTATCAATCTAGCGAACGCCTCGGATGGTGTTACCATCATGAGTGGATGGCTGAAAGACAAGGACTTAAAGCTCATCAATAATCGGCAATATCGATTAGCCCTCATCGCTAATATAGATGGTAAGGAGCTAGATTTATGGCCAAGAAAGGCTTCTCCCCTACTCGTCTCTATCGTTAATGGATCTTACATTCCAACGCCTGATGGCATTGACGAATTACATTCTAAAGAACAAATCAGCTATCTCAATGGACTATTAGAGGTAACACATAGTGGTTTAAAACACGTTGATATCTATACGATTAATGGGCAACTCGTTCGCCATCAAGCGATTAATGAGGGAGATAGAGTTGCCATTCCACTAGCTCCATCAGCCTATATTATAAAGGTGACTACCGATAAAGGAAGTTTCACGAAGAAGTTAATTTGCCATTAATTAATGATTCCCAACCAATGTCTCAAAGCTATTTAGTAACTTTGCATATCAAACAATAAGCATAATGGAAACGACAGAATTACAATATCCTAACGAAGAGAAGTTTAAGAATAACCTGGTAAGCTATCTGCAAGAACATGGTCTTGTGGATGAGATGTTACCAGATGCTATTGATATTGAAGGGAAATGGCTAGAGATTGCCCAGGCGTATTTACCAGACGGAACAAGGGAGTTTTCAGCTTATCCCACAGTCTCCTTAGGCTGGATGATGTATGTTGGTATGGCTGTTGCCAAGTATTGGGATGAAGATTGGGAACTATATAATAAGGTGGAAAACCTCTATACTTATCTTCGTGATCGCATTGATTATGACCACATGGACGACTATATTTGTGAGAAAGTCCTACTTCTCTCAGCCGAAGATCATCAACGGTTAGCAAGTGTTGTAGGCGAATGTGCCGCACGAACAAATAGTCTCCTTCATCATTTAGGATTAGCTCCTGGTAGTCCAGAGGCTTTCCACTCTTATGTAGCAGCACTCCATCAGCTTTACACCATGGGGGCAGCTATGCAATTAAAGACCATGGGCTATCACATGACGAAATTATAAGTTGAAAGCCTCCACACGCTCTTCAGAAGAGCAAGTAACCGTGACTTTGGAATAAAGGAAACGCCTTCTTCAAATGAAAGAAGGCGTTTCTTCGTAATGAAAAGAGCCTTTCCTTCTAGCAAGGAAAGGCTCTTCTTGATAGCAGGAAGCAATCTCCTGTCTTTTAAAGAATGATAGTATAGGAAACAAACCATTGTTTACTCCTATACAGAAGATTAATTCTGACCCTTCTTCTGACGCTCTTTCTTGATCTTATCTTGTATCATCTGATAATGCGAAATAGCGTGCTTACGAGCACTGATAATCTGATATCTATAAACGAAACAAGTAGTAAAGAAATAGATAGTAGCCTGTATCCATAACGCTCTCACTTCAGGGAGAATGTCATTAATAGTGCCTCCCATTGATGCTATTCGTAGATAGCCACGAACGCCAAAGGTGGACGGAATGATCCAACTGAAGCCCTGCCATATCCCTGGAATACTACTTTGAGGCCAAGAAGCACCTGTTAAGAATAGGAAAGGAATGGACGTAAAGACCACAAGGAGCATGACGTTTTCACGATAGCGAACGAGACATGAGAGGGTCATACCAAAGAAGATCACAGCAAGCAAGTAGGGTATTAAGAGCCAAAAGAGGTCAGTTGGGCGTGCTAACATCGTAAAGCTGAAGAAGTGCGGGACTGCCATTGTGACGTAAGCAGCCATCACGCAATAGACCATAAAGTAACAGAACGACTTGCCGAAGACTATTTTTAGGATTCCATCATAGTGCTTTCCGATTGGAACAAGGTCCTGGAAGCGATTGTTCTCACGTGCTGTACCAGCCGATAAGCCTATTCCTAAGAGCAAAGTCTGCTGTAAGATGAGGATTAAAACGCCTGGTAAGATAGCATTACCATAGCCACCTGTAGTGTTAAAGATGGGTTCTGCGTCAACAATCATGGGTTCCGTGGTCAGCTCCTCATCCCTTTTTGTGAATGAAAAAGAGTGAGTTTTCACTTTGTCAGCCCCCATCTCGAGTGCAACTGCTTGTGCTGTTTGATAGATAGCCTTATAGGTTAACATCAAACTCATATCACAATAGACCCCAACATGTGCTTGTTCCCCCCTATTCAAGCTCTCATCAAAGTTAGAAGGAAAGTATAATACCCCGTGAACTGCCTGCTTTCCAACAAGGTTCTTAGCCTCATCTAGACTATTACAATAGTATGCAGCCTTCACATCAGGGGCTGCATCGAAGTCACGAATGAACTCCCTTGAAGAAACAGTATGCGATAAGTCGACAACAGCTACAGGCACATCACGCACCACCTCATTGTTATAAATCCACGAATAAAGCAGCGGATAAGCAAGAGGAACTAGTAAGAAGAATATTAACACACCCTCATCTTTCACCGTACTCTTCAATTCTAACCACCAGATATAACAGATAGATGAAAGAAAGTCAAGCGGTTTCTTGAGTACTTCTCTCAGTGTGAATCTTGTTTTATTATTATTCGACATAGATAATTATCAGCATTTATTCCTTTCAAGCAAAGGATATGTTCAATCAGTTATGGTATATAAACATATTCCAGCATAGCACGTTTCAAGTTCCATAGAACTAGTATGGGAGAGACTGCAAAGGCTACTAGAGCCATCACATTGACCCACGCCTCAACAAGAGGGAAACCATTGAAGACGCAAAGCTGATAAACCATATAGTAATGACGAAGCGGTATTATCTGTGCCAGAGACTCTATCATTCCATCCATAGCAAAGAGTGGGAAGGTAGCTCCACAGGCTGAGAAACCAACGACAGCCCACAATGAACAAACGCTCATAGACATGCGTAAGGAAGGGATAAGACCAAAGACAAAGACGCCAAAGCCCTGCGATGAGAGGACAGTAAGCACTGCCATTAGGATGATCATGTGCAATCCTCCAGGGTGAGGGAAGTCCAGGTAGCCATAGACATACCACTCATATCCGAGGAAGATAGTTAAGAATATCAACGTTTGAGGGAGAAGTTTTCCTGTGACAGCAAGCATGATGTTGTTATTAGCTAGCTGCATCCATTGGTGCGCCCTACCAAACTTTAACTCTGTTCCTATCGAATAGACGGTGATGAGTAACATAAATAACACGAGGATACCAGGTACCATGATACTCGTTAAATATATGTTATAACTCATCCACGGGTTGCCTATCATGTGAACATCTAAGGCTATCGGCTGTATGAACTCCTTAATCTCTTTAGGTGTTTTACCAAGCATTTGGAGCTTTGCCGCACCCATTGCTGCCGACCCAAGAGCGGTCACTGTCTTCATATCCTTGTATAACATTCCACCTGCAACAAGCGTCACATTACTATAATAAAGAGATACATGTGGCTGGCGTTGAGCGATGAGTTCGGCTGTAGTTCCTGCTGGGATATACAAGAATCCATATATCTCATTGCGTTGAATAGCTTGTCTTGCCTCGGCAATGCTATTGTAATGAGCAACTACATGTGTACTTTGGAAGGCATCTAACTGTCGTATTAAAGCACGTGTGGTAGAGGTGTTATCATTGTCAACAACGCCACATGGGAGCTTTTCGGGTTGCCCTTCATGCATCAAGGAAGTGAAGAAGATGATGGTAACTAATGGGAAAACAACCATACAACAGATGTAGATTGGGTTATGAACCATCAATCCCACTTCCCGAGAAGAGAGTGCGAGAAGTCTTTGCACACCCTTACCAAGAGAATTGAAAAACGATTTTATGTTGAATGATAACTTCATTATAAAAAGAAAAACCGCCTTCTTTATTTAATAATCAATGACATACCGGGCTTTAGACCATCTACCTTCTGCACTGGACGAGCCTTTACTTGGAAGGTCTTTAAGTCGTATTGTCCGTTACTCTTCGTTGCTTTCCAAACAGCGTATGAACCTTGGTCTTTGAGTGAGGTAACCCGCATTTCAATCTGTTTGTCAAGTGCTGGGGCATAGACCTTGAGCTTCGCTCCAATCTTCATGTCCTTTAGTTGATCCTCACGAACATTGAATGTGCCCCATATATCATTGACCATTGAGATGCTCATGATAGGACTGCCAAATCCAACGAGTTCGCCCACTTTAGGATAGATGGTCTCTACTTCGCCATCAGCTGTTGCACGTTGAACAGTCTCTTTGAGTACTGAACGAACCACATCAACAGCCGAGCGTGCTGCCTGAGCCTGCTTCTTTGCAGCCAACTTTGCCTCCTCTCGCACCCCACTCTTGGCTAGTTCCCATTGCGACTTAGCGACTTGTACACCTGCTTGAGTTGCTTCAAAGGCAGCCTTCGCCTCGTCACGCTTCTGTGCACTCATTACTCCCTCGTCGAAGAGTCGTTGCATACGTCCATAGGTCTTTTCGGCTATTCCGTTCGCAGCAATAGCCTGTTGATAAACCTGATAAGCACTTTCAACAGCCTCACGACGTGTTGGAGCCTCGGCTAAAGCACTCAAGGCATCGGTCGCACCAGCGGTTGCTTCAGCCACTTTCTCCTGTGCATTGGCTTCAGGAATAGCCAGTTTTGCTAGGATATCACCCTTATGAACATAGTCACCTTCCTTTACCATGAGCTCTGTAACACGCCCTGGTAGCTTACAAGCTACACGATATTCACTCACTTCAACCTCTCCCTGGATAATTTCGGGGCTGCGATCAATCGTGAAATAACCAATCACTGCAACGATGATAACCACACTAACAAAGCCTAAAACAGCTAGAAGGATATTATTATGTTGTGATTTTGCTGACATAAATATTGTTGTTTTAATTTTAAAGAACCTATTTTCACCTTTATATATTATAGCTCTCCGATAGCTTTCTGAACACTCGTTTGTGCCAACTTAACAGCTATCTCTGCATCAATTATCGCTGTGCGAGCTGTCTGCCAGGCAGTTTGAGCTGTCATGACATCGGTTACTGTCATCACACCTTCTCGAAAACCAACATTCGCACAACGTAGATTCTCATCTGCTGCAGACATATTCTTTCGTGCTGTGGCAAGCTCCTTATTGGCATCTCTGAGCCGTAGACGACTCTGTTCAATATCAAGTTCTATCTTCTTATGAGCGTCATTTAAATCCATTTGTGCTATACTCGTTGCCGTCTTACTAGCACGTATCTTATATCGATTCGCACCCCATGTCCATAGCGGCATCTGCACTGTTACACCAATATTCCATACTCCCGAAAAACGATTCTGAAACCCATTAAAGACGTTAGGATTCATCACTGAGTATCCACCTGTTAGTAAGATGTGAGGGAGATAGAGTGCTGTAACAAGTTTGGTGTTCTGCTTACTGATGTCAACAGCATTCTGTAATAAACGCAGTTCGGGGCGTTTTGCTGTGATTGTGGCACTATCTGAGGCTGCCTTTAAGCGGTTGTCAAGTTGAGGGGAAGGCGTTGCTAGAATATCAGCATCTCCTTCATCAGCTAATAGAATATCCCCATCTAGACCAATACCACATAGTTCACACAATGCCATCTTAGCAAGTGATACACCGCTTTGAATACGTGCTAACTGTAAGTCGGCAGTGTTAACTGCAACGTCAACCTTCAATCCGTCGGCCCTTGTAGCTACTCCCTCGTTGATCATCTTCTTGACATCATCATCCAGTTTCTGTGCCAAGTTGCGATATTGAAGGGCAAGTGTTTGCTTCTTCTTGAGCGATACTGCCAGCCAGTAAGCATTATCCACACCATATAGAACAAGCTGTCTTTTCAATTCGATATTGTTCTGTGCTACCTGCTCACCAAGGGCTGCCATGTCATTAGCGGCTTTAATGGCTCCACCCATATAAATAGGTTGACTGACGATGACACCACCAGCATAAACATTCCTAGTGTTGGTTCGGAAAGCGTCAGTGATGGTCGTTCCAATATTATTGGCAGCCTGTGTCAATGGAGAAGCAATGCTATTCAATACCTGACCTAACTGCTGTGCTGTCTGTTGACTAATCATCCCCTGCTGTGCAAGAGAACTTAAACTCTGACCTAATTGATTACCCAACTGCCCTACAGAATTAGTCCCGATGTTGGTAAGAGCAGACTTCTGTTTACCATTCAAAATCGACACTTCGCGTGAGAAATGTTGATATCCTGCAAGCCCATCTACTCTTGGAAGATATTTAGTTTTAGCCGCTTTATGTGTGTTCTCAGCAACATCTGCAGTCATCTTAGATATCTTCAACTGTCGATTGTTCTGCAAAGCTAACTCTCTACATTGGGCTAATGACAACACATTCTGCGCATAGGTGCTGTGGAAAGTACAGAGTACTAGTACACAAGTAAATAGTCTTCTCATTTATAATTGTTACACTTTTAAATTGGAGAATGCAAATATAACCTTTTTAAATGACTTACTTGTCAAATAGAGTATGTTAATCCTTAAATTAAAAAAAAACACCTATTTTTAAGGAAGTATAGGACAACTTTAGAAATAAATAACTATCTTTGCAACCATTATCTGTATTAAATACAAAGTAAGAAAACATTTCATCGTGACAAAGAAGAGCTTTTTTTATCGTGCATACGACCTCTATTATGATGGCTTCAAGCACATGACTTTAGGCAAGACATTATGGATGGTGATTATAGTTAAGCTAGTCATTATCTTCTTAGTGCTTAAAGTTTTCTTCTTTCCAAACTACTTAAAACAAAGAACAAAGCCTGGTAAAGAAGGTGACTTTGTTGAGCAACAGCTTTTGAAACGTTAGTCACAACGACTATTCAAGTAGCTTGTTTTTAACCCAAATGACATTTATTTCAATTCAAAACAATTAATAATTAACAGAGAAACAATGGAAAACCTACTCTTAACCATTGACCCAGGAACAGTTGACTGGTCGCGTGCGCAGTTCGCACTGACAGCCATCTATCACTGGTTATTCGTCCCTTTGACACTAGGATTAGCTGTCATTATGGGTATTATGGAGACCTGTTATTACCGTACGCGTAAGGAGTTTTGGCGCTCAGCAGCCCAGTTTTGGCAGCGACTCTTTGGTATTAACTTTGCCATGGGAGTGGCTACTGGTATCATACTAGAGTTCGAGTTTGGTACTAACTGGAGTAATTACTCTTGGTTTGTTGGCGACATCTTCGGTGCTCCACTAGCAATAGAAGGAATCTTAGCGTTCTTTATGGAGTCCACATTCGTTGCTATTATGTTCTTCGGATGGTCGAAGGTCTCTGCTGGTTTTCACCTCGCTTCGACATGGTTAACAGGCTTAGGTGCAACGTTATCAGCGTGGTGGATTCTTGTTGCCAACGCTTGGATGCAATATCCAATAGGCTGTACTTTCAACCCAGAGACGATGCGTAACGAGATGACCTCATTCTTTGACGTAGCCTTGAGTCCGTTTGCTATAGATAAGTTCACCCATACAGTCACCTCTGCTTGGGTACTTGGTGCAGCCTTCACCGTCGGTGTAAGTTGCTGGTATCTATTGCGTAAACGCCACGTGGAACTCGCTAAGCAAAGTATCAAGATAGGTTCTATTGTTGGTTTAGTAGCCTCTCTCTTAGCAGCATCTACAGGTCATGAGTCTGCTTACATGGTAGCTCAAACACAGCCAATGAAGCTCGCTGCAATGGAAGCATTGTATGAGGGAGGCAATAGCCAGAGCCTTACTGGTATTGCAATGGTCAATCCTTTTAGTCAACCAGACTATATGAATGAGTCTGAACCACCTATGCGTGTGGCAGTTCCCAATATGTTATCAATCCTCGCAACAAAGTCTACTACTGGCTATGTTCCTGGTGTTCGAGACATTATCAAGGGCTATACTAAGGCAGATGGAACCAAAGAACCATCCTTGAAAGAGAAGCAAGAAAGAGGTAAGAGAGCCATTCAAGCACTCAAAGACTATCGTGCAGGAAAGAACAAGGAGACCAATAAGAAGATCCTTGATAGTGATATGAAATACTTTGGTTATGGCTATATCAAAGATGCTAACCAACTGGTACCTTACATTCCAATTAACTTCTGGGCATTCCGCACAATGGTAGGTCTTGGCTGTTTATTCATCCTTGTCTTTGCTCTAATGTTATTCATTCTTTATAGGAAAGACATTACTCGTCCACGTTGGTTACAATATCTGGGACTAGCGTTGATACCGCTCGCTTACATTGCAAGTGAGAGTGGTTGGCTTGTTGCCGAGTTTGGTCGTCAACCTTGGACAATACAAGATATGCTACCTACTTGGGCTGCTGTTAGTGACCTGTCAAGCGGTGGTATCGCCTTCACCTTCTTCCTCTTTCTTGTGTTATTTACGGCTATGTTAACCGTAGAGATTAGTATTATGTGTAAGCAAATAAAGAAAGGACCAGCTCTATGACATATTATTTCCTACAAAACTATTGGTGGTTTATCATCTCACTATTGGGTGCGTTGCTCGTTTTCTTACTATTCGTACAAGGCGCTAACTCGATGATCTTCCAGTTAGGAAAGACTCCTGACGACCGCAGAATGTTGATTAACTCCACTGGACGTAAGTGGGAGTTCACCTTTACAACACTTGTTACATTCGGCGGGGCATTCTTTGCTTCATTCCCATTGTTCTATAGTACGAGCTTTGGAAGTGCTTATTGGATATGGTTACTAATCCTGTTTACATTCATCATACAGGCTATTAGCTATGAATTTCAGAACAAGGCGGGTAACATCTTTGGTGTTCGTACGTTCCAAACATGCCTTATCATCAATGGTATTCTTGGTCCATTGCTCTTAGGCGGAGCTGTTGCTACCTTCTTCACAGGCTCTAACTTCATCGTTGAAAAGGCTAACATCACCAATAGTATGCAACCCGTTATCTCTCATTGGGCTAATGGTTCACGTGGACTTGACGTCTTGCTCAATCCTTGGGTAGTCATCTTTGGTATTGCGGTGGTGTTCTTAGCACGCATCCTGGGTACGCTCTACATTAATAATAATGTGAACGACGATACAATCCGTACCCGTGTTCGCAAGCAGTTATTGGTTAATACCATCCTATTCTTGCTCTTCTTCTTACCTTTCCTCATTGTTACTTTGTTCAGCGAGGGCTATGCGGTAAATGAAGCAGGTACTATCGTCATGGAACCAATGAAGTATTTTAACAACCTACTAACGATGTGGCCATTGGCAATTATTCTACTTGTGGGTGTTGTCCTACTTCTTTTTGGAATCATCAAGACCATCCTTAAACCCAATTATGTGCGTGGTATATGGCCTGCAGGTATAGGAGTTGTATGTGTGGTATTGGTTCTCTTCCTCATTGCAGGATGGAACAACACAGCTTACTATCCCTCTACTGCCGACTTACAGAGCTCTTTGACCATTCAAAACAGCTCATCAAGTGAGTTCACACTCAAGGCTATGTTCTACGTAAGTTTCCTCGTTCCATTCGTCTTGGCATACATTGTTTATGCTTGGAGAGCCATTGATAAGAAGGCTATCGATAGACAAGAAATAACAGAGGATGACCATGCTTATTAATTTGTAAGCGCATATTTCAAACATAGAAAACCATCAAAGGTGAGAGTTGCAACCTATCTGTAGGTTCTTCTCTCACCTTTCTCTTTGTCCTTTAAAACCAACTAAAAAAGCATTATTAAGGTTTCCCATGCCTGTTATTAGTCTATTTTTATATACCTTTGCAAGGCTCTCTACCTTTATAAGGTATCGTTGAGGAGCAACCTTATAAGTTATAAGATCAACTAAAGATCATGGCAATGAAGAAGGGACTAGTACTTGAAGGAGGAGCCATGCGTGGGCTTTTCTCCGCTGGTGTAATAGATATTCTCATGGAAAACAACCTATTACCAGATGGCGTTATAGGTGTTTCTGCTGGTGCAGCCTTTGGTTGTAACATCAAGTCGAAACAGCCTGGACGCGTCATAAGGTATAATAAGAAGTTAGCACATGACTGGCGTTACGCCTCCTTCCGTTCGCTTCTAACCACCGGAGACTACTTTGGTGGTGAGTATGCTTACCATTATATGCCTCGTCATCTAGACTATTTTGATGTTGAGACATTCAATAATAACCCTATGGAGTTTTGGGCAGTTTGCACGAACGTAGGCACTGGCAAGGCGGTATATAAGCGTTTGATGGAAGTGGATAACAACTGTCTCGAATACATTCGGGCGTCTGCTTCAATGCCGATAGCCGCTCGTATCGTTACAGTAGAGGGTAAGAAACTCTTAGATGGTGGTATTGCCGACTCCATCCCATTGCGTTTTTTCCAAGAGCAGGGCTACGATCGCAACCTAGTTGTGCTCACTCAACCAGCTAACTACGTGAAGGAACCTAACAAACTCATGCCTCTTATGCGTCTTTGGTTGCGTCGCCACCCTCGCATCATACGTGCTTTAGAACAGCGACATATCATGTATAACAACCAGTTAGAGTATGTTCGTCAAGAGGAAAAGAAGTCCAACACACTCGTTTTACGCCCCGAGGCAGTCCTAACCATAGGGCATCTTTCACACAACCCAGACGATATGCAAGCCACATACGAGCATGGCAGAAAGGTTGCAACAAAGCATTTAGAAGAAATAAAAGCTTTCTTTAGCGAATAAGGAAACGCCCTTCTCCATGTGAGAAGGGCGTTTCTTTGCCATGAAGAGAGCCTTTCCTTATTATGACGGAACGCCCTCTTTGTTTTGAAGGGAGGATGAATAGGAACATAACCCCCTATTCCTCTGCCTCTTACTGGGTGATGGTTTGTATCTTCTCTACCCTCTTTGCGAGTGCTAATGACTTAGGACTAAGTTTCCCTTTAAGGTACTTCTCCATGATAAGACCAGCTATCGGAGCAGCCACATCAGCACCGAAACCACCATGCTCAACGTACACGGCGATGGCAATCTTCGGATGATTCATCGGTGCAAAACCAATGAATGCAGAGTGATCTTTGCCTGCGTTCTCTGCAGTACCTGTCTTTCCACAGACAGGATAGGTTGTTCCATTTAGTATTGTAGCCGTTCCCTTCGTCACTGCTTGACGCATTCCTTCTATCACAGGACCGTAAGCAGCAGCCGAAACTTTGGTTGAATGCGGTGTAAGGAAGCGTGAAGGAAGGGGCGCATAATCAGTGTTTTTGTGAATATGAGGGGTGAAGAAGAACCCACGATTGGCTATTGTGGCTGCGAGGTTACACAGTTGAAGAGGCGTAACAGTGATGTCTCCTTGCCCCATACCAGCCCACATGATGGTCTTGGGAGTCCAACCTGTCTTGTAACGACGTGTTAAGTAGTTCACATTCGCTACCAGTCCGCCTCGTTCGCCAGGCATATCTATACCCAAAGGACCGCCTAATCCCATACTAACTAAGTAATCGCGCCACACCGTGACAGCCTCATCTTTAGTGCCATACTTCTGTGTGTTGCCTATCATGGAGAGGTAGGACTTGAGGAACCAAGTGTTACATGATACCGCCAAAGCACCTATTAAAGGCTCTGGGGAGTAATGGTGATGACACTTCACCCTTATGTTTCCGTCACGAAAACCATCGTGACAAGCAATCTTCGTATCGGCTTTTACCAATCCTTCCGACAAGTAAATCAAGGCTTGAGCAGGCTTAATTGTGGAGCCAGGAGGGTAAGCTGTGGCTATAGCTAAGCCGTCATTAGGACCATCGGGAGAATTGGTTACCATGCAAAGAACCTCTCCCGTGGCTGGATCAAGTGCCACGATACTCCCTTTCTTACCCTTCATCAGATTCGTTCCAAGCTC
Organism: Prevotella vespertina; assembly: GCF_009728485.1. Taxonomy (GTDB): domain Bacteria; phylum Bacteroidota; class Bacteroidia; order Bacteroidales; family Bacteroidaceae; genus Prevotella; species Prevotella vespertina. The sequence continues at coordinate 15,469 of NZ_VVIQ01000004.1, forward strand.
TTGCAGCAATGGACGGAATGTGAGGGGAGCTTGCTCATGAAACTCTTGTGCATGCAAGCTACCGATACTTAGAAATGGTAATGATAGTATTGCTATCTTGAAAGAAGCAATTATCTTGTTACTAAATGACTTATACATCTACTATTAAATTTTATCTTAAACTATTATTCTTATACTTAGCTATCATATTGGAGGGCAAAATTACAAATAAAAATGAAGCCCATTAGCAACCTTCGGATAGTTTATAATTTATTTAGAAAGAGCTCATTAAATGTCAATCAAACTAAAGGCGAATATTGCTAAGTGACGTTCCTGACATGAAACGATCTAGGTCGACGAAGCCTCGGATGCCGTTTACTCTACCCCGTTCACTAAACTGCCAGATGTTATGTCGGCCTACTCCCTTAATCGAAGGACGCTCCGCACTATACTTACCAAGGAACAGGAAGTTCTGATTAAAGCGTGGCGCAAGGTGCGAATTATAGAAGTTTGCTTGCGAGTAAATCAATGGTCTCTTCCCGTAATGCTTCTTTATTAACCACGCAAAGACGGCTACACTGTCTTGAACTTGCTTGCGTGTCCACCCTCGAACACCCTCTCTTTCAACGTCAATCATCGGTATGAGATCCTGAGAATAGCGTTTAATCGTTCGATAGAAATGGCGGAATTGCGCACGAATGGGCGTCTTTGAGGATAGATAATGATAGGAGCCGCACCGCAAATCATGCTTACGAGCCTCGCAAATATTGCGTTTGTAATATTCATCTGTTATAGTAGTTCCTTGCGTTGCCTTGATATATACGAATTGAATCTGGCGGTTTTTTGCCACTTCCGACCAGTTGATTTTACCCTGATGGTGCGATACGTCGATGCCATCGAAGTGACGTTTCGGCTCTTTGGAAGACTTAGCTGTAGCAGTCTGAACACTCACCAGCAACAAAGAAAACAATAAGCAGACGATACCGAAAGGTCTAATATAAGATAACTTAGCCATTGAATGTAATCTAAAAAAGAATTATCCTTGCTCTAAAAATACGTTAGTTTTATCCTAAATAACAACTAATACTAACTACAAAATTACCATATTTTTCCCGAACAAACACATAAAAATCCGAGAATAATGACTATCTTTGCAACGTAAATACATATTGATACATCAGTTAAATGAGTAGTCAGGACATCACCCAACAGCTCATTCTCACCATAAATGAGCTCTCGAAACCTCAAGCCCTGCAAGGTCTCTTCCACGAACATCGTGATGGTGACCCCTTGCCATCGGCTTCTGAACTGGAAGAAATTATCAGTTTGGCTCGTTCCATACTCTTTCCAGGATTCTTCGGGAGGTCTTCGGTGAACACAGAGACTATACAGTATCAAATTGGGGTGAGCGTTGAGAAACTGCATAAACTACTAAGTCGTCAGGTCATGGCAGGGCTTTGCTTTAATGAAGATTGCCATTGCCCCAATGCCGCCGATAAGCGAGTATGTATGAAGGAGGAGGCTGACAAGATAGCAGAAAGAATCATTGAGAAGTTCCCAACACTACGTAAGACGCTTTCAACTGACATTCAGGCGGCTTTCGATGGAGACCCTGCTGCAAGCAACCAAGGCGAGGTGATTTCGTGTTATCCAGCCGTTAAGGCTATCATCAACTATCGTTTAGCACACGAGCTAGTACTTGAGAACGTTCCACTCATCCCACGTATGATTACGGAAATGGCGCATTCTGAGACGGGAATAGACATCCATCCTGCTGCAAGCATTGGTTCTCACTTCACAATAGATCATGGAACTGGTGTAGTGATAGGGGCTACTTGTATCATCGGAAACCATGTTAAACTGTATCAGGGAGTGACACTTGGAGCCAAAAGTTTCCCTCTTGACAAAGAAGGAAAGCCTATAAAAGGGATTCCAAGACATCCAATACTCGGAGATAATGTGGTTGTCTATGCCAATGCAACCGTCCTTGGTCGCATTACGATAGGTCGAGATTGCGTCATAGGAGCCAACGTTTGGGTGACTAGAGATATGCGTCCGAAGTCGAAGAAGTATAAACAAACAAAAGTAGATATCCTTAACACCGACTTTGATAATGGTGGAGGAATATAAGAGAGAACCCTTATCAGCACTTTAATTGTATATAATTTATATCACACATAATGCAAGAATTTGAACTTATCGCTAAGACCTTCATGGGCTTGGAACAAGTATTAGCAAAGGAGTTAACCAATCTCGGGGCTAACAATGTACAAATTGGTCGACGCATGGTAGCGTTTACGGGCAATAAAGAAACTATGTATCGTGCCAACTTCCAGTTGCACACTGCCATCCGAATACTTAAGCCTATCGCACATTTCAAGGCGCGTAGTGCAGAGGACATGTACGATGAGGTGCGTAAGATCGATTGGAGTCAATACATCCAAGAAGGTAAGACTTTCTCTGTCGATTCAGTAGTTTATTCCGAAGAGTTCACCAATTCTCGCTTTGTTACTTATAAGGTGAAAGATGCCATCGTAGACCAGTTTAGAGAGCGAACGGGTACACGTCCTAACATATCAGTAAGCAATCCGGACATTCGATTGAATATACATGTTGCAGAAGACAATGCCACTCTTTCGCTCGATTCTAGTGGTGAGTCTCTACACCGCCGAGGCTATCGTCAAGAGAGCGTGGAGGCCCCTTTAAATGAGGTGTTAGCCGCTGGTATGATTCTAATGACTGGTTGGCAAGGCGAGACAGACTTTATTGATCCAATGTGTGGATCAGGCACTTTGCCTATCGAGGCAGCGTTAATTGCACGCAACATATCGCCTGGTGTGTTCCGAAAAGAGTTCGCCTTTGAGAAGTGGCCAGACTTTGATCAGGAGCTATTCGATATGATTTACAACGATGACTCACAAGAACGTGAGTTCAAACATCACATCTTTGGATATGATACAGACATGAAGGCGGTCAATACGGCACGCATGAATGTAGCTGCAGCAGGCTTCTCTCGTGATATAACTATCGAACAGCAAGACTTCAAGGACTTCTCTCAACCAAAGGAGAAGAGCATTATTGTGATGAATCCCCCGTATGGCGAACGCATATCAACACCTAATCTTTTAGGCACATATAAGATGATTGGCGAGCGACTCAAGCACCAGTTTATGGGTAATGAGGCGTGGATATTGTCTTACAGAGAGGAGTGCTTCCGTCAAATAGGGCTCAAACCAAGTATTAAGATACCTGTTTATAATGGCTCGTTGGAGTGTGAGTTCCGTCGTTATCAGCTCTTTGATGGTAAGATGAGCACCTTCCGTCATGACGGAGGAATCATCAAAACCGAAGAAGAAAAGCGTGAGATGGCACAGAAACACCGCTTTAAAAAGGAGCGAGAGTTTAAGAAGAGACTTGAAGAGAACGATGAGAACGCTGAGGCGGACATACGTTCTTTCACATTCCACAGCCTTGACAAGGGTAGATTCGGTGGTGGCAAGTTCCGCGACGAACGCCCAAGTCGTCGTCCTAAGTTCGATGGTGAAGACCGCAATAGGAAACGTCCTTTCAAGCAGAACGACGATCGGAAGTTTGGCGGGAAACGCTTTGATAAATCTAACAAGCGCGGTGGTTACCGTGGCAAAAACACGTATAAACATGAAGATTAAATCATTACTTAGTCTCGTGGGGCTCGTTGCTCTCACGGGACTTTTACGTCCTACTCCAAGTATGGCACAGCGTCAGTTCACCTTAGAAGACCTTAACTTCGGTGGTACCAATTATCGTAACATGCGCCCAGAAGCACGTTATCTAACGTGGTGGGGAGGCAAGTTAGTAAGACAAGACCTCAACTCTTGCTCTCTTGTTGATAGTAAGACTGGTAAGGAGACAAGCCTTTTCAGCCTCGATGACATCAATCATTGGGCAGGCTTGGAGAAGTCGAATGAGGTTGTACGACACCTCTATTCTGCCGTTTTCCCATATGCTGATCGCCCCGTGGTGATGGTTAAGAATGGCACAGAAGACCTATTTGTTAACTTCAAGACTCATAAACTTGAAAAGCGAATCACACGTCCTTCTAACACACAGGCAAGCGATCGGAACGAACAAGGTATGACCGCTTTCGTGCGCAACCATCAGTTGTTTGTTACCGAGAAGGATGGTAAGGAGCATCAGTTAACGACTGATGGTTCGAGCGATATAGTATATGGTCAGAGTGTTCACAGAGATGAGTTTGGAATCAACGGGGGACTCTTCTGGAGTCCAAAAGGTAATCGTCTAGCCTTCTATCGCATGGATCAGAGCATGGTTAGTGCATATCCTCTTGTTGACATTCCAGAGCTTGATTGGACACCAGAAAAGGGTGAGTCACGTGCTGCAAAGGCTGCACCTATTAGATACCCTATGGCTGGTGAGACCTCACATAAGGTGACTGTCGGTGTCTATGACGCCTCTACTGGCAAGGTTCAGTACCTTCAAGCAGGTGATCCGACCGATCGTTACTTTACGAATATAGCATGGAGTCCTGACGAGAAAACCATCTATATGTTTGAAGTCAATCGTGATCAGAACGATTGCCGACTTGTTTCTTATGACGCAACAACGGGTAAGAAGCTCAAAGAATTGTATCGCGAGACAGATGCGAAGTACGTAGAACCAACGCACCCTATCGTCTTCTTGCCTTGGAACGACAATGAGTTCATCCTTCAAAGTCAAAAGGATGGATACAACCACATATACCTATTTAATAAGGAGGGACAGCAGATTAAGCAGCTCACAAGCGGTAAGTGGGTTGTAATAGACGTGCTCGGCTTTAATACGAAACAAAAGAGTATCGTCTATGTATCCAACGAGTGCAACCCAATTCAGCGTAATACGTGGCTTGTGAACGTATCTACTGGCAAACGAACACTGCTTGACAATGGTCGTGGTTACCACTTCGCAACATTAAGCAAAGATGGTGGTATGTTGCTGGATAACTATAGTGAGCCAACAGTCCCACGTAAGTATGACATTATCGCAGTAGGTGCTAACCCACAGCGAACCAATTATTTCACCGCACCTAACCCTTGGAAGGGATACAATGTACCGGAATACTCCAATGGAACTATCAAAGCAGCGGATGGCAAGACAGACCTTTATTGGCGCATGGTAAAGCCTGTTAACTTTGATCCTAATAAGCAGTATCCAACCGTGATATACGTCTATGGAGGTCCACATGCACACAACGTGGATGCTTCATGGAACTGGGGTTCACGTGGATGGGAGACTTACATGGCTCAAAAAGGCTATCTCCTCTTTATATTAGACAATCGTGGTAGTGAGCACCGAGGCAAAGACTTCGAGCAAGCAACATTCCGTCACCTTGGTCAAGAAGAGATGAAAGACCAAATGGAGGGCGTTAAGTATCTTCAATCATTGCCTTATGTCGATAAGAACCGCATAGGAGTTCATGGTTGGTCATTCGGTGGTTTCATGACGATATCACTAATTACTAACTATCCAGAGGTGTTTAAAGTGGGTGTTGCTGGTGGTCCTGTCATTGATTGGAAATGGTATGAAGTGATGTACGGAGAGCGTTATATGGACACACCACAGACCAATCCAGAGGGTTACGCACAAACTTCTCTCCTGCAGAAAGCTAAGGATCTCAAGGGCAAACTACAGATTATCATTGGACTAAATGACCCTGTCGTAGTCCCTCAACACGCATATTCTTTCTTGAAAGCATGTATCGCTGCAGGCACTCAACCAGACTTCTTTGTCTATCCAGGAGAGCCTCACAATATGCGTGGACATCAAAGTGTACACTTACACGAACGTATTACACAATACTTTGAGGATAACCTCAAGCAAAAGTAACAAGGCTTTATGAGAATATTACTATTAGGCAGTGGAGGGCGTGAACACGCCTTAGCTTGGAAGATTGCACAAAGCAAACAATGTAGCAAACTATTTATTGCTCCAGGCAACGCAGGCACTGGCGCAGTTGGAGAAAACGTCTCTATCGGTGTAAACGACTTTGAACGTCTCAAGGAGTTTACCATCGAACAGAAGGTTGATATGGTCGTTGTAGGACCAGAAGACCCACTGGTTAATGGCATATATGACGCTTTCAAAGATGATAAACGTACTGCTCACATCCCTGTCATCGGTCCTTCAAAGGCTGGTGCAGTGCTTGAAGGCTCTAAAGACTTTGCAAAGGCTTTCATGAAGAGGCACAACATTCCAACTGCAGCTTACGCCACCTTCGATGGTACAAGCATTGAGGAAGGATTGCAATTCCTCGATACGCTCAAGCCACCCTACGTACTGAAAGCTGACGGATTGGCTGCTGGTAAAGGCGTACTGATCGTTCCTACGCTTGCAGAAGCAAAGGAGGAACTGCGCAAAATGCTTGATGGTATGTTCGGAAATGCCTCTGCTAAGGTTGTTATTGAGGAGTTCCTCTCTGGTATCGAATGCTCTGTATTTGTCTTAACAGATGGTTCTCACTATCAAATACTACCTGAAGCGAAGGACTACAAACGTATTGGTGAACATGACACAGGGCTCAATACGGGTGGTATGGGCAGTGTTACGCCTGTTCCTTTCGCAACGAAAGAGTGGATGGAAAAGGTTGAGAAGCGTATTATTCGCCCCACTGTTGAAGGCTTGAAGGCTGAAAATATAGATTACAAGGGCTTTATCTTCTTCGGACTTATCAATGTTGATGGTGAACCAATGGTAATTGAATACAACTGCCGAATGGGTGATCCAGAGACTGAAAGCGTCATGCTACGATTGAAGACGGATATTGTCGACCTCTTCAAAGGCGTTGCCGAAGGGAATCTTGACCAATACAAGGTGGAGTTCGACAGCCGTTCTGCTGTTTGCGTAATGCTTGTTAGCGGTGGATACCCCGAAGAGTACGTGAAGGGTTATCCAATTACTGGACTCGACAAAGTGGCTGATTCCGTTGTATTCCATAGTGGAACAGCCCTCAAAGACGGACAGATTGTAACGAACGGAGGACGTGTGATTGCTGTTTCATCGTATGGTAAGAACAAGGAAGAGGCGTTACAAAAGAGCTTCGAAGAGGCTAATAAGATTGAATTTAAGGATAAATACTTTAGAAGAGATATAGGACAGGACTTGTAACCTATGCAGAAGAAGCGTATTCAAAACCGAATAGCAGAGAGCCGCTGGACCCAAGCGTGGGTGGTTTCAGCGGCTATGCTTGTATGGATAGTGGCTGGTTTACATAGCTTAACAGTGGTTGCGCCAGGTGTTTGTTTGCTACTAGCTACCTATTTAATGATGGAACTTAACAATGCAAATGCACTCATTCGCATCTATAGCAGAATGGTGTCTTGCTCATTCATCGTGCTTGCGACGATGGCAGTCTTTATGTTTCCATCTATCCGTTCATCGATTGTCATGCTAGGAATGGTGGGCTTTTACAGCCTGTCTTTCCGCTGTTATCAAGACACAAATGCGCCTGGATGGACCTTTTATGCGTACTTCTGTATTGGTATGGTAAGCGTGGTATGGGTGCAGGTACTCTACTTCTTGCCCATACTTTGGGTTATCTCACGCACCAACCTACTCTCTTTAAGCGGAAAAAGTTTCGTTGCGTCTCTGCTTGGTATCACTCTCCCCTATTGGTTCTATGCGCCTTATCTTGCAGCAAAGGGCGAGATCTCTTTGCTAGCTAAGCATTTCTTACAATTAGGTGTATTTGAGAAACCACTCGATTTCACGTCCTTAACCACAAGTAACATAGCCGTCTTGGCTTATGTTCTACTATGTGCTATCATTGGAATCATACACTTTTCAAATCAAAAACGCAATGACAGCATACGCATACGATTGTTCTTTCAAGTCTTTATCACCATTGATATTGCAACAATCGTATTCCTCTTCTTACAGCCGCAACACTTCGAAGCATTGCTAAGTGTGCTCATTGTGACCACATCACCACTCATTGCTCACTTCTTTGCATTAACTCACACACGTATAACTAACTGGGTGTTTATCCTCTTGTCGGCTGCTGCACTCATCATAACTATCATCAACTTATGGACGCTATCACCCACTTTCTAATCGACTACGGCTATTGGGGCATGTTTCTCTCTGCCTTCCTTGCTGGTAGTGTGTTGCCTTTTAGTAGCGAAGCTGTTATGCTTGGACTTCTTGCAGCAGGCGTTGACCCTGTGCCACTACTCATCTATGGCAGCATAGGAAACGTCATGGGCGGTATGGTCAACTATGGGTTAGGACGATTGGGAAAGCTCGAATGGCTTAAAAAATACTTCCATCTCAAACAGAGCTCCATAGATCGTGCCTATAAATTCATGGGTGGGCATGGGGCATGGATGGGCTTTTTTGCCTTCCTCCCGATACTGGGTAGTGCCATAACTGTGGTTCTTGGACTTACACGTGCGAACCTTCCTTTGTCAGTATTCAGCATTACCTTGGGTAAAGTGATACGTTACGCCTTGCTCATCTGGGGGGCAAATCTGTTCATGTAAAGCCTCTGAAAATAACCAATAAAGGCTAGCTAGTCGCACAGAAAAGGGTGAGGTTTAGTCTTATGTAGCATAGCCTCATTAGCAACCAACAAGCAAACGCATAAAAGGAAACGCCTTCTTCACATCGAAGAAGGCGTTTCTTCATTGTAAAGAGAGGCTCTTCTCAAATCGAAGAAAGGCTCTCTTTAAAACCAACTCAACATTTCCTTAGGAGAAGAGTGCCTAACAGAAGCGAATTAGGAGATTATCCTTTGTTTCAAAAGTGGAACTTTACAGCACTCAAAGCGACCATAACCTTGAATAGTAAATCATGTTTTTTAGCTGATAAGACATCTATTCGTAAAAACGTAACGATAGGTTAAAACTTTATTACGAATAGGCTAGTAGATTCAGAAAATATTCCTATCTTTGCCTACATAACTAAATTTTAAATATTGAAACTATGAAATCGGATATTGAGATCGCACGCTCATGTAAGATGAAGCGAATAGAAGAAGTTGCAGCTACAATAGGTATTCCTGCAGACGAGTTAGAGCACTATGGGAAGTATATGGCTAAGGTTCCTCTCACCTTAATAGACGAAGAACGCGTTGCTAAAAACCGTTTAATCCTTGTTAGTTCGATATCCCCTACCCGTGCAGGTATTGGTAAAACGACCGTGAGCATAGGGCTTTCAATGGCTCTTAATCGCATGGGGAAACGTTCTGTATTGGCTTTGCGAGAGCCGAGTTTAGGCCCTTGTTTCGGAATGAAAGGTGGTGCTGCCGGTGGTGGATACGCCCAAGTGGTACCGATGGAGAAGATAAATCTGCACTTCACAGGCGACTTTCATGCCATAACAAGCGCACACAACATGATTGCAGCACTATTGGATAACTACATCTATCAGCACCGTAACCAGGGATTCACGCTCAAGCAGATTCTATGGAGGCGTGTTCTTGATGTGAACGACCGCAGTCTTCGCAACATCGTAACGGGTTTGGGAGCAACAACTGATGGTCTCCCGACCCAATCGGGGTTTGATATTACACCTGCAAGTGAGATCATGGCGGCTCTATGTTTAGCCTCTAATGAAAGCGATCTACGCCGTCGTATTGAGAACATGGTGCTTGGTATCACCTTTGATGACAAACCTTTCAAAGTGAAAGACCTAGGTATTGCAGGTGCAATAACCGTTTTGTTGATGGATGCAATCAAACCGAACCTTGTCCAAACACTTGAGGCTACACCTGCATTGGTGCATGGTGGACCCTTTGCAAACATCGCTCATGGTTGCAATAGTTTGTTAGCAACGAAGATGGCAATGTCCTTGAGTGATTATGCAGTTACCGAGGCAGGGTTCGGAGCAGACCTTGGTGCAGAGAAGTTCCTCAATATCAAATGCCGCAAGGGAGAGATTCATCCACGCGTCACTGTGCTTGTTGCAACCTTACGAGGCTTGAAGTTACATGGCGGACTCACGGATGGCAGTACTCAAGAACAGGGTAGACAAGCACTTATCGAAGGTTTTGCTAATCTTGACAAGCACGTTCAGAACATGCAAAACTTTGGTCAACCAGTCATCGTAACACTAAATAGATATGGTGATGATAGCGATGAGGAAGTAGCGTTGTTGGCTGATCATTGTAAGCAAGTAGGTGTTGGCTTCGCTGAAAATAACGTGTTTATGAAAGGCGGAGAAGGTGCAGAAGACTTGGCAAAGCTCGTTGTTGAGACGATAGATAAGCAAGGTGCAAAGGCTATCAACATGACCTACTCTGATGAAGATAGTATAGAAGTAAAGGTTGAAAAGGTGGCTAAGAATGTTTATGGTGCACGATCTGTTATCTTCAAACCAATCGCTTTGAAGAAGATGCAACGTGTACAAGCATGGGGCATGGGACACTTCCCTATCTGTATTGCTAAGACCCAATTCTCATTCAGCGAAGACCCTAAACAGGTGGGAGTAGCGAAGAACTTCGATATTACTATTCGTGACTTTGTTATCAATGGTGGCTCTGAAATGATTGTTGCTATCGCTGGTGACATGATGAGAATGCCTGGTTTACCAAAGGTTCCACAGGCAGAGAAGATTGATATTGTGCGTGGGCAGATAGAAGGACTAGCCTAAGCTCTGTCCCACTTGATTATTGTGTGTTGCTTGCAAGAGACTTATTAGATAGGTGATCTATCGAAAGGCTCTTACCGAGGTAAGTGTTAACAGCACTTGCAAGCAACACCAATTATACGTTTACAACACTAACCTTTACAATGAAAAAACAATATGAAACGGAAGACTATACTACTAACTATTTCAACAATCATCCTCTTCGTGGCTATCATTCTGTGTATTAGAATCCCTTACAAAGAGGTCAATATCACTGATAACCTACAAACGATACAAAAGCAAAATACCTGTATCTCGGTTCATTCACTCTATAAGGACAAAGACTGGGACATGATGGTTGTGGTCAAACCATACAATAGTATCACTGCAACTAACGAGAGTATCGACATGGGATATGGTGGAGATAGAGATGTTATCATCGATAACACCATGTATGATAACATGTGTACTCTCTTGTTCGTAAGGGGTAAGAAGCTCGTAGCCTTTACTAGTGTCTATCGAAGCATCATAGACTTTAGCCAACTGGGAAAGGATGTTTATAAGGCAGATGAGTCTATTCGCATTATGAATAAGATTGCTGGTGACTGCCAATAAAGGCCGTTCTGTTAGCTTTACTTCGGCATTTTAAAGTCGTCAACACTGACTCCTTCACGTAATTGATCTATGTCCACATGGGTCCAAATACCCTTTACTCTGCCCTTTTTACTCGATTGCCAAATATCATACTTGGCTGTTCCTAAGACTGGAGGGAGGTTATAATTAGCGATAAACAAGCGATAATGATTGAAGTCCGGATAGAGATGTAAATGGTAATAAGACTCATTGGTATAGATCATTGGGGCGTGTCCTGTGCGCTCTTTAACTAATTGAATGAACCGTGATAAGTTCTTCTTTATTAACTGACTATCCCATCCTCTTGTTCCATCATCCTCTATATCGACCAGAAGAAGCAAGTCCTGTTGCTGTAGGTCGATGTTAGAAAGGAAGTTCTCAACCTGCCTTTCCATTGAAGTACGACGTGTGAGAAAATGATACGAACCTACTAGTAGGTTTCGTTTCTTAGCCTCTTTGAGGTTCTTCTGATAATAGGGATCAACCACAGAACTGCCTTCCGTAGCCTTAAGATACACGAACTTGAGTTGCGGGTTCTCATCAACTAGCACGTCCCAGTGTATCTTTCCTTGATGACGAGATAGGTCTAAACCATCGAAATCTTTGGTATATTCTCCCTTTGTTAGGTCATGGTAAGGCCATTCATCACTAACAGTTGCATGCTTGCGACGCCATGGTTTAAGGTCGACCACAAGGATAACAGCAAGTGTAAACAGAGCCACACAGCCCCATATCCATAGTTTCCTATTATTGTTTTTACGCTTACTGCGCCTCCTTCTACGTCTTACCATGCTAAGAATAAACCAAGAATATAATTAGATTAAATGCCCTATAACAATTCAAAAAGAATATATGCACAAAGGTAATTAATCTTTTTGAATGTCACAAATTGTGGTTAGGTAGAGTTGACGAGTATACGAGTTACAAGTGGACAAGTTATTTGCTCCATTGATTAGAGTGCCTCAAAGTAGGGATAGCCCCCTTGTCTGACACTACTTTGAGATAATCCTTTCTAATTGACGAAGGCACTTCCTTGATACAAGGAAACGCCTTCTTCATAGCAAGGAAACACCCTCTTTAAATGGAGAAAGGCGTTCCCTTGTTTTTAGTCCTGCTACTCCAGCTAATGAGGCACAGCCTCACAACGCACCAACCAACCTCCAACAGCCAAACAAATACCCATCCCGTGAGGTACTCCTCCCCCTTCGGAAGGGCAGAGTGAGGCTTTATCTCGCCCCCTCCCATTCGAGTAACTCTATTTGAAATAAATGCTAATTATTTGGTTATCAGCAATATTTTTTGTATCTTTGCAAGCGTTAATATGGAACTAAGGTGCGGTGGTAACTCATTCTCACATAGGAACGCACCATAGAAGGTAACTCTCTTGAGCAACTTATCTAAGGTTCCGGAAAGTTTTAAATGATGAGATTTTTTAAAGTAGTAATTGTTAGTTTCTTAATGATTTTGGCTTCATCTGTTGAAGCAAATGCTCAAAGTAGCAAGTTTAACTGGGGTCCTGTAATGGCCGCAATCATCCAACTTGAAAGCAAGGGGAATGCTTTAGCGGTTAATGGGTCGTATGTTGGAGTTCTTCAAATATCCCCTATTCTAGTCAAGGAATGTAATAACATCCTTAAAAGTAGAGGCAGTTCAAAGCGTTACACACTATCTGATCGATTTAACGCAACGAAGTCTAAGGAGATGTTTGTTATCATCCAATCCTTCCACAATCCGCTTAATAACATCGAGAAAGCCATCCGCTTATGGAGTGGTGGTATAAAGTATGATGTGGCAAAGACCCAAAAGTACCTTACAAGAGTATTGAAACTCATGCGCTAACAGGCATACAGAAGATTTAAGAAATCCCTTTTTAAAAAGTCTGGTTATCTACTCCCTCTAGGACAGATAACCAGACTTTTTCTCTTTATTCTCCATCTTTTTCCTTACTTTTGTAGGTGGTTTAACACATCAAAATGGTACATAATAGACTATTAAACATAAGGAGATCCTTCCTTACTTCACTATTTCTTCTTTCGCTAGGGAGCCTCTCTGCGCAAACTCAACACCCTGTTTATCATGGGTCAAAACACTATAGTATAAAGGTGAAACAGTTCAAAGAAGAGGGCAAACTGCCCTCCAATGTCATCGTAATGTATGGTGATAGCCATTCAGAATATGGTGGCGATTGGAACAGACACTTCCCTGGTGCAGGCAAGATTATCAATCGGGGAATCATTGGAGACGATAGCAAGGGGATGTACAACAGGCTTGACTTGGTGCTTCCTTACCATCCCAAAAAGATCTTCTTCGAGTGTGGTGCGAATGATCTGAGCCATGGCTGGAGTGTTGAACGGGTCTTCCAAGGAATTACTAACGTGTTGACAACAATAAGAAAGCAGTGTCCTAAGACGGAACTATACGTTCAGAGCCTTCTACCACTTAATGAGGAAGTGGGTACGTGGAAGTATCTTAAAGGGAAGGATGACCTGATTATCCAACTAAACAATAAACTGAAGCAGTATTGTGCGAGCCACGCTCTCACTTACATCGACCTTTACACGCCGCTTCTTGGTGCTAAACCGCAAACAATGAAGGCTGAATATTGTCGTGACGGATTGCACTTAACCGAGAAAGGGTATGATGTTTGGGCAAAGATTATACGCCCTTATATCTATAAGTAAAGCTTTAATTGAAAGCTAATTAGGCATTATCTTTAACTTTAGAGATATTTTATAATTACCTAATATACTGCATTTTGTATATAAAAAGAATATTGGCAGAAACAATAAGAACGCTTGTTTCTGCCAATATTCATATATAAGGATGGGTTATCCAAACAATATCCTCAAAGCCTCTTCAACCTTCCTTACAGGATGAAGTTGTATTGCATACTTGCCAGTAAGCCCTGACATATTATACTTCGGGATGATAATATGACTGAAGCCGAGCTTCTCTGCTTCTGCAATACGTTGTTCGATACGACTGACGGGACGCACTTCACCGCTCAAGCCAACCTCTCCACACATGCACCAACCAGCCTCGATTGGGGTGTCAACATTGGATGATAACACTGCAGCAATCACACTCAAGTCCATCGCCATATCGGTTACTCGCAGTCCACCAGCTATGTTCAAGAACACGTCCTTCTGCATGAGTTTAAAGCCAACACGCTTCTCCAACACTGCAAGTAACATGTTTAAACGACGCTGATCAAAGCCTGTTGCTGAACGTTGAGGCGTTCCGTAGGCTGCAGAAGATACCAGTGCTTGTGTCTCAACGAGGAAGGGTCGAACGCCTTCGATGGTACTTGAGATCGCAACTCCTGATAGTCCGTCATGGTCTTCAGTAAGTAGTAACTCCGAAGGATTGCTTACCTGCCGCAGACCTTGCTGTTCCATCTCATAGATACCCAGCTCTGATGTGGAGCCAAAGCGGTTCTTTATGCTTCGAAGAATGCGATACATATAATGTTGATCACCCTCAAATTGAATCACAGTATCGACTATGTGCTCTAGAATCTTCGGTCCGGCGATGCTTCCCTCCTTGTTTATATGACCGATAAGAACCACTGGTACACCGCTAGTCTTCGCAAATCGCAATAGAGCAGAGGCGCATTCACGCACTTGACTGACGCTTCCAGGACTGCTGTCAACGTCCTCTGTGGATATAGTCTGTATCGAATCGACCACAACGAGTTCGGGTTTTACATCCTTGATGTGCTCAAATATGTGTTCAAGAGAGGTCTCCGATAAGATGATGATATTCTCTGGTATATCCTTAGTAATGCGTTCCGCACGCATACGAATCTGATGTGGACTCTCTTCACCACTAACATATAAGATGCGTTGAGATAGGTGTAGAATAGTCTGCAAGGTCAATGTACTCTTACCGATACCAGGCTCTCCTCCTAACAAAACAATGCTCCCTGGCACCAGACCACCACCCAACACACGATTCAACTCACCGTCGTGCATATCCATACGAGGCTCATCCTTCGCAGAGACATCACGCAGTCTTTGAGGCTTGTTAGCCAATCCCGAGACAGCTTCACCAGCATTCGTATGACGCAAAGAAGTTGCTGCTTGGCGTGCAGCATGTGTACCAGTATCAGCGGCAATACGTATCTCCTTGAATGTATTCCACTGCCCGCAATTAGGACACTTACCTATCCACTTTGCACTTTCCTGCCCACAGTTACTGCAGACATAAGCTATTTTATCCTTTGACATAGTGGGACAAAAGTACTAAGAATTTGCCTAGTTACAAAATTAATTATTAATTTTGCACAACATGAAACGTACTTATTACATATTCATCCTATCGATATTCTTGATCGTTGGTTGTGGGAAGTCTGCGAAGGAACTACAGGTCGAAAAGAAGGCACAAGAGCAGGCGGAGAAAGAGAGATATCAGCGAGCTTACAAGGTTGCAGTAATGCCAACGCTTGATTGTCTACCTGCTTATCTATTGAAAGATAGCGTATTATACGATACAACTAAAGTAGATATCCGACTAAAACAATACAATGCTCAGATGGATTGTGACACTGCTATGGCTGGAGGAAGCGTACAGGCAGCCTTCAGCGATTTGGTTCGGACTGAGCGTTTAAAGCACAGACAGAAAGTGTTAATGCACTATCTAACGGACACAAACCTCAACTGGCAGCTCATAGCCGATAGGTCCTCTAAACTAAAGAAACTATCCGATTTAAGTGATAAGATTATAGCCAAAACACGCTTCTCAGGCACTGACTTATTAAGTAACATGGTCGTTAAGAAGGCAAAACCGAAGTATCAAGTGTTCCAAGTGCAGGTCAATGACGTATTAGTTAGGCTCAAGATGCTACAGAACCATGAGATAGATGCCTATTGGTTTACCGAGCCACAGACCACGAAGGCACTGCAAGGTGACAACAACTCTCTATTTAATTCGGTGGATGCAGGTGTACATCTAGGGGTCGTAGCAATTATGGATAAGCACCGCAGACCATCGGAAGATGAGGAGTTTGCAAAGGCTTACGACAAGGCTGTCGACTTGATTAATAAACATGGTGTTAAGTATTACGCGGCTTTGATAAAGAAGTATATGCAGGCAGATGATGCCACAGTTCGAGCTTTACCTGACATCAAATACACAAAGGTGGGGGCACCTCGTAAGGCCGACCTAATAATGGCTAGGGATTTTCTTAACCACAATAAGTGAGATAGATACATAATTAGTAACTTTAAAGAATAGCACAGTGAACGTAGAAGACATACTTAGTAAGACTATAAGCGAACTGATGGATAAGCGATTGGACAATGCTATTGAAGTATTAAATCAGCTCTTCTTACAACGTCCTTCACTGATGGGTAACGATGAATTTGAGGCTGTCAAGCGTGATTATCAACTGATGGTTGACTACATGGGGAGGGGGCTTATCGATCAGCAACGCGCCTCTCTTTATGCCTCATTGCTACAACGTCTTTATCGTGTAACCGCCAACTTAGAGATTAGTTGGCGTTGCAAACATGTACCAGCATACATTGATGCCTTTAAAATAAGCGACCATCTCAACACCAGCCATGACTTTGTTCGCACCGTCTTAGAGTCTTTTGTCACTGATTTAGCTATGTTATCTCTACAACAAGAGACCGCCCAAAAGGAGAAAGAAAGCGAACTCTACGATCGTCATCAGTTGTTCATTAATCGTCTGTTCAACGCCTTGTTTACATCTTGCCAATGGACAGAAGAGGATTATCAATTCTATTCCCAACTATTGACATCACCTACTGTCATATCCAATGACCAGCAGATTCTCGTCAGTGCAATCACGTTGAGTGCAATGAACCAATTCGATATTTATAAGTTCAAAACACTCACTTCTATCTATCAGAAAACAACCGACATCCATGTTCGCCAGCGTGCTCTCGTGGGTTGGGTGCTATCTGTCTTTGAGGGAATGGATATATTTCCTGAACAAGATTCTATCATCAAAGAACTTTGTGCTGATGCTAGTGTGACACGTGAATTGCTCTCTTTACAAATCCAACTCTTCTATAGTTTAGACACAGAAAAGGACAACGACAAGATTCAAAGGGATATTATGCCAGACATCATGCGCAATTCCAACCTCACTGTTGGGCGTATCGGCATTGTTGAAAAGGAGGAGGATCAACTTGAAAACATACTCCATCAAGATGCAGAAGACAAACGCATGGAGCAGATGGAGGAACAGGTTAAGAAGATGATGGATATGCAGAAGCAAGGTTCGGACATCTATTTCGGTGGGTTCCGACAGATGAAACGCTTCCCATTCTTTAGTGATGTAGTGAATTGGTTCACACCATTCTATATCGAAAACCCTGCTCTTCGACCCACCTTAAAGGCGCTAGGAGATTCGAAGTTTCTCAATGTTCTCGTAGAGAGAGGGGCACTTTGTGACTCGGATAAGTACTCCCTTGCGATTGCTATGGAGCAAGTAATCAACCAGTTGCCAAGTAACATTAAAGAGATGATAGGGACTGACTCTGCCTTCGGCCCACTCGGTTCTTTCGATGAGAAAGAAGGTGTTGCAAATATCCGTCGAGCGTACATTCAGGATTTATATCGCTTCTTCCGACTCTATAGAACAGCACAGGATTTCATTAACCCATTCGAAGATAATGGCAAAGGAGACTTCGTTGCAGACATCTTCTTCTTTATCTATAAGTCGTTTATGAACACTGGACTTGATGACATGAAGTTGCGTTTAGCACTGCATTTATATAAGCGACACCAATACAAGAAACTGATAGAACTGCTCAGTACATTCTATAGTGACGACCCGAGATACTGCATTCTTATGGGTTACACAAACATCCATATCGGTAGACCTGATAGTGCGTATGACTTCTTCTTAAAGGCTTTAGAGAAGGAACCCAACAATGAGTGGGCACTAAAAGGACAAGCTCGTGCTGCGCTAGATTGCGAAGATTACGAGACAGCAGAGCACACCTATGAACAGTTATTACAACTGGATGCAGAGAATAAGGACTATGCTTTGAATCGTTGTATCGCTCTATTGAAATTAGGGAAATCATCTGAAGTACGTGAAGAGTTATTCCGCTTAGATTATCAGAACCCTGACGACATGAATGTGAAGCGTGTGTTTGCATGGGCAATGCTCATGGAAAAGAGTCTTGACAAGGCCACTCAGCTTTATGAGACACTCCTGAATACATTACCAACGACGGAGGATTACCTCAATGCAGGCTATTGTCAATGGGCTAAAGGGGACGCTCAACGTGCTGCCGAATTGTTTAGTAATTGGATAACTAAGGGTAATAAGAATCGCGACCAACTATTGGATGAGTTTAAGAGTGACGCAGAGATTCTGAATCTATACAACATCCAAGAGACCGATTGGCTGTTAATGCTAACATTGGCAAAGCCACTTTAGGGAAAAGATAGCCCCACCCTGCCTCCCTGAAAAGGGAGGAGAACCTAACGGAAGCTAGTTAGGATAAGTGGAAGAGAGGGAGGGGCGGAGTGTAACGAGGCTATGCTTCATTAGTAGGAGCAGCAGGAACGAAAACAAGGAAACGCCTTTCTCCATTTGAGAAGGGCGTTTCCTTGCTATGAAGAGGGCGTTTCTTCGATAGGAAGAAACGCCCTCATTGAATATTATGTCTTATGTTGTTCTCTCCTAAGCACACCTAGAAACGATAGCCAAAACCGATGTTTAGATAGATTGGATATAGCTTGAAACTAATCGTCTTAAAGTCTTTCTTGAAGATACCATTTGCTGCCCATGTCATATCGGCATTGATGGTAAAATGGTTAAAGGCACGCCACGTTGCGCCTGCTTGAGCACCCCAATGAAGGGAGCGAAGTGATGAAGAGAAATCGTAAAAGGCTGTTTGTCCATCATTAAAGGTCAGTTTCTGCCCCACTGGAGTACCTTCTCTGAGGTATCCGTTACTAACATGTCCAGAGAAATTACCATCTAGTTTGATAGAAGAATAGACCCCGGCACGCACTTTCCACCTGTCATTGATGCGGTAATTGCCCATAACTGGGATGGTGAGGAGCGTTGAATGATAGTCAGTCTGCACATCGCCTGTCCAATAACCGGCTATATGACTACCCTCATCAACAATCTCTGTCCTGTAATTCTTTACTCTTGCACCAGTAATCATGCCCTTTTCTTCCAACTTCAAACCTACCGAGACACCCCATTGGCGGTCTTCTCCCAACCACTTCGTGGCTGTTCCTTCAATCGTTCCATTGAATCGTGGGTTATAACTAGTTATCTTTCTTATCTCAACAGGGATAGGAAGTGGAGACGAACCACCGATGTTTACACCTGCTTTCAACTCATATTCCCACCCGTTCTGATCGGCTGATTCTAATGCTTCTGTGCGGTCGGTTTGTGCGAAGAGACTCATGGAACAACTCAAGCTAACGACTGCAAGTACTATAACTCGTATATTCATTTTAATGCAAAACACTATTAAGTTTATTCTTTAGTATTACTTTGTAAGTATTTAAATGACAGCTTATTTAGTGAATAACTCTAGTTCATCAACATAGAGTGTACTCCCCACTGCGCCTTCAAAATTGGCTCCGTCCTTACTAGATGACATAATGATAGCCAGACTATATTTGCCTTCTTTCAACTTTTCAGCATCTATTGTCCTTCCGTCAATAGCCTTGAAAGGAATGCTGAAACGTGTCCATTCGTTTGTTTCCTTACGATCTTCTAGCATTGCTTTAAGCACTATCCGATCACTAGTCAGCGAATTATGACCATCGAGATACTCTACTCCATCACCTGTTTCAAACAATACGGCATAGAGTGCGAAGTCGTCTTTTCTATCCTTAATCTCCGTTTGATTCTTATCAGTAAACTTATCACCAACTTTATACTTATAGTATCCAACGAGTGCTAAAGGCGTCTGTCGGAAGGGAACACCAAAGTGAGTTGACTTGCCAGTATCGCCAAAATCAAGTTCAAAGGAGCCTGTAAACAGGTTACCAGCAGCTATTGGAGAACCGAATAAAGCCCCCACAGCTCCCGTACTGATGGTTGTCAACTTCAGACACTTGCCCTTATAGCCATCGTCTGCTTGGCTTGTTGGATAGTCCTTAGCCCCTTTTCCCGATAGAATAAACGATACTCCACTATTGCCACTCGCCCACTCAAAGGTGCCACCATCAGGTGTTTTATCAACGAAGGTGTCGTAACTAACAGTGTTATCAACCTTTAATGTTTCGAAATGATAGGCTGTTGCGATGTCATTGTTAGCAATGAAAGAGACGGTGTAAGCCTTCTTCCACTGTCCATCCTGCGATGTGACAACATATTGCTGGGGCTGAGTGAAGTCACGAACAGTGCTATCCTTTGGTTCAATCGTTGCACCTTCTGTCAAGTTAAATACGGGTGCAAGATGCGTAACATCAGCCCATCCATTGACATAGAGTTGGATAGTATTATTCGTTATAACCGGTTTACGGATTAGTTCCGTACCCTTGACTGTGATATTGGTAATATCTGCTTCTGCATTTAAAGCCTCTTCTTTAATACAAGAAGAGAGCACAACTCCTGCCGTCATGGTGAGGAGTAAAGGTCTTATCAATCTCATCTTTAACTATTAATAATGTGTACTTAATAACTTAATGATATGACAAAGGTAGGGAAAAAGATGTATATTACAAAGATAGAGATTGCTCATTTGGTAAAAAACCGTACCTTTGTGGATAAGAAATAACTTACTGATTAATCAAAACAAGGATATGGCAAAAGTATTAGTAACAGGTGCAAATAAGGGTATAGGCTATGGCATTTGCAAATATTTGGGCTTGAGTGGATGGCAAGTGATTGTCGGTGCAAGAAATAAAGAGCGCGCCGAAGCTGCTATCAAAGCATTAAGACAGGAGGGAGTAGACGTTATTGGTTGGCAACACGTTGACCTTTGCAATAACGACTCACTGCTGGTTACTGCAAAAGAGATTAAGGAGAAGTATCCTGATTTGGCTTTGCTTGTAAACAATGCGGGGATACCTGGTGACATGGAGGTGCCTAGTTACAAGTCAGAGATGCGTGACGTACTGGAAACAATACAGGTAAATTATGTTGGAACATTTGCTTTGACGAAGGCACTTATCCCTTTGTTGGAAGTGAATAAGGGGCGAATTGTCAATATAACTGTGCCTTCTGAGGTGAGTCCCTACTGGCATCCGATGGCTTATGTGGCTAGTAAAGCGGCACAAAATGCGATGACTAGTATCATAGCAATGGAGTTTGATAAGAACAATCTACCTATTGATATCTTCGACATACACCCTGGTGCAACCACAACTGACCTGAATAACCATTATACAGGACCTGGTTCTCACTCTGTGGATGTTGTTAGTGAGAAGATAGCAGCAGTCATTAACGATGGTAAGAGACATCAAGGTGAGTTCATCGAACTCTACCCTATTGTTGATGAAGGACGCTAATAATAAATAAGGTGATTGGAGGGTTAAACAATACTAGAACCTTCCAATCGCTTGCCAAAGGTTATCATTAGGTAGAGGAGACTCTACTTTTATGAGTTCCTTAGATACTGGGTGGATAAATTCCACACGATGGCTTAACAAACAGATACCGCCATCTGGATTAGAACGAGGAGCCCCATACTTTAAGTCACCCTTAATAGGACAATCCATATTAGACAACTGGCAACGTATTTGATGATGCCTTCCTGTCATCAAATTAACCTCTAAAAGCGTGTAATGGTCTGTCTGATTGATAACCTTATAATGTAAGATTGACTTCTTGGAAGTAGGTACTTGATGATTATAAGCGTAACTCTTATTCTGCTTCTCATTACGCACAAGCCAATCAGTTAACGTCGCTTCAGATTCAAAAGGAGGTCGAGTAACGATTGCCCAATAGGTCTTATGCACCTCACCATTGCGGAACATGTTATTCAATCGAGTAAGTGCTTTGGATGTCTTAGCAAAGATAACTAAACCAGAAACAGGTCTGTCAAGTCTGTGAACAACCCCTAGAAAGACATTACCAGGCTTTTGATATTTTTCTTTTAACCATTGTTTGACAATCTCTGACAATGGTATATCGCCCGACTTATCGCCTTGCACAATCTCACCAGCCTCTTTATAGACAATTATGACATGGTTATCTTCATAAAGTACTTGCATAGTATATAGTTTTTCCAAGCCTCATTTAAAAGAGAGCTTGTGGTTCGGTGTATATTTCCTTTTAGTGATTTATGATTTTCAAGAGTATTGCTAACGCAAGTTTGAAGCCTTAGCAAGAATGCCTCCCTTCCCCTTGTTGGGGAATAGGGAGGCTTTTAATTACATATTCATACCACCATCTACCTGGATAACCTGACCAGATACATAGCTAGAAAGGTCTGAACCAAGATAAACTGCAGTGTTTGCAATATCCTCAACTGTACCACCACGACGAAGAGGAATCTTATCTGTCCACTCCTTGCGAATCTCTGGTGAAAGGGCTTGAGTCATCGCTGTATCAATGAAACCAGGTGCAATTGCATTAGCACGGATACCCTTTGGACCCATTTCCTGAGCCACACTCTTTGCTAAAGCAATAAGTCCTGCCTTTGAAGCAGCATAGTTAGACTGACCTGCGTTACCATGTACACCAACAACACTAGCCATGTTGATAATGCTACCACCACGCTGACGCATCATGACAGGTACGCACGCATGGATGAAGTTGAAGGCACTCTTCAAGTTAACAGCTATAACAGCATCCCACTGCTGTTCGGTCATTCGGAGCATAAGACCATCCTTTGTTATACCTGCATTGTTAACTAGGATATCAATAGAACCAAACTCTTCTTTAACCTTAGCAACGACCTCTGCAGTTTGTGCAAAGTCTGCTGCGTTACTAGCGTAACCCTTAGCTTTAACGCCCTTAGCAGCTATCTCTGCTTCAGTAGCCTTACCATTTTCATCAATAACAAGGTCAGTGAATGCGATGTTAGCGCCTTCCTCTGCAAATTTCAATGCTATAGCTTTACCAATACCACGTGCAGCTCCTGTGATGAGGGCTGTCTTACCTTCCAATAATTTCATATTGTTTTAGTTTATATTGTTAGTTATTACTTTATAATACCCTTACCCAGTGCACCATAAACCACCTTTGCTACTAACGGACGAGATGACTCTTCAGTTAATCCATGACCTAATCGACCATAGATAAATGGTACCTCTAACCCTTTAATACAATAATGTGTGATGTCTGCAACTAGCTCTACATTGTCAATATCAAACTCGCCATCTTCTTTCGCTTCAGCGTATACCTTGCGAAAGAGTTCAATCTCGTCTTCATCAAAGTTCTTGCGTACTTTCTCAACCATCCATATATTTCTAAAGAACTCTGCACGCAAGTTTCCATTACGCATAACCGTTTCCTTTATCATACTTAGGTGGGTGTAAATCAGTTCGATAATCTTATCTTGAGGTTTAATACGCTTTGCTGCCACCTCATCTAACTTATCCGATAGACGTTCCAACTCTGACTCTATCACTGCATAATATACATCATCTTTACTCTTAAAATAGGTGTAGAGCGTCCGTCTTCCTTTACCAGATGATTTCGCAATGTCGTTCATCGTTGTATTAGCAATGCCATTCTTTGCAAAGAGTTGGCGTGCTACATCAACAAGCTTCTGCCTAGTTTTTGATATTGACATTCGTTCGTTATTCCTCTAATCACTGATTTGCACGTTGCAAATCTTATGTGCAAAAGTATATATTATATCCCACATTAGCAAATTTAGAGCTATAAAACTTCATGATTAGACGATTAACTCGATAGAAAAAACGCATAAGGAAAGTTTTTACTTATTACCTTAACAAACACTACTTTGGCTTACTAAAAAGTCTCTTAAACCATAGTTCATTTAAAGAACAAGTTGCTGTCATTTTGAACAATTTGATTAACTCGCTAATTAAAAACAACTTAGAACCTACCAAATAATGATAGCAATGACTGCAAAACTATTCTCCCTCCGATCCACCTCTAGATATCGTTTGTATAGCCTCTTGCCTTTCAACCTCAGTCAGAGAATGTATTAGCAGTGGTGCGGAGCATTAACTCCACCAATATTCATCATCATCACGAAGAGTTTGAGCTTACCTCTCTCTATCTGATAACAATTAATTAAGACTATAGAAATGACAAAGGGTACAGCATCAAGTGCTGTACCCTTTGTCAATTCACATCTCTGTGAACGATTGAGCTTGACTTTTGGGTTACCGCCTCACGGCGTATACCCAATCATCTTGCGTCATTGTTATCCCTTAATCAATCTTATTTATTACCTAAACTAAACCTATTTTATTGAAACCTGAACAATCTCTTTTGTTCTACCTTAAACTAAATAACTAAAAACCTAAATCTATTACTACTAACCTAAACAATCTATTTGTCTTTTGACAATGCAAAGGTAAGACTGTTTTCGCACACATCAAAACTTTAGCAGACTATTTTTTGCATCACACATCATTTATTGACTTATATCAAAGGAAACGACTCTAAAAGTCTAAAAAAGGGGTAGAACTCTTCGTTCTACCCCTTTTTATATGTTTAATCACAAGTTTTTACCTATTTAATTAATCAATTAGATAAGGTATTGACTTGAGATACTTTCATTATTCAAAACACGCTTAATCGTCTCAGCAAACATATCAGCAACAGAGATCTGCTTAACCTTTGAACAGCGAGCAGTGTATGGAATAGAATCTGTGAAGACCATCTCTTCCAACGCAGAAGCCTCTACACGCTCTGTTGCAGGACCACTCATGACGCAATGAGAAGCAATTGCACGAACACTCTTTGCCCCTGCCTCCTTCATAATGTCTGCTGCTTTCGTAATGGTACCAGCTGTATCAACCATATCATCAACGATGATTACGTTCTTATCCTTTACATCACCAATGATCTGCATTGTATCTACAACATTTGCACGAGCACGTGTCTTATTGCAAAGAACGAGTGGACAACCAAGATACTTAGCGTATGTGTTGGCACGTTTAGAGCCACCAACATCAGGACTAGCTATAACTAAATCCTTCAAGTGAAGGCTCTGCACATAAGGAAGAAGAACACCGCTAGCATAGAGGTGGTCAACAGGAACATTGAAGAAACCTTGAATCTGATCTGCATGAAGGTCCATGGTCATCAAACGATCGATACCTGCTACACTCAACAAGTCAGCTATTAACTTTGCACCAATGCTGACACGAGGTTTATCCTTACGGTCTTGACGAGCCCAACCAAAGTAAGGCATAACAGCAATAATCTGTCGTGCAGAAGCACGCTTGGCTGCATCAATCATCAAGAGAAGCTCCATGAGGTTATCAGAATTAGGGAAGGTGCTCTGTACAAGATAGACATCCTTGCCACGAATACTCTGCTCATAAGAAACAACAAACTCACCATCAGAAAAGCGAGTCATCACTAAGTTGCCAAGAGGACAGCCTAAACTAGCACAGATTTTCTCAGCAAGATATCTTGTCTTAGTACCTGAGAAGACCAAAAAAGAGTTGTTTTCACTCATTTCTTTATATTGTTTATATTTATAAGGTATAAATCAACTGTTATCTACCGAAAGCCCCTAACAAATCGTGCGAAGCTTACGGAAGTATTTAATAATAGGGTTGAAGTTCTGCTCACTATGGATACAAAACTGATCCCAAAGGTCGTTTCGAACCACAACTCCACCAAAGTCGAGGTCGTGCAAACGTGGGAAATCATCTATCGTAATGCCTCCCATTGCATAAACATGCTTTCCTAAGAGCCCTTGTTTACGTGCTTCTTCCAATTCAATATCCGACAAGATATGTTCAGTAGCAGCCGTATTCTCACGAGGCTGATGGATGTTTTTCAGAAAGACATAGTCTGATTGTTTCTTAATTGCCTTTAGTTTCATCACATCGTCACAGCTCCGACTGATGTGCCCTCTATATCCGTGAGGTGCAGCAAGGTTGGGGTTATCCAAGTGGATACCACCTAGACCATACTCACTCTTCATCTGAAAGTGCTGATGTACAACTATTTTGCTATGATAATGAGATGGGATAAGAGCCAAAAGGCGCTCTAAATAAAGTGGAGACGGGTCAACCTTCGAGATGTGTAGGCAGTCAAGTCCTTCCTCGAAGAGCATACTTATTATCTTATCCTCCTCTGCAAAGAAGGTGGACTTAGTCATAATAACCAGCTTCATGCTCATACTTTATTTGTATTGCAAAGGTAGATATTATTTCTGAAAACCGCAAATTTTTCCTTATATTTGCACCATGAAAGTAAATCCAAAGACTTACAACGAACTCTCCCGACCGATGTACATATTGGAAGAAGAGCGTTTACGAAAGAACCTCCAATTGATCGCCAGTGTTGCTAAGGAGGCTGATGTTGAGATTATTCTAGCCTTTAAAGCATACGCTTTATGGCGTACCTTCCCCATTTTCCGTGAGTATATCCATGCCACAACGGCGTCCTCTCTGTATGAGGCACGCCTAGGCTTTGAAGAGTTTGGTGCTCCCACGCACACGTTCTCACCTGGTTATACGGATTATGAGATTGATGATATTGCACGATGCTCGTCTCATCTCGTATTCAACTCATTGTCTCAATTTGAGCGATACCACGTTAGGGCAAAGCTAGCAAACGCTCGCTTGAGTTGTGGACTACGTGTGAATCCAGAGTATTCAGAGGTAGAAACACTCATATATAACCCTTGCGCACCTGGAACTAGGTTCGGTATCGCATCTTCAAAACTCCCTGCTACACTGCCAGAGGGCGTTGATGGCTTCCATATTCATTGCCATTGCGAGAGTGGCAGCGATGTTTTCGAACGCACATTGGAGCATATTGAGGCGAAGTTCGCCAACTGGTTCCCACAACTAAAGTGGATTAACTTTGGCGGCGGACACCTAATGACCCGCAAAGACTACGATGTTTCACGTCTTATTCACGCCTTGAAAGAGTTTAAGAAACGCTATCCTTGGTTGAAGGTGATACTCGAACCTGGTAGTGCCTTCGCTTGGCAAACGGGATCACTAGTCGCTCAAGTGCTCGATGTGGTGGAGGATCATGGCATAAAAACGGCTATCTTGAACGTAAGTTTCACCTGTCACATGCCTGACTGTCTAGAGATGCCTTACCATCCTGCCGTTCGCAATGCGGAATTAGTTGATGAGGACGGATCTGCCGAGGGCGAAAATACGTACCGACTAGGTGCTAACAGCTGCTTGAGTGGCGACTGGATGGGGTCATGGAGGTTTGACCATCCGTTGCAGATAGGCGAGAATATCATCTTTGAAGATATGCTTCATTACACGACAGTGAAGACTAATATGTTCAATGGAATCAGTCATCCGGCTATCGCCCTACTCCATCCTGACAACGAACTAGAGGTCTTGCGAGAGTTTACCTATGAAGATTATCGGGATCGAATGGACTGATGGCACGCTCTTTGCTACTATCTTTAAGTATGAAATTAACTATTATAAGGAGGCAAAGATATGGCATTTATAGATTATTATAAGATTCTAGGTGTGGATCGAAACATCCCTCAGAAGGATGTGCGGGCAGCCTATAGGAAACGTGCAAAGCAGTTTCATCCAGACTTACATCCTAACGATCCGAAGGCAAAAGCTAAGTTCCAAGCTTTGAGCGAGGCGTTTGAAGTCATTGGAGACCCTGATAAACGCGCTAAATATGACAAGTATGGCGAGCAATGGAGGAATGCTGATGCCTACGAGCAAGCGGGTGGCTTCGGTGGTTTTAATGGTAGTCAAGGGGATGCAAACTCGTTTGGAGGATTCGATTTCAGCAGCTTTGGCAATGGCGGAGGCGGCTTCAGCAGCTTCTTCCAAGACCTATTTGGAGGTGCAGGAAGGCGTCGCTCATCGGCAGGAAGTACTGGAAGAGCTTACGGACAGCCTAATCCTGGACAGATGGAAGCCACTGTTGGCATTGATCTCTACACTGCCCTATTGGGTGGCGAAGTGGTTATCCAACTCTCTGGAGGCAACAAGGTAAAACTGAAAGTAAAGCCTTTAACACAAGGCGGAACGAAGGTTCGTCTACGTGGAAAGGGTTACGATAGGGGGGATGGTACCTTTGGTGACCTCATCATCACCTATAACGTGAAACTTCCTGACCATCTAACGGATCATCAAAAGGAGCTTATCGAACAGATGAGACGCGAAGGTTAACCCAAAGGAAGAGCCGCTTTATGGCTCTTCCGACCTACTTTTAAATTCTTCTTGTAGCCCTTCTGATTATCAAGTAGATACAAGTTCGATTGAAGAAGAGCCTTAGTAAGGTACAAAGAGACGCCCTTTTGCAATGCAAAAGGGCGTCTCTTGTCTTGAAGAAGAGCCTTTGGTACTCCTTAATGCACCACCACTACCCTACCAGCCAGCACTGCAATAAAGCCCAAAGCGAGGGAGGCTAGGATGTAAAGAACGGATACGACGAATCCATCACCACCTTTCATTAAGCCGACATTCTCATTCATAAAGGTGGAGAAAGTCGTGAATCCACCACAGAAACCAGTAGTTAGTAAAAGGCGAGTGGACGTACTAATACCTCCATTCTCACCCGGTAATGAGGAGAATATACCAATTAGAAAACATCCCAAAACGTTCACAACGAGTGTTCCTAAGGGGAAGGAACCGGCGATAGCAAGCTGAACATACTTCGAGATAACCATTCGAAGACTACCACCAACGAAACTTCCAATACCTACTAAAATAATATCTTTCCACATAATCGATACTTATATCTAATCGCTAAAACCATAAGTAAAACCCCACTCAACCTCCCCCAAGGGGGAGGAGTATCTAATAGTAGTTAGTTAAGGGACGCTTCCGTTCATACAAAGAGAGCGTCTCTTCATTATGAAGAAACGCCTCCTTTAATATGAAGAAGGCGTTTCCTACTCACATCCTAACACCCCCCTAAAGCACATCCCCTCCTTCGGAGGGACTTGGGGAGGCTCTAGAACACAAGATTAAAACCAAATCTTATACCATTCTTTGAGATTCCTGGCGCATGAGTATAGGTCAGTCTGCGCACATAATCGACCTCCAGACACTTGAAGATATTGTGTACTCCGACCACAAACTCTAGATAAGGATCATTCGTCATAACGCCTGTTCCATCAGGAAACTTATATAAGTCTGTATCGTTAGAGTTCTGTGGTAAGAAGGGATTGTTCTTATCTGTTAGGTGCCCCCACATGCCCTTGAAGGCTACATACTCACGCCACTTCAACTTCTTCAACAATGGAACTCGATTGAAAACTTTGCCTTCCAAGTCCCAAGCAAGGTTGAATTTAGCATACCTATCATTAAGGAACTCAAGTGGTTGCATGAGGTTGAACGTACCTAGGTGTTCAAAGTATGAGGTGTTGACAGGTGGTGTGATGAGGAAGGGGAATGGTACTTTATTCCATTGTGCACCTCCTTCTACACGTGTATCAACGTGTCCCCAGCTCCCTAACCAGAATCGTTTATAGATTGCGAGTTCGGTGAGATTCGTATTAAAGTGACCTCCTAAGAAGTTTTTTAAGCCCATTGTGTGCTTCAACTTGAACTCTGGAGCATCGAGATTCACCTCCATTCGTCTCTGTTTTGAGTTCACATAGCTCTGCCCAGGACGATAGTCTAAGCTCAAAGAAAGCTCCGTCAAACGAATACGATCAACCAACGAGCCATCCATCTTCTCGTATATCAACTTACCAGTAGGGCGATTGCTCTCTGTGCTAAGACCAATGCTTGTTGCCAAACCATAGTTTGTTTCCCACTCAAACTTTATCCTCTGACGATTGTAGAAATAGAGTTTCTCCACCTTTACAGGGCGGAAGGTCATGAAGATGTTATCCTTGTTATGCTTCAAATACTTATCTGATGGCGATTCAACATCTCTATTTGATTCGATGGAGATGGTGCGTATCGGGAACTCTATCGGTTGATATTCTGGCTTGTTGAAAGAGTATGTCACCTTCGCATCATAGTAGTTTTGATGCGACTTCGTACCATATGCGTAATAGCCTTCGAAGAACCAATGAGGATTAAACTTAGCCGTTGTTCGAGCAGAAGCACGCAATCGGATACCATCGACAAAGTTCTTTGAAATGAAGGTGTTAACCGGTCCGAGATCAACCTTACTAGGCTTATCTTCATTGCCAGTTTCGATGAAGTTCTCCACAAGAGCCTTCGTTGTAAACAGCAGCCACTTGAAGTGCTTGGTCTTAGACATGCGCTTCACGAACGAGTCCATACTGGCTTCGCTCTTGGTTAGTTGGGTCGTTCTGTGTGCTGCCCAGAAGTCATTATCACGCATTTTAGCGTTTGCATCATACGTAACCTTTGCCTTCCCCTTAAAGAGTTTGTCGTCAATAGGAGTGAAAGCATAGTTATTCATACCCGTTGTTCGTATCACAATGGCACGCTGAAGAAGGTCAGTAAGTTTCAACTCAGCCACCATGTTATCCGTTGTCAACGCCCATTCGCCATTGTCCAACTTAGTAAACTCCTGTTCAAACTTCATCGCATCGACAAAGTTAACACCTGTGTTTGCAGGCAACTGCATATCACATTTCTTCACATGCAACGTACTATCGTTCAGCACATAGAGCTCCCCACGGAAGCCAAAGTCCTGTTGGTTAGCTGGCATAAACTGCAGTCTGATACATTGATCTTGGTTTACATAGACCGTATCATCTATATAGAAATGATAGAAGGAGATGGCAGTTGAGCCTATTGGAGAGGGGAATCTCTTTTGCAGAAGGTCGATTTGATCATCATAGAGGTTGATGTCTTTGAAGAGATCCTTTACTATTGTGTTCAACGCCTCACCTGTTTGAATGAGTTTAGAGATACCCTTTGTCGTCTGACCTAACACTATATCCTTCTCGTCTCGAGGGTCTTTACGATAGATGTGTTGCGTGAGTGTTTCATCGACGGAGATAGGAAGTATGAGCTTGTTGTTATATGGGCACACCTCCACCTGATCGAGTAACCAAGGTGCTTTCTTGAACATCTTGCCCTCGATGTCATCGGGAGTTAGGTTGTTAATAGCCATCGTTACCTTCTGATACTTATCATATTGATAGTAGCTGTGGTTCGATAGTAACGACTCCTTCTTGGCTGCTATTACTCGTTTCATAAGCTCTACTGCAGGGTTATCCTTGCGTGAATAACGATGCCTGCGTTTGGCTTTTACCACCACACCTTGCAGTTGCTTTGAATCGGCAATAAGCGTTATATGTAACGTATTAGGCGTGTCATCCGTCACTTTGATTCGACGAGGTTTATAGCCAACTGCCGTCACGGTGAGTTGTTCACCAGCTTTCTTCTCTATGGTGAAATGCCCGTCTGCATCGCTCGAAGCCCCTACCTTGAGTGTTCGATAGATGGCATTGGCATAAGGAATACTGTCTCCTGTCTGTGAGTCAACCACATAACATTGCAGCAAAGTACTATCGACTATAGGGGCAGGCTTGCTTACCTCCTTTGCAAGAGAGTCCATCATCTGAATAAGCGAGTCGGTAGCAAGTGCCATAGAATCAGTGCCTAATAACAATGAATCAGCCTTAACTGGTAGGGAGTCTACCTTTAAGACTGAAGGAAGAGGTTGTTGCGCATGAGCTATTGACGTGCCCACTACAATGAAAAGGCACATCAACAGCATTATATTCAGTCGGTCTCGAAGCACAGAGAACACTGACTTTTGATGTTTTCTTACTCTATCTAATACCATCTTTTTAAATCACTTTTAAGCCCTTCCGAACGACTATATCGGATACAGAAACACTAGTCGATTTCTTCGTCGGCAGCGTATCCACCCATCTCACGAATAGCATTCTTGAGTATTGTGTATTGTTCGAAGAGGTTATTGACAGGCTCTTCACCTTGCGTGAAGTCGTGCATTGGGCTCTTTAGGAAGAAGCTCAAGAAGCGTTGAATACCATATCTTCCAGCCCTAGCAGCCACATCTGACAATAAAACAAGGTCTAGTAACAAGGGTGCGGCAAGGATAGAATCACGGCAAAGGAAGTTTATCTTGATCTGCATTGGGTATCCCATCCATCCAAAGATATCAATGTTATCCCATCCTTCTTTGTCATCGTTGCGTGGAGGATAGTAGTTGATACGCACCTTGTGATAGATGTTTCCATATAAATCGGGCTGCTCCTCTGGTTTACAAATGGTCTCCAAGGTGGACAGCTTACTAACTTCTTTGGTGTGGAAATTGGCTGGCTCGTCCAGAACAAGCCCATCCCTATTACCGAGGATATTGGTTGAGAACCATCCTGCCAAGCCCAAATTACGGGTCTTAATGATAGGTGCAAAGCCTGATTTAACCAGTGTTTGCCCTGTTTTGAAGTCCTTTCCTGCAATTGGCATGTGCGTCTTCTCTGCTAATTCCCACATCGCGGGAATGTCCACAGTAGTGTTAGGAGCACCCATGATAAACGGGCATCTCTCCTCCAAAGCAGCGTAAGCATAACACATGGAAGGAGCTATGTGCTCTCTGTCGTCAGCCTTCATCGCAGCTTGCAGTTGGTCGAGTGTCTTATGATAAGCCGCATCGTAAGGTACATATATCTCAGTAGATGCAGCCCAGATAACCACTACTCTATCGCATTGCTCACGCTCTTTAAAGTCGCGGATATCAGCTCTTAACGCCTCAACCATGTCCCATCTCGTCTTGCAATCCTTAACATTGTCGCCATCAAGACGCTTGGCGTAATTCTTGTCGAAGGCTGCTTTCATAGGCTTAATAGCCATCAGCTCATCCCGAACAGGCTCAATGTCTTTCGCCTTCAAGACCTCTGCATAGACAGCAGCTTGATATGCGTTTTGAGGATAGACATCCCATGTTCCGAAGACAAGATCACGCAAGTCTGCCATCGGAATGATGTCCTTATAGTGTAGATACTGCTTATCGGCTCCATGCCCAACACGTATCTTGTCATATTGTGTCATCGACCCAATGGGCTTTGCTAGTCCCTTACGTGCCATCAACACACCCGTCATGAATGTTGTTGCAACAGCTCCACATCCAACGACCAACACACCGAGTCTACCTTCTGCAGGCTTTACATCCATTTGTTTCATACGTTTTATATATTATAAACTAAACGTTCTTATTTTATTTTTATTGCTTTTTTCTCTCTCTTATTCAGCTTGTTTACGCACTTAATTACACTCATTTGTACGCTAAAAGCGACTTTAATTCATGAATGATAAGGTCGGCAACGGGTGCTTCTGGCTCTTGTTTGTCCCATCCCTCACCCTTGAGCCAACAGGTTCGACAGCCTATCTCGTGGGCAGGCAGGATGTCCTTCGTATAGCTATCACCAACTACTAACACCTTGCGAGGCTCTACCTGCATAGCGGCAACGGCTTTTCTGAATATCTCTGAAGATGGTTTACGAACGCCTACAACGGCACTCTCGGTCACAACTTCAAAGAGATTAGACAGATGGAACTCATTGAGTACAACAGACATATTGCCATAGAAGTTGGTTACTAAGCCCAATCTGTATCGCTTCCGAAGCTGTTCAAGAACGTTCTTACTGCTTCCGATTGTCGTTTCCACCTTATTATATAAGTGGTCTTCGAGCCTGGTTTGCATCTTCCTCGCACTTTTCTCATCAATAGTCAGCCATCCTTTCTCTAAGAGGTAATCGAACTCTAAGCTGAGTTTCACCGATAACATCCTACGGAAAGTGTCGCTGACAGAAATCAAAGGTTCGCTCCCTAACTTACGTTCAGCATACACATAGGCTTCCCGAAACTGCTCTTCTGTCACAGAAACACCCATCGCTTCATATCCATGCCAAAGCATTTTACCCCAGTGACAGCCTTGTGTATCGAGCGTTCCACCGAAGTCGAAGAGGATAACCAACGGCTTTATCTGTCTCTCCTCACCGATGTACTGCATCAAAGACGCACACAATTTCTCGTGTTTCTTGTGCATATATATGTACATGAGGTTGTATATCGTGACTTCAAAAAGGAGGTAGATCCAAGGGCAATTCAGTAAGCAGGTGATGTAAAGGAGGATGGCTCTACTGTTAAAAGTAAGCAAGTTTGTGAAGGGCATGAGCGGTCGACTCCCTTTCAAAAAACGCTCTTTCAGTTCTTGCGGAACCAGCTCTATACTGCCATACTGCGCCATCAACGCTTTGTGGAAACGCTGAAAAGCAGGTGTGCGACGCTCCTGACTCCTGCAATAATACTGATAATTAGCGTGGAAGGCACGCTCCCAAAAAACATTCGGCTTGCCTTTCAGCGATTCAACAATCGCATGTTCCTGCGCATAAGAGCCTAATTCTGACCCTTTCTTACCCATCAGGAAATAAAGATGTATCTGACGATAATAGTCGCTCAAGGAGCTTTGTGGCGAGTGAGACAATAGACCTGCAACGGCTGCCAAGACCAATCCTCCAATGCCCCAAGGCACTGTTGTAAGGGGTATAGGTTCGTTCCAAAGGCGCAAGACAAGGGCTAGATAGATTGTAAAAAACCATGTATCACCAGCAAAACCATCCAAACAACGCCCCTTCATAGACCGCTGGTTGGTGAGACGAGCTAGTTGTCCGTCGGTGGAATCACAAAAGTTTGCAAGCATCAAAAGCACTACGCCCACTACATTATATAATGTGTCTGTGAAAGAGAACATCACTCCTGCCGCCACACCAAGGAATATGGAGAGGATTGTAATGCTGTTAGGAGTGACGCCAAAGCGGTGCCAGAACAAGGCAAAAGCAAGTCCGATGGGACGTGTGAAATGCACATCTAGCCACTCTTCGGTGTCTTCCGACTTCATAGAAGCACGTAGTAATGTTCGGAATTTATCTATTTTCTCTCTTATTATCATGTATCTTTCAAGACTTTCATTATCGTTTGTTAATTGTCAAAAGAGTATGCCTTTCACAACTGACGCACTCTTTCAACAATCGCTTGAGCTGCCTCTTGACGACAACGGGAGTAACTCGGCCAATCATTGAAGTCGATGATGACATAAGTTCCATCGGCTCGGATGATAGCATCGCCACCATAGATGGGGGTTTGCAAAAGCCTCGACAACTGTTCTGCATCGTGTTGCAACTGCTCTTTGGAGTAGCTGAAATGATGAGAAATACCATTCTGCAGCTCTGCACCAAACTTCGTTTCACCATCGTCACAAGGATAGAAACAACGAAAGAAATTCGTTCCTTCGACACCATAAAACTTGATTAAATCGCCTTCCACATGCGCTTGTACTATGAAATCGACGATTCCTCGCCGCTGGAAACGCTCTTTGGCAAGATTCAGTTCAGCCCGATTCGCACAATAGCAAACGTCCTCTTGGGTCTCTGCACTTTGATCGCCACGCTTCAGCCAATAGCCTTTTTCGCCTTCTGATGGTGGCAACGGAAGATGATTCTCACGCATTACTCGTTCTATATTACGACGTTGGCAGGCTCGCACACCAGCTGTGGGATTGAGCACACAAACGCCTTTTTCCTCCAATGTGGATAGATAATCTAAGGTCTGCGGAGCACGCCCCATGGAGAGAATGAGGGGTTTATCGATTGAAAGATTGCCCTTTGATAGACTCGTATTCAGTAATTGGATTGAATGTAGGGAAGTATCAAACGAATCTTCACTCACCACCTCTTCCGCACCCAATAGTCTACCGACTTCTGTCAAGATAGCCCAATCTTTCTCTTCAGAATGGGGCGAATAACGCCTTGCCCGTTGTATGAGTAACATGGTTAGAGCCTTTTATTCAGATATTCTTCAGCCTTTTTTATATCAGAAGCATGGTCGATGTCAAAGACTTTCGACAATGGATAAGCCTCAACACGAAGCCCTCCTGCCACCAAAGCACGCTGAAAGTTACGCATTCGATGTAGCCCTTTTGCAATGCAATCATTCAATATGGAGAGCGTTGAAGGGGCTAGTCCATAAATGCCCGCAGATACGTATTGCGTATCAGATTGTGCATTATCATAATAACCCGTAACGTGTAGTTGCGGATCAGTTGACACGTAGAGCGGTTTCTCATCATCGATATAGTCGGTCACACCCATCAGTGCATCCACCCCCTGATGTAGCCTTTCTCGGAAGGTAGAAACATACGAACTAAATGCTTGCTCATCGAAGATTGTATCAACAGTTGTCAGTATGAAGGGTTCGTCAAGCAGGTATTTTCGCAGTTCATAAAGGCTGTGCATGGAACTAGGAGTTGACTTAATCAGGAACTGCAAAGGGACATGATGCCCATTCAATCCCTGTTCCTCCACCTCCACAAGGTGCCTTGCAACATCCGTCATGTGCTCATTGCAGATAACAAGAATATCGGTTGCTTCATTCGCAACAAACACTCTTATCAAGCGGTCAATAAGCCGTTCTCCATTCACCTTAACCAATGGCTTGGAATCAGTAACACCTTCTTGTGCCAGTCGGGAGCCGTCTCCAGCGGCGATGATTGCGTATTTCATTAAATGCAAAGATACACATTTTTGATTTCAAAAAGCACAATTTGTAATTCAAAGTTGCGATTACTTCAAGTTGACGAGTAAACGAGTTGACACGAAGTCATCATATTTTTGGAGTCAAGGAGATACCTCATTGTCTTTTTTTTCGTATCTTTGTAGCTTTAAAAACATAGTTTGGAAGATTGAGGATAATAGTTAATGGAGTCACTCAAAGAAATCTTTAGAATAGGAAAAGGGCCTTCTAGTAGTCATACCATGGGCCCACAACGAGCTGCAATCATCTTTGCAGAACGTCACTCGGAGGCGTCACGTTTCGAGGTAACATTGTATGGTAGCTTGGCAGCAACAGGCAAGGGACACATGACGGATAAGGCTATTATCGACGTATTAAAGCCTATTGCACCTGTTGATATCATCTGGCAACCTAGCATCTTCTTACCTTATCACCCTAACGGAATGGAGTTTCGAGCTTATAACGAGGCTGGTGAGCAACTCGAGGAATGGATTGTTTACAGTGTCGGAGGGGGTGCGCTATCGGAAGGAAAGGCTACGGGCGATTACTTCAAACACCAGGAAGTGTATGATTTGCATACTTTGAAGGATATTCAAGGATGGTGCGAACATCACGGAAGGGGCTACTGGGAATATGTAAAGCAGTGTGAGGATGATGATTTCTGGGACTATCTACGTGAGGTTTGGCATACTATGCAGGCAGCTGTTGAGCGTGGATTGGATAGCGAAGGGGCATTACCTGGTCCACTGAATTTGGCTCGTAAGGCTCCAACTTATTATATCAAAGCACGCGGTTATAAGCCTTCTTTGCAAAGTAGAGGTATGGTTTATGCCTACGCTCTAGCGGTAAGTGAAGAGAACGCATCGAATGGTACGATTGTAACAGCCCCTACTTGTGGAGCTTGTGGAGTAGTTCCTGCGGTGCTTTATCACCTCTCCAAGGGTCATGACTTTACAGAGACTAAGATCTTACATGCCCTTGCAACGGCAGGACTCTTTGGTAACATTGTGAAGTACAATGCGTCTATATCAGGTGCGGAAGTTGGTTGTCAAGGTGAGGTGGGGGTTGCTTGTGCAATGGCATCAGCCGCCTCTTGCCAGTTGTTTGGTGGTAGTCCGTCACAGATAGAATATGCTGCAGAGATGGGACTTGAGCACCATCTCGGTATGACCTGCGACCCAGTTTGTGGTTTGGTACAGATACCTTGTATTGAACGTAATGCCTTTGCAGCTTGTAGAGCACTAGATGCTCAACTCTACGCATCGTTTAGTGATGGCAGTCACCGTGTATCCTTTGACAGGGTTGTAGAGGTGATGAAGCAGACAGGACACGATATTCCGTCATTGTACAAAGAGACGAGTGAGGGTGGATTAGCGAAGGATTATCAGGTATAAGACGAGGACATAAGCCTCCCCCAACCCCTCCGAAAGGAAAAGAAGAAGCCTCACCCCCGTCCCCTCTCCAAATGGAGAGGGGCGTGAATACTGCTGATTGCAAATAAAGGGGGCGTTTCTTCGGTGTGAAGAGAGGCTCTTTTCGACATAAGGAAACGCCCTTCTCTAATGGAGAAGGGCGTTTCGTTAATTCTAGAATATTATTATCTCTATTCCTGTTTAGCATTAACTTGCAAGCTAATAGCAGTCATCACTCCCCTCTCCATTCGGAGAGGGGTTGGGGGTGAGGCATCTTCTCTTTATTACTTTATCTTCGCTATCAACTCTTCTGGCGTTACAAGCGTTTGTTCACCAGTAGTCATATTCTTTAAAGTAACCTTTCCTTCTTCCATTTCCGACTCTCCAGCAAGAGCCACGAAACCAATGTTCTTTGCGTTCGCATAGCTCATCTGCTTCTTCATCTTTGCCTTATCGGGGAACATCTCGGTGCGAATACCCGCACGACGAGCGGCTGCTACGATAGGAAGACAGTATGCTGTCTCCTGCTCACCGAAGTTGATAAAGAGTAATTGAGTGCCTTGCACGCTCTCTTTTGGATAAAGGTCTAGGGTGTTCAAAACGTCATATATGCGGTCAGCACCAAAGCTGATACCAACGCCAGAGAGCCCTGGCATACCGAAGATACCCGTGAGATTGTCATATCGACCACCACCAGTAATAGAGCCAATCTGCACATCTAACGCCTTAACCTCAAATATGGCGCCAGTGTAGTAGTTAAGTCCTCGTGCCAAGGTAAGGTCGAGTTGTATCTCATTCTTTAGTCCGGACGTCTTCAACATATCAAGGATAAAGCGTGTTTCCTCAACTCCCTTTAGTCCAGTCTCACTCTCCTTCAAGGCTTCCGCAATCACTGCTAGCTTCTCTTCGTTGGTTCCTTCCAACTTAATGATAGGTTGCAACTTAGCAATCGCATCCTCTGATATACCATCAGCACGCAACTCCTCGTTTACATTCTCAAGTCCTATCTTATCGAGCTTATCAATGGCAACAGTGATATCAACAATCTTATCCTTCTCACCAATCACCTCGGCAATACCCGTGAGAATCTTTCTATTGTTGATCTTTATCTGTACTCTCACCCCTAACTTGGTGAAGACTGTGTCCACAATCTGCATTAGTTCCACCTCATTTAATAGTGAGTCAGAACCTACAACATCGGCATCACACTGGTAAAACTCACGATAACGACCCTTTTGAGGGCGGTCGGCACGCCATACCGGTTGTATTTGATAACGCTTGAAAGGCAACTGCAGTTCCTCACGATGCATGACTACGTAACGTGCGAAGGGGACAGTAAGATCGTAACGAAGTCCCTTCTCGCATAGTTTCGTTTGCATCTTCAACGTGTTACGCTCCTTGAGTTCATCGTCACTAACCGACTTCAGATAGTCACCAGAGTTCAACACTTTGAAGAGGAGTTTGTCTCCTTCATCGCCATACTTGCCCATTAAGGTGTGTAAAGTCTCCATGGCAGGTGTCTCAATCTGCTGAAATCCATACAAAGCATAGACACTTTTGATTGTATCAAATATGTAGTTACGTTTTGCCATCTCCTCTGGTCCGAAGTCACGGGTGCCCTTTGGGATGGAAGGTTTATTTGCCATTGTCTGTTATAGTTATTCTTCTTAATATAAAAAAGCAGTTAAGAGCGTCGAAGGAGATAGAGAAGTGAAAGAAACGATATTGTCAGTTATAGAGGAGAGAACCATCTAATGACCTTATAACCTTGTTCTTTTACTTCCCTAACAACCTTATTCTCTTAACTATTTAAAATTCTTTTGTTCCTATATTGATTATAGAACGATTGTCTGCTCACGGTCAGGACCGATAGAGATAATGCCAATCTTGGTCTCAAGATACTCCTCCAAGAAAGCAACATACTCGCAGAACTCCTGTGGGAACTCTGCTGCAGAACGACAGTGAGTCATATCCTTCTTCCAACCACGGAACTCCTTATAGATTGGTTTCACATCATCAATCTCGTATGGGAAATCCTGTGTTTGTGTACCATCAGGAAGCTCGTATGCAACGCAAGCCTTTATGGTTTCGAAGGTGTCAAGTACGTCACTCTTCATCATAATGAGCTCTGTAACACCATCAACCATTACTGAGTAACGAAGTTGAACAAGGTCTATCCAACCGCAACGACGTTCTCTTCCTGTTACAGCACCATACTCATGACCAAGGTCACGAATCCTCTTTCCAGTCTCATCAAACAACTCGGTTGGGAATGGACCAGCACCAACTCGTGTGCAATATGCCTTCATGATACCATAGACATTGCCCACTTTATTAGGTCCAATACCTAGTCCTGTACAAGCTCCAGCACATATAGTATTGGATGAAGTAACAAATGGATAAGAACCAAAGTCGACGTCAAGCATTGTTCCTTGAGCACCTTCACAGAGGATGTTCTTGCCGTCACGTAATAGATGATTGATGACATGCTCAGAGTCAACAAACTCAAACTCTTTCATGTACTCAATGCCTTCCATCCATAGTTTCTCAGTATCTTCAAAACCTTCAAAGTCAGTCCACCCCAAT
Organism: Prevotella vespertina; assembly: GCF_009728485.1. Taxonomy (GTDB): domain Bacteria; phylum Bacteroidota; class Bacteroidia; order Bacteroidales; family Bacteroidaceae; genus Prevotella; species Prevotella vespertina. The sequence continues at coordinate 56,205 of NZ_VVIQ01000004.1, forward strand.
GCAGCTAACATCTTCATGTGGCGTTCCTTGTGCTCTGCATACTTACGATCGAAGTCACATAAGATATCTCCTACACGCAATCCATTACGGCTAATCTTATCTGTGTAGGTAGGACCAATGCCCTTACCTGTTGTGCCAACTCTATTCTTTCCCTTAGCAGCCTCGTATGCTCTATCAAGGATGCGATGGGTTGGCATGATGAGATGAGCCTTCTTTGAGATACGCAAACGTTGCTTAAGTGGGTGCCCACTCTTCTCTAACACCTTTGCTTCTCCCATAAAGAGATCAGGTGCCAAGACCACTCCATTACCTATGATATTGACCTTTCCTCCCTGGAAGATACCCGATGGGATGGAACGTAAAACATACTTCTCTCCCTCGAATTCAAGCGTGTGTCCTGCATTAGGACCACCCTGAAATCGAGCCACAACATCATAACGTGGTGTGAGTACATCTACGACCTTTCCCTTACCTTCATCACCCCATTGGAGACCCAACAGGACATCAACTTTACCTGTGTTCATTTGCTTTTATGTGAGTTTTTACCTTGCTTTTGGGTTAAGAACTTGCTCTTCTGACGTGATAGAACAGCCTGACAGCGAGAGCATATACCATATATATATAATGAGAAACCATCTCTGCGGAACCGATAAAACTTAGTGTTTTTAATCGCTTCAGTGATCTCCTGAGACTCAACCTCGGTCACTGTTCCACATACAGTGCATATCTGGTGGATATGATCTTCATTATCGTAACAAGCCTCATACATGGTTTGTCCGATGAAACGATGCCTAACGATAAGGCGCAACTCTATGAATAGACGCATTGTATTATACAGCGTTGCACGAGATACACGGAAGTTCCTTGTTTCAAGCTCTACGCCCAATTCGTCTAAAGAGAAGTGTCCTTTCATGTCATACACGGCATCAAGAATAGCATACCGCTCTGATGTCTTGCGATGATTATTCGCTTCGAGGTACTCATCCAGAATATCTCGAACTCTTTTTTTGACTATGTCTTTAGTCACAGCTTACTGATTAAATTCGCACAAAGTTAGTGTTTTTTAATGATATAACTAGTATGTGGTAATAAAAAAAAGTTAAAGCGGTGGGGAAGAGATAAGCCGCTTCATCTTACTAATGCAGGGCATTCTCCCCTCATAAAGATTCTTATTTGCCATCTCCCCCATTGTTATTTGCAAACTCAGGAAGCATTATCCAACCTTTTCTTTATGACAAGTTGTCCCCCAACGTGCCTATTCCTATCTTACTAAAAGCCCCTCTTTTATTTTTAATTATAGTTGCTGTCCCCTTTAACATATCACCTATAACGTTAGGAATCAAAGGCTTATATTGACTCAAAGACTGCCAGTTACATTCGCAAGCTAGTCTTCGAAAGTTTCAAGAGAGGTGTTTCCTTCAAAACACCTCATCTAAAAACTCTTCCATAGTCCCAGCCTTTGCAGCGGGCAGACTATCAGCTTGACGCAAGTGATGATCAGCCTCATCAATGTGGATAGTATCGTCAAATCCAAGGATATAACGCAGTGAGATACGATAGATACACTCGGTCGGAGCGAGTCCATACACTTGATGTTTAAAGATATGGCGAATGCGTTTCTCCGAATCAGGAAACGCCTTCTTCAACCCTTGACTATTATACAATCGCTTCACAATCTCTGTAATGTATTGCCCCGACTTCATATACAAGTCAGCGAATGTCTTACGTGGGTCATCGAAGCAACCAGGGTTCTCCTCTTCTAATAAGTCTACCATCTTACGCACCACCTCCTTAGGCGTGAAGATCTGATTTGTGCGTTGCGCAGGGATGTAATTGAATATATCTTCCTTGTTAGAAGGCTCAAAGTAATTGGCAAGACGCTTCCTCAACGCCATGAACTCTTTAACGGAATCATTGAAAACTACCTCATCGAAGAAGTGACCAGGGCTATTCTCCGTTTTCCCTGTCTCCTCATTTACAAACTCACCACCATCTCTCAACAAGCGGAACTGCGCCTTCGTCACACTTGTCACCTCTAAGAACACCTCCTCTGGAATAGCCTGATCGAAGTTCTGCAAGGTGGTTGCTTCATCGCCATAAGCCATCAAGAACGATGGTATTGTACGTGAGAAACCACGGAGATGATTGCGAACAACCTCATTCACATCGCTTTTCTTCACATCAATACGCTGTTGCTCATAGGTCTCGGCAACAATCTCTGCACTCTTCTCAAGCAACTCCTTCGACTTTCCTTGCACTGTCTTCTCTAACTCCTTGTCTATCACCTGCTTATCAGCCTCATACCGCTTTCGGATGTCGTGTTGCTCTTGTGTTGTCTTACCAACACACTCCTCCTTACATTGATGGTCCAACGTGTTCTTCTCAACGGCTGCTTGATGACAATACTTACCTATCTGCTCATTCACAGCCTTCTTGATTCTCACTGCGGCAAGACCCTGATTTCGTTTCGACAATGCCTCCTCCTTCGATTCTTCATGCTCTTTGGCATGGGTCAGTAAAACGCTTGTCAGCTGTTCACTCACACTATCAATCATCTGTTCCTCGGCACTCTTTCCCTTCTTCTCTTTCGCCTGGCTATACCGCTCGAAACTCTCTTCAATGATGTTATCCATTGCTTCTTTCGGTTCACCATATATCTTATCTCCAAACAATCTTGCCTGTCTCTCTGCCACCTGATTGGCACTCGGTTGGGCATTCCCATCGGCATCTATCTCATGAGATAATTGCTCCACATCATCGGTATTAATGCTGTTCTTCTTCGATTCTTTTATAGCATCAAACTTATTGATAATGCTGATGACACCTGCAGAACACCCATAGATATTGGAGATATTAGCGAAGAGGAAGTTACTCATAAAGCCACTTCTCACCACCTCCTTAGAGCGTATTCGTCGAGGAATAAGCATCACCTGTTCGGCATCCAGTGCCTCCATCTCGCCCTGCTCATCCTCGCCTATCACGGGGAAGAAGTTGAGTAGCTCTCTGATATGCGCCTTTCTCGTGTCGATGTCGCCACCTCCCGACGCCGTCTCTGCCGTTAGTCCGTTTGCCATCTCCTCATAGATACTTAGCGTGCGGGCTGGGTCAAAGTCGAAGACGTAGGCATTCTCTTTCCTATGATACCGACCATCAGCATCTATATAAAGGTGTGGTGTCTGCGCACGAAACGCCGTTTGCATATACTGGGCAGGGCTTTTCATATTGCTGAGTATCAACACCGCTGTCCATTCGGGGATAGTTACTCCCGTTGTCAACTGCCCTACGGAGAGCGTAATCGTGCCTTGCGGATGTTCCGCAATGGCTTTCCTTACACGCATCAAGGAACTCTCGTCCTCTATAATCTCATCGTTATCGGTCTTGCCGTCACCTGCTGCAACAACAATCTCAATGCTTGCGAACTCTGGATGTCGTTGTGTGTCTCTTAGCTTCTTAGCCAATGCCTTTGCCGAATCAACACGATTCAACAACCAGAAACTATGCCTTATTTCATTGCGCAATGCCTCTGTTGAGAACGGATAACGTGCTTGTCTGCTGAGCGCATCGAGCCATTTATCCACCGACTCATCATGCACAAAGCGTCCATGCTCTACTCGGAAATACCACGAGTCGGCAATGGCTGGACGATTCGTAACCACTAACACATTCCGAAACTGCATCTTCATGCAAAGGTCATAGACGGCTAATGTCTTACCAAAACGGGGCTTCGCATTCCATAGATATTCGCTTTCTGGACTATTCCGAAAGCTCTCTATCGTCTTGCGAACAGCCTCTCCCCCATCCCCTCTCCGAATGTTAAAACCCCACCCAGCCTCCCCCAAGGGGAGGAGTGCCTAACGGAAGCCAGCTAGGAAAAGGCACTCTTAATACAAAGGGGGCGTCTCTTTGATGTAAGGAGAGGCTCTTCTCATAGCAACGAAACGCCCTTCTCGAATGGAGAAGGGCGTTTCCTTAATTTAAAAAAAAGCCTCCCCAAGCCCCTCCAAAGGAGGGAATGTCTTACCCAGAGGCTTTTTCTTTGATTCCAAAATACAATTATCTCTATTCCTGCTTAGCATTAACTTGCAAGCTAATAGCAGTATTCACGCCCCTCTCCATTCGGAGAGGGGACGGGGGTGAGGCTGTAGATGGACGGTTGTTTGGCTGGTTGTGGACGGTTGTTTGGCTTTTTGTTGTTTGGATAAGGCTATGTATTCTATCTAAAAAAACTATGATATACAAATCTTTTTCTTACCTTTGCAGCATATAACAATAGATGGTCTGTTTAGCAAACCACAATAGATTAACGATATAAAAACAAAAAGATGAAACCTACATTATTACTTCTTGCGGCTGGAATGGGAAGCCGCTACGGTGGTCTCAAGCAGCTCGATGAGCTCGGACCCAATGGTGAAACAATCATGGACTACTCTATCTATGATGCCATCCAGGCTGGTTTTGGCAAGATAGTATTCGTCATTCGTAAGGACTTCGAGGACCAGTTTCGCAAGCAGGTACTATCTAAGTATGAAGGACATATCCCTGCCGAGCTAGTCTTCCAAAGCATTGATGCACTGCCAGAGGGCTTCTCTGTACCTGAAGGACGTGAGAAACCATGGGGCACCAATCATGCTGTTTTGATGGCAAAGGACGTTATCAAGGAGCCTTTCTGCGTCATCAACTGCGACGATTTCTACAATCGTGACTGCTTCAAGGTCATTGGTAAGTTCCTAGCCGACCTCCCCGAAGGTGCTAAGAACAAGTATGCTATGGTTGGATTCCGCGTTGGTAACACCCTTAGCGATAATGGAACTGTGGCACGTGGTATCTGTTCTACGAATGCAGAAGGTAACCTCACAACGGTTGTGGAACGCACCGAGATTGAGCGTCGTGAGGGCGAAGTGAAATACAAGGATGAGCAGGGCGAGTGGGTAGCAGTGAGTGATAACACCCCTGTCTCTATGAATGTATGGGGCTTCACACCTGATTACTTCGATTATAGCGAGGCTTATTTCAAGGAGTTCTTATCGGATCCGAAGAACATAGAAAACAAGAAGGCGGAGTACTTCATACCGCTAATGGTGAACAAACTCATCAACGATGGCACTGCAACAGTGAAGGTGCTTGACACGACGAGCAAGTGGTTTGGCGTTACATATGCCGCTGATCGAGAGAGTGTCGTTGCGAAAATTCAGTCGTTGATAGACGATGGTACTTACCCAGCTAAGCTATTTTAAATAAAGAAGTCATGGGGATGTGTGACCTGTGCGCTGGTAAGGAACGATTGTTCTAAGCCCCATAAGTCATGCACCCCAGCTTTTGATTTCTCCTTCCTTTTCGACATATAGGATGTGAAGGAAGGATTGTTTCACCCCTACAATATCTATAAGTAGAACAACACACAATGGATTTAAACTTATTAAAACAGGAGGAGCTTGCCTCATTACGACAGTTGCTTACCACTGCGAAAAACATTGTTATCTGTGCTCACAGAGCACCTGATGGTGATGCCATGGGCTCTTCTCTGGCATGGATGAACTATCTGAATGGGATAGGAAAGACCAACGTGAAGGTGTGTATGCCTGATGCTACGCCCGACTTCTTACATTGGTTGCCTGGTAGTAACACCGTCATTCGTTATGACCGACGCCCTCGTGAGGTGGAGCGAATCTTTAAAGAGGCTGATCTGGTGTGTTGTCTCGATTTCAATCAGCCCTCCCGTGTGGATGCAATGCAGGACGCTTTGGAGTCGTCGGAAGCCCCCCGTTTGCTCATCGACCACCACTTGGACCCTGATGAAGGGTGTGCGCTGGCTATCTCTAGACCAGATATGTCGAGTACAAGTGAGATTGTTTTCCGCCTCATCTGTCAGTTAGATGGATTCGAGACGATGACCCGTCAGTGTGCTGAATGTATATATTGTGGTATGATGACAGACACTGGTGGCTTCACATATAACTCTTCCCGACCAGAGATCTACTACATCATTGGACAGTTACTAACGAAGGGGATTGATAAAGATGAGATCTATAACCGAGTGTTCCACAACTATTCTACGAACGCATTGCGCCTTCGCTCGCATATAATCCTTAATAAGATGAAGGTCATTGAGGAGTTACATGCTTCGTATTATACGGTGACGAAGGAGGATATGACGCAATTCCACTTTGTTAAAGGAGACATGGAAGGACTCGTGAACATACCTCAACAGATCAAAGGACTTAAACTCAGTATATCGTTAAGAGAGGATACTGAGAGGCAAAACACCATCTTGGTGAGTCTAAGGTCATGTAACGGGTTCCATTGCCAGCCCATGGCTACAAGGTTCTTCAATGGTGGTGGACATGCAGATGCAGCTGGTGGTAAACTGAATTGTACGCTTGATGAAGCGGAACAGGTGGTTATCAAGGCGCTACTTTATTATAAGGATCAATTACAAACAAAGGTATTATGAACTTATTAGAACTATCACAAAAGCGATTCTCAGTACGTAAATTCACAGCCGAACAGGTATCGGAAGAGGACTTAAAGTATATTCTTGAGGTGACACGCATGGCTCCTTCGGCAGTGAACAAACAGCCTTGGAAGTTCGTTGTGGTCAAGTCGTCAGAGGCACGCAAGCAGTTGCAAGCCTGTTACAAACGTGAGTGGTTTGCCTCAGCACCGCTTTACATCATTTGTATGAAGGCTGTGGAAGGCTGTTGGGTACGCTCGGAAGATAGTAAGTCACACGGAGATATTGACGTAGCCATTGCCACAGAACACCTTTGTTTGGCTGTTGCAGAACGAGGCTTAGGCTGTTGTTGGGTTTGTAATTATGATGTAGCAAAAATCAAAGAGGCATTCCCTAGAGCTGGATATGAGGCAGTTGCGATTATTCCTATTGGTCACATCGCCCCTGACTGTCCGATGAATGAGAAGAAACGGAAGCCTTTGGAGGAGATAACGGAGACGATATAACTTAACCTCGTCACGCCTTTCACCTTATTTATCAACTTACACCTTATTATATATATGCGCTTTATTGGAAACCTTCTGTGGTGGCTCTTCGGTGGACTGGAGGCTGCCATCGGTTATTTCACGGGGAGTCTTGCCATGGCATTGACCATCGTTGGCATCCCTGTCGCTATACAAACTTTCAAGCTCGGATTGCTTTGTTTATGGCCGTTCGGGGCTGAGGTGCATAACACCGACAATACTTTCGGGTGCCTCACAGTACCCCTTAATATCATTTGGATTATCTTCGGTGGCTTGTGGGCATGGCTTTGTCATGTCTTCTTCGGCCTCCTCTTAGGGATAACCATTATAGGGATTCCCTTCGCAAAGCAGCACTTCAAGATGGCAGGATTGTGCCTTGCTCCCTTTGGAAAGGATGTTACGTTGAACTTATAAAAAACTCTTTATAATTCTTGGTGGAGCCACGAAAAGTCTGTAACTTTGGCGAAAAACATAGGAGGTAACGCCCATGATTACGCTAGACAACTTCAACCAAGAATACACTGACCCGATAGAGGAACAGAGAATACGCCATTTCGTTTGCATGGAAATGGGGCGACGTATCCACCGATATATCAAAGCTATGCACGGAAGTAAGCAACAGATGTTGCGCTTCGAGGAGCATTTAAAGGACTTATCGTTGGAAGAGAAGGAGGCAGCAATAGCCCATTACATCGACTTGAACCGCAAGGTTATCAAGGGATTAGATATGAAGATCGTCCTAGCTCGTGCTATGGCGAACTATTCCGACACCTTTGATTATCTTGTAACGTTGGTCAATGACAAGCGAAAGATGGTCAGATACTTGAACTTGATACGTGAGATTTACATCAAGTATCACGAGGTGATCGAACGCAATGGACGCTTTGGTATCCTCGACCATAGGGGTCGCACGCTCGTAGAACCTAAGTATGAGTTCCTCCGCACATGCTATGTTTATGTGGACGACTTGCGTACTATGCCGCTAATAGCGCAACTGGACGGCAAGTTGGGACTGATTCTTCCAGATGGTAAAGGCACCGTTGTGGCACCTTTCATATATGATAGTATATCGCTAAGAGACGAACCGCCGTACTTTGAGGCACGCATTGGTGACAAAGAGGTGTTGCTTGATACGGAAGGAAATGAGCAAGCCAAAGAATCCGAGTAAGGCTCATCTCCATGCGTTGTCATTGGTTGCTAGGGGTCTTGAAAGGCTTGCGTAAATCTTTACAAACAAATGACTAGAGGCTTTGAAAGACCTACGTAAACCTTTATATACAAATAGCTGAAGGCGTCAGAAGTTCGATTAACAGAACTTCCGACGCCTTCTAGCGTATGAAATAATACTCTTTATTAGATCTTCTTCAGCAAGTTTGCCAAGCCATCAAGCTGACTTTGCCATAGACTTATCTTATCGTTGACCTTCTGAACATCAAGGTTTTGATTCAACTCGGGCGTATCGCGCTCTTGTTTCAACAAATAGATGTACTGGCTAACGAGCTCCATTTTAGCTTGAACTGTCTTCTTCTTAGGGTAACCACGCTTGTCGATCTCACGTTGATATTGTGCAGATATATCGTTAATCTTGCGTCCTACCTCTACATACTGGCTCAACCACTGCTGGTAAACAGGGTTTACAGTCTTGTTCTCTAGTGGTGTTTTGTTATCCGAACTGCCCACTGGCTCATAAGTGCTCTGCGCCATTACCATTGTAGGAAGTGCTATCAGAGCCATTACCAATAACTTTTTAACTCTCATAATCTTATTCTTTTAAAATCAAAAATAGGCTGCAAATATAAGCGAAAAGCCACAAAGAACCAAAGTTTTTTCGTACTTTTGCATGAGACTCAACCCTACTTAAACTTCTTTTAAGCATATTCGTTGAGTGTAGATAAGAATTATTAAGAGTTATGAATAAGTATATCGAGGTAAAAGGAGCACGGGTGAATAACCTCAAGAACATTGATGTCAAGATCCCTCAAGGCGATTTCGTCGCTATCACAGGTGTATCGGGTTCGGGCAAATCGTCCCTTGCTTTCGACACACTCTACGCTGAAGGACAACGCAGATACGTAGAGAGTTTGTCGGCATACGCACGTCAGTTCCTAGGGAGAATGTCGAAACCTGAGGTCGACTTCATCAAAGGCTTGCCCCCAGCAATAGCCATTGAACAGAAGGTGATAGCACGTAATCCACGCTCAACAGTGGGTACTTCGACTGAAATATACGAGTATCTCCGTCTGCTTTACGCTCGTATCGGGCGTACCTACAGCCCCATTTCAGGCGAGGAAGTGAAGCATCACTCCGTTGAAGACGTCATTGAACGTGTAAAAACATACCCTGAAGGGACGAAGTTCTGCATTCTCTCGCCTCTACATGTGGTCGAGGGACGCTCTCAAGAGGCACAACTTGAGATGGAAATGCAGGAGGGCTACTCTCGTATCTACGTCAATGGAGAGTTCATTCGCATAGAGGATTGGCTTGAAGAGCACCCTGTAAATGAGGCTGATAAGCAACAGAAAGATAAGAAGAAACCATCGGAAGAGAAAGAGAAAGCCGAAGTCTACCTTGTGATAGACCGTATGTCGGTGGAGAACTCAAAGGATGCTACCTCTCGATTAACCGACTCTTGCGAGACAGCCTTCTATGAGGGAGACGGCACTCTACGCTTGATGATACTGCCCGCAAAGCTCACTTACACCTTTTCTACACGTTTCGAAGCTGATGGAATACGCTTTGAAGAACCCAACGACAACATGTTTTCATTCAATTCACCGCTCGGTGCGTGCCCTACCTGTGAGGGTTTTGGCTCCGTGATAGGCATTGATGAGAAGTTAGTAATACCTGACTCGGGGCTATCAGTGTATGATGGTTGCGTGCAATGTTGGCATGGTGACAAGATGGAAGCATGGAAGGAAGAGTTCTGCAGACGTGCTGCTCAAGACGACTTCCCCATCTTTAAGCCCTATTTCGAGCTTTCGAAGCAAGAGAAGGAGTGCCTTTGGAAGGGACTACCAAGCGATCGGAAGAAGGATATACACGACCGTATCTGCATTGATTCATTCTTCCAAATGGTCAAAGAGAACCAATATAAGATTCAATACCGCGTCATGATGAGTCGTTACAGAGGTAAGACTATATGCCCAGAGTGCCGTGGAACACGATTAAAAAAGGAGGCTTCATGGGTGAAGATAGGCGGACGTGCAATCACAGACCTCGTTGATATGCCTATAGCTGAGCTCAAGCAATGGTTTGACAAGCTGCAACTTACGGAACACGAAAAGGAAGTTAGCAAGCGACTTATCACTGAAATCACTCACAGACTACAATTCCTTTTAGACGTGGGATTGGGTTACTTGACCCTAAACCGCCAATCGAACACATTGAGTGGAGGTGAGAGTCAGCGCATAAACCTCACCACCTCGCTTGGATCCTCACTCGTTGGATCGTTGTATATACTTGATGAACCCTCCATCGGACTGCATAGTCGCGATACTGATAGGCTCATCCACGTACTCAAAGAGTTGCAAGCTCTGGGCAACACAGTGGTAGTTGTGGAGCATGATGAGGAGATTATGCGGGCTGCGGATTACTTGATTGATGTGGGACCTGACGCTGGTAGGCTCGGAGGAGAGATTGTTTTCCAAGGCAAAGTGTCGGATATTAAGCGCATTGACCCCACTGGTAAGGACAAAGAAGGCAATGCCGAATCGAAGAAACTACTATCAGAATACCCGAAATCACATACTATTCAATATCTTACGGGGGCTGAAATGATCCCAACTCCAACCTCTCGTCGCCCTTGGAACATGGCTATCGAACTGAAAGGAGCACGCATGAACAACCTCAAGGGGATAAATGTTCGATTCCCTCTGAACGTCCTCACAGTTGTAACAGGGGTGAGTGGTAGTGGTAAGTCGTCGCTTGTCAAGGGCATTCTCTACCCTGCCATGAAGCGCAGACTGGATGAGGTTGCTGACGTTCCAGGCGAGTATTCAAGTCTTGGAGGCGATTGGAAGCAGATTAAACACGTGGAGTTTGTGGATCAAAACCCCATCGGTAAGAGTACAAGATCTAATCCGGCGACTTACGTGAAGGCGTATGATGAGATCAGAAAGCTATTTGCTGAACAGCCATTAGCCAAACAGATGGGCTTCAGCCCACAGTTCTTTTCGTTCAACATAGACGGTGGTAGATGTGAAGAATGCAAGGGGGCGGGTGTCATAACAGTTGAGATGCAGTTCATGGCAGACCTTGTCTTGGAGTGTGAAGCCTGTCACGGGCAACGTTTCAAACGTGAGATTCTTGATGTGCAGTTCCATGGTAAGAACATCAATGACGTGTTGAATATGACCGTATCAGAGGCTATTCAGTTCTTTACGGAGCATAAACGACGTGCGATAGTAAATAAGTTAAAGCCCTTAGAGGATGTTGGTTTGGGTTATATCAAGCTCGGTCAGAACTCGTCCACGCTGTCAGGTGGAGAGAACCAACGTGTTAAATTGGCTTATTTCATTGGTCAAGAGCAACAGGAACAGACGCTTTTTATCTTCGACGAACCGACTACAGGACTTCATTTCCACGATATTAAGCGATTGCTCAAAGCCTTCCATGCACTCATCGAACGTGGTCACAGCATCCTAGTCATCGAACATAACCTTGACGTCATCAAGTGTGCTGACCACGTCATAGACCTTGGTCCCGATGGAGGAGACAAAGGGGGACGCCTCGTGATAACTGGTACTCCAGAGGAAGTCGCCAACTGTAAGGAGAGTCTTACGGGTCAGTACTTGAGGAGAGGGAGCCTTTCTTAATCCAACAAAAGGCCTCCCCAAGCCCCTTCGAAAGGAGGGGATGTGTTCCCCCAAAGCCTTTCTTTCTATCGAGAAGAAGCCTCACCCCCAACCACAACCAGCCTAACTCCTAACCATCTACAGCCTCACCCCCAACCCCTCTCCGAATGGAGAGGGGCGTGAAAACTGCTAGTAGGAAGGGAGAGGATGGTTAGCAGAAATAGAAGTAATAATATTCTAGAATTAAGGAAACGCCCTTCTCCTATCGAGAAGGGCGTTTCCTTATGTCGAAAAGAGCCTCTCTTTACATCAAAGAAACGCCCTCTTCATTTGCAAACAATAGTATTCACGCCCCTCTCCATTCGGAGAGGGGACGGGGGTGAGGCTGTAGATGGGCGTGGGTAAGGCTAGTTGTGGGCGTGGGTGGAGCCTCTATACTTACGGATAAGGGGCGTTGGGTGCCCCTCATAATATCGGTGTTTATCAAAGGCGAAAGCCATCTGTTCTTGTGCATCCCACCCACAGATGAAGCTGTTGTAATCGGCATCCTTGAGCATTACCTCACGATAGTATATGTGCGTCGCATCCCTCCCGTAATCACTATCTTTATTAATGTCATCACTCGAATCAATCGTTAATAACAACGATGGCAAGGGGCTGAATGTGGCTGGATCAGCCCCCTTGACCAGTCTATTCTTCCAATAGACATGGCGCAAATCCTTACTCCAATCGGTGTAATCAAGCGATTGCAAGTGCTTTAAGTCAGTACATGAAGGCATCTTCAGAAGCTCAGAGTTATAGACTGATTGCCCATAAGTATAATAGTTATCATTGATGTTTGACGGCGTTAATAGTCGATAATCTTTCAATTCGCGAGGCTGTCCATCGTAATAAACACAGGTCTTATCCTGTCCCACATGCTTATTGTCTTTATAAGTAAAGAACGTGGCGGCATCGGCACCCTGCACCACCTTATCTTTAAAATACACCTGTTTCTTGTCCTTGGCGTACAGTTCGTTCAAGCCTTTAAACGACTTCCAATCGCTGATCCGAAGCCTCTTTGCACCTTCTTCCTGCGCATTATCACCCAAGTAATAGGCGTATTTACAATCCAAATCCCAGTTCCCTTTACCCATGCGGAACGTCTTATAATCGGCGACATGATAGGGCTTTCCATAGATAAAACAGTCCTTCCCGTCGTAAGCCTTGCCGTTCTTTCCCACCTTAAAGGTCGTTGGATCAGCCCCTTTTAACACCTCCCCAAGATAGTAAACATGGTTTTTATCCACGCCATAATCGCCCTCGTTGGTCATAACCTGGAATGTCTTGGCATCCGCCCCCTTAACCTCTTGAAGCATATAATACACATGGTTTCCATCCATCGAGTAGCTTCCGCCGATTTCATCTCCAATCCGTTTATAAGTGAAGAAGTCTGCTCCTTTGGGCAACTCTTGCGCTAATGGACTCACAGCTAAGAGTATGCTGAGTGCCAGTAATATAATAGGTGCACCCGAGATGATATAAAACAACAATGCTTTCCCATGCTTCCTTGCCATCTTCTTAGCCATGAAGAGCAAGGGAATGATATATACAGGATAAAGCCAGATAACGAGTGTAACCACCCATCTGGATATATCAATAGCCAGTGGAACACTGCTTTGGTCATATAAAAAGACCGTCCCCAAGGCAACTAAAGGCCATGCAAGAAGGAGTGAAAGGAGTAACATCGAAAAGAATATCTCACCGACTGTTACCTGTCCTCCCATGCGTCTCTTCATCCACGAACAACATTTATCTATCATTCCCATAACGATTCCTTGTATTTTAGTTAACTTGCTGCAAAGATACAAAAAAGGGGTGAAGAAGTGGACAAGTCAAAATAATTTGCTATCTTTGTGGGCGTGTTTATGGTACATGAAAACCTAATCTTTATGTAGACCAATATAACCAATACCTTATTATATAACTATATCCTCATGCAAAAGAACAGATTCTTTCTTTTACTGATAGTCGTTACTTTCAGTTGTGCCATGCGTGCGCAACAAGCCATCGGACTCATTCCTCAACCGCGCGAAATCGTTGCAACGGGTGGAACACTGCGTTTGCCCGCTTCGTTCTCGATAGGTGGTCAACAACTTCCAGATACTATCTTGACGGAAGCCAAGAACTTCGCTGCCCATTACCAGCAGGTGACTAACCACCAACTCAAGGTTTCGAAGAATCTTAAGAACCCTTTTATCCATCTCATCCACACGACTACTGAGGGCGCAGAAGGCTATCAACTTCATATCACGCAGCGTGATATTACGATTAAGGCAACGACTACAGCGGGTTTTTTCTATGCCTTCCAAACTATTAAAAAGCTCCTGCCACCAGCCTTCGCAGCCCGTCAGAAGATGGAGAAGACAGCCCTCACACTCCCTTGCATGAGCGTTTCGGACAGTCCACGTTTTGCTTATCGTGGCTTCATGTTGGACGTAGCTCGCCACTTCTTCGGCGTCTCTGAGATTAAAAGACTGCTTGATCTCATGGCGAACTACAAGATGAATAACTTTCATTGGCACCTCACTGACGATCAAGGATGGCGTATCGAGATAAAGAAATACCCACGCTTAACCACCATTGGAGCTACTGCTCCAGGTACGAAATACTCGGATGTGAAGTTGGGAGAAGTGCGTAGTAACGAACCTTACGGACCCTTCTTTTACACACAAGAGGAGATTCGGGAGGTCGTAGCTTATGCTCATCAGCGACATATCAACGTGATTCCTGAAATCGATATGCCCGGTCACTTCATGGCAGCAATGGCCGCTTACCCAGAGTATAGTTGCGACCCTGCAGGGCAGCACAGCGTTTGGACAGAGTGGGGAGTATCTCATGATGTGTTGAATGTGGCTAATCCTGCAGCCGTGGACTTCGCTCGTGACATATTAAAAGAGGTGTGCGATCTCTTTCCCGGACGCATTGTTCACATCGGAGGAGACGAATGTCCAGATGATGCGTGGCGGCAGAATGAGGAGTGCCAAAGCCTCTATAAGACAGAAGGACTCCATAACTACCGACAGTTACAGAGCCGTTTTATCAAGCAGATGGCGGATTATCTCCATTCGAGAGGACGCACGACAGCGGTGTGGAACGAGGCTATTACGGCTGAAGGAACAGAATTGGAACTTATCAAACAAGCGGGTGTAAAGGTTTATTGTTGGTATCCCGCAGCCCAGTCGGCACGCATGGCAGCAGAGCAGAAACTCGATAATGTCGTGACCTTCTTCGGCCCTTATTATATCAACAGGAGGCAGAGTACGGCTGCAGATGAGCCTAACGCAGCAGGCAAAGGAGCGGATAGCTTGCGTGTAACCTATTGTGTTAAACCTGTTCCCGAGGGCTTACCAGTATCATTGCAAACCTATTATCAAGGTGTGCAAGCGACGTTTTGGACAGAGCATGTAAAGACAGTCTCTTACCTAGAATACCTCGCTTTGCCACGTCTCTTGGCTGTTGCTGAAGCAGGATGGACGCCCGAAAAGCTCAAAAACTACGATAGTTTCCGTGAAAGAGTGTCGAAGGATGCAGCCTACCTAAGCCTTGCTGGCTTCAATTTCTGTCGACGAGATCTATTGAAGAAGTTTGTCGATAAGATACCTGTCAAGCCCTTGCAGTAATCAAACAGAGTTCTAATTATTTCTAAGAAACAACTATTTAAAACATTACAAGATGAGTCGAATCTTACCAACCATTACCCTCGTTGGTGCATTAATGGTGTTTCCAACATTGCAGTCAAAGCTCCATGCGCAGGTTGTCAACCATCCGTTAGAGGCGAAGGAGATGAAGTGTGGAGTGTTGGGTATCGATCCCCTACAAGAGAGAGCACGCACACGAGGTAGTGAAGAAGAGGATACGAAGGTGACAGACGGGGTCTATCGTGTGATGAGACTGGCTGTCTTTATGAGTGCAAAGGAGTACAACTCCGATAAATTCAACCGCGATTACAATAAGATCAAAGCCTTTTGGACAGAGCTGGAAACCTATCTGAATAGTATCTATGTACGTGACTTTGGATTGCAATTCAAGGTTATCAAGGACGAACGATTGGTTGAGAAGACTTACAATCGGGACTATACTTATCAAGATGGAACCGCTCTCATCAATGCAGCTATTGGTATTGACAACTACGATATAGGTATTGTTCTCGATTACTCAGATAGTGGTGGAATGCAAGGACTTGCCTCCGTCGGGGGGATATGGAATGATACTTGGAAGGGAACAGGTATTGTCATCAATCAATCCATGCCCACCATCGCCCACGAACTGGGGCATTTATTGGGTTCAAACCACCCCTTCACGCAGAGTCAAGGGATGCTCGGATATGGTACGGAGCCTGGTTCTGGACAGTCAATCATTAGTTATGGATCATCATCGGAGCAGGACTTTGTATCATTGGAGTGCCTCAAGAAGATTCTTCATGAGACTCCGAAGGCTGATTACCGATTGGTGGAACGATTCCCAAATACGACTAATACAGCTCCACACATCGATCGCGAACGCATGAAGGACACCTATGTTGTACCAGAAGGGACGTTTTTCTCCATTCCTGTTTATGCAACGGATCAAGAGCAAAAAACGCTTCATTACACCTTTAATCAATATGGATGTACACCGCAGAAGCCCGCTCACTTCCCTGTTTATGCACCACAACAAAGCAATGTAATAGACTTTGGTGTGAGGTATAATGGCACTGGTGCGGAGGTGACAAACTCGAATAGTATCCCTGTAGGAGACTATCGTTTCTGGTTCAGTGTGAGTGATGCTCTCCCTGTAGAGGAGGCTATGAAGAAACATCAAGCACCCCTTTACGATAGTTACATAGCGAATGTTAAGGTGGTTCCTGCTATACCTTTTAAACTCAAGACACGCATTGGCAGTACTTATGAAATGGGTGATCTCCTACATTTGACATGGACAGTTGACAAGTCATTCTTTCGATCAGGAAGTAAGGTGCGAGTGCTGATGTCGGATGATATGGGGCATACCTTCCGCCACGTCTTACTCCCTTCAACGGACAACGATGGCGCTTGTGACGTCTTTATCCCACAACGATTGATGAAGAGAGTGCCTACTTATAGCTTCGTAATACCCGATACTGGAGAGAAAATAGACATCTACTTTGCTAGCGAGGGACTGCTCCGTATAGAGACAATAGGCGATGATATCCGTTATTATGACATATCGAATAACTCGAAAAAAGATGGTGGTATTGAGGTTACGAAGCCTGAAGTGGAGTTTAAAGGAGTACCAGAAGAAACCTATATGACCATTGGCAAGGACGATGAAATGCCTCCGAAACCAAATATCATAGCATTGGTTCGGGGACAGAAGGTACCTCTCTCTTATAGAGAAACCACTGACGATAACCTTACCACACGCACATGGACAGTGGAACGAGGCGGTAAGATGAGCGGTGTACAGCTTTTCATCGAACGTAAAAAGACTGATACTGCGGGCAACACACCCAATGGTATCATCACAGCAAAGACCTCAGAAACTATCAGCCTCACCACATACAAGGGACAGATAATGCTCTCTGGTACGAAAGCAGGTACCTTCGTGCAACTTTACAACACAACAGGTAGATTGATCAAGCGCATACAGAGCAAGGGAGATAAGCTCTACTTTGACAACTTACCATCAGGTGTCTATATAATAAAGGTGGGCGAGGAAGAGCCAAGAAAGGTGCAGGTAATCCACTAAAGGTGGGTTTCCTGCAATCGAAAAGAGGTTTAACCTGTATAAAGGACATATCTTCTTCCCTTTGAGTGCATACTTATCAAAGTTTTTAACTATCTTTGCAAACAACCTAAACAATTACCTATTAGAATGAAAAAGACTTTACTTTCAGTAGCAATTATGCTCCTTGCGCACACGAGTTGGGCACAAGATGCCTATCATCCAACGCCTGAAAACATTCAAGCACGTCAACAATTTCAAGATGAGAAGTTCGGTGTCTTCCTGCATTGGGGGCTCTACTCGATGATGGGAGTGGGCGAGTGGGTGATGCACAACAAGGACATTAACTATCGAGAATACCCTAAGTTAGCTAAGACCTTCTATCCTTCTGAGTTCGACGCAGATGCTTGGGTGAAGGCTATCAAGGACGCTGGTGCGAAGTACATCACCATTACCACCCGTCATCACGATGGTTTCTCGCTCTTCAAGACAGCAACAAGTACCTATAACACTGTCGATGGAACGCCCTTCAAAAGGGATATTATTAAGGAACTGGCAGCGGCTTGCAAGCGACAAGGAATCAAGCTCCACCTCTATTATTCACACCTCGATTGGGGTAGGGAGGACTATCCACAAGGGCGCACCGGATTAGGTACTGGGCGTGACAAGAGCAAAGCAAACTGGGCAAGTTACTATCATTTCATGAACACACAACTAACCGAGTTGCTCACAAACTATGGTCCCGTCGGTGCGATATGGTTTGATGGTTGGTGGGATCATGATAGTGATTCAAAGCCTTTCGATTGGCAGTTACCAGAGCAATATGCCCTCATTCACAAGCTACAACCGCAATGTCTCATTGGCAATAACCACCATCAAACGCCTAACGAAGGCGAGGATATCCAGATCTTCGAGCGTGACTTACCGGGCGAGAATAAGGCTGGTTTGTCTGGACAAGACATCAGTCGGTTACCATTGGAGTCGTGTCAAACAATCAACGACCACTGGGGTTACAACATTACCGATACCCTTTACAAGTCGCCGAAGGAGTTGATTCAGATGCTCGTGAGGGCTGCTGGAAAGAATGCAAACCTCTTGCTCAACATCGGTCCAGAGCCTGGTGGTGCCCTGCCAGACCTTGCCTTGAATAGACTAAAGGCTATGGGCGAATGGTTGAAACAATATGGTGAGACCATCTATGGCACTCGTGGTGGTATAATTGCGCCTCACGACTGGGGCGTAAGCACGCAACGTGGCAACAAGTTATACGTCCACATCCTTGATTGCATGGACTCCAGTCTGTATCTCCCGACGGGTAATCGCAAGGTAAAGAGTGCTAAAGTCTTTGCCACGGGTAAGCCTGTTCGATTCACAAAGACGGGTGATGGCATTACAGTTAACATGGATGAGGCTCCGAAGGAGATTGATTATATTCTTGAACTCACACTATAGACAATCTCACGGGACGATGAGTAATGGGCTTACCCAGTCCTATCTCTAACGAAGAAAATAATTTATTTATCAATACAAAACATTTAGAAACAACGAAGAAAATGAGAAAGATCCTACTTTCCGTGGCTCTTATGATGGCATCGATAGCCCTACATGCCACGGATGCAAACTATCAGGTAGTACCTTTACCACAATCTATTGCATTGCAGAAAGGCGAAGCCTTTGTACTTGATGGTACAACTTCTGTCCTCTCACTAAGCCCTGATGAGGCGATGCAACGCAATGTGCAATTTCTAAAACAGTATATTCGTGAGACCACAGGAATCGCTCCTGAAGGCACAAGCAAGAAGGGTTCTGTTATCATACTAAAGCTCAATAACAAGATAGAAAACGATGAGGGATATGTCATAACAGTAAAGACTAAGACCATTACCATCGAAGGGAAGACAGCCGCAGGAGTGTTCTATGGCATACAAACATTGCGTAAGTCATTGCCAGTAGAGCAGGCAAAGAACGTCAGCTTCCCTCTTGCTCAAATCGTTGACCAGCCCCGTTTCAGCTATCGTGGTACGATGCTTGATTGTGCGAGACATTACTTTAAGATGGATTTCATCAAGGAATTCATTGATATGTTGGCACTTCATAACATCAACACATTCCATTGGCACCTCACAGAAGACCAAGGGTGGAGGGCACAGATAGACCGCTATCCGAAGTTAACTGAGGTCGGTTCGAAGCGTGCGCAGACGGTAATTGGACGCAACACAGGGCTTTATGACGATACTCCTTATGGTGGTTATTACACCAAGGACGATATGCGTGAGGTTGTAAAATACGCTGCCGAACGTCACATAACAGTGATTCCTGAGATCGATATGCCCGGTCACATGCTAGGCGCACTGGCTGCTTATCCAGAGCTTGGATGTACTGGTGGACCTTACAAAGTGGCTGAGTCTTGGGGCGTATTCCCCGACATTCTCTGTGCTGGAAACCCACAGACTTACGAGTTTGTTAATAATGTTCTCGATGAGATAGTAGACATATTTCCATCTAAATACATCCACATTGGAGGTGATGAATCGCCTCGTGACAGATGGAAGGAATGCCCTCGTTGCCAGGCAGAGATTAAGAAACTCGGATTGAAAGGATCGAATGGATTCTCTGCAGAAGCGCAATTACAATGTTACTTCATGAGCCAAGTTGCAAAGCACCTTGCCGCTAAGGGACGCTCGATAATAGGCTGGGATGAAATCCTCGAAGGCGATGTCGACAAGGGGACAACGGTCATGAGCTGGCGTGGAACAGACGGAGGTTTCGAAGCTGCTAAGCGTGGTTTGGATGTCATCATGTCGCCTACTACGTACTATTACATCGACTATTATCAGACGAAGGACAATAGACTCACGCTCATAGGAGGGTATCTCCCGACAGAGAAGACATATAGTTATAACCCTGTTCCTGATGATGCAACTCCAGCGTTAAAGACGCATGTTAAGGGTGTACAAGCTAATCTTTGGACAGAGTATATAGTGGGTCGTGACCTCGCTTTCTACCAACTCTTACCACGTGTGGCAGCCTTAGCTGAAACGGGATGGACCGATAATGCAAAGAAGAACTACGGCTCTTTTAAGGAGCGCGAAGCGAAGTTGAACATGCTTTACAAGCACTATGATTGGAAGGCATGTCAGGACATCTTCACTCCAGTAAAGTAATAGGACGGGGCGTGAAGACGATTGTTTGCAAATAAAGAAGGCGTTTCTTCGATGTGAAGAAACGCCTTCTTCAATACAACGGAACGCCCTTCTCCATTGGAGAAGGGCGTTCCGTTGTTTTTACTTCTGCGTTCCGTGAGGCGCATCCCCTCCTTCGGAGGGGCTTGGGGAGGCGTTAGAAGCTATACTGGAAACCGATAGAAGCAAACTCTTTCAGCTGCCAGAAAGCATAACGAGAGTCTCTACTCACTCCATCATCGAAGCGAGGATAGATGAACAACTGGCTTGAGATGAAGCGATTGAAGCGTAAGGTAAAGGTGTTCTCCCACTCCAGTTCGGCACGCTTATAGGTGGTGTAGCCATAAAGACGGGTCTTCCATGTGAGCATTTCCATAATCTTCCACTCCAAATCAACGGTGAATTCCGATCCATAGTCATGTAGGAAGTGGTTGTTATCACCGATACCCAATCGCTTTGATAACGACCGGAAGCGGGTGTACTTCATGTTATATGCCAACGGAGCAAGGTGAATATTACCTTTTAATCGGTGTTCGAACCAATCGACGGAATAGTCCATACCGAGAGAGAGATTCAAGTTGAATGGTGCAAGGAAGTCGGCATATACCGTTGGATCATTCGACTTATACGCACGTGAGAATTGTGTTTGTCCGATGAGCTGAAGGGTGTAGTACCATTGTTTTGTTGCCTGTAAGCCCAACTTCGAAGTAAGACGTATCAAGTCTTCCGTACTCTTAAAGCTGTGTAACGAGTCCGACTTGCTACTCTGCATACCATATCTTAGCTCCAAACAGTTATCCCATTTCACCTTTTGTTTATTGTTATAATTAGCCTGCATAACCACTGATCCACGTGCAGCATAGTTGCTTTCGCCCCCTCGAAACCAGTTTCCTGACACGTAGTTCTGTAAGAACTGCAAGGCATAGTCGCCTTTGTAAGTCCAGAAGTTAGGCTTTTTAACAAGTACTTCAACCGGTGCTTCGATAGGTTCAATAGGTGGTTCTTTCACCCTACTAACCATGTCCACCTCATGTTGAATAGGCTTTTCAATGTCATTGAGTGTCGTTTGTTGTTGCTGCACAGCCCGTTCCGTCGTACTCACTAAGTCGGGACGATAGAGATAAAGGTGCATGAGATTAGCATTGAAATCACGCTCGGCATCGGCGTTAGAGAACAACTGCTGCGTTACATCCCGATAGAAGGTCAACGGGAAGAGAAGCCGCATATGGTTCGCATCTGATACTTTCACCGATGTTAGTTTTTGTTTCTTCGGCATGAAAAGACTATCTCGCAACATTTGCAAAGAGTCTGCATAGGATTGAGCAACGCTATTGGTTGGCTTGTTATCACCTACTGACAGGGACGTTGAATGTGATTGCGCAGCAACCTCAAGACCCATTGCAAGGAGTATAGTTATTAAGAATTTACGTTTCATTTAATAGCTTGACAATATATAATAGATGTATTGTCTTGCAAAAATACATCATTCTTTTCAATTACATATCGTTTACTAAAAAAAACTAAGGAAAGCCTCATCTCTATCGCAAATTATTGCTGACGAAAGACTTAAAAACCAATATCTTCATGATTTACGATCATCCCTTTATCGTACAAAAGACACACTTTTCAATCGTTTTATTTGCTACTCTCGTTCTTTTTTAAGAACTTTGTCCTTCGGAGTCTGAACCTATCTTTATCCATGAAGGAGCTTAAACGGACTTCTAAAAACCTATAGATAAATATTTAATCTAACCTATATAATTGATAGAATGAGGCAAATTAAACTCTTATTATTGGCAGTCTTACTGCTAGCAGCAGGTTCTGTCATGGCTGCGAAACAAACGAAACATACGTTCGCCATCGCTAATGGCAACTTTATCTACGATGGTAAGCCCACCCAAATACACTCGGGTGAAATGCACTATGCACGTGTTCCAGCTCCATACTGGCGTCATCGCATGAAGATGATGAAGGCTATGGGACTCAACGCAGTGGCTACTTACATCTTTTGGAACCATCACGAGACTAGTCCGGGGGTGTGGGATTGGACCACAGGAACGCACAACTTGCGTCAATTCATTAAGACTGCGGGCGAGGAGGGACTGATGGTTATCCTCCGACCAGGCCCTTACTGCTGTGCAGAATGGGAGTTCGGCGGTTATCCATGGTGGCTTCCTAAGAACAAGGATTTGGTGATTCGCACCGATAATAAGCCTTTCCTAGACTCCTGCCGAGTGTACATCAATCAGTTAGCAAAGCAAGTGCTTGACCTTCAAGTGACGCAGGGTGGACCCGTGATAATGGTTCAAGCAGAGAATGAATTTGGTTCCTATGTGGCTCAACGCAAGGATATTCCACTCGAAACACACAAGAGGTACGCTGCACAAATACGTCAGCTATTGCTCAATGCGGGCTTTTCTGTACCCATGTTCACGTCTGATGGCAGTTGGCTCTTTAAGGGTGGAGCCATCGAAGGGACACTTCCAACAGCCAACGGAGAGGGTGATATTGATAAACTAAAGAAGGTTGTCAATGAGTATCATGGTGGAGTTGGACCTTACATGGTGGCTGAGTTCTATCCAGGGTGGCTTAGTCACTGGGCAGAACCCTTCCCACGTGTATCGACAGAGAGCGTTGTTAAGCAGACAAAGAAGTATCTCGACAATGGTATCAGCTTTAATTATTACATGGTACATGGCGGTACTAACTTCGGATTTAGCGCTGGTGCGAACTATAGCAACGCAACGAATATACAGCCAGATATGACCAGTTACGATTATGATGCACCTATCAGCGAGGCGGGTTGGGCTACTCCTAAATACAACGCATTGCGTGACTTGATGATAAAGTCGGTCGATTATAAGGTGCCAGAAGTGCCTGAACGCATCCCAGTCATCGCTATTCCGAATATAACTTTGGGTAAATCGGTCGACGTAATGACGATGATTAACACGATGAAAGCCGTTGAGAGCGACCATCCTATGACTTTTGAGGAACTCAACCAAGGCTCTGGTTATGTGCTTTATCGCCGCCATTTCAACCAACCTATTAGTGGTCTCATGTGCATGAAAGGCTTGGCTGATTACGCCCTAGTCTATGTGAATGGTGAGAAGAAGGGCGAGTTAAACAAAGTATTCGACAAAGATAGCATGGAAATCGACATTCCTTTCAACAGCACCTTGGATATTCTTGTGGAGAACATGGGGCGCATTAACTACGGAGCACGTATCGTGGAAAGTACGAAGGGAATCACTCGTCCTATCACAATAGACGATAACGAGATTACTGGTGAATGGCAGATGTACCCGTTGCCAATGGCTTCTATGCCTGATACCAACCGATTACCAGCAGGCTACAAAGCAGGTTTGCCCGTTCTGTATAGTGGTTCGTTCAACCTCGATAAAGTAGGGGATACGTTCTTAGATATGGCACATTGGGGCAAAGGAATCGTCTTTGTCAATGGTATCAACTTAGGTCGTTACTGGAAGGTGGGTCCCCAACAAACCCTTTACTTACCTGGTTGTTACCTCAAGAAAGGCAAGAATGACATCGTAATCTTCGAACAACTCAACGATACAAAGCAGTCATCTCTATCGGGAGTTACTACTCCTGTGTTGTAATAAAGAAGCCTCACCCCCGTCCATCTACAGCCTCACCCCCGTCCCCTCTCCGAATGGAGAGGGGCGTGAATACTACTGTTTGCAAATGAAGGGGGCGTTTCTTTGATGTAAAGAGAGGCTCTTTTCGACATAAGGAAACGCCCTTCTCGATTGGAGAAGGGCGTTTCGTATGAAGTGACACACACTTAACTGCATTCGTGACACTATACAAAAATAGGGACACACAAGCTGCGCATCCCTACTAAAATATTAATTAAATTCTACTTTCGGAGACGTTATTCATCGTCCTCATCATCGTCATCTATCACCACAGTATCGGCTACTCGCATTCCTTCGATTGGTAAGGCGCGGTCGATAACAGCGTTATAAGAGATAGAACTCTCGCTTCTTGACAAGCCTAAAGGCATTAGTTTGTCATGGATGATGGACATCAGATGATGATTATTATATGCGTACATCTTCAAGAAAAGGTCGTATTCTCCAGTCGTATAGTGGCATTCCACGATCTCAGGAATCTGCTTTAAAGCATCGACAACATCGTCAAACTTCTCTGGATTCTTTAGGTTAAGACCGATGAAAGCACACGTCTCGTAACCTATACGCTCTGGGTCAATAACAAATTGCGAACCCTTTAGTACACCTAAGTTTGTTAACTTCTGAATACGTTGATGGATAGCTGCTCCACTCACATTACACGCACGTGCAACCTCTAAGAAAGGGATACGTGCATCCTCAGATATCAAGTGTAATATCTTCTTGTCAAGCCTGTCTAAACTTCTATGTGCCATTCTGTATAAACTATTATATTTATCTGCAAAGATACAAAAAAGCCTTTAATCCGCAAAGAAAAAAGTCTTCTTTCGTAACAATCCACAACTAACAGTGCTTATTCCTACCCTTTTTTATGGCTCATAGTGGCTGAGAAATTGACATTGAGGATGTTTGCTTCACGCAGAGCTTGCTTAAGGTCAATGATCAAGCCCATGTCTACATGACGGTCAGCCTTTATGCTCACGCTTAACTGCTTACGCTCTTCTGGAGGCAAGGAGGCAACCAGATGGATGAGATAATTGCGTATTTCGGGGATGTTGGTGACCTTATCATTCATCTGCACAACGGGTGTTTGGCTTGTAACCTTGCCCGTTTCGTCCATCGGACGACCTATATATATATGTTGAACGAGCGACTTGTTGTCAAGTCGAGATAGCTGCGTTGCTGACGGCACTTGGTATTTTACATGTACAGTAGCCTTTCGCATGTGTACAACTAACATGAAGAAGAAGAGGATGGAGAAGATAAGATCAGGCAAAGAAGCGGTGTTCAATGCTGGAATATCGTGGTTACGACGTCTGTAAAGTCTCATTCCGTACCTCCTTTCTCGGCTTTTCCTGTTGCAGGAATAGCATATACTTCAGATATTCTTAGCGGTATCTCATCCATGATTTGGGCTTGTTGCTCATGACTACAAAGCTCAAATTCCTTTCCAAATAACTCCTCCGAACGTGCATTGCGAAGGGTGTTATAAGCCTCAACTAACTGGTTTTGCACCTGCACATAGACGTCATACGAAGCCTTACGAGAGGTTTGCAGTTGTATCATGTGTGCCTTTCCGTTAGCCTCAATGAACTGTTGTACACGCTGGTGGAGCGTTTCCACGGCTATAGCCTTCCCCTCCAACTGCACCTTACTATCGTCATCTATTGCTATACGCATTAGTTTCTTCCCATCGATGGCAGTTGCTTGTTTCTGCGTCTTATCCATCGGTGGCAACTGACGAGAGATTCCTTTGTCCAGGTCCATGGACGAGGCTACAAGGAAGAGTATCAACAACATGAACGAGATGTCGGCTGTTGATGTAGTATTCAAACCCGGTACTGTGCGTTTCTTCTCACGCCGAAATCGCATCATTTTTGGTGTTCCTTTCTATAATAACGGGTTGCTCCAAAGATGACAACACCCGCTGCTATGACAAGAAGAGACAATGAGGTATTGACGAACATATCGGTTACACGCAACCAAAAAGCATCTGTGAAGTGTGCTCCGTTGACCATCATTGCCTTCGAAGAACCGAATGCGAAGGACAAAACAAGGAGTAGAATCGTAATGCCGTAGGTGCTATATGCAATCTTCCTAGACGGTATGCCGTTGCTTAATCCCTCATCTTGATTGCTCATGCGAAGTCCCTTCACCATTGCTACTAAGGCTGCCACGACAGCAAGAACAAGCAAGACCCACATGAAACCAATCAACACATCGGTTAGCAAAGGGGCATTAAATGCAGGGTCACTAGCCAATGGTTCGTTGAATCCAACAAGGTAGAATGCCATGAAGACAACGGCTGTCAGTGCAACAATAACATAGAGAATCCGTTGCGAAATACGCTCCTCATCCTTCTTTCTAAAACCTTTTATCTTCTTCATCTCTTGAGTTTATACTTCATAATAGCGTCTAGTAAGGAGATAGCCGACTCCTCCATTTGGGCTGTGATGTGCTCTATCTTCGATAGAATATAGTTATAAAATACTTGCAAAACAAGGGCTACGATGATACCAAAAATCGTGGTAATCAATGCAACCTTCATACCTGCTGCAACGATGGTAGGGCTGATGTCGCCCGCTTCTTGTATCTGATCGAACGCCATCACCATACCAATCACGGTTCCAAGGAAGCCCAATGACGGTGCCATAGCGATGAAGAGTGTAATCCACGAACAGCCCTTTTCAAGGTTAGCACTCTGCACACTACCATAAGAAGTAACGCTTCGTTCGATGTTATCAATCGAATCGTCAATACGAAGTAAACCCTGATAACAGATTGACGCAACCGGTCCGCGCGTATCACGACTGAGTGTTTTTGCCCCTTCGATATCGCCTGCCTCTATCATATCCTCTAGCTTACCAACGAATCGTTTAGCGTCTATCTCCGACAAACTAAGATAGATGATTCGCTCAATACAAAAGGCTAATCCCAACACTAACGCTAGTGCAACAAGGGACATAAAGCCCGCATTTCCCTCGATAAACTTACGTTTCAACGACTGGTGGAAACCTGTTGGCTGTTGTAGAGACTGCACCTTACTTGTATCGGCAACACCGGTATTGTTCAATGCATCATCTGATAGAGTATCAGCTGACGCAACGGCTGTTGCAGTTGGAGCAGGACTACTGGATGTTTGTGCTGACACGATGGTTACGCTCGTAAATGACATAACCATTAGCATTGCAAAAGCTGCAAATAAATTCTTCATAATTGATAACCACTTATGGTTCAAATTGATTGATAAGGGCAACATCGCCCTATTTTTAACATCGCAAAGGTATAGAAAATAATTCAAAATGCGTAATCCATGATTTAAAATTATGATTACTTCAGTTGTTGAAAGGGGACAGAGTTCCTAAAGGGAAGCCTCCCCAAGCCCCTCCGAAGGGAGGGGATGTGTTCCCAGAAAGTGCTTCTTTTATTCAACAAACAGCCTTACCCCTAACCATATACAGCCTCACCCCCGTCCCCTCTCCGAATGGAGAGGGGAGTGAAAACTACTAGTAGGATGGGAGAGGATGGTTAGCGGGAATAGAGGTAATAATATTCTAGAATTAAAGAAACGCCCTTCTCGATTTGAAAAGGGCGTTTCCTTATGTCGAAAAGAGCCTCTCCTTACATCAAAGAGACGCCCCCTTTATTTGCAAACAATAGTATTCACGCCCCTCTCCATTCGGAGAGGGGACGGGGGTGAGGCTTCTTTCTTCTACTTCTCCACCCTCTTGATAACTTTACCATTCGATAGCTTGAGGATGTTAATACCCTTTGCTGGTGCAGAGAGATGGTTGCCATTCAGGTCATAACGTGCTGATTCAGAGACATTGTAGAGCTGATTTGCTGTCTTAATATCCGATGTCGTAATATCGAGTACATCGTATCGACTACCCAAGACAACGCTTTTCTTCACCAGAATTTCCTTGAATTTCGTTATTATCTCAGCAGGTACATAGATGGAGAGTTGCGTGCGGAAAGCAGTAAAGACTGACGCTCCGAACTCCGGGATACCCGTACCTGCAAAATGAACTACGGCTAACTTATTCGCACCAAAGAATGCTTTATTATCGATACCAGAGACAGCTCCTTTGAAGTTGACGCTTACTAAGTCCGCACAACCAGTAAAGGCTTGCTCCTTTATAGATAACCCTGAGGCAAGAGATGTTATATGAGTTAGACCCGAGTAAGCAAATGCGCTCTCTCCAATGTTGGTAAGTCCTTCGGGCAAGACAATGCTCTTTAGGTTCTTAGCATAGGCGAAGGCGTTTGCTTCTATATCGGCTATCTCTGCAGGAAACTGCACTGTAGTTGAGGTGCTACCAGTAGGGTAAGCTATGAGAGAAGTCAGCTCTTTATTATAAAGCACACCATCAACAGCAGCATAATCTTCGTTTTCCTCTGATACAGAGAATGCAGTCACTGCAGTCTTATAAAAGGCATTCTCTCCTATATCTGTCAATGTCTGGGGGAACTCGGAAAGCGTGGTAAGGGCTGAACAACCCTCAAATACATGCGCACCAATCTCTTCCAAAGCAGACGGGAAGGTCATAGTTGTGAGCTTTTCACACGATGCGAAAGCATAATCCCCAATGCTTGTTACATTCTCAGGGATGGCACATTCCGTCAAAGCTGTACAACCCGTCAGAGCAAATTTGTCTATTTTCTTTATCGAAGCAGGGAGTTGGATCTTAGTAAGTTGATTGAGCCTATAGAACATATAAGGGGGTATAGCATCTTTTTTGGTAGGCTTATAATATTTGGTGGATAGCCCTTGCTTTATCGCACAATAGTTCTCACCATCTTCAACAATACGTACTTCCGAGAGGTCAAGAGAGGTGAGTTTTCCCTCCGTCTTATCGCTCACCTGGAGTCCTTTACCAGCCATTTGGCGGAGGAGCAGGATGTCGGTTCCGTTGATTTCACCCGTCACCTTCAAGTCAGTTATCTGATACTTCTTAGCCTCTGGGATGTGAGTTGCGAGTTTCCCAGCCTCTGTTTTCACTGTTAATGACTCCTGAGCATGAGCCGTGAAACACGCACATACAAGTGCAATTACGGTTAATACTTTCTTTGATGTAAAGACTTTCATTTGTTACTGATTGTTTTTTAATTAATAAATATCATCTTTTTTCATAAGGGATAACGAACTTGTAGCCACGTCCTCGTAGTACAACATCCTTCTCCCGAACCTCTTCCACATATAATTGTTGTGCTCCCTCTTTTAGTCCACTACTACTAAATTCATCGGGATAAAGCATAGAGAGCGAGACTGGAATACGTGTTCCAACAACTGGGTTGACGATGGCTGGCGTAATCTTAACGACCTTCTTCGACGAATAAGGGCGTGCTCCATTGCAGAGCCAAACGCCTACTCCCGGTCGGCGAACCGCCATCACCGTGTTCATCTGCGCATAAAGGCTGTGCGAAGTGGTGCCATAAACGCCCACACGAGAGGCAGTTCCCTCACAACGCACCGTCACTTTCAATGTTTTCTCTTGCTTGTCTTGCGAGATAACACGTATCTTTGCCTCCCCTTCATAGTGTGCTTGAATCTCCAAGATATTGGTTTTTGCATTCCATTTAACGCTCATCACCTTGTCAGGATCATCCACTTTCAAGTCGACAATATCACCTCCTCCGTTCAAACTAACGAACTTGCTCTCGTCACGAGGGAAGAGTCTGATCTCCGACTGACTAATACTAATTTCCGGAGCAACCACATGGATGTCAATACGCTGACGCTTATCTCCAGAGATGATAGTCGCATAGGTCGTACCTTCCCAGATACCATTTACACGCAAAGTGTCCTTACTGATGTTCACACCAGCAACCTTTGAATCGGCAACATAAGCGATATATTTCCCCGTGCCACCCGTTAGGAGGAACATACGTGTGGATAGTTTCGTGAGTGCAACCTCGTTCGGTGTCTCCCCATTAAGCTGTATGTCCTTTGCTTCAGGACTATTGTCTTTATCGCAAGCAACAAAGAGAATGCTGCAAGCGAAGAGTAAGATAAGATATAACTTTTGTTTCATAACGTCTTAATCTACCATCAGTTTATATTCAATTTCCCACTTTCTTTCAGGCGTCTCCACTATCTCTATCTGCAGAAGATGCTGCCCTTTTGAGGGGAAAACAATCTTTCCTTCGACTGGTGTAACCGGTGTGCCGTCCACTTGATAAGTGATAGCTGCATTCGGATTAGCCAAGTCGTGATAATAAAGCGGTAGACTTCGAGGACAGGTTCCTGCCTCACTCACCTTATATAAATAAGGTATGCGTCCTTCCTCTTCAACGCCCATGTTCATGCGTTGCGTTTGTTCGGTGATAGGGTCTGTGGGCTTCGATTGCTCCGAACCTTTGACAGTCTTCACGCTAAACTGATAAGAGCTGCCCGGCTCGAGAGCCTCAACAACAAAAGAGGTAGACGCTGTCGTGGCAATTACCTGTCCATTCTTCAACACCTGATAACGCACATCAGCATCAGCAACAGGCTTCCATGAAAGTTCAACCTCACGTTGTTGCGGACGGACAACGAGGTTAGAAGGAGCCTCCAAGGTAGGTGTCACCGTTCCTTTCTTCGTCATTTTAAAAGAGATATCATCGATGAGAACGAATCCACCAGACTCTGCCGACTCATAGTCATTCTCGATATACAAGCCCACACCAGCACGATTTACACCTGCCGGCGCTTTGACAGTTATGGTCATCATCTGCCATTGATTCGTAAACTTCCGAACCTTTTCTTTCTCGCGCGTATCCTTTTTTATGGATGTTAAGTCACGATACCAGTCCACCGTAACGGTAATGTTTGGACGTTTCAAAGAGCCTTTGTACCAATAAGTAAGTTGATATTCAGCACCCGGTTCTACCACGATGTGATAAGGATTAAACTCTTTGTCGCGTGAGAAAAAAGAGCCTCCATTGGGATAGAGTTTTATAGCATAGGTGCCGTTATGGGCATCTTTTGTCCTTGAGTAAGCCAATGAGGAATTGAAGTACCAATAGCGTGGTTTGAGGTAAGGATCATAATAGTTAGGGTCCTGTTCCTCGCCTTCTTCCTCATCATCACTTGGTTGCATCGTTTCTGGAGGATAGTCTTCAAATCCTCCATTGAGTATCAGTTCTTGTCCCACTTGTCCCTTTGCTGTATAAGAGAAGGACAATAGGCAGAACAGAAAGAGATAGATTTTATTTGTCATAGAATGCGTATTTATTGATTAAATTGATTGATGTCTGCCAGCGTCAAGCCATAGTGTTTGCCTATTGCCGAAGCTATATTGCGCAGCGAACCCTCGGTGCTTTCCGGTGCTAAGAGGCGTTGCTTGTCCCATAGTCCGCCATCGGCTGTGAGCTGATTGATATATTGTTTCACCTCGTCATAACTAAGGTGGGGCTTGCCAGAAGACTGCACCGTGAACTGCAAACCATATATAGCTCCACAGCCACGAGACAAGAAAACGAGGGCATTCTGGGCTTCTTCATCAAGATTGACACGTGTTATCTCGCCCACAAGGAAGGTCATGGCTTGTACGGCGGCGACCTTTGATAACTCACTCCTAATCAGTTGTAACTGTTCGTGTACATCGTCATAACGATATTCCGTGAGTGCTTGTCGACCTCGTGCAAAGGCGTTGTAAATCTTAATGCGACTCTCCCGTAGCACGGGCAAACTGCTTGTTTGGATCACAGGTAACCAATATTGATAATAGCCATAAGCCAAGTCCCAATGGTGTTCAAGCTCTGTGTAATTACGACCGGGCAGTAGTTTTGTTAGCTCATGGTCGTGTCGTAGACGGCTATCTGTATATAAACTGTCATTGAGGTGTACGTTCAGTACCTTGTCAAGATACACTCCTCCCCATACGATACCATTAAACATCTCTGCCACAACAAGCCCTTTCTCATTGACAAAAGCAATGTTGACATCACCGATATTCGTACCCACATAGCCTGCTTCCCCTCGTGCTGCACGATGATTACGAGCCGTTCCCGGACTCGGTTGTGATAGTCCGCTTAACTTGCCCGTAGTGGTGAAGATGTCGTTAATATCAGCCAGTATGCGGTTGCGGTCAGCCTTGTGTAAGGACGAAGCAGCCACTTCCTCCATTGGTTTTAAGCCAAATTCGCCATTCTGAAAATAGTCTTGTACCTTCGTCATGTTGGCTGGATACATGATAGCCGCTATCTTTAAATAGCTGTTATAGATATAGTCCATGGGGTCACGCAACAAACTACACTCCAAGTAATCAACGCTACTTGCACCATTGCGTTTAAACTGATAGACAGGGTCGGGGATAGTTGGTTCACGATAAGCCGACTCTACCGTCTCTCCTTCCCATTGGTTACAAGCGAGGCAGCAGAGCGGTAATAAGAATAGTAAGATATAATTGATTGGATTCTTCTTCATCATTTTCTCTATTATGGAAGGATAATATAACCACAGAAAGGAGACTTTATCTTGTCGATTCCCTCTTCGTTTTGATGCTGGTTGACAGTGAGTGGCTTCACGATAGTAAGTCCATCTTCTGATACTGCAGAGATGGTTGCCTTAATGGAAGAACCACGTGGACCGACACCATTCACACAGATATACATAGGATAACCAGAGTGTGCAGTGAAGGTGATCTTATACTCCATTCCATTGGTCAGGAAGGTTGTTGCAGTTTCATCTCGGCGATTGCTTGCTATGACATGCAGCTGTTTATCGGGCGAAATGTACCTTATGGTGTATCGAGAAGAGATGTCACTATCTTCCACGAGTTGTCCCAAAAGGTTCACCTCAGTATAGGAACACGTGAGCGTAACAGTGTAGTCTCTTACGTTATCGGTAATGTCTACACCGGGATACACATAATCAGTAACAGGTGCATCGGGGTTCCCGAGCTGTATAACCTGATCTTCGTAAGAGAGCTTCGGCTTATCTATTCCTTTGAAAGGAAATAGTTTCTCGTAGTCCTCCTCGGCATATTCTTCACTACTTCTTGTGCAACCCGTAGCAAGGAGCAGCACACCTATTAATATATAATAAATCAGTTTTTTCACCATAGTTGATTGTCTTATTGAATGTATTTACCTATCTTCTATTGTCGAATTATTCGGTGGGTGCATCCCAGATTTCGGCTTCCAAGCCTGTAAACTCACCTTCGGGATGAAGGTGCTTACTGACCAGTCGGGTGGTACGCAATAGTGGATCGTACACCGAAACAAGCTCGGCAACAAAGCGATCACCCTGTCGTTGGAAGTCGAAGAACATCGTTTTACTGTCATAACGAAGCCCAGATCGGAAGGTAATACCCTGTTCTGTGCCTGCATAACCAGAGCCTAATCCGGTCATCTCTTTGGCTGGATAACCCGGAATAGGGTTCTTCTTCTGTGTGAAAAGGAAGAGATAATAGCGCTTCGCAACAATCTCCTTCAATAGAGCTTGATTAGTCTCTACGTTGCGTTTGATGTATATGTCACTTTGAAAGAACGTGCGCCCACCACGATGGATACGCAGTTGTGGGTTCGTCATACGCTCAAAGAACGCCCGATTCTCATACGCTTTTTGCACGAAGGAGGTTATTTCCTCTGGTGCTTTCAACTTCGAAAAGACGATGTACTCACGTGCAGGTTGAAGGTAGGACGCCGTGCGGAAAACTAAATCTCCATCCTCATTTCGTCCCATGAAAAGGAAGTCTGACGACCCTTCAAAGCGGTCGTTCACTAATTGGTGGATATAGTTATAAGTGGAGAAAGTCAGTTGGGTGAAACTATTCCTACCAATAAGATACTCGCTTGTCATTGGTTGTGTAGCAGTCTGCTCGGTGTAGTCAGCACGCATTACAACCGTGTTATCATCCTTAAACTGCATTGTGTAATAGTCGCCTCCATAGCCATATCGCCCCCTGAAAGCCTGTTGTGAAATCAGTTCTGAAGGGTTGGAAAAGAGCAAGGAGTCGGTCTTTGGGAAATAAAGGACACGCCATCCGTAAGGTGCCTCTACGAGTTCTCGTTTCAAGTTAGCAATACTCTCACTATTGCGTTGTGCTGGACTCTTATCGAAAACATCATCATTACTGGTGCAAGCAACCAAGAGGAGCACCATTGCTAATAGATAGTATTTCATCTTATTGTTATTCATCTCTGGTGTTGTTTGATGTAAGCATTGATTCTTCTGATGCTTATTACTTGCATTTGCTTTAGGTTTATATGCCACGACTTGAGTACATACTCATTCACAAACGACTGTTTCTCAGTAAACTCCTTATAGGCTTGCTTCGCCTCTTCTGCATATCGGGCATTTACCTCGGGATCGATGTCTGTGTCGGGAGTTTGGGCTGTGATTGATGCGTCATAAACCTCCTTAGGCGTACTGGTAAGCGTGGCACTGATGATTTCGGCAAAGTCATCTTCAGGAGAGAGGAAGCCTAACATCGTATAAAAACCACGTTTATTGGCATAGGAGTCGAGCCCAAAACGTTCCTTGCCAGTGCGTGCATAGCTTAAAGGAGCAGCCAGAGACTCTGTCGAACCAGTGTATCGTTGTTTACTGATCATCGAGAATTTGTCACGATCATAGGCAATGTGTAGCATTAAGCACTTGGCTAATTGATGGTGAACACTGCGCATAAGGACAAAGACCTTATCCTTATCTGCAGGGTTGAAATCGTCTACATGATAGATACACATCTCTTTCGCAGTGAGTTGCGGATTGTTAAGTCGTTCCACACCATGCGTATCTGGATTCCCTCCTCCATATAGATATAACTTGATAGGGAGCCTCCCGAGCAATAGTTCTTCCCCACCCGTCTCCTTGAGGCGATAGGTCTCTAAGCCCATTACTCGTACTGCTTCAAGTACCTCACGAACGTTCTCCAGCTTTGGAGGATATATGTAAGAGCCGGCTGAACCAGCGTTCTTTTCCCATCGGTAGACCACCTCTATCCCATAAGGGATTGTGATATTCTCAAGGATCCACTTATCCAGTTCGGTGGTTGCTATCTGCTTTCTCCCTTCGTCAATGACGCTTATCTCACTTAGTTTCTCACTACTGCAAGCAGCGAGAATGACGGTTGCGAACAGGAGAAGAATTGCTTTTATCTTTATCATCTTTCTAATCATTTACTTGTTCATCATACTTATCTTGGCAATTGCTGACGCTCACGGGGATTAGGAGTAAGCCCTCGTTGGATAGCTTCTGTTGGTATCTGAAGAACTTTTCGAGGGTCATCTTTCTCCAAGGGGAAGTAATAGGAGCTTTTCGACGAACGCTTTACAGCAATGTGAAAGCGACGGATGTCGAACCAACGTAAGCCCTCTTGGAAGAACTCCTTTTGGCGGAAGTCGAGTATTAGTTGTACCATTGCAAGCTGCTTCAAGGTCATCCCGTAGAAGGGAGAATATAGGTTATATCGATTGCTGTTAGTCGATGTGTACACTGCACGTTCGACGGATGGCATGAAGCCAAACTTGCCTTGCATGTATTGCAGGTAATCATCGATTGCATGGTCATAGTTCCTTAGCATAGCATAAGCCTCCATCCTGTTGAGGAGCACTTCATCGACTGTGAAGAGTGCATTAGTCACATAGATACCACGAGGCTTAGTGCCTGTTTGCTCGGAGTTAGCCAACTCATCAAACTTAGCCATGTATCGTCCTGTGGTCGTAGGAGCTGGTGAGGAAGTGAAGAGATAAGTACCAATGAAATTCATCTTAGCGTAATCTCCGCCTCCTTCTATGCCCCTTTGCGCAAAGATCTTATCAATGGTGTTGAATGTAGAACCATATTTTTCATTCACCACAGAACGTGCCCATCGCGACTCAGTAGTTGTTAGTAAGAGGTTAGCTGGTTCATCCGCAGCCATATACCTATGGTATAAGTTTTGTGGAGAAAACTCCATTTCATCAGCGTAATGACGCCATGATCGAAGCTGACTCTTCGGTTCACTCCCTAAGACATAATCGGCATATTCGATCACAGACTGCCATTCTCCTTTCATGAGATAGAACCGAGTTGCGAAAGCGTAAGCGGCTTTCTTATTGAAATGGAACTTAGGATGTGTATAATAGTTATCCGATACTAAGGATATACCTAAGCGTAAGTCTTTCTCTATCTTATCGTACACCTCATTTACAGTCCCACGTTCGTAATTGACCAAGGCGTGCTTCTCTGGCTTGGTGATATAGGGTATTCCTGGATTATCCGAAGCACCTCCATAAGGCTCCGCCCATATATTCACCAACATAAAATGTAGATAGGCTCTCAACAAGAAAGCCTCTCCGTACAACGCTTTCACACGCTCCGTTTTAGGGTAACGACTTAATAGTTCCAATGCTTTGTTAGCCTGCGCAATACCTTTGTAGCACGCATTCCAATAGTTGAGAGGCGTGTCTAAATCCTCTTGGTCATAGTCTTCCCAGAAGAACATAGCCTCATTCAATCGTGTATGAACCCCATTCGTGCGTTCCTCTACATTATCTGTTCGAGGTTCAAGAAAGGGTATATAGCTTGCTTCCGGATAGGCTCCCGTAAGTAGTTCCGCTACTTTCTTCTCAGAATCAATATTGACATCCAAGTCCGAATCGGGGCTCTTATCGAGGAAGTCGTTACAGCCGACAAGCAGACAGCTAACGGCTAAAAGCAGTAATGATATGTATTTCTTCATCTTCATTCAGTTAGAAACCTATATTCAATGTTAGGGTAAATTGCTTGGGAGTTGGTAGTGACACACCACCCGACTTATAGTACTCTGGATCCTGTCCCTTTAGTTTCTTGTCTGAATAAAGGAGGAAGGGATTGGTCACATTAAGGCGTAGATCCATTGTTTGTAGCCTCATCTTCTTTAGGAAATCATTAGGTACATGATAGGCTAAAGAGATGTTCTTCATGCGTACAAAACTACCATCTGCAATCATCATCTGCGAGTAGTTATAAGTATTATACGCCCTTTCGATGTTCTCCTTACCCACTTTTTCAATCAACTCTTGCGATGGAAGTACCGGAACATCCGTCCTTCTCTCATCTCCGGGATTGAGCCATCGATTGTAGTAAGACTTCGAGAAGACATTTAAATCACCAAACTCGGGGTCGAAAGTGGGGTTCAGCCGAATCTTATTACCAGCTTGC
Organism: Prevotella vespertina; assembly: GCF_009728485.1. Classification (GTDB taxonomy): domain Bacteria; phylum Bacteroidota; class Bacteroidia; order Bacteroidales; family Bacteroidaceae; genus Prevotella; species Prevotella vespertina. Next base: position 93,643 of record NZ_VVIQ01000004.1, read on the forward strand.
ATGGTCAGAAAGAACGATAGTTCCCAGTCTTTATACCTAATAGTATTGGACAAGCCACCTATCACCTGCGGTTCAATAGGTCCATAATATAAGAGGTAAGATTTGGCATATTGCGTATCAAGGAAGTCTGCCCCAGCATTCTTCGCATACTCTCCTTGATTAGAAGGATAAAGCCCGAAGTCGAAAGTTGGTAGTCCGTTCTGATCCAATCCTTGGAAGTTAAAGGCAAAGAGAGAGCCTCTTGGGTAACCAACTATGTTCCCTCTGCCTCGCCCAGCGACCATATCAAAGGCATTAGGAGTATTCAGTAAGCGTGTTATCTTTTGGTTCATAGCACTCAAGGTGAGGCTTGTTGACCATTGAAAGTCCTTACTGATAATGTTCTTTGTATGCACTCCGAGTTCTACACCTTGCGTACGCATATCACCAAAGTTAGCGTACTTGTAATATTCACCTCCTACTCCCGATGTTCGGACGAGATCGATGAGATCGAATGTATTTCGTTGATATACATCCAGTGTTGTACTTATTCGGTTGTTGAATAAACCTAGTTCCATACCAATGTTCAACTCGTACATCTTCTCCCATGTGAGGTCTCTGTTCTCTAAGTGAAAGATGTTTAGTTTGTTCTCTCTATCGCCGAACTGGAATCGATTCACTATCCCACTCCGATAGACAGCATTAGCATTGATGGCCTCTTCATTCATCTTCGCGGTCAAGCCGTAACTAGCTCTTAGAGCCAAACGAGAGATAGTTTGATTGTTTTTCAACCATTCCTCCTGGTCTAAGTTCCACTTTCCTCCAATGTTCCAAGTGGGTAACCACAAGGCACGAGCACCCTTTCCCGATGTGTTCGAACCCTCGGTATTAACCACAACATTGAATATGTACTTGCCAGCATACCCATAAGTACCATTGAAAGAGAAGGTTATTCCGCGGTCATTCCGCTTGTGGTAACTGAAGTAACTACTCCCTTCATCAATGAGTTTATTGAATATCAAGGGGTTAGTATATACCTGATTGCCTCGGTCATATTGGATACCATAACCCTCGAAAGGATTGGTTGTGCGAATAGCCGAACGCAACTCTGTGAAGGCAAAAGCCTTTAGGTCATGTTGTCCCAACCGCTTATCAAAGTCGATGGCTATGCGTCCCAAGAAACTCTTTAAGGATGCTTCTGTCTTGTTGAGAATGCCTCCGTGAGTCAGACCTACCCTCGGTTGCAACTGCGGATTGTCCTTATCATGCACCAAATAAATATTCTCCTTGGCAACAAAAGGATTCTCGTTCGCACGAAAGGCCTGTATGATATTCGATCCTTCAAGCACCTCATGCGTCGTATTGGTATAGGCATGTCTGAGTGCAACTAAGCCTTTCAAAGCCAGCTCAGGGTTGATTCGGTAGGTTGCTTCGGATTGTATCTTGAAGTCCAAGACATCGATATCCATCTTGTTATTAGCATACTCATTCAAGATATTGAAAGGTGCCCAGTTGTTGCGATAATATGCCAGATTGCCCTCGTCATCATAAGGACTTAAAGTCCTACTCGTACCTAAAGCGTAAGAAAAAGGATTGATATCGAAGTCGCGTTCGAACACTCCTAAGGCGTTATTCTTGCGTTGCGGCATCGTTCCCGGTGCTTTCTGCGAACGGATATTGCCCTGTGCTGTGAGCGTGGCAGTCAGTTTGTCGTTAATGTAAAAGGTGTTTTTTACATTTGCCGTAAAGCGACTTACCTTATCAGCTATCGTCCATCCAGCATCATGATAGAAACCTAATGAAGCGTAAGTAGCTGTGTTCTTACCACCACCCGACAGTGTTATCATGTGGTTAGTGGTAGGATTCATCGTGAAAAGGAGCTTAAACCAGTCTGTATTGGCATACTCCCTCTTGCGCAGGAAGTCCATCTTTGCATTAGGCGTATTGGGCAGATAGTAAGTACCCGTTGCTGGATTGACGGTGCTAACAGCCTTATATAGCTGGTAATAAATGCCACTTCGCCGTCCATATAACGATTTGGTCACACCGAAATAGCCCTTATCATTCATCTCCTGATAGAGTGACATGGTCTCTTGTGAGTTCAGTAAGTCGAAGTCGGAGTACCTCGGTCTGAGGCGAATGGAGTTCTCTGTGGAATAAGTTACACGTAGGGGAGACTCTCTTCTACCCGCTTTTGTGGTGATGACGATTACTCCATTCAAGGCACGAGCACCATAGACTGAAGTAGCAGAAGCATCTTTCAACACTTGAATATCTTGTATGTCGGCAGGATTCAAACCTGATATTGCTGAGGAGATGAGCGTCACAGCATCACCAGATGCGAGTTGGTCGAGGCTGAGATGCACCAAGTCTTCATACACCGCACCGTCTATGACATACAGAGGTTGCACGTTTCCGATGATCGAAGCACCCCCACGAATATTAATACGAGGGGCTGATCCGAAGGTTCCCGATATGCTCTGAATAGACAAACCAGGCACTCGACCTTCCAACATACGCGATACGTCGGCAACACCTTCCAGCTTAATATCATCCATCTTAACCGATGTTGCCGCTCCTGTATATACTCTATTACGGATGTTCTGATAGCCTGTAACAACGACTTCATCAATCTGTCGCGCATCAGCCTTTAGTGTGATGGTAAGGTTCTGACCGTTCACTTTTACCTTCCGAGGTGTCATTCCGATGTAACTCACCTGTAAGGTCTGCCCTTGAGAAGCCTTGATAGTGAAGTGACCATCCATGTCGCTCACTGCTTTCTGCTTAGTTTCTACAACCTGCACAAAGGCTCCGATGAGTGTTTCGCCCTGTTCGTTCTTGACCGTTCCACTGATGGTTCCTGTTGTCTGTGCCGTCAGTGTGAGCGTCATAAACAGCAGGATGAGGGTCAGCAGAGCTTTTCGTTTGTTGATAAATCTATTTATCTCTTTTATCATGATTGTTCTTTTTGCTTGTAACTATTGATGGTTTATACACTATCAGAGCTTAAATTGCAATCCTCCATACACTCCCAAAGGGTGACCGGCACGCAATCCTGAAGGATGACGGGACACGAGGTAGCGTTTATTCGTTAGGTTGATAGCATTCAGAGTGAGGGTGAGTCGCTTATTGATACGCCCTTTCAATGAGGCATCTAATATAAGGTGATGTGGAATCTTTTCCCTTTCTGCAATGCGACCTTGCCCTGCCGTTGTGCGCATGTCACCATTGTATCGTGCTCCAAAGTTGGCTTCCAACCATTTATACTCAAGTCCGATCTGTAGGTTCAAAGCGTGCTTATATATATAAGGTATCTCATCTCCATAGACAACATGCCCCCATGCCGAACTGACGAAATCGTTTTTCATCTTCGTATTGGTATAAGTGTAAGATAGTTGTAAGGGCAGACGGAGAGCGAGATGTTGTGGGATGGGCTGATACTGAAACATGAACTCTAATCCATTGACCAGTGCCTTACCCACATTGAATTGCTCCAGTGTTCCTTGCCCACCCTGTGCTGCGAGGTCACTCCCAAGCATATTGGAGTAGTTGTTATTGAATACAATAGCCTCAACTTTCATCTTTGTGGTAGTGTATCGCAAGCCAGCTTCAACGTTAACACTGCTTTCTGCCTTCTGATCTAAGGTAGCACTAGGAGGGGCGAAACCCTTATGAAGACCGCCGAAAGCCGATAGTGTAGGTAGGAGTTTGACGTTTACTCCAATACCAGGCAATAGTGCTCTTGCATGGTTAGAAGTCTCTATGCGCACCATTCCTGTTCGACGAGGATCGGCCTTAGTGTAGTCTCTCTTCAACAGATCAACGTCTTCGTAACGCATACCGGCAGTAAGGGTGACGATTCCTTTCGACCATTTCGCCAACCAGTAACCAGCCCAAGCATGTGCCGTAGTAATGCGGTTGGCGTTGCTTCCGGGGAGCCCCTTCAAGAAGAGCTGCATGCGTCCTCCTTGCATGGAATAGCCGTCGTCTTGCTGAAAACGGTCTTCACTGTCAGCATGATAACGCAATCCAAGCTCGGCAGTGAGGTATCCGTCCCATAGCATTGTGCGGTATTCTCCCTTCGACTGAATGCCTCGTGAGTGATAAACACGATGGTTGGCACGCAGCATTAAAGCCTCCCCTACGTAATCGGTCTGCCCTGTCACAATATCAAAGTAGGCTTTATTTGTCTCGGGGTCAGCCAATACTGCATCTATCGAACGGCGTTCATCTTTGGTATTCCCCACCCTTACTTCGTTGAGTTTATACCAGTTACGAAAGAAGTAATTATAGTATAGATTGGTGGTTATTTTGAGTTTCCTTGGCGACTCGATGACGTAAGTTGCCACCCATTGGGTATGTCTCGTCTTGAGGTTATCCTTCTGTGCTCCTGCATAGCGATAGTACGGGCGGAGGGCAAAATCCTGTTCGGACAATCCAAGATAGGTCTCATCAGAGGTCTCATTGGCAAACCCGAACTTCAGTTCAAACAGATGATTGAGCCCTTCCTCATTATTGGTCTGGGCGGCAAACTTGGCTATGATGTCATTGCGTTTGAATCCTGTTCGCTCGTTCGGGACGTCCTTTCTGAATCCATCCGATTGGTAACGTAGATACTCAATGATGAATCCAGTGTACTTGAAGCGATTACCTACACTGAAGTAAGACTTCAATGTGTTATAGCTACCATAGGATGCGTTCGCTTTCAAACTGAACTTGGAAGGGATGGGGGTAGACACCATATTAATAGCACCACCCGTCGTGAAAGGACCGTACTGCACCTGACTACTACCCTTCAACACCTCTATGGCGTACATACGACCCGCATTCGGAAAGTAATAAGCGGCTGGAGCTGCATAGGGAGCAGGGGCTGCTAGCACACCATCCTCCATCAAGGTGATGCGCTCACTGCGCTCGGCTTTGGTGCCTCGAAGACTGATGTTCGGTCGAAGACCATATCCATCTTCCTCGTAAACATTCACTCCCGGCACACTCTTAAGCATACGATTAATATCGGTGTAACCGAACTTCACAATCTCAGTGGGAGATATATAATAAGCCGAACCTGTGCGGTTACGAGCTTCAAACTTGCTCCCCAGCATTTGATTGGAGCGTACAATCACTTCGGTCATACGATGAACCGAGTCGGTTAAAGCACTCTTTTGCTCTGTTTGTAGACTGTCTTGTGTCTGGGCACACATGCTCAGTGGAGTCAGAACTAACAGCAGAGACAACATGTATTTTGTATTATAAAGCATAATTTAGATAATCAAACTTATAGCAACCTTGCATTGGGTTGAGAATCCGAAGATTCTTCTTTTATAGCAGCTAATCGTTTAGCATGCCACTGCATGTAGACAAGTTGTTTACTAATTGTTTGTAAATTTTGTGCAAAGGTAGCATGTTGACACGCTTACCACAATACCTATTTATAAGTATTTTAGATGTTTTTCAAGTTGAATAGATTACTAATTAATAAGTAAACGAGTGTTTATTTCAGGTTGATAAGTAAACGAGTCCACTTGTTAACTCGTTTACTTAATAAATAATTTGCCTACTCTTCAATTCAACCTAACCATAAGTTTGATTTGTAAATTATGATTTTTGAATGTCAACGAGCCCTTTCCTTCCTCAATATCGTCTGCATTTTAAACACTTCTTCGGGCTGTTCGGCAGCGCAGTTATGCGTTTCGTATTTCTCTGCCTGCATATCATAAAGCTGGGGAACAGGTGCATTGCCTGTTTCAATCTTTGGCCCCCATTGGATCATCGGAGCACCATCATTCGGTTCGATATACCTCCATCTGTGAGTGAGAACAGACAGAACATGATTACTGGAAAGCCCAATGACATAATCGCGCCCCTGCTTATTGCGACCGAGCAAGGTTGAGAGATAATCCTTACTATCCGGTGCACTCCCCTTTGGAAGGGTGGCATGAATGAGCGAACCAAGCGATGAAAGGAAATCAATCTGACTCACCAAGGCATCCGAAACCTCACCTCCTTTCACCTGTTTAGCCCATGACACAATCAGAGGAATAGCCGTTCCTCCCTCGAAAGCACTGTATTTATTCCCACGGAAAGGACCTGCTGGGCTATGACCATGCAGCAGTTCCTCAGCTCCATCAGCATATCCATCATCCACAACGGGTCCATTGTCACTCGTAAGAATCACCAAGGTATTCTCGTCAAGGTGCAGTTCTTTGAGCTTGCGAAGCAACTCTCCGACCGTCCAATCAAACTGTTCGATGGCATCGCCACGCACTCCCATGATGTTATGACCCCTGAATCGGGGATGAGGAAAGCGTGGGACGTGTACGTCGTTGGTAGCGAAATACATAAAGAACGGCTCTTTCTGATGTTGTTCTATGAATCGAGTGGCATGCACAAGGATAGAGTCTGCAATGTTCTCATCCTTCCATAACGCCTTACCCCCGCCTTTCATGTAACCGATTCGACCAATTCCATTGACAATAGACATATCATGTCCATGGCTAGCACGCTGATTGTACAATAGTTCGGGATTGTCTCGTCCAGTTGGTTCTCCGTCGAAGTTCTTTCGATAAGATACCTCTATCGGATGCTCGGGGTCATAGTTTGCCACCTTCCCATTTTCTATGAACACACAAGGAACACGATCCGCAGTGGCTGCCATGATGTAGTGATAATCGAAACCAATGTCGCCTAACGCCTGTGGTAAGGGTGCATTCCAATCCTGCTCACCCGTTTTATCACCCAATCCTAAGTGCCATTTACCAATAGCGCAGGTAGCATATCCCTGACTCTTAAACATATCTGCCATTGTAAACTGGCTCGGTTTGATAATCATCCCAGCATTACCAGGAGCCACATCCGTACCCTCTCGTCGCCAAGCATACTCCCCCGTAAGGAGCGAGTAACGTGAGGGAGTGCTCGTGGCAGCCACTGCATGACCATTAGTAAAGCGTATGCCCGACTGTGCCAAACGGTTGATATTCGGCGTGTGAACGTTCTTTGCCCCATAACACTCTAGGTCTCCATAGCCTAAGTCATCGGCTAAGATGATGATAACATTGGGGTTCCCCGCCTGTTTCCCAGTCTTTTGTGCCATCGCAGAAGTGCTTGCCCCTACAGCAGAAGAGAGCAACACCAATGTAAGAAGTTTCTTTTCTATTTGGTTTTTAATTATCTTCTATATGTCATCATGAAGTATCGTGCAAGCAAGACAATCCATGTTCTTCGTTGGATAAAGTTGTACAAAGAAAAGGAAAAAAGTTGAGTTATTCAAATAAAAAGGTGCTTTTTTCCATAATAAAAATAATCTTTTCGAGAGGAGCTGATTATATAAAAAATGTGAAATAACGGCACTTTGTTGGAAAAATACGTGCTTTTATACTTGAATATAGCGATAACCTTGTATCTTTGTATCGAAAGATTGAATAAGAGAGGAGGCTTCTATGAAGGAAAAAAGACAATCAGTCTGAATTCAAACCTTTTATCCATTGTCTCATAGGAAAGTATTTCCTAAATAAGAGACTATTCATGATATACAATTATCAAATTAGTTGGTTTGAGTTTATGAGACAGATTACACTTCTAGCATTCGACGCTGATGACACCTTATGGGGGAGTCAGACGTACTTCGATTCAGTAGAGCAAGTGTACTGTGAGATCCTTGCTTCGTATGCAGAAGCAGATGAGATATCAAGGTCTCTTCGGTCTACTGAGAGAGAGAATAATGTTCTTTATGGTTGTGGAAGTAAGTCTTTCATACTTTCACTAGTAGAGAATGCAGTTTATATAAGCCAAGGAAAGGTTACAGGAGAGGAGATAGAACAGATAATTGGGATAGGGAAAGAGCTGTTGCGATTGCCTGGTAAGCCCTTTGATAGAGTGCGATCGAGCCTAGAACAGCTACGTTCAACGGGTTTATATCGCATGGTTGTGTTCACACGAGGCGAACTTCTCGATCAAGAGAAGAAGATGGAACGATCTGGATTAAGGTCTTTCTTCGATGATGTCATCGTTGTTTCGGACAAGACAGAGGACGCTTATCGCAGGTTATGCAAGCGTTTCAACGTCAGAACAGAGCAATTATTGATGGTGGGCAATTCGTTTTCTTCGGATATCGAACCCGTTTTAGACGTTGGAGGATGGGCTGCCTACATCTCTAATTATAGCTCTTGGAAGGACGAGGCGATGGTTGATAATATTCATCCTAGGCTCATCCGATTGTCAAGGATTACTGATCTTGGACCGTGGCTAAGCTCTCCCTCGATGTTTATAGATAAATCGAGACTCTCGTGAATTAGATAATGTATATAATGAGGAAAGGCTCATAAGTTGGATGAATAGTCCTTCTTATGGGCCTTTCTAATTGTGGGAGAGAAAGCCTCCCCAAGCCCCTCCGAAAGGAGGGGATGTGCCAAAGAGACTATAGATGAGAATTGCAAGGATTGAAGCAGACGCCTACGTTAATAGGAAGAGAAGCCTCACCCCCGTCCCCTCTCCGAATGGAGAGGGGCGTGAATACTATTGTTTGCAAATGAATAGGGCGTTTCTTTGATGCAAGGAGAGGCTCTTCTCGACATAAGGAAACGCCCTTCTCCAATCGAGAAGGGCGTTTCTTCAATTCTAGAATATTATCTCCTCTATTCCTGTTTAGCATTACTTTGCAAGCAAATAGCAGTCATCACTCCCCTCTCCATTCGGAGAGGGGTTGGGGGTGAGGCTGTAGATGGTTAGGAGTTAGGCTGGTTGTGTACGGGGGTGAGGCTTCTTCTTTCCCTACGAATAGGGTTGGGGGAGGCTTTTCTGGGTGTAAGAATAGGGTTTAAAGAAGGCTATCCTTGATGGATAGAACCTCCCTCCTGCACCCTTACTTCTTGATATTTGCTTCCTGAAGACCGTACTTCTTCTTCTTATCAATGACGATAAGTACAAGCGAAACAATGATTGCTGCAACGCCACAACCAGTGAAGAACGCTTCCATAGAGAAGTAGCTTGGGTCGTTCTTATTGAATGATCCTACTGCCATTGGCACTAGACTCAAACCGATATTCTGTATGTAGAAGATGATTGCATACGCCGAACCGAGGAGCTTCATAGGGATAATCTTTGGTACACTTGGCCACATGGCAGATGGTACCAAAGAGAAGGCTACACCTAAGACAAGCATGATTACGACTGCAAACCAGCCCACTGGGAGGATGTGAATCATAAAGATGAAGTGCACACAAGTGAGCATTGTACTACCAATGAGCATTAAGGTTGCACCCTTACCAATGCGGTCGTAAAGCGTTCCGAACAACGGGGTGAGAAGGATGGTACCGAATGGTATCAATCCTGGAAGTACTCCTGCAAAGGTGTCGGATACGTTATAATTGGCAATCATCAGCTTCGTTGCGAACTTAAGGAATGGGAATACTCCACTATAGAAGAGCAGACATAGAGCTGTAATACACCAGAAACCTGGGTTGGAGAAGATAAACTTCAAGTCGGAGAAGTGGAATCCTTCATCTTCGCTATCTGCCGTATTCTGTCCCTCAACTGCCTCTGTTGACGCATCGAGCTTCTTATCCATTACGGTGTAAACAATGAATGCAAGCAAACCAATAACGAGTAGAACGAGACCAAGAAGGACAGGTGCACTAACGTGACCACCCATCGCCTTGGCAAAAGGTAACGAACCCATCATGGCACCAGCAGTACCGAGACGAGCCAAAGCTACCTGTATTCCCATCGCAAGAGCAAGCTCGTGACCAGTGAACCACTTAGTGATTACCTTTGAAACTGTGATTCCGCAGATCTCACAACCTACACCGAATATAGCGTAACCAAGCGATGCTACGGCAGCAGACATTGGTAAACTGAAGTCGAAAGCACTGATAGAGAAGACGCTATCACCAAAGTCGGTACTAACGCCGAAGTACTTAATTGCAACACCAATCACCATCAAGGAGCATGCCATCAAACCTGTGAATCGTATGCCCATCTTGTCTAGTATGATGCCACCGAAGAACAACATGAGTAGGAAGACATTGATGAGTCCATAACTACCAGCGAAGAATCCGTAGTTACTTGACGTCCATCCGAGTCCGCCCTGAGCCTTTGGAGTCTCTAAGAGTGCCTCCAATGGCGACATTACATCAGTGAGGAAGTACCCCATCATCATAGTAAATGCAACTATAATCAGGGCTGTCCAACGTGCTTTAGGACTGTCACTGAGCTTTCTTTGAATTGTTTCTACCATTATAATTGATTGTTTTGTTTTTTCTTGATTATTGTCTTTTGTTTTTCTAATGAGTGCTGGTTTTCTAGAAGTTCTAGGTATCTTACAAACAATTAGGATACCTAGAACCAGTCCTCCTCGTGCTTACTTGTTCTTCAACCAGCGGTCGAGCCAATTAAAGAAGGTGCGTTGCCAGAGGATACCATTTTGTGGTTTCAACACCCAGTGATTCTCATCTGGGAAGAGCAAGAGCTCTGCTGGGATACCACGTAATCGAGCGGCATTGAATGCGCCCATGCCTTGGTTGGCATTAATACGATAGTCTTTTTCACCATGGATACATAGTATCGGGGTGTCCCATTTATCAACGTTTAGATGTGGAGAGTTGGCATATGTGCGTTGAGCAGACGCACTCTTGTCCTTGTTCCAATACGCATCATCATACTCCCAGTTGCTGAACCAAGCCTCTTCAGTGTCCGTGTACATACTCTCGAGATTGAATGCTCCATCGTGAGCAATCAAACACTTGAATCGCTTATTGTGTATTCCTGCAAGGTAGTAAACCGAGAATCCACCGAAAGAAGCACCCACTGCAGCCAAGTTATCCTTGTCAACAAAGGGCAAATTCTGCGCTGCGTCGTCAATAGACGATAGATAATCACGCATACACTGACCCGTCCAATCGGTACTTACTTGTTCGTTCCATTCACTGCCATAACCCGGTAGTCCGCGTCGGTTCGGGGCTATTACTACATAGCCATTAGCCGCCATGATCTGTAGATTCCAGCGGTAACTCCAGAACTGAGAGACGGGACTTTGAGGTCCACCCTCGCAGAACAAGAGAGTTGGATAACGCTTGTTAGGATCGAAGTGAGGCGGTGTGATCACCCATTCCTGTAACTTCTTTCCGTCTGAAGTAGCGACCCAGCGATCTTTAACCTCACCTAAAGCGAGTTGGTCGAAGATGTGTTTATTCTCGAAAGTAAGCTGTGTCTGTTGGCTATCCGCATTGCCTTTTGAGGGCGTGATAGCGTAGATTTCATTCGGTTGAGATATGCTCTGACGGATACCTAATAGCTGTTTATTACCTAACAGAGCGATACTTACATAGTTATGGTCGCCCTTTGTAAGTTGACGAACAGCCCCCTTGAGGTTGGTCTGATAGACATTAACGGTTGCATGCCATACTCCGATGAAGTATAAAGACTTAGAGTCAGCACTCCAAGTATAGTCATCTACATTCGAGTCGAAGCTCTCTGTGACATAAGTCTTGCGTCCTGTTGCTAGTTCGTAGACGCAGAGTCGATTGCGATCACTCTCATATCCATTGCGTTTCATGCTCTGCCAAGCAATGTATTTGCCGTCAGGTGAGAACTTAGGGTTGACATCATAGCCTACATTAAAGTCTCCTGACTGATGGTTGACAGCCTGATCTCGCATGCTCTTTGTCGCATCGATCTTTGGCTCAACATAGTCGGCTGGCTTGCAGAGGTTGGTTGTCTTACCCGTTTCCACATTATATATATATATGTCGGCATCGGTAGAAATGGCATATTGAGTGCCCTCCTTCTTACGACAAGTATAGGCAACTGACTTTGAATCAGTGCTCCAGTCAATCTGTTCTATCCCTCCGAAAGGCGCCATTGGACTCTCATACGGCTCGCCCTCAAGTATGTCCTTGCCTGCATCCACGCCATTAGCTGTGACGTTGGCAACGAATGGGTGCGCATTAGAAGTTACGTAATGATCCCAGTGGCGATAGTTCATATCGGTGATTAACATACCTGTTGCCTTTGGAAGATCATCTGGATTTTCCTTGATAGTACCATGATAAGGAATGCTCTTGACCAATACCACGCGCTTCTTGTCAGGTGAGAATCGGAAGCCTTCGATGGCTATGTCAGAGTGAGTCAGTTGATGTCTATTACTGCCATCAGTCGACATTGTCCATAGCTGACCATCGGTTAGGAAAGCTAGAGTCTGGTTGTCCAACCATGCTACATCACTCTCACTTTTAGCAGAGGTAGTCAGTAGTTTGTCATTCTTACCATCGGCATCCATAATGCGAAGCACTTGATGTCCTCGATTCTCTTTAACGCTGTAGTAGCCTACTTGATAGACGATTTTCTTACCATCAGGAGAGGCTTGTGCCGACCCGATTCTACCCATAGCCCAAAGAGCTTCAGGCGTCATCAGGTCGCTTTTTAGCGTGATGTTGCTACGCCCGATATTGACTTCCTGTGCCTGAGACACAGTCCCCGTCATCATCAAAGCAGCTGTCATTGCGACCGTTAAGTTCCTGTTCATAGTTATAGACCTTTCTTTCTTTTATTTAATTCGTCCTGTTTCTTACGCATTTCCTCTTGCTGTTTTTGCTGCATCTCTTGCAATGCCTGCATACGAGCAAAGAGTCCGCTCGCCTTCTTCGGATCGTTCTTCTTTTCCTTTCGGTGCGCTTCGAGGATTGCTAAAAGCTTCTCGTCATTGGTCGTTCTACGCAATGTCCACATGATAGCAGCCGAGAAGAAGAGGGACACAAAGTAGTAGAAGTTGAGTCCAGAAGAGTAGTTATTGAACATAAAGAAGAAGAAGAGTGGCATCGCAAACATCATGTATTGCATCATTTTCATTTGGTCTGCTTGCTGTCCAACCATCTGATCTTTCTGTTGTTGCATTGTGAACCAAGAGTAGAGAAGATTGGCTCCACAGAATAGAATACACGTCAGTGAGAGGTGGTCACCGATAAGCCATAAGTCGCTATTCCACGACCAGATCGGGTCGTAAGTACTGAGATCCTTCATCCAAAGGAAGCTCTCTCCACGCAACTGGATGGCGTTTGGAACAAAGTTGAACATCGCAATCCAAATAGGCATTTGGATAAGCATTGGCAAGCAACCAGATAATGGACTCACACCATACTCGGCGTATTTTTGCATCATAGCTTGCTGCTTCTGCATTTGATCTTCAGGCTTGTTAAACTGCTTAGTAGCCTCATCAAGCTTTGGTTTCAGCACCCTCATCTTAGCCGAACTCATATAACTCTTCTTCACCATTGGGAATGTTATGAGCTTTAATAATAAGGTGATAAGGATGAGAACAACGCCCATTGGGAACACTTTACTTAGCCAATCGAAGACGTAAAGAGTGAACCATCGGTTGATAATACGGAACAGTGGCCACCCAAGATAGACGAGTCTCTGCATGTCAAGGTCTTTCCCGAAGCGACTCTCCTTCTCGACAGATTGCAATAGACGAAAGTCGTTCGGACCGAAGTAGAACTCAAACTCTGATGCCTTCTTACCCGTTGGATCGAATCCAGCCTTCATGTTGGCAGCATATTGCTTGAGGTATTTTGTCTCCTTCTCAAGCGGTGTACTCTTGAGCTGTGCACCTGTTGCAAAGTTGTCTTTAGCAATCATCACCGCTGAAAAGAACTGATTCTTAAATGCCACCCAGTCCATTGGCTCCTCTGTAGTCTCCTCTTTCTCAGAGGTTTCACTGAGGTAGTCTGTACTGCCATCGTGCTTCTTGTAAGTCAGAGTAGCATATCTGTTCTCAAACATAAAGCCACGTTCTTGCTGTCTACACCTATCCTCCCAGTTGATATCCATTTGGTTATAATTAGGTGCAAACATACCACTCATGCCCTCAGCCTGCAATGACATGTGAAGGAGATAATCCTTTCCAAGGGTATAGTTCAGCGTCAAGGTCTTACCCTTTCCAGCCTCAGCAGTAAGCGTAACAGTACTATCTGTGACATTAGAAGGCGTGAAGTAAAGGTCCTTTGTTTCGATGTTTGAAGTCTTAGCAGACAGCATGAAGTTAAGGTTCTGATCGTTCCCACTGAATAAAGTAAGGTCTTTCTGATCCTTAGAACCATCCTTTACATCGATGTCATGACCTACATAGTTCTTGATAACTGCCTTACGAACAACACCTCCCTTAGTCGACAAGGTCAACTCCACCTTACCATTCTTTAGAGTGATATCTTGCGCCTTTCCATTCAGTGCCGAATGAAAGAGAGCCGTCGTATCAGTGGCAGCCTGTGCCTTTTGTTGTGCCTGTTTTGCTGCAAGGAGTTTCTGACTTGCATTCTTCTTAGCCGCTGCGATAGAATCGAGTTGAGCCTCTTTTTGTTGTTGTTCAAGCTGCTCTTTAGATGGTTGTTGCCACCATGCAAAGCCAAAAAGTACTAGGGCTATAAGGATGAACCCAGTAATAGTTTTCTTATCCATTTATTGTTTTTTCTGATTGTCTATAGATGCTTTTACGAATGAGAGGAACAATGGGTGTGGGTGAAGAACCGTCGATTGATACTCTGGATGGAACTGAGTTCCGATGTACCAACGTAGTCCCGATACCTCTACAATCTCGACTAACTCACTCTCAGGATTGCGTCCGACGCACTGCATACCATGCTTTTCAAATTCCTTCTCATAGTCGTTATTAAACTCATAACGATGTCTGTGACGCTCCTGAATATGTTCTTGTTTATAAATATCAAATGTCTTTGAGCCTTGACGAAGCACACACTCATAAGCTCCCAAACGCATGGTTCCACCCATGTTGGTTATGTTCTTCTGCTCCTCCATGATATCAATAACGTTGTGCGGAGTCTTTCCGTCAATCTCACGAGAGTTCGCATCCTTATATCCGAGGACGTTACGTGCGAACTCAATAACCATCATTTGCATACCAAGACAGATTCCGAACGTCGGGATGTCATGTGTTCGTGTATAATGCGCTGCCACTATCTTTCCTTCGATACCACGCTGTCCAAAGCCTGGACAAATCACTATTCCGTCCTGTCCCTTTAGCTTTTCTGCAACGTTATCTTCGGTTATCTCTTCTGAAGAAATGAATGTTATAACTGTCTTATGGTCGTTATATACACCTGCTTGAAGCAATCCTTCACGAATACTCTTATATGCATCTTGCAGGTCATACTTGCCCACAAGACCGATATGAACTTCTTTCTTTGCCTTGCGTTGACGGTCGAGGAACTCCTTCCAAGGGCCTAGGCTCGGTGCAGGACCTACCTCTTCGCCACACTTACGCAATATTGCTGCATCCAAACCTTGTGCTTGCATATTGATAGGAACATCATAAATGCTAGGCAAGTCTTCGCTTTGTACAACGCAGTCGAAGTCCACGTTACAGAAAGCAGCCACCTTCTTGCGAATGTCATCATCGAGATGTTTCTCTGTACGAAGCACGAGAATATCAGGCTGAATACCCACACTCTGCAACTCTTTCACACTATGTTGTGTAGGCTTAGTCTTCAACTCGCCCGCTGCTTTAAGGTATGGCACATAGGTCAAATGGAGGTTGATAGCACGCTTTCCGAGTTCCCATTTCATCTGACGAATAGCCTCCAAGAATGGTGCCGACTCAATATCTCCTATCGTACCACCAATCTCTGTAATCACAAAGTCATAATGATACTTCTTGCCAAGGAGCTTGATATTACGCTTAATCTCGTCTGTTATGTGTGGAACAACTTGTATGGTCTTACCGAGATAATCGCCCCGACGCTCCTTATCAATGACACTCTTGTAGATACGACCAGTAGTCATTGAGTTGGCTTTAGTGGTCTGTATGCCAGTAAAACGCTCATAGTGACCGAGGTCAAGGTCGGTTTCCATACCGTCAACAGTTACGTAGCACTCCCCATGCTCGTATGGGTTTAGCGTTCCAGGGTCGATGTTTATGTACGGATCAAACTTCTGAATGGTGATGTTGTAACCCCTTGCTTGCAGGAGCTTACCGATTGACGACGAGATAATACCTTTCCCTAAAGAGGAAACAACGCCGCCCGTTACGAAGATATACTTTGTTTCAGCCACGATTATGAATGTTTAATTGTTGTCTAAACTACCTATGTTTTATAATTACATACTAATGTGCAAAGATACTACTTTTCTATGAAAGTAGACTGCTTATAATAAGGTTTTTTAGGCAAACCGAGTACCTTTTATCATCATATATGCTATTCGCTGGAATTCAAAATGCATAATCAAAGTGCAAACAAACAGCCTCACCCCCAACCCCTCTCCGAATGGAATAACCCCACCCAACCTCCCCCAAGGGGAGGAGTGCCTAACGGGAGCCAGTTAGGGGAGGCTTACTTTAATCCAAAGAGGGCGTTTCTTCGATGTGAGGAGACGCCTTCCTTAATGCAAAGAGACGTCCTTCTCAATTCGAGAAGAGCGTCTCTTCATTTGCTACTTCATGACTCACGCTAACCAGGGACAGCCCCGTTACATTGGACGATATGCTACAGAGTATCTTAGCAGACCTTCATTCCAAACAGAACTAATCATAATTTTGAATTATGAACTTTGAATTTTGAATTAAAGAAGAGCCTTGCCTAATTTTCTATAAAAACTCTCTTAAATAAGTGAAAAGTCCTTTTTTTTGTTTACCTTTGTACATTGATAAGATTGAGAGATATAATATGACAGATAAAACACCAACAGAAGGGACACACAAAAACCCTTTCTTTCTACCATACGATACACCGCATGACACGGTGCCATTCGATCGCATCCGCCTAGAAGACTATGAGGAAGCTATGATGGAGGGCATTCGTCGTGAGGATGAACAAATAGAGAAGATCGTTAATAACCCTGAAGAACCAACCTTCGAGAATACTATCATACCCGAAGATGATGTACAGGGACGAAAGCATTACTACGATTTGTTGAATCGTGTGGAGGCTGTTTTCTTTAATATGCTAAGTGCGGAAACGAATGATGAGATGGATGCTTTAGCACAGAAGATGAGCCCTATTCTCACGAAGCATAGCAATGATGTGAGTCTAAACCCTAAGGTGTTCGAACGAATTAAACGTGTGCATGAACACCATCGGGAGCTTACCCCTGAGGAAGCCAGACTACTGGAGAATAGCTATGACGGCTTTGTTCGTAGTGGTGCGTTGCTCGATGAGGATGGAAAAAACCGCCTCCGCCAGCTCACCGAAGAGGCTTCTATGCTCTCATTGCAGTTCTCTCAGAACCTTCTTAAGGAGAATAAGGCTTACACCTTACATATTATTAACGAACAGCAACTCGATGGCTTACCTGATACGGCACGTGAGACTGCACGCGAATCTGCCAAAGAACGTGAGCTTGAAGGGTGGGTTTTCACGCTCGATGCACCGAGTTATGGACCGTTCATGATGTACAGTACGCAAAGAGACTTGCGTCAGGAATTATTCATGGCACGCAATACTCTGTGCATAAAGGACAATGATACGAATAATCTTGAGGTCTGCAAGCGTCTCGTGAACCTACGCCGTGAGATGGCACAGTTGCTTGGTTACGATACATACGCTGATTATGTCATGAAATATCGCATGGCTTCTTCGGTGGAGAATGTATATAAACTACTGAATGACCTCATAACTGCTTACAAGCCTACTGCACTATCCGAACATGCGGAAGTAGAGGCTTTAGCAAAGGAAATAGAGGGCGATGACTTCAAGATGGAGCCATGGGATACGGCTTATTATACGCATAAGCTGAAGATGAAGAAGTATGATCTCGACCCTGAGATGTTACGCCCTTACTTTGAAGTAAATAATGTCATTAAAGGTGTATTCGGGCTTGCCACTCGCCTTTATGGTATTACCTTCAAGGAGAATAAGGCAATTCCTGTGTATCATCCAGACGTTAAGCCTTATGAAGTCTACGACAAGGACGGCAGCTACTTAGCGGTTCTCTATGTCGATTTCCACCCTCGTAAAGGCAAGAGGGATGGTGCTTGGATGACCGAGTTCCAGGGTCAGTGGATTGATAAAGACGGCAAGAACGTGCGCCCGCATGCGTCTTTAGTGATGAATCTATCTAAGCCAACGGAGGACAAACCAGCGTTACTTCGACTCGGAGAAGTCGAGACTTTCCTGCATGAGTTTGGGCATTCTCTACATGGAATGTTCGCTAACACGCGCTTCGAAAGCATGTCTGGTACCAACGTATGGTGGGACTTTGTGGAGCTACCCTCGCAATTCATGGAGAACTTCGCAGTAGAGAAAGAGTTCCTAAAGACCTTTGCCTTCCATTATCAAACAGGTGAACCGATGCCCGACGAACTGATTGACAAGATTATTGCCAGTCGTAACTTCGGTGCAGCAACAGCCTGTTTAAGACAAGTTGCATTCGGTTTGCTCGATATGGCGTACTACACACAAAAGGATGAGTTTACCGATGATATCATTCCTTTCGAGAAGCAGGCTTGGGCAAAGGCGATTATCGGAGAACAACGCAAAGATACATGTATGACAGTGCAATTCTCGCATATCATGGCAGGAGGATACGCTGCCGGATACTATAGCTACAAGTGGGCTGAGGTACTGGATGCCGATGCTTTCAGTGTGTTCAAACACGAAGGAATCTTCAACCAAAGCACTGCGCAACGTTTTCGCGACAATATCCTCTCTCGCGGAGGGACGGAACATCCAATGGAACTCTATAAGCGTTTCCGTGGTAAGAAACCAACGATACAGGCGTTGATGGAGCGTGATGGAATAAGAACTAACAAAGAGCTTTAAGCATGAACAGCAAACAATCCCTTCTAGACTATCGTTATCTACGCATGGCAAGGATATGGGCGGAGAACTCATACTGCCGTCGTCGACAGGTCGGAGCACTAGTAGTTAAGGACAAGATGATTATTAGTGACGGTTATAATGGTACGCCAAGTGGATTCGAGAATGTCTGTGAGGACGAGACTGGAACGACGTTTCCTTACGTCTTGCATGCCGAGGCTAACGCTATCACGAAACTGGCTAGAAGTAGTAATAATAGTGATGGGGCAACGCTCTACGTAACGGCTTCGCCCTGTATAGAATGCGCCAAACTGATTATCCAATCGGGGATTCGTCGGGTTGTATATGCCGAGAAGTATCGCCTAACCGATGGTGTCGACTTGCTGGAGAAGGCTGGTGTAAAGGTTGAATATAAGGCTTTGGAGGGCGGACAGGACTAATATAATAAGGTGTAAGAAATGCCCGCTGATAAGTAAGAACATTTATGAATAAAGATAAAAATAATCGTTTCGTACCGCTGTTGATGGCTGTGTCAGTAGTCATCGGAGTCCTCATTGGCACCTTTTATGCCAATCACTTCTCTGGTAACCGATTGAATATCATCAATAGTGGAAGCAATCGATTGAATAACTTACTACACATTATTGATGATCAGTATGTCGACTCTGTCAATATCGACGAACTGGTTGAGAAGGCTATACCAGAGATCCTTTCGGAGCTCGATCCACACTCTGTTTACATCAGCGCAAAGGATGTTCAGGCTGCTACTGACGACTTGAAAGGCTCCTTCTCAGGCGTTGGTATTGAGTTTATCATACGTAACGACACATTGAGAGTACAGAATGTTATCAAGGATGGACCTGCTGATAAGGCTGGCATTCTGGCTGGTGATAAGGTGGTAAGTATCGGTGGTAAGCCTTTCGTGGGGAAGTCTGCTACAAATGAAGAAGCCATGCGCAGGCTCAAAGGACCTAAAGACTCTAAGGTCAAGATAGGCATTTTGCGCTATGGAGATCGTCAACCAAGAATATTCACAGTGACGCGTGGTGACATCTCAGTAAAGAGTATTTCGGCAGCTTATATGTTGAATGACTCCACTGGATATATACGTGTTAAGAACTTCGGCGAACGCACTTATGCGGAGATGCTTGCCGCTCTACAATCCTTGAATATACAAGGAGCTAGACAGTTAGTAATCGACCTTCGAGACAATGGAGGGGGCATCCTCGATGCCGCCGTACAAATGGCTAATGAGTTCCTACCGAAGAATAGACTCATTGTATATACACAAGGAAGGAAGAGCCCAAGGGTAGATTACCGTAGTGATGGGCGTGGAAGCTATCAACATATACCAATGGTTGTACTCATCAATGAGAACTCTGCATCTGCAGCAGAGATCTTTGCGGGGGCAATGCAGGACAATGATAGGGCCTTAATAGTGGGTCGCAGATCATTTGGAAAGGGTCTTGTGCAACAGCAGATACAGTTCCCTGATGGTAGCATGATACGCCTTACAGTAGCAAGATACTACACTCCGTCAGGCAGATGCATACAGAAACCATTCAAGCCAGGCGATAACATCGACTATGAGAACGACATTCTCACACGTTACAAGAATGGGGAATTCTTCTCACAGGATAGTATCAAGCATAAAGGACCAGCCTATCACACCCATAACGGGCGCATTGTTTATGGCGGAGGAGGCATTACACCTGATATATTCGTGCCCGAAGACACATCGAAGGTGACGTCTTATTTCAAAGAGGCGGTGCTTAGTGGACTGATGATGCAGTATTGCTTCAATTACACGGACAAGTATCGTAAGAAGTTAAGTACCTACACAGAAATGCGCCCACTGGCTGCTTATCTGTCTAAGCAGAACCTTGTCAGCGACTTTGCTAACTATGCCGACCGCAATGGGCTACACCGTCGTAACCTCATGATTATGCGTTCGCACACCCTACTGGAGGATTACCTCAACAGTAGAATCATCTATAATATCCTTGACGAGCAGGCTCTTTACGAGTATGCTAACCTCACGGACGAAACAATAAAACGGGCTTTAAGTGTCTTCAAGATGCCTCGGAGCCTTCTTCTAAAACCTCAAAATCATGCACGGGATACGTCTGTCTCGCACGGACGAACCCGTCCTAATCCAAGAAGACAATGACATACAACCTGTCTCCTAAACCCTCCTCTCCCACATGGGAGGAGGACTTTAGGGGGAAAACGAAGCCTGAGTTGCGCCGTTATGTACGACTGCTCAAACAGCAGTTCACGGCTGAAGAACTCACAGAACAGTCACACCTTATTATAAATAAGGTGCAGGCTCATCCGCAATTAAGGGTTGCTAATACCATTTTCTTATATACCTCAATGCCCGACGAAGTCAACACACACGAGCTTATTCAGCAACTCTACGATGACGGGAAGCGCATACTACTACCCGTAGTAGTGAGTCCGACGGAGATGGAACTGCGTCTCTTTCGGGGGTGGGAAGCAATGGAATGCAGTTCATTTGGAATCATGGAGCCCACTGGTAACTATTTCGATGATTATGAAAGCATCGACTTTGCCCTTATTCCGGGCATGGCTTTCGATGCAGAATGTAATCGCCTCGGACGTGGAAGAGGCTATTACGATCGCTTCCTACCGCTGATAAGTCGTGCTTATAAGTTCGCTGTCTGCTTCTCCTTTCAGTTCTTTGCACACATCCCAACCGATAAGACGGATATAAAAGTGGATGAAGTCATGAGAGGAGAGGCCTTTTAAGGCTTGCGAACACACTACTTTCTGATTATGAAGTAGCGACTTCCTGGATTTAAAAGGTTATTTAACTAAAAACCAAAAGGATTTAACATCATAAGGTAACAAATGTTATCTAAGATATTCATTATCGGTAAGTACCTTTGCAACAAACGAATATTTAATCTGTAACAGACTATGGTTAATAAGATGAAAGACTATCTCCCAGAGATAGAAATGGATAAGATGAAGGCGCTTCTTGACGTTGAGGAGCGTTACGAAACAGGTAAGATAACACTCGAGGAAGCACGTGAAATCATGCGAACAAAGGTGGGGAAGATTCGCCCCTATCACATTGCTTACATGGAGCAAACGCTTAAAGATGGTGCTGAAGATGAGTGTGTACGTGTGGATATGCGCAAGGTGAATGAGCTACTGGAGGGTTTCATGGACACGAGTCGACCACAGTTACCAGCCGACCATCCGCTTACACATTATTATAAAGAGAATGATGAGATGCGCAAACTACTGCTTGCTGCAGAGGATCTAGTGCAATATCCCGTCATTAAAAACCAATGGCTCGAATTGTACGATCAGTTCCGTCAATATCCAAAGCACTACCATCGCAAGCAAAACCAGCTCTATCCGCTATTGGAAAAGAAAGGTTTTGATCGCCCAACAACGACGATGTGGAACTTTGATGACATCGTTCGAGATGCTATCAAGAACTGTTATCAACTCTTGGAAGCTGGTGATGAGGATCAGTTCATAGCTGCTCAAAAGGAGATGATAGAGCTTGCGCGCGACCTTATGGATAAGGAGGAACGTATCCTCTATCCCACTTCCTTGGCATTAATCAGCCCTGCCGAATTTGAGGATATGAAGTCGGGTGATCAAGAGATAGGCTTTGCTTTCTTCGATGTTAAGCATGAAGAAACGCCAAAGACTGCCACAACTTCCACCGCTGATGATAGCTCTTTTGCAGCTGACTTACAGGCACTTTTAAAGAAACATGGCTATTCCGTTGGAAAAGATCAGGAGTTAGATGTAACCACGGGAAAGCTCACCTTGGAACAAATCAACCTTATTTATAAGCACTTACCAGTAGACATCTCTTTCGTAGATGAGCATGAATTGGTGAAGTTCTATTCGGACACTGACCATCGAATATTCCCTCGTTCGAAGAATGTCATTGGTCGTGAAGTATCCAACTGTCACCCTCGTAAGAGCGTACATATCGTTAAGGAGATTGTTGAGAAGTTCCGTAATGGGGAGCAGGAGAAGGCTGAATTTTGGATTAACAAGCCTGAGGTGTTCCTTTACATCGTCTATTTTGCGGTGCACGATGACGCTGGTAATTTCCGAGGTGTACTCGAAATGATGCAGGATTGCACACATATTCGTTCGCTGACAGGCTCTCAAACGCTATTAACATGGGCTAATCAGGAACCAAACTCTCCCACTGGTAACAACACAGGAAGCACCCCAACCAATCCTGAAGAAGACTCTGATTCAGCAGAAGGGACGGCAAAGAAACCTATTGCCATCACTCCCGAAACGCAGCTAAAAGACCTTTTTGCAGCTTATCCAACACTGAAAAAGGAACTTGCAGCACGTTACACACCCTTCAAAATGCTAAACTCTCCACTCGGAAAGCTCATCCTTAAGAAGGCAACGATTGCTTCCGCTGGTGAGCGCTCGGGCTTAGGTGAGGAGAAACTCATCGCTATGATCAAGGAGATTATTGCGCAATAGGAAAGGAAGAGAAGCCTAACTCTCAACCCTCTACAGCCTCTCCCCCAACCCCTCTCCGAATGGAGAGGGGAGTGAAAACTACTAGTAGGATGGGAGAGGATGGTTAGTGGGAATAGAGGTAATTATATTCTAGAATTAACGAAACGCCCTTCTCGATTGGAGAAGGGCGTTTCGTCATATCAAAGAGAGCCTCTCCTTACATCAAAGAGATGCCCCCTTTGTATTAAAGATGCCTTTTACTAACTTTCTCCCGTTAGGCACTCCTCCCCTTGGGGGAGGCTGGGAGGGGTTGTTCCATTCGGAGAGGGGTTGGGGGTGAGGCTGTAGATGGACGAGAGTTAGGCTGGTTATGGTTAGACGTGAGGCCTCTCTTTTACCTTTTCTAAGCATTAAATTTGCAGGAGTAAAATATTAAGTCTAACTTTGTAGGCGATATATTAATACTTATGGACTGGTTAATAAATTTATTCCAAACACAAGACTCGGTAGCACACATCGTGTTACTGTATTCTATTGTCATTGCTCTTGGTGTCTACTTAGGTAAGATTAAGATCGGAGGAATATCCCTCGGCGTCACCTTCGTACTCTTTGTTGGCATCCTCGCAGGGCACATTAACTTCACAGGGCCACGCCCAGTGTTGAACTTTCTACAAGACTTTGGACTAATACTCTTCGTCTTTATGATTGGTCTACAGGTTGGTCCAGGTTTCTTTGAGAGCTTCGGTAAAGGCGGATTGAAGCTCAATATCCTCTCTTCAGTAGCCATTCTGCTGAACATCTTGATGATGTTTGCATGCTACTACATCTTTTTTGACACCTCAAACAGCAGTAACCTGCCTATGATGGTAGGTACACTTTATGGTGCAGTAACCAACACTCCGGGTCTTGGTGCAGCCACCGAAGCCTTGCATAGTGTGTTCAAAGACAACATGAACTTCGATATTGCCAATGGTTACGCATGCGCTTATCCATTGGGAGTAGTGGGTATCATCGGTGCAACTATCGCTGTTCGCTACATCTGCAAGGTCAATCTTCAAGAGGAGAACGACAAGTTGATGGAGGAAGAAGGGGAGAACCCGAATGCTAAACCACACATTATGTCACTCAAGGTAGCCAATGCTTACATTGCAGGACGTACACTACAAGAGATCTCAGGGTTCCTCAATCGTGACATTGTTTGTACACGTATTAATAAGAAGGGAGACATATCTGTACCTAATAGAGATACCATCCTCGAGTCGGACGATGAGGTGATTATCGTTTCAGCAGAGGGCGATGCAAAGGCTATCCAGGCTTTCATTGGTCCAGAGATTGAGGTTGATTGGCACGAAGAAGACCAACCCAAGAAGATGGTCAGCAAGCGTATTATCGTCACCAACAGTGCTATGAATGGTAAAACATTGGCTAAGATGCACTTCAGTTCGGTGTATGGTGTGAACGTAACGCGCATTAGTCGTCAGGGAATGGATCTCTTCGCAAGTCGTAATCACCACTTTAATGTGGGCGACCGCATTATGGTTGTGGGTCCAGAAGAGAATGTTAATCGTGTTGCCGAACTAATGGGTAACTCTGAAAAACGTCTAAATACTCCTAACATCGCAACCATCTTTATCGGCATTATCGTGGGCATCCTCTTTGGTAGCTTACCATTGACTATACCACACATGCCCGTTCCTTTGAAGCTCGGTTTGGCTGGTGGTCCATTGATTATAGCCATCCTCATTGGTCGATTTGGCTATCGCATGCACCTCGTAACATATACTACAACCTCCGCAAACATGATGTTACGCGAGTTCGGACTAGCCTTGTTCCTTGCCTCAGTAGGCATTAAAGCGGGTGCAGGTTTCTGGGATACTGTGGTGCAGGGAGACGGTTTGAAGTATGTATATACGGGTTTCCTCATCACGATAGTTCCTATTCTCATCGTTGGAACTATCGCTCGCATGAAGTATAAATTCAACTATTTTACTATCATGGGAATGCTTGCTGGAACCTATACCGACCCACCAGCACTGGCTTACGCCAACTCTATTTGTAATGGTGAAGCCCCTGCCATAGGTTACTCAACGGTATATCCTTTAAGCATGTTCTTGCGTATCTTCACCGCACAAATCATCGTCCTGTTCTTCTGCGGGATGTAGTAAAAGCCTCTCCCAACCCTATTCGTAGGGAAAGAAGAAGCCTCACCCCCGTCCCCTCTCCGAATGGAGAGGGGCGTGAATACTGTTGATTGCAAATAAAGGGGGCGTCTCTTTGATGTGAAGAGAGGCTCTTTTCGACATAAGGAAACGCCCTTCTCTAATGGAGAAGGGCGTTTCGTTAATTTTAGAATATTACTACCTTTATTCCTGTTTAGCATTACTTTGCAAGCTAATAGTAGTAATCACGCCCCTCTCCATTCGGAGAGGGGACGGGGGTGAGGCTGTAGATGGTTGGGGTGAGGCTTTTAGTTAAATCAAAGAAGAGCCTCCACACGCAAACACTTGGTGGTTTCTTCGGTGAGACGGAAGTGGTGGTTAATACGCTGACCGACAACCCATAAGATTGTCCCCGTAGCATCTTGCAAGACAAGCTGGGTGCGTTTCTCAAAGCGGTTACGCTTCCGATTGGTTAAAAAGTCGCTTACTAATTGCGTTCCCTGCATACCCAATGGGGTGAAACGATCGCCTACCTCTGTTCGACGAAGGGTCAAAGGGAAACGGATGGAGGTTGCATCTAAGTCGATGATATTCGCATCCTTCGAGAAAGAAAGGGGTGTTTGTGGGTTGCGAAAAGACGTCGTTAGTCGGATAGAAGTATGTTCATCATAGATATAACGCCCCGTTTCAGGAATGACGAGTGGGCGTGGAACATCGTGTTCAAGCGGTAGAACGAGTAGAGAATGACGATCGTGAGTAAGCTCATAAGCCGCTGACTCCCATAGTTGCCCTGTCTTTTCGTTTGCAAGTTCGGCGACTTCTGTAATCTGCGAAGTAGTAAATCCGAGTGGTTTCAACACATAAAAAAGAAGGTAAGAAGGCGCAGGGAATTGCCGAACAACCTGTAAATCAAGAGCAAAAGGAACATTCTCTTCAGAAATGAAAGAACGTTTGAAAGATATTTCCTGACCATTCCTAAGAGGCTTAACAGCCGATTGTAACGCCTGTAATAAAGATGCCTCTACAATCTTATCTACATCCATTAAGTGCCGAGCCGTTGTAAGAATAGCATCGTTAACAGACGGGTTGATGGCTGCTAACTGGGGTAAAATATTCAATCGGAGTTTGTTTCTTACAACGTCATCAACGAGGTTTGTACTATCAGTAACATACGAGATAGCTTGCTGATGGAGGTATTCTTCTATCTCCTTACGGCTCACGCAGAGCAGAGGACGCACAATATCGCCCTTCTTCGGACGGATTCCAAGCATACCACTAAGCCCCGTTCCACGCACAAGATTGATGAGTATCGTCTCGACCGAATCCTCTTGATGATGCCCAACACATATCGCATCAGCCCCAAGAGCCTCTTTCAACTGAAAGAAGTAACGATAACGCAGTTCACGTGCAGCCATCTCTATACTCACTTTATGCACCTCGGCATAGGTCAAAGTATCAAAGTGAGCAATATGAAGAGGTATGTTTAATTGTTTACACAGGCTCTGGCAATACTCCTCATCACGATTGCTTTCATCGCCACGGAGGTGGAAATTGCAATGAACAGCGTCTGTCTCATAACCTAACTGGCGCATTGTCAACAGCAGGGCGACGCTATCAGCACCGCCCGAAAGGGCTACAAGGCAATGAGCCTTAGGCTTTAAGAGCTGTTCCGAGGCTATGTAACGCCTGATCTTATTCAACATATAGCACCAAGCCCTTCAAGTATTCGCCTTCAGGATGATATATATTGATAGGGTGATCGGCTGGTTGATGGAGCTGATGGAGTATCCGCACCTTTCGACCCGCTTGTGCGGCAGCTGTGAAAACAGCCTGTCTAAAGTTGTCTTTAGTCACTACTTGAGAGCAACTAAACGTAAAGAGAATACCGCCAGAGCGTATCTTTTCAAAGCCTTTCACATTAAGACGTGTATAGCCACGAAGCCCGTTCTTCAATGCTTGTCGGTGTTTGGCAAAGGCTGGGGGGTCGAGTATAATAAGGTCATACTTGCCCTCGTTGTCATCAAGATACTTAAAGGCATCCTCGCAGAAAGCCGCATGTCTCGTGTCTTCGGGGAAGTTTAGAGCAACGTTCTTATTGGTTAGTTCGATGGCTTTCGCCGAACTATCGACAGAATGAACACACTTAGCTCCACCGCGCATAGCGTACACTGAGAATCCACCTGTGTAACAGAACATATTGAGAACACTGCGTCCTTGGGCATAGTATTCCAATAAACTGCGGTTCTCCCGTTGGTCAATAAAGAAGCCAGTCTTCTGTCCTTTCAACCAATCAATATGGAACTTTAAACCATTCTCTATCGCTATGTTGTTATCCGTCTGACCATAGATAAACCCATTCTCCTGCCCTAGTTCGGCTTTAAAAGGTAAGGTGGTCTCACTCTTGTAATAGATACTATCGAGTTGATTTCCCATCACTTTCACCAGTGCGCGAGCAATGACTTCACGACAGACGTGCATCCCGACGGAATGAGCCTGCATAACAGCTGTTGTGCCATATATGTCTATTACAAGTCCTGGAAGGTTGTCGCCCTCACCATGAGCGAGGCGGTATGTGGTATTGGGATAGCCCTCCTTGCCTTCACCCGACTGACGAATTACCCCGATGGCATTGCGTACCTGCAAGGCAGCTGAGAGCCTACTCTCCCAGAACTCATCGTCAATCTTGACATCATGAAATGATAAAACTCGTACGGCAATAGAGCCTATTTGGAAGTGACCAACAGCTATGAAGCGGTTGTCGTGGGTCATTACTCTGACAATATCACCCTCTTCCAATCCTTCATCAATACGATTAATTGCACCTGAGAATATCCATGGATGGAAACGAAGTAAACTCTCTTCTTTTCCTCTATTTAAGTATACTTGCTTATACATAAAGTGTTTTTTCGTTTATTATTCCTTTCATCTTGTTATTAACAAAAGGCTCACACGGGGGCTTACTCGCTCTTGTGCGCAGCCTCAACAGGGGTTACTGGCTCTGGAGTGGGTACAACAACTAGCTTGTAATCGCCCGTTTCCTTCATTTCGTGCAGCCGTTCATAGAGCTTAATACAAGTCCATGCATCGGTGGAAGCATAGAGTTTCTGCTTGTCATTCAACACCTCATTCTCCCAGTTGGAGAGCTGTTCACGCTTGGCAATACGCTCGTGGAATACGTTAGCATACAACTTCTGAAGACTCATGTCTTCGATTCCTAACGACTTAACATAGTCCTGTAAATCAATAAAATAGCCTGGTTTGAAGTTGGCGCGTTGGTGAAGCATGAGCATATCATCGCTTAGTGAGAGTCCAACCTTGGGCACAGTGGTATCTTCAAGAAACCTCTTTATACAATCAGGGATACCTATGTAGTTCAGACGAAAGAGGAAACACACATCGTGATCACATGCTTGTAGCAGCGCAACTTTGCGTCGGTGCCCCTTTTTAAACACTGGTCTGGTCTCTGTGTCAATGCCTATAATATCCCTGGAAAGCAGATAATCGACTGCTTTCTCAGCCTCTGTCTCATTGAGAATGACCACAATTCGACCGGGAAAGGTCACTCTTGGTAATTGAGATATCCTACTTTTATCGAACTTATTATATATTACTTTATTCATTTCCAATACTCAACTGACTTGCAAAAGTATAAAAAAAGTATTAAAACATGTACTTATATGGCACGAAATTATTACTTTTGCAAGGATAAAACATTGATAAGATAAATGGCAAAGAAGAAATCCGAACGCAAGAGCAAGACGTTCACTGAGGCACTGGGACTCAATAATATCATTAATGACAAGACGGGGTTTGTGGTCGGACTCATACTTTTGTGTGTTGCTTTATTCATCTGCATTGCTTTCATTAGTTACTTTTCTACAGGACAGGCAGACCAGAGTTTGGTTGTAGATATGCGTCCTGGAGAGGTTCAGAATAGTGCTCGTGAGTTCCAGAACTACTGTGGTTCTATCGGAGCATTGCTTTCTTACGGTCTTATCTCACGTTGTTTCGGTATTCCCGCATTCCTTATTCCTGCCTTCATAGCGCTTTGTGGCGTTCGAATGATGGGTGCTTACAAGAAGATAAGTTTAACGAAATGGTTTCTCGGGATGGCTCTTGTAATGGTATGGGGGTCTGTCACGTTTGCTAAATTCCTAACTCCTTTGATGGGAGAGCAGGTTTTTAACCCAGGAGGCGACCATGGGGCATTCTGCGTCCAATATATGGAGAATCTTATAGGAGCACCTGGTTTGGTGTCGATACTAGTAATCGTTATGATTGCATACCTTACCTATTTGACTGCAGAAACTATCACTATTGTACGCAAAATACTAAATCCTGTGGGCTACATACGTAGTAAGGTGAAGTTCACCGTGGTGCGTGGTCGACATCAGGGAGATGCTAACAACAATGATGAAGAGGATGTGCTCATGCCCAACGAGGAACTGCAAGACGAGGTTGAACCCATTGATTCAAGCCTTGCCGAGCCTATCGACTTGCCCACCGAGCCTACTGGTGTAGAGCGTCTACCCGACTCTTTCCCTGAAAAAGCAGTCCTTGCTACACCACAGAAGAACGAGAAGAAGAATGAGAAACCGGGCTTTGATATTGAAGAGACACATAAGACGGAAGAGGCAAGCGGAAACACTGTTGCCAACGACGAATTACTCTTAACGCCTATAAACCCACGTGAGCCATTCACGAAATGGAAGTTTCCTACACTCGACTTACTCAAACAGTACGATTCAGATAACCGGACTAACTATGTGAGTCAAGAGGAGTTAGAGGCTAACAAAGACCGTATTATAAAGGTACTAAACGACTTCGGCGTACAGATAAGGAGCATACGTGCAACGGTAGGACCCACTATCACACTCTATGAAATTACTCCCGCACAGGGCATACGCATATCTAAAATAAAGAACCTAGAGGACGATATCGCCCTAAGTCTTGCTGCCATCGGTATAAGAATCATTGCTCCTATGCCTGGAAAGGGTACTATCGGCATTGAAGTTCCTAATGCGAAACCTAACATCGTATCGATGTTCTCCATCCTAAACTCTAAGAAGTTCCAAGAGTCGAAGATGGAGTTACCAATCGCATTAGGCAAGACTATCACTAATGATGTGTACATGGTCGACCTCGCAAAGATCCCTCATCTACTCGTAGCGGGCGCCACTGGACAAGGAAAGTCCGTTGGTTTGAATGCTATCATCACTTCGCTCTTATACAAGAAACACCCGAATGAATTGAAGATAGTGCTTGTTGACCCTAAAAAAGTTGAGTTCAGCGTGTACTCCCCAATAGCTAAACCATTCATGGCAGCCGTTGAAGAGAACGAAGAAGAGCCTATCATCACTGACGTGCAGAAAGTGGTAAAGACGCTGAAAGGACTTTGCGTACTCATGGATGAGCGTTACGACAAACTCAAGGCAGCCCGTGTTCGTAACATAAAGGAATATAATCAGAAGTATCTGAACCACCACCTCAACCCAGAAGAGGGGCATGAATACATGCCATACATCGTTGTTATCATTGATGAGTTCGGTGACTTGATCCTCACGGCAGGCAAGGAAGTGGAGATGCCTATCACTCGTATCGCCCAACTAGCACGTGCCGTTGGTATCCACATGATTATTGCTACACAGCGACCAACGACTTCTATCATCACAGGTAACATCAAGGCGAACTTCCCGGGACGCATTGCTTTCCGTGTGGGAGCGATGATGGACTCTCGAATTATCCTCGATCGACCAGGTGCGCAACAGCTTGTTGGACGTGGAGATATGCTTTATCTCAACGGAGCCGACCCTGTTCGTGTGCAGTGCGCATTTGTGGATACACCCGAAGTAGAGAGTATCTCGAAGTTTATCTCTAATCAGTTGGGACCTGTGGCACCATTAGAAATCCCAGAGCCATTGTCTGATGACGATGCTGCTGGCGGTGGTTCGCTTGACACCCACAGCCTGGATCCACTCTTTGAAGAGGCTGCTCGTGCCATTGTCGTCAATCAACAAGGATCAACGAGTATGATTCAACGCCGTTTCTCTATCGGTTACAATCGTGCAGGAAGGCTCATGGATCAGATGGAGAAAGCTGGTATCGTGGGAGCAGCGAAGGGTTCTAAACCACGTGAAGTATTGCTTAGTGACGAGGTGAGTCTCGATAATCTCTTGGCAAGTCTACGTGGATAACAAACAAAGAACAGCAACTTTTTAAATAAAGAAATACGTCGATTAAAACAATACGACAATGAAACAAATTAAGTATCTACTATTACTTGTAGCCATCTTGATGGCTAACAGCACCTTTGCACAGAGTGCGGCAAAGGCGAAGGAGTGCCTCGATAAGGCAACAGCAATCGTCTCTAACCAAAGCGGTATCACCGCTCGTTTCACCATTTCAAGCCCTAGCATGGGGCATACCAGCGGTTCCATCTCGGTGAAAGGTACTAAGTTTGTTGCCACAACACCGCAAGCTACCATTTGGTTTAACGGCAAAACGCAATGGACTTACATGAAGTCTACCAACGAGGTGAACGTTTCTAACCCTACTGAGGCACAGCGAGTAGCCATGAACCCATACGCTTTGATGACCCTATATAGACAAGGTTACGACCTGTCAATGACGTCTCAAGGCGGCTCATACGTCGTTCACATGAAGGCAACAAACGCTAAACGCAGTGTGTCTGAGGCTTATGTAACCGTTAGCAAGGGCTATCAGTTGCAGGGAATCAAGATGAAACAAGGAGGGAAGTGGACTACTATTAAGATTAGTTCTATCCAACGCAAGAGTCTGTCAGACGGCATTTTTAACTTCAATAAGAAGCACTGCCCGAGTGCAGAAGTTGTTGATTTAAGATAATAAACACGCTCTTTTCTTCCTTTATTTATCAATCATCAAGAAAAGAGGAAAGCGATAAGAAAGAAGCAGAAGGAGACTGGGATGACTTATTGGGAGACCTTTCTAACTCTTCGCCAACACTTCTCTCTCGCCGAAAAGCGCATAAAACAAAGGAGAGCCAACCGCATAGCAAGGTATATCTACTATGCGTTGACGCTCTTTGCGTATGCTTATATCGCATGGGGCGGATGGCAACTTGCCAACTTAGCAAGCGAACCTGAATATGGTGGCTATCGTCTCATCTTTATTCTCTTACCCCTCTTTCTCATCGTTGACCATATCTTTCGCTATGGAACAATACGTCAGGAATTCTTCCGATTGCGCCCTTATCTTCTCTTACCATTGCCTCGTTACGCTTGTGTTGACTATCTCATCCTGCGTCAGATAGCGCAACATGGTAATCTCTTCCTACCTCTCATCGCCATTCCCTTTGGTTTGAAATCCTTATTACCAGCCGTCGGACCAATGGAAATGATGGGCTACACGCTTGGAATATGCCTACTTAGTCTTATCAACGGACAGTTTTTTCAAATCACACAAACACTATCCTCACGCCGACTTGTTTATTATCTCTTACCCATAGTGGTTTATCCACTCCTCTTCATCCCCTTCTTCTTCGTGCCATCTGTAGCTGATCTCTTCCAGCAAGCGGCTCTCTTCGGACAACTAATCATGCAAGGGAATATCGCTTTCTATCTACCAGCTCTGTGCCTACTCATCATCCTCACACTCATAAACAGGCGTGTTCTGTTGAGTCATCTCTATTATGAAGCATACACAGCAGGCGTAACAAAGACGACAAAAAGGCATGTTCTATCGCTCAATTTCCTAGAGTATTTCAAAGAGTTAAGCGAATACTTGAAACTGGAAGTGCGTTTCATCCAACGCAATAAACGCTTGCGTCACTCCTTTATCAACAGCACCTGCTTCATTATCTTTTATTCGATAGCGATGATTTGGCAGTCGGAAAGCGATTCAACCATCACTGATACCATTCTTCTCTATTGTTTTTCAATCTATGGTATAGCCTTTCTTACACCCTTGATGTGCTATGATGGCAACTATTTCGAGTGCCTTGTCATGCTGCCAAAGAGCCTACCTCAACTCTTACTTGCCAAGTATTACTTTTATTCAGTACTCTTGCTCATCCCCTTATTGTGCCTCCTTCCTGCCGTGATAATGGGTAATGTGAGTGTGTGGCTCATCCTCGCTTTCTTCCTTTATACCGCTGGATTCACTTATAGAATACTCTTCCAAATGGCTATATATAATAAGGTGTCATACCCAATGAACGCCTCTCACTCGGCGACTCGATCGAACACGAAGATACCATACATGCAATACATCGTACCTTTCATAGTCCTCGGTCTGCCCGTGCCTGTCATCCTTTTAGGGAAAAACTACCATCTAGAAAATCTATCTAACCTTCTTCTTACTCTCATCGGATTGCCTTTTATTCTTACGCACCAGCAATGGATCAAACAGATCAACCGCCGAATGAGAGCACAACAACACGAACAGATTGCAGGCTTCCGAGGCTGTTAGACGCAGAAAACGCAGACTAGTAAGATTCTGCGAAGCATTCTTCAACTGTGCAGATTAGCCATTTCTCTTTTTATCCTAACCCTCTTCCGTCAAGGAAAGTTCCCTCCCCTATTCTACTGAGAATAAACGAACTACAAGAAAAGAATATGTGTTTTGGATCACTATGAAGGATATGTAAAAACGGAGATAAGTCATTTCTGATATTTATTTACAATCCCACTAGGACATAAAAACAGGTTTCCTGAATGATTGAAAACCTACAAGCAATAAAAAAGCGATGGCCTTCTCAGGTGATCGCTTGCAATCTAATAGGTATTAGTTACTTTCTAAAAGGTAAAAGATTGTGTTCAGGATAACGATACAAAGATATGATTTTTTATTGTAACTAGCAAACTTATCCAACACTTTTTCATGACATTCTACGTGTGTACGAACACATATTTAAGTGATAAATGGGCGTAATTAAAAACCTATCTAGCCATCTCAACAACCTCAGTCAACCTCCCCCACAAAGAAAAAAAACATCATCCTAACTTCAACCACAGCCTCACGTCTAACTCCTCTACAGCCTCCCCCCCATTCCCTCTCCGAATGGAAAAGCCTCCCCCAGCCCCTCCGAAGGGAGGGGAGAGCCTAACGGGAGCAAGTTAGGAAAAGGCATTCTTAATACAAAGAGGGCGTTTCTTCAATGTGAAGGAACGCCCTTTTCATTGCAAGGAAACGCCCTCTTATACTGCAACTAATCCTTGAAAATGAAGAAAAATCGGAGTTTGCGCAAACTAACTGATAATGAACAGGATATGAAATGATTTGCATAAAACTGCTCTATTTGTAAAAGGCAGGAAAGTGCGGATTTAAGTAGAAGTTCAGTTACTAAATCATTACCAAGATTTGAGGTAGGTAACTAAAAGCAGAGGTAGGTAACTGAAATTATTTTCTCTCGTGTGCCTGTTGCATTGGTCGGCAGTTTTCTGCATAAGTGAAGAACGCTTTAATTCGGGTAACTTTGCCCATAAAAATTAAAGTGTATGAAAACAGTAAAGATGAAGGTGTTGCTCTATCTCAAAAAGAGCAGCATTGACAAGTCGGGTAAGGCTCCCATCATGGGACGTATCACGCTTGGAAGGAGTATTGCGCAGTTCAGCTGCAAACTATCCTGTAACCCTGATTTGTGGAATCCCCGTGAACGTAGAATGGGCGGAAAGAGCCGTGAGGCGGTGGAAGTGAACGGCAGATTGGAAATCCTTCTGCTATCCGTCCAAACAGCCTATCAGTCTCTGCTATCCAAAGGTTGTCCATTTGATGCAACTGATATAAAAGAGGAATTTCAAGGAAGCGTTCAATCTAAGTGTATGCTTATTGAAAGACTGGATAGACTCATCAAAGAGAAAGAAAACCATATAGGCATTGACATAAAGGGAAAAAGCATATTTGGCTACCATTCCACTCGTACTCATTTACAGAACTTTATAAAAAGTAGGTATAAGGTTTCTGATTTGGCTTTCTCACAGCTTACTGAGCAGTTCATCTACGACTTCCAACAATACTTTATGGGGATTTGCGGGTTTCAGGAAAGTATGTTCTATAATGCTGCAACCCATTTGAAAACGGTGTGCAGATTGGCTTACCGTGAAGGATTAGCCGATATTTTGTTGTTTGACAAAGTCAAGGTAAGCAAAGGCGACAAGAAACTACCCAAAGCTCTTGACAGGTGTTCGCTTGACAAACTAATGAACATACAGTTTGGAGAGTTGGAGGAGGAAATGGAAACAGCAAGGGACTTGTTTGTCTTTGCCTGCCATACGGGTGCAGCTTATTGCGATTTGATGGAGTTAAACAGGTCGTATCTTGTCCGTGATGATGAGGGAAGCCTTTGGCTGAAGTTCAACAGGCAGAAGACAGGTGTACTTTGCCGTATCAAGTTGTTGCCCGAAGCCATCAGAATAATAGAGAAGTATCGAAGCGATGAAAGAGAAAGGCTGCTGCCACCTATGAAGTATGCCACCTATCAATCGTATCTTAAAGCATTGCGCCTAAGAGTCGGCATAGCCTTTCCCTTTACCACGCATACGGCAAGACATACCTTTGCCACGCTCATCACACTGGAACAAGGAGTGCCAATAGAAACGGTAAGTAAGATGTTGGGGCATAGCAACGTGAGTATGACCGAACGGTATGCAAAGGTTACGCCACAAAAGCTGTTTGTGGAGTTTGAACGTTTCCTTTCTTTCACGGAGGATATGCAGATGAGTATTTAGCAATAGTAGTATTAAAACTAAAATCATGATGAGAAGTACATTCAAGACACTGTTTTATATCAACAGACAAAAGTCCAAAACAAATGGTATGACCGCTATACTCTGCCGTATCACAATAGACGGTAAGCAGTCAGTCATTACCACAAACGAAGAATGCAAGCCCACAGAGTGGAACTCCAAGCAGGGGATAACTACGGATAAGAAAACAAATCTTCGCCTGCAAGCATTCAGAGAACTGGTCGAGAAGACCTATCAGAAACTACTCATAGAAGACGGAGTGGTAAGCGTGGAACTTATCAAGAATCTCTTGCAAGGTATAGCTACTAACCCCACCACGCTCCTTACCATGAGCAAGGCAGAACTGCAATCTGTCAAGGAGAGCGTAGGCAAGTCAAGGGCGGAGGGAACTTATCTGAACCTGTCCCATTCTGACAGAAATCTCCGCGAGTTTATCAAAGATAAAGGATTGCAGGACATATCCATTTCCACCATTACGGAGGACTTGTTTGAGGAATACCGCTTCTTTCTTAAAAAGAAGGGACTGAAAGGCTCTACCATCAACAATTACCTTTGTTGGCTGAGCCGTTTGATGTTTCGTTCGGTAAGCCAGCGTATCATTTGCTACAATCCATTTGAGCATGCAGAATATGAAAAGGAAGAAAAGACTATCCGCTTTCTTAACAAGAGCGATGTAGTAAAACTGATGGCAATAAAGATATGTGATAGCGATGCCGAACTTACAAGGCAGATGTTCGTGTTTTCTTGTTTTACAGGTTTAGCCATTGCAGATATGGAACGCTTGAAGTTTGGGCATATTAAGAGTGCAGCGGACGGACAGATGTATATCAGAAAGGAGCGTCAGAAGACCAAAGTGGAGTTCATTGTGCCGTTACACCCTATCGCCATGACTATTATCGAACAACAAAGAGAGGTACAGACGATGAAAGAAGAAGATAATAACACGGATATGGATAATCGCCTTATCTTTCAGACTTGTTGCAGCAGAAATGTGTTGGCTAAACAGTTAAGCATCATAGGTAAGGCTTGCGGTATCAAGCAACGCTTGTCCTATCACCTGGGAAGACATACCTTCGGTACGATGTGCCTAAGCGCAGGTGTCCCTATCGAGAGCATAGCCAAGATGATGGGACACGCATCAATTGCAAGTACGCAGATTTATGCACAGGTGACGGACTGCAAGATTTCGGAAGATATGGACAGGCTCATTGCCAAGCATAAGTGTACTAATGAGATAATGGAAAAGGAAGCATATAAAACAGTGGTGTAAGGTCAGAGAGGAAAATAAACTTTCAGGCATCACAAAATAATAACAGATAATCAATGAAAGAGGTGTGAATATGAAAGCAAAGCATAATCAAAAGGACGACCAGAGAAAGGCAGAGTGTAATCAGTCCGATGACAATATAAGAAAAGCTATCGAGCGTTGCTTTTTTGAGTGGAGCGATGGTATGTGTGTTATTCGTCAAGGGAAAGGAGAGATTGCTATGACGGAGGGCGAACTTGCAAAGTTTTTCGGAGTTAGTTGGCAAAAAGTTAATCACAAGGTTAAGCTTATAAAACAGACTATGTGCTTGAAGCATTATGAGATAAAAGCAGCTAATGCCATCAGTAGCGTAAGTAAGCAGGGGGATAACGTAGAGAGTTATGCGCCACTATGCCCCTTGCCCATTATCATCGCCCTTTCCTTTCATCTTGACAGCATAGAGGCAGGTATGTTTAGGAAATATCTCTACCAAAGGCTGCAATCTCCTGCGCCAAGATTCATTCCTATTATTGTTGATACAAGTGGCGTACAGGGGTGCTGATTGGCAGTTATACAGATTACTGATTATATTCTTTTTCTTTCACTGTTATATCTTACTACATAACTACATTAAAGGTAAAGCGTTGAAAGAGAAAGGATTAACGAGTAGTTACAATATAGGATATACAGAAACTACAATATGACTACTTTTCTAAAGGTATGCTACGTTTTGGCATATCCAGTATGTAACTTTGCAACCAAAA
This sequence comes from Prevotella vespertina, assembly GCF_009728485.1. Lineage (GTDB taxonomy): Bacteria > Bacteroidota > Bacteroidia > Bacteroidales > Bacteroidaceae > Prevotella > Prevotella vespertina. The sequence goes on from NZ_VVIQ01000004.1 coordinate 131,752, forward strand.
TAAATTAAAGATTTATAAACTTATGCCAAATTTGATATACTGTGAGGGAGAGTTCTGTCGCATATCCCCTAAAGATAGTAGGATACTAGAATGTTCGGACATAGGAACACATCCGTGGAAATTTTGTTATAACAAAAGAGAAGTAGGCCACTTCTATAAACTGGAATGTGGAAATAATGTTCTTTTTGCATGGACAAGCAAAGGGGTTTTCTATTCAGAAAGCAGAGGGCATTTTTGGCATTTGGTACGCCCTCATGTCCCCTCCCGTATAATTCAAAAACAATCCAAACAAATTAAATTAGAAGGAAATAAAATGAGTAAAAAAGAATTATAAAAGATGTGAAATTAATTGAAAAGACAACTAAAGAAGCATGGGGGAGGCGTCTATGATGGTGCAGTGGGATATACCGCTACTTGAGAAATTTAAGGACAAAGTCGATTGGAAAAAAGTTTCTGAAAGTTTTGTTGTATTGTGGTCGCTTCCATTATTAGAACGTTTTGAACAATACATCTGTTGGGACACTTTGTCGGACAACTATAACCCTGCATTGCTTCAGGAAAATATCATTGATAAGTTTATTGACCACTGGAATTGGACAAAACTTACCAACAACCTTGAGATGATATGGACTACTGAAAAAATAGATAAATATGCCAATCATTTAGATTGGTCAATGTTGTTAGACCGACTTGAAGATCTTTTTTTAGATGATATGGTAGACCCGTTCTTGTTTTACCATCGCTATAAGAAGTATATACCAAATGATCTTCTTGTTGAAACAGAACTATGGGCAGCAATGCGTAAAAAGATGAGGGAGGAAGAATATAATAAAATCATACAACAGATTAATACTTTATAGCATCAATCTTATGTGTATGGAAAAATATCTTACGGTATGTGGAATTGGTAATGGTGGTGGTATCATTGCCGATAGTATTTATCAGCAATATGCGGTAAGCGATGAAAACGCATGGCAAAACAGTGGCATCGACATTATGGCTATAGGTAACGCTTGGGACTTAAAAGAACTAAGTGTAATAAACAAGGTGAAAGGAAAAGCTACACAAGTTTCCTTCTCTCGTATTACCGTGTTCATAGCTTGCTTGGGTGGCGATACCGTGCCTGCGCTTTTACCTTATTATATAGAAATGGCAAAGCAACAAAAAAGCCATGTGCTGGTGTGCTTTACTTTGCCCTTTGCCGTTGAAGGTAGGGAGAGGATGCAAAAAGCATATCATGACTTTGAACTGTTGCGCAATGCTGCTGATGGGTATATACTTGTGGAGTTTAACGCCTTGCAACTAAATAGCAGTGGAATAGTAGAGGCGTTTCGAGAAGCTAACAACTATGTGATAGAAGCCCTTACAGATATGTATCACACAGTATTCTATCCCAGTCTGCTTTGTTTTGACCTCAATGATTTCTGCATAGTAATGCTCCGACAAAAGGGAAGAATTATTCCTTTTGTCAAGAGATACTCGTTGCCAGAGGCTGCCACTATAAATGATATTAAAGCTTCAACACAAACGTTTATAAGTGATGCTCAACAATTTGCTTCGCTCTTACGAGAGCATATTTATGGTATCATGTTCGACATCGTGGCATATCCTAATGATAAGCGAGGGAAAGTCATTGTAGAAAGCGTTGACACCTTCTTTCAACAAACCTTTGCAGATGATTGTGATATAAAATGGACAATACATTCAGCAGATGAAAGTACGAGAGAAATATGTTTTAAGCTCTATCTGAAAATAGAAGATTAAATGAGATTTGGGCTAATGAAGCATTTTTATTATATTTGTAGCACTAGCGTAAAAATCTAATTATTAAAGTTATAGATACACTATATGTGCTGTGTTTAAAAAGCACTTTGGGGTCTGCAAGGTAGATAAAACTTGATGATAAAATGAAAACAACTATTACTTTACAAGAATACCTTTCTAAAGGTAAAACCTTTGTCATTCCTGATTATCAGCGTGGCTATATCTGGGGACAAGAAGGTAGGAGCAAGACAAACGCCGTAGAGTATCTGATGAATGATTTGATACAACGGTATGAGAACAGATTTGAGGTATTCCTTCAAGGGGTTACTGTTACGGAGTACGAAGATGAAATCATACTCATTGACGGGCAGCAACGCACCACCTTTCTTTATCTTTTACTGAAATGGTTGGGATATAGCGAGAAGTTTGATATAATGTACAAGGTTCGTGAGGCATCGAGCAAGTTTCTTAAAGAACTTAACTTGGAAGATATTGAGGCTGATGAAAATGAACCTTATCAAGACCATTATTTCTTTAAGAAAACGCTTCGCATCATTGCAGACAAGCTTCAGGATATAGATAAAGAGGCGTTCTTAGCCTTCGTACTCAAGAAAGTAACATTCTTGTACATCAATGTTCCCAATGAAGAGCAAGCCAAGAGAGTTTTTACCATGATGAATGGCAATAAGGCTGTTATGCAGCAAGAAGAAATAATCAAAGCAGAGATACTGCGCCTTGCATCATTAAGTGAAGAGAAATCAGGCGGTATAGCGCACGAATGGGAAATAAATATGCTTAGAAGTCGTTATGCTCGTGAATGGGATAAGTGGCTACACTGGTGGAACAGAGAAGACGTGAAACGCTTGTTTAGGTGCGATAACACTATGGGACTGCTCATCAGCACTTATCTTTCGAAGAAGACAAAAGAAGTACTCAACTTTGAAAGTTTCAGAAATTCTTGTCTACCAAATGGCACTCCCTGCGATGCAAAGATGGCGTTTGATGGGCTTCGACGATTACAAAAGCAGTTTGAAGATGCTTTTACCAACCCTGTTACCCACAACCAAATAGGTGCTATCTTATTGATAATGAGAGAGGACAACAGAAGAAAGTTTGTTCAACATTATTTTGTAAATAAGCAAAATGATGAAAAAGCCTTGAAGGATTATTATATGCTTGCTTTCTTGGGTATGACGCACGATGAAATTATAAAGAAAGATGCAAAAAGCTTTAGCGAGAAATATGAGAATACTTTGAAAGCTTTGAACGATGACTTCCTGTATATACAAAATTCTGAAAAAGCTTTTCAATTCTTGCTTAGGCTGAATATAGATGAAGACATCAAGCAGGAGAGAGCCTTCATTTTTGATATATGGAGCAATCGTTCTTTGGAGCATATCTATCCTAAATCGAAAGTAGGACATCAAGACGAAGAGGGCAAATGGTTTAGAGGCGATGATAAAGAATGTAGCGAGGAAGATATTACGCTAAAACGTGAGGATATTACGACCGCAGACGGACTTACAACAACTGAGCATAGCATCGGCAACTTGGTACTGCTCTATAAGAATGAAAATTCGATGTTTAACAACAGTGATTTTGAGGAAAAAAAAATAATGTTCTTCAACCCAAGCCGAAAAGAACTATTCAAGAGCCGTCATCTTTTACACACAATATGTGTATTTGCTGAAAGAGGCGGTTGGAACGGAACAGCCATATCAGAAAATAAGAAGGCAATGATAAAGAAATTCGAAAACGATTACCAAGAATTGAAAAAAAAGTATGATGAATAAGATAAACTTTATAACAGGGACAAACTACACTTTGTCAGAGCTATTCTCTGATGAAGGAAAAATTATCATACCCGATTTGCAGCGAGATTATTGCTGGGGAGATGAGGTGCATACCAAAAACAAGATTGAATTGGTTAGTGATTTTACAACCAATCTAATACAATCATTTGAGCAAGAGCAACGCAATAAACTCAACCTTGGCTTAATATATGGGTATGAATCACTCGAAAGCCATATTCAGCTTTGTGATGGGCAGCAACGCATCACAACCTTGTACCTCTTGATAGGAATGCTTAATAAAAAGGTAGAGGGTAATCCTTTTAGAAAACTCCTCATCTCTGATTATGAATATCTCAAAGATGATAAAGAACCTTACTTGCAATATTCCATTCGCGAGTCGTCGCTCTACTTTCTTAGCGATTTAGTTTGCCATTTCTTTATCGAAGAAGCGAATGACAAGGAGAATGTAAAGTATGTAGAGAATATCGAAAGCGCACAATGGTTTTTCAACGATTACAAGGACGATGCAAGTATCCAAAGTATGTTGAGGGCATTGAAAAAGATGGAAACCATACTTGGGGATAAGACAGCCGAATGGTGTTATGAGTTTGGAAAATTCCTCACTACACAACTCACCTTTATGTATTATGATATGGGCAACCGTAAGAACGGAGAAGAAACCTTTGTTGTAATCAATACAACGGGCGAACCACTGACGGCAACCCAAAATCTGAAACCATTGGTTATTCATGCTGACATCAATAAGGGATATGCAAGAACTGATGCCGATGGGCATACATCTACAATAGCTATCGACTGGGAAGAGATAGAAACATGGTTTTGGAAAAATAGAGGTAACGGCAACGATACAGCAGAAGCTGGGTTTGATGAGTTTCTGAGATGGGTGACAATGTCTTACGCTGATAAAGAAACATTACAACAAGTTTTGAAGCAAAAGACAGCTCACTTTCCTTACGAGAAGATAGCTTTTAAAAAAGTTTATGAGTGTTGGAAGGTTACACAATTTCTGTTTAATGAATGGGGTAACACCATATATCCAAAGAAAGATTTTCTTTCGCCTAAAGAGAGTGAGAAAGCCATCAGTCAGCTTGATTGCTTCCAATTACTTCCGTTAATGACCTACTGTCTACAATGGAATGTTACCGAAGCAAAAGATAGCAACTTGCTGCGTTGGTATCATTTCTTGCACAATATTGCAAGGAAAAGCGATGTAGGTAAAGCGGTCAATGATTTGGTTTATGACGCTATCGAGATGGTTAAAAGCTATCAAGATGTTTTGGAGCTAATAGAAAACAAGAAGTGTCTTAAAATCTCTGAAACCATTCTGACAGACGAAGAAAGGCTGAAATTAACCATCCTGAAGGAGAATATTGGTGATAGAGAAGCGATAGAAGAGGCTTTTTGGAAGGCTCAAAATAGAGATGAGATAAAGAGCCACCACATCTGGGCAGGCGAAATAAAACCACTTATCGACTGGGCTACTGCTGAGAACGGTTTTCATCTTGACGCGTTCAATGGCTATTTAAATATGTTTGATAGATTGTTTGAAGGCAATTGCGAAGATAACATCGATCTTGTTAGGCGTGCGCTGCTAACTCGCTCATTGGCAAACTACCCAATTAAACAAGGTAATGAATTTAACTTCGGATGGGGCTGGGCTGATTGGCATCAACTGATATGGGAGAACTCGGAAGCGTTCAGAAAGTTTTTTGATGATTGTATAAAGAACGCGGAAACAGATCTTGAAGCCTATTTGAAATCATTGTGCGACGAGTTCCCACTAGAGCAAGATTGGGCAGAATTTGTGCATTGTCCTTATCTGCTTGAGTATTGCAACACGAAACACACTATTTGTAATGATGGCAAAAACCATATTTTGGTCAAAAACTCTTGGAGCAAGCCATTTGCAGTAAAGAATGCCCACTTATTGTATTCATTAGGTGCAACGTGGCAGAATGGTAACATATTGTTCGATGAGAAATATCCTCAGTGGAGGGTTTGGTATTATCAAGGACAAATAGGCAATTGTGTTGTAATAGAGAATACTGAAAGAAATGTAGCAATAGATGTTGTTTGCTCTGTTACAGAATGTACAATTACACTCTTCCGTAGAAAAACAGATGAAGAGAACATAAGAGAGTACTTTAGCACTATCTGCTCAACGCCTGAATGGGAATGGAATGGAGAGCGATGGAAGAAAATGATTGATTATAAATTAGACAACGGAAAAGTTCGAGATGTCTTAGATGAGTTGATAGGCAGAATAGAACAAATGGACTAAGAGTATGACTATTGTTCAGATTTCTGACACGCACAACTATCATCGGCAACTGGCTAATCTGCCAGCTGCCGATGTTCTTGTGCATTGTGGCGACTTTACCGATATGGGTACAGAGCAAGAGGTACTCGATTTCCTTAACTGGCTGATAGAATTGCCATATAAGCACAAAGTTTTTGTTACTGGTAATCATGACCTTTGTTTATGGGAAGCAGCTGATATTGAGGGTTTGCCCAGCAACGTGCATTTTCTTCAGGATAGAGGTTGTGAGATAGAAGGGATGAAGTTCTATGGCTTAGGTTACAACCATTCAGAACAATTGATACCAACCGACATAGACATCCTTGTAACGCATGAGCCTCCATGTATGATTTTAGACAAATCCAACGGGACACATTGGGGCAATGCTCCGTTGAAAAACAAGGTGATGGATATAAGCCCTAAGTACCACTTTTTGGGTCATGCGCACGAGGCATACGGTACAATAAAGCATGGAGAAACAACATTCTCAAATGCTGCAATTCTTGACGACCATTATAAAATGTGCCATCAGCCTAAAGTGTTCTGTTTATAAAGACCACTTTGGGCTATACGGTTAAGTCTATATCTACCGTAACTTCTACTTCAAACTTCCTCACCCATAATGAATCGAAGATTGAAAAATCTAATATATCGTTCAATTTACTGCAAGCGTGGATAAGGTGCATGTCCTTACTCCATTCCAAATCCAATCCCTCGTTCTAATTATCATTATCCGACATCCATATCTCCTCATCTTCTTTGATTATCCTTTCGCAGTCGGCCATGCTTTGAATACGATACCCCGGTATCGAAATACCGTCGTTATAGCTAGGCATATAATGATCGATAACTCCACTTAGTATATCTCACACTTTCTTAGCCCTATCCGTCTGTATAGGGTGCATTGCTGGATATTCGTAACCTAAAAAGCAATATCCATTCACTTCTATATCGCCTTTGCAATTGCCTTTGCTTAATGCGCGATAGGTATTGATGGTTTGCGTGCGTGTTTTGATGAGGGCAGTTTTTGCGGCTTGATTAAACTCTTCCAAGAATATTTTATGTTCTGCGGTTGATGAAAATAGGTTATCAAGCACTCGCTTTCTTACGCGCAGCAAACTTCTAACAGCCTCTTTGTATTGTTCTCCACCCACACGCTCACAATCGTGCCCAGTCCATATAAGTTCTCTTTCTATCGCTTCAACTAATGGAGAATTGAAAATCTCTTTATACTTTTCTATATCTTTCATAAACAATATTGATTAATAATAAAGGAAGTTTGCATCTTTCTTCCAGCGTTTCATTATATTTTCAATGGCATAGCCAGCGTCATCTACATGGTTAGCCACAACAACCTCATCTGCCATCTCTGCGTATAGACCAGCAGTTTCCTTATTGCCCAATACTACAATATAGGTTATAATACCATTATCTTGATTGCTTTGGCAAAGTTTGCTAATTGTTTTCCTGTCTTTTCTATCACCATCTGTGAGGATAAATTCGAATGAAAACATAATATCCTCTTCGTTAGGATACATTTGTGCAAGTGCCCATTGAGCATGTTTCCCAAATGCCCTAAAAGAGTAATGCGTATTGATGCTATTGACCAGTGAAATTGAACGGCGGCCATGATGATCTGTCTCATCGTATGCACGGGAAGGTCTATCGCTATAAGCAATAAGCAAATTCATTGACTTGTTGCCCTGAGATACAGAATAGCGAAAATCTCGTAGCCGGTAAAGAGAACCTCCAACTAGGGGTAATAACTCCTCCTTATCAATAGCGGATATAGAGAAAGGGTTAGGATGATTGATACCTATTAATCTTGCTTTGTCATCCCCCCTCTTTACTCCAGTTGGAAAAAGAATAATGATTATTCTGCTGCACTGCCGAAAGAAAAATGCCTTTCTTTAAAAGCCATTCCCAATCTTCGGTATCAAAACTGATAAGTCCTATCAAATGTTGATGAATAAAGCACAAGAGCTTATCCACGGCATCGTCTATACTTTCGTGCCGATGTAACAGAATGTTGTAATAGTCCCAGTGTTGGCTGTGTCTTTTACGGTCAGCACGTTCGTTGAAGTCTATAATATAGACACTCTGAAAAAGGCTATTATATCCTTTGAGTTTTTCGTCTATAACAGAGGCATAAGTATCTGCATCGTCCGTCAAAATGATATAATTGTATGGAAGGTTTTCTGAAGAAAACGTGGGAAAGCTATTTTCCCATTTCTTCATTATACGATTGACATGATAGCCAAAAGATACGATAGAATAACTTTTCTTCTCTAAATCTGTTTTTATTGTTCAACCATTTTTTGCAAAGATATGAGCAAGGTTATGCCAAAATAAAGCATACAAAAATGATTTTATATCTAACACATTACTTTCTTGATGCTATGCTGTAAATTGGCACATTAGAAGAATAACTTTGCGAATGATTCAACCATAATATGAAATGATGAAATATAAATCAGGGTAAGATTCTTCACTACGCTTTTAGTGGGCTACTTTTGCAGTCATGAAACCCTATAAAGTTCTACTATTTGCCATTTCACTGTTGACTGCAAACACAGCTTTTACTCAGTTCAACACCGTGTCGCAAGACGTGCCCAAATACAAAGTAAGCGTGAGGTCAGCCTCTCAGCCAACTCCACGCTTACTTGACGCACCTTTAGCATCAACCAATACCAACTCGAACTCTCTCCAAACTGGCCAACCAAAAAAGCGGATAGACCTACGCAAGAGCGTGGCCTATCCACTTAAACATATTCATTCAAGTCACCAGTCCATTCGGTTATCGGCGTGACCCTTTCACCGGCAAAAAACGTATGCACAACGGTCTTGACCTACAAGCACGCGGCGACAAAGTCTTCGCCATGCTGCCAGGCATCGTCCACAAAGTCGGCTACGACAAGCGTTCCGGCATCTTCGTCATACTTCGCCATGGTGACATCACCATTAGCTATTGTCACCTCTCAAAGGTTGCCGTTCAGAAAGGGGGTGTTGTCTCAGCTGGAACCATCGTTGGAATAACAGGTAACACTGGCCGCAGCACTGGTGAACACTTGCATATTACTTGCAAGTTGAAGGGAAAGCATGTTGATCCGATGGCGATGATTGAGGTCATAGATAGAAAAATAAAGAGCATGTAATCAGCTTATCACCGATTACATGCTCTTACTCTATATGTAGATTTGCTTACCAGTTGTCGTCTTCATTACCAACCAGACTATTTTTAATGCACTCTTCAATTTTGTCCATGACTACATTAGAGTAGGCATAAGACATAACAAGTGCTTTGTTGGAAGTCTTCTTGTGAGAGTCCTTCTCTGTAGTAAATGGGAAGCATTCATCAAGTACCCAACTTTTATCAGAACGTGTGAGAGCTGCACTACCCATGGCGCCAACCCAACCACCGCCAACAAAGCGGACAACAGAATAGAACGGAACAGTATAGGTTACACGTATTTTATTGTCCTTGAGGTCGCATTTGATGACTGGCTTAATGTTTACAACGTATGAGTTCATACCGCCTGCGTGAGAGGCGATACCTTCCATATAGCCTTGAGCGATGATTGAACCAAGATCTTTGTCGTTGAGCTGAATAACAGAGTTCGCATCTTTGAAGGTAGCCGAAAACCAATAATTTAGTAAAACGTAAAGTTGATCCTTAGTCTTACCCAGAGCTTCGATTACCTGCACAAAGGTTAAGGCGTTGTTTTTGTCCAACTTGAGTTGACCACCCAGATTTTCGGCTGCATCCACCCATTTCTCGCCATAATTTTCTTTGGCATACTCTTCCAGTTCTTCGGTACGCAAAATCTGCGCATTGATTGACATGGCACAAAACACGAGTGCCATCATTGAGATAAATTTCTTCATAACGGTATTATTGTTTGAATTACTTTCTGCAATCAATGGTAACGGTTCCTCCATTGTTGAGGAATACATCATTCACTTTACTGTTGTTCTTATAGTGCTTAGTCAACGCGTCTTCAATTTGACTATAAGAGACACTGTTACTTGAACTATTTTTCTTTACGACAATCAATCGTCCCATCGGTGTTACTCGGTACTTGCCGTCACTCGAATCGGCTGCTTTAGAACCGAAGGCATCGTAATGCTCATACACAGTATCGAGCATATCTACGAAATGGTCGGTTTTACTAAAGAGTGAAGTAAAAGGACTAAGCTCATCTTCATCATCGTTGCTGCACGAAGATGTGATCATACAAACGCAGCACATTATGAGAACTGCAAACAGAGGTCTAAACTTTATTTTTTCCATTGCTTTTGGGGTTATTTGTTCTTTTTGGAAGCAAGATTATAGCAAACATTTCGTATAACCATGGAATCTATATAACATGGATAAAATGCTATATAATAAGGTTATAGCCATAGATATATGCTGAATAGCATGTTTATGAAGGAAATAAAGCTGAAAATGAAGATTTTGGATAAAACTTGTCTGTTTTTGACAATTATGTATTATCTTTGTAGAGTACTAATGATATAATTTGGTCACATGGTAAACTCAAACATGTTACTCGCGCGTATTAAGCAGCTCCGAGAAGAGCTGAATGTACAGCAGCGTCAAATGGCAGACGCAATTGGTGTGGATGCACCGATGTATAGCAGGATAGAGAGAGGTATTCGACCTTTCCGAGATGAGTATATTAAGCCTATGGCGAAGATACTCAAGGTTGATGAGAATGAACTGCGTTCCTTGTGGACGGCAGATAAAATCATCAATGTCACAAAGGACGAGTCAGACAGTGTGGCTCAGCGAGCGCTCCATCTTGCGAAGAGTGAGATAAAGACCAATCTAGACTAATCTTCTGCAAATCAGCAGATGGACAAACTTGGATATGGTTATGTGGAACAAAGACAGTAATTTTGTAAATTATGGCAGAGAAGACAACTTCGGTAGATAATGCACAAGAAAAAGACGAGCTGGTATTGGAAGATAACCAGCTGGTTTGTGCACTCACCAATAAGGTTGTGAAAGCTACAGATAAAGAACTCACACTTCAGTCGATGATTGATATGATGGCTGAAGAATATGGATTTGCCCCTGAAGACATGGAACGTGATTTTAGGGTGACTTATAAAGAACCTGATTCTGATAAGAGTCGGGCTCAAGCGGTTGATTTGGCTATTTTTGACGCTGGCAAGGCGCATGTGGTAGAGAATCTGATTCGCTTTGTGGTGGTGGCTAAGGATGCAAAGGTGAAGCCCACCGATGCAAAGAAGGGCGTGGATGCCATGCTCGACAATATCCTTACTTTCACAGACTGTAAGTTTGGCTGCTGGACCAATGGTGAGGACTTGCATTATCGCTATTATACGGAAGATGACTTTGGTCAAGCTGAGACCCAAGACATTTCGGACTTTCCTGCCAACGGACAAACACTTGCTGACCTTGAAGCTCAGGGCGACCGTGCCATGCCGCGTAAGCCGGCCAATGAGTCGCTTATCAAGACTTTTAAGCGCTGCCACGACTACATCTATGGCAATGAGGGTATGAAGAAGACGGCCTTTTGGGAACTGTTGAACCTCATTTTCTGCAAACTCTACGATGAAAAGCGTCGCAATATGGATGCCAAAGAAGGTATCAGTTATCGCCGTCGTTTTTGGGTGGGTGTGAAGGAGCAGTTTACCGAAGAAGGTCGTAAGGCTGTGGCTGACCGTATCAGAGGCCTTTTTGAAGAATTGAAAGAAAGCCAAGTGTTCCGTGATGTCTTTGACGGTTCGGAGCAGATTATGCTTTCCGACCGTGGCCTTGCTTTCGTGGCAGCTGAGTTGGCAAAGTATTCTTTCCTTGATGCTACGGTTGATGTAAAGGGTACGGCTTACGAAACCATTGTGAGCAACACTCTAAAACAGGAGGCTGGTCAGTTCTTCACCCCTCGCAACATTATCAAGTGTATGGTGGAGATGCTCGACCCCGACCAGAACACCCGTGTGCTCGACCCCGCTTGTGGTTCGGGCGGTTTCTTAGTGACCGTGCTCGACCATGTTCGTCACAAGATTACACGCAACCTTTATCCTGAATTGGACGAGGTACGCTTGGCTGCACGTGTCAACACACCCGAAGTAGATGATTTGGTACGCAACTATGCCGAGAAGATGATTTTTGGCTTCGACTTCGATCCAGACTTGAAGAAGGCAGCGCGCATGAACATGGTGATGGCAGGTGATGGCCATAGCAATATCTTCAACATCAATTCACTGGATTATCCGCAAGGTGATAAGCCCGACCGTCCACTTATTGCAGAAGCTGTCAATGAGAGCATCAAATACAGCAAGGATAAGGACTTCCCGTTTGGCACGTCTGCAGACAACGCACAAGGCAAGTTTGACATGATTTTCACCAACCCGCCATTTGGTGCCAAGGTGGAAGTGGATGTGGAGATTGCTCGTCGCTATGCCCTGAATAGCAATGCTCCTGAAGTGCTCTTCATTGAAGCCTGCTACAACTTCTTGAAGCCCGGCGGCAAGATGGGTATTGTGCTACCTGATGGCATTTTGGGTAACCCCAACACCGAAAGCGTGCGCAAATGGATTTTAGAGCACTTCAAGCTCTTGGCATCAGTGGACCTTCCCGTTGAGACCTTCTTGCCTCAGGTGGGTGTACAGGCATCGTTGCTATTCCTTCAAAAGAAGACTGCCGAAGAACTACTAATTCCTTTGGATAAAGAAGACTACGATGTGTTTATGGCCATTGTAGAGCAAGTGGGTAAAGACCGTCGTGGTGTACCCATCTATAAGAAGGATGAAGATGGTGCAGAGATTCTCTTTTCCCACGAAAAGAAATGGCTAACCTATGCCGACAACGGACGCGAAATTGTACGCAGCCGCCGTGAACGCATCAAGCGTTTGGCTGACGATCTGCCCGAAGTGGCTGCGGCTTATGCTAAATTTGTGGAGGAGCAAAGATGAGAGTTGCAACCATTAACAATTCGATGATTTCCAAGGGGCAGATGCGTATGGAAGGGAAGTTCTTCCTTAACGAGACTTCTCTGTTATGTATGCCATTGGAGAGAAATGCCGATAAGTGTGTCACATTAGAAACTGTTGCTGATGTGATGAATCCTCCTGTGTTCAAACGTCAATTCTGTTCACCAACAGAAAGGGCTGTACAATACTTCCAAAGTTCGGACGTAAACATAGCCTCTGAGAGCAGTTCTGTGTTCGTTTATAAACCTCAAGCCGAGCGAATAAAAGCAATTGTTCATAAAGGAGACATTCTTGTGACAGGTTTTGGAACTATTGGTAATGCACGCCTCATTTCAAGACATCAAGATGGAGTCTGTTATGCCAATAATGTAGCAAGAATACGAACCAAAGGTGAAGTTCTTAATGGCTATATCTATGCCTTCATGGCTTCTAAATATGGTTCTGCTCAGCTTAATAAAAATGCATCGGGTTCTGTTGTGCGTTATATTGAGGCACCAGGCATAAAGAAAGTACTAATACCTAATACGCGTGTATCTTTTCAGCAAGAAGTCGATGATTTGATTCAAAAGTCTGCAAGATTGCGAGAAGAAGCTACAGACGCATTGGATAAAGCTCATACTTTGTTGCATTCTGCTTTTAATAATAAAGACACTAATATTAAATCCGTTTCAATCAAAAAAATCTATGCAGCGCATAATCAAAGATTTGAAGCTTCTTATTATGTAAGTAATAATAGAAATATTTATGACTCAATTGTTGAAGAGGTTGAGTTTATGCGTCTAAAAGATTTGTGCACAAAGATTTTTAGACCTGGTATTTTTAAGAGGCAATATGTAACAGAAGGTGGTATTACTTTCTTAGGTGGCGCTGATATTCTCAATGCAATTCCTTCTAGCTATAAACAGCTATCAAAGCCGCAGGTTAAAAGAATGCCAGAATTGATGCCGAAACAAGGAACCATTTTAGTAACTTGTGGTGGTACTATAGGTAATACAGTATATGTCGACAATCAGTTAGCAACATGTGCCGTATCTCAGCATGTTATGAGACTTGTTCCTAATGGAGAGGTTCATAACGGCTATTTATATGCATTTTTATCTTCTGAGATTGGTAAGAAGTTGATTAATCTCTTTGCTTTTGGTTCTGTTATTCCTCAAATTGAAGCACATCATCTTGAATTGATTCCTGTACCTATACTGGACGATGAGACTATGAATAGTATAGATGCACTGTGTATGCAATATGTGTCTTATAATGAAATAGCAAAAGAGAAAGAGCGCAAAGCCATCTCAATGGTTGAAGCAGAAATAGAAAGTTGGACCACCTCTAAAAAGAATTAGCGTATGGACGAAAACTTAGAAATATTCACTCGCCTATGGGAACATGCCGAAAATGAGGTGGTAGAATTTAAGAAGGCTGAAACCAACTTCGATGTAGATGAGTTGGGCAAGTACTTTTCTGCTCTCAGCAACGAAGCCAACTTGCGTGAACGCGAGTTTGGCTGGATTGTATTTGGCGTGTGGGATAAGAAGCATGAGATTGTTGGTACCTCCTTCAAAGATGGAGAAGTGGCACTTAACAGATTAAAGCAAGATATGTCGCAACACACCACGGACGGATTAATCTTTCGTGAGATTATTCCGTTGGAGGTGGAAGGCAAACGTGTACTCCTTTTCAAAGTTCCTGCCACACCTCGCAACATCGTAATGAAGTGGAAGGGCATTGCATACGGACGTGATGGTGAGAGTTTGAAACCACTCAACCAAGCCAAACAAGACGAGATACGCCAACAGCCACCAAATCCTGATTGGACAGCACAATTGGTGCCTAACGCAACGATAGATGATCTTGATGAGTTGGCTATTGCTACCGCTCGTATCATGTATAAGAAGGTACATAAATCTTCGATTCCTGCTGAAGAAATAGATGGTTGGACAGTAGACGAATTTCTCTCTAATAGTGGCGTAATGCGTGACGGACAACTCACACGTGCTGCCATCTTGCTACTTGGCAAACCTCTCTCACTCCAGAAGATACATCCCGCTGTGGCGCAGATTACATGGACATGGGAAAATAAAGATGAGACTGTGATTGACTACGAACACTTCACGATTCCCTTTATTTTGACCGTGGATAAAGTTTTGGCCAAGATACGTAACAAAACCATGCGTGAATTGCCTGGTGGTACGCTCTTTCCTGACACCATGAAGCAGTATGACGACTATACCATACGCGAAGCTCTCCACAATTGTATTGCTCACCAGGACTATACGCTTCAAGAACGCATCTCGTTTGTGGAAGGCGACGACAAACTGTATTATGGCAATGGCGGCAGCTTCATTCCCGGTACTATCGAGAATGCGTTAGAGCATAAAGGCCCTCAGCGCCATTATCGTAATGAATGTCTTTGCACAGGTATGGTAAACTTCAACATGATTGATACCGTAGGACGTGGCATCAAAAAGATTTTTGCTGAACAGCGTAATCGCTATTTCCCAATGCCTGACTATGACATCGATAATAATAAGCGTAGCGTTGACGTGACCATTTACGGTAAGATGCTTGATGAAAAGTATAGTTCTCTACTGAAAACAAACACAGACTTGACGCTAAAAGAATGTGTTTGGTTGGATGCCATTCAAAAGCATCGTCCTGTCACCAAAGATGCCATCAAGCATTTGAAGGAGAAAGGACTCATAGAAGGACGTTCGCCCAACTATATTATTTCGCTAACTGTCGCTAAGTTGACGCATCAAATTGGACATTACACCAAGGAAAAGGGGCTTGAGGAAAAACTGCTTGAGCAAACCATTCTGCAATTAGCAAGGGATGCTGGTAATGAAGGGTTTAAGTTGGCAGATGTTTATGAAGCCTTACACAAGAACCTTCCTGCTTCAATGAATGCTACTTCAAAGAAAAGGTATTTAGGGCGTTTGCTCTCTAAGATGGGGGTATCAGACTTACTTCAAATAGAAGGAAGAACATGGAGAATAACCGAAATAGGATTGACTAAACTGCGGTTATAATTCGGCTATAATTCATGGATGAATTTGCAAAGTAGTTCATTATCAAGCATATTACATTGAAATTCGGTTATAATTCGGTTATAATTCGGTTATAATTCGGTTATATTCCGATTTCTATTTGCTGGCCATTTGCTGAAGTGCACCATGTACTAGGGCTAACATGGAGTATCAATGCTTTATAACGTAGATTCTATTTGCTGGTCATTTGCTGAGATAAGATAACGGATTGTTTAAGATCTTCCAACTAATATAAAACATATAGCCCATGTCAAGGTATCATAAAGAACAAATAGAGTGTCCGCACTGCCATCATAAAGGTGAGTTTGACCTTTGGGAGTCGGTGAATGTGGACCTCGATCCCGAACTTCGGAGACAAATATTGAGTGACCGCCTCATTGGCAGACTAAAGAACATACTTGATAATAACAAATAAAAGCAGCATATTTATGGCAATAATCAAAAGACCTCCTCATGATGATGGACCTGTAAACGCCGGTGAACAGCGTTTGCTCGATTATCTGTCCGTGAAGTTGCCCAACAATTATTTCATCATTCCCAACTGCAACATTGCCATTACGGGACCAAACCGTATCATGAAGTATTGGGAGTATGACTGTATTGTGGTGACTCCTCATGCCCTCTACCATATTGAAAATAAGGATTGGGCAGGAAATCTCGAAGGCGACGACTATGCTTGGTTCCGTAATGGTCAAGAAGTGGCAAACCCACATAAGACAGCCGGACTAAAGAGCCGCATCCTCGCTTCTAAAATTAAGAATCAACATCCCGACTGGAACTTTGGCCAAATCATTACTTTGGTTACGTTGAGCCATCCTCAGCAATCAAAGTTTGGTTTGGATCCAACTTGTGACACTTACAAGCAGACGTTCACACTTGGGGATGCGCTTGTTGATTTTATCTCCAACCATGAACTCGTGGCACGTTCGGAAAACGGCATTCAGCCATTGATGGCGCAACTTACCGATTTCCTTACAGGAGAATCTGTGGAAAGAAGACGTGCAGAACGCACCACCATTTTCAACTATACCATCGAAGAGAAACTTCAAGAAACGGAAGAGTTTACGGAGTACCTCTGTGTTCCGCAGTTTATCGCTACGGCTCGTTACCGTGTGCGCGAATATCCTCTGGATGTAGCCGATAAGAGCCCGAAGGAACTACAGCAGCTCAACCTGTCTGTGCAAAATGCTTATATGGCACAGGAGAAGATTGGCGACTCTCCTTATATTGTCAATACAAAGTGCCAGATGAACGAAGAGCAGACTTACTACTATGAGATAAGTCGCTATCAAGATGAGAGTTCTCTGCGTGCAAAGCTCAATCAAAAGACTTTTAAGCAGACCGATAAGCTTAGCATCATCATGGATGTGGCGAACGCTTTGAAGGCAGCCCACAAGGTGCAGGTATATCATCGTAATGTGTGTCCTGAGAATATTTATGTGTATGAAGGCGGCAGAGCAGCCTTGGCTAACTTTAGAATGTCATGGTTTGTAGAGCATATCGACTTGAGTTTCTCAGTAAATTCAGCGGGCGATCAGTCGTCTCCTTTCACTGCTCCAGAACTATTGGATGGCGATGTAACGTCTGCCAGCGACATCTACTCTTTAGGTGTAGTATTCTACCAACTGATGGTGGGCAAATTACCTTTTGATAGCGTCTTGACATTTATGACCGCTTTGGGTGGTGAACTTCCTGAAGACCATCTACCCAGCCATGTGCTGAAAGAGCTACCTGCATGGATGGATGAGTTTGTAAAGAAGACGATTGTGGCTGATGCAGATAAACGTTGGCAAACAGCGGATGAAGTGCTTGACTTCCTCAATGCGGCGATTGATGAAGAAGTACATAAAACGATTGCAACTTCTCATACGACTTCGACCCAACATGCGGAGAAGGCGTTGTACCTGAAGGATATGAAGCCTGGTATGAAAGTTTCTCCCAGCATGACACTTCATGAAATATTAGGACGTGGTGGCTTTGGACGAGTATTTAAGGTATGGCACGACATGCAGAAGCAGTTCTTGGCCATCAAGATATTCGAGAAGGATGCCTCTATTGATAATGCCATCAATGAGTTTAATGCGCTTAAAGAATTACATCATCCCAACATTGTAGAGTTCAAACATAACGACAGAACCGTTCCCGGTGGTTTATTCTTTACTTTGATGGAATTGCTTGATGGCGAAAACCTTCAAGAATACACAAAGGGTGATTTGCGCCTTCCTGCTGATGAAATTTTCAAGATGGCAACACAGATTCTTAATGCTTTGGTCTATATGCAAAGCAAAGAGCCTCCTGTGTACCACCGCGACATCAAGCCCAGCAACATTATGTGGCACAAACGCCAGCTGTACAAGTTGATTGATTTCAATATTTCGGCTACGACAGATGATAAGTCGTTTGGAGGAACCTTCCCTTATATGGCTCCTGACCTTATCGTTTCAGGCAATAAGATTGACTGGGATTGCTCTGCCGACACATTCGCGCTTGGCATCACGCTTTACGAACTGCTTGCCCATGCTTATCCATGGCCTGGTGGAAACTTGCGTCCAAACATTCACAAGTTGCCTACTGATATTCGAAACTATAATGATAAACTATCCAATGAGATGGCTGATTTTGTGATGAAGTCGATCATTACCGATAAGAATAATCGTTTCAAAACAGCACAAGAGATGCTGGATGCACTGAACACTATCGGATTGGATGGTATGCAAAAGGATTCATCTGTCATTTCTGTTACTCACAATGGAGAAGATGTTGGGAATCCTGTGGACTACATTAACTCATTATATAGCCAAAGCCGCCATGGCAATGGAGGTACACGTGCTGGCGTAGCTCAACATGCGTTTGATACGTTAACTTATTCTGAAACTCGCTTGGACAGAGAGTTAATTGCCGATATTGAAGCTTTGAAGTACAAATTGATTATCATTACTGGTAATGCAGGTGATGGTAAGACTGCCTTTATTCATCGCATAGAAGATAAGGGCGTGGATAAGCAGCAATTTGACACGAACAATGGTTCGCAATTCTATATTTCTGGTGTTCGATTCGAGTCAAATTATGATGGTTCACAGGATGAAGACGACAAAGCTAATGATGATGTATTGGCTGAGTTCCTTTCTCCTTTTTATGGTCTGAATGATTATACGCAAGCTCAAGAAGGACGTGTGATTGCTATCAACGAGGGTCGCTTGGTGGACTTTTTGTCAATGCGTCCTGAATTGCGTGTGCTGCAGGACAACATCGAGGAGTACTTCTATAAAGAAGGTCATGCTGAGTTATTGCCGGGTTTGATGGTGATAAACTTGAACCTTCGCTCTGTAACAGCTCGCGATGCTGAAACAAAGACTCCGAGCTTGTTGGCACAACAGATGAAGAAGTTGACACGCCCTGAATTGTGGGGTAAGTGTCAAAACTGTCCTGTGGCCGACCGTTGCTTTATCAAATACAATGTGGACACCTTCCAAGATACCAGCGCTGGTGATGAGGTCATCAACCGTTTGGAATGGTTGGTGCGCACCATCGTTTATAAACGTGAACTCCATATCACCATGCGCGACTTGCGCTCGATGATTGCGTGGATGTTGACTCGCGACTATTCGTGTGGGGAAGTAAAGGCACTGATTGAATTGGTAAATGCCGACAATGTACCTGAGTACTATTGGCAATATTACTATTTCAACCTGACTGCGCCTGTTACATACCCGGACCCCAACAAGGTAGAATGCTTCGAGCTGCCGACACTGGAATCGAACGACCGTTTGGTAAAGTTACTTCGTGAAACAGACGTTGCAGGTGTGGCTTTACCGGCATTCGACCGTGATTTGTACTATCGCACGAAACGTCCGAACGATTATATTATCTTCAGCGACCGTACACGCTCTTTGCTGAAGGATTTCAATGATTGCAATCAAATTATCCCTGCATACGAAGTGAAGTCGGATGATGTTCGTATGGCTGTTACAAGTCGTCATAAGTCGTTCGTGCGTCATCAATATTTTGAAGGAGCCATTGATTTCAGAAGAAGATTACCTTATCGATATGCCAGTGCTTTTGAAAAGCAGTTGCGCCTTGAAGATCCAAAGGAATTGACCAAAACTATGCAAGACCTTGCGAGTGCAATTTCTGCCAGTGAGGGCTGTTCTAATGAAATGCTAACTAAGGGTTATCTTCTTTTGGCAAGTTCAAATGTGGCAGACCCCATTTCAAAGAGCTACCGTCGTTTCTCATTGGATGAGTTCGAGCTCTATGTGAATAAGACTGAATACTTGACAAAGTACATCGAGTATGAAAGCGACAGTTTGATATTCCGCCATAAAAAGGATAAGTTTATCCAACTGACGGTAAGTCTCGACTTGTATGAAATGCTGGAATACATTCACGCAGGCTTTAGCCCTTCTGTGAACGACTTGCGTGGTCGCTTCATAGAACTTCAGATATTTAAGAATTTGCTGGAGGCAAAAACGTATTCGGAGATACTTGTGACAAAGAATAATCGCAAGTTCACTGCTATACGATTGGATGGTCAAAAGCATATAGTAATTGAACCTCTTAACGTGCAATGATATGATATTAAAACTAAAGAAAGGAACAGGCGTACAGGCCTTCCTGAATAAGGAAATATTCTATGTCGATGTTAAGTCGGTAAAGCTAGACCGTGTGCTGACCAATCTTTTTATTAAGATGTATGCTGACGGTGCTCCGGTATCAATGGCTTTCCGTAAAGAATATACCATTGACATACTAAAAGAGAACTTGGCGACCTTGGAAAATCAAGGTGTGATGCATGGCGTAAGCGACAACCCTGATGGCGTGGAAGACTGGCTCCGCAGTTCGCTATTGGAGTTGGTGAATCGCGGCAACGTGGTGAAAGAGCATGTCTCAACATTAAAGCCGCTTCATTTGCTAAGTTTTCGTGTTCAGAACAGTAAATTCTGTCGTGACTACCGTGCCTCAGATCAACTTTATCTCATGTTGCGAAGCAATCCGGAAGTAATGCATGGATTGGTACGCTACCTTAGTAAGGGTTGGGATAAGCAGACGGGAGAAATCGTATCAAGTGAAGATCTGGATGTAGATACTACAGGTATTCTTTATATCACCAAGCCTTTGCGTGAGCGTAAGACATTAAATAAAGTGGCAGAGGCTATTCCACAGCCGTTCCTCCGTGACCAGGCTACGTTGTTCAATGACGATATTCGTCGGTTGCTTCTTTACAAGGATAAGCTCCCAAGAGCCGTATTCATTGACTATCTGAGAATCCTTTGTGGTTTTCATTTGGCTTTGTATGCAATGAAACTGATTTACTTGCTTCCGAAGATGGTGGATGCAGGTTCACGTCAAGTAGAAGACGACTGGTCGATGCTCGTTGATGTGACTGACGATTTGGACAGCATTGTTTCTGCATACGCCTGTAAAGATGTAGAAAGGATGCAGAATGGCATTGGCAAATACATTCGTTCTACCTACATGGCTGACATCATTCAAGACAGAAAACCATGCTCTATTGACGAAGCGCTGAGAATACTGAAAGAAGAGAACAATAAGTCAGATGGTTTCTATGAATCCGTTTTGAATGGAATCCGGAAGGATCTTCCCAACTCGGATGAGAAAGAGTTTGATAAAGAAGACTTCAGAGAAATGCTTGAGCTGTTTCCTGAAGATGACTACTTCGATATGTTGGTTCATGTATTAGAAAAATCAAACTTGGGTAACTATCAGTATCGCTACTTACATGAGTTTCTTGATGCAGTGGCAATGAAGAACTCTTCATCTATGCTTTTGGCTGATAGTCGCTCACGCCGCCATCCACGACGTGGTGCACTCGGCTCGAAGCTCTTAGAGACATTGGTGCAGCTCCTTGTGTTAAAGGAAAAGCCTACTGGTGGTTACGAAACTCGTTCTTTATCGATTGACGAATTAATCAGTGAAATTCGTGACCGGTATGGCTTAATCATCAATGGTGTAAACGAGAAGCGTTTTGTCAATGCGGATGTGGAAATGAATGAAGCATTCCGTAAAAATGTTGAAGCTTTTAAGGATAAACTACGTCAGATTGGTTTCTATACCGATATGAGTGACGCTTGCATCCTACAGAAGATTCGCCCACGCTATAAAATGTAAACAATGGAAGAAATAAGAACTCTATATTACGACCGTTTCATACAACATGTTGTTGAAACGTATTCACCAAAGTTGAAGCAAGTTCGTCCGGGGCATTGTATGAAGATTACAGGCCTCGCGCTGAAAGAACTTCGTGTTCTGCTTCCTTTGTTGCGCCCCATCAATAAGGATTTGTCGGTGTTCATTCTCTCTGAAGAAGAAAAGGGAGAGGAATTTATCCATGCAACCAAGCTTATTGAATTGAGAAATGACCCCACAAAGGCAGTGCTCATCTTGGTACCGACCAATAGCAGAACGTCAGCAGAAGACTCTTATGGTGACGCTACGTTCCAAAATTTGTCAGCATCAGACCTACAGGATTCCTTCATTCTAAAGTTGATTGACGAGATTCCGGAGGAAAAGAAATATAGCTGGGCACAGATATTTGAACTGCTTAGAGACGAGGTTCATGCCTACAAGAATGATGTAATCTCGTACATACTTTATTTGGAACTAAACCAGTTCTCAGATGAAGCATGGGGTAATGGATTATTTGTGTTTGGCATGTGGCCTGACATGGCGCTTCTCAGGGATGAGAATGCTGTGCGCAGACGTTTCATGCTGAACAAAGAAAAGGCTTCAGTTATTATCTCTGATTTTTCTTTGACTGCAGCTGATCGCATTTCTTCTCTTCCTATTGAGAGAGGAACAATTCAACGTGCCCTTATGAGCTTTCTTACCTCTGATGATTCTGTAGAAGATGCTAATTCTTTGTTTGAATCTATTCTGCGCAATCATCCAGAGTTTAACTATGCCAATATTCCATGGCTTGAAACTGGGTCTTCAGGCCCAGTAAAGGTAATGGTTGACTTAAACACGGGTAAGGATTCGAAGAAAGAATTGGTTAGAGACGACGAAGGCAATTTTGTGTTAAACATCATTACCGAGAAGAAGTCGAAGGTATCTTTTACCATTACTATTGATCCTGCTCCAAAGGATAATCCTGCGATTGTTTCTTTTGAAATAGCACTGGTTGACATCAGCGATTTTTCAGAAGTTGGTGTTATAAAGAAAGCCAAAGTTGGCACGAATAAGCGTGCGTCACGTAAGATGTCTGTGAACATTGCAGATGGCATGTTTGATGAAGGTGATTACTTGCTGCGTGTTCGTGCGCTTGATGAGAATGGCATTGTACTTGAACAGAAGAAAGAGTTCAAAGAAGACCTCGTACAAGCAGCTTGGGAAGAGGCAAAGGAAAAGAACCCGAACCTCCAAATGGAACAATATCGTTTGGAACACCACGTGGCATATTGCAACGAATCTGCTGTATTCACCATTGTAAACGATGGTGATGTGCCCGAAGGTCAAATTGATAAACGAGCTAAGGTAAATAGCTTTACACAAGCTATTATTCTATATCGTTCGGCCCATTTGGCAAAGAATGAAGACTTGGATATTCCTACAGATGGTGTTGACCGTAATCTGTGGGTGGATGGTAACTTGAATAATACCTATCATTTTGACTTTGGTGCTGCTTACGCCTATCAGATACAGCTGTCAAAGAAGTTAATTCAGTTGGAATCTACTTTCTTGAAGAATGCCAATGTGTTTGGTCATGTCGAGGCACTGTTAGGCGGAAATCCAACAGATGCTTATTTGATGAATCCGAACGATACGGCTAATCGTGAACCGCTGTTTGTGCCTGCCTCAGATGTCAATATTCCCAATGAATTAATTGCTTTAAGAGAAGACCTCTTTGCTATCATTAGAGAATCGGCCGAGGACGAAAGTGGCTTAACAAGCACTTTGGACTTCACAACCAATTTGGGTCTGATTAAAGCCTATCTTGCTGAGTACAATACTTGGCTCAATGAGGAATTGGAGAAGGATTTAAATACAGACGATGTGGTTAAGCTGCAGAACATCGATACGGTTCTCTTATCCGTAGAAATGCCTGACGGCAGCAAGAACCAAATTAAGTTGGTAAGTCCTTTACATCCGCTGCGTTTAGCTTGGATGGTGAATCTGTACGAACTTTATCAAGATTGGGAAGATCGTACAATTGAAGTACCTAAGTATAGAAAAGCCTGGTATCGTAAACTGGATAAGCTTTTCCAAGGGCAAATACCAATGAACGTGGCACCGATAGTGCTTAGCGATGACCCTCTAAAGGAAGCATATCAGTACATTGGTGAACTTACCTTTGGTTGGGGTGCTTATGCACAACCTACGCAGTCAGAGGAGGCATTCTCTTCAGGTAGTCGTCAGTTGAAGTCATACGTTTCGATGTTGCTGAATGTAGCAAGAGAAAAGCGTATTGATAGCGATGTGAACTTGGATTTGGTGGTACGCCATCTTTTTAATTACAGCGTTTCTCACCCTTATACTGATAAGTTGGTTATCAACCTGTTTAATGCAGGTGATGCGGCTACGTTTGCAGAGGCGTTGGTTAGACTGGAGAAGATTGGTATTGGTCATGAATTGGCTTATGAAATCAGACTGTTTACCGATGAGAATATGTTGCAATCTGGTGAAGCATTCAAGGATTTGCTCGACCCTGAATCAGCAGTTGCAAACGATGCAGAGGTTTTCTCACAAGCTTCTGCTAATCGCTTGTTCCCTAAACTTCGCTTCTCCTTGAATAAGACAAGCGATTTTATCAACAAGCATGATAACTATCAGGCTCATCTTTCTTTCTTAGTGAATCCGTTTGTTGTGAACACGGAGCCTGCTCGTCCAAGCGAACTAAGCCGTTCTTTCTTCTTGAATGGCACTATCTGCAGAGATATTGTAGAAGCAAAGCCTGTGGGTAAAACCTTTGTGTGGAATAGATACTATTCTAACAAGAGCTTACCTAATCCTGTTTCAGAGTCTGCCAACCTTGAAGTTAGTTTGTTTGCTCGCTTGCAGGAAGTGATTGGTAAGATGTTGTCTTCAACCATTGAAGAGTCTGTGCCAGCCACAACGTTGCGATTGAAGGAGAATGATATGATGCTCTTGTCATTCATTCATGATAGCAGCGACTGGGTGGTTACGTTTGACAAGAATATGGGACCTGAGTTCTATGACCTTCCTTGTCTTGGCGATTCTGACGTTCCATATCTGTTGGATTATGTGCCTAACGACGAAGCTACTGGTATCTCATCTTACTTGACGACGAAACCTACTAGTGAAATCGCAGCACTGATGGTTCCTCTGTTCAAGCAGTATGGCATCAACATTGAGGACAAGAAGAATTTCAAGCAGATTCTTGAGGATGTTCGTTCAATTAGTAGTTCACTCATCATGCAGGTGAATACAACGTCGAGAAAAGGCTTTGAGGTGATTGGTACCACGTTGACGAAGCGTTTTTTGGAGAAGAAGGGCATCACAACAGAATCCTTCATGATTCCTATTGACCTTCATAAGGAACTATTTGTCGATTTGGATAGTGATAAGCAAGACCGAGCCGACAACTTGGTGGTTAAGATTGATACTAGCCGTAAGGAAATCCTTTTCAATGTGGTTGAGATTAAATGCAGAAATGCTTATTACCAAGCAGACGAACTTCATCAAAAGATTGTAAATCAAATTGAGAATACCATCTTCGCCCTGCGTTCTCACTTCGAGATTGCAGTGGATGGCAATGATAGACTTGATCGAGAGCTGAAAGTGCTTGAGTTGAAGTCTCTCTTGGAGTTCTATATTAACCGTTCACTGAGATATGGCCAGCTAAATCCGGACAAGGCTCATGAGTACAAGGTGTTCTTGAGTAAACTCTCCGAAGGCTATACTATTCGATTTAAGCGTCTTGGCGTAATCTTCGACTTTATGCAGGCTGAGCGCCAAAAGAAAGATTTCTATGGTGATACGGTGATTTATACGATGGGCAATCCTGTTATCGAGCAAATTCTTGATGAGAATAGCAACTTGAAAACACAGGTATTGGAGGCTCAGGACAATGAGTTCGTGAACTTCTTCGAACCCACTTTCGTTCCTGCCGAGCAAACAAGCCCAACTCAAGAATCGCCAGTTAAGTCTGTTACAGTGGTTGCTCCGACTGATGATTCAGACTATGAAGTTATTGTGCCTAAAAAGGTGGATAATGATCCAGCTGAATCAGTAAAATCTGAGAAGAAGGAACATAACGATTCTGTGGTATTCGATAAACCTAAAGAGGACGTTGAGCAACCTCAAACGCCTCCTGCAGTCACTCCAGAAGCTGAAGAACAGCCTTCGGAAACAGAACCGACCAAGGAAGAAAAGCCGGAGAAAGATGTTCCTGTGACAGATACTCCTGTAGAGGATATACCGTCGCAACTATCTCATGACGATGAAGTCGTTGTTCCGGAGGTTGATCCAAACTACAAAGAACCTGTAGTGGATGTTATCATTGGTAAGAATAGCGAATCGCCTCAATTCGGTGTTCTGGGCAAGATGGTATCCAATGGTCGTGTTATTGGTATGGACCTCAATGAGTGCAATACCATCAGCCTCTTTGGTGTGCAAGGCGCAGGAAAGAGCTATACGATTGGTTCTGTAACAGAAATGGTGCTCAAACAGTTCTCTAACGTGAACAAGTTGCCAGCACCCATGGCAGGTGTGATATTCCATTTCAGTGAAAGTATGGATTATGCGCCTGAGTTCACATCAATGGTATATCCTAATGATGAAGCAGGGCAGTTGGCCAAGTTGAAAGCTGAATACGGTGCTGAGCCCAATTCAGTAAAAGATGTAGTCCTTCTTGCTCCTGAAGCTCAGGTCGAATTGCGCAAAGCTCAATATCCTGATTTGGAAGTTCATTCAATTGGCTTTGATTCAGGCGAATTATCGGTTCGTGACTGGTTGTTCCTCTTAGCTGCGATGGGCAATGATTCTGCTTATATCAAAGAACTGAAACAGATTATGAAGGCTTGTCGTCACAATATGTCACTGGCCAACATACGTTCTGGCGTTGCTAATAGTGACCACCTTTCTACTTCTCAAAGAGCATTGGCCAATACCAAATTGGACTTTGCTGAAGAGTATATTACTGATGGTTGTAAGCTGCAGCAGTACCTTCGCCCGGGCAGACTTATCATCGTTGACTTGCGTGATGAGTTTATCGAAAAAGAGGAAGCATTAGGCTTATTTGTTGTCATGCTCAATATATTCTCAAGTGTGATGACTGTGGATGGTAAGGCATTCAATAAGTTTATTGTATTTGATGAAGCTCATAAGTATATGAACAACAAGGAACTAGTAGATTCTATTACTACGGCGATTCGTGAAATGCGTCATAAGGGCGTTTCAATCATGATAGCCAGTCAGGATCCAATGAGTTTGCCTACAGAAATCATCGAACTTAGTTCGATGGTAGTGATGCACCGCTTTAGTTCACCTGCATGGGTGAAGCATGTTCAAAAGGCTATAACTCCACTTCAAACGCTGACAGCTACTGAAATGGCTGCATTGGGCTCGGGTGAAGCCTACCTATGGGCTAACAAAGCGACTGATAAAGCGATTACTCAGCGTCCGATAAAGATTAGCATTCGTCCTCGTGTAACCAAACACGGTGGAGATACTATACAAGCTGTAAAATAAGAATGAACATAATAGAATATTCAAATAGAGGAAGTAGAACAGTGAACCAGGATTATGTAATCCATCGTTCACTGTCTGCAGACTCTGCAATATTTGTATTAGCTGACGGTATGGGGGGCTACTCACATGGTGAGATAGCCTCACAAACTGTGGCTGAAAGTATTGTGGAGTATGTGGAGCAGAATACTACCAATTATACTCCTGAAAATCTTTTGAGGGAATCAATAGTGTTTGCTAATGATGTCCTTATGATTAAACGGATGGAAATTGGTGGTAAAAAAATGGGAACTGTCATTGCGGTGCTTTTTATTAAAGGTACCTATGCATACATAACATGGCTTGGTGATAGTAGAGTGTATAAATTTAGCAAGAGCAAAATGGATTTCTGCACAACAGACCATTCTATTGTTCAGCAACTCTCAAACAAAATGGCCATTACTTCTTCTATCTATGCGAAGTATTCAGCGATTGTAACTCGTGCCATCATGGGTGATGAAATTAAGGAAGAGATTCCTATTGAAGTCCTATCTATTGCAGAAGGAGATACGTTTCTTTTATGTTCTGATGGATTTCATAAGCAGCTCCCTGTTGAAGAATACGCAGTTTCATGCGACAAGGTAAATCTGAAGTGTCTGGATGATATGGCTCGCGACATGGATGATAATTATTCATTCATAAAAGTAACAGTATAATGATATTAAGCAATATAGTAATTGACGACCTAAAAGATAAATCTGGTTTGCTCTTTGATCAGGCAAAGGATTTTGACATGCTAGCCAAGTTGATATTGGACGTAACGCAGCGTTCCATCGGTGTAACTACTCTCAAACGATTAATGGGTTATATCGATGACGACCATCGTACCAACTCTTATACGCTTAACACCATAGCCTTATACTTGGGTTTCTCGACATGGGATGATTATCTTTTGGCTCGTTCCGTAGATAGTATTTGGGGATTCCAAGATTCCGCCGTGTACATCCATGAATTAGAGTTGGACTCCGAGGTACTTGTAAAGTACATGGATCGAACAGTCAAATTTAAAGTCGTTGAGCATAAAGAAAAAAAGGCATTGATGGTAATTGAAGCTGTAAACAGTAGCCTTCAACCCAATGACCTCCTCTATATTCACAAGATTGAGAAAGGTAAAAGACTGGAGGCTGGAAAAGTTTTTCGAGGTGACTTGATTGGCAATTATAAAACCAGTAGTGAGCTGACAGCCGTCGAACTTATGTGATTTGGCTTATGATACATATAATCGATAAGGTTTCCCTTACGTCCAATGGTCTTGTCGCCACAGGAACTAAAGACCTCATTCACCTTCATCAGGGTGATATGGATGGAGCTTGTGCTGTTTATAGTCTGATGATGTGCTTAATAATCAACCGCTCGATAAAACGATTAGATGTTACAGATTTGGACAAAAAACATGATGGCCGTAGTTCTAAAGGTCGTTTAGTGGACACATTCTTGAATAACGCCAAAGGATTGGTCAGAGAAGGTTACGAGTTAGAAGTCTTGAATACGGAATTGTTGCACGCCTTCAAAAAGTGCGTGTCCACCGCATGGTATTCTACTGAAAATGCAAAGAAGCAAGAATTATATGCTATTATCAAATCCTCGTTAGACGAACATTCACCAATAGAACTTGGCTTTTCTTGGAAACGAAAAGGTGGTCATGCCATAACGGTGATTGGCTACGAAGAACATAAGGCATATTTGCGTCTCTTCTGCCTTGATCCGGGGTATCCTCTTCAAGAAGGTCAATACTGGAATAATGTACTGGATATTGATATTGACAATGGCGCAAAATTCAACACTTACAACCACCAGGAAAGCCGTTATGGCAGAGAGGTCTTTGTATCGATTGAAGATGTTTTGATGATACAAAAGGCTTAACTATGTAAAATTATAGATTTATAGGTTTAAAGTGATGTATATCTGATTTTTATCATAGCAATGGCACGGTATTTGTATTTAATAATGTATAATAATTCTGTCTAATACTACTGACATCTATGTCATTATGTTGAAGCCAGATAAAATGTTTTTGGGATAATGACAAAGAAAAAAATATCAGTTCAGGAGGTCTCCAACCCTCGTAAAAAATTAAAAGATGCAGCTTATGCTAGGCTTTGGGCAAAATTGGCAGGAAGGTGCGAGTTCAGAGGCTGTAATTGCGTACTATACGAGGATGAAATTACAACAGAAGATTGTATGTCTGCTCAAATTGCTCATATTGTAGCATTCTCTCCAGATGGCCCTAGAGGGGATAGACAACTGTCACATTATAAGAAATAAAAATGAACAATATAAACTTTATAGCTATCGACTTTGAAACCGCTACAGCCAAACGTTCATCTATCTGTGAAGCAGGTATATGTGTGGCAAAAGGAGGAAAGGTGGTTGAAACCAAGTCGTGGTTGGTGCGTCCCGAAGATGACAGGTATAGCTATTGGAATATACAGATACATGGCATACATCCTCAAGACACAGCCTAAGCACCTACATTTCCAAAGGTATGGGAGGAAATAACAACGTATCTCAGGGATTGTCCAGTACTAGTAGTCCACAATGCAGCCTTTGATATGAGCTGTATTCGCCATACCCTACAACTACACCATCTACCCTGTCCTGACATTGATTATTACTGTTCGCTCCGTGCTGCCCGACACATCTATGATTTCGGTTGTAATACGCTCGACTATCTTTGCGACCATTTTTCTATATCGTATGGTATACACTACCGTGCTGACGATGATGCCGAAATGTGTGCTCGGCTATTTTTGCAAGAGATAAAAGATGGCAATTTTGCAGATGTTAGCGATTTGAATTTTTGTACTGGAAAGTTATAATATACTTTGACAAATTGGCTCTTACTTTCAAAAAGTTGGATTTATATACTTTATAAACAGAAGTGAATATATTATAAGAATCTTAGGAAAGATTAAAGCAAAAAAACACCTAACAGGCTATGCTTAGTTAGGCGTTTTTATTGTTATACCTTGTAATACTCTTCCAGTAACCTCTCCAAGTCCGAAACCTTATATAGTATCTTTCCCGCAAATTGCGTATAAGGTATAATCCCCTTATCTCTATAATCTTGCAATGTTCGAGGACTGATATATAATCGTTCGCACACCTCCTTACCTGTGAGAAAATGCTCACCGCCAAACAATGGCTTGTGCGTCTCTGCCACTTCCCTTATTCTTCTGCCCACGTCATGCAGCGCAGTAATCACCACCTGCATTTCATCGGAGCCGAAATTCAAATCTCTTGCTGTTTCCATATTCTATTGCTTTTTAGTTTTATCCGTCTTCGCAAGGAGCAGCTTCTCCACGTCCTCACGTTTATAATAACACTTGTGCCCAATCTGTGAGAAGGGCAGTACGCCCGTATCTCGGTAATGCTGCAATGTGCGCTTACTGATGTTAAGCAGCTGGCACACATCACCATTGTGCAGCCAATCTGTGTGCTTACACTTCTCTCCAAATGCCTTGTGGCAGCAGTCGGCAAGACTTAATATCTCGTCTCTTAGTTTCTGCCAGTTCTGGTCTGTAATTATTAAATACCCCATACTTCTATTGTTTTGTTTGTTGTTACTGTTTTCTTGTGTTGCAGCCTTTTGCGCTCCAGCACGATGCAAAAGTATGGATAGTTTCCTTATGCTCAAAGCACTAAGGAACAGCAGGGAAAACAAAGGAAATACGATGAAATTCTTTTCCTTATTCCTTGTCGTTATCAACGCTGGTACGCCCACTTTTCTTCTTTCACAGCCAATAGCTATAAAGGTACGACCTACCATTCGACATAAGTATTCTGCCTTGTTCTAAGATTTCAGAGAACATAGAGATAAGCTCTTAATTTTTGCTTACATCTTTTTGTGGATTGCTTTTTGTTTAAATAGGTAGTTATTTTCGCCTTATCCGTTCTTTGTTATTCCTTTACTTATAGCTCACTACCCAAATGTGCAGAATACCGCATTTGAATGTGGTTTGTTACAAAGCCAATCAATTATTGGTATTTGTATCATTTCCTTTTATCCTTTGATTTCTCCATTTAATCCACTAAAAACTAAGATGTTTGATGATTTTCCACGAGGAATTTTATAGCAAGTCTATGCAACATTATGCAAGCACACCGAGAATGCTTGGCTATCAGAATTATCTTCCTTAACTTCACTTTCAGAAATCATTTTAGGACGATTATGAAGAAATGCGCAGACAATAGCAATATACGCACAGAAGATAAGCCGAAGCATAGTAGGCAAACTTCCAAAAACAAGGAGATAGAAAGTTACCTCTCCACCCATTATGACTTCAGGTTCAACACTGTACTTGGCAGATCAGAGTTTTCTCCCAAATATGCCAATGTGTATAGTAAGGTCAGCCGTTATGACATCAATACCTTTCGCAGGGAACTTGATAGCGAGGAAGGTATTATTACTTCCGCTGATAATCTCTATTCCATCATTGAAAGCAGCTTTTCTCCCCGTATCAATCCCATACAGGAGTATTTCAAGGCTTTGCCAACGGTTGATGCTTCAGAAGTGCTGTACAAGATAGAGATAAACCAATGCGACATCGCCAATCTTGCATCGTGCGTTATCGTCCGTAACTCCGAGAAGTGGCTGCCGTACCTTACCAAATGGCTTGTGGCAGTGGTTGCCAACGCTATGGACAACCGTGAATGCCGTAACCATACCTGTCTTGTACTAACAGGGGAACAAGGAAAGTTCAAGACTACCTTTCTTGATTTGCTTTGTCCGCCCGCACTTAAAGGTTACAGCTACACAGGAAAAATATATCCGCAGGAGAAGGACACACTTACTTATATCGGTCAGAACCTTATCGTAAACATTGACGACCAACTGAAAGCCCTCAACAAGCGTGATGAGAATGAACTCAAGAACCTTATTACCTGTCCTATGGTTAAATACCGTATGCATTACGACAAGTATGTGGAAGAACATCCCCACTTGGCGAGTTTCGTAGCATCAGTAAACGGCAATGACTTCTTGACCGACCCGACAGGCTGCAGACGCTTCCTGCCCTTTGAGGTACTTGCCATTGACATTGAACGAGTAAAAGCTATTTCTATGGATGCCGTCTATACCGAAGCGAAGGCCTTACTAACCGCAGGTTTTCGATATTGGTTTAACGATGAAGAAATAGCAGAACTCTACAAAGAGAGTGAGGAGTTCCAAGTACAGACCGCAGAAATGGAACTACTATTACGCTGTTTTGAAAAGCCAACAGAGGACAATCCTCATTGTGCTTATATGACCACTACTGAAATACTCGCCTACTTAGGCATCTATACCCATCAGCCTTTGACACTCAAACGTATGGGCGAAGCACTCAAAAGGGCTGGCTTTGAAAAGGTAAGCAAGAGGCGTGAAGGTTGTAGTCCTGTCTATGTGTATAAGATTAGGAAAATTCTGCCATGCCCCCCTGCTTAACAGTTGTAGTAGCCTGATGTAGTAGTATGAGTAGTATTATTATATACCACAATTCGATACTGATAATCAACCACTTATCACAAAATAGTATGTAGTAAGAAGAAAGAAGAAAAAGTTTACTGTGGAAAAACTTTAGGAAACGAAAAAGCATCAATGAAGTTTGCCCTATCAGCATAATCATAATATAATCCGATATTAAAATCAGAATAATTAAATTTTCAACCAATAATTATAATAAGAATGAAAGAAGAAGATTTATCACGCATCAAGCGATACTCTATTGTGGAGTACCTTGAAAGGAAAGGTATCAAACCAGTGCGCAGGACACCAGCCTATGCCCTCTACCGCTCACCGCTCCGTGAAGAAACGCATCCGAGCTTCAAGGTGGATACAGAGAAGAACCTTTGGATAGACTATGCCGAAGGCAGAGGCGGAAGTATTATCGACCTTTGTATGAGGTTAGAGGGCTGCACACTGTCGGAAGCCATCCGCATTTTGGGGCAGAATGCTCCCGATATAACGCACGTTCCTCGTAGAGAAAGTGTTCAAGGCACTTCCAAGCAAGAAAGTATCAGGCAAGCAGTGTCTACAAGTGGAGTAAGGAGACTGATAGAAATATCAGACACCTTACCTCCACACTTGTTAAAGTATCTTGAGGAAGACCGCTGCATCAACTTAGAAAAAACTATGCCCTTTCTGCGTTGTATCAGCCATGAGGTAAGAGGGCTGCACTATCAAGCCATCGGCTTTGCCAATCAATCGGGAGGCTATGAGCTTCGAGATAATGGAATATTCAAGGGCACAATAGCACCAAAGGATATTACTCCGATATTTGCGGACAGAGTTGAGCCTGTTTGTATATTCGAGGGGTTTATGGACTTTCTATCTTTCCTTTCAATGAAAGAAGAAGTTATCCACCACTGTCTTGTGATGAACTCCGTAAGCAATGTGGCAAGGAGTATTCGCTATCTCCATGATGCAAATGTTTTCTCCATCCGTGCCTTCCTTGATAATGACGAGGCAGGACACAGGACTACGGAGGATTTCGCAAAGGCTGGTTTCAAGGTAGAGGATATGTCCGTGCATTACAGGAGCTTCAAAGACCTCAACGAGTACCATGTCCACAGGGTGCGTAAACAGCAGAAAGGGCAATCACTGAAGATGCCACAAACACAAACCAATTCCATAAAGGTCAAACAAGTTAAACATAAAATGAAATAGAGATATGAAAAAGAATACAAATACAGCAGACAAAGATTTTTCATGGCTTTTGGGTGTAGAAGATGACAAGTCCACTTCAAAAGCGGAAACTATTGTCCAAGAAAAAGAACAAGTATCAAGCGTACAGAAACAGAAATATGACAGTCCGCAAAGCGTATCAGAAGTGATAGCAGAGATTTCTGAACCATCACAGCACACAGAGAATACAGCCGTTCAAAGACGCATCAGTGCCAAGATGAGAAAGGAAACGCTCGAAGCATACAAGCAAGCTTATCTTGTTCCAACCAAATTGGTGAGTAGGAAAGCTGTCTATCTGAGCAGGGAGACACAAGAACGTGCCGACTTCATCGTGCGAAGATTGGGCGACAGAGGCAGCAATCTTTCGAGCTTCGTGGAGAACATCGTGCGCAGCCATTTGGATGAGTATGGGGAAGACATCGAGAAATGGAGAAAGTTATAAGAACGAAAAAACAGTCGAGAGTTTTCCACAAAAAGGTCATCCCTTTTCCTTGAAACCCTCGCCCCTTCCCCAAAAGAAATAACACCATATTATTAGTCCAATGCCTGAACGGTGGGAATACTACGAACGCTGTTAAACACGGAATGTCGTGCATCCACTTTCGGTAGGAGCAACGCTTTTAGGTGTTATCGACATTTTAACTGATATTGCAAGACGTCAGTTTGTACCCACAAACTGCTCTTGCTCCCCTCGTCGGACCGTCGGGGAGATTAGACCGTAATCACTCCGTTCTCATCGGTCAGTGTTCGGGAATTAAGCAACAACGAATCATCTGCAATGATTAACTTTCAAGGAAACTTATATGAATAGATATAATAAAAAGATTGCCCGATGGCAGCAACAGAATAAGGAAGAGCAGAAGATGAACAAGACAGAGTTCATCAAGGTAAGATGCACCTTAGAAGAAAAGCAGCGTATTAAGTCAAAGGCAGAAAGTGCGGGACGTAAGTTCTCAGATTACTGCCGTGAGATACTCCTAAATGGAGAGGTGGCAGCCGTTCCCAAGATGACCGAAAATGAAAGGGAAGCCATTGCCATACTTCAGCATACAGGAAGGTTCTACGGGCAGATTTCTAACCTCATCAAAGTAAAAGATGAGAGATGGGTACATATTACACAGAACCTTTCGCTATGTGCCAAAGAGGCATTTAAGCGATTTTACGACCCTCATTTTCATGTGGACGATGAGGTATATAAGGTATTAAATCTAACAAGAAATGATAGGAAAATGTAAGGCAATAGCGCATGGCAGCACGGCTTTAGACTATATTTTCAGAGAGGGTAAACTTGGCAGTCGGCTTGCCTTCCACAACCTTTGCAGTAGGGAGCCAAAGACTATCTACGAGGAAATGAAAGTGGTCAGCGACTATAACAGCCGTTGCAGGAACAAGTTTCTCCGTATCGAAATAGGCATCGCACCGCAGGACGAGAAAAGACTGCCTGTATCCGAGCTTATGGGAATAGCCCATCTGTTTGCCAAGCGAATGGGACTTGACAACCACCAATGGGTGGCGGTAACGCACAAGGACACCGACAACAGACACATTCATATCATTGCCAACCGCATCAGTCTGTGTGGAGAAGTATATGACACCACTTTTGTGAGCAACAGGGCAGCGAGGGTGGCGGAGGACATCAGCAGGGAGAAAGGCTTGACTATCGCAAAGGAGGTCAAGGCGGAAAGGAAATACCAAAAGTCAAAAGCCAATCCCACAAGGGAGGAAGCAAAGAAAGAACTGCAAAGAATATGCTATACCCTGCTTGATAAATACAAATGTACAGGCATCACGGGACATTCCATGTTCCTCTACAAATTAAACAAGAACGGCATTACCATAGAGCGCGTGAAGAACAAGCAGGGAAAGGTCTATGGCTTGAAGTTCTCATACGGAGGACAATCTTTCAAGGCGTCGGAAATTGGCAGGGAATTCGGCTACCGTTCCCTGAAGAAGAACTTTGAACCAACTAACAAAGAAGCATTAAAAAGACCACACCAAACGATACAGGAACCGATAGAAAAGAACGAACAGCCTGATACAGGTTATCAACTTGTACCCAAAAGCCGTTCCTCTATCTCACGAGACAATGACATCCCACAAATGCAAAGTCCCATTGACGCAGTGGCTGATACTGCCATGAGCGTAGTCGATGAAGTGTTGGAAGGCTTAGGTGGGATGATTACACCAACCGCACAGGGCGATGATTATGCCGAAGCAGCATGGCAGCGCAAGCTCAGATACCAAGCGAACAGTAAGAAACGAGGGAGAAAACTATAAGCCACACGAGTTTACAAAAAACGCAAAACAAAGAATTTCTTAGCATAAACGCTTGTTATTCGGTAACAAAGTATTATCTTTGCAGACAGAATAACAAGCGTTCTTTGTTAGGCAGAAAACAGCAAAGCCAAGTAGCTCGCTCGTTTCCAAATCGTTACCTATTCAGTTTTACCAACAAGGTAACTTCTTTATTTTCAATAAGTTGTATTTTAGATATTATCTTAACTTGCAAGGGAGGCTCTTTTAGATAGAAAGAAGCACTTGGGGGAACACATCCCCTCCTTTCGGAGGGGCTTGGGGAGGCTTTTTAGTAGAATTAAGGAAACGCCCTTCTTCAATCGAGAAAGGCGTTTCTTTGCCTCGAAGAGAGCCTCTCCTTGCATCAAATAAATGCCCTTTTTCTTTGCAAACAATGGTTTTCACTCCCCTCTCCATTCGGAGAGGGGGCGGGGGTGAGGCTGTAGATGGCTGGGGGTGAGGCTGTAGCTAGTTAGGAGTAAGCTTGTAGCAGGCTCTCTTATTAAGCCCCTCTCTCTCTTAAATAGATATACCCTACATCAGAGCTGACGTCAAAAAAAAACGCTAAAAAGTTTGGTCAATTCATTAAAAAGCTATACCTTTGCACTCGCAAAAACGATTTGAGCGCCCTTAGCTCAGCTGGTAGAGCAACTGACTCTTAATCAGTGGGTCTAGGGTTCGAGTCCCTAAGGGCGCACAACTAACAGGTTTTTGACCCAAACCAATCGTTTAGCTTGCGCCCTTAGCTCAGCTGGTAGAGCAACTGACTCTTAATCAGTGGGTCTAGGGTTCGAGTCCCTAAGGGCGCACAAAGAGGATTTCTATTTATTAGAAGTCCTCTTTTTTTATGCTTGCAAAGATGGATATATAAGATTAATGGCGAATTATCCGTAAGATAGAATCACTGAAATATACGAAACAACTCCCTGATGCAGATTTCCACACATATAGAACGACCTTAGAGGAGTGCCGTAGTCAATTCAAGAACAAGTCGATTGCTATCTTAAATTCATTCCCTTTGTTCTTGTATGATTACCTTAAATAAGATTCTAAGATAGCAATGGATGAAAGATAACACTTATCTCTTTCATTATAATAAGATGAATGGTAAGCAGTGGTACAAATGCTGAGAAGTAAGTTTATATACACCTATTATTATATAAACTGACAATTAATAAGATTCTTGAGAATTGATGTTTTCCAGTGGAGAAAAGAGTTGAGCGGAATACGGGAATCGAACCCGCCTCTCAGGCTTGGGAAGCCCGTGCACTACCGATATGCTAATTCCGCAATGGAGCCGATACCCGGACTCGAACCGGGGACCTACGCATTACGAATGCGTTGCTCTACCAACTGAGCCATATCGGCGGTCTTGCAGATGCAAAGATACTGCAAAAAAAACAAACAACCAAATTTTACTTCTTTTTTGTGTAGCATTTTCTATTGTGGATGAAGCAATAATAAGAAGATCATCCAGCGTTCTTTGCAAAGATCCCCTATAGACAACCAAGAGAAAACAATATGCACTTGATGGATATAAGGGGCGAACTATCAGAAACTAATCTACATAAAAGAGGAACTGATACTATACGAAAAGTGAGCTGAAACAGCACCCACAATTACTTGTAGGAGCTGCCCAGCCCACTAACACTTAACAAACTAACCTAATTATTTCTTGATGACTTTCAATGTCTTGTAAGTCTTTCCATTCTTCATTACTTGTACGAAGTAGATACCACGAGCACCACTGATTGCGACATTTACAACCTGTCCTTCTACTGCATCAAACTGGTTGCTCTGTAAGAGTGAACCGGTTGCGCCAAGGATATTTATTGTATAATGACCATTCTCAGCAAAGCGCATGTTCACACTTTCAACAAATGGATTAGGATAAACACTCAAGCCTGTTTGAGCCTCAACAGTAGAGATTCCGTCTGGAATTGCAGTGATATCAACAATCTCATTCACCGTCTTCTCATCTTCACCCCATCCGTTCTTCAACTTCAAGGTAACGTTCTTCTTACCTGGAGCAGCATAGGTTACAACAGCTGTCTTATCACTTTCTGATGAAATTCTGCCATCACCTAATTCCCATGTAGGAGTAGTCTTCACCTCGTATGTTCCAACAACACCTGGGAAACCAAGTACATTGTTGTCTGGTTGTTGGTCTACATAAGCAGCAGTAGAAGTGTTTTCACCACCGCTACCTTCCGTAACTACAACAGAACCATCAAAGTCACGACCAGCAGTACCAAGGTTCTTGAACTTCTTACCATCAACCTCTTCAAAGGTGAAGTAAGCCTTCAAGTTAGAAGGTATTGAACCTTCCTTATAACCCTTCATAGCCTCTAAAACTTCTTCTTTAGACAATGGTTTATCCCATACCTGAACCTCATCAATGACACCATTGAAGCCGCTCTTGTAAACACCACCACCACCAATAAAGATGTCAGCTACCTCATAACTGCGGATACGGTTATCGTTTGAATCCTCACGACGGATAGAGTTTGAGAAGCTGTGACTAGCAACTTCACGACCATTGAAATAAATCTTTTGAATGTTACCATCCGTATGGGTTACAACAATGTGATTCCATACTCCAGGAGTAACACTATATCCCGTAGTCATCACATCCTCATAAGGAATATCATGAGAGGTCCAACCCATCGTATTGAAAGAGACTTCATTCGCTGGGTGGAGAGAACGACCTTGCCACTCAGGACGGATTGTTACCCAAAGATCACCCCAGTTGTTATGTGGCCAACTATCCTTGATTGAGTTCTTATTGATAAGGTTTGTACCCTGCTTATCATGGTTGAAATTATCTGCCTTGAACCACAATGCGTATGAATAAGACTTACCTTTTTGAACATCACCAGGGATTCGGAACATCTTAGGATCGGTGATAACCAAACCATGTGAAGCCATACCCTCACCCAAACGAGCGTCGTAAGTGTAAGAAACAGGCTTTCCTGTTTGCTCTGTTTGCTTATCAGCTGTAAGTGTATTGATGTGAGGAACAGCACCAGTAGCCTCTGGTGTAATCTTCACCTTACCACGTGTTGTGGTTGAATTACCCTGACTATCAACAACAACGAGGTCGTAAGTGCCCTCTTGGTCAACTCTGAATGTAGCACTTGTACCACTTTCTGCGGTTGCTACAGTAGCCCCAGTCACAGCATCTTTCAATATCCATGAGGTAGCAGCAGGCACCATCTCATCAAGATACTTGAGTGTGAATTCCTCTCCTGGCTTGATAACTGGACGGTCAGCAACTACATCGCTCAATGGCTGGTTGTATTCAACTCTCTGGTAAGGAGTCCAAACAATCTCAGAACCCTGCTTGCCATCAGGTGCAACGGCACGTACACCAAAGCGACAATCACGCTTATCGTTGCCTGATACCATAGGTGCATCAACAACATAAGCTGCCCAAGAAGTTGTAGCGGTAAGCAACTGCTGTGGCTGGTCTTTCTGTTGGAAGTAGATTTCATAATACCATGTTCCAACCTCGTCATTATAGGTTTTCTCCCAGTCTGACTCATCTTTTGAAGCATATTGCAACTTGAAGTCACAAGCATTGTAACGACCACGGAGCACCTGTACTTGCTTAATGGTTGGAGTTGCAGTATTGAATAATTGAGTCGAATTACGCAATGCCATCTCACCAACATGGAGCTGGTAATCAGCAGGACTATTCTCTACAACAAGTCCCATCATAGCCACCTTATCACCTGCAGCAAGCCCTAAATCGGAAGCCTTAACGGTGAATGTGCTCCATTTACCTGCTGTCTCTGTAGCTGGTAAATCAACTTGTTTGTAGTCAGTGGTGTGATCCTTCAATGCAACAAAGAGTTTTGCATGAGAATCTGTACCCTTCAATGTCTTATAGGTAACCGAGAACTCATAGTCAGGTTGCACCTCAAGCATGGTCTTAAAGAGCTTCACACGAGAGAAGTCTGTCTGTCCAGAGAGTGACAAACAAGAGCCTCCCCAATAAGCATCATCGAAGGTGAGTTCTGCTTTCACTAGTCCGTTGATGTTGCTTCCATTCACTTCATCATTGCTATCAGTAATCCACCAACGCCATGTTGGCATGAAGTCTTGAGTATTGAGGTTATACCACTTATGATCAAAAGCGACCTGTCCATCCTTGCGGAAACTCAATCCATTACCAAGGTTGAAACGTGAGACAAATGGTATCTGCTGTATGGTTGACTTCGCTGTAAGGAAGGTTGCAAGCCCATGGAAGTTCTTCAGGCTAGAGTTAGCCAACGTACAATTTGTGTTGATACCAGGCAGATAACCAGGGTTGTTATTACCTCCACTGAATATCAATTCTTGCTTCTTTAGATAGGCTTTCTGTATTGCGATGTCTGAAGTTCCATCGTCGGTTGCACTCTGATGGATGAGACTTTGCGAGTGAGCACCCCAAAAGCCAATAGAGATGTCATTGTTCAATAATGCACTCCAGTTGTTATTTCGCAACGCACGTCCTTGTATATCGAAACCTGCATAATAGTCGAAGCTACTTCTACCTAATCTATTAGCAGTGCTGACAGAACCGTTTAGATGCCAATTACCCCAGTTGTAATTAGCAAAGAGCATATCAGTAGCAATGTTGTCCTTATCACCAAAGATCTTCTTGTTATGATCACCTAGACCACCATCAAAGTGAATACTACCACGATCATCTGTACCATCATACCAATGTACTTCGAACTTCCAATCAATCTTCTTTGCCTCTTTGTGACATTCAACGAAGAACTCTGTCAACTGCGTCATCACGTCAGCAGAGGTGTGGAACTCCGAGTTGAAGCCAATTCCATTGATACCATAATACTTCATTAAGCGCACAAATGGTGCCGCATAAATGAACTTTCCACCCTTCTTTTGCGTCAACTTATATAATACACGACTATAGGTATCTGGGCGCCAATTACTTAGATAAACATAAGCACCATAACCTATTGACATTACACAACCTACAGAAACACCATTCTTATGGGCTACATCAGTAAGACCAGCAGACGAACGAATCCATGGAGAAGTCCAGTTTCCATGAATATCAATGTATGACCACAAACTGAAATTATCACCTTCGAAGCAATAACGAGGTAATGCTTTCCACTTAGAGGTAGGATCATCAAGTGGTGTCCAGAGACACATCTTACGTTCTGGATTAACACCTTGACGCACCTGATAGTCACCATCTTTAATGCGCTCCAATGGGCGAACACGAGAGATGTAGAACTGGTCGTCAATAGCACTGACACCTTGTGGCTGTTTCATCTCACCTTTCATCCAGGCTTCTAGATAGTTAGGGAGATCTTCAAACTTGGCGTCCTGAATGTCTAACGGATGTGTTGGGGTGCGCTGTGCAGTAGCACTCAAACAACTAGCTAGAGCCAAGGACGCAAAAAGCGTAAACCTTTTCATAATTTAAATGTTTAGTTAATAATTGGTTTAAGAGATTATTATTTTAGGTTTTTAAGGGGAGTTATTTTGAGAAGTGAAAAGAGTTTTGAGAAGTAAAGGGAGTTACTTTTATTTTATTGGACTCCCCTCACTTCTCAAAAAACATCTTATCTGCAGATTAACTTAACGGTACGAAGTGTCTTTCCATCCTTCTTTACGTTTACAATGTAAACGCCTTGAGCACCAAGATGGAGGCGAACATTATCGGAACCATTGACAGATAGGCTCTTACCAGCTACAAGCTGACCATTTGTAGAGTAGATCTGAACAAGATAGTTACCAGCTGTTTCAATGTCGAGTAATACGTCACGATCAATAGCGTAAACCTTCATGTCAGCAGCCTCAGTGCCGTTGATACCTGTTGGATCAGCCTTCACCTTGATTACCTTGAAGGTACGAGTATCTGAACCATGAGCGTTCTTCAATGTCAAAGTTACCTCATAATCACCTGGTTTAGCATAAGTTAGTTTAGCACTACCAGCGAGGTCGTTACCCTCATGTGACACAATAGTAGCCTTCTTAGCAGTCCACTCTGCTGTAGTCTTTACTTCGAAGTTACCAGAAACGAATGGACTACCAGCATCGTAAGTTGGTTCGTCAGGAATAAGAGCAGAAACGCCCTCACCTTGTCCAGCGCGTAATTCACCATGAGCCAACTTAGCATCACCTACCTTACTTGCGAAGTAGTAGTCACCATCAGCATTGTTCTCAAAGTCCCAATAAGCCTTCAAACCAGCCTCATTAGGATTGGTTGACATCATTGACGCTGTTGCTTCAGCTTCAGAGAGATACTTATTATAGAACTTAACATCATCAATGGTTGCATTCATAGCAGCTGTTTGATGGCGACCAAGACTAATGCCAAGGATGTTAGAATCCCACCAGCCATTATTAGCAAATCTTTGAGGACAGAGACCTGTACCATCAGTACCATAGCTCCAAGTTGTAGCTTCTGCCTGTTTACCATTAATGTAAAGCATTGGCTTGGTTGTTGAGCCATCACCATTCATAGCTAAAGTAAAGTGGGTCCAAGCACCTGGAACGAAGTCAACTTTCCAACGTTGTTTGTACTCTGGAGAGCCACCACCATTCCTAGCACGGAGTGTCAACTCATAGATACCAGTGTTAGGATCGTATGTAGACCACATTGTACCCCAGTTATTCTGTGGCCAGCCAATACCTGGACTACGCATATCAATTATCTGAGTACCACCAGAGAAGCTATTGAACTTCACCCAGAAAGCAAGTGACCAAGGCTGATTGTTGTTTGCCAAACCTAGTTCAGAAACCTTAACGCCAACTGGCTTTTCAAGAGTCTTGATACCTCTTGAACCAGAGCCGTCAGCCTTCTTACCCTCGTACTTCATTGTTACTTGTGCATTTGGAAGAACTTCGATAGAAGTTGTCTGATTATCAGCTGTTAGAGAGTTGATATGAGGAACGGCACCAACAGCTTCAGAAGTAATCTGAATGTAGTTAGAGTATCTTACTTCCTTATCGGTGCGAAGACCATTTTCATTCACCTTACCTGTAAGTACAAGATCATAGAAACCTGTAGCACTTAAACCATCAACATGGATCTTCTTAGATTGATTGCTGGTTTTAACAACTACACCATTATGCTCAATCTTCCAGTCTCCTACTTCATGGCGTGGGTCTACATAAGCAATAGTAAATTCTTCATTAGGCTTGATGACAGATTTGTCAGCCTTGATTTCATCGCTGTAATCGTATCGATTAAAGATATTATGTTGCTCTGTGCCCCATGCTATGTCGCTCTCCTGCTTCATATCAAGAGATACGGCAGAGACACCAAATTTAATAGTACCCTCACCCTCGAAATTAACAGGAACAGAGTAATACATACCAGCCCAAGAGGTTGTAACACCCATTAAGATTGGCTTTTCATTACCCTGTTGTGCCCAGAGTTTGAAGAGAGAAGTCTTCACATCAGTATTGTAGCAAGGCTCGCCTGGACCTTTATCATTAGGCATGTTGAAGATAATCTTACCATCAACACCATTCTGTGCAGAGTGTAACAAAGCTGTAGATACAACCTGTGGCATTTCTGGCTTCTCGAATGTTCCACGTACAATAGAGAACTCGCCAAGATAGAGATTAAGATTGTTTGCATTCTCCATCTTCAATGCAACGAGGGCTAGGTGCTTATTTGCTAAGTTACCATCAACCGTGAAGGTCTTCTCTACCCACTTATCTTCATCTGTCTCATCAGAAACATTCAGAACCTTATAATCATTCTCGGCATTTACATTATCCTTTGTTAGAAGAACCAAAGAAGCATCTGACTTACCAGCCTTTACCTTATAACGGAAGGTAATCTTATCGCCTGCCTTCAACTCAAAGTCTGTCTTGAAGAGGTGGAGATACTCCTTAGG
Organism: Prevotella vespertina; assembly: GCF_009728485.1. Lineage (GTDB taxonomy): Bacteria > Bacteroidota > Bacteroidia > Bacteroidales > Bacteroidaceae > Prevotella > Prevotella vespertina. The sequence goes on from NZ_VVIQ01000004.1 coordinate 176,175, forward strand.
AGTGTTACCAAAGATTCGTACTGTAGAACCACCAAGATATGCATCATCCCATACGAACTCAGCATCCAAACCTGTTCCATCATCTGGGACATCAATAGGTTCACGGCCTAACAACTTCTTAGCAAACCACCAACGCCATGTTGGCAAGTAGTCCTGAACACCTACGTTAGCCCAAGGACGATCGTTCTTACGCTCACCATCATAGTTGAAGAACTTACCATTACCCAAGTTGAAATAGCTGATGAATGGTTCTTCGGCTAGATTCCATGACATGGAACTACGTGCCGTCATCATGGAAGACATACCTGCAAAGTCAAAGTTATCAGCATTGTAATTCAAGCTATTATCAATCTCAAGGTTGTTAACAGGGTTGCGGGAACCGCTTGAGAACCAACGCTCTGTACGCAACATATAGGTACGCTGCTTGGTTTCAGGGTCACTTCCCTTCTCACCACGGCTCTCAAAGAACATGTTCTGAGAGTGAGCACCCCACAAGCCAATAGAGATTGGATAGTTCTTCAACAATGTCCAACGAGACCCCGAGCGTGGCTCACCACCTTGCATATTGATACCTGCATAGATATACAACGGGTCACGACCAATAGACTTCGCTTTATCTACAGATTCTTGTAACAACCATGAATGATTCCAATTGTAATTAAAGAATAGCGAAGCAGCCTCTTTACCAGCCTCACCAAAGATACTCTTATTATTATCTGTCAATCCCTGATCAAAGCTGATATTACCATTCTCTTGTGTACCATCATACCATACATTCTCAAAAATAGGGTTAAGTGACTTCATGGCTTTATTCAGATTGACATGGAAGTCCCGAACTCCTCTCGTGACTCTACCGCGAGAATAATATTCAGAGAACTCTGAATTATAACCAAAACCGTCATAACCATAGTAATTCATGTAGGCAGCAGCCTTGTCAATCTCAACTTTGGAAAGGGTCTCTAAGGCTGTTTTCCAACCACTCTCTAAACCTCCCCAAGGAATACCAGCAACCGAAGATACAGGCACACCATTCTTATGTGCTACGTCCAACAGTGCTGCAGGAATACGACCTAAGCCACAATTCCAGTCTCCCCAGTGAGTTACGTAAGGCCACATTGAGAACACCTCAGAGTCGAAAACACCATCAGGGAGAGCATTCTTGCTAGGCACGTTCCATGGTAACCAAGCGATAAGACGCTTGTCATTCTCTGCTGTAATGTTTGTTCTTACCTGTGTGTCAGGGTTGCGGAAACGCACCTTTGGTTTCACACGAGAGATAAAGAAGTTATCGTCCTCGTTAATCTTTGGATTTGTTTTTGACCAATTCCTTAGTCTATTAGGGAACTGTTGTGACTCAAATCCCCACGAGATGTAGCCTTCCTTCAGTTCCTGCGCCATAAGCGTAGAAGGAGCCAAGAAGCAGCCCAAAAGGAGTAGATTTAATTTCTTCATAAATAACTTAAGTTTTGATTTTTATTAATTAGGTTTTCTTTAAATCACTTGCTTTTACGTCCCCACCATTTATTTCTTAATTATAAGAAAGGTATGGACTTCTTTGTTTTGTATCATGACATGAAACAAGGTTAACCAACTTGTGGTATCCAAGTTGGATAACCTTATTTCGATTCTATTACTTGATTGCTATCTTTTGTGTGCGAATAACATTCTTATTCAACATCTTAACGAGATAAACACCTGGTACTAACTCATTTGTATTAAATGTCTTTGGTTGAACCATACTCTTGATAGTCTGACCATCAGCAGAGAATACCCATGCACGTTCAACATTGTTGAAAACAACCTTACCATCAGTAACAACGACAGAAGAGGCTGCACTAGCGTTAGCTGTTTGGATGTTAGTTGAACCGCCTTCGAGCATCTCTGGCTGCTCAGCTGTACCCTTATCGTGGGTATCAGTCTTACCACCACGAGCAGCATGAGTACCTGTAATGGTTACACCGAAATCGATAGCAAAACCCTTATTGAACTTACCCGTTGGGGTCAAACCACCCTGGAACCATGCATCACAGAATACAAGACGGAGACGACTCTTACCTGGTTTAGCATCTTCTGGAATGGTAAACTCATATTCATTAAGCTGTTGTACTTGTGCTGGCACACCAGAACGTACCTTACCAAAGAATACCACACACTCACCCTCACTAGGATTAGTTGAAAGATTATCTGGGTTGAATTGCTTGTCACCATCAAAGTCCATCCAAGCCTTACCCATGCAGTAACGAAGGTCGTCATGGCTATTATCACGTGCAGGAGTAGCCTCGTAGCCCTTAATCTTCACTTTCACTGTCGCACCCTGTGCCACTTCGAGTTCTTGACTCGTAGCATCAACATAGTTCGTCTCGTTTCCTGCAGGACCGTTAGCAGTATAGTCGATATTCTTTGTACCACCCTCTGTCTGGAACTTCTGAACGTAACGAATCTTCTTCGCAACGTCTGCACCAGCTGCAGCATTGTCGAGTTCAACTGTTCCGTAGCCCTCTTCTTTAGCATTAGGAAGATCTGATTGCTGAGCACGTGGAACCTCTATCCATACTATCTTAGAGTAAGTTTTGAGGTCAGTTCCTACAGAACGAACACCAATAAATGGTCTATCATTTACATCAGTAAACTGTATGTTTGGAATGAGAGTAGCCCATTGTGATGTACGACCAACTTCAGATACGGCACCATCCGGACCATTTTTATAAAGGATTTCGAAGTGATCAATGTTTGCATCATCGTTGTAGATGGTAGGATTATCACCTGGATCTTTATCAATACCCCATACAGCCTTAACAGAAAGAGAGTTTTTAGTCTCTTCTTTTACCTGGACAGTTAGCCCCTTCACATTGGCTGGTGTAGCTGTCACGTCATCATTGATTTCGAGCTTACCAACAAGTACTTTATAATCTGCATCTGGATTATTTACACGCAAACCAATACGCTCAATCTTCTGACCAGCGGTGATATCACTCAATTCAATACTCTTTTCTGTCCAATTGCTGTTATCTGTATTGCCTACTGGATAAACCTTCCATGCTCCATTTACACGTACAATTAAAGAAAGTTTAGAGTCTGTTGTCCCTTCCTTGCCTGTCTTGATAGCCAGCTTTGCAACAACCTTACCCTTAGAAGGAGTGAGGTTAGTCTTATAGAGGACAACGTCTGTCGCACTTGCATTACTTACACCTTTCAAGCTTAAGCAGGCACCACCAGTATAGGCATCCTCATTGGTCAAAGATGGTTGAACTGCTGTGCTTGCCGTCTCAGTACCTGCATCAACAACCAACCAACGATAAGTTGGAACAATGTCTTGACTACTCATGTTGTACCATGACCCTGCTGTTTTCTTACCTTTATAATTATAACGTTCACCATTACCCATATTAAAGTGGGTTGCAAAAGGAAGGTTGCCAGAGATAGCTGTGCGCTCTGGAATCCAAGAAGCAAGACCTGCGAAGGTTCTCAATGGCGGTGTACCACCTTGTGCTTCAACATTATTACCCCTATTGCTAATTGCTGGACGTGATAATGGATTACGATTACCACCAGAGAAAGCACGCTCAAGATACTCTTGATAGTTAGACATACGAGACATTGCGTCACCACCTGTATTATAACTCCAGAAGCGACTTTCTGCATGTTCTCCCCATAGACAGATACCACAACGATTTGCATCTTGGTTGTTAAGACTATTCCAACGCCTGTCCATACTTACTATCCATACACCAGCATAAAGTCCATCAGCAGAGCCCATTGTGCGTTCTGCCTCTTTTACAGACTCTCCCATACTCCAACTGAAGTCGCTGTTGTCGTAATTCAACATTACTTCACAGATACGATTGTCCTTGTCTTGACCCCACATATAACTCGAGTTATAAGAGGTAAGTCTAGAACTCGTTGTATAATACATAATCTTGAAGTCTTTGAAACCTTCAGCTTTCGCAATCTTATAGAGTTCCTTGTGGAAAGCAATATTATCTGCATCCTGATACTTATTTGTGCTTTCCCAGTTATAGTTGATACCATCGAAACCAAGGAAGCGCATGCAGTTGATGATAGGATGCGTATAGCGGAAGCTACCATCGCTATTACGAGTCATGATAAAGCTTGCCCAACTGTTAGCAGCTCCACCCGTTGTATGATCGAAGAACTTAATACCAGCGAAGATGCTTGTACCATTGCGGTGAGCAGCATCAGCCCATGAACCTGGTGCTTGAAAAAGTCCGTAGTTCCAGGCACCAAACAGGTTGGTATAGTTCCACATAGAGAAGTTATCGTTCGCAAAAGTATTCGAAGGATAACCACCGAGGTTCTTTCCTGCACCACCAGGAATATTCATAAAGAGGTTACGATTCTCATATGTTCCTGGAAGAAGACGGTCAGCACGAGACTCAATAGTACGTTTCTTCACGTGAGAACGAATAAATTCTACTTCATCTTTAATACCCCATGCCTCTAAATCAGCGTCTGTTGGATATTTCTTTCCTTGGTCTATGAGCTGTGCAAAATGGTCTAACAAGGTCTGATCACTGAGCTTAGAAAGATCATAAACCTGGGTTGAAGAGGTAGAAGAATAGGTTTGTGCATGAGCTCCTATAGGTGCCATCGTCATCATTGCAGCTATAAGCCATGCATTAAGAGTAATTTTTTTATTCATATAATTTAGGTTTTGTTATTAGTGTTCGATAGATTTAGTTCCTGGCAGAGAGTAGGTTAAGACTCTCTGCCAGAATATTATCTCAGAATAACGAGACAATTAGAAGTTAGGAGTTAGTCTATCCCAGAAGAGGCGAGTTGCCATCTTGTCTGGACCGCCCAATGCTGGAATACCAGTGTTATCAACATCTTGCTTTGTAGCAATGTCGCTTGTTCCAGGGAATGGCAGACGGCGCATGATATCACCAGGAACTAAACTACCATCAGCCTCATCGATGTTCAATACTGGCAACATACGTGGGAAACCAGTACGACGAAGGTCTACCCATGCTTCGAAACCATTAGGATAAGTAGCGAGATACTTCTGTGTGATTATCTTCTCCAACTTAGTTTCCTGAGAGTCACCATCGTTCCACTTTACACCAATATGAATAGGTGACGCAGCATCAGGAGTATCACCCGTAGGATCTTTATAAACGTAAGCAACAGGGTTCTCTTGCTCCATGTACTGATGAATCCATGCATCATACCAGTTCACATTCCCCTGACCATTAGGTCCTTCACCATCCATAGACTTCATTTCTGGGTCTTCACAATTACCATGGAGAATACCTTCTTCATAGAAGTGTTGTGCTGTTCCTCCCATATTCCAACCACGAAGTGCACCTTCAGCACGTAAGAAGCATACCTCTGCATACTTCATGAGATAGAGTGGTGCAGCATTGAAGTATTGTTCATTCAACTTACTGAAAGCAATGTATTGATTCTCATCATAACCCTGACCTTCACCAGGATGTGTACCCGTGCGGATACCACAAATACGGCTTTCTGCAGGTGTTGTCTCACCAGTCTTATTGTTCTTGATAACGTTGTCATTCTTCTTGAAGAGATATTTCAACCAAGGATGATTGAAGGTCTTTAAGGTTATCTCCATTGTAGCACTCATTCGGCTATCACCCCAGTTCTCAACTCCTGGTAATGGATTACTGAATCCCATCACACCTGGACGTATAGAAACACTCTGTGCTTCATTCTCAATAACGCCATCAGCAACAGCCTCTTCAGCCAACTTCTGTGCACGAACAGGGTCACTCTTAACCATGTGCATTGCAATACGTAGCTTTAGAGAGTTTGCGTAACGCGCCCACTCTTTCAATGTTCCATCAGCTGCACCACCATCGGACATTACTACAAAACGATCTACGAAAGCCTCTTTGATTTTCTGCTTGTACGCAGCTGGCTTTTGATCGAAGTAATGGAAACATGCGATAGCAGTGTCGAGGTTGGCAATAACATCATTATAAACATCCTCCACCTTATTATATGTATAAGGACCAACTTGCAAGTTTGTCTTCAACTCACGATATGGCATTGGACCATAAACATCAGCTACCTCAACAGCTTGCTGATTGAAGAGTGTAAGATAAGCAGCCTTCAACTCTGGAACAGCGTTTACCTTCTCGTTATTCAAGATAGGCACAAGACTTGTCTTCATCTCAGTGAATGAACCCCATGCACCACCATAACACTTTTGATCAATAGCGTAAGATGATGCCAAACGAATCTTTGAATACTGGAAGAAAGTATGTGGGACAACTGAATACTCAGCATAATTATCAACACCTAGAGAGTATTGATACTGATAAGCATGTGGACCTGGGTTCTCACCATTCTTACCACCACGCATAGAGAACTGTCCACCAACTCCTGCATCAAGCAAGTCTTGCATAGCATTCAAAGCAGCATCAGCCGCAGCTGCATCAGTAGCCTGTCGGAAAGGAATGTTGTCTACATCGCCACGACTCGTCACCTTCTCAACGTTCTTAGTAGTTGAATTAAACTCATCGCCTGGGTTATCATAGTCAAGACATGACTGCAAACCCAATGTTGGCAATGCCATCGCCATGAGTACAATTATATGTTTACTTTTCATTACTTTAATTCTTTAGATTGTTATTTAATAGATTTACTATATTGTGATAGAGCTGGAGTAAAGGTATTGGAGACTCACGCAAAGGACATCACTCATTACATGAGGTACTACACATGAGTATTGATATTTAGTTCAAATCTCCTAATCCCTTTAACTCCTTTAACTCCTCAAAAACTAGAAGTTTGCCTTCAAAGAGAAACCGAATGAGCGTGATGATGGCATATTGAAGCTCTCAAATGCTCCGAGACCATTCTGTGTAGAAAGTGATACATCTGGGTCTGTTGGTGCATCCTTATAAAGGAAGAACAAGTTACGAGCAATGAATGAGACTGTCAAATTACGATTCATACCAAAGACATCACGGAAGGTGTAACCCAATGATAGCTCACGGAGACGGAAGTTCGTACCGCTATACAAGTAGCTTGAAGGATTGCTTGAAGCTCCCAATGCTTGATAGTAAGCTTGAATAGGAACAATGCGACCACTACCATCATTCAATGCCATTCCTGGAACATTACCATAATCAGCAGCTACGATATTATTCTTCTCTGCTGCTAGACGTGCATCTGCTGTACGCTGTGAAGCACCAATATAATCAAGATAAGATTCTGTCAAAGAGAAGACCTTACCACCAATACGACCATTGATAAGTACCGAGAGTTGGAAGTCTTTATAGTTGAAAGTATTGGTCCAACCCATCTGCCACTTAGAATTCATATTACCAAGATAACGATCATTTGAACCTGTCTTGTCAAATGTTGGCTCACCCTTAGCTGTCAAGACGATATGACCATCGGCATCACGCATAAAGTCTCCAGCGTAAATATCGCCAATAGAGCCACCCTTCTGGTAAACAACTTTAGCCTCACCTACTGTCTGCTGATATTTACGAGATGTTCCGTCCTTATCATATCCAGTCTCAAGAATCTCGTTATCATTAAATGAGAGGTTGTAAGAAGTGCGCCAACGAAGGTCTCTTCCAAACTTGAAATCGTAACCAATAGTGGTCTCAAAACCGGTATTACGAACCTTTGCTGAGTTCAACAACTCTGTATTACCACCAAGAGAACCCAACTCCATGTAGAGATGTCTTACCACCGTATTATAGAAGGTGAAGTCGAAACTCAAACGATTATTGAGGAATAATGACTCAATACCTGTCTCGAATGAACCTGTCTCCTCTGGTACTGGAGCAAAGTCAAGCAACTTGTTACCAGAAAGAGCACCTGTCTGGAGGTTACGACTCATTGCGCCATAAGCTTTGTTTGGAATAGAGTTACCTACAGAAGAGTAAGAAACACGATATTTCAAGAAGTTAAACCAATCTGGTAACTTCACCAACTGACTTACGATAGCGTTGGCACCAACACCGAAGTAACCATAGTTATCGGTATCAATCTTGCCCAACTGCTTGAAGTAACGGAATGGACGATACCAGTCACGACGATAAGAAGCATCGAAATAAATGGTCTCTTTCCAACCTAATTGTGCTGTAAAGAGATAAGAACGATCCCAGTTAGAACTCTTTGAAGTATTTGTCACGCCATAGCCACCTGCACTGGTCTCAAAGTAGTTGACCATTGTTGGGAGCTTACGCATAAGACGATCATAGTATGTTGCTACTGCATCTGTTCCCTTTGTTTCGCCCTTAATAGTATGACCAACAAAACCTGCTGTTGCAGAAACAGAGTAGTCTCCAAAGGTTTTGTTATATGATAAGAGGTAATCAGTGTAGAATTCTGTTGTCTTCTCATCTGAATCCCAGAGGCGACCATAGTCTTCCATAGATGCTGGAAGGAACGTGGTAGCATAACGTGTTGCGTGGTTCTTAAAGCGAAGTTGACTATAGTTAACACGTGCTTGGAATGTCAAACCATCATAGATATCAACATTTGCTTGCAATGTACCAAACAATCTACTTTCATTCTGCTGGCTATTCCCCATGTTCAACAACCAATATGGATTGTTATTAGGGTGTGATAAGAATGCCCATTCCTGCTGTGGACCAGTTAAGGTAGTACGCTGTCCTGCTGCCCAAGAGAAGTTTGAGCCATTCAACTTATAATATGAAGCTGGGTTTGACAACCACTTTCCTTCTGCATTCACGTAATGGTCACGATAATAATTCATATCTAGGTTCTGTGGTGCAGTGTATAGATGATACAATGGGTTACCAACAGTACCACCACCAGGACGATTTCTTGTCTTCGTCTCTGTGTAGCTCATTGAAGCATCAATATGTAGACGCTTAAAGAAGTTATAGGTCTGACGGAAGCTGATAGAGTTACGATTGTATGAGTTATTACGCATCATACCTGTTGCGTGGCTATTAGCAACTGACACATAGGTACGTGCCGTCTCTGTTCCACCTGATAGTGAGAGAGAGTTATTGGTGGTTACACCTGTACGGAAGAAATTGTCTACATCGTTTACTGTGCGATTACGCAAGTGTACATCATGACGGCGAGCCATGATAGCAACGCCCGAAGCATCTGTTCCTATCTGCTCTGGTTCGTAACCTACCCAACGATCATCCAATGGAGAACGAACGATGAGGTCGTTATCAGCACGATCTGCGACTTTACCTCCCCAGTTGTTCAATGACAATGCACCTGTTGCTGGATCGTATGTTGAACCGTATGTCTTTTGAATCTTTGGTGTCAACAATGGACTATCGAAAGTAATGTTAGATGTAACATTGATATCCACCTTTCCTTCACGACCACGCTTCGTTGTAATCATGACAACACCATTGGCTGCACGCGAACCATATAGCGCAGCAGCATTAGCACCCTTGAGGACGTTGATTGATTCGATATCATCTGGGTTAATCAATGATAATGGGTCAGAACCTTCGGACATACCTGTTGAACCGAAGCCTTCACCACTCATACCCTGCTGACCACGGATACCATTACTCATTGGCACACCATCAACAACGATCAATGGCGAACTATTACCAAGGATAGAACGATTACCACGAAGTACAATCTTCGATGCACCACCAGCACCACCAGCACTTGGTGTAATCGTGATACCAGCAACCTTACCCTCAAGAGAGTTTGCAGCATTAGGATCTTGAACCTTCATAAGATCCTCAGCCTTTACTTGCTGGGTTGCATAAGTAAGTGATTTCTCCTTTCTCATGATACCCATTGCGGTCACAACAACCTCATTCATGGTGTTGGTCTCTTCTTTCATTGAAACATCAATGGTAGACTTACCAGCCACAGGGATGGTTTGTGCCGTATAACCAACATACGAGAACACTAGCTTTGCATTAGGTGTAGTGTTGAGAACAAAGTTACCATCAATGTCGGTAACAGTACCATTTGTACTTCCCTCAACCATTACAGTCGCACCAATAAGCGGCTCTCCTGTTGAGTCAACAACTTTACCCGTCACTTTGTGATTACCATTCTGCTGTACAGACTGCACAGAGGTTGCATGATTGCCACCAGGGTTAGCATAAACACTTGTCGCTGATAACGACAATGCGAACGCAAAAGCCGCTGAGAAATACAGGTGCTTTTGCTTTGATTCCTTAAAGATTTTCATCAGGTTTAGGTTTTTAAACATATTATTTTTATACCTTGTTTTAATTGTTCAGATGGAGGATACAAACACTTCTGTAAGACATCTGCAGTTGTGCTCGATGATATTACACCTTATTATATATATGGAATTGATAGGTTTCAAATTCTCAACTTATATTATAGGTACAACACTTTCCAATTTAGGTCTTGCTCGCATCAAGTCTTCCTCAGACTTGTTACCTCTTCTTGCATCCATCTATATTTATGTTGGAAACAGCATCTTCCCTTCATAATAATAGGCTGACTGTCAAAGAGATAATCATAACACCATATTGTTTAGATAGGTTTATTTAATCCTCACACGTACAAAATTAACAAAATAATAGTAATTACAACACATAATCTTACCGCTTTTAAGCATTATAAGTATTTTTAACTATTCCATAAGAAACAATGAGGTAAGATTAAAAGAAGGCTCCTCTCCCCTCCTTCCATTAAATGACAAAGGAAGTGGACAGACTTGCAAGGCACGAAAACATTTATTTATAAGCCTATGCTAGATATATAATAACACACGGAAAACACAGGAAAGTAGGAAGCAAAGCACCGTACCACATACATGCCAACAACCCCTACCTCCTATCAACCTTACGTTTTTTTATATAATTTCTGTGAATTTATTGAAGAAGTAGAGATTATTGTTTAACTTTGCAGAGATAATTTATAGCATAAGCAAAGGGCGTATGTTACGACTAAGGATGAGCTGATTCAGATTCAAGACAAGCGAAATCTTGAAATGAGGTAAATACTAGTTATAGGCATAACGACCTAAAAACATGTGTTTTATGAAGCGGATAACAAATCTTATTCTCCTATTAGCTGTATTGCTATGGGGGTGTCAATCAAAGAAAGCTGAGCAGCAAACGAATGTCGTTTACACGTCTACAACGCCATTAGTTTCTGATGTTAGTCTTCCGCAAAGTTATGTGGCTAACATCCAATCTAAGCGTAACATTGAGGTTCGTTCACAGCAAGAAGGAATCTTACAGCAAGTCTTTGTTAGTGAAGGACAGATGGTTCATGCTGGTCAACCCTTGTTTCGTATTGCCATCGTGGGCGAAGATGAGGAGATTGAGAAAGCTCGTTCTGCACAAGAACAAGCTGAGATTGATTTGCAAAACACAAGTAGACTAACCGACAACAACATTATTTCCCCTAATGCAAAGCGCATGGCAAAAGCAAAGCTGCAGTCTGCCAGTGCAGATTATAAGCTAGCCGTATTGCATAAGAAGTTAGCTCTTATCCGCGCACCCTTTACAGGTGTCTTAGGGAGAATACCGCAAAAGGTGGGTAGTTTCATTCAACAAGATGACCTATTGACAACGCTCTCTGATAACTCACAAATGCAAGTCTACTTCAACATCTCAGAGACTGACTACCTTGATTTTCAGCAACACCCCGACCTTTACACACAGTTACCTCTGAAGCTATTGTTGGCTAATGGCAGTACATTCCCAGCCCAAGGACATATCAAGGACATCTCTGGACAATTCGACAATGCCACTGGAACCATCTCTGTTCGCTCTCTCTTTGCTAATCCAAAGGGGCTTTTACGTAACGGACAGACTGGAACTGTACAGCTACTCGTGCGTAAGAATCATGCAATGATTATCCCTCAAGAGGCTGTCTATGAGTTGCAAGACCGCAAATATGTCTTTGTTATTGATAAAAACAACGTTATTCACCAACGCCAAATACAAATTGCAGCGGAGGCAACAGGCATTTACGTCATTGCATCAGGGCTCAACGCCTCTGATCATTACCTGACAGATGGTATACAGAAGGTCAACGATGGCGATCGTGTTCGCACTCGTTTTGTTAATCCCCGACAAGCAATAAAGTCAAACGAAATCACTATTTAAGTAGATGTTTAAGATATTCATACGCCGTCCGGTTCTATCTATTGTGATAGCACTGGTCATTGCCTTTATTGGTATTCTTTGTCTTTTCAACCTACCCATCACGCAGTTTCCATCTATCTCACCGCCTAAGGTGAACGTAACTGCTGACTATCCGGGTGCTAACAATGAGTTGTTAGTAAAGTCGGTCATCATTCCTTTGGAGCAAGCCCTCAATGGTGTGCCTGGCATGAAGTATATTGAAAGTGATGCAGGTAACGATGGTGAGGCAGAATTGAACGTGGTCTTCAAACTTGGAACCGACCCTAACGTTGATGCTGTCAACGTACAGAATCGTGTTTCTGCAGCCACTAACAAATTACCACCAGAGGTCATTCGAGAGGGTGTAAAGATCTCCCGTGAGGAGCCAAACATCCTCATGTACATCAATCTCTATAGTGATGATCCCAGTGTCAATCAAGACTTTCTATACAACTACTTCGATATCAACATCTCACCAGAGCTCTTGCGTGTAGATGGTGTGGGCGACCTTGATATCCTCGGAACCCGTAGCTATGCTATGCGCGTTTGGTTACATCCTGACAAGATGGTTGCTTACGGCTTATCAACGGATGATGTGAGCGATGCCTTGGAAGACCAGAATATAGAAGTATCACCTGGTAAACTCGGTGAGAGCGGAGGTACACGTCCACAGGTTAAGGAGTTTGTCTTGAAATATCCTGGGCGTTACACCACTGCCGAACAATATGGTAATATCATCGTCAAGAGTACTTCTGATGGACAAACTGTGCGCTTGAAGGATATTGCCGACATACATCTTGGTAGTGAGGTATATGATATTTATTCCACACTAAATGGTCGTCCTTCTGCCGCTGTGACGTTGAAACAGGCTTACGGAAGTAATGCCAGCAACGTTATCAAGCAGGTGAAACAAACCATGACACGCCTTCAGAAGGACATGCCAAAGGGTATGCATTATGAGATTAGTTACGATATTAGCCGCTTCCTTAACGCTAGTATCGAGAAGGTAATACACACTCTTTTCGAGGCATTCGTGCTTGTTGCCCTCGTAGTCTTCATCTTCCTTGGCGACTGGCGATCGGCTGTTATTCCTGTACTTGCCGTCCCTGTCTCTCTCTTGGGTAGCTTCATTGCGATGTTAGCATTCAACATCACACTCAACATGATATCCCTCTTTGCATTGGTGATGGCTATTGGTATCGTCGTCGATGATGCGATAGTTGTGATTGAGGCAGTGAATGTTCAGATTGCACGAAACAAACTCTCACCAGTCGAAGCGACGGAGAAAGCAATGCAGGAGATATCTGGTGCCATCATTGCTATATCTCTTGTCATGGCATCAGTGTTTATTCCTGTGGCATTCATGGGCGGTCCTGAGGGTATGTTCTATCGTCAGTTCTCTATCACGATGGCTTCAAGTATCCTCTTCTCTGGCTTTGTTGCCCTCACACTAACGCCTGCTCTTTGTGCGTTGATATTGACGAAAGAACAGGAACATAACGTCAAACTCGGACCTATCGGACGCCTCTTAAAGAAGTTCAATACCACTTTCGATGCTGGTAGCAAACGATATGCTAGCTTGCTGCAACACACTGTTAAGCATAAAGCCTTTACAATGATTGCCATCTTAGTGTTCTGTGGGCTTGCCTATTGGGTGAACCTTGGTCTACCTTCAGGATTCATCCCGCAAGAGGATCAAGGTATGATTTATGCTGTCATCGAGACGCCTCCAGGCTCAACCATAGAGCGCACGAACGAGGTTGCTCACCAACTCCTTGCTATTGCCGAGAAGGAGGATGGCATTGAGAGTGTATCTTCTTTGGCTGGTTTTGAGATCCTTTCAGAGGGTACAAGTGCCAACTCTGGTAGCTGTCTAATCAATCTCAAGGACTGGAAACACCGCAAGCGTACAGCCAAAGAGATTATCGAAGACCTCGAACAAAAGTGTAAGGTCATCACGACTGCGAACATTGATTTCTTCGAACCACCATCGATTCCAGGTTATGGAGCAGCCAGTGGATTCGAGTTGAGACTATTAGATAAGACTGGTAATAACGATTATCACCAGATGGAGAAGGTTAGTAAAGACTTCGTAAAGGAGCTTAATAAGCGTCCAGAAATAGGCAACGCCTTTACGTTCTATTCGGCTAGCTTCCCTCAATACATGCTCAACGTCAATGATGCAATGGCGTTACAAAAGGGTGTAGAACCCGGTAAGGCGCTCAATAACTTATCGATATTGGTGGGCTCAGACTATCAAACGGGATTCATCGAATTTGGCAAGCCTTACAAGGTAATTGTGCAAGCCGCACCACAGTATAGGGCGTTCCCAGAGGACTTACTCCATCTCTATGCAAAGAATGATGAGGGCAACATGGTGCCTTATTCAGACTTTATGACGTTGCAGAAGGTGTATGGTATGAGTGAGATTACACGTCATAACCTTTACAACTCATCAGAGGTAACAGGTGCACCAGCACCCGGTTATTCCAGTGGACAGGCTTTGAACGCTATTAGTGAAGTAGCAGAAAAGTCCTTACCAAAGGGTTATGACTATGATTGGGCTGGTATTTCAAAGGATGAAGTGGACCAAGGTAACACCGCTGTTATCATCTTCATCGTCTGTCTTGTCTTCGTTTACCTCATCTTGGCAGCGCAGTATGAGAACTTCCTATTGCCTCTTCCAGTCATTATCTTCCTACCAGTTGGTGTCTTCGGAGCCTTCTTGTTACTGAAAATATGTGGCTTGGAAAATAACATCTATGCGCAGATTGCACTTGTCATGCTTATCGGTCTATTGGGTAAGAACGCTGTGTTAATGGTTGAATATGCCGTACAACGAAAGAATCTCGGACAGCCTATTCTGCATGCAGCAATCGAAGGTGCGGTAGCGAGATTCCGCCCTATTCTGATGACAAGTATCGCTTTCATCGCTGGTTTGATCCCACTCGTCTTTGCTTCGGGAGCTGGTGCTATTGGTAACAAAACCATTGGTACTGCCGCAGTGGGCGGTATGTTAATTGGTACGTTATTTGGTCTTTTGCTCATCCCAGGGCTTTACAATATCTTTGCATCTATGGCGGACAAGATCGTTCACTACCAGAAAGACAAGCCATTAAGCGAAGAGAAGGACAAACGTTACCACAAGGAAAAATCTAAAGAGGAATCAGAATGATGAAAAAGAACCATAGACAGTTACACATTATATATAATATAGCAGCCCTGCTGGGGCTGTTATCTCTCGCAGCATGTAAGACTCCGCAAGCGACCTTACCGAAGGACATCATCAAAGCAAGCCTCCCTGTTGCAACAAGTGACACGGTGAGTGCCATCCCTGTTTGGCGTGATTTCTTCCAGGATGAGACGCTCCGTGCACTCATCGACACGGCTTTGAACAATAATCAAGACCTAAAGATAACCTTGCAGGAGATGGCTATTGCGAAGAGTAATATCCTAGCCAAACGTGGGCAGATGTTGCCTTCCATCACGGCAAACATGTCTGTTGGTGCATCGAAGGTGGGACGTTATACGGCTGACGGAGCGGGTAACGTGGGTACGCAAATCACACCTGGTCATAACATCCCAACCGTCACACCAGATATAGCACCTAGTTTGCAACTCAACTGGACGATTGACCTTTGGAATCAACTCAATAGTGATAAGCGTGCAGCAGTCGAACGTTACCTTGCTTCGGAGGATGGTCAACGCACGCTAAAGAGCCAGTTGGTGGCTGATGTAGCAGAGAATTACTACTCGTTATTGGCGTTAGATAATAAGCTGGATATCATGTTGCAATACATTAAGTTACAACAGAAAGCGGTGCAGATAGCCCGTGTTCAGAAGGAAGCAGACGCTGATACGCAATTAGCAGTGGAGAAGTTTGAGGCCGAGCTAGCGAAGGCGTCAGCTGAAGAATACGAACTCCGACAGGCTATCACAGAGACGGAAAACAACCTGAATATGCTACTTGGACGTTATCCAACGCCTATTCTCCGCAACAAAGAGAACCTAATGAATAGGCAGGTACCCACGTCCTTGCAGACTATTCCTACGAGTCTCTTACTCAAACGACCTGATGTTGTACAGGCAGAGCACCAACTTGAGGCAGCAAAATGGGATGTTGACGTAGCCCGCAAGGCTTTCCTTCCCTCACTGAACGTGTCGGCTTCGCTTGGTTTAGATGCTTTCAACCCTAAGTATCTATTGCATTTACCGAAGTCGTTAGCCTTTGGTGTCATCGGTGGACTGGCTGCTCCTATCATCAACAAGAAGGCTATTCAGGCGAATTTCGATCAAGCAAATGCCTTGCAACTAGAGGCTCTTTACAATTATGATAAGGTGTTGCTATCGGCTTATAGTGATATGACTACCTTGCAGGCAAAGGCTCATAACCTTGCACAATATCAGGCGTTGAAGGTGAAACAGGCGGATGCTCTTTCGAAGGCGGTCATCGCTGCCCAGCAACTCTACACCTATAACCGCGCAACCTACCTAGAGGTTCTCGATAGCGAACGCGAACAACTCGATTGCCAAGTAGAGCTTGTTGACACGCAGTTACGCCAACTCTCTACACTAATCGACCTATATAGAGGGTACTTCTAAAGGCTCAAGACATAGCAAAAAAAAGCCTCTCCCCCATCCCATCTACAGCCTCTCCCCCACCCCCTCTCCGAATGGAGAGGGGAGTGAAGACTGCTGTTTGCAAATAAAGGGGGCGTTTCTTCGATGCAAGGAAAGCCTCTCTTCGATAGGAAGAAACGCCTTTCTCGATTGGAGAAAGGCGTTTCCTTAATTCTACTAAAAAGCCTCCCCAAACCCCTCCAAAGGAGGGGATGTCATTCCCAAAAGCCTATCTTTGCATCAAAGAAACGCCCTCTTTGTATTAAGAGTGCCTTTTCCTAGCTAGCTCCCGTTAGGCTCTCCCCTCCCTTCGGAGGGGTTGGGGGAGGCTTTTCCATTCGGAGAGGGGACGGGGGAGAGGCTGTAGAAGGGTTGGTGGGAGGCTGTTATTCCGTCTTTACTTACCGATACAGAAGTGCTTAAAGATATTCCCCAACACCTCATTCGGAGTAATTTGTCCACCCGTGATATCGGCTAGTTCGTCGAGACAAATGCGGAGATCCTCACTGATAAGATCACCTGAAAGACTCATAGAGAGGGCATCTATCACACGAAGAATCGACTCGTCGGCACGAGTGAGTGCTTCGTAATGGCGAACGGAAGTGATAATTACACTGTTCTCATTGATCTCTGGGATATTAGCAGAGGCGTAGATAAGTTGCTCCAGTTGGTCGATATTACGCTTATACTTGGCAGATATACTAACTATCTGGCAGTGGCTATCGCCTACCGAAAGCTCTTCCGCAGTCGTCTCGTCCACTTTGTTGCGCACAAGGATAAGGCTCTTTCCCTCACAACAAGCCTGCATCTCAGATAGTTCCGATAGACTAGGAGTAGCATCAACCACCCACAAGATGATACGAGCCTCTGCCAGTTTCTTATACGATCGTTCGATTCCGAGTTGCTCAACCTGGTCGTCCGTGTTACGCAAACCAGCTGTGTCAATGAAACGGAAGGTAATCCCTTGTATCTCTGTTGTGTCCTCAATGACATCGCGGGTAGTACCATGAATATTTGAGACAATCGCTTTCTCCTCATGTAACAAGCAATTCAAGAGCGTTGATTTACCCACATTTGTCTTGCCAATGATGGCTACTGGCACCCCACGCTTCAGTGCATTACCTGTTTCAAACGACCTGATAAGCACCGAGATACGCTCGTGTATTGTTTCAGCCAACGCCTTCAACTCCCCTCTATCAGCAAACTCTAGCTCCTCATGATCGGAGAAGTCGAGCTCTAACTCAAGTAGGGATGTCATCTTCAAGAGCTGATCTCGTAGCTTGGAAAGCTCCGAACTGAAGTGACCCTTCAGTTGGCTCAATGCCACTTGATGTGATGCTCTGTTCGTCGCAGCAATCAAGTCGGCAACAGCCTCAGCCTGACTCAAGTCCATCTTACCATTCAGATACGCCCGTTGGGTGTACTCTCCTGGTCGAGCCTGTCGACATCCAGCATCAATGAGAGCCTTTACCACCTGATTAAGAACGTATGCCGAACCATGACACGAGATCTCCGTACTATCCTCACCAGTATAACTATGCGGTGCACGGAACACACTCACAAGGACATCGTCAATCTCTTTTCCGTCCTTACCAACAATCTCACCATAGTGTAACGTGTTCCCTTTGGCTTCGTGGAGCGGCTTCTTTCCCACCCCACGAAAGACCTTCTCCGTCAGTTCTATTGCTTTCGCTCCACTCACACGCACCACTCCAATGGCTCCACCGGGCTGCGTTGCGAGTGCTGTTATCGTATCTGTTGATATTGAAGAAATCGTGTCTAATATCATAAAATCATATATTAATATCCAGTAGCAGGGGTACATTACACGACCCCTCCACCTCTTGAAGAGGATAACAATCTACTACCTTCCCCATTAATTGCTTACTTATAAGGAACAAGTCAATCCTATATCCTTCCTTATTTATCCTGTACTCCCCTCCGAAAGGGTAATATGTGAAACCCTCCTGTTGCTTATCAGGGTGCAAATATCTATACACGTCCACCAAAGTCTCCGCCTGCATAAAATGCTCGAAATCGATATGCTCTTGTCTTGTAAAGCATGCGGTCGACTTGACAGACATATTATCAAAAGCATCAATATCCCGTTGGACGATATTAAAATCACCACAGATAATACAAGGCTTATGGGCTTGTAACTGATGAATAATGTGTTGGAAAGATTCAAACCAATCGTGCCGATACATTCGTGTCGACTGCTCCTTACCAGCATAAGGCACATATACACCAACGACATACACACTTTCTAGTTCTGCAACTATTATGTGTTCCCGTTTATAAACGCCTTTGAAACTATCGTTCAAAGTGTTTCCCTGCTTCAAGGATTTGGTGAATAACGCCGTACCAAGGTGTGCAGCATCATCTGCCTCATTCCATATTTGATGATAACCAACGATATTGAAGCATGCATCTATCGTCTTTATCTTGGTTTCCTGTAGGCAAACTATGTCTGGTTCCCAGCTTTCCAACATTGAAAGAAAGGCTGAAAATGCCGACCGAATACCAAATATATTCCAAGAGATAATGCGCATTAAGAGAATTGCCTTATCTTTTCTTCATCTAATAACACCCATTGCTTCACATTATTATATACGCTCAAGGACAAGAGTAATCAGTCCGTCGATGGTGTTCTTATAGTTTGCATTCGCCTCCTTAGCCAATCGGTTGGCAATAACCATGCAACAGGTGACAGCCTTATGACCCATGAGTGTTGCCAAACCAGCCAACGCTGACGACTCCATCTCAAAGTTCGTCACACGCATACCATCGTATTCAAACTTCTGAATCTTCGTATTTAGCATTGGATCTTGCAGTGGTAAGCGCAATTCGCGACCCTGCGGACCAAAGAAACCACCGCAGGCTATGGTTACACCTCGCACCATATCGTCGCCCGCAATACGCTCAAGTAACTCGTTATCAGCGCATGCCACGTAAGGATTACCCATCTGCATATCCCATTGCACTTGCTCTTTAAACGCTTGTTCAAAGGCTAAGTCGCTTGCTTGATTGCGCCCTGCATAGAAGTTCAGAAGCCCATCAAAGCCAATACTCTTGGCTGATGCGATGTAAGTACCTACTGGTGTGTTAGGCTGCAAACCACCACATGTACCAATGCGAACCAATGATAACTGTCTTAATTGTTCGTTTTCATAACGTGTCTGAAAGTCGATATTTACCAAAGCATCAAGTTCGTTAAGAACGATGTCAATGTTATCACAACCAATACCCGTACTCACTACCGTTATACGCTTGCGATGGTAAGTACCCGTAATGGCTCTAAATTCACGGTTAGAAACCTCACACTCAATGTCTTCAAAGTGTGATGCCACGAGTGCCACACGCCCTGGATCGCCCACAAGTATCACTTTTTCTGCAAGATCTTTAGGCTTTAAATGTAGGTGGAAAACACTTCCATCACTATTGATAATCAGCTCTGAGGGGGCAAAATACTTCTTCTCCATATCAAAAGGTGTTTTGGTAAAAATATTGACTACTGTTTGTTAACTGACAAAGATACGTATAAAAGTGGAAAGAAACAAGTTTTTTCATATAGAAAGCGTATGTTTCTTTCATTCAAAGGTAAGCTACAACAAGGCTAGGAGTAATATTTATCACAGCGAATCACGTATGATTACAAGTTCTTGTAACGCTTTATAGGATAGCCCAGAGGCTGCAACAAGAACATCGGGAGAGCCTCACAAGATACATCGAAGCAACCACATAAAATCGAACAGCCCCACAGGTGGAAAGGAAGAGACGCCCTTCTTGCAGGAAAGAGAGCCTCCCTTCACAGCAAGGAGAGGCTCTCTTGCTAACGACGAAACGCCCTTCTCTATAACGCATAACGCCTCGATGGGAGCATAAAATTATGCAAATTATACTAACGTAAGCAATGATTCTAATAAAAAATATCTATCTTTGCAGAAATAATAACCAATTAATGGTATAATACATGGAGTTTTCTGCAAAACAGATAGCGCAATTCATACAAGGACGTGTTGATGGTGACGAGAATAAAACCATCCATACTTTCGCCAAGATAGAGGATGGAAAAGAGGGAGCAATCTCTTTTCTTGCCAATCCAAAATACACACATTATTTATATGAGACGGCTTCGTCAATCGTTCTCGTTGATGAGGACATTCAGTTGGAGAAGCCCGTTAAAGCCACATTGATACGTGTTAAGAATGCACGTGATTGTGTTGCGAAGTTGTTGCAGTTATATGAGAGCATGAAACCTAAGCGTCAGGGCATTGACAGCTTGGCTTTTGTTTCGCCAAAAGCAACCATCGGTAAGGATGTTTATATTGGTGCCTTTGCATACGTAGGGGACGATGTGACGGTGGGAGATGGCTGTCAGATTTATCCTCATGCAACGATAATGGAAGGCGTAGAGATGGGTAAGAACTGTATTATCTACCCTAATGCTAGCATTTACCAAGGCTGTAAGTTGGGCGATAGAGTTATCCTCCATTCAGGCGCAGTGGTGGGTGCTGATGGTTTCGGATTCGCTCCTAACGCAGAAACAAATAGTTATGACAAGATACCACAGATAGGTATTGTGACCTTAGAGGACGATGTTGAGATTGGAGCAAACACTTGTGTGGACCGCTCAACGATGGGTAGCACCTATGTTCGTAAGGGTGTTAAACTGGATAACCTCGTGCAGATTGCACACAACACAGACATTGGCGAGAACACAGTCATGTCTGCCCAAGTGGGTATCGCAGGCTCTACAAAGGTGGGGCAGTGGTGCATGTTCGGTGGACAAGTGGGCATTGCAGGGCATATAGAGATAGGTGATAAGGTTTTCCTAGGCGCACAGTCAGGTGCACCTGGAAGTTTGAAGGCTAACCAACAACTGATTGGTACACCTCCAATGGAGCAACGCTCTTACTTTAAGTCGCAAGCCATCTTCCGCAGACTGCCTGAGATGTACAAGCAACTAAGCGACTTGCAGAAAGAAATAGACCAATTGAAAAAGAACAGATAACATTCATGGATACAATAAAGCAGAAGACATTAAAAGGGAGTTTCTCGCTCTTTGGCAAGGGACTTCACACTGGTTTGAGTCTTACCGTAACGTTTAATCCCGCTCCAGAGAATACTGGCTACAAGATACAACGTATAGACCTTGAAGGGCAGCCAATCATCGATGCCGTTGCAGAGAATGTAGTGGATACACAGCGCGGAACGGTCTTGGCAAAGGGTGAGGCACGTGTAAGTACCATAGAGCATGGTATGTCTGCCCTATATGCAATGGGCATTGACAACTGCTTGATACAGATAAACGGACCAGAGTTCCCTATCCTCGATGGTTCTGCAACGATGTATGTTAATAAGATCAAGGAGGTGGGCATTGTTGATCAAGCAGCCCCGAAGGACTATTACATCATACGGAAAAAGATAGAGATAAAGGAGGCGAACGGGTCAGTAATTACTATCTTGCCTGACGACGAGTTCTCTATTACTGCCATGTGTAACTTTGATTCAAAGTTTATCAGCAGTCAGTTCGCTACGTTGGACGACTTTGGTACCTACGAAGAGGAGATTGCGCCAGCTCGAACCTTCGTCTTTGTGCGTGACATTATGCCGTTATTACAAGCGAACCTCATTAAGGGTGGCGACTTGGATAACGCTATTGTTATCTATGAACAGCAGGTTTCTCAAGAGAAACTAGACCAACTAGCAGACCTCTTGAAAGTGCCTCGCATGGATGCAAATAACATTGGTTACATCCAACATAAGCCTTTGCAGTGGGATAATGAATGTACCCGTCATAAGCTCCTAGATATCATCGGAGACATGGCACTCATAGATAAACCTATCAAGGGACGCATTATTGCAACTCGACCAGGGCACACTGTGAACAATAAGTTTGCGCGTTTAATGCGTAAAGAGATACGTAAGCACGAGGTGCAAGCACCGATTTACGATCCTAATGAAGAGCCTCTCATGGATAACAACCGCATACGTGAGTTGTTGCCACATAGGTACCCCATGCAGTTGGTAGACAAGGTTATCTCCATGGGAGCAAATAGTGTAGTTGGTGTGAAGAATGTCACTAGTAACGAGCCATTCTTTCAAGGTCATTTCCCTCAAGAGCCCGTTATGCCAGGTGTACTTCAGGTAGAGGCAATGGCGCAATGTGGCGGTCTTTTAGTGCTATCACAGCTTGAAGAGCCAGAGAGATGGTCTACTTACTTCTTGAAGATAGACGATGTTAAGTTCCGTCAAAAGGTCGTTCCAGGTGACACTCTCTTGTTCCGTGTGGAGCTATTAGGTCCTGTTCGCCATGGAATTAGCTCAATGAAAGGCTATGTATTTGTCGGTGTCAACGTTGTCACTGAAGCAACGTTTACAGCACAGATAGTGAAGAATAAGTAAGGAGGAGTTTAGGAACTCCTCCCCAAAACATAATGATATGAACCAAATAAGCCCACTTGCCTTTGTTCATCCAGAGGCACAACTAGGTGACAATAACATTATCGGTCCGTTCTGTTACATCGACAAGAACACCGTAATCGGTAGTAATAATGTGTTCCAAAATGGCGTTACCATTCATACTGGAGCACGAATAGGTAATGGCAACGAGATATTCCCTGGAGCTAGTATCTCTACAAAACCTCAGGACTTAAAGTTCCGTGGTGAGGAGACAGAATGCGTCCTTGGAGATAACAACTCCATACGTGAGAACGTTACAATCTCACGTGGTACTGCATCCAAAGGGAGGACTGTTGTGGGGAGTAATAACCTCCTTATGGAGAGTATGCACATAGCACATGACTGTGAAATTGGGTCTGGTGTCATCATCGGTAACTCGACTAAGTTCGCTGGAGAAGTGGTCGTTGAAGACTATGCCATCATATCAGCTAACATCCTTTGTCACCAGTTCTGTCGCATTGGTGGATACGTTATGATACAAGGAGGAAGCCGCTTCTCAATGGATATTCCACCTTATATTATAGTAGGCAAGGAGCCTGCTCGCTATATGGGAGTTAACCTCGTTGGATTGCGCAGACGTGGTTTTACAAACGAACAGATAGAACTCATCCATAACACGTATCGCCTACTTTATAGTACAGGAACGCGTGCTGAGAATATAGCTCGTATAAAGAGTGAACTGCAGGTGACGCCTGAAGTACAGCGAATCATTGACTTCGCAGAGGCTTCACAACGTGGTTTGATTAGGTAAGAGTTTGAAGGAAAAGACATTAATAGTCGTCACGGGACCAACAGGTGTGGGCAAGACGGAGGCAACCTTGCGCCTTGCCGAACACTTTGATGTACCTGTTATCAATGCAGACTCACGTCAGATCTTCTCTGAAATACCCATCGGAACAGCCGCACCAACGGCTGCTCAACAGGCACGAGTGCGTCATTACTTCGTTGGGAATCATCACTTAGAGGACTACTATTCGGCAAGTCTGTTTGAAGAGGATGTTTTGAAGATTATTAATGAGGCTTCGTCAAAGGTTTCCTTACTATCGGGTGGGTCAATGATGTATATCGATGCGGTTTGTAAAGGTATTGATGACATTCCAACCATACGCCCAGAAGTGCGGCAGGAGATGATGCAACTCCTTGAGAGTGAAGGCTTAGGAAAGATGTGCGAGTTGCTTCATAAATGGGATCCAGAGCACTGGGCTGTAGTCGACAGGAACAATCCTCGACGGGTTATTCATGCTCTTGAAATATGCAAACAGACGGGTAGAACCTATACATCCTTCCGTTCTAATACCATCAAAAAACGTCCTTTTGATATTATCAAAATTGGTTTGAATCGTGATCGTGAGACCCTCTATCAACGTATCAATCAGCGAGTTTTGCAGATGATAGACGATGGTATGATCGAAGAAGCGCAATGCGTCTATCCGAAGAGAATGCTCAATTCGCTTAACACGGTGGGCTATAAGGAACTATTTGAGTATCTTGACGGATTGACAACACTTGATGAAGCGATCTTTAAGATACAAAGTAATACCCGTCGCTATGCCCGCAAACAGCTCACATGGTACAAGCGTGATGCGGAAATGACGTGGTTTTCACCTGATAACATTGAAGAAATCTTAAATTATCTATCGACTATCTCCCTGTAAGCAAGTAAATAACTACTTTTGCAGTAATAGGTGAGTTATGTTATAAAACGAAGATTGTAAAGGCAATGATAAAGAGACTTTATTCATTTATTAAAGCTATTTTCCAAGGGATAGTACACTTCTTTCCTTGGTACATAAAGCTCTATAAGGGTCGTGCATGGTACACGAAAGCAGCACTGGGGATCACTTCCTTCATCGTTGCCATATTCCTTTATCTAGGCATGGTAGACACTAACTTCCTGTGGCTCTTTGGTAGATCGCCTGGCTTTATAGAGATTAAAACACCTCCAACGTACGCTGCTTCGGAGATATATAGCGCTGACTCCGTACTTATTGGACGCTTTTATAAAGAAAACCGTACGCCTATCAAGTATGGAGAAGTTAATCCCGCCTTCTGGAACGCACTGATTAGTACAGAGGACGAACGCTTCTATAGCCATCATGGAATCGACTTCATGGGTATCGGTGGAGCGATTAAAGACGCTGTTACTCGTGGTGATGGACGTGGTGCATCGACGATTACTCAGCAGCTAGCAAAGAATATGTTCCGTGTAAGAACACAGTATTCTACAGGCTTACTGGGGCACGTTCCAGGGCTTCGTATGCTTATTATGAAGAGTAAGGAGTGGATTATTGCTGTGAAATTAGAGCTCATCTATTCCAAAAAAGATATATTGACAATGTATGCCAATACCGTCGATTTCGGTAACAACTCATATGGTGTCAAGACCGCAGCAAAGACCTATTTCAATACCACACCAGCGAAGATGTCGGTTGATCAAGCAGCCACCCTTGTGGGTATGTTGAAGGCTACTACCTATTACAACCCCATCACGCACCCTCAAAACTCTATCCGTCGACGCAACACAGTATTATATAATATGGTGACACACCATGTATTACCTCAATCAGAGTACACCGCTTATTCGAAGCGTCCTCTACACCTTGATGTACACATGGAGGAGAACTATGACGGTCAAGCGCAGTACTTCCGTCAATATGTTGCAGACGAGTTTAAGGAGTGGATGAAGGACCATGGTTACGACTTGTATAGTAGTGGTCTAAAGATCTACACCACGATTGACACCCGCATGCAGAAGTATGCCGAACAGGCTGTATCGAAGCAGATGGAGCGTGTGCAAGACAACTTTAACAACCATTGGCGGGGTCAGAACCCATGGAGGGACGCAAGTGGAAAGGAGATACCAGGCTTTATCGAGGGTATAGCTCAGCGCCAACCTTTCTATAAGAAACTTGTTCAAAAGTATCCCAACCAGCCTGATAGCGTTCTTTATTATCTAAATAAACCACACAAGGTAAAGCTCTTTGATTATGCAAAAGGCACCATTGAGAAGGAGATGTCATCGATGGACTCCATCCGTTACATGGTACAGTTTATGCATTGCGCAATGGTTGCAATGGAACCACAGAGTGGTGCAGTAAGGGCGTGGGTAGGCGATATCAACTTCGATACATGGAAGTATGATAAGGTCATAGCAGAGCGTCAACCGGGTTCAACCTTCAAGCTTTTTGTATACACCGAAGCCATGCGACAAGGTATGACGCCATGCACTCGTCGACGTGACGAATACATCAGTATGCAGGTTCTCGATAAGAAGACTGGACAGATGAAGACGTGGACTCCGCATAATGCTAATGGGCGTTTTTCTAACGACTCCATACCTTTGATGACCGCATTCGCTCGAAGTATTAACTCCGTTGCAGTGCGTGTTGGACAGGAAGTCACTATACCAAGTATCATCGAGACAGCGCAGAAGATGGGCATAAAGAGTCCGTTAGATAACGAGCCATCATTGGCTCTTGGATCAAGTGATGTCAACTTACTTGAGATGGTGGATGCCTACTCTACGATCGCAAACTATGGTGAGCATATTGATCCTGTGGTCGTTACTCGAATCGTAGATATGAATGGTAACGAAGTTTATACAGCCCCTCAAAACCACGAGAGAGCCGTTGATACGAAGTCTGCCTTCCTAATGCAACAGATGCTCAAAGCCGGTGTCAATCAAGGAGGAGGTACCAGTCAGTCACTGAGACAGTATGTTCCTAGCGATACAGACTGGGGTGGAAAGACAGGTACAACCAATAACCACTCCGATGCATGGTTTATGGCTGTTAGTCCGAATCTAGTAGTTGGTGCATGGGTAGGAGGCGAATATCGCTCCATACACTTCCGTACTGGCGCCCTCGGACAAGGCTCAAAAACAGCCTTACCAGTGGTGGGTGAGTTCCTTCATAGCCTGATGTACGACCGCACCTATAGGCGTTATCATGCCAAGTGGGAGGTAGATGAGGATGATGATATCGACCCAACAATGTATAATTGTCAGCCAGCTCCTGTCCAGCGACAGCTCCCTGACTCTCTGAATGGGCTAAACGCAGGGCACAGACGTTATCATGGTGATAACGAGGAGGGCATTCCTTCTGACGGAAACGATGCTGAAGGCATACCTTCAGAGCCTATCCAACCAGCGGAACCAGTAAGCAGACACCAGTCTGAGAATGGCTCTGAAGGGGGCGGAAACAGCCATGAGAGCAGGTCAGAGAAGAAGAAGGAAAAGAAGATAAAGGCTGCTAAAGACCCAACGGTAAGTAATATTGAATGGGACTAAGCGGCGTTAATCAGCATCATGAAAGCTGCTATTAATAACGCAATAGATCTACAGAATCCAGAGCTACAAAAGGCTTTGCAGATTATACAATTTACACATAATTCCCTGTTCCTGACCGGTAAGGCAGGTACGGGGAAGTCTACTTTCTTGCGTTATATATCGTCTACTACAAAGAAAAAACACGTTATTCTCGCCCCGACCGGCATAGCTGCCATCAATGCAGGAGGCAGCACTTTGCATAGCTTCTTCAAGTTACCTTTCCATCCATTAGTGCCTGATGACAGTCGATACACGCCTCGTCACCTGCGCGGAACAATGCGTTATAACGGCGACAAGTGCAAACTCTTGCGCGAAGTAGAGCTTATCATCATCGACGAGATAAGCATGGTTCGTGCCGACATCATCGACTTCATTGATAAAGTATTGCGTGTTTACAATCGCAATATGCGTGAGCCTTTCGGTGGAAAGCAGCTCCTTTTGGTTGGAGACATCTATCAGTTAGAGCCAGTTGTTAGGGAGGATGACCGCAGACTATTACAACCCTATTATGCAAGTAACTATTTCTTCGATGCTAAGGTATTCCAGGATTACCCCTTGGTCAGCATTGAGTTGAATAAAGTTTATCGTCAGAACGATTCCACCTTCATCTCTATTCTCGACCACATACGCACCAATCAAGTCACAGACACCGACTTTAAAATGATTAACGCACGTGTGGGTGCATCCTTAGAACCGCAGGATAAGGACAAAGAAAACTTCACCATCACCCTATCAACGAAGCGAGATACGGTCGACTGGATTAACAATGAGGGACTAGACAGGCTCGAGGGCGACCCCGTGATGTTCCTTGGTGAGATCAAGGGAGAGTTCCCTGAGAGTAGTCTACCTACCCCCATGGAGTTGAATCTCAAGGTGGGTGCACACGTAATGTTCATTAAGAACGACATAGAAAAGCAGTGGGTCAATGGCACACTGGGGATTATCATCGGTATAGATGAGGAGGAGGGAATGCTCTATGTACGCACGGAAGAGGGTCACGACCTGCAAGTTCAGCGTGAAATGTGGGCTAACGTGCGTTACACCTTCAATGAGACTGAGAAGAAGATAGAGGAAGAACAGATAGGAACTTACATCCAATTCCCATTGAAACTAGCGTGGGCTATCACCGTACATAAGAGTCAAGGACTAACGTTCAAGAACGTTAATATCGACTTCACGGGCGGTGTCTTCGCTGGTGGTCAGGCGTATGTTGCACTCTCCCGATGCACCAGCTTGGAAGGAATTAGCCTCAAAGACCCACTGAGACAGAATGAGGTTTTCGTCCGAGCAGAGGTTACGCAGTTTGCACGTCATTATAATGATCGCAATATGATAGCCACAGCCTTGAAGCAAAGTAAGGCTGATAAGGAATATTACGATGCTGTGCAAGCGTTCGACGAGGGCGATTATGACAGTTTTCTAAACAATTTCTTCCTTGCCATCCATAGTCGATATGACATTGAGAAACCCGTTGCGAAACGTTATATCCGCCGTAAACTCGAAACGATTAATCAGCTCCGACGAGAGAACGAAGCCTTGCGACAGCAACAACGCGAGCATGAGGATTTCCTCAAAAAACTCTCTGTTGAATATGTGATGATGGGTAAAGAATGCGAGAAAGAGGGGATGCGTGAGGCTGCCATTGCCAACTATGAGAAGGCAATCAAGCTCTATGAGGATAATCCGATAGCACGAGGACGACTCGAAAAGCTATGTTCGTAATACAAAACAAAAAGCCTCCCCAAGCCCCTCCGAAGGAGGGGATGTGTTTCCATAAAGCACTGCTTTGATGTAACAAAAAGTCCCCATAAGACCATCGGAAGGAGGGGATGTGTTCCCATAAAGCACTGCTTTGATGTAACAAAAAGCCCTCCATTGATGTAAAATGTATATTCGATTAGTGCTGTTGGGGGTGGATTCAAGGAGTGAAAAGAATGAGAAGGAGTGAAAGAGAGCGAAGGCAATAGCACTGACTGCTGTTAGTTGTACTCTCAAAGACGAATGTCTTAACGCCAGCACCCAGTCTCCTGCCTCGTAAAATAGAATTAAATTACATGGAAAAGAAGAATAATCAATCACGAATCATCAGTTTGATCTTCCTCAGCATATTATTGGCTGTGGGCGTCATTGCGTCTTGTCACCATAAAAACAGCATTGAGGTAGAAGACAATAAAGACACTGTTGCGGCGAAGGACTTTGCCCCTTTGGTTGATAGTAGTAAGTTATCAATCGACCTAAAAGGCATTACTTCCGTTGCTTTCCCTAAGTATAAACTATCCAAGGCAACGCCTTTCATTCCCGATTCTGTTAGTGTTGCTGCAGATGAAGAGAGCGTTTCGAGCGGTAATTACTCGGCTACTCTTATGCTCGACACCATCCCTCCGAAAACCTTTTACAAGTCGGTTGAGATGGCAGCACAACACGATACTTGTTGGCAGATTAACAACTTTGCTTTCACTTACGAACGCAAAGATAAGAAGGGAGGAGTGTATAAGGTTAGCTTTAGTAAAGGCGGTCAACAAATCTTTGTCACCCATCTGAATAGTGACATGGTGGGGCTTACTGGTAAAAAGAAGTAGGGTCAATGTAAGTCAAAAAAGAGCCTCATCCCCGTTCATCTACAGCCTCACCCCCGTCCCCTCTCCGAATGGAGAGGGGCGTGAATACTATTAGTAGGATGAAAGAGGGTGGTTAGTGGAATTAGAGATAGTTGTATTTTTGAATCAAAGAAAAAGCCTATGGTTAAGACATCCCCTCCTTTGGAGGGGCTTGGGGAGGCTTTTAGTAGAATTAAGGAAACGCCTTTCTCCAATCGAGAAAGGCGCTTCTTCCTATCGAAGAGAGGCTTTCCTTGCATCGAAGAAACGCCCCCTTTATTTGCAAACAGCAGTCTTCACTCCCCTCTCCATTCGGAGAGGGGGCGGGGGAGAGGCTGTAGATAGACTGCTAGTGAGCCTGTACAAGCTGGCGTTGAGCCCTTACTTCTTCTTCAAATCAAGCACCAGCTTGCCCACAAAGATAGCGTGCTTGCCATTCTGATCATCACCAACTAACTTGCCGTCGAGGTCTTTTACGTACTCAAGTTTCGTTAGGTACGTGTGAGAATGCCCTCCCAAGACTAGGTCAAGACCACGAGTTCCAGCGATAACTTCCTCATCGCTGACCCCTTCAATGTCCCATCCGAGGTGCGAGATACAAATGATTAAGTCGCACTTCTTGCCTTTCAACTCGTTAATAACCTTCTGTGCGCACGCAACAGGGTCGTTATAAACGATCTTACCATAGTTAGCTTTCACCACAAGACCATCCAACTTAGGAGCAAGACCGAACACTCCTATCTTCAAGCCGTTGCGTTTCAAGATGACATAAGGCTTTACCAAGCCCTGAAGTGGCGTACCCGTGAAGTCGTAGTTGGCACATACAATAGGGAACTTAGCCATCTTAAAGAGGCGAACCATATTGTCCATACCAAAGTCGAACTCATGGTTTCCTATCGTAGCAGCGTCATAGTGCATCCGATTCATTAGTCCCACTTCAACGTCACCTTTGAACATTGTATAATAAGGAGAGCCTTGCGAGAAGTCGCCACTATCGAAGAGTAGCAAGTCAGGTTGCTTCTTTCTCTCTTCTTTAATCATAGCCACACGACGCACGAAACCGCCTCGTCCAGCCTTCATAGTGTCTGCGAGGGTTGCACTTAACGGATAAATCTGACTGTGCGCATCGTTTGTATGCAGGATTGTTAACTGCTTTGTCTGTCCGAAAGCGAGGATTGCTATCAAACAGAAACTCATCAATAATATATTTCTTTTCATCTTCTTCAACTCTAGATATGGTTATTCTACACGAATACGACCCTCTTTCTGAGCATTGACAATGCGCCCTTTAGCGGTTTGCTCCTTAAAGAAGTTCATGATAATAAAGCGTGTGTTATTGCTTGTTTCTTGCGGAGATACAACGCTAGTAGCCGACTTGAATGCCTCCATCTTATCGTTTCCTTGTGCCAAATAATCGAGTGTTGCGATACGATAAGACGCCTTCGGGTCAATCTCCTTACCATTGAGAAGAGCCGACTTCAACTTGTGGTCGCGTGTGAAAACAAGCTCTACTCCATGGCTAACAGCCTCTCCACCAGTATAAGCCATCTGACGGAACAACTCTAAAACCTTCTCTCCAGAGAGGGTCACGAAGCATATCTTGTTCTCAAAGGGAGCTATATCAAGGACGTCGCCATAGGTGATTTTACCCTTAGGGAGGGCTGCACGAATGCCACCCATGTTGTAAACACCAAAGTCAACACGCTCATTATAATCACGAGCACCCCACACCATGATGTCAGCCAAGAGGTTGGATAAGTCGCTCTCAGGTCTGTGTGCAACCATCTCATGGTCTGTTTCGCCCACAACAGGTCCCATTAACGAGTCCACCTTGTGCTTGAAAGGTTCCATAAACTTTGCTGCGTCAGCATCAGGAGCAGCGTCATACCTACTATCCACCAGCACACGTGTACGCTGAATACTGGCTAACTCATAGTGAGACGCACAGCCTGTCAATGCCAGCAATGCTGTTAATCCAGATAGATAAACTGTTTTCTTATACATATATAGTGATATTTTATAAATCTCATAAACATTCATCAGCCCAGAGAGCACCTTCTCTTCGATTGGATAGCAATGTCTCCTACCTTATATATATAGGTGACATGGCATGCTGATAACATCTAAAAAGATAATGCAAAAGTAAGAAAAAAAATCGAATACACTGCTTGTAGGATGATGAAAGATAGATCTCTACCACATGAAGAGGCGCACGATAACAGCCGTTGCCCCCACCTTTATACCTAGTTTTAGGTATTGCGTGCTTGAAAGATAATTTATACTTTTGCACTCAAACATTAACATTTAACGTATTGTGTTCACATGAAGAAAGAAGCAATTTACCTATCGCTTGCTATGCTCGCAATGGCTACAACGCCTTATAATGCGCATGCACAAGAGATGGAAGACTCAACATTACAACTCAAAGAGGTAACGATTAGTACGACACGTATGCCTGAAGTAAAGCAGAATGCGGCTGCTACTGTTACCATCATAGACCAGAAGCAAATAGCAGAAATGAGTAAGGCGGCACCCGACATCACCCATCTTTTGGGCTTACTCACACCTGGTATGGCACTATCAAGCAATACCACAAGCTCGCGCTCACAATCACTTCGTGGACGAAGTGCCCTCATCTTGATTGATGGAATCCCTCAATCAACTCCTTTACGTTCAACCGATCGTGACATAAGAACCATTGACATCGCTGCTATCGACCATATAGAAGTGGTGAAAGGATCTACTGCCCTCTATGGTAACGGGGCTATTGGTGGATTGATCAACATCATCACGAAGAAGAATACAACTAATAGAGCTATTGCTGGCGCAACGACTCTCTCGGGGTCAACCTACAACTTCTTCCGCCAGAGCAAAGGGCAAGGTTATCGCATCAACCAGCAAGTCTATGGTCGTTTGGGTAACTTCGATTACCTCGTAAATGGCGCATTCGGGCGTACAGGTAGTGCCGTTGATGGTGACGGGAAGTTCATTTCTCCACGTTACGGACTCGGTGATACTTACACAACGAACGCACTCGTCAATCTCGGTTACAGCCTATCTCCAAAGAACAGAATCGAATTGATGTATAATTTCTATCGTAGTTTGCAAGACACAAAACTGATTCCTTCCGGTGGAAAATACCTCCAAAGCCCTTCAATAGGTGTAATTGGTAATAAAGACCCGCAGGCAGTTGACGAGGGAACAAGGTACAACCACAATGCGTATCTCAAGTTTACTTCAAAGGACATATTCAAACATACCGACTTAGAAGCATCCGTTTATGGCTCGAGTTTATACACTATCTTCGACTTCCGAAAGGCTAATCCAGCACAACCAAGATGGGAGGAAACAAGCGGACAGTCGGCTGTTAAGGATCATAAGTTCGGTGTTCGTGCTCAGTTCAACAGCCGTCTTATCTTCTCAGACAACGCCTTTGCACATCTAGCATATGGTTACGACTACCTCTACAACAAGACTTCTCAACCCTTAGTAGACGGCAGGTATTGGATGCCATGGCTCACCAGTAACAACCATGCACCCTTTGTTCAAATCAAGACAACGCTCTGGCAACACCTTAACATCAAACTCGGTGGACGTTACGACTACATTAGTGTGAAGGTACCAGACTACAATGTACTGCGTAATAAGCTCTCCGACCCACAGGTGCAGGTAAAGGGTGGCACGCTAAAGTATAACAACTTATCCTTTAACGTGGGTGTTTCTTATAACAAATACCCTGCTTTTCAACCCTTCGTAGCCTACTCTCAAGGCTTTTCTATCTTCGACTTAGGTCGTACACTACGTGCTGCTAAGGCGGATGTACTCGCTAAGATCTCCACAGAACCAGTAAAGACTAACAACTACGAGATTGGTGCTTACTCAGATATTAACCATTGGCTGCAGCTCAATGGCTCGTTCTTCTACACCTATTCTAAGCTAGGAAGTGACCTCAAGATAGACCACGGCTTCTGGGTAGTCAATCGTACTCCACAAAAGGTATATGGCGTTGAGTTGAGTGCAGATGCGCAAATCCTCAGTAACTTAAAGGCTGGTGCTAACCTCTCATGGTTCGAAGGTAAGCTCAAATCAGCTACTGGTAAGTGGGACACATACATGTCGAATATCTCCATTCCAGCCGCTAAGTTGGCAATGTATGTCAACTATGCTCCAGTCAAGAACACCTATCTCCAACTGCAATACATACACACAGGTAAGCGCGACCGATTCGCTCCTAACGCATCAGGAGTATATAACGAAGGAGAAGGAAAGGTAAGTCGTATCAACTTACTAAACCTCACTGCAGGTGTTAACTTGAAGGTTTGCGACTTGAGTTTGTCGGTAACCAACCTCCTAAACTACACTTATTACACACCAGCATCCATGATGATGGCACGCAATGCAGAGTATGCCCACGCCGATGGTCGCAGGTTAACTCTCACCGCAGTGTTTAAGTATTAAGCCACAAAAGACGACAGGTAGGCTCCCACGTGGTGGGCGTTTCCTAAGTAATAAAGCAGGGGTAGATGTTCAGCATCTGCCCCTTTCTTATGCACAACACGCCTCGCAAAAAGGCACAACAGCCTATCGCACATCGTAAACTATAAGCAGGGAAGACGGAATATAGCGTATCTTACATTCTTTCTTGCCTACTTCTCTTTTGCTTTTCAGCGTATTTCGCATTGCTGAAATGCGTATCTAACCATATTATCTAAGCGTGATAATTAATTATCTAAGTCATGATAATACTTTATCTAAGCGTGATAATACTTTATCTAAGTGTGATAATACAAAGACATACGCATTGCATCATTACGAAATAAGCTCTGAAACAATACGAGAAGCGTGTGGAATGAATACCGAAAGCGTATGAAATGAGATTTTAAAGCGTGTGGAATGAAAGCAGGAAGCGTGTGGGGAAGTAGCGAAGAGAGGCTCTTCAGAAATCATAACACTACCCGACTCGTTCGCTCGCAAGGATTGCATCATAACATGACAAGGGCTAACACTCAATCATTTATGCGTCAGAAAGGCAATAGTTGCAACACGCTTCACTCGTTACTAACGCAAAATGCAACTATTTAAAAGCGGATATTCCTTTGAAGAACATATACAATTACCTACTTTTGCAGCACTTAATACACATCAATTTGTAATCAATAAAAACCGTTTATCATTATGAAGAAGAGTTTATTCATAGGCTTTGTTATGCTCTTAGTTGGCATGACTGCCAGTGCTCAAGACTACAAGAAACAGTCGTTCATACCAGAGGCTGCTATGCCAGATGGTGGTATCTACCTCCCTGCGCCACCTGATACTGCATCCTATCAATTCGATTATGACTTCCGTCAGTATTGGTGGGGTCGCAAGATGAGAGAAGACAAAGAGCGTGCTGCACAGGCTAAGTTCGATGCAAACTTCGATGTGGATTCAGTCCTCGTAGGCTTTGCTCCAGCCTTTGGAATGCTCATCACACCCGAGAAAACACCCGAGACTTACAAGCTCATGTGCATGATTGGTATTGATGGTAACCATGCTGTCGACCGTGCCAAGGCTAAGTATATGCGTAAACGACCATTTACGCAGTTCCATGAGCATACCCTTCAGCCACAGTTCGAGGCAGAGCTAATCAACAACGGGTCTTATCCTTCTGGTCATACCTGCCGTGGATGGATCTTCGGTTTGACCTTAACTGAGTTGAACCCATCACGTGGTAACGAAATTATGAAGCGTGCTTACGATTATGGTCAGAGCCGTGTTATCTGTGGATATCACTATCAGAGCGATGTTGATGCAGGTCGCCTATGTGCGAGTGTAGGCTATGCTGCAGTTCATTCATCCGAAGCCTTCCAGAAACAAATGGCTAAGGCTAAGAAGGAAATAGCCAAGATTCTTGCTACAAAATAAGCCCAATAAATGTCCTAAAGAAGCAAGAATCTAGCCCTTGATAAGCACGATCCTTATCATAGACAAGCTGGATTCTTACTTTAAATAAGCTTGAATCCTACTTTAAATAAGCATGATTCTTAGCTTAAATAAGCATTAAAAGCATACAAATACTTTGTTGTTTCAACGAAAAGCAGTAACTTTGCAACGCTTTTCGGTGTAACCGCTGGTTGTGGAAGAGTCGCTAACTATGTTACATTGGAACGACAAACAATATTTAATTTATCAATAAGAAATGGATTTAATTAAAGTTGCTGAGGAAGCATTTGCAACCGGCAAGCAGTTTCCAGAGTTCAAGGCTGGTGACACAATCACTGTCGCTTACAAAATTGTCGAGGGTAACAAGCAGCGTATTCAGCTCTATCGTGGTGTAGTAATCAAGGTTTCTGGCCATGGAGAGAAGAAGCGTTTCACTGTTCGTAAGATGTCAGGCACCGTTGGTGTTGAGCGTATTTTCCCAATCGAGTCACCTAATATCGATTCTATCGAGGTGAACAAGCGTGGTAAAGTTCGCCGTGCGAAACTCTATTACCTACGTAATCTTACAGGTAAGGCTGCACGTATCAAGGAGAAGAGAACAGTTGTTGCTTCTACTGAGAAGTAAGCCCTTGGAAATCCAAGAAAATAAAAGTCCGATACCAGAAAGGTATCGGACTTTTTTAATCTTCATAGTTCAACTTAGCATCATTGTCGCCATGCAAAGCCTTACTTAGGTCTTTCCAGTTCTGGAACCCAGCGAAGAGTGCTAGCCTATCTAACGTCTTTTGGGATGGTTTCTCTTTACCTTTAAAATAACCAATCAGCCTCTTCAGTGATGTAGTCTCCAAATTGATATGGTAGACCGCAAGCCTGCTTGACAACTTCTCTACATCTGCCACTAGTTCTTTACGCACTTGAGTCTTATGCCCTAAATCCTCAATAATGGCTCTAAACTTCTTTTTCATCTCTCATTGAAAGCATTACTAACATGCTACAAAAGTAATAAAAGATTAGGTAAATGCGTAAGATTCAGCAAGTTTTTTATGTTACTAATAGTAGATAAGAGTATTCCTTCCCACTTACTGCTTATAATGTATAGCCTCCATGAAACGCTTGACAACCTCTGGTTTACCCGTGTGTTTACCCTCATCTTCAGATATCTTGCAGGTGTCATTATAGTATGGCCACAGCTCTGTTATCTTAACTGCTACGAGCTTAATAACGATGTTCATAGGCTTAACATGTGGGAAGTCATTGGTGAAGTGAGTGCCTATTCCGAATGAAGGTTTTACCTTTCCTTCGGCATAGTGTTGTAACTCTATCGCACGGTCAGTATCGAGTGCATTAGAGAAAAGAACCTGCTTGTCACGGGCATCGATACCGAATGACTTGTACTTAGCAATAATCTTATCCAACTGCTCATGGTTGTCGCCTGAATCAATGCGAAGCCCCTTGAATTGGTTAGCAAAGTCTTCCGAGAAGTTATAAGAGAAGATATCCCAACCGAAAGAATCATATAGGTAAGTACCGAGAGCACCCCTATAAGTCTTGCGCCAAGCCTCCATTGCCATGTAATTAGCCATCTGTGGACCAAACATACCACCTATTGCACAGATGAATTCATGCGCCATTGTGCCCACCGGCATCAGGTCATACTTCATCGCAAGGTGTATATTACTAGTACCCACAAACTTGCCCTTCCACGTCTTACTCTCATAACAGTCTTTCATCGCACGAACGGCTATCTCTTCTGCTTTCAGACTAGCACGACGACGCGTACCAAAGTCTGAAAAGACGCAACCAGCCTCTAGCAAGCGTTCCGCCTTATGGTAAGTTTTATCGTAAAGAAGCTGATAATCGAACTCTTCTGCCTGCTCATTAAATACGTAGAAAAGCTCTGATATGATGGCAAGAACCTTCACTTCAAGCAAGATCGTATCGGCCCATAAGCCTTCAAACTCTATGTGTAAATGCCCTTCCGAGCTCTGCCAAACCTTTACCCAATCGCTTGAGAAGCGGAAACCACGTAGATAAGTAAAGAACCATTCAGGCAAATAGTTACACTTACGACGTAGGAAGTTTATCTCCTCCTGAGTGATGATAACCGACTCTAATAGCTTTATCTGATGTTCCACCTCACGTGCAAATCCATCTGGATAAATCGTATCGTCACGATCAACAAACTGATAACAAACATGCGCACGAGGGAAGTTATCGATGACAGCACAGCACATTGTCAGCTTGTAAAGGTCATCGTCAGTGAAATGATTAATAATCTGTCTCATTTGTTATTGTACGTTTTTTTCTGCCGTCAAAAGTATAAAAAAGATGTGGAAGAACAAAGTCTTTTCATGGAAATAACATATCTGACAACTCAAAAGAGAGCCTCATCCGAAGTCTAATAAAAGTCACTTCTCTGCCCATCTCCCGCAGAAAAGCGAGAATAAATAGTCCGTTAACCACAGAAACTATACACTCCAGCACCAACCATTCAGCCTTCTTTCGTCTTTAGAATAGGCTATTTGAGTCCTCCATTGTTCATTCCTCTGTGTGTAACAAGCCACCACCTCGTAAACAAAGTCCAACAGAGCAAAAACGAAGAAACGCCCTTCTCCACTTGAAGAAGGCGTTTCCTCACATCAAAGAGAGCCTCCCTTCGTATGAAAGAGAGGCTTTCCTTGCGCAGGAGTAAGCCTTTCTTGAATTGAGAAAAGTTTTTCTTTTGTGTTACCGAAAGCACTCTTTTGTAGTGAGCAGTGCCCCTCTTAATATCAAGGTGAAGTACTTCTTTCTTCTTATTTATTGACATCACCCACGCAAAAGAGGATGTTAACGAGATGAATTAATTGTTGTTATTTATACATATATTCGTCAGTTCCATCAGTAATAATACGTGATTGGTACGAATAATAGCCCTGAGAATAGGCGTATTCAAGCCGATTTGCAGCGTAAATAAAACTTTCTCATCATTTATAATGATATTTTCTTATTTTTTTACAAGCACTTTAAAGATTATTATTTATATTCGCAAACGAAACATTATGTGATACGTATGAACCTAAAAACAACTCTAAACAAGCTAAAGACTAAATGGTTTAACTTTCTGGAGAGGCTGTCCTATCGTCAGAAAGCGTCGTTGGTAATGCTTTGCGGTGTTATTGTTGGACTGACAGGGCTGTTCTTTTACCTCCTTCGTATGCATACATATATAATAGGAGACGACCCCGCTGCATGTATAAACTGCCACATCATGTCGCCTTACTATGCAACGTGGTCACATTCAGCACATGCTCGTAACACGACTTGCAACGATTGTCATGTGCCTAACAACAACATTGCTTCTCACTATGCCTTTAAGGGGGTAGATGGCATGAAGCACGTTGCTTACTTCGTGACACATAGTGAATCACAGGCGTTCGAGGCTGAGGATGCATCTGCAGAAGTGATTATGGATAATTGTATTCGGTGTCATAAACAACTCAACCAAGAGTTTGTAAAGACAGGACGAATCGACTATATGGAAGCGAAAAGGGGCGAAGGTAAGGCCTGCTGGGACTGCCATCGCGATGTAGCACACATGAGGAAGAACTCCTTGTCGAGTACTCCTGGGGCAGAGTTTGTAGAACCCATGCCTCCTTCTCCAGTCCCTGATTGGCTCCAGAAAGTGTTAGGAAAGAAATAAAATAACTACTAAACCCTATAATTATGGCAAAGACATTAAAGAAATGGCAGGGCTGGTTGCTCTTCGGAGGAGCGATGGTCATCGTGTTCTTCTTAGGTTTGCTATGCTCGTCCATGTTAGAACGAAGGGCGGAAATAGCGAGTGTGTTTAATAATCGACGTACCCAAATGACAGACTCCATCGTATCTCAAAACGAGAAGTTTGCCGAAGACTTCCCCCGTGAATACGAGACTTGGGCGATGACGGAAGATACCAGTTTCGTTAGTAAGTATAACTCTTCACAGGAAGTCGATGTATTAGGACAACGACCAGAAATGGTTATCTTGTGGGCAGGATATTCTTTTTCACGTGGATATAACACCCCTCGTGGACACCGCCATTGCGTTGAAGACTTACGTAAAATAATGCG
This sequence comes from Prevotella vespertina, assembly GCF_009728485.1. Lineage (GTDB taxonomy): Bacteria > Bacteroidota > Bacteroidia > Bacteroidales > Bacteroidaceae > Prevotella > Prevotella vespertina. The sequence continues at coordinate 216,265 of NZ_VVIQ01000004.1, forward strand.
TACTGGTAGTCCAGGTGTGGATGGTCAAGACGATATACAGCCTGGTACGTGCTGGACATGTAAAGGTCCTGATGTGCCAAGGTTGATGAGAGAGAAGGGAACAGACAAATTCTATGCTGCCAAGTGGAGCAATTGGGGACCAGAGGTCATGAACACCGTCGGTTGCTCTGACTGCCATGATGCACGGACGATGGAGCTTCGTCCAGCTCGTCCAGCACTCTATGAGGCGTGGGCTCGCGTTGGTAAAGACGTGAGAAAAGCCACACATCAAGAGATGCGTAGCCTGGTCTGCGCACAGTGCCACACAGAGTATTACTTCGAAAAGGACAATGGTAACTATCTACACTTCCCTCAGGAGAAGGGTATGACGTGTGAGGCAGCAGAAGAATATTACGATAGTATAGGCTTCTATGACTATATTAATCCACTCTCAAAGGCGAAGATCTTGAAGGCACAACACCCTGGTTATGAGCTTTACTTACAGGGTATTCACGGACAGAGAGGCGTTTCTTGTGCTGATTGTCATATGCCTTACATTTCTGAAGGTGGTGTGAAATACACCGACCACCACATCATGAGTCCGCTAGCTCACATCGATCGCACTTGTCAGACATGCCATCGTCAAGATGCAGAGACGCTTCGTCAGAATGTTTATGAGCGTCAACAGAAGATTTATGACTTCCGTACTCATGTGGAGAAGGAGCTTGCTGCAGCACATATCGAGGCTAAGTTTGCCTGGGATAAGGGTGCTACAGAAGCAGAGATGCAGCCTGTTTTGACTGATTTACGTAAGGGTCAGTGGCGTTGGGACTATGCTGTTGCGAGTCATGGAGCAGCCTTCCATGCACCTCAAGAAGTAATGCGTTTGCTCGCAAGTGCTATGGAGTTTGCTAAGGATGCACGCCTACAAATAGCACGAGTTGTCGCTCGTCATGGCTTTACAGGACAAATTCCTCTGCCTGACATATCTACTAAAGCAAAGGCTCAGTCATATATAGGACTAGACATGCCAAAGCTCAACAGTCAGAAAAAGCAGTTCCTTGACACTATCGTACCGAAGTGGATTGAGACTGCAAAGAAGAACAAACGGTTTATAACTAAGCCGATGTAAGCGAACAAAGTAGTAAAAGATAGTTGGTAGCTAATGGTTAACTCCATTGCTACCGACTATTAATTTTTATGGTATTGATCTAGTAATGTGATAGAAACAAGTGATAGTCTTGTATCTGAAAAAGCATGAGAAATGCAGCAGAAACAGTGCAAGTATTGAGGATAATATCAAAGATTACAACTGAAGATACCATTTCTTTTCCTTAAAATAACAATGTGGAATAAACCTTATACATTAAAAGAAGGGACGGCAATCGTCGTTGGATTGCTTATAACTGGTCAGTTATTACAGTTTACAATGGGGCCTTTGGAGTGGGCTATCTTTGCTTGGCCAGCTAATATCGGGACGCTCCTTTTCCTATTGATAGCCCTAGTTGTTGTTTATGCCTTGCGTAAGAAGGTGTACTTCTTCCGCTTTATGACCACCATGCAAGCCGCTATTCCTGCCATAGCAGGTGCTGCTTTGCTAACGTTGATCATGGGTGTTACGAAGCAAGTAGCCGAAGGGAGGAATCCAGTAGACCCCATCGGACTAACGAAAATGCTGAATTATTGGCCATTTGTACTCGTCTATCTCTGGTTGACCATCATAGTGGGTGAGGTCACACTAAACCATATCTTCCATTTTTCTTGGCGTCGTTTGCCATCTTTTGTGAGCCATGCAGGATTGTTCATAGTGCTCACCTGTGCAACACTGGGTAGTGCTGATATGCAGAAAGTGAAGATGTATTGTGAGACAGGGCAGCCTGAATGGCGTGGTCTAGACGCTATGGACAATGTGCATCACCTACCAGTTGCCATTCAACTAGAGAAGTTCACCATTGATGAATACCCTCCTAAGCTAGCGTTAATAGGGCGTGGTGGGTTCCCACTCCCTAAGGATAAGCCTGAGAATCTATTGTTAGATAAAGGTATGCGAGTAGGTCAGTTGCTCGATTGCAAGGTAGAGGTTCTTAAGCGAATAGATAATGCTGTCCCTGCTATGTTGAGCAAGATGATAGGCAAGATGCCCACTGGAATGATGGGAAATATTCGAATGGATTCACTCGGGCAAGCACGTAATAAGGATGGATATATAGCCTCGGATGCAGCTGGTTCGGCGTGTGCTCTATTGGTGAAGGTCACTACTAACAATGCACCCTACAAGGGTGTGCATCATAGCTACACGGGTTGGGTGACCTGCGGAAGCTATCTCTTCCCTTATCAAGCCCTACGTTTGGATGACGGGCGTATGTTAGCTATGCCTAACCGAGAGCCTCGTCGTTTTGCATCCCTCGTCGACATCTATACGAAGAGTGGGCAGAATATCCAGACAGAGATAGAGGTTAACAAGCCATTCAGCATTGAGGGATGGACGATCTATCAGCTCAGTTACAACGAGCAGATGGGTAAGTGGAGTAATCTCAGTATCTTTGAGTTAGTCACCGACCCATGGTTACCAGTGGTGTATGTCGGTATTTTCATGTTATTAATAGGTGCCGTTGGAATGTTCCTAACGGCTAGTCGTAAGAAGGAGAATCAGTTATGATCTGGAGTTATTTCGTCGTTTTCGCAATCATCTCAGTATTGTTATGGGCAGTCGGAGCATGGGCTTCGTGGCGTAATCGCCGTAGTCTAGCCTTCATAACAACAGGTCTTGGACTCTGTGTGTTCTTCTCTTACATCCTTATCATGTGGATAACTCTCGAGCGACCACCGCTCCGCACGATGGGAGAAACGCGTCTTTGGTATAGCTTCTTCCTCCCTTTAGCGGGCATGATAGTGTACAGTCGATGGCAATACAAGTGGATTTTGAGCTTCTCAACACTCCTTGCAACCGTCTTCGTGTGCGTCAATCTCTTCAAACCAGAGATACATTCAAAGACGCTCATGCCTGCTTTGCAGAGTCCATGGTTTGCCCCTCACGTCATCGTTTACATGATGGCTTATGCGCTCTTAGGCGCAGCTGTGGTCATGTCGGTGTATCTGCTCTTCTTCAAGAAAGGCACAGATACCACGAAAGAGATGGAGATTACGGATAATCTCACCTATGTTGGACTCTCCTTCATGACGCTTGGAATGCTCATGGGAGCGCTTTGGGCAAAGGAAGCATGGGGTCATTACTGGGCATGGGACCCAAAGGAAACATGGGCAGCTATCACTTGGTTCTCTTATCTCGTTTATGTTCATTACCGCCAGTATCGCCCTCATCATCTGCGCCCAGCCCTTATCATCCTCATTATAGCCTTCTGTTTGTTACAGATGTGTTGGTGGGGTATCAACTACCTACCATCTGCGCAGGGGATAAGCGTGCATACTTACAATTTGAATTAAGGCTTTTCTAAAAGCCTAGTCAGCCTCTCCCCCCGTCCATCTACAGCCTCACCCCCGTCCCCTCTCCGAATGGAGAGGGGAGTGAAAACCATTGTTTGCAAATAAAGAGGGCGTCTTGTCAAATTGAAGAAAGGCTCTCTTCATAACGAAGAAACGCCCTTCTCGCTTGGAGAAGGGCGTTTCTTTGCATTGAAGAGAGGCTCTCTTGCCATCAAAGAGACGCCCTCTTTAATAGCTATCAACCCTGTTCTCTCCCCTATCCATTCGGAGAAAGGAGGAAAGCGAGGCTCTCCCTCTCCTTTCAAGGAGGATAGAAGGAGTATATAAAGGGGGGGTAACAAGACTTTAGGGGAGGTTCTGCAGAAGATTCAACAAGAGTGTTTATACTCATCATCCAACTTGCTTTGAAGGGAAGAAATCAGTATATACAATCTCCCCCTATCGTCTGTTGCGACAATAGGGGGAGGCTTTGTCTGTGTTGTTGTTATCTATCTCTATCGTGAAAAGATAATGGAAAGGCAGGAATGAAGTCCTTTCTTTTACTTTGCGGACTCCTCTATACGCTTCAAACCCTTCTGATAATAAACGTAATAGAGTATTCCTGCGGTTGTTAAACCAAATGGGAAGGCATACCAAATGCCCAAGAGTTGGAAATTCATAACCACTCCGAAGAGGTAACCCAATGGCAATGAAACGATGAAGAAAGCAATAAATGCAATCCAAATCAGCGGTTTCACTACGGCGATACCACGCATGGCATTGGCATAATTACACTGCATTCCGTCGCCAAATTGGTATATCATGAAGGGAATAATGGTCATTGATACCATCGAAATAACCTCGGTATTGTCAGTAAACAATGCTCCCATGCTATGACGGAAGATGAAGATTGGAACAGAGGTCAGCATTGCCAGGAAGAAAACAAGGTGTATTCCTGCTGTCGCCGTGCGCTTTACTGCTGTGTAATCACGCTGTCCCATGAAGTTACTAATGCGCACTGCCACTGCTGCAGCAAGCCCATAGTAAATCATATAACCCAGTTGGGAGATAGTCAACATGACCTGGTGTGCTGCCAAAGCTGTTGTTCCGAACCAACCAACCATTAGGCTCGACAGACTGAAAGCTGCTGTTTCCATACCCATTTGAAGTGCCAACGGGAAACCGAGAACAGTGATTTGTCGGAAGTCTCTGCGGTTTGTTCGCCCTTGATGCCAGCCCTTTCTGTATTCCTTGTACTTCTTACTAAAGAAGAAGATACCCATCATTACGAGTGCCATCAATATACGGGAAATCATTGTGGAAAGCCCTGCTCCTATCAGTCCCATCTCTTCCATGCCCAGGTGACCATAGATGAGAACCCAGTTACCAAATATATTCATTATGTTGCCACTTACCAATATCCACATAGCCACACGAGTATCAGTAATACCGTCAGTGAACTGTCGGAAGGTGTTAAACCAGCAAACAAATGGAAGGGAGATGAGCTGTATGATGAAGTAAGGACGCATAAGGGGTAAGAGCTCTTCAGGCTGTTTTAAGTTACCTAGATTCATATACAATACACCCATGATAACCGATAAGATTACTGCCATACAGGTGTTTGCTGCCACCGCACTCTTCATGAGTTCGCCAATACGATGCGTCTTCTCCTGCCCATAGAGGTTACCCACAAGGGCAGTAATAGCGTAAGTAAAGCCTATAGCAAAGACGATTACCAACGTAAACATATTGTTAACAAATGCCGCAGCAGCCAACTCCTCCGTACTATGATGTGATATCATCAAGGTGTCAGCGAAGTTAAGAATGAGGTTTCCTAGCTGTCCGATGATGATAGGTACACCCAAATAAGTAAGGTTCCGATAGTGTGTCTCGTATCTTGAAAACTGATATGACATAATGATGTATCCTGTTTCTTTGTTGTTAATGGTGCAAAGGTACGAAATTAAAACGTATTATTATACGCCTTTTATAATAATCTTCTCTCTTTCAATTAACTATTAGAACTTTTCTTGCTCATGCTCATCTGTGTTTGAACGAAACGCCTCCTTTTTGTAACAAATTTATCTTTTCCATTGTTATGTGGCTTTGGCTCCGTGCCAGATAAGGGCAGATAAAGACGAAAAAAGAGGAAACCTTCAGGCTTCCTCTTTGCTATTTAAACTGTAACTAATGGTTTACAAGTCGAATTTATAGCCCAGTGTGATCTGGAATACACTGTTCTTTACCTTGCTACCTTCGTACACCTTTGTTACACCCCAGTTGTAACGAGCATCCAACTGGAAGTTGTTATACTCATAAGAAACGCCTACTGGAATAGAAAGGTCAAATGACTTTGCCTTGCCAGGAAGGGCTACATTGAGTGCACGTGCTGCATCAACAGAAGCAACATCACCGACTTTGAAACCTGGTTGAACACCCAACTTCACAGCAAGACCCTTAACAACATACACATTAGCAGTTATTGGAATGTTGATGTAATCGAGCTTTTGTGTAACTGTAACAAGCGGTTGATTCACCTTAGCACCTTGCATAGAGTAGAGCAGACCAGCGCTAACTGAAACGATGTCAGTTGCTTGATACTCTCCTTCAGCACCTGCTACAAGACCGAGACGAGCGTCTGACTTGCTGTAATCAGTTAGGTTTGCAATGTTCAAACCAACCTTTGGCTGGATGTTAAAAGAACCTACTGCGTGTTGTGCGAATGTAGCTACTGATGATAACATCAGGGCTGCTACTAACATAATCTTCTTCATAATCGAATGAATTTAATGTGAGTTTAATTGTTATCTATAATCTTTTTACTGTCTTGTTAATTCTCTCCTTTGTAAGTCATAACCTATTCGTTCGTTTTAACAAACCTATTATCACTTGGCGTGGGCAAAGTTATGTTTTATAAAGAAAACGGCAAATTATTTCCAATTAATAAGTGTTAAAGAAGGTATTTGGATAACATTTATCATAAAAAAAGGCGAGTATTGGAGATCAATCAACCAACTCTCACCTTATTATATATATAACATAAATGTTGCTGATAACATTTAGTTACATTGCTTTATGCGTTCTTTACCTCACAAGTTAAGTCTTTTCCTTCGGCAAACTCCTTCACACTATCGAGTGTAGAAACGGCTATGTTATGCAAAGCCTCAGCTGTGAAAAAGGCTTGATGAGAGGTTAGTACGACATTAGGAACCATCAACAAACGCGCCAAAACATCGTCATCTATCATCTTATCACTCTTGTCTTCATAGAAGTACTCACGCTCTTCTTCATATACATCAAGGCCTGCTGAACCTACTTGCTTACTACGAAGTCCCTCGATAAGATCCTCTGTATTGATCAGTTTCCCACGGCCAGTATTGATGATCATAACGCCCTTCTTCATCTTAGCTATGCTATCCTGATTAATCAAGAACTTCGTGTCTGGCGTCAATGGACAGTGCAGAGAGATAATGTCACTATTGGCATATAACTCGTCAAGACTTACCACCTTCACATCGTACTGCTTAGCAAATTCGTGGTCAGGATACAAGTCGTAAGCCATCACATTCATACCGAAACCATGCAAGATCTTGATGAGTTCCTTTGCAATTCGGCCCATTCCGATTACACCAGCGGTCTTTCCATACATGTCAAAGCCCAACAGTCCGTTCAGAGTAAAGTTACCATCTCGAGTGCGATTAACGGCACGGTAGATCTTACGATTTAGACTGAGCATGAGTGAAACAGCGTACTCTGCCACTGCATGAGGTGAATAAGCTGGAACGCGTGTAACCCTTATTCGACCCTCAGCCGCTTTAAGGTCTACGTTGTTAAAGCCCGCACATCGCAATGCAATTAACTTGACTCCGTTGTTGATCAACTCGTCTATCACCTGTGCATCACACTCTGCATTCACAAAGATACAAACGACATCTGCACCCTTAGCGAGGGGCACTGTGCTAATACTCAGGCGTTCCTGATAGTAGCGAATATCGAAGTTATAATCCTTGTTAACTGCGTTGAACGACTCAATGTCATACGACTTTGCGTCGAAGAAAGCGATTCTTAATGCCATGTATCCTAAATATTTAAATTGTTATGAGTGTTTAAATAAATCCTTAAGACCATTGTCTTAGGGAGTTCTTATCAATTCTTTCAATGTCTCAGGTAGGTTTTATCCCTTTTAGTTACCTTGTCTTTCCTTTTAAGACAGTGCAAAGTTACGCATAAATTGTAATATTTGCAAGTATCAAACTATAATTCATTTAATTAATAGATATGGGTCAAGTGACCCGCTGGTTGGCGTCCTTTCTTTTGCCAATAACGCTAACATCTCTCCCACTCCACGCCGTCACAGGAAGGACATGAGCCTCTCCTCCATTTGAAGGGGGCGTTTCCTTGCATACAGAAGAGCCTTTCCTTATACCAAAGAAACGCCCCCTTCATCTGCAAATAGTAGTTTTCACTCCCCTCTCCATTCGGAGAGGGGCTGGGGGTGAGGCTTCTTCTTCCTACACATAGGGTACAAAGCTGTGGGAAAAGAGCACCTCAACTGCCTATTGACAACGGCTCAAGTACAAGGGTAGATATAAATAAGAAGGTGTGTCAAATATGCTGTTGAAGCATCTGACACACCCTTCATTGCTATTTAATTACTCTAGTAAAAATGTGTTGTATATGATTACTTACGTTTCAAAATACGCCGTGCACAATCGGACAAGACTACTATCGCTGATGCCAATATACAGACATCCTTGATAACTAATCGCCCTGCTCCGGTTAATAACGGGAACCCGTGTTCGCCACTACCAAGGTCGGGAACCCATGCTTCGGGTGTAGTGACAAGGAAGGACAAAGTGCCTAAGGTCATTAAGATGACAAGCCCCGTACCAACGAAACCTACCTTTGGGAACCATATACCTAATAGTGTCAATACACCGAAAGTCATAATCGCAATGCCTAGACCATGTGAGAAGGTGTAAGTGTTGTTGGCCTCATGCCACTCGTGTTTAACCTTATCGAACTCACCTTCCTTTAGCTTGTAATCCTTGTATTCAGGCGCATTCTTCGTGTAAAAGAAGCTCATAAACGGACTGTTAGCAACGAATGGTACAATGCCTTCTGCCTCATAGTTCCAGAACTTCAAGCCCCCAATCCAAACGAAGATAATAAATATTGCAATACGTATAAAGTTGATACCCACGCCCTTAATTGAGGCCGCAATCTCAAGTACTGTATGCACCAGTGCTGTGATCTTATTCATAGATTCTTATCCTTTTAATTAATTGATTAATATTCTTTTAACGCCTACAAAGGTATATACTTTTGCTTAATTAAAAGGCAAAAAGTTGTATTTATTACAAAAAATACCCACTTCATGGTATATTATCAGGCACTAAAAGGGGGCTAACGAACCATGAAGTGGAAAAGAAGTGGGTATCGGGACATTACTTCCTATCCCTCTTTTTGCATTAAACTCTTCGGACTTTGTGGAGCTGACAGCGTCACTTTCACATTCTTATAACCCATTGCTTTCAGGAATTGGGTGAACTGTCTCCGTGCGTTCTCTTCGGCTATCTTGATGTTAGCAGGCGTCAAACAGCGTGCAATCATCTTGTTATATGCACGGCGATAAAGGGCTTCGCGGTCAGCTGATGACCAATCTCCTTTCTCGAAGAACGAGCGTGTGTGCGCCTCATCAATGAAGTTCCTATCCAAGAGTTCGATAGGTGGTAACTTGGCAACTACGATACTGTCATCCTCAACTTGCAGCCATTGCGGTTCTGCATGGTGCAGGTCTATCCCCATGCGAATCGTTCCGTAATAGATTCTCACTAGTTCGTCGTCAGAAAAGAAACCATGGTTAATCGTGTCAATCAGCTCCTCATCATTGATAGCAAGGAACTCCCACTGCCCGATGTCTTGTATCTCTTGTATGCGAGTAGGCGTGATGTCTATCTTATTGTCAGTGCTTATCCCTATCTCATTGGACCCATTCAACCATGAGAAAGCACCGATGAGGATCACAATGAGTACTATGGGGAGTAACAAACAGCCCATTGCTTTCCAGCTTTTAGGTAGGAATCCAGCGATAGTCTGCCCTTTCGTTTCGTTCTGATGAACCTTCTGTAACTTGTTCGTAGGCGTTTTCTCTTCCATCATTTAGCCCTCCTTGCTTGTTTCAATAAAGTTACGTATATCATTGATGGTAAACTTCTTGCGGAAAGAAATCGTCACATCAGCATCCTTATAACCAAGTTGTGTGAAGATAGGAACCAACTGGCGCGCTGCACTCTTGCGTGCTTCTTCTATGATCCCCATCTGTGGTATGGCATTAAGAATCTGTTTCCTCCCTTGCTCCTCATAGTTAGTTAGCTCGGCATCAGTGAAGTTTTGCCGTGTTAAAGCTACGTATTTCTTTACCTCCTGGTGGTCTATTTTTGTCGAGGTAAGCACAATCTTAGGGTCAGGAAGGGTGATAATGAGTTGTTTCCCACTGCGTTGAATGTTCTTCGCATCGAACGATGAGAGGTCGATATACGCCTTTATCGTTGCCGTCATAGGGATTGCTATGCGCCTTTCACCCAACGGAAGGTTCACACTGAAGTCTTTCTTCATAAACGAACCAGACACTTTCATCTGGTCATCGTGCGTGATGATCTTATGAATATGGTATTCCGTCGTATAGAGACGGGAACACTCTTGCACCTGCGTGACCAACATTGGAATCGTATCGAGCGCCTTATTGGTTGCGTCGGCATCGGTGTTCTTGTTCTTACAAGCCCCTAGGGTGATAGCCAGTAAGACGATTATAGGGATTATTCTCTTCATCTTCTTAGTTGTTAAACGGCACAAAGATACAAAAAAAGTGTTATATCTTCCAATGCAAAACATAATTCATACATCATCGTTAGAGCCTCTATCGCTTTATAACAAACGCACCAATGCTATACTCCTTATGCTTCTTTGTGCGTCCCGTAAGCTGGTAGATGCCAGGAGAAAGGCTTGAGATATTGAGAGCGGATTGCCTATTTGTTACGTTTGTGATGGTGTGAAGACTCGTTCCCTGCATACTTTTGATGTCATACTCCACGATGTCTGCCTCCTTCACCATCGCTGGTAAGGCTAATGATTGTCCGTCATTAGCAAGCAAAGCGGTTGTTTTCTTACTTGAAAGTGGAGCCAGTTCTTGCAGAGCGGGACTCTCGTTTCCATATCTGTCCATCGCTGTCACGGCAAAGTAAAGACCCTCGTTTACGGATGACAAGTGCAACTGTGTACCTGCATAACGGGCGTATAAAAGGTTACGTGCATTGCTTATGTCGACAGGATAAGACCTACTGGCATATATATTATAATAAGGTGCATTGCCCTTCCAACGCATTGTCATCCCTCGGTCGGAAGCATATTCTACGAGTGGCGACATCGACTCTGTCGTTGGAATCGAGACGGCTCGTCCCCCCTTCGTGACGGGTGGCAAGGCAAGAGAAGAGTTGAATCTACATTCAAAATCATAGATTCCTTGTTGGTTAGAAGTGAGGAAGTAAGAACGGAAATGAGCGTGTCCCATACCCAAGGAACGACTGACGTACATCTGACGAGTCATGTCCGACAATCGCCAGTTGCCCTGTCGTGGGTCGAGGAAGTACGTTCCCAAGCCCGTAACAACGTCCCTGCTATATCGGTTCTCCACCCAGTCTGCGATGAAAGGATAGTAGTTCTCGCCACGGAAATACTGCATAGGATAGAGTTGATCCATTAGACCTTCTCGTAGCCACTCTTGCGCTTCTTGTGCCACACGATCGCGTGCATTGAAGTTCTTTGAGCTGTATCTACTCAAGTCAGAGTACTTTCCGATGGGCGAACATGACATCTTCACCCATGGCTTGATAGCCTTCACTTCATCGTGAATAGCCCGCACAATCGCTGTTATATGCGCCCTTCTCGCCTCGGGGGTATCGCCATTTCGATACGAAGGGAGCGGCCATCCATCAGGATAACGTATGTAATCGAGGTTGATACCATCAATGTCATACTTCCTCGTAATCTCTCCGCAGATGCGAGCAAGGTATCCCGGCACGGCTGGGTCGGCTGGGTCTAGATACGAACCAGTGGCATAGCTCCGCACACGGAAGCCCCTTTTCATAATGGTCCGACAGCCTAGAGTAGTCTTCATACCCACTGGAATGGTGGCAATCCACGCATGAATCTCCATACCACGACGGTGACATTCATCAATGGCAAAGGCTAATGGGTCATAACCGAAGCCCGGCGCACGCCCTTCCACACCAGTGATACAATGGTCCCAAGGCTCTATCTCGGATGGATAAATGGTCGCTGCACGCACACGCGCTTGCAGTAATACGGTATTGATATGCGCCTTTTGATAGCTATCGAGTATGTCTCTCAGCTCTTGCTTTTGCTTTTCTATATTCTCTTTCGACGTTGCGTAAGTCTTAGGCCAGTCCAAATTGGATAGTGTAGTGAGCCATACTGCACGAGTCTCACGCTTTGGTTGCGGTAGAGTGAGATAATCTGCAATATTCGTCTGAGCCTGCGCTTGCAACGTTAAAAAGCCTAATATAATAAGGTGAAAAAGTCTCATAAATGATGAATTAAGAATGTTATAATGCCTCCCCCAACCCCTCCGAAAGGAGGGGAGAGCCTAACGGGAGATAGCTTGGAGAGAGTTACCTTCATCCAAAGAGGGCGTTCCTTCGCATTAAAGGGGGCGTCTCTTCACATCGAAGAGAGGCTTTCTTTAGATGAAAGAAACGCCCTCTTCATTTGCTCCCCCGCTATTCCAGCTAACGAGCTACTGCCTCGTAACACCCCGACCGATGTTCTCCTCTTATGCAAATAGTACTATCTACGCCCCTCTCCATTCGGAGAGGGGATGGGGGTGAGGCTGTAGATAGGACGGGGGTGAGGCTGTTTCTTTCTCTAAATAAAGCACAAAGATACAGCAAAGATTTCTTTAATCCAAATATTATCCTTACCTTTGTCTTGATTTGCTAACGTATAGCTTACATGCAATCAATCAATCATTAATATTCATTTTAAGTAGTATCAATATGATAAGAAAGTGTTTTCTACTTGCTGCGGCAATGATAGTTAGCCTCTGTGCATCGGCTCAATTCCAAGAAGGAAAGGGCTATGTGGGTGCGTCACTGACTGGGCTTGACTTGCATTATAATAGTCATGACGGTTTAAACATGGGTGTTCAAGCTAAGGCGGGATACTTCCCTTGGGACAACGTAATGGTATTGGCTTCCGTTGATGCAGTACATAATGGTTCTAAGACAGTGGCTGATCACATCAGTGTGGGTGCTGGTGGACGTTATTACATCACGCAGAATGGATTGTACCTCGGTGCTGGTGTGAAGTTTCTACACGCCAATCACCGATATAACGACATAATGCCGGGCATGGAAGTGGGGTATGCCTTCTTCATTAACCGGTCGGTAACCATCGAGCCAGCTATCTATTACGACCAGTCGATTAAGAGCTCTAATTACTCTACAGTAGGGCTTAAGGTGGGTATTGGTGTCTATCTCTTCGATGATTAAGGCACAACGATAACAACACAAAACACGAATGCAACAATATTCATCACAGCTCTTGGAACGTGCTGTTGAGAGCTTTTCGCAGTTGCCGGGAGTAGGACGTAAAACCGCCCTACGCCTTGTTTTGCACCTACTTCGCCAACCCCTAGAGGACGTGGACAGCTTTACTGATGCGGTAACACGTGTTAGGCATGATGTAAAATATTGTAAGGTGTGCCACAACATATCAGATACTGACATCTGTTCTATCTGTTCTGACCCTCGAAGAGACGGCTCCGTCGTATGCGTAGTGGAGAATATTCAAGACGTAATGGCTATTGAGAACACACAACAATACCATGGTCTTTACCACGTTCTAGGCGGTATCATCTCTCCAATGGATGGTATCGGACCTCACGATCTATCGATTGATTCATTGGTGGAACGCGTAGATACGGGCGAAGTAAAGGAGGTGATCCTTGCCTTGGCAAGCACGATGGAGGGCGACACAACCAACTTCTATATCTCACGGAAGCTCAAGGACAAGGATGTGAAGCTGTCGATTATAGCCCGCGGAATATCTGTTGGCGACGAACTAGAGTACACCGATGAGGTCACTCTGGGACGAAGTATCCTCAACAGAACGCCTTTCCAATCTTAATATCATCGCTCTCAAGAGCCTTACTAATTAACAATGACTGAAACAAGAAAAACCCTTTTGACGGAGTTAATAGCGTCATGTGCGTTGGTACTCATCATTATCATTGTCTATGAATGCCAATGGCTCTTACCCGGGATGTGGGTAGGTGCAGAGAACCACGTACTTGTTATGCTGCAATTCATTATGCAGTTAACCACCTTAGCAGCCATTCCCTTGGCTCTATTCTTATTCAAGATTGGATCGATAAGGGACGCTTTGAACACTGATGAAAGCCATGTGAACAGGGCTTTACTGAAGTGGGGAACGGTGCGCATGATGCTCCTCTGTGTGCCAATGGTTGCCAACATCTTCCTGTATTACGCTACTGGTGAGGTGGTTAGTTACTTCTATCTCGCTATCATTCTAGCCCTTAGTCTCGTCTTCATCTATCCTAGTAAGAAGCGATGTGAGCATGAATGTCACTTGGATAACCCAACGGATGAATAGATGAAGATTAGTGTTATCATCGTAAACTACAATGTTAAGTACTATCTCGAACAATGTCTTCTGAGCGTACAAAGGGCTTTGAAGGGTATTGAAGGCGAAGTGCTCGTTGTGGATAATCACTCTTCTGATGGCTCGATAGCCTATCTCAAGCCTCGATTCCCAGCCGTTCACTTCATTACAAGTGGGCATAATCAAGGTTTCGCAAAGGCAAATAACATTGCTATCAAGCAATGCAAGGGGGAATATGTACTATTGCTTAACCCCGACACTGTCGTGGGGGAAGAGGCGATCCGATCGTCACTTACCTTCATGGAAGGGCATGAGAAGGCGGGAGGATTGGGCGTGATGATGCTGACGGACACAGGAGTTAGAGCCTTGGAGAGCCGTCGTGGATTGCCAACTCCACGTGTCGCCTTCTATAAAATGGTTGGTCTTTGCAAGCACTTCCCCACTCACAAGCACCTTGCACACTATTATATGGGGGACTTGTCATGGGATGTTCCAGGACAGATAGAGGTCATTAGTGGGGCATACTGCTTCCTTCGGCACTCAGCATTGCACCAGATTGGATTGCTGGATGAGGACTTCTTCATGTATGGAGAGGATGTTGACCTTAGTTACCGACTCTTACAAGCAGGCTACGAGAGCTGGTATTTGCCCGTGCAGATACTCCATTACAAGGGAGAAAGCACCCAGAAGTCGAGCTACCGATACGTACATGTGTTCTACAATGCCATGTTGATCTTCTTTCAAAAGCATTATGGCGGAGCAAGTCGATTGCTGACGATACCCATCAAAACGGCTATTTATGCCCGAGCACTGCTCTCACTTGTGGGGACGACACACCATGCTATTAGTAAGATGTTGGGCTTCCGAAGTCGAAAAAGGCACCATTCGCCACATTATATATTTGTGGGTGGAGAGGAGATGACGGCTCGTTGTCAACAAATAGCAGCCGATAACGGATTGATAGCAACATCTCGTAAGGTGAACAAAGATAGCTTACGAATGATTCATAACGCACTCTTAGATGAATGGGAGGGGCGGAAAGAAACGCTCTACATCGTCTATGACTGTTCACTCTTTGCTTTCCATGATATCTTAGAAGCCTTTGAATCACACCCAATGACGCTCATTCACATGGGATTCTATCATCATTCTATTGACAAAATCATCACTTCTAAAGAAATAATTGGTTGATAAGATGCAAACAAGCAACGCACCCACTGTTACCTTGCGAGCCATGGAACCAGAGGATCTGGACGCCCTTTATCGCATTGAGAACGACCGCCAATTATGGAACATCGGCTCTACGAATGTTCCATATAGCCGTTACGCACTGCATAACTACATAGCGGATGCGAAGAACGACATCTATATTGACGGGCAGATACGCATGATGATTGAGAACGAAGGGGGCATTGTGGTGGGTGTAATCGACCTCGTTAACTTCGATGCCAAGCACCAACGTGCAGAGTTAGGAATCATCATCATGGAGCAACACAGGCGTCAGGGCTATGCCAAAGCAGCAATTCTTAAACTCATTCAGTACGCTCGTAACGTCTTACATCTCAATCAGATATACGCAGTTGTAGCTGTTGACAACACGAACTCACGCCATTGTCTCACCTCATTAGGCTTTAGCTCTGGTGCACGTCTGCAACAATGGCTTTGTAGCGAAGGCTCTTATCAAGATGCACTAGTAATGCAACTTTTTATCGAAAAAGCGTAAATAAAATTTGTGGGATTAGTTTTTTATTGCTATCTTTGCACTCGCAAAACAGAAATGGGGCACTCATTAGCAATGCTTTGGTGCGTTAGTTCAGTTGGTTAGAATGCCTGCCTGTCACGCAGGAGGTCACGAGTTCGAGTCTCGTACGCACCGCTGAAGGCTTCATTTCATGTATTGCATGGTGCGTTAGTTCAGTTGGTTAGAATGCCTGCCTGTCACGCAGGAGGTCACGAGTTCGAGTCTCGTACGCACCGCAAAAGGTCTTAGCTTTATCGCTAAGACCTTTTTCTTTATATCCAGATAGACGATAGTAGTACCAGTGGAAACACCCCGAAACACCCAACCCAACCGCAAGAATTACCCTAAACAGCCTATCCAAACTATCACACTTAACACCGCCGAAGAGGGCTGTGTATGCCTTGGAAGTTCGTAAGGAAAGATAGGATTCATACGAATGAGGCTGCACCTCGTTCACAAGGGCAACTGAAGTAAAAATGAAGAAACGCCTTCTTTGCATTAAAGAGAGCCTCTCTTCGATACAAGGAAACGCCTTCTTCATAACGAAAAGACGCCCTTCTCTATTCGAGAAGAACGTCTCCTATTTTCTAAAACAATCTTTCTTTTCCGTTTAGTTCCAGTTGATTTGCGTGATTCTACCGCCTTTCACAACCGCAGAAATCATGTACTTGCGGTTGGAAGTACCGCCTTCACGCTCTATGCTAAGCGTTGCAGGCACCTTAATCTTCAAGGGTGCGTCATCGTCATTGCTGTCTTTTGTCACTTCAGCAGGCGACCCGAGATGCCAATTCACCGTCTTCACGTCAGCTTGATAGAGCCTATTGTGCATATAACTCTGTATGTCCTTTGCTGTAGAACCAGCCGACCCGAGGAAGTTCAGTTGGCTAGCTACAGCGCCAGCTATCTTCTCGTTGCTCTTACTATTTATCCCTTGCAACAGCTGACGGACTGCATTAACAGCACTAGACTTGTCTGCGTCAGCCACAGTATGCTTCATCAACTTCTTTAAAATAGCGTCAGCCTCAGCAGCATGTGCGCCATTCTGGTGCATAGCAAGGTAACCGGCATAAGCGTCCTCATCGTTCTTTTTCACTGCCGTAGCCCAATCCATCTCATCAATCTTTGCTTGCAACTCCTGCTTGTGAGGCGAGTTAGGGTGCTTAGAGAGGTAAGCCTGCATTGCTTCCTTTGAGTTGCTTGCTGCAACCGAAGCCCAGTCAGTATCCGAACTATGCAATGCCTTTATGCGTAACGACACACTATCGCGGTGCGCCTTAGGTGCATCTGGATATTGCTTGAGGTAATTTTGCATAACAGTAGGCTCACTGCTTGCCATTGCCTGGGCGTAATCCTCCTGTTCATCATTCGTCTTGTTATTCCGAACTCCTTGGTTATAAAGGAAGAGCAAGACGGCAGCTGTGATGACAGCAATGAGCAATGAGACAGCCAGAGAAGTGTGATTATGCTTCTTAGATTGCTCCTGCTCTTGACTTTCCGAACCCTCTTCTTCAAGTCGTTCAGCCGCATCTAGCACAGCAGCATCCTTATCATTATCCATGATAAATGCCGCATCTACGACATTATCTTCTTCATCATCTGCATCCGTTGTAGTCGGTTCCTCCGCTGGCAAACCCACAACGATTGGCTCGTCAGAAGGCGTATTTTCGAGGCTATCATGCACCTCCTCAGCCGCCACCCCTTCGGTAATCTCTTCTACAGCTGATGATGCGTTCGCCTCCTTTGGAGCGTCCACAACCACCTTCTCAACCGCTGCCACAGCCTTAGCAACGTCCGTTTCCGTGTGATGACAATTAGGACATGAAGGCTCTTCTATTAGGTATAACTCCCCACAATGGCTGCATTTAATGATATGTCCGGCTATTTCTACACCACAGCTAGGGCACACTGGAGCCTTATCACTCACCTGATGACCACATTCAGGACATTTAATTATCATGAATCTAACGTATTATTCGATTATTGCAAATGATATTCTCTTATTCTTTCAAGGCGTATCTCTTATCGTCGTCGCCTGTATCTCAGTTCTCGCATACTATGTTTTCCGAGTAAACGACTCTTGTCGACGTATCCATTCACACCATTGATTCGCCCCTTACCAGTGTACTGCCAGGCAACAATATCATGTCCGTCGGACAGTACCGGCTCCTTGTTATTGTATTGCGCAATGAATAGCTTGTATCCATCTAACGCCCCAACGAGGTAGCGATTATAGAAGTTTGTATAGGTATATACCAATGGTTTCACCCCATACGCCTTAGTCATTAGCACCAAGAATGTCTGTAAGCTATCACGCAAAGCCTGCGCACTTAGCCCGCCAGTAGTCTCTATGTCGACCATAGGAATCAGGTCTTGATCCTGCGGGCGGCACTGAGTTTGGAAATTGCGGAGCTGTTCTAACTGCGGAACCGACGGACGATAGAAATGGTAAGAACCGACATTCATACCATAGCGTTGCGCCGCTTCAATATTATTGAGGTATCTTTGATCGATTCTGCCACTGCCTTCGGTAGCTTTCAGATAGACGTAATTGAGTTTATGATTGCTGTTTTCTGCAACCGTTTCCCACCACACATCACCCTGATAATGGCTCATGTCAAGACCATGAATATGGCTACATGTGTCCTCGCATTGTATGGTGTATTGCGCTCGCAAGCCTGTGAATGAGCACAAACAGACTATGATTGATAGTAAATATTTCATTTTCATAACTGCAAAGGTAGTGTTTTATGTTGATATAAAGTCTGTGTACTAATAGATTTAAGGGCTTAGAAACTTAATTTAACTTTGTGTAAGAGGGTGAGAAAGAGGCTTTTTTCCAACTATAAATTATGCCTTTTTGAACAACCGAGAAAGCCCATCTGGATGGGAAGAGAGGCTTTCGTCACAGCAAAGAGAGCCTCCCTTCATGGCAAGGAGAGGCTCTCTTCCTAACGAAGAAACGCCCTTCTCGAATGGAGAAGAGCGTTTCCCTTAATTCAGAAATACGAGAAGTTATATGCCTCGTTAGTATTATCTACTATGCTAATATTACTTGCGATCGCTTAACTTGCTATCAATGTGTGCAATAGCATGGCTTGACAAGTGAGCGAAAGAATCGAGTATGTCTTGTACATTACGCTCCTCTTCAACTTGCTCATCGATGTATTTTGCGATGAAGTTCTGCGATGCGCGATCCTTTTCCTCATCTGCTATGTCAGCTAACTTGTTGATGAGTTCAGTTACTTTCTGCTCATGTGCCAATGTATCAACGAATACTTCTTTAGGATCATTCCAGCTTGTCTTGACTGCATCAATTGCTGTCAACACAACCTCACCACCACGATGTAGAATGAACTGAGCCATGTCCATGGCATGTGAACGCTCCTCTTCTGCCTGCTTATACATCCAACTAGAGAAGCCCTTCCAGCCCTCTTTACGGAACCAGCAAGACATCTGGAGATAGAGATTAGACGAATACATTTCAGCTATAATCTGCGCATTGAATGCGTCTTGCATCTTACTTGTAATACTCATTGTTATACCTTTTTAAATTCTAAATAAACCTTATTTGTATCTGTCGTTATTGTAATTCCGACTGCAAAAGTACCACTTTTTCTGCACAAGACCAAATATCTTGTGCATAAAACGTTACTTACGACGGATTATACCGATAATTTAATCACAATATAAATAACGCCTTCTTGCCTACTCAATAACGACAGTTGTCCATCCATGTTTGTCTTCGATCGTACCGTATTGGATGCCTCGAAGGGTCTCATAGAGCTTTGTTGACCATGGTCCGGGCTTATCTCCAAAGTTGTAAACCTTGCCTGTCTCTAGGTCATCGAGGTGTGATATAGGCGAGATAACAGCTGCAGTACCACATGCACCAGCCTCTTCGAAGCTGTCTAACTCATCCTCCGCAATAGGTCGGCGTTCGACTTTCATACCCAAGTCTTCGGCTATCTGCATGAGACTCTTATTAGTGATTGAAGGTAAGATAGACGTTGACTTCGGCGTAACATAGGTGTTATTCTTGATTCCGAAGAAGTTAGCTGCACCGCACTCATCAACATATTTCTTCTCTTTAGCGTCCAGATAGAACTCCGAAGCATACCCTTTTTCATGCGCCATCTTATTGGCTCTCAATGAAGCGGCATAGTTTCCTCCCACCTTAAACATACCTGTTCCCAGTGGAGCAGCACGATCGACGTCACGCACAATGACGTATGGATTGGAAGAGAAACCACCTTTGAAGTAAGGACCTACTGGTGTGGCAAAGATCAAGAAACAATATTCTGTTGCTGGACGAACGCCCACGCCTGCTGTAATACCAAATAGTAACGGGCGCAGATAGAGCGTTGCTCCACTCTCATAAGGTGGGATGTACTCTTGATTGAGGCGTACCACCTTCTTCACCATATCAACGAATAGCTCGGTCGGAACCTCTGGCATGACAATACCACGGGCTGTGTTCTGTAATCGAGCGGCGTTTTCTTCTGCTCGGAAGACGCGTACCTTGCCATCAGGACAGCGGTAAGCCTTCAGTCCCTCGAATGCTTCTTGACCATAGTGAAGGCACGTTGCAGCCATGTGTAACTTCAAGTACTCATCCGAACAGACCTCTACTTCGCCCCACTTACCGTCTCGGTAATAACAACGAACATTGTAGTCGGTGCGTAGATAACCGAATGTCAAACTCTTCCAATCTATATCTTTCATATCATATAAGTATTTAATTGCATCCAGCCATAGCCTAATGCAAAAGTAAACAAATTTATCTTTCCCTGTAACCCATCGTTCGCTTTATTGCTACTGATTGGCTAACAGCTTCTGAATCTCATCATCGGTGTGCTTGAGCTTCTGCTTACACAGCTTCACAAGTGCCTGTGCTTGCTTCAGTTGAGCAGCCATTGAATCAACATCGAGTTCGCCTCGTTCCATCTTGTCAACTATGCTCTCGAGCTGCTGAACGGCGTCTTCATATTTCATTTCTTTCATCTTCTTGATTGTATTAAAGGGTTTAAAGGGTTCCTTCGAGCTATTTCTTCACCACACTCTCCACCTCTCCTTGCTCAAAGCGAGTGGTGATAACGTCTCCAGCCTTCAGCTGTGAGGCATTGCGAACAGCCTTCCCATTGTGTAAGGTAATACTATATCCTCGACTTAAAAGCAACTTCGGATCCATCAGTTGAGCACGTTGAGCGAGCATATCTATGCGACGTTGCTCGTTAGAAAGGCGTCCTACAAGGGTGGGAATAGCATATCGCATCATCGAATCAAGCTCGTAACGGGCTTTAGAAAGCCTTTCCTTCATCCTATTCACCAACCTTTGCGCAAGACTATCAAGCCGTGCTTCCTGTTGAGTACGCACCACGGAAAAGAGCATGGGGATGTGAGTTGCAATGTGTTGTATGTGCATCTTCTCCCGTTCTAACCTGCGTTGAACAGCCTCAACAATGCTTGCTTGTGCGTTCTCAACCCTTGCCAGCGTCGCAGCCAACTGATTGATGAGATAAGCGGCAGCTGCTGTTGGGGTTTTCACACGCATGAATGAAACCATATCCAGCACACTCTCGTCACGTTCGTGACCAATTCCTGTGATTATCGGGAGTGGGAAGTTCGCCACATTCTCCGCCAGATTCAAGGTGTCGAAACCACTCAAATCGGCCGTCGCACCGCCTCCTCGGATGATAACAACGCAATCGAAATCCTCTTCCCGTTCGTTAATTAGGTTCAAAGCATTGATTATGCTCTGTTCAACCTGGTCTCCTTGCATCACTGCGGGGAACAGTTCTACATGAAAGGCAAGCCCAAACTCGTTATGAAGTAACTGATTGCAAAAGTCGCCATAACCTGCTGCTGTCTCGGAGGAGATGACGGCTATGCGTTGAGCAAACATCGATAAGCACAATTCGCGTTGCAAGTCATAGACGCCTTCTGCCCTTAGCTGTCGGATAATCTCCTGTCGTTTGCGCATCATGTCGCCCATGGTAAACTCGGGATTGATGTCATCTACAATCCAAGAAAACCCATATTGAGGATGGAACTGAGCGTGTACAAGCAACATAACTTTCATACCTGTATGGATCGTCTGACCCGTTATCTTGATGAAAGAAGGCTGTATCTCCGCCCACACGTTATGCCAACACTTGGCTTGAGCACGTGCAATGGGAACATTGCCACGAGCGTCCTTCTCGATCAGTTCCATATAACAGTGTCCACGGCTCTCACGTGCTTCGGACAATTCAGCCTCAACCCAGTAAGAACGCGACAAGGTGCTACTGATAACATCCGATACCAATGCGTTCAGTTCATAGAGGGTGAGTGCTTTTGTCGTCATGTGTGCTTCTATATATATAATAAGGTGTGAATTACATTACTTACCATTGGGCAATACCACCTGGCGATACGCCTCCATGAAATCGGGAACACCATAACCCATGATGTTATTGGGCTTCAGATGATTATCAGATGTCTGCCGAATCACCTCTATCAAGTCCTTTGCACACGTGTTAGGAGCGGCTTGCCACAAGCAAGCAACCATCCCTGCCACCAACGGACAAGCAAAGGATGTACCTGTATCTGGCGTTATATATCCCCTACCCGATACCACATTTGTTGGACAACCATACGCCATCACGTCTGGTTTCACTCGATTATCTGCCGTTGGACCAATCGATGAGAAAGCTGCATTAATGCCGTCTGGTGCAATCGCACCTACCGTGAGTATGTCATGCGCATCGGCTGGTACATTGATCTTCTTCCACGGTCCCATGCCATCATTCCCCGCACTATTGACAAGGATAATGCCTTTGGAAGCAAGCAAGGAAGCCGCCTTTGAGATGGGTGCCGTCACTCCATTGAGGTCGGAATAATGATAGTTTAGACTCTTATCATCGAAGCCGTGATAGCCTAAAGACGAACTAATGACATCGACACCGACGGAGTCAGCAAACTCTGCAGCGGCTATCCAATAGTCTTCCTCCGCCGAACTCTCTGTAAGATAATCCTCCGAACGCAACAACCAAAAGCTCGCTTTCGGTGCAGAACCTACGAAGGTTGAGGGCTGATTGACTGCTATAACAGATAAAGTCTTCGTTCCGTGATCCATTTCCTTGTACACATTGGCATCATAACCAGCAACGAAATTATGCGTTCCAACGATGTTGACATTCTTAAAAGCAGCCATCTTATCCACGTTCATGAAGCCTGCATCA
The DNA here is from genome assembly GCF_009728485.1 of Prevotella vespertina. Taxonomy (GTDB): domain Bacteria; phylum Bacteroidota; class Bacteroidia; order Bacteroidales; family Bacteroidaceae; genus Prevotella; species Prevotella vespertina. The sequence continues at coordinate 239,329 of NZ_VVIQ01000004.1, forward strand.
AGCACAGCGATGGTCATCCCCTGTCCTTGAAAGCCCATGTTGTGCAACTTCCGACCATTGAGATTCTCCAACTGTGCCTTTCCCATACCATAATAATCATGTATGGTGGAATCTAGCACTTGCAAGTCTGACCGACAGCGAACGCGTTGTGACAACGGACGAATGGAGTCGGGAGAGGTGAAAACGAGCTTGCTATCTCTCACAAAAGATAACACCTTGAGATCTTCTAACGTCTGTCTGTTGCCTCCACGCACCAAGACTGAGTTGTTCCACTTGCTTATTGCAACCACATTCCCACCCTCTTTGCGTATCTTCTGGATATAGGTTGGCGATACAGGAAGGTCCGTTGAGTCCAACGTCAAGTGCTGTCTCTGACGTCGTTTCAGCGCCGCCTCAGACAGAAAGGCACTCGGTTTATCTAGCGAATAAGGCGATTGACCCTTGTCACGGAGCGTCACACGAAACATATAACACTTCCCGCCAGGGTAAGCAATATAGCCTTTTCCATCATTACTAGCCTCAACGAAGGATGTAATGAAGGCGAATAAGCATACAAGATAAATCTTTAGATGGTTCCGACTCATAATATGCAAACTTACACAAAATAATTGAAATACGGATTACCAGGCTGTCTTTTTCGCTAAAATTATGATTCGTTCCGCCAGAAGTTTTGCTTTTTTAGGGTCTAGACAATAAACCATCTTCCGCCTTAGAAGTCACCTCTTCAACCCAAAGAGATATATTTGTGAAATGGAAGAGACGCCTTCTTCCCCACAAAGAGAGCCTTTCCTTCTATCAAGGAAAGGCTCTCTTCATAATGAATAAACGCCCTTCTCAAATGAAGAAGGGCGTTTCCTGTTATCTTAATAGCTTATGCCACTTTCTCTAAACGCTTCATCATGAGGAACATGAAGGCGGCTGAAACGAGGCAAAGAACAATGAATACGGACCAAACAATGGTGAGTGACAAGCCTCCCCAGAGGTATCCTCCAACGCTGACAAGGAGGTTTCCGATTGCTGTGGCTACAAACCATCCGCCCATCATTGCGCCCTTATACTTTGGAGGAGCTACCTTACTAACGAAGCTGATACCCATCGGGCTAAGCAATAACTCACCAAAGGTGAGGACGAGATAAGTACCAATTAGCCAGTTGGCTGACGCAAATGGGGTTGCTCCACCTGCTGCCTTTGCTGCTGCCTGCTCGTTAGGTGTGAGCAAACCTTGCGATGCCATGACCATAAGGAAGTAGGCGCAACCTGCAACGATCATACCGTATGCAATCTTACGAGGTGCTGAAGGCTCCTTACCTTTGGCTGCCAACGAACTGAAGATAGCCATACTTACTGGTGTGAGGGCTACCACATAGAATGGATTGAACTGCTGGAAGATAGGTGCACTAACCTCTACTGAGCCTGAAAGCTCTCTGTATTTCCACATTAAAACTAATACTGCTACGAGGAAGACAACGCCTGAGATTGCCTTTGCTTTTGCTGTTTTGCTCTGGAAGAAGGTCATACCACTATACACCATGAGTACGATCATGACTAGATTGACTACATCAAATGCCATGCTCTGAACGCCTGTTGAAACAGGACTTACAAACTCATTAGCAAAGTAAGTAAGCGTCAGACCATTCTGATGGAACGCCATCCAGAAGAAGATAACGACTGCAAAAACAAGACAGAGAGCCACAATGCGCTCCTTTGTCTGCTGTGGGGTGAGTTCTTCTTCAGCAACAGTTGTATCCTTCTTCTCGGTCTTCCCGTTGCCACCCTCAACGTGTTTGAACATACGACGGCACCCATAATAGATTGCCATAGACACGATTAATGATACACAAGCTACTGCGAATGAGAAGTGGTAAGCGTCATTGCTACTGCAATGGAGCGTTGCCTCTGCCCAAGACTGAATCTTTACGGCAGCCGTTGGAGCAAAGAGTGCACCGATATTGATTGCCATGTAGAAGATTGAGAACGCCGAATCGCGCTTGCCAGCAAGCTCTGGTGTGTCATAGAGATTACCCACCATAACCTGCAGATTGCCCTTAAATAGACCCGTTCCAAAGCTGATTAGCAACAGAGCCGCTAGCATAGCTATGAACGCAATAGAGCCTCCGCCCAATGGAATAGACAGGAAGAGATAACCGACAAACATAATAGCAATACCAATGGTTACCATCTTTCCGTACCCGAACTTGTCGGCCATGAAGCCTCCAATTAAGGGCAAGAAATAGACCAAACCGAGGAAGATACTATAGATTAGACCCGCTGTTCCGGCCTCTAATCCGAAGTTTGCTCTCAAGAATAAAGCGAATACTGCCAACATTGTGTAGTATCCGAACCGCTCGCCAGTATTGGCTAGTGCCAAGGCATAAAGCGCTTTTGGTTGGTTTTCAAACATAATGATAAAAATCTAGGTTAATATTACTTTGTTCTTTTGATATCGAATAGATAGGTTGCTTTTACTACTATATTCCCAAAGTTCGACTTACCGAAATAATCTCTCTTAGTGCTTCCGTAGATATTTCCTAGTCCATAGTAATAACGCCCTTCAAGTAGGAAGTGCCCCACATGACGGCTGCTCCATTCCATTCCTAAGCCTGCTGCTATACCATAATCGAACTTCTTCTCTACAGCTTTCGACTCTTGTTCGATGGTGACATTACTACGTCCTGTGCCGTCAGTAGCGAGGTTTGGAGTGGTATAATTCATGTTGGTTGACTCGTTCAGATAGACACCTATCTGTGGACCAGCTTGTACGAAGAAGTTGAAACCACGCTGCTCTTTGCCCCAAGCAAGGTGTGCAAAGACTGGAATCTGAATGTAATTGATTGTTCGGGAGTACTTCTCTGCTTGTCCATTGGCGTTGATAACAGGTTGATCAGTACCTGTCTGTATCTTTTCCTGCCATCCGATAGAAGCGTAATTGACCTCTCCATAGATGGAACAGATGGTATTAAAATACTTTTCACATACGTATCTAACACTCAAACCACCTGTTATTCCCCCATGAAGAGATTGTGACACTTTTGGACTGAAGCCCACATTAGAAAGGGCATAACCGCCATTAACGCCAATGGAAAGGTCGTCACGATGTTCTCCCACTTGTGCTGCAACACGCATAGGAAGCACAAGTAAGAGCAGAAGGAATATGCTTAACGTCTTATTTCTCATATTATAAGCAGCTGTACCAGCGATGGTTAATAAACGAGATTCTCCATCTTCTGGTCAGTAGTAAAGTGTATCAACTGGAAGTTGTTATTGATATATCCTCCCTGCCCTACACGTTCGAAGTTATAACGAGTTTGTAGTGGGCGATACTTCACATCGCTATATACACCCTTGAAGTCCTTTCCCTGTGCTTTAATTCCACGTACAAAGAATTGCGCCTGATCGTAACCAGTGAGTGCCAAACGGGGTATGTATTGCTTAGCCATTGGTTCGTCATACTGCTCATTATACTTAGCTTCAAGCGACTTCGTCTTCTCTGACGACTTATTATAATAATAGGTGGAAGGGATGTAGGTGTTATATCTGAAGAAGTTATCTAAGTCGTAATCTTGGTAAACGAACCATTGATTATAGCCATAGAGGGCTATTGCGATACCAGGATTAGTCTTCTTGAGTTGTGCTAACTTGGCAAACACCTCATTTAACTGCGGACTCTTCTCAGAGTTAAGGATAACTACATTAGGTCGAGTCTTATCGAATCGCTTTGCAAAGTCGGCTGCGGAAGACTTCAAACTAGTAAGGGAATACTTAATCTTCAGTATGTCTAACTGCTTACGAAGCGTTGAGGTGAAGTTGCCCACTTGGCTGTTTGCATCGTTGCAATTAATGAATACAGGGTGATGAGACTTCTGGAAACGCTCTAAGAAAGACGCAATAGCCTTACTATTCAAGCTCTCATCGGTTTGATACACTTGAAAGATATTAGGGTTATTCTCTACTTCGTTGCCTGTTATTGAGAATGGGATAACGAGCTTTGTACCATGTACTCGACAGAAATCAGCCAATGGTTTCACCTGATCAGAGTAGAGAGGACCAAAGATGAGGTCAAGTTTTGAGGCATTAGGATCTGATAAGGTAGTACGGATGTCAGCATCCTTTGGAACATTCCAAGCATGTACGTCGGTTGTAATACCTTCACTCTTCATCTCGTTGAGGGCTAACAATACACCTCGATAAAACTCTATCATGCGCTTGCCATCACCATCTTGATTATGGAGAGGGAGCATGATTCCAACATGAATAGCATTCTCTTGTTTTGCGATAGCAGCCGCATTTGCGCCTTTCTTCTTAGCCTCTTTATCAGCTTTGGAAGGCTTTACAGTCTTGCCCATTATCGACCCATCAGGGCGGAAATCACCATCTTTCGCAAACGGAACAAGTATGAGTGCACCCTTTTTCAGTTCATATCCTGGGGTCTTCATAATAGGGTTGGAATCTATCAACTGTTGGATAGTTACACCGTACTCTTTGGCTATTCCGAATATAGTCTCCTTGCGTTTCACTTGATGTTGATCACGCCATACAACATTCTGAGCCATCACGCTACAGCTAATCAGGACTGTGAATAGCAATAAGAGATATCTTAAATAATTTTTCATGCACATATCTTTTGGGTTTACAAACTATTACTTATATGCAAATACACGTGCAAATATACAAAAGAAATCTGTAATCAACAGGTGTAGAGAGCAAAAAAACGTAAAATAGATAATGGCTTCTTGTATATCAACCATCGCTTTTCTGTTTTGCTTGTAGGTGTGAGAAAAAATGCTTATATTTGCACGATTATCCTTTTGGAGACGTTGAATTGTAAGGTAAAAGAGATGAGAGATAAATATACAAGATTCTTATTACTATTTTTGTCAATGCTTGTCACGGCCTATACAAAGGCACAGGATTGCCAGCCAACAGGCTCTTATAACGATGAGAATGGCGAAGTTATGACGATAAATGCAGGTGATAACTATACAGGATCGGCACCTTTAACGATGAAACTGAAGGCTAATGCGCCTACAACGAATGACCCTGCAACGCATTATGAATGGCATTTCTTTGCACAAACAAGCCCTCGTGAGGCTTTTCTGATACGTTATGAAGAAGACACAGAATACACTTTCACGAAGGCAGGTAATACACAGATTGTGCTTTACGAGATACTCAATGGAGACACAACTCGTTATAATTCTATAAGCGTATCTATTAGTGAAAGCAGCTTGCAAATGCCTAATGTTTTCACTCCAAATGGCGATGGTATCAATGATATCTATCGAGCGAAAACAGGCTACAAGAGTATCATTGAGTTCAAAGCAGTTATATTCAATCGATGGGGACAGAAGCTCTATGAGTGGACAGACCCTGCTGGTGGATGGGATGGAAAGTATAAAGGTAAGGATGTAGCTGAGGGCACTTACTTTGTGAATGTGACGGCAAAAGGTGCTGACGGAAGGCGTTTCAATATTCGGCGCGACGTCAATCTACTAAGGGGATACAACCAATTAACACCCTAAACACACAACTCCTCATTCATAATTTATCATTAGAATCATTCCTAACTCATCACTCCTCATTCATAAATCATCATTAGGATTATTCTTAACTCACCATTCCTCATTCCTAACTCACCATTATTTATCTTATAAGCAACACACAGATATGAACGAAAAGATAGAAGTCTTCGGTGCAAGAGTACACAACTTGAAGAACATAGACATAACTATTCCACGCAACTCACTCACTGTCTTCACTGGACTATCGGGTTCGGGGAAGAGTTCTCTAGCCTTTGATACCATCTTCGCAGAGGGTCAACGAAGATACATAGAGACCTTCTCCGCCTATGCTCGCAACTTCCTCGGTAATATGGAGCGCCCAGATGTGGACAAGATAACGGGACTTTCGCCTGTAATCTCTATCGAACAGAAGACGACGAATAAGAATCCTCGATCCACAGTGGGCACTACGACGGAGATATATGACTATCTTCGCTTGCTTTACGCACGTGCTGGTGAGGCCTTCTCATATATGAGTGGGGAGAAGATGGTGAAGTACACTGAGGAGAAGGTAGTCGATATGATCATGGCTGACTATCGTGAACGTAAGATCTACATATTGGCTCCTTTGGTTCGAAACCGTAAGGGTCACTATCGCGAACTATTTGAACAAATGCGACGAAAGGGCTATCTTTACATCCGTATAGATGGTGAAATTGAGGAACTCACACGCGGTATGAAGGTGGATAGATACAAGAACCATAACATCGAAGTGGTCATTGATAAGATGAAACTCAGCGACACGGAAGATGCCACCCAACGTGAACGTCTATCGAAAACTATCGCTACTGCGATGAAACAAGGCGATGGTTTGATTATGATACTGGATAATGAGACGAGTGCAGCAAAATACTTCTCTAAACGTCTCATGGACCCTGTTACGGGTATTGCATATAAAGACCCTGCCCCCAACATCTTCTCTTTCAATTCCCCAGAAGGGGCTTGTCCGCATTGCAAAGGATTGGGTGTAATTGATGAAATCGACCTAAAGAAAGTGATCCCTGATGACGCTTTGAATATCTATGAAGGGGCTATCGTACCATTAGGGAAGTATAAGAATCAGATGATATTCTGGCAGATTGAAGCTCTGTTGAAGAAGTATGATTGTACCTTAAAAACACCCGTTAAAGACATTCCCAAGGAGTGCATGGATGAGATTCTATACGGTTCTTTGGAGAAACTAAAGATTGCTAAGGAACTTGTTCACACCTCCTCGGATTACTTCATATCCTTTGATGGTATCATCAAATACCTCCGCACGATCATGGAAAGTGATGATTCGGCTGCCGGGAAGAAGTGGGCTGACCAGTTCATAGCCGAGGTTACTTGCCCAGAATGCCATGGGCAGCGACTCAATCGGGAGGCTTTATCTTATAAGATATGGGATAAGAACATCGCAGAACTTGCCAACATGGATATCAGCGAACTGAAGGATTGGATTGATCATGTCGAGGAACACATGACGGAAAAGCAGCGAGTTATAGCCACAGAGATCGTGAAGGAGATACGCAAACGCATTAACTTTCTATTGGAGGTGGGACTTGATTACTTGGCTCTCAATCGGCAAAGTGCAACGTTATCTGGCGGTGAAAGCCAACGTATCAGACTAGCCACTCAGATTGGATCGCAGCTTGTCAACGTGCTTTATATCCTCGATGAACCTTCTATCGGACTGCATCAACGTGACAACGAGCGACTTATCAATTCCCTAAAAGAGCTGCGCGACATGGGTAACACGGTGATTGTTGTGGAACATGATGAGGACATGATGCGTGCTGCCGATTGGATTGTTGACATCGGTCCAAAGGCTGGAAGAAAAGGAGGAGAGGTCGTCTTCCAAGGGAAACCAGCTGATATGCTCAAGAAGCACACGCTCACGGCACAATATCTCAATGGTGAACGTAAGATAGAGATACCCACTGAAAGACGCAAAGGAAATGGGAAGTCTATCAAGTTGATAGGCTGCACTGGCAATAATCTAAAGGGTGTTGACGTAACCTTCCCACTAGGTGAATTGATTGTTGTAACAGGTGTTTCGGGCTCTGGAAAGAGTACACTTATCAACGAGACATTGCAACCTATCCTCTCACAACACTTCTATCGCTCATTGAAACGACCCATGCCTTACAAGAAGATAGAGGGCATTGACAATATAGATAAGGTGGTGAATGTGGACCAAAGTCCTATCGGGCGCACCCCACGCAGTAACCCCGCAACCTATACGGGGGTATTCTCTGACATCCGACAGTTGTTTGTCAACCTCCCAGAAGCTAAGATCCGAGGCTACAAACCAGGGCGTTTTTCCTTCAACGTAAGGGGTGGGCGATGTGAAGCATGTGGTGGTAATGGATACAAGACTATCGAGATGAACTTCCTTCCAGATGTAATGGTTCCATGTGAGATATGCCATGGTAAGCGTTACAATCGAGAGACTCTTGAGGTGCGATTCAAGGGTAAGTCGATTGCAGATGTACTAGATATGACGGTCAACATGGCCGTGGAGTTCTTTGAGAATGTACCGCAGATTCTACCGAAGATAAAGGCTTTGCAGGACGTTGGATTGGGTTATATCAAACTCGGACAAAGCTCAACAACGCTATCGGGAGGCGAGAGTCAGCGTGTCAAACTGGCTACGGAACTATCGAAGAGGGATACGGGTAAGACGCTATTCATCCTCGACGAACCAACTACGGGACTGCATTTTGAAGACATCCGCATCCTTATGGACGTCCTTGAGAAGCTAGTGGATCGTGGTAACACGGTACTCATCATTGAGCATAACCTCGATGTTATCAAGCTCGCCGACTACATCATTGACATGGGACCAGAGGGTGGTCGCAATGGTGGAAGGCTCCTTGCAGCAGGTCTACCAGAGGTCGTTGCCAAGAATAAAGAGAGTCACACAGCCCCTTTCTTAGCAAAGATTTTGAAATAACTCATCCCCCTTTCTGAATCAATCTCAAAGCATTAACGGGGCAAGGGGGCGTTGGTTGCGGATGAAGAAGAAGCCTCACCCCCGACCCCTCTCCGAATGGAGAGGGGAGTAAAAACCATTGTTTGCAAATGAAGGGGGCGTCTCGTTAGTGTGAAGAAAGGCTCTCTTCGATAAGAAGAAACGCCCTTCTCAAATGGAGAAGGGCGTTTCCTTATTTTTATTCTTTCGTTATTACGATTCGTGTTACTATGTTACTATGTCTTAATAATATGTCATTAAAACAGTATGTCTTTATGTCATTTTGTCTAAAAAACACGTCATTAAAACAATATGTCGCTATGTCATTATGGCTTAAAAACACGTCATTAAAACAATATGTAGCTATGTCATTTTGTCTAAAAACACGTCATTAAAACAATATGTCGCTATGTCATTTTGTCTAAAAAACACGTCATTAAAACAATATGTCGCTATGTCATTTTGTCTAAAAAACACGTCATTAAAACAATATGTCGCTATGTCATTTTGTCTAAAAAAACATGTCCTTCTGTCTTAAAAACAAGTTCCTCTGTCTTTAAAGAGGATGTTAATCGTCATTATCTACGACTATATTCCCACCAGTTAGAATCTTTTGAGACCCGTTCATATAGGTGAGAACTATCTTTGTAAACTTCATATTCGACGAGTCCCCCCACGTATAATAGGAGGAGTTATTCCATTCCCACGAGCTCGTATGGAACTCTTCTACAGGTCCAGTACCCCTAAACACACCTTGACAACGCACATCCCCGACATCATTCGTGATGATGAAATGGAATGCAATATAGCGTATCTTGCTCTTGCGAGTATTAACGAATGAGAGGCTCATAGTCACATATCCGTTCTCATCATCCCAATCCCAATCCTTGATGTAACCATAGGGTGCTAGTTCACGTAGCCCATTGATATAACTTGTATACGAATCGGTCAGGTTATCCAAGGCACTACGCCTATTGCGATCAGACAATGAAAGCTCTTTCTGGAAGGCTTTCCAATGATACATAAACGCTGAGTCTTCACGCAACTCATCAGTTATTTGTGCTCGATGCACATCCTTATGATCCAATCCGAGATCGCCATCTTCCTGCGTAAAGAAGTAGATGGAATCATTGTCGATACCGATTGTCTCCGATACATCCGAGCCATTGAAAGTGTTATCGCAGAACGTGCAATACAAGGTGGAAGAGCCCAAAGGCACATCATGCGCCGTATGGCTCCGACGGTATTGCTCCCTTTGATTGGCTCTATCAATCTCTGCCAACTGACGATGAAGCACCTCATCGAGTGAGTCCTGTTGTGCTTTTGCTGTGGAATCAGCAATCTCCTGCCCTCGACGCTGGTTCAACACATAATACTTATCGGCTAATTGTCGGTTGCGTTTGTCGATAGCTTGTGTGAGAGCAGTGCCCGATAAATGAGGTATATCCTTGAGTTTCTTGATGTATTTAGCAAACTCCTTTTCCAATACGATGACCACATTTCCGTTCTTTGTGAGCACGTAAAGGCAATTAGTCGACTTATCGAAAGCATAGTTCTCCACGACATCATTCACCTCAGGAACCATCCTGTTCGTTAACACCTCATAGTATCCTAATCCGTTGCGATGGTAACTTACGAGTTCTTTACGCAGCATTGAATTGCGGTCGGAATACTGAGCTTGAATGCACTGACACGTTATTAGTAAGCAAAGAATTGCCAAGATTTTTCTCATAGAGTGTACTTAAATGGCTGTAATAAATGGTTTTGTTTATTGTGCAAAAATAATAATAAAAAGCGAACTAGGCAACGGTTCTACTGCAAAAGATAGATTGCGATGGTAAGGAAAGGGCGTTTCCTTAAAGCCTCCCTAAGTCTTTCTAAAGGAGGAATAACCTTATCCTAGCTCGCTCCCGTTAGGTAGTCCTCCCCTTTCGAGGAGGATGAGTGGGGCTGGATGGAGCCTTATTTCCAACTATGTTCACCCAATTTATATTCTCCTTTGACCTTTATGTCCATCCCCATGAGCTTCATTCTCGACTCCATGTTATAGTCGTTCACCCAGAAAGAAGGGGTGAAGTGATAGGTCTCAGTGGCGTTATAAGAGATAGTAGTCATACCCATTGCTCTCATTTGTGACCAGTTCTTTTCAATCTGCGAAACGGCATCGTCGCCTACTCCAAACTTCTTCATATTACCGATGAGGAAGCCCTTTACGTCATCTTCTGACATGTTCGCTTTGACCTTACCCACGATGGTGAGCATTCCAAGGATTTGGTTGACATCATAAGAGGTAGTGGTCTTCATGCCCTGAACCGACTTATCTTCTTGATCGCCAGTCTTCAATGTCTTGCCATAGAGACTGAATACAGTTTGCTCCTTAACATACTCTGTTATGAACTCTTCCGTGAGTGTGTTACTAAGTGCCATGAGCATGTTCATCTTTGGATTAACCTTTTCGATCTCTGGGTTCTTGGCGTATAATGAATCAATCTTAGCTATGCCAGTCTTACTCATCTTGCCCACTGCTTCCTCGGAATTAAGCAACTTTTTGAGAGCTCCATTCTTATCGGTTTGATAGAGCAGAGGTACGTCGTTCAGCATTGTCAATAGCTGTCCACCACCCTGCTGGAGTGCTGTCTCATCACCATCTACCTTTAAATCGGAGAAGAGGAGTTCGATCTGATAGCCCTCGGCATTGACTTCCTTCACATCGACATGCAGCTTACTTGTCACGTTGGCAGTCAGTGTTTTGCCTTGCATCATACTTGCCAAATCAATGTTTGCAGTATATTCATAGGTAGCTTTATCGCCCTTATTAAAATTCGCTTTGATGAGCGTTTGCGCCTGTAAAGCTACTGCTGTGAATAAGAGAACGAATGTTAGAAATGTCTTTTTCATACGCTTTTGGTTTTTAGTGAATAGAATATTAATATTGTATAAAGCAATTATCTCCAACCCAAGAAACTGATTCCTCGGATTGGAGACAATATGTTTTTAATATGATCTTGCGATGATGACGCGATACTTAGCAGGCTTTCCACTTACCATATCGACGCCCGGTGTCTGTTCAAACATGTATGGGACGCAACGGATAGTGGCTTGTGTATCCTCCTTGATCTTGGCTTCTGTCTCTTCAGTTCCATCCCAATGACAGAGGAAGAAACCACCATCTTTCACCTTCTCTTTAAACTCTTCGTAGTTCTCGCACTCGTAGATATGCGAGTCACGGAACGCCTTCGCTTTATGGAAGATATTGTCTTGAATGTCATCAAGAAGAGCCTTCACGTGCTCGACAATACCATCAAAACTAACGCTCTCCTTCTCTAGTGTGTCACGACGCATGAGCTCGATTGTATTGTTCTCAAGGTCACGTCCACCCATTGCAAGGCGCACTGGCACACCTTTGAGCTCATAATCTGCGAACTTAAAGCCTGGTCGCTTGTTGTCAGCATCATCGTATTTAACAGTGATACCAAGCTCTCGAAGTCCGTCAATGACGGGTTGTAGCTTTGCAGTTAACTCTTTCAACTGCTCTTCGCCTTTGAAGATTGGAACGATAACAACCTGTATTGGCGCAATCTTCGGTGGTAGAACGAGTCCGTTATCATCGGAGTGTGTCATGATGAGAGCACCGATCAAACGTGTACTAACGCCCCATGAGGTAGCCCAAACATATTCTGGCTTGTTGTCTTTATTTAGGTAGGTAACATCGAAAGACTTGGCAAAGTTCTGTCCAAGGAAGTGTGACGTACCACTTTGTAAAGCCTTTCCATCCTGCATCATAGCCTCAATAGTGTAGGTGTCCAAAGCACCTGCAAAACGTTCTGTCTCGCTCTTTACACCCTGAACAACTGGTACAGCGAGCCACTTCTCAGCGAAGTCTGCATAGACATGAAGCATTGTTTGTGCTTCTTTCTCGGCCTCTTCACGAGTAGCGTGTGCCGTGTGTCCCTCCTGCCAAAGGAACTCAGATGTACGCAAGAAGGGGCGTGTGCGCATCTCCCAACGCATCACATTGCACCACTGGTTACACATCAGTGGCAGGTCACGCCATGAGTGAATCCAATTCTTATAAGTGTTCCAAATAATCGTTTCACTCGTTGGACGGATGATTAACTCTTCTTCTAACTTAGCATTAGGGTCAACTTCAACGGCATTACCATCGTCAGTTGCCTTCAAACGATAGTGTGTGACTACAGCACACTCTTTAGCGAATCCCTTTACATGTTCTGCCTCTCTTGATAGGAAACTCTTAGGGATAAGGAGTGGGAAGTAGGCGTTCTGCACACCAGTCTCCTTAAACATCTTATCGAGTTGAGCCTGCATCTTCTCCCAAATAGCGTATCCGTAAGGCTTGATAACCATACATCCGCGGACTGCAGACTGCTCTGCTAGATCGGCCTTTATTACCAAGTCGTTGTACCATTGAGAGTAGTTTTCAGCTCTCTTGGTCATGTGTTTTAGTTCTTTTGCCATATATTTATAATCTTCAAAATGCTTGTTTTAGGGGAAATCCACTACCTTTTAGGTATTTCCCCATACCTTTGAGCGGTATAATGTCTATCTTTGTGCAAAATTACAAAAAATAGTTGGCAATAGTCTCAATACTCCAATAATTGTTTAACTTTGCATGAATTAAAGGAGAGAGAACCGATAAGGAGGATTGCTGAAAAGGTAAAAAGAGAATTATCACATTATAATATATACAGTTATGAAGAATATGAAAATGATGGCAGCAGGGCTATGTGTGCTCTCTGTCGTAAGCTGTCAAACAAAGCAAGGAACTGGAACTTTAATCGGTGGTGGCGCTGGTGCTGTACTCGGCGGCATTGTTGGTCAGATCATAGGTAAGAATGGTAAGAGTACTGCAATAGGTGCTGCTATTGGTGGCGCAGTAGGTGCTGGAGCTGGAGCTATCATCGGTCGTCACATGGATAAGGTGGCTCGTGAAGCTGCACAACAGCTCCCTAACGCTAGTGTTGATAAGGTTACGGATGCAAACGGACTTGAGTGTGTGAAGGTAACATTCGATTCTGGTATCCTATTCCCACTCAATGGTTCTAACTTGAATGCGGCTGCTAAAAACGATCTAACGAAGTTGGCAGGGCTTATGAAGACTAATTCAAACTGTGACGTGGCTATTCAAGGTTACACAGATGCCTCTGGTAACGATAATATTAACATCCCTCTGTCTCAGCGTCGTGCGTCTGCTGTATCTTCTTACTTGAGAGGGCAGGGTGTTTCTAGCCGTCAGATTCGTTCGGTAGAAGGCTTCGGAAGCCAGAACCCGATTGAGAATAAGACTGTTAGTCAGAAGAACCGCCGTGTGGAAGTGTATCTATATGCTTCTCAAGAGATGGTTCGCCAAGCTAATAATGGTTCTTTGTAAGCTATAAGAAATCGGGTGACCATACGCTGAGAGAGCAATGGCTTGCTTGATTAGAAGTAGACATTAGGAAGTAGGAAGAATTTGTTTGAGGTTCTTCTTACTTCTTTTTTTTTTGCTGATTGTAGTTAGATTTGTAAATTAAAATATACCCTTTAACTGGATATAACCAATATCTCCATAAGATAAAAACGAAGATTTCCCAGGAAACTAGTACCGCTAGTCCTGGGAAATCTAATCTTATAGATACTACTTCTTCGTAACGCTGTTTGAAGCCTCAGTCAACTTTGAAGTAATCTCAGAGAATTTCTTCATCTGTTCAGGCGTCAACTTGTCCTTAACCATATCTAATTGAGAACTAACTTCCAATGCTTTCTGCAAAACAGGTGTCCACTGTGTAGCAACTGACGCATCACCAGCTTTCATCTTATTCATGAGTCCAACTAACTCATCTACACAAGAACTATAAGATTCAAGAAGTGCTTCTGGATCTTTAGAATCAGCCGTCGTAGATGCTGCTTGACCACCACCTTTTGTTGAATCAGTCATTTCTACTGCTGCACCATCAGCATTCTTCTGCTCTTTCTTCTGGTTACATGAAACGAGACACAAAGCAAATAAAGCTACTGCAAATAATCCAATCTTTTTCATAACATGTTGTTTTTAAATAAAAAGAAGTGTTTAAAGTTATTTGATTGCAAATATAGTCTTTATTCAAATACTACAAGGTTTAGTCCAGTTAAAAATAATTAAGTGAGTAAACAAATCCCTTCACATATGTACTTCAGCTTCTATTATTCTACTAACTCTTCCCTTCTCTGACCAAGATATTACCGCTCTTGTAATAACATAATCAATTAAAACCAGCCGAATAATACGTGTGTCCAACACTATACTTATCTAAAACTTTTCATCCTTCAGCCTTATTCAATATAAAAACAGGATTATGAAAGAATCAATCAAAGATGCAGTAAACAGATGTTGTACGTTATCTCAATCATTGCAAAGCAACAATTTACAGAAATATCAGCTTTTCCTCGCCTATTAAGAATAACATTCAGCAATCCACCCTACCATCAACATTATCGGTGCTCTGCATTAACACATCATGTGTATAGCCTAAATACTACAAGCAGTCAGCATTAATTCTTCTTGAACACGTACCACTTTCATCATTCAATACTTGTCCAACTTTTCATTAAAAAACTACTGCTTGTGTGACCTAATACTTGTTTCTAAATAAAAAGTACTATCGTTTTATCAAAAATGGAGGTACGTTTTACTAAAAACGGAGGTATGTTTTATAAAAAACGGAGGTACGATTTATCGAAAACGGAGATACGATTGGTAGAAATCACTAAAACAATATTGAGGCTCATTTGTAGTATTTCTGCAATTACTCTCCATCAGTATGACTTTCTTGCGGATAGTGAACATTCGTTTGGAGAGGGCTGGGAAGAAGATTGGAGAGAGAAGGTCAGTAATGGCTCTCCATCTATATTACTTTCCTGCGGATGGTGAACGTTCGTTTGGAGAGGGCGGGGAAGAGGATTGGAGAGAGAAGGTCAGTAATGTCTCTCCATCTACATTACTTTCCTGCGGATAGTGAACGTTCGTTTGGAGAGGGCGGGAGAGAGGATTTAGGAGAGGAGGTTGAGGAGTAATAAGGTGATAGAATTGAGAGTGGAGCCACAAAAAAGGGAACAAAAAAAGAGAGCCTCAAAGATTTCTCTTCGAAGCTCTCTCATATTAAAGAAGGCGGCCACCTACTCTCCCGCATTGCATTGCAGTACCATCGGCGCAGACGGGCTTAACTTCTCTGTTCGGAATGGGAAGAGGTGGAACCCCGACGCAATAACCACCTAATATTTTGTTCGGTTGACTAGTTATGAAGTTGACAAGGACTAGTTATTGCTTCTGTCTTTTGTCATTTCTTCTTTTCTTATCAGTAGATTCTTCGTAGTTTTATATTAGTCTCTCGGACTAATAATTCGTTTACTTGTATACTTTTAACTTGTTTTCTTGTCAACTTGTCTACTCGTAAACTCTTCTACTAATCTGTCAACCGTATAAGGTGACGTATTTTCACAAGCAAAGACTCCTATGTTAGAACTGATTACTTCATTTTAAAGATTACACAGCTCAAAGTCTGAGTCACTGGTCTGCACTATCGACTTGGATAGTGCTAGACCCGAAGAAAGTTTTGGGCAATTAGTAGTGCTCGGCTTTGACGTCACCGTCTTTACA
>NZ_VVIQ01000005.1 GCF_009728485.1 Prevotella vespertina
CTAGTCCTTCTATAGTTTCCCTATCCTGTAGGCTGGTTCTTCCTTTTGACAACAAAGGTAATGAATCAACCTTGCTTCCTAAAGGGGATTATACCCTGTTTAAGTTTCTTGCTGCAAACTTAGAGTTTCTTCTGTCAATATCCACATTGTCGAGGAAATCTCGTTGTTGGGTATCGAGCTTGTTTTCGGGAATTATCCAAGCCATAATCCTATATATTTAGTTTTTAGATGTTAGTACATTTGTTCTCGTACGAGACAGATTTTCCGAATCGTAATATGATTCTTCCGTGCCATGAGAAACCGCAAAACGAACTTTCTTGGCGAGCTCATTTTCTCCTAATTCCTCTGCAACGGAAGCAAACCAGCCATATGCATATTGAGGCAGACTATTAGTTTCCCATAAGCTTTGATAGTAATCAAATGCCTTATGAAATTTAGCCTTAGCTTCTTCCGTCTTTCCTTCTGATTTTTCTATTCGCGCAAGTTCTATCAGTGCAATATCGTGGTCTGATTTCAGCTCTAACGCTTTTTGTAGATGGTACTTAGCTTTTGCTTTGTCTCTATATCTTAAACTAGAACCTAAATTGGCATTTGCATGTAAGTTGTTTGGATCTACTTGCAATGCAAGTTCATAATATTCTATCGCTTTTTCCTCATTGCCTGAATTGCTATAGTATACACCAATGCTGTTGAGATTCCCCGCTTCTGGATATAACTCGTTCTGTAATTCAATTGTTTCTGCTGCTTTGAAATTATTACCGGCTTTCTTGTATGCGTTACGCAATGCTATCAAACTTTGTTTTGACGGCACGCCTCCATTCATCTCAGCCTCAAGGTTAGCTTGTCTTTCAGCTTTTAGGGCTATTCTCTCCTCTGTCGAAAGTTCCTTGTTTGCGAATGGATTCAATGGCTCTATATGACAATGTGTCCCCATGCAAGATGCCTGAACAATAAGCATCTTGTCAGAGTTTACCTCAAAAACAATCTTGATAGGACTGTTTACGGGGAACCCCCCAGGTAATGTCGACTCTATTTTGAGATTGAACAATAATTTAGTCTGATTACCAACGCAAATTGGCAATTCGATAGTAGTTTGCCCTTGTCTATTAGTCACCAAGTCGTCAATTTCAAATGTATCACATGGAATCTGAGTTCCTGCTGGTAAAAGCACCTTAGGGTGAGTATCTTTTGTAATAACAAGTATCGGCTCGCTCGTGATTGGTCTAATAAGACACTTGTTCATACCGTTGAAAAGAAGAGAATGAATTGCCGCACCCTGTGAAACATGAGTCTGCAAATTTATAGGCACCAACATTTCTGAGTCTTCAAAGTACTCCTTTACAGCCTGTTGTATATATGGACTTTGTGCACTTCCACCAATGAAAAGGACATAATCGATCTCTTCTTTTGGGGTGTGTGCTTTCTTAATTGCACTATCAATTGGGGTGAAGATGCTATTATATTCATCCTCGCCCTTAATTCTTGTGGTTTTACCAAACCCATTTTTAAGGAAAACACTCATGGTTTCTGTGAGCTCCTTATTGGTCAGATAGAAATGATCTTGCGTCAATTCACCTTTGTTGGTTAGCACAGAAACATGAGAATCTATTTCGGTCTTGACATCGCTGTTCTTTACTTGAGGAACAACAAAGTTATTGGTCAAGGTAGCTATATTCTTGTTAATCAATATTTTAAGACGCTCTGCAATTTTGTATAAGGCAGATGCAATTTGTTTCTTCTCATTAGTTCTGAACTGTTCTTTCTTTTTCCCATTTGCTTCGAGAAATCTTGGCATTAGGTAATGATAAGTAATATAACGGTCAATATCATCACCTCCCAAAGTCGTGAACTTTGATATCGCTATATTCTTAGAGAAAAATCCATTTCCATTTTGACCAATTTCCAAAATAGAAATATCACAAGTGCCGCCGCCAAAGTCAAACACTAACACCTTGGAGTTATAATCTGGGTTAACAAACAAAGGATTACCCTCTGTTGCTCGAGAAACGACATAACTGATGAAGGCCGCATTCGGCTCGTCAATTAAAGCTTGTTTGGAAATTTTCATCTCGTTGGCGACAAGTGAATCTAATAAGTCTTTCCGTTGATTAGCCTCAAAAGATGCTGGTATACTGACTGCATATGAGATATCGTCACTCAGATTATTCTCCTTGCAGTATCTTAGAATTAAGAACTTCAAGTATGAAAAGAATACTCGTGTAGCATCTTTTGGATTTCTGATATTGAATGGCGCTTTATCTCGTAATTCACTCTCGTAATATTTTGCTCCGAGGTCTTCTCCCAATTCCATCTTGAAAGAATACCAAATATTCTTTCCTCTTTTAAGCTTGTATTTTAATTGAGACGCACCTTCGCCCACAAGGATTTGGTTATTAAGCCATGCTATTACAGATGGAACAATTTCTGCTGAGTAAACAGTTCCATCCGGGAGCATTTGACTAAGTCTCAGTGAGCGAGTAACTATCTTGTCATTCGCTGCGTCATAATGGGCGATAGATACAACCGTTGTAGATGTACCGAAATCAATACCAACATAGGTCTTGCCCAGCATAAGAGAAGTATTTCTTACTGCTGGAAGCAATGAAGAAGTTGAAATCACACTATTCATAACCACAAATTTAAGATTATCTTTTCTCAATAATATCTTGAACTTGCATACCAAGTACCTTTGCTATAGCAAATAAAGTTTCAAGACTCGGCCGACTGGTGCTAGTACACCATTTTGAAATTGTAGCTTCATCCTTGTTTAGTTGGTCTGCCAACCATCTATTTGTTCGTTTTTGTTCGGTCAATACGACCTTCAGACGATTAAAATTCTTTTTCATAAAGAATCGTTTTTAGTTAAATTGGTTCAAAAGTAGCAAAATTATCAATATATCCCAAATAATTCTTCCAAAAATTGGATAATATAGGGAATTTCAGTTAATTCACTCCTGAACCTTCCAAGGACATTCAAAAACTGCATGCTTTTTCTTGGAAAAGTTCCCAGAAAAAGAATTTGCTGTGTTTTCTGCTCAAAAATCTCAAAAAAATATACGCATTGCACAAAGACGCGATACGCATAAAAATATGATGCGAACAGTATAAATTTAAAACGGAAACCGTATATGAGTGTAAAGTACAAGCTATTAAAGTATCATGGGCACTTCTCTACTCATTCAGAATATAGGGCAGTTACCATTGAGAATCAAGTTGTAGGAATTGACCGCATAGGTCGGAGTATTCAAGGGGCAACGTCACTTACGCATGCCGATGTCATTGCCGCTATTGCTGCATTGAGGGATGAAATTTCCTCTCAACTGATGTCGGGAAATGTCGTTCATTTGCCGGGATTAGGTTACTTCAGTCTTGCTGTAAAGGGGGAGCTACATCAAGATCCGCGTTCTGGACATTTTCGTTTGCGAAAGCCAGAGGTTCGGACGGTTAAGTTTCGCCCTGATACGGAAATGATGGAGACGTTCCTTCATGCCGAGTTTGAGAATGTTACTTATCGGGATGGCGTTTCCTCTATCCCAACCTATAAGGAGATTGATAAAGCTATCGCAAGGTTGGGAACTGACAGACCTTTCTTCTCTGTCGACGACTTGCGCCTTAGCCTTAATCTTTCGCAGGCAAATGCTTATCGTATAGCGGCACGATTGGAGGAAGAGGGAAAGATTAAGAACATAGGGAAAGGGAGAAATAAGCTATATGTCTTGAGAGAACATGATGGCAAATAGGCTGAAATAAAAAAAGAGGATGTATTGACGCATCCTCTTATATCCGTTTCACCGTATTCTGATAGGTTGCAGCTTATGCACCTTCGAACTCTCTCAAGAAGCGAGTATCGTTTTCAGAGAAGAGGCGGAGGTCGCTAACACGATACTTGAGGTTAGCGATACGCTCAACACCCATACCGAAGGCATAACCTGTATATACACTTGAATCAATACCGCAAGCCTCAAGGTCGTGTGGGTCAACCATACCGCAACCGAGGATTTCAACCCATCCAGTGTGCTTGCAGAAACCACAACCTTCACCGCCACAGATGTTACAGCTGATATCCATCTCTGCACTTGGCTCAGTGAATGGGAAGTAGCTTGGGCGAAGACGAATCTTCGTATCTGCACCAAACATCTCACGTGCAAAGGTAAGAAGAACCTGCTTTAGGTCGGTGAAGCTGACATTCTTATCAACATATAAGCCCTCTACCTGATGGAAGAAACAGTGTGCACGGGCTGATATGGCTTCATTACGATAGACACGACCTGGGCAAAGCACACGAATTGGAGGCTCATGAGTAGACATGTAATGTGCCTCGTCATTGGATGTATGGCTACGGAGAAGAACGTTCTTAGTAACATCCATGGTGTTGCTACGCTCAATGAAGAAGGTATCTTGCATATCACGTGCAGGATGATCAGCAGCAAAGTTCAACATTGTAAACACGTGCTGGTCGTCATCTATCTCTGGCCCTTGGTAGAGCGTGAAGCCCATTCGAGCAAAGATGTCAATGATTTCATTCTTTACCAGCGTCAATGGATGACGTGTACCAAGGCTGATAGGGTAGGCGGTACGTGTCAAATCAATATCGTCACTCTGTGCCTCACTTGTCTCAAGTTGCTCTTTGAGATCATTAATCTTGTTCTGTGTGAGTTGCTTGAGTTCGTTGATTTTCATGCCAACTGCCTTCTTTTGGTCAGCTGCTACATTGCGAAACTCGCCCATCAACGCATTGATTTCACCTTTCTTACTTAGATATTTCAAGCGTAGTTGCTCTACATCATCTGCGCTTTTGGCCGTGAGTGTGCTTACTTCATTAAGAAGTTCTTGTATCTTGTCTAATAACATACTGCTTGATTATTTTCCTGCAAAGGTACGATTTATAATCGGAACGGAGAAATTACCATAATATAATTTTATACTTTTGCTACCTTATTAGAAATAAATATCGTACTTTTGCAAGAAATTTGAGACGAATAAAGAGAATATGAGAAAGGTATTTTTACTTGCTGTAGTTGTCTGCGTGGCAATGCTTACTGTAGGCACAGGTTGTTCTAATAAAAAGGTAGAATCGGCTGATAGCACAAACACTGAATCTACGGAGGTAGATAGTGACACGATCGACGAAGTTGATTCAGCGACAGAGGTGATAGCTTCAACGCCAATGCCTAAAGCGGCTGACCAACTATTTGATGATTTCTTCTTCAACTTCATTGCCAATAAGAAGTTGCAACGTAGTCGTATTAACTTCCCATTGCCAGTTATAACAGGAAATAAGAAGGTTGAATTGCAGAAAGGTCAATGGAAGACTGATCACTTCTTCCGTCCTCAAGGTTATTATACATTGGTATTTGATAACGAAGAGCAGATGAAGTATCCTAAGTCAACTGATTTGGATAGTGTTATCGTTGAGAAGATTCAACTGAAGAAGGGTTCTATCGAGCAATATTGGTTTGATCATCAAGAAGGTAAATGGAGATTGAATGAGATTCGTAACATATCGTTCAAGGATAGCTATAATGCCTCTTTCTTTAAGTTCCTGTCTAACTTCTTCGCTACACGAGGCGCAGGTGCTATAAAGAATCCATTAGCTTATTCTGGTCCAGACCCTGATGGCGAAGAGACTACAACGGTAAATCGTACGATACCAGCAGAGGAGTGGTCTACCTTCTTACCAGAGATTCCAGGAGGAATGATATATAATATCCTTTACGGGCAGAAGTACTCCGAGACTAATCGTAAGATATTAACTTTCCGTGGTCTCTCTAATGGAGTAGAAACACAGCTCATCTTCAAACTTCATGGTCAGAAGTGGCGTTTAGAGAAGATAAATGCTTATTAATAGTAATAGAATCTATTGTTTGGGTGATGATGGTGTGCGTAAAGGCTAATCCTCATCACCCAATATTTATAAATATCCGAGGGAACAATCATTTTATCCCTTTCACTCATAAAGTGTCATCTGATATGAAAGATTTGAAATCGTATAGTTTACTTCCACATAATACGTTCGGTATTGATGCTAAATGTAGACGCTTCGTTGAATATAACACAGTAGAGGAGGCGCAAGATGTTGTGCGCTCCTTGAAAGAAGATGATTATCCACTATTAATACTTGGTGGTGGTAGTAATCTTCTATTAACGGGTGATTATGCTGGAACAGTACTTCATTCAGGTATCTCGTTTATAGAAGATTTGGGGGATGGACGTGTGCGTTGTGGCTCTGGATATGTATGGGATGACTTTGTCGACTATTGTGTTCGTCATAATCTTTATGGCGCAGAGAATCTTTCTATTATTCCAGGAGAATGCGGTGCTAGTGCTGTTCAGAATATTGGAGCGTATGGTGCAGAAGCAAAAGATTTGATAGAGGAGGTTGATGCTGTAGAGATAGCGACGGGAAAGGTGTGTCATTTCGCTAATGCTGATTGCGAATATAGCTATCGCCAGAGTAAGTTTAAGCATGAATGGCGTGATAAATTCCTGATTACCTCAGTTACTTATAAACTATCTAAGACTTATGAGCCAAGACTTGATTATGGCAATATCCGAGCTGCGTTAGCTGAGCGTGGAATAGATAACCCAACAGCTACAGAACTCAGACAAGTAATTACTGATATCCGTAATGCAAAGCTCCCTGATCCTAAGCGAATAGGTAATGCTGGTAGTTTCTTTATGAACCCGATTGTCTCAAAGGATAAGTATTTAGAATTGGCTGCACAATATGAGGGAATGCCACATTATACTATCGATGATGACCATGAGAAGATTCCTGCAGGATGGATGATTGATCAATGTGGTTGGAGGGGTAAAGCTCTCGGTCATGCTGGCGTTTATGAGAAGCAAGCATTAGTATTGGTAAATCTTGGTGGTGCTACTGGCTCTGATGTTGTACGCCTTTGTGGGACTATCCAGCATGATGTGAAAGAGAAGTTTGGTATTGAGATTCATCCCGAAGTAAATGTGAGATGAAGATGTCAGAACCTATAAGATATTTGACTTTCTTAGGTACAGGTACTTCAAATGGAGTACCTGTTCTTGGTTGTAATTGTGAGGTTTGTAGAAGTACTGATCCACGAGATAAACGCTTACGTACTTCAGCTTTGTTAGAGACAGAGAATACTCGCATTATCATTGATAGTGGTCCTGATTTCCGTCAACAAATGCTACCACAACCTTTCCGTAAGATCGATGGTTTACTGATAACGCATATTCATTATGACCATGTCGGTGGTATTGATGATGTCCGCCCTTATTGTCAGTTAGGAGATATAGATGTTTATGCCAATGAGGACACGTGTGCTGGGCTACGGCATAATTTCCCTTATTGCTTTACGGAACATCTCTATCCTGGTGTGCCAAAGTTGGAGCTTCATGCTATACAGCCTCATTCTCATTTTCGGATAGGTGACTTTGAAGTAGTACCGATTAATGTTCTGCATGGAAAGTTACCTATCTTTGCCTATCGAATAGGTAAGTTGGCATATATCACTGATATGAAAACAATAGAAGAGTCAGAACTTTCCTATTTAGAAGGTGTTGAAACCTTAGTTGTCAATGGTTTGCGCTGGGAACGTGAGCATCATTCTCATCAATTAATATCAGAAGCCATTGAATTTAGTAAGAAGATTGGAGCTAAGAAAACTTATCTAACTCACTTGACTCACCAAATAGGTTTATATACTAAGGCACAACAGCGTCTTCCTGATGGATTCTTCTTTGCTTATGATGGGTTAGTTATTACGGTCTAGTTAGAATTTTAGCGACATATAAATCCTTGCGGAATAGCCTTTATATAGGGCGGTTCCGCATTATTTTTGAGATGGGAGCCTTTCTAATGCTTTGTAATAAAATACTACCTAATTCTGGGCTTATAATTGCGTTATTTTCGACGAGGCGTGTACTTTGATTCAAATATGCGAGTTATGGGGTATGTTAGTCGATGTTCTGTAATTTGTTGATATACATGATGTTACATAAATCTCTGCCTTTTCCGATTGAAAAAATATTCGCTATTATTGAAAAATATAGTACTTTTGACTGAAAAATTATATATTTTTTATCGAAAAACTATATATCTTTTAGATGAAACATATATATCTTTTATGTAAAACATATATAAGTTTTGCGCAGAACATATATATGTTTCTTGAAAAACCTATTTTTTACTCATTTTTCGTCCATAATACTTGGCTTCTCACGCTAGAATGAATCTTTTTGAAGATAAAGATTTGTCAAGAAATATAGTATAAGTTTTAGTAGATTTGATATGAAGAATTTGCTATCTAAGTTGTATCTGACAGCAATAGTTTTATTTCATTTGTTGCCATAATGAATATTTAAGGAAATGCAATTGGTAGGCAGTAGATTGTAAGTAGAGAAAGTATGATGGGCTATGAAAAGAGATTTCATTCAAGTACAGCTAATTTCGGTAGTCTGCTTTTCAAAATAGGCACAAAAAAACCGTAGAGCTAAGCTCTACGGTCAATTTCTCTCTTTTTCAGTTCGCTTTCTGATTACTTCTTAACAGTAGAATCAGCCTTTGCTGAATCAGCCTTTGCAGAATCAGAATGTGCGCTATCTTGTTGCATTGAATCAACAGCTGAATCCTGAGCAGTTGTATCAACGTTAGCTGCTGGCTTAGAGTTACCATTACAAGATGCGAAAGAGATAGCTGCAATAGCTACGAACATTAAAACTAATTTCTTCATTTTCTTTGCTTTTTAAATCTGTAAAACAATCATTTGTTTGTTAAAACGATGCAAAGGTAAGTATTTTTTTGATATGGCAATAATTTTTTAAAGACTTTTTTTGTTCCTATTTGTAACTATTTTGTAATCTGTTGAAAATCAGTTATATATAAACGTTAAATAAATGTTAATGATTTTAATGTGTACCTGCACAATGTAAATTTAGGGCTTCTTAGGACTTGTTTTAATAGTTAGTTATGAGGTTAAACTTATTCTTAATAGGAACAAAGCAGGGTAACCTTTGGTTTTATGTGTGATTTAGTGTAACTTTGCAAGCTATATGATAGATACAGCAGCATTCCAAGGCAAGACCGCCAAATTCTATACGTTGGGTTGTAAACTCAACTTTTCTGAGACGAGTACTTTCGCGCGTACCTTATATAATATGGGTGTAAGGGAAGCGAAGAAAAGCGAGTCTGCAGATATCTGTTTGATTAATACATGCTCGGTAACAGAAGTTGCCGACCACAAATGTCGTCAGATTATCCATCGAATGGTACGCCAGAATCCTGGAGCCTTTGTTATTGTTACAGGTTGCTATGCTCAGTTAGAGAGCGCAACGATAGCTAAAATAGAAGGTGTTGACTTAGTTTTAGGTAGTAACGAAAAGGCAGATTTGATACAATATCTTAGTGATGCATGGAATAAAACTGATATTGATTCTTCAGCAGATAAATCTTCTGATGAGGGTAAAGGAACATATCACTCTGTTAAGACAAAGGATATAAAGAGTTTCCAAGCAAGCTGTTCTCGTGGGAATAGGACTCGTTATTTTTTGAAGGTACAGGATGGTTGTAACTACTTCTGTACTTATTGTACGATTCCTTATGCACGTGGATTCTCTCGTAACCCTTCTATTGAATCACTCGTTCAGCAAGCTGAGGAAGCTGCAAAGGAGGGTGGAAAAGAAATAGTCTTGACAGGTGTTAACATTGGTGATTTTGGTGAAACAACAGGAGAAAAATTCTTAGATCTCGTGAAGGCACTTGATAAGGTGGAAGGTATAGAACGCTTCCGTATTAGTTCGTTAGAACCCGACTTGATTGATGATGACCTCATTGCATATTGTGCACAATCACGTGCATTCATGCCACACTTCCATATCCCACTCCAAAGTGGATCAGATGAAGTATTAAAGTTAATGCACCGTCGTTATGATACGAAGCTTTTTGCCCATAAGATAAAGCTTATTAAAGAGAAGATGCCCGATGCCTTTATAGGAGTTGACGTAATGGTTGGGTCACGTGGAGAACGACCAGAATATTTCGAAGATTGTTATAACTTCTTAGCATCTCTCCCAGTAACACAACTACATGTATTCCCTTATTCTGAGCGTCCTGGTACATCAGCCCTTTCCATCCCATACGTGGTAGATGCTCGTGAAAAGAAGCATCGTGCACATAAGTTGTTGAAGTTATCAGATGAGAAGACACGTGCTTTCTATGCCGCACATATTGGCCAAGAAGCAGATGTTCTCTTTGAGAAAGCAGCTAGAGGAAAGGCAATGCATGGCTTTACTGATAATTACATTCGTGTGGAACTGTCCCCTAGCCAGGCGAAAGAAGAATATGATAATCAAATTATCCGTGTACGCTTAGGGGGCTTTAATTTCGATCAAAGTTCTTTAAAAGCAGAACTTCTATGAAAGTAGCAATTGTCATTTTGAATTGGAATGGGCGGAAGATGATGGAGCAATATCTCCCTTCCGTGGTAGAATATTCGCGTGGAGAAGCGGAAGTAATAGTAGCCGATAATGGTTCTACGGATGATTCTGTAGTATGGTTATCTGAGCATTATCCACATCTTCGAGTTATTCCGTTGGATCAAAACTATGGTTTTGCCGAAGGCTACAATCAGGCACTAAGACAAGTGGATAGCGAGTATTATGTACTACTAAATAGTGATGTTGAAGTGACGCATCATTGGTTGACACCCTTGATAGAGGAGATGGATGCCCATGAAGAAATAGCTGCTTGTCAACCGAAGCTTCTCTCCATGACAAATCGTGATGCTTTTGAGTATGCGGGAGCATCGGGTGGGTTTATTGATCGCTATGGTTATCCCTTCTGCCGTGGACGTGTTTTTGATGTTGTGGAAGATGATAATGGTCAATATGATGATGCTAAAGAAGTCCTTTGGGCAACAGGTGCATGCATGATGATACGTGCTAAAGACTATTGGGAAGCAGGTGGTTTAGATGGCAGGTTCTTTGCTCATAACGAAGAGATCGACCTTTGTTGGCGTCTACATCGTATGGGTAAGCATATCTTCTGTTTCCCAGAAAGCACCGTTTATCACGTCGGTGGAGGGACATTACCAAAGTCGAATCCTCGTAAGACGTTCCTTAACTTCCGTAATAACCTTACCATGTTGTGGAAGAATCTACCTGATAATGAGTTACAGCATGTAATGCGTATGCGATTCTTTTTAGACTATCTTGCAGCTTTCCAAACGCTTATCTTGAATCATAATTGGGGCGACTTCAAAGCTATTCTCTCTGCACGAAGAGCTTTCAAAAGGTGGCGTAATGAGTTTAAACGTCCTGATAATAACTCTAATATAGCGGAGAACTCATCAGATACGTTATCTAATTGTGCTCCTGATGGGCGTAGGATGTACTCTATTTTATGGCAGTATTATGTGTATGGTAATAAACATTTTGATAGGCTACCTGGCGAATAGAAGCTATAAAAAGAGCTGTATTTTACACTTTTTTAGTAGAACACTTGCATAAAAAAATACTTTTTAGTAAATTTGCAAAGACACCTATAATTATTGTAAAAAAGCTTGTGAAGCAACTATATTACATATTATTTCTGGTTCTGGTAACCTGTGTTGGTTGCCAGTTTAAGCTTTCTTCTGATGACGAGAACGATAAGTCTCAGTTATTAGAGTTGGATCGCTATGACCGGTTAGAGTATCGTTACCTCACAACGGGTGACTTCTCTGCGCTCCAGCAGATGAATACAGAATATCCAATTGAGACCCGTACGCTGATAGAGGATGTAGTTAAAATAGGGGAGACAACCGATCCTGACATCAATAGTAAGTTCTTGAAGTTCTACCAAGACACAACTCTTCAAACGTTGATAGCGGCAGTTGAATCTGAATACGCTAATACGGATGACATTGATAAACAGCTTAGCACCTCTTTTACTAGGCTGAAGCAAGTCCTCCCAGACATAGAGATTCCAAAGGTATATGCACAGATCTCCGCTTTAGATCAGAGTATTGTTGTAGGTAACGGGACGATAGGTGTCTCTCTAGATAAGTATCTTGGTGCTAATTATCCATTGTATGCAAGGTTTTATTCACCTGCTCAACGCAAGCAAATGTCGCGTGAATACATCCTTCCGGATTGCTTAACTTTCTATTTGATGAGTATCTATCCGCTAGAGAACTTTGAGTCACGTCCACAGATAGAGCGCGACTTACAGATAGGAAAGATTCAATGGATTGTGAATCAAATTATGACGAAACGTATCTATCATAGTCGATATGAAGATGCTGTGGAAGTCTATATGAAGAAGCATCCCAAGCTCTCTTACGAAGACTTATTGCGTAAGACTGACTTCTCTGAGTTTAAAGTTATCGAGCGATAAAAGCGGATGGACGATAAGTCTTTCCGCTTTTATCTATTTGAAAAGGGCGTTTCCTTGATGTGAGCAGAGGCTTTCTTCGTGACAAGGAAGGCATCTCTTTGAACGCAAGAGGGCGTCTCTTGTTTTCTTACTTATTATATCTTATCAAATGTTATGATACTTAATTCGTATCAATAATAGTGTTTGCTATTCTATTATTTTTCGTATATTTGCATATTGGATAGTAATATTTCGACACTTAAAGACCATCATTATGCAAAAGGGAAAGGATATTTGTAAGGCATTGAAAGAGGTTCGTCAGCAGATAGCAGATGCGAATAACATTCATTATCAACCCTGTGAATGTCACCACAAAGGCGATTGCTCTGGTACTTGTCCTGCTTGTGAACAAGAGATTAGATATATTGAGAACCAACTAAAAGAGCGTAGTCATAAAGGTATAAACACGAAGGTTATTGGTATTGCTGCAAGTATTTGTGCCACAATGATGCCTTTGACAGTCTCTGCACAAGACTCTAAGTGTAATACAACTTCTGCTAGCGTTGTACACAAGGTAAATCAAGGTAACCTGCAAGTAATCGATTGGTCACAAGGTAGACGTGATGCTGTTGTTATTAAAATACAGCTTATTGCGTCTGATAATAAGCGACCTGTGACCTCTGTAGACGTACGATTGCTTGGAACAGATAAGCATACTTCTACAGGTCTAGACGGCTATTTTGCAGTGAAGGTACCAATAAATGGAACCTTGAGAGTCTCTCGTTTTGGAGTTGAAACTAAGGTTTTAAAGGTGAGATCTTTGTTAAAACTAAAGAAGAGAATCGTCGAATTAGAAATGTATCGTTATATTGTTGGTGAAATAGCAGCCCCTAGTAGTGAACGAATAAGTGATTCTGATAGTCCTACGTCACATGTAGAAAAGAATAAATAATAGTTGTTCTATCAAAAAGGAGGTAATGGTATGACAAGAGGAAAGGATATTTGCAAAACATTGAAAGGTATTCGTCAGCAGATAGCAGATGCGAATAACATTCGTTATCAACCTTGTGAATGTCACCACGAGGGCGATTGCTCTGGTACTTGTCCTGCTTGTGAACAAGAGGTTAGATATATTGAAAGCCAACTAAAAGAGCGTAGCCATAAAGGTATAAACACGAAGGTTATTGGTCTTGCTGCAAGTATTTGTGCCACAATGATGCCCTTGGCAGTCTCTGCACAAGACTCTAAGTGTAATACAACTCCTGCTAGCGTTGTACACGAGGTAAGTCAAGATGACCTGCAAGTAGTCGACTGGTCACAAGGTAGATGTGATGCTGTTGTTATTAAAATACAGCTTATTGCGTCTGATGCAAAAGACCCTTTGATCGCTGCTGACGTGCAATTGCTGGGAACAGATAAGCATGTCTTTGCAAATGAAGATGGCTATTTTGCAGTGAAAGTACCGATAGATGCAACCTTGAGAATCTCTCGTTTGGGGTTTGTTACTAAGGATTTTAAAGTGAGGTCTTTGTTAAAACGAAAGCGCAGGAGGGTAGTTATACAAAGTGATGGCAATGTTTTGGGTAAAATTGCGGCCTCAAGTTGTGAGCGAATAAGTGATTCTGATAGTCCTATGTCACATGTAGAAAAGAATAAATAATAGTTGTTCTATCAAAAAGGAGGTAATGGTATGATAAGGGGAAAGAATATTTGCAAAACATTAAAAGGTATTCGTCAGCAGATAGCTGATGCGAATAACATTCGTTATCAACCTTGTGAATGTCACCACGAGGGCGATTGCTCTGGCACTTGTCCTGCTTGTGAACAAGAGATCAGATACTTGGAAGAGCAGTTGATAATACGTAAACGAAGGGGTTGGAGCATGAAAGTTGCAGGATTAGCAGCGGGCTTCTGTGTTGCAACCATCCCTCTTGTCTCTTGTAACAATACGCCCAAGAGTACTTTTGCAAAGGCTATTGAAAGTCCGCAGACGGGAGAGGTTTTACAAAAAGTAGAGAATTTCTCTACTGATAAAGAACATTCTGTTGTTATTAGTGGACTGGTTGTTGATGGCGAAACTAATAAGCCAATTTCGTCAATAGAGGTGTTTACAAGATCAGGTAAGAAGTCTCTTACATTCACTGATGGGAGTTTCGCGGTGCGTGTGAATCCTACGGATACACTCCTGATAACAGATACTTCTGATAGTTATGTAGGCTTTGATCTATTGGTCAAAGAGGTTAAGAGTCCTGATAGAGAATTGCTTATTCGATTAAGAAGGACTAATCTTGAAATGGGGAAGATTAAGATTGATGATAATGTTAAGCAGAGTGTTGAATATAATAGACCGCAATCACACAAAGAGAAATGCAATCAGAAGTAACCGCCCCACTAATAGCTATCAATCGGCATAGGCTGACGACAGATGGAGAAGGTATAACAACACTGGTTGCTTTCCATGGTTGTTCGTTGCGATGTAAGTATTGTTTGAATCCTCAATGCTTACAATCTGATGGTGTATGGCAGGTGTTGACGCCTGGAGAGTTATATGCAGAAGTAGAGATAGACGACCTTTATTTCATGGCAACAGGAGGTGGCATCTGCTTTGGCGGAGGCGAACCTCTCTTACAATCAAGTTTTATCAAGGCTTTTGCAGATATTATGAATCCTGCTTGGAAACTAACGATTGAGACAGCTCTTAATGTTCCTCTGAAAGATGTTGAGCGTGTTGCTCCTTTGATCCATACGTGGTATGTTGATGTCAAAGACTTAAATTCTGATATTTATAAGGCTTATACGGGGAAAGATAATACGTCTGTTATTCGCAACCTAACGTGGTTAGCAGAGAATGGATATGCTGATAAAGTCATTATTCGGCTTCCTTTAATACCTGAGTATAATGCTGATTCACATCGACAGGTTAGTGAGCAAACACTAAAGAATATGGGGTTTCATCACTTTGACCACTTTACTTACACCTTGGCACACCTCACTTCTGATATTAAACAATTATAATATATTAAGGTGGATAGGGCGTTTCTCTATCTGAAAATCATTATCTTTGCAATCACTAAAGAGTTATAATTATGAAGAAGTTACTTGTTTTTATTCCACTTATACTTCTGTTATTCCCAATGAAAATAGCCGCACAAAGCTATGATGAATTGTGGAAGCAGGTGGAAGCAGCAGGTCGGAAAGACTTGCCAAAGACTGCAATTGTATCTTTACGAAAGATAGAGAAGAAGGCTCAACGTGAGAAGGCTTATGGGCAACTATTGGCTGCTAACTTCTTAGCCTCAAGTATTCAGACACAGATCTCGCCTGACTCTATGGATGTTGAACTCAATAAGTTGAAGGTAAAAGCACGGGAGGCTGAACGCAAAGATGAGGTGTTGTCTGCAATATATAACTGTGTCTTAGGATGGATAGAACAGGGCAAATCTGATGGTAACAGTGCCGAATACTTTAAGAAAGCATTGTCTAATCCGTCGTTACTTGCACGTCAAAAAGCTGCTAACTATACTCCATTAGTGAAGGTAGGCAAGGATGATAACATCTTTGGAGGCGACTTGCTCCATGTCATTGGTATGCAGGCAAGGGACTTTGACAAGCTGAATCGTTACTATGTAGAGCATGGCAATCGTGAGGCGGCATGCTATACAGCTTTGCTTGCAGTTGATGAGAAGGATAATAAAAGCGAATTGCTCGACTCTTTGATGCGTGTTTATAGCGATTTACCGATATGTGGTGAGGTGGCAATAAGCAAGTATAATTGTATGAAGGAAGATGAAGAACCAGCAGAAAAACTTGTTGCTTTTATTGATAATGCACTCTCTCGTTGGCCTACATGGGCACCTATTGAACAGCTTCGTAACGAACGTAAGGAATTGACGGCACCCATGTCTACGGCTGAAATAGAGCGAAATCGGGTAACAAGTAAGGATAAGGATAATACGGTGCAAATGGAAGTTCGTAATGTGCCAAGCCTTACGATAAACATTACTCGTACATCTTTAAAAGGTAATACTCAATATAATGAAGAGGACAAGAACGATTTGAAAGCTATCAAAGCATCATTGATACCATCCTCTAAGCAGGTTATTCAGCGTACATATAAGGATTATAAGGACTATGAAATACTGAAAGATTCCTTTAATCTACCCGCCCTTCCAGTGGGTGTTTACTTGTTAGAATTTGTTCCTTCAGATAGTCGTTTAGCAAGAGACTACTCTCTTTATTATGTTAGCGACCTATTTGTTATGACGGAGGAACAGCCTGATAAGCGCAATCGTTATGTTGTGGTTGATGCTAATGAGGGGCAACCTGTGCCTGGTGCAACCATCCGCATAGAGTACAGAAAGGATAATTGGAGTAGTAAACCATTGACAAAGATACTCACAACAGATAGTAAAGGAGAGGCGTTTATAACCGATCCTGATTATAGTTCAGATGTCTATGTCTACACAAGCAAAGACCAGGCTTTCCCTGCAATGGACCTTAAAAGTAATTATAACTACTATAAGGCTAATAAGAATGGTGAGGTAGCAAACCTTTATACAGACCGTTCTCTTTATCGTCCTGGACAAACCGTTCATGCCTCTGCTATTGTATATCTAATGACGCAAAAAGGCTTTAAGATGAAGGCAGAGGCGGGCGTTTCATTTGATATGATACTACGTGATACGAATGGAAAAGAGGTGAGTCGTAAGGCTGTAACTACTGATCGCTTTGGTACAGCAGCAGTCGATTTCGAGTTACCAAGTAGTGGACTTACTGGTGATTTTACGATTATCACAAATAGTAAAGGAGGTGGACAAGTTCGTTTCAATGTAGAGGAATACAAGCGTCCGACCTTTGAAGTAAGTTTTGATGACTGCAAGGAGAAGTACACAATAGGTGATACTATCCAACTGAAAGGACATGCCAAGAGCTTTGCTGGTGTTCCTGTACAGAATGCGAAAGTAACTTATTGGGTTAAGCGACGCCCCATGCGCTGGTGGTGGGACAGCTATGAGAGTGACGAGGAGGTGAAGATTGGTCATGTGGTAACAGATGAGAAGGGTGATTTCATAGTCTCTGTACCTTTCGTTCTATCGAAAGAAGTAGAGAAAGAAATGGTTTCTAATCGTTCTTTCCGCCCTCGTTTCTATCACTTTGAGGTTGAGGCTAAGGTGACAGATGCTGGTGGTGAGAGCCGAGAAGGCTCTGTCTCGCTTCCTCTTGGTACTAATCCGACCACGTTGGCATGTGATATTCCTGATAAGAACTTGCGTGATAGCTTGAAAACAATCAAGTTCGATTACCTCAATATGGCTGGTCAACCCATTGACGGGATGGTGAAGTATGTGATAGTTCCACAACAGAAGGATGAGAAACTATATGTTTATAACAATTATGCAACGGCTAAAGCCAATGAGGATGTTACTTTGAAGCCAATGTCTTCAGGTGCTTATCGCTTGCATGCAATCTGTGGAACTGATACTGTTAATACAGACTTTGTTCTCTTCTCAATGGATGATAAGCAACCAGTAATTACTACACATGATTGGTTCTACTTGAGTGATAATTTCTTCCCACGTGATGGTTCGCCTATCTATCTACAGGTTGGATCGAGTGATAAAAACCAACATGTGGTTTATTCTATCTATGCTGGTAATAAGGTAATAGAGACGGGGTCATTTGATCAAAGTAATAGTATTAAGACAAGAAAGCTCTTTTATAAAGAAGAATATGGCGATGGCATTACCTTGAATTATGCGTGGGTGAAAGATGGTGTATTATATTCTCACATGCAGAGTATCGCTCGCCCATTACCTGATAAACGATTAATTACGGAGTGGTCTACCTTCCGTGACAAGCTAACACCGGGTCAGAAAGAGGAATGGATAGTAAGTATTAAACGTCCAGATGGCAAGGCGGCAGATGCTCAACTGATGGCTACTCTCTATGACAAGAGCCTCGATGCAATCATTGCACATTCTTGGATGTTAAGTCCTTACTTCTCTCTTAGTCAGCAAAGTGTGCTTTGGGAAGGTGCTGATGTTAATCCTTTGACTTTGTCTGCCTATGCTGATATCGATAAGAGAGAGGTGCCTGAGCTATCCTTATCAGAGTTTGATTATCGCTACTTAGGCTCTTGGGACTCCCCTTTTAGCTTCCGTTATGGAAAGATGAAATCACGTAATTATACTCTAATGTCACGTGCGGTAGAGTTGAAGGCAATGCCTATGTCTGATTCAGCAGAGAATCGTGTGTTTAGTGTGGCAGAGCAGATGCCATCGATGAGAACCGATAGGGCTGCTGTGAAATACACAGCTCCTGTCATTAAGTATGATGAAGAGATAAAGACAGAAGAGGAGAAGGAAGACAAGAAGGTGACACCTTCTATGCGTGAAAATCTTAATGAAACGGCTTTCTTCTATCCACAGTTACAGACGGATGGAAAGGGTAATGTAAGTATTAAGTTCACGCTTCCAGAAGGTTTGACAACGTGGCGTTTCATTGGTATCTCGCATGATGAAGAAATGAATCATGGCTATTTGACAGATGAAGTAATTGCAAAGAAGAGTTTAATGATTCAACCGAATATGCCTCGCTTTGTGCGTATCGGTGATGAAGCAATGGTTTCTGCACGATTATTTAATCAGTCGGATAAGGAGGTCAATGCCAATGCAAAGATTGAAATCATTGATCCTGCAACTGAAAAGGTATTGTTTACAGATTGTAAAGAGGTCGTTTTGAAGGCGCAAAGTAATGGTTTAGCAACTTATAACTTATCTTCTTTATTATCAGAGAAAGCTAATCAGTTATCGGCTGATCAGTCTTTGTTGATTGCTCGCTTCTCGGTAGAAGGCGATGGATTCTCTGATGGTGAGCAACATTATCTACCTGTTCTTCAAAATAAGGAGTATGTTACTAACACCTTACCATTTACTCAGAATGGGGCAGGGGAGAAGGTCGTTGATATTAATAAGTTATTCCCAAAGAATAGTACAGCACAACGATTGACTATTGAATATACGAATAATCCTAATTGGTTGATGGTTCAGGCACTGCCTTATGTGGCTGAGGCAAACGAGAAGAACGCCATCAGTCTTGTTTCAGCTTACTATGCTAATCGTCTGGCAAAGAAGATTATCTCTACTTCACCAAAGATAGAACAGACGATTAACCAGTGGCGTTTAGAAACTGGAAAAGAAACCTCTATGATGTCAGCATTAGAGAAGAACCAAGACTTGAAGACGTTGGCATTGGAAGAAACTCCATGGTTGAGAGATGCTAATAATGAACGTGAACAGAAGCAAATGTTAGTTCGGCTCTTTGATGGAAACCAATTGCAAAATCGTTTGTCAACGACATTAACCAGTCTGAAGAAGCTACAGAATCCTGATGGATCATTCTCTTGGTATCCAGGAATGAAGGGTAGTTTGTATATGACAGTATCGGTTGTTAAGAGTCTTGTTCGCTTACAAACACTGACCGATAAGGTGGAGACTTCAACAATCGTTGATGCAGCTTTCCGTTATTTGGATAAGCGAGTTGGAGAGGAAGTCGCCAATATGAAGAAGACAGAAAAGAAGTATAAGACGTTGCTCTTCCCTATGGATGACCTCTGTGATTATTTATATTCAAATGCTTTGGCAGGGCGTAAGACAACGCCAGATATTAACTATCTCTTGGATAGACTATCTAAGAAACCTACCGACTTAACTATCTATGGTAAGGCTCGCACGGCTGTTATTCTCCAACAATATAATAAGGTGGAGAAAGCAAAAGAGTACTTGCAGAGTATTAAGGAATATATGGTTTGTACAGAAGAGAAGGGTTGTTACTTCGATACGAAACGTGCGCAATATAGTTGGTTCGACTAT
This sequence comes from Prevotella vespertina, assembly GCF_009728485.1. Taxonomy (GTDB): domain Bacteria; phylum Bacteroidota; class Bacteroidia; order Bacteroidales; family Bacteroidaceae; genus Prevotella; species Prevotella vespertina. The sequence goes on from NZ_VVIQ01000005.1 coordinate 20,206, forward strand.
AAGATATCAACAGAAGTAGCAGCGATTGAAGCTGTGAAGCGCATTACGCCAAATGACGAACAGACGTTAATGAATATGCAACGCTGGCTTTTACAAGAGAAGCGAACGCAGAGTTGGGATACTCCTTTGAATGCCGTAGATGCTATATGGGCGTTTATGAATGAGGGTAAATGGGTGATGGAGAATGGTGAGAATGCTAAACTTACGTTGAATGATCACCCTCTAAACACATTACAGCCTACAGCAGGAATTGGATATATTAAGGTGACAGAGCCGATGGGAACGCTGTCTGCTTCTGACAAACAAGAATTGAAGATTCAAAAGACAAGTATGGGTACTAGTTGGGGAGCTGTTTATGCGCAATTCTTCCAGCCTGCTACTGAGGTTACTGATGCGGCATCTGGTTTGAAAATCAAACGAGAAGTATTGGTTGATAGCACTCTGACAAAGAATTTCAATAATCTGAAAGTGGGTGACAAGATTCGTATTCGTTTGACAATCACCGCCGATCGTGATTATGATTTTGTGCAGGTTGTCGACAAGCGTGCAGCTTGTTTAGAGCCAGTTAATCAGTTGAGTGGATATCACTGGGGCTATTACATCGCGCCAAAAGACTACACAACTTCCTATTATTTCGACGTGATGGCAAAGGGTAAACACGTGATTGAAACTGAATATTGCATTGATCGTGCTGGCGTTTATCGTACGGGAATCTGTACAGCTCAATGTGCTTATGCACCAGAGTATAGCGGTCGTACAGGGGCAATAATTATGAAAGTGGATGAGTAGATAAGTTGGAAAACTCTTTAGAAAGATGCTTCAAATAGAAATAGATAACGGCAGTGGGTTTTGCTTCGGTGTGACCACTGCAATTAAAAAAGCCGAAGAAGAATTGGCAAAGGGCACAAAGCTCTATTGCTTAGGAGATATAGTGCATAATAGTATGGAGGTAGAACGCCTTACAAAGAAGGGACTGATCACCATTAATCATGAGCAGATGCGTGACCTACATAATGTGAAGGTCTTACTTCGAGCACATGGAGAACCACCAGAGACATACGAGCTTGCTAAGCGCAATAACATAGAGATTATTGATGCGACATGCCCTGTTGTACTTGCGCTTCAACGCCGTATTAAATCGCAATATGAGAAAGGTCAATATCCAGCAGAAATCTCTTTGGAAAATAAAGGAGAACGAGTTGTTACGCTTTCTACAAGTAGGAGAATTGATACTGAGTATGACGAAGCTTATCATCCATCTTCTATATCAGCTTCTCTCTCCACTCAGAGAGAGGTGGGGAGTGAGGCTTCCATCGTTATCTTTGGTAAGAACGGGCATGCCGAAGTACTTGGTCTGGTAGGGCAAACACATAGTCACGCTATTGTAATTGAAAAGTTTGAGGATGTGAAAAGCTTAGATTTTAATCATGACATCTATCTTTATTCGCAAACAACAAAGAGTTTGGACGAGTTTCATAAGATAATTGATTATATACAGAGTCATATCTCACCAACAGCAAAGTTTCAGAGCTTTGATACTATTTGCCGACAAGTGGCTAACCGCATGCCAAATATATCGTCATTTGCAGCTCGCCACGATTTGATTCTCTTTGTTGCAGGTCGTAAGAGTTCAAATGGTAAGGTTCTCTTCCACGAGTGCTTAAGTGTGAATCCAAATTCCCATCAGGTGGAGAGTGCTGACGAAATAGATATGAAGTGGTTTGAAGGTGTACAAACTGTAGGTATTTGTGGAGCGACCAGTACACCGAAATGGTTGATGGAAGAGTGCCGTGATGAGATTCTTCGGCATACTTGATGATCTTATTTAAGATGGTCGTTGAATATTTTTAGAGTTAAGAAGAATATTAAATAACAATTTTATAAATAGAATTATGAAAGAACAAAAGAACTTCTTTGTAGCCATGTCATTCTTAGGCTTAATGTTTTTCACATGTGGCTTCGCACTAGGAATCAATTCTTTGTTGGTTCCAGTATTGAAAGTCTCACTGAGTGTATCCTCTATGGAGGCATATATGCTTATTGGTGCAACCTTCCTACCTTTCCTTATCTTTGGTTATCCTGCAGGAATATTGATTAGTAAGATTGGATATAAGCGTACTATGGCAACAGCCTTTGGAATGTTTGCAGTTGCTTTTTGTGTATTTGTCTTGTCGGTGGATGTGAAGAACTTCCTCTTATTTCTTGCGGCTTCTTTTTTCTGTGGAACGGCAAATACATTCTTACAAGCAGCCATTAATCCTTATGTTACAATCTTAGGACCTACAGAGAGTGCAGCAAAGCGTATTTCGATCACGGGAATGATTAATAAGTTGGCATGGCCTGTTTCCCCTTTATTTATATCTTTCTTTGTAGGAGATGCTGGTCATATTGGGATTGAAGAGTTGCAGAAACCATTTCTTATGATTATCTGTATCTTCGTTGTCCTGGCTGTTGTTGCCCTTTTGTCTCCTTTACCTGAAGTGAAAGCAGCAGGTGAGGAGTGTGAAGATGATAATGAAATAGACCAGGAAGTTTCAGCTTATGCGAACAGTAAACACTCCATATTCCAGTTCCCACATCTTGTATTAGGAGCCATTGCAATATTTTTTTATGTAGGTGTTGAGACAATCGTTTTAGGTACGCTTATAGACTATGCAGCAGAATTAGGTCTTTCACATCCTGAAAATTATTCGTGGATAAGTCCTATCTGTATTAGTGTTGGATACATAGCTGGTATTATACTAATTCCGAAGTTTCTTTCTCAAACACGTGCTCTACAGATATTCTCCTTTATTGCATTGCTAGGAACTTTCCTTGTTGTGATTTTACCAGGTGTATATAGTATATATTCTATTGGTATTGTGGCTTTAGGTTGTTCATTGATGTGGCCTGCTTTTTGGCCTTTAGCATTGATGGATTTAGGTAAGTTTACTAAGGAAGGTTCATCTCTCTTAACGATGGGGCTTATCGGAGGAGCTGTTATAACAGTATTGTTTGGGCTACTAAAAGATGTCTCAGATGTTCGTTACGCTTACGGACTATGTTTTATCTGTTTCGGCTATATTTTGTTTTATGCCTTTAAAGGCTATAAATTGCGCTAACATGTCTTTTAAAGTTCAAGTAATAAAAGTGATTTGATTTCCTCTAAATATACCCCTCTTGAGCTAGTGATCCTTACTTAACGTGAGTCCAACGAACTCTGAACAATGCAAGCTGTGTGTCAATGCTCTTTTATACATTGATGCACGGCTTCTTTGGAAACAGGCAATAGGCAGCAATTGCCCCTAATAAATTGACGGTGAAATTGTCAAAGCGTCTACGTCTGGAGTGCTCTACTTGTGCAATGTTTTTAAGTTCATCATTCACGGTTTCTATAATAGCTCTTTTTTGAGTAAAAGCCTGTCAGAAACACTCATTAAAGCTCCTTCTATGTTATTTTGCAACTTAGTAATAAGCTGTATTCCGTCAACGAAATGCCTTTGGAAGAAGTTCTTTTCGATGTAGCCTTTAAATCCAAGTTAGATAAATCAAGCCCCTTTGTCGTGTGTTTACTTTTCTCTATTATAACTCTGTGGAACCCCTTGAATGGATGAAATCAGTTTTTAATATCTGTAAAAAGCTAGACATAGGTTTCTTGCATTGGTCTTTGAATTTCATTATTTTACCTATTGTTCATTAATACTAACCTTTAAGCCTGTTAACACTAACCTCTGAGCCTATTAATGCTAACCTTTTTGAACTTTAATCATTAACATTTGAACTTACGACTTTCTTCCATTGTAGCTGTTTCATGCATTAGGTAGAGGCTAAGAGGCAGCGGTTGGAGGTAGAGGATGGTGCTTCTTTTTCTTTTCTGTGCTGCAAAGGTAAGTAGAATTTTAAAGAAAACATTAGTTTTTCGAGGTACTGGGATAACAAGTATTGCAAATGGCTCTGTAAAAACTTGTGTTACAGAGAGATAAACAAATGAAGAATGAGGAACGATAAGACAGAATGATTTGTTTTTTTGACCTTTGCCTAATGGGATAAAGTTCAATTAATCACATCAATCACAAAATCACAATCACAAAATCACAAAAAGGATTTTCAATGTGTAAAAGGGATTTCTAATTATAATATAATACCTTATTAATAAATAATAATATATAATGATATATTATCTACATAAAGAAAAAGCATGATACTACCATAATTGATTTTGTGATTTTGTGATTGTGATTTTGTGATTGTGATTTCCCTATTGAATATGAAATAAGGTGTATCAATATTGCTATTTGCTTTTTGATACACCTTATTTCTTTGTTTGCTAAAGTCAGTCTTGAAAAACTGCTATTACTTGTTTCTTTTGTGGAATAAGCCAAATTTCTTTTTATCAGAGGAGCGGGAAGTCTTCATACCACCAAACTTCCGATAGAGCTTCCAGCCCAAGATAAGTCCATCTAATACGCCGGCTCCAGTATTGATAAGCCCAGAGAAGCGTTGTGTTGGTGTATTATTATTCTTGGGTTTGTGCATGAGCTGATTCCATAAGTCAGCTATTTTGTTGCTGTCTTTGGTTAAGTCGGCAAGCAACTGAGCTTTCCGAAGTCGAATGTCATTCAACGACTTATATTCAGAATCAGTGATAGTTTTCTGGTCAGTCATAAGCTTATTTTGACATTAAAAGGCTTCCTAAGAATCTTACTAATGGTCGTTCGATTAAACGATGACGTAATAAGATAAAGAAAATGAGTAGTACTAAATAGAAAGCACCAACGGCTAGGAAAGCCAGGATAAGCGAACCCATCAATGTTTGCAACACATAAGCTGCTGCAAAAGAAAAATAAACCAATGAGATGAGAAGAGTTACGCTAAAAACTGTAAATATAGTAATTACAGTCAATAACCGCACAATCTTCTCAATCACATCGAGCTTCAGATATTCTGATTGAAGCCCGATGTAATGCTTTAACGCCTCAACGAGTTGCGCTATTGTTTCAATGTTGTTATCGTTAGAAAACATTTCAACAAATTAGATAGTCTCTGCTGCTGCGTCCTTGATGTCCTCTACAAATTCATCAGCCTCTTTACGGCTAAGTTTAAGATCGTGCTTCTTGCAGAAGTCGTCAACAGCATCAGCAATCTTTGTTCGTGTGTCTGTTCCCTTTTCTGGAGCCAACAAAAGTCCAAGTGCTGCACCTGTAATACTACCGCAGAGGAATGCTCCAATGTAACCTAATGTCTTCATAATCTCTTACTTTAAAATGTTAGTTAAACATAATTTATTCATTGGCAAATATAGTCAAAGTTTCGCGTACTGACAATATAATGGCTTGTATTTTGTGTTAAAAATATTGCAAATACCTTATTTAACAAACTTTAGTTACGTTATTTTTTAACTTCTGCAGCTTATTTCGTAACTTCGCACGATAAAAGAATAAAAAGTATAACCAATAAATAACTAACGGATTATGAAAAAAATGATGGTTTTGGGTGCTGCAATGTGTGTGGCATTGTCATTCACTGGTTGTAAGTCTAGTGAGAGTGCATACAAGAAGGCTTATGAAAAGGCAAAAGCCCAAGAGCAGACATCTACAGATAATGATGATAGCAATAAGCAGGAAGCTCCTGTTGTTGCTCCTGTTGAGACTGTGCAGCAGCCTGTAAATCAAGCTCCAGTTGTCGACAACTATGACAATGAGCCTGTTCGTCGTGAGAATGTTTCAGTTGTGAATGGTGCTGGCTTGAAGGCTTATAGCGTTGTTGTTGGTTCTTTCGGTGTAAAGGCTAATGCAGAAGGTTTGCAGCAACGTTTGCAGAATGCAGGTTACTCAGCACAGGTAGCTTTCAATTCTGGTAATAATATGTATCGTGTTGTCGCTGCTACATTTGACAGTAAAGCTGCTGCAGTACAAAGCCGTAATCAGCTTCGTGCAACTTATGCTGATGCTTGGTTGCTCGCAAAGTAAATGGGTAGGATTCTAGCAATAGACTACGGAAAGAAACGTACAGGATTGGCAGTCACTGACCCATTGCGTATTATTGCAAATGGGTTAGCGACTATCCCCACATCCGATATTTTTGATTACTTGACACAATATGTTGCCAAGGAATCAGTAGATCAATTGGTAATAGGTAAGCCTATTCAGCCGAATGGTCAACCTAGTGAGAATCTAGCTCGTGTAGAAAACTTCGTTAATCGTTGGCGTAAACTACATCCAGAGATGCCTATCGATTATTATGATGAGCGATTTACCTCTGTGATAGCGCATCAAGCGATGATTGCTGGTGGTGTGAAGAAAAAGACACGTCGTGAGGACAAAGGGCTTGTTGACGAGATTTCTGCAACAATTATTCTTCAGGATTACATGAGGTCTAAAGGGCTTTAGTCGATGAGTGTGCTTTGTTTAATCGACTCGATTAATGCAATAAGACCTAAAACCCAATAATTAATTAAAGAAGTAATATGGTATTACCTGTTTACACATATGGTCAGCCTGTGTTGCGCAAAGTAGCAGAGGATATTCCTCTTGACTATCCTGATTTGCAGCAGCTGATACAAAATATGTTTGAGACCAATACTGCCAGTGATGGTGTAGGGTTGGCTGCTCCACAGATAGGAAAGTCTATTCGTGTGGTAGTTATTGATTTGGATGTTCTTTCAGATACATTCCCTGAGTATAAAGGTTTTCGTCATGCTTTCATCAACGGACATATCTTAGAGTTCGATGATTCAGAGACTGAAACTTTAGAAGAAGGATGTTTATCATTGCCAGGTATTCATGAGTCTGTGACACGTGCCAAGCGCATCTATGTGAAGTATGTTGATGAGAACCTTGTTGAACATGAAGAATGGATTGAAGGCTACCTTGCCCGCGTTATTCAGCATGAGTTCGATCATCTTGATGGCAAAGTCTTTACTGATCATCTCTCACCCTTCCGAAAGCAGATGATAAATAGTAAGTTGAAAGCCCTTTTGCAAGGAAAGGTGCGTTGTAACTATCGTGTGAAGCCTCCACGTAAGTAGAGTGATATGTTGCGTGGTATCGTAGTATCCTTGCTCTGTCTCTTGACATTGCCAGCAGCAGCCCAGTATAACATCAATAAGATGATGGAAGAGGGGAGGCGAACGCTAGATCAAGGATATTACGTTACTTCCATGCAAATATTCTCTCGTATTGTTGGTTTAAAGCCAAACCTTTATGAAGCATGGTATCTTATGGCTTTATCCAAGTATCATCTAGAAGATTATAAAGGTGCCGATAGCGATTGTCGGCGTGCCTTAGAGCTACAACCTTATATAGCTGATATCTATGAACTTTATGGAATGACTAATATTCGTGAAGAACGTTACGATAGTGCTATTGTTGCTTATACTCATGCGATAGATATTTCGCCTGACAATCGTGATTATTGGTTTAATCGAGCTTATTGTTTGTATAGGGTAGGAGACAAGCAAACAGCGCTTACCCAATTAGATTATATGCTAAAGCGGTGGAAAGACTTTAGTGCAGCTCAACAACTCCGAGCTGATATCAAAGCAGGACGACAGCCAAAGCAATGCCCTTCTAAGCCGATTCAGTTCGATATCAATCATCTTCGACCGTTAAATAAGAGCCCTTGGTTAATGAAACAAGTAACAGATGGTGAGAATAAGCAAAGCAAACTCCCATAACCATTCCTCGTCTGATTGATTATACACCTAATCTTGAAGTCAGCATTGCTTATTAAGTGCGAATTGATAGCACTTGGCGAATCTCTATTACTAATTGGTTTGTTGAAAATCACATTTATATTCCTCATTCTCATAATAAAGTGTTACCTTTGCCGCAACTTTGATTTATAAAACTAATTTGTAGTATGGTTAAAATCACTTTCCCAGATGGTTCCGTTCGTGAGTACGAACAGGGCGTAACTGGTTATCAAATCGCCGAGAGCATTTCGCCGGCTCTCGCCCGTGACGTTGTATCTTGCGGTGTAAATGGCGAAACAGTAGAGCTCAATCGTCCTATCAATGAGGATGCAACGATTGCTCTTTATAAGTTTGATGATGAGGAAGGTAAGCACACCTTCTGGCACACTTCTGCCCACCTTCTTGCAGAAGCATTACAGGAACTTTATCCAGGTATACAGTTTGGTTTCGGTCCTGCTGTTGAAAATGGCTTCTTCTATGATGTAATGCCACCAAAGGGTCAGGCTATCTCTGAGAACGATTTCCCAAAGATTGAAGAGAAGATGCGTGAACTTGCTAAGAAGAACGAGCAAGTTGTGCGTCATGATATATCTAAAGCAGATGCCGTTAAGGAGTTTACTGCTGATGGACAAGAGTATAAGGTAGAGCATATTGAGCAAGATCTCGAGGATGGAACCATCTCAACATATACACAAGGTAGTTTCACTGACCTTTGTCGTGGTCCGCACCTTGTATCAACAGGTGCTATCAAGGCTATCAAGATTACCAGCGTTGCCGGTGCTTTCTGGCGTGGCGATGCGAAGCGTGAGCAGATGACACGTATCTATGGTATCTCTTTCCCAAAGAAAAAGATGCTTGATGAATATCTCGTTATGCTCGAAGAGGCTAAGAAACGTGACCACCGCAAGATTGGAAAAGAGATGGAACTCTTCATGTTCTCTGATCGTGTAGGTAAGGGTTTACCTATTTGGTTACCAAAGGGTACGCAACTTCGTCTACGTTTGCAAGAGTTATTGCGCCGTCTTCTCCGTCCTTACAACTATCAGGAGGTTATCACTCCAGGTATCGGTGGTAAGAACCTTTATGTAACTTCTGGGCACTATGCCCACTATGGCAAGGATGCTTTCCAGCCAATTCATACACCAGAGGAGGATGAAGAGTACATGCTTAAGCCAATGAACTGCCCTCACCACTGTGAGGTTTATGCTTACAAGCCACGTTCTTATAAAGATCTTCCATTGCGTATTGCTGAGTTCGGAACGGTATTCCGCTATGAAAAGAGCGGTGAGTTGCATGGATTGACCCGTGTTCGCACGTTTACGCAGGATGATGCGCATATCTTCGTTCGCCCAGATCAGGTAAAAGCAGAGTTCGAAACCAATATCGATATTATCCTAAAAGTATTCGCAACCTTTGGATTCGACAATTACGAGGCACAGATTTCACTCCGCGACCCTAACGATAAAGAGAAATACATCGGTTCTGATGAGGTATGGGAAGAGAGCGAAGCCGCTATTAAGGCAGCTTGCGAAGAGAAAGGTCTCAAGGCGCGTGTAGAACTTGGAGAGGCGGCTTTCTATGGTCCTAAGCTCGATTTCATGGTAAAGGATGCCATCGGTCGTCGTTGGCAGTTGGGAACTATCCAGGTAGACTATAATCTTCCTAATCGTTTCAAACTCGAATATACAGCGGAAGATAATACAAAGAAGACTCCTGTGATGATTCATCGTGCACCATTTGGCTCACTCGAACGCTTCACAGCTGTGCTCATTGAGCACACAGCAGGGCACTTCCCACTTTGGTTGACACCTGATCAGGTGGCAATTCTTCCAATCTCTGAGAAGTATAATGACTACGCTCGTAAGGTAAAGGCTTATTTTGATGCTCACGATGTCCGTTCAATCATGGACGATCGCAATGAGAAGATTGGTCGCAAGATTCGTGATAACGAGCTAAAGCGTGTACCTTACATGGTCATTGTTGGTGAGAAAGAGGCAGCCGAAGGCTTAGTTTCTATGCGTCAGCAAGGTGGTGGCGAGCAAGCTACCATGACAATGGAAGAATTTGCTAAGCGCATTAACGATGAAGTTGCGGAACAGCTCAAGACATTGGATTAATCAAAAGCAACGATTCAAACCCATTATCAACCGATAATGAGGGGATAAATAAGGAAGGAGGATATACCATTTGAGGTATATCCTCCTTTTTTGTTTAGGTAATAGAAGCAATGTGTTGTTCAGAAAACTATTTACAAAACATTATCTGAATATAGGTTCATTCTAGAAGTCATAATACTAATTTAAGTACGAAATATTGGTCTTTTATAAAACGTACCTCCGTTTTTAGTGAAACGTACCTCCGTTTTTGATGAAACGTACCTCCGTTTTTGGTAAAAAGTACTATCGTTTTTAGTAAAATGTAGCTTCGTTTTTAGCAAAAAGTAATATGATTTTGGGTAAAATCAGCCTACTTTTTACATATTTTGCTATATCATTTCACTTAAAACGATTGGATGTTTTTATAAATATCTAATAATCAGATAATTATAAATGTATTACGATTTTTCTCTCTAATTCCTGTATTTATGACCAAAGTCCAATGCGCTTCAGAAAAACGCAATTATAAATCCTAAATTTAGCAGTATTTTATTACAAAAAAAGGATATGCTTTTCTTGTGACATATCCTTTTATCTTAGAAGTTTATGAGTGTTGTTTTTGCTAAATTCTAATAGCGAATAAGTTTAAATCTTCTTCTTTTTCGTGCAATGCTCCTTCATGTAATTGTTGAGACGATGGGTAAATTCGTAATTTTTTAGTCCCCATTTTGGTGCGATGAGTAGTTCTGGCGGGCTCTGACTAACGAATCGTTCGAGGATAAGGTCGGCTCTTAATCGACTAATGTATTCGGCTATCAGATGAATATATTCGTCCACGCTGTAAAGATGGAACGGATGTTCCTCATACATTTTAGCTAACTTTGTACCACGAATAATCTGCATTTGATGGATTTTCAAGGTTGTAAGAGGGAGAGAAGACATGATGGGTGCCTGTCGGAGACTCTCGTTTTCATCCTCACCGGGTAATCCGAGTATGATATGTGCACCTACACGAATGCCACGACTAGCTGTGCGTTCTATTGCTTGCTTAGCACAATCGAAGTCATGCCCACGATTGATGAGGCGTAAGGTAGCATCGTTACAGGTCTCAACACCATATTCAACGATAAGGAAGGTGCGCTGATTCAACTCTTCAAAGTAATCGAGCAGGTCGTCATTAATACAATCCGGACGAGTTCCGATGACTAATCCGACAACATCCTCCACTGCTAATGCCTCCTCATAAAGAGCCTTCAAATGCGAATTGGTGCCATAAGTATTCGTGTAAGCCTGAAAGTATGCGAGATATTTCATATCAGGATACTTGCGAGCGAAGAATCTTTTGCCATCTTCCAACTGTTCGGTTACGCTCTTTTGCTTATCGCAATACGTAGGATTGAACGTCTGATTATTGCAATAGATACAGCCACCTCGCCCTACACGTCCGTCTCGATTAGGACATGTGAAGCCAGCATTGATAGAAATCTTCTGAACCTTAAAAGGGAATTGTTCGCGAAGCCAGTTCCCAAAGTCACGATAATATTGTTCCATTCTTGTTGCAAATGTACAGAATATTTTATACTTTTGCGATGTTTAAACTTGATTTTATGAAAAGAATAATCCTTATGTGTGCTACTATCTTGACTGCACTCCAATTAATGGCTGGTGAACCTATATCTATACGTGATATCACAGCTGGTGTTTTTGCTGCAAAGCGTATATCAGGTGTTAACTCTTTAAAGGGAACATCGGAGTATGCTCGCATCTCGGAGGATGGTCGACAGGTTGTGAAATACTCCTTTGTGACGGGAAAGCCGACGGGAGTTATCTTTGATTTGGCTAATGCCCAGGGGGAAAATCTCAAATCGTTTGATGATTATCAGGTGTCGGCAGATGGAAATAGATTGTTATTGCAAACCAATACACATCGTATTTATCGTCGTTCTTTCACGGCTGATTTCTATCTTTATGACGTGAAGACAAAGCAGTTGAAGCGTCTGTCAAAGGAAGGTGCCGAGCAGATTCCAACCTTTTCTCCTGATGGAACAAAGATCGCCTTTGTTCATAAGAACAATATCTATATTACGGATGGCGATAAAGAGACGCAGGTAACAACTGATGGCGAGTTTAATAAAGTCATTAACGGTTTGTCAGATTGGGTAAATGAAGAGGAATTTGGATTTAATAATGCGTTGGCGTGGGGTGCTGATAGTAAGACTTTGAGTTGGATTCGATATGATGAAAGCAAGGTAAAGATTTATTCTTTGCAGCTATTCCGTGGCTCTCATCCTCAACTTGATGCTTATAGTGTTTATCCTGGAGAATACAGTTATAAATATCCGAAGGCAGGCGAAGACAATTCAAAAGTGTCAGTTTGGTCATATTCTTTGGAGGGTGCTTCTGTACGTCAAATCAATTTACCTTTAGCGGCTGATGGATATATTCCACGCATAAAGACAACAACCGATCCTAATCGTGTGGTTATCTATACGATGAATCGTCATCAAGATGAATTGAATCTCTATGCGGCGAATCCGCATACGGGACTTTGCTCATTACTGATAAAGGAACATATTTCAAAGTATGTTCAGGAGGCAGCGATGGAAGGTATCTCTATCATGAAAGATTACATCCTTTTTCCTTCTGATCGTGATGGTTTTATGCACTTATACCTTTATAATAAGGACGGAAAACTCTTGCGTCAGATTGATAAGGGCAATTATGATGTGACAACAATCTATGGATATGATGAGAAAACAGGCAATACTTATTTCCAAGCAGCGGCTCGGAAACCCATGCAGCGTGAAGTGTATGTTGTAAATAAGAGTGGAAAGATGACCTGTTTGTCGGCTCATGAAGGTTGGAATGCAGCTTCATTCTCTGGCGATTATAAATACTTTTTGAATACATGGAGCGATAGTAATCATCCATTTGTTTATACCATTTATGATAATCGAGGGAAAGAAGTGCGTGAGGTGCTTAATAATAAGGAGTTAGAAGAGAAGCTTCTGAAGTATAATAATGCGGGCGTTGAGTTCTTTTCGTTTACTACATCCGAGGGAGTTAAGCTCAATGGATGGATGATTAAGCCGTCTGATTTCGATGCAAATAAGAAGTATCCTGTTATCATGCACCAATATAGTGGACCAGGAAGTCAGCAGGTTGTGGATAATTGGAATGTTGGTTCTATGGGGAATGGTGGTATGTTTGATTACTATTTAGCCCAGAAAGGATATATCGTTGTTACAGTAGATGGTAGAGGAACAGGTGCTCGTGGTGCTGATTTTGAGAAGAGTATTTATATGCGGTTAGGCGATTTAGAGTCAAAAGATCAGGTAGAAACAGCGTTATGGTTAGGTAAGCAAAGTTACGTGGATGCCTCTCGCATAGGAATTTGGGGTTGGAGCTTTGGAGGCTTTAATACCTTAATGAGCATGAGTGAGGGTAGAGGTGTCTTTAAAGCAGGTGTGGCGATAGCTCCTCCAACCGATTGGCGCTTCTATGATACTATTTACACGGAGCGTTATATGCGTACACCACAAGAGAATGCAGCGGGCTACGCTATTAATCCTATCAATCGTGTAAATCAGATGCAAGGTAAGTTACTTATCTGTCATGGTATGGCTGACGATAATGTTCATCCACAAAACACCTTTGAGTATTCTGAAGCTCTCGTGCAGGCTGATAAGGATTTCCGTGAGCTCTTCTATACGAATCGCAACCATTCTATATATGGTGGCAATACCCGCAACCACCTCTTGCGCCAAGTTGCCGATTGGTTCATGGAGAATCTTTAGTGTTATGTAGCCTTGTTTCTATTCTAATATTGGGAAAAGGATAGAAGGATAATAAGAGATAAAGAACGTTTATAAAGAATTACCCCCAGAAAACTGATAAAAGTTTTCTGGGGGTAATCTGTTAAGGATAAGATTCTATCCAAAGATACGCTTAAAGAAACCTTTCTTCTTTCCTTCTTCGTTGGTTTCTTGCTCCTTCTTTGGTTCAATATCTTTCTTGTCTTGTGTCATCTCTACTTTAACTTCAGGCATATCTTCACCCTCAATGATTCCAGCTGCAGCCCATTGCGTAGCAAGTGTTGTTACATCTTTTTTAGCTGTTTCTTCATCAATCTCATATTGTTCACAAAGGAGTTGGGTGAGAGTATCAATGGTGAAGTTGTCTAGTTTCTGCACTTCTTGCCATAAGTAAGCCGAACTCTCGTTCATAGAGATGATATTGCTGAAGTCGATATTCTCATCTCCTTCTGCAACTATGATATTTTCTCCGCAGACTTCACGGAGGTTAAAGCCATTCTTTACTTTCATTATTGTTGATTACTTATTATGAGTTAATGTCTTAGCCTTATTTGTTTGATTGGACAGAGAAAGGAACTTTGTCATTGCTTAGATTGGTCCGAACAATGGAATCCACAATCGCCTATAGGCGGCAAGGAGATAACGACGAAAGGGAAGTAAACCTACCCATAGTTTGCTATATAACTTCCATTTCCACCCGTCAGTACGATCCATGGTCTTATGTCCTTTTCTATAAAAACCAATGACTGCACCAACAATGTTTTCTCGCTTACAATGTTCAACACCGAGATTTCCGTCACCACGAAGCGTGATATTCTCTCCGTCTATTCGATCAATGCGATGAAGAACGAAATGTTTTGGACTTATCTCGGCAAGGACTGGATCGCCAACCTTTATACTTGAAGGTTTTACCAATAATGCCTTATCTCTGTCATTCTCAAGGAATGGACGCATAGAGAATCCCCGAAGACGCAAAGTTACATTATGTCCTTCGTTTAAGATCTTAACGACTTCTGGGATTAAATCGGCATTTGCAAATTGAATCTCAGTCGTTGTGAGGATTGGCTCTTTAGTCGACATTCCTTATTTAATTGCTATTGCGCGTTGACAAACCTCCGCTGCGTCTTTGTTTGGCAAACAATGGAGAGTATATATACGACCAGTCTCAACTATTTTAGTGATAGTATCACAAACAGCATTGTAGATGGCTGAATCCCATTTCATGCTAGAGCAAGAAGGAAGAAGAGAAGCGAATGCTTCAATAGGAGAGGGCTTGTCGACAGAGTTTTCTTTAGCTCGGTCTATACGTGTGATTGCACCTAAGCGAGCTTTAATATTACGATAGCAAGGAGTTTTTCCACTCCAAGGACTTCCATAAATCCATGCTTCTCCATCAATAAGTCTCACAATGGGATTATCATCATTCATGAGGTCACTACCTGGAATATGACGCAACCACATGCTGACTTGTGTTGATTTTCCCGTTCCACTCTTTGCTATAAAAGCATATCCATAACCATTATTGCGTACTAAGGAGGCGTGGATAAGCAAGACTTTTCTTTGAGCACCCGCAAATGCGAAGATGAGCATCAGTGCATTATTGAGACCGAATGTACGCATATTGGTGTTGCCATTCAAGGCGCAATAACATTCGCTGAAATCCTTATTACATTTAAGCAAGCAACAATCAGCACCACTAATATCTTTGATGATGTACTGATAACTTCCGTCTTCAACACGATCAACAATGGTATCTCCATTACCTGTGTCAAAGGCACGAATACGTTTGCGTTGCTCTTTGGGTACAGGTCTTATTGAATCATCAACAATAAGACGAAAGAAAGGTTTGTCTGATTCCTCTTTGACTCTAAAAGGTTCAAACGAGCGTAATAAGTGCATTCCGTTGATACTTGTATCACGGAATGTAATCTGTACATCAAGGTCAGCTACTCTAAAGTTGTTTACGTCCATTTTATGATTGTTGGTCGGGTTCAACAGGCGTGTACTTAAACTGACTATCTTTTAAACTCTTGATAGAGTATTTCTTTTTCGATTTCTCGTAACGTTCTTTTAGTTTAAGATACTTCTTTGTAGCATCTTTCTCGTTCTCTGCGAACATTGTTATACAAGTAGGATAAGCCTCCAAACCATTACTTTGTAAATAGTTGCGTAATTGATAAGAATAGTCTTCACGGTTAGCCAAGAACTTTGTTCTATTGTTTACCAAGTATGCATTTACTGTTTGAATATCCGTTAGATAGACAGTTGAATCGTTAAAAGAAGCAGCAAAACCAAACATGTAAATCTTTGCTGGTCTATATCCTTTTGCATTACCGTTAATTACACATCCCACAAGAAGAGCTGTGACGATTAATAGTTGGCGAAGTCTCATTTTCTTATTTCTATATTAATATTATTGCCCAAGATAAGCCTTGAGTATTTTACTATTTGTTTGTTGACGTAATCGTCTTATTGCTTTCTCTTTTATTTGTCTTACGCGTTCACGTGTCAGTCCATATTTACTTCCAATCTCTTCCAAGGTCATCTCCCGTTGGTTGATACCGAAGTAAGCCTCAATGACTTTCTTTTCTCTATCTTCGAGGATATCCAACACTCTACCAATCTCTGCTCGTAAGCTTTCTTCCACTAAAGATTTGTCAGTAGATGGAATTGCATCATTCGGAATAACATCCAATAAACTACTTTCATCGTCATCATGAAAAGGAGCATCAACAGAGATATGATGCGTGTTTACTTTAAAAGCCTCAATTATCTTTTCTTCAGGAATATCTGTATCCTGTGCTATCTCATCTATGCTTGGTCTTCGTTCGTTTTCTTGCTCAAACTTGTTTAGCACTTTGTTTATCTTGTTGACCGAGCTAACTTGGTTGAGGGGTAATCGAATGATTCTACTTTGTTCTGCAATAGCTTGCAAGATACTCTGTCGAATCCACCACACTGCATAAGAGATAAACTTAAAACCGCGCGTCTCATCAAATTTCTCAGCGGCCTTTATCAAACCGAAGTTACCTTCATTGATAAGGTCGGCGAGCGATAATCCTTGATTTTGATATTGCTTTGCCACAGAGACAACGAAGCGTAGGTTGGCTTTAGTTAGCCGCTCAAGAGCCTTACGGTCACCTTTTCGTATTCGCTGAGCAAGTTCAACTTCCTCCTCAATACTAATCATTTCTTCATGACCGATTTCTTGAAGATACTTATCAAGAGAAGCACTCTCTCGATTCGTAATCGATTTTGTGATTTTCAATTGTCTCATGTTGTTTGGCATTAACTAAAGTGATGGCAAATTTACGTAAATTCAATGAGCTGAACAAATAAAACATAGAAAATATTACCTTATTATAGATAGAAATCCTCCTTTCTCATGGTTATCTTCAGGAGAAAGGAGGATTATCTTTTATTGTCTCAAAAGACTATCGCTAAAAGCTTAGTCACCCAATGGTACTGCGAAGTATGCTTTCTTACCAGTTGGATAAATACCCTGTATGTAGAGTACAGGATCTTTGCTGGTTGAAGCCTTCTTTACGAGACCTTGTAAATCGTCAATGCTCTTAACCATATTATCATTGACATTCTGGATGATGAAGCCACGATTGATACCAGCAGACTTCAACGCACCGTTATTAACCTTCAGTACTTCAAGTCCATAGTTGATATTTAATTGCTTCTTCATTGCCTCTGTTACTGGGCGGAACTGACCACCAAGAACATCTATATCAGCTTGCTCGATAATCTTTGTAGTACCCTGTGCATTCTTCAATGTAATTGTCTTTGTAATTTCTTTCTTATTACGTAGATAGGTTATTGTAACCTTATTGCCAGGACGTTTACCATTGAGTGCCTGTTGAAGTTCAGACATACGGGTTATCTTTTGGTTATCAAACTTTGTGATAACATCACCCTTCATCAAGCCTAGAGCTGCACCATTACCATCTTCTGATACTACTTCGGCAACATATACACCTTCATTCGTTCCAAGATCTACATTCTTACCATCTTCCTTCTGTGCGTTGATATAGTTGAGAACGTCACCGCCTTGAATTCCTAAGGTTACACGCTGAACACTACCATACTTCTTAATATCATCAACCACCTTATTCATTATAGTTGTTGGGATGGCGAAACCATAACCACTATAAGAGCCAGTCTGTGAGTAAAGCATTGCGTTGATTCCAACCAGTTCTCCTTGCGTATTTACTAGCGCACCACCAGAGTTACCAGGGTTGATAGCAGCATCAGTTTGAATGAAGCTCTCGATACCATTTTGAGAAGCTCCTAAGCCACGAGATTTTGCACTAACGATACCAGCTGTAACAGTAGAACTTAAGTTATAAGGGTTACCAACAGCGATTACCCATTCTCCAACTTTTAGTTTATCAGAGTCACCAATCGGTAGAGTAGGGAGATTCTTTGCATTTACCTTTAATAAGGCAAGGTCTGTCTGTTTGTCAGTACCAACGATGCGTGCAGAGAACTCTCTATTGTCATTTAAGGTAACTGTCAATTCGTCAGCACCTTCAACCACGTGGTTGTTCGTTACGATATATCCATCTGATGAAATAATAACACCGCTACCAGTTGCCTCTTTCTTTGGTGTTTGGATCTTCTGTTTGCGTGATCCTCCGTTACCTTGATTAGGGTTGCCGAAGAAACCGAATGGATCGAAGAAGTCTCCAAATGGGTCATCTTGAACGTCTACTGTCTGTGTCTTAGAGTTTTGTACATACTTAATATGCACTACAGCAGGCAGTGCTTTCTCTGCTGCATAAGTGAGGTCTACTGGCTGACCTGGAGCTACAACCGGTGCTTCAGCTGCATATACTTTGATGAAAGCACCAGTGGAAAAGGCAAGAGCAGTAACACATGCTGCACCAGCCAAATACTTTGATAAATTCTTCATATACTTATTCTTTTATTTATTAGTAACTTTGTTATCTGTCAAATTGGCATTGTATGGAATGTCCATCAGACTTCTTTTGTGGGTGCAAATATAGGTGCAAATTGTGTAAATCGGTTATTTTGTCAGTTATCTTTATCCGATTTTAACATTTTAATTTCGCTACTTAACGGCTCTTAATTAGAAGAATTGATAAATTTACATTCGTTCAGTTTCAACGCTTTTTTTCTGTTATCTCTTCTTCAATTCGTTATTAATTCTTTCAAATTAGTTAATAATAACTATAGGTAATAACTCTTTGTAAGTATCATCAAAGGGATTGCTCTCTTTCTTCTATATGATTTTCTAAGGAGAAAAAGGAGAAATGTTTAAACTAAGGTTATAACATTCTGATAATCAACAGACAATTTAAAGTATATTACAAGATGCTTTGTAAGGTTATAAAAGGTGCTTTCTTTCATGTGAAAAGAGTATCTTTAAAGGTAAAGAATATGCTCTTTTCTTATGCTATTGAATAGTGATATGCAATGTAGTTACAGTTTGTGAGCCCTTCTACTTATATGAAAAAAATCAAAATATTTTGCCCGTTCCATGTTTTAATAGTATCTTTGTAACCCTGATAAGGCAGTGTTCCGGCTCTGTCGCTGGTATCCTTTAAAGGTACGAGAGGAAAGTCCGGGCAGCATAGGGCATCCTGCTTCCGAAAGTAGAAGCTATTGGTGACAGTAGATGAAGGTAGAAGAGAATGACCGCCACTTCTAATAGTGGTAAGGGTGAGAAGGTAGTGTAAGAGACTACCAGCAGGCGGGTGATCGTCTGGCTGTACCGTTCAGGAGCTGCAAGTTCATGTAAACCGTTGTTTGAGGGCTGCCCGCCCAAGCGTTAGCACAACGGAGGGTAGAATGCTTGAGTTACAAGGTGACTTGTAAACTAGATAAATGACAGGCATCTTCCTATTTATCGAAAGATGAGGAAGAGACGGAACCCGGCTTATAGGAACACTGCTTTATCTTTTTTATCAATTATGCTCCTTTAATCTTCCTTTATAGAAGATTAGCGTGGGTGAGAGTGTGACATTAGCTAAAAAACAAGTTTAATCATGAAAGATTTAGAAGAACAATATGTAACTGTAGTGGATGACTTCCAGCACGTTGTAGAGAATAAGATAAGAAATCACAAGGATGAAGCAGGTTTCCCTCAACGGCCAGTAGAGGTTAGCGAAGAGGTTCTTTCAGATTATTTGTTTGATTATCAAGCAGCTTTAGATAGCGAGGGAACCGAACGTTCACGTTATACTGTAGCTGGCATCTTATTATGTTTGCCAATCCTCGTAATGTCTGGTTTCCCTGACGACTCACTACCTTTCAAAGGCGTGTGGAATGTTTTGGCGGCAATAGCTGTCGGTTTGGTGCTCTTCTTAATCTATAGAGTAATCATGAAGGCAGTTGTTCGTAGTCGTGTTCGTCGTGCTAATCAAGATTATCCAGAAGCTAAAGCATACGTTGACAAAGTGATAGCCTTTAAGTAATAATTTTAATGTAATTGTAATATGGAAATACCTGATTTACAGAAATACAAGGACAAGTTCTCACAGCAGAACTTCATTGAGAAGATACAACGCATCGCCAAGCGAGCAGGAGCTAAGTTGGTTTATATAGCTTTGATTCTTTATTATCTCATGCAGAGTGACAAGGTCTCATTGAAAGACAAAGCCATCATCATTGGGGCTTTGGGTTATCTGATCTCTCCTATAGATGTTGTTCCCGATGCAATACCAATAGCTGGTTTGGCTGACGACCTCGCCGTTCTTCTCTATGCTTTAGGGAAGGTTTGGAGTCAAGTTGATGATAACTTAAAGGATAAAGCAAAGGAGAAACTCTCTAAATGGTTTGATGAGGATGAGCTAAACTTCTCTGAAGATCCATTTGCAGAGGATGATACGAACGTTCCTGTTTAAGAGATAGAAGGAGGAGGATATGTGGCAATATATTGTTTTAGCAATAGTCCTTCTTGCGGCTCTAGCCTATGTGGGTTATAGAGTTTGGCAAACATTTCAAACTGCCAAAGACCCTTGTCATGGTTGCGCTGGATGTGCTATCCACGACCAACTCAAAGCTAAGCGGAAGTTGAAAGGGCGCAAGAAGCCTGTATGCTTTAAGTAATTAGAAACGGAGGACTTCGCAAGTTAACCATTAACTGAAGTCCTCTTTTTAATACCCTTTAAGTAGTATTGAGCAACGCAACGTAAAGATGATTTTCTTATGCGGCATTGAAAAAAATCTTGAAAAGTTTGGTTAAACCGAATAAAGTACTTATCTTTGCACACGCAAAGCAAGATACTCCTTTGCTGACAACAATGGTGCTTGGGCCGGGAGGTTAGGCAATGGTCTGCAAAACCATGTAGAGCGGTTCGATTCCGCTAGGCACCTCAAGAAAGACTCTCAATGATGAGAGTCTTTTTTTTGTGCCGATTGATGATAGGGTGCAACGTATATCCGAATGTGAATTAATCATTCATCTTCATCTCAAGACAAGATGACTTCTTCGTTAAGTGCAACTTCTTAACGAGTATAATATTCTTTACTTGCACTTTGTTTCTTCTTATGATGGGTACTGTCCAAGTTCCGCGATAAGTCTCTCCGCCTGCTAGTGCCTCGTAAATGCTATAAGGCGGATTGTCAAACATTAAGGTTATTGTGTCTTTCTTTAGTTCCCACACTCCCTTACCACTTGAATACATGAGGTCGAAATGTTCTGAGTAACTGAAACTGCTGTCCTTACATAGTGTCAGACGGCAACTCCCACTCATCCCCTTTCCCACCTTATATATATAGTGGTATTCTCCTGCCATGTTCCTGACAGTCAACTTTGAATTGCAAGAACAGAAGGATATTAACGCAATGCAAGAACCAATGAAAGTTTTAATCAGCATAGGCATTGTATTTTAAAAAGCTAATTGAAGATTACTTTGCGCTCTACGTTCTTAACCTATCCCAATGAGTTCAATCTCAAAGATTAGTGTAGAGAAGGCAGGAATATCCCCGTCTCTTTTCGTACCATATCCGTCTTGATAAGGGATATAAACACGCCAATGATCCCCCTTGTGCATGGCGCATAGAACTATTTGAAAGCCTGTAATCAATTCGTTAACACGGAATGCCTCTGGCACTCCCCTTTGCCAACTATCATCGAAAACCTTACCAGAGATGAGACTCCCACGATAATTACAAGTCACGATAGAACGTGACTGCACCTTTCCTTCGCCCGTTCCTTCTTTTATTATCTCGTAAAGAATACCATGAGGAAGAACCTTTATTCCCTCCCGCTGACTAACTTCTTTCAGATATTCCTCATTCTTTTGCTTGTATTCCTGTTTCTTTCCCATGATGGTTTAATAATACATTAATGTACGCAAAATTACCTAATATCTTTTGAATTCACAATTAATTCAATTACTTTTGTCGACTCATTCTGCGTGTATATAGCAATGTAAGTTAGTATGTCATGTTGTCCCTTCTAGTAGGAAGAGTAACGATATAATATAGAAAAGAAATCTTATGAACTTTGATAGAGTAGAGAATGAAACTCGTCGGATGGAGCTTATCCGCGTGTTAGAACATTCCATAGAACAGTTATCCTTGGCTGAGTTGGAGGCTTTATATTACGACCTTGTAGCGAAAGACTATATTCGGGAGTGAAACAATGATGCGATTGGACAATAAGAATAAGGAGATACTCCGCTTAGCCTTACCTTCCATTGTGAGTAATATCACGGTGCCGCTGTTAGGATTAGTTGACCTTATGGTGGTGGGGCATATTGGCAATGAAGCCTATATCAGTGCGATTGCCGTTGGAACAATGATTTTCAATGTGATGTACTGGTTACTTGGATTCCTAAGAATGGGAACCAGTGGGATGACTTCTCAAGCCTTTGGACGTGCGGACAAGGCGGAATGTATTGGCATATTGGTGCGTAGTTTAACCATTGGACTTGCTTTCGGTTTATCGTTCATCCTTGCTCAAAGAGGATTGGAATGGGGCTTATTACGTCTGATGAATACGCCTGAAGCCTCGTGGGATTATGTTGCAACTTACTTCCGCATTGTTATCTGGGGCGCACCAGCAATGTTGGGCTTATACGGGTTGACAGGTTGGTTCATTGGGATGCAGGACACACGTACACCTATGGTCGTAGCCATCTTACAGAATATAGTGAATATTCTTACTTCTTTATCCTTGGTGTTTGCCTTGGGGTGGGGGATAACAGGTGTCGCTACAGGAACGTTGCTCGCTCAATGGATTGGTTTCCTGGTGGCATTATTAAGTGCATGGAAGCGTGTAAGTAAGATTAATAAGGCGAGAAAAGTAACGAGCTTAGGGCAGTCTACTTGGGCTAGCTTGACTCACATTCTTTCCGTGAAAGGAGCCTGGATTGACTTCTTTCTTGTCAATAAAGATATCTTTCTTCGCACCTTATGTTTGATAGCCGTTAACTTCTATTTTACTTCGGCGGGAGGAAAACAAGGTACAATGCTGTTGGCTGTAAACACGCTGTTGATGACCTTGTTCACTATCTTCTCTTACGTCATGGATGGTTTTGCTTATGCAGGGGAAGCCTTGAGTGGCAAGTATTATGGTGCTGGAGATAAGCAAGGACTGCGAATTACGATACGACGCTTGTTTGCGTTTGGTGGCTTAATGACCCTACTGTTCACGGGTTTATATGTGATAGGTGGAACAGGATTCTTACATCTTCTTACGGATGATGCCGCTGTCGTTGAGGCGGCACGACCTTACTTGCCTTGGGCTTGCTTGATACCAGTTGTAGGTGTGACAGCTTTCATCCTTGATGGAGTATTCATCGGACTTACTGACACGAAGGGTATGCTCTTTTCAACGGTCATTGCCATGCTATCGTTCTTCGCTGTTTACTTAGGGTTTAGGGGGAATCTTGCGAATGAGGCATTGTGGCTTGCCTTCCTTACTTTCCTACTGATGAGAGGATTAGCCTCGATGGTTTGGATGCGTTTTTTCACTAGGATTGATGTCTAAGGATAAGTGAGATAGATGGTTAAGTTAGGTGTCAACCATACTTTATGTTAGTGTTCAATCGTACTTCAATAAGACTTACCTAGTTCTACACGTTTGTATAACGAATTATACAAACGTGTATAATCAATTATACAGACGTGTATAATTCGTTATACAAACGTGTAGAATATCGGACTCTAACTTAAAGTAGGATCGCAGTCTAAGTATAAGTATGATGGATGATTAAGTATAAGTACGATTGTAGTTTAAGTATAAGTTCATTTGACGATTAAAGTAGGATATAAATAACGACTAAGTTATAATATAAATAATGGTAAAAGTAAAGTACAAAGGTAGAAGTATGAATGTAACAATGATAGTTGTTTTTGCCCTCATCCTCTTGACAGGTTGTGGGTATGTTGGTTGGCACGTTTGGCAATTATTGCCCTTGAGTAATGTTGGTAAATGGGTGATAACAGGAGCGTTGCTCCTCTGTTTCCTTAGTCTTTTTGCCCACTTCTTTATAGATCGGTTGTCGATGTCAGTTGCAACAATACTTTACGAAGTGGGCAACTCATCCCTCTTCATTGGTTTGTATCTGATCATGCTGTTCCTCATTCTCGATTTAGGGAAAGTTGCACATCTCGTTCCGCCCACCTTTCTGCGCAATAGTTGGGTAGGGACGACTTCGGTGCTTGTCATCATCGTGGGGCTGTTCGTTTATGGTTATCTGAATTACTTACATAAAGAGCGTGTGCCATTGACTTTAAATTCAGCGAAGACAATGCACAAACAACATCGAATAGTCATGCTTACGGACTTGCACTTAGGTTATCATAATCGTGTGAAGGAGTTCCGTAAATGGATTGACAAAGTGAATGCTGAGCATGCGGAGGCGATACTTATAGCTGGAGATATTATTGATGGAAGTATTCGTGCATTACTTGATCAGAATATGGCTGCGGAGTTTAAGAAACTTAATGCACCCGTCTATGCTTGCCTTGGTAACCACGAATATTATAGTGGAGAGCCTCGTGCAAAGCAATTTTATAAGGATGCGGGGATTCATTTGCTGATAGATGATCATGCGCTTGTACCTCTGACTGATGGTGATACTTTGCTTGTTGTGGGGCGTGACGATAGAACAAATAGGCGTCGTGCTAGTCTATCGACGTTGTTGCAAAAAGCACCAAAGGGCTACTATACCATTCTGATGGATCATCAGCCTTATCATTTGGAGGAGGCAGAGCAAGCTGGAGTTGACTTTCAGTTATCAGGGCACACGCATTATGGTCAAGTTTGGCCTGTTAGTTGGATAGAGGATAGGATCTATGAAGATGCTTTTGGTCCTTTACAAAAGGGTAATACACAGTATTATGTTTCTTCAGGTATCGGTATTTGGGGCGGTAAGTTCCGCATTGGTACACGTTCTGAATATGTGGTGGCCGAGATTAAGTAGAAATGATTAGTTTGAGAGCGTTTATCGATTTTGCTGTTATAACTATCCTTCCTCTTGTACTCGTAATTATTTGCTTATGCGAGTGCTTCTATAAGAGATAGTTATAACAGCAAATAAAGTGAAATTTATAGTTGGGCTACGATAGGGATCTATCAAACTTGAATAAGATAATAGATGCAATAAGAAATCAATCCTCTTCTAAGAATCTCGTGTTTCCTTCAAGTATTTTGTAAATCTTTAATGTACTCTTTATGGTAGGATCATAAAACGAAAAGAGCGGCCTCTTACGAGAACCGCCCTGATGAAAGGAGGAGTGGTACCACCAGGAATCGAACCGGGGACACAAGGATTTTCAGTCCTTTGCTCTACCAACTGAGCTATGGCACCATCATGTCTTTACTACTCATACTTTAGCTATCATTGTTGCTATTTCTGAATTGCGATGCAAAGGTAGTGCTTTTATTTGAGACCTCCAAACCTTTCTAAGGATTTTCCTTACAATTTTAATCCTTTAACAGATAACTTAATTTTCCTTTACTGCCCATCCTTGTGCTTGCAATTCGAACTCATTACCATCACGTGTGATGATATAGTTACCTAGACTTTCCTTTGTAATATAACCTATCTGTTTGATATTCTCTAACTTATCAATCTTCTCATGGTCACCGATTGGGACAGTGAAAAGTAGTTCGTAATCCTCTCCTCCATTTAAAGCCGCAGTTGTGAGATTCATATTGAACTCTTCACAGGTTACTGCTGTTTGATAGTCAATAGGAATATTCTTCTCATAGACCCTACACCCACAGTGGCTTTGTTGACAAATATGCTTTAGTTCGCTAGCTAAACCATCAGAAATATCAATCATTGAAGTGGGGTGGATTCCTGCTTGATGTAGTTGTTGCAAGACATCCCCACGTGCTTCTGGTTTCAACTGTCGGTCAATGAGGTATTCTTTTCCTGCAAAGTCGGGTTGGAAATCATCAATAGCAGCACGTTCTTTCTGTAAGGCTTTCAATCGAGCCTGGTCATTGTTCCGTTGTGCCTCCCTTACCTTATTATTATATTCCTCAACTTGTTGATAGTAGACAGACTTTTCCCTTTCAAGGATTTGTAAGCCCATATAGGCAGAACCCAGATCGCCTGTTACACAAATAAGATCCGTCTCATTGGCACCAGAACGATAGATTATGTCTTCTTTGGAGGCTTCTCCAATGCAGGTGAGATTGATGGCAAAACCAGTATAAGATGATTTGGTATCCCCACCAATAATATCGACGTTCCATTTAGCACATGCCTTATTTAAACCAGCATAGAACAATTCGATATCCTCAACCTTGAATCGTTTTCCTAAGCCTAATGAAACAATGAGTTGACGTGGCTGACCATTCATTGCAAATATATTGCTCATCGTTGCCATAGCTACTTTGTAAGCCAAATGCTCCATATCGATATATGTAAGGTCGAACTGAACCCCCTCCATAAACATCTTTGATGTTACAAGAACCTCCTTATTGGAGTAATTCAGTACGGCAGCATCATCTCCTATGCCCTGTTGGGTGGAGGCGTTTTGGGGGACAATGTTCTTTGTCAGTCTTTCTATAAGACCGAACTTACCGAGATCTTTAATTTCCATTTATTATCAAAAAACTTAGTGATAAATGTTGGACGTTCTTTATCTACACCTTATTATATATATGATAAAGAACGTCCAAGCAATTTTATGTATCTATTATTATGAACGCTTAATCATCTCGCGCATAATCTCTGTCATGTGTGGTTGTGCCATGTTAGCTGCTTCTTGTACTTCCTCATGACTAACTTCAACGGGAACATCAAAGCCACCTAAGTCTGTAATTACACTAATACCAAAGACCTTAATACCGCTGTGACGTGCAACAATAACCTCTGGCACGGTACTCATACCAACAGCATCAGCTCCCATCTTATGATACATGCGATACTCTGCTGGTGTTTCGAATGTAGGACCTTGTACACCCATGTAAACACCATGTACTATACGGATGTTCTTCTCTTTTGCTATCTCGTCAGCCATTTGTATGAGCGTGTGATCATAAGCCTCATGCATATCAAGGAAGCGAGGTCCAGTTGGGAAGTTCTTGCCATGTAAAGGGTGTTCTGGGAAGAAGTTAATATGATCAGTGATAATCATTAAGTCACCAATCTTAAACTCTGGATTCATACCGCCAGAAGCATTAGATACAAATAAGTTCTCAATTCCTAACTCATGCATAACACGTATAGGGAAAGTTACTTGTTTCATATCGTATCCCTCATAGAAATGGAAACGTCCTTCCATAGCCATGATGTCCTTGTCACCAAGCTTACCAAAAATCAGTTTACCAGCATGCCCTTCTACTGTAGATACAGGGAAGTTGGGGATCTCTTTGTAAGAGAATTCATAGCTATCAGTTACCTCTGAAGCTAATTGTCCTAGGCCGGTGCCCAGAATGATGGCTGTTTTTGGACTTGTTGTCATCCTCTCTCTTAGCCAGGATGCTGTTTCTTGAATTTTTTCGTACATAAGAAATTATTTTTTCATTAAATGTCTCTTCTTTATCAAGCATGAATCTAACCTTGATAGGGAGTGTATATATATTGTCTTTTACTTCCTCGGATAACCCCTCTATATCAATAAGTCTTGCTTTATCTTTCTCTGTTGTTATTATTAATTTGGGTTCTTCCATTTGTGCAAAGGTCTCATTAATTTTATTGATATCCTTCGTTGTGAAAGAATGATGATCGGGATAAGATAAGATTGTTAGAGCATTATTTCCTGTATATGTATTTAAATCTAATTCCAAGTACTTAGGAGTTGCAATACCTGCGAGCAATAGTATATTCTTACCTCTGATTTCTGTTAAAGGTATATTTTCTCCTTTCTTAAATATAGGCTCTAAATCACAATAATCAAGAGTTGTGAAGTAGAGTTGCTGGAAAGGGTAGAGTTCCATAGCCTTACTGAGCACTCGATAGTCTATTGGATTAAGACTCTTGGGGCATTTTGTAATGATAACGATGTCTGCCCGATGTTTCCCAGATAAAGGCTCACGAAGTCTACCTGCTGGTAGTAATTTGTCATAGATAATGAGACGATGATAATCCACTAGAAGAATGTTTATACCAGGTTTTACATATCGGTGTTGGAAAGCATCATCCAGTAGAATAACATCCGTATCATTGGTTTCAGGATCAGAAGTTATGTTATCAATACCTTCACATCTTTTCTTATCTACAGCTACATGGATATGAGGGAACTTTGTTTTCATTTGATAGGGTTCATCCCCAATCTCTCTCATTGGTGTGTCAGCATTGGCTAACACGTATCCATGGCTTTTACGTTTATAGCCACGTGAGAGAACTGCTACTTTTACTTTATCTTGAAGGAGTCGGATAAGATACTCGACATGAGGTGTCTTACCAGATCCTCCAACTGTAATATTACCAACAGATATAACTGGTATATCAAAGCTCCTAGTCTTGAGTATATTTAAATCAAATAATTCGTTACGTATGCCCACAATAAGCCCATACAGCCAACTGAAAGGCAATAGCCATTTGTTTATTTTAATGTGGTCGCCTTCCATATACTATTAGTGGATGTTAGGATAATAAGGTAAACGAGCTTGAATAGCACTCTGGTGATTGAGCGTCTTCAATAGTGTGAATGGCTCATAAAGGTCTCCTAAGTTTGCACGTAATTGTTCATCAAGATAATTGTTAGGTGTTGATTCCTGTATTATCTGTTCAAACATACTCTTTTGTGCAGGATAAGAGGCTATACTATGGTTCGATAATTTTGCTAATTGAGCCGCTTTTGTTATGGCTACATCTAATCCTCCTAGTTGGTCAACAAGACCAATCTTCATTGCATCTTGCCCAGAGTAAACATGACCTTGCGCAATCTTCTCTATTTGATTATCAGTCTTCTTACGACCTTCTGCTACACGATGGCGGAAGAGCTTATAACCACGGTTGATATACTGGTTTAAGTATGCCATTTCTTCTTCTGAGAAAGGACGAGCCTGAGTTCCGAAGCCTGAGAACTTATTGGTTTTTACTTCATCAAACTTAATACCAAGTTTCTCTGTTAATAAGCCACTAAAGTCGGGGAACATTCCGAAGATTCCAATAGAGCCTGTAAGTGTTGTTGGTTCTGCCACAATCCAATTAGAAGGAGCTGAGATATAGTATGCACCTGAAGCGGCCATTCCTCCCATACTTACAACGACTGGCTTTTGTTTTTTTAATTCCATTATTTGATGCCAAATCTGTTCTGAAGCATAAGCAGACCCACCACCAGAGTTGATACGAAGGACTACTGCCTTTACGTCTTTATCGTTAGTAAGTTTTTCTAAATCCTTACATACAACTTGTGCATCAATCGTATGACCTTGTGCAAATAGTCCTCCTGCAGCACCATCAACAATGTCTCCGTATGCGTAATAAACGGCTATTTGATTATCACTATTATCATTCTCCTCATCCTCTACACTTTGCATATCGTCAATTGACACTTGGTTAATGTCATCGTCCTTATCAAGACCTAGCTGTTTCTTAACAACAGCCTTTACTTGGTCAGTATAAAGCAAACCATCAACAAGTTTATATTTGAGATAATCTGTAGGTGCTGCAAATGTAATCATACTATCTGCATAAGCATTAAGAGAAGATACGGATATATGACGAGTAGCACTTACATCCTTTGTTATAGTTCCCCATATACTATTCAAGTAAGCAGAAGTTTGCTCACGATTGGCATCACTCATCTTATCGCCCGTAAACATTTCGGTCGCACTCTTATAAGTTCCGACCTTCATCACTTGCATCTTTACTCCGAATTTCTTTAATAAATCCTTTACGAAGACTGGCTGAGACGATAAACCATGCCAATCAATCTGACCTTGTGGATTCAAATATACTTTATTAGCAGAAGAAGACAGGTAATATGTTCCTTGTGTGTAGATATCTGCATAAGTGATAATCCATTTGCCAGACTTTTTGAAGTCTACCAATGCATTCCGTACAGCTTGTAAAGAAGCATAGGAATCAGCAGTGAAAGCACCAGCCTCTATGTAAATTCCCTTAATGTTCTTATTATTCTTTGCCTTGTCAATAGCTGATAGGAGGTTATCTAATCCAATAGTTCCTATCTTTCCTTGCAACTGACTGATTATGTTATTATCTTCACTTCTCTCAGTGAGTTGACCTGACAGATTTAGAACAAGGATAGAGTTGTCTTTTATTTCGTTTGTCGTTTGCGTTGAGGCTATCATACCAATAATTGTGATAAAAGCAAAACACCCCATAATAATACTGAAAAGGAGTGTTCCTACAAACGAAGCAAATACATACTTGAAAAACTGTTTCATAAAGGTATCTAATTGTGGTTTACCATTTGCAAAGATATATATAATAGATGTAACAGCCAAATAATTCAAGATTTCTTAATAACATTGTAGTCAAGAAGAAACGTGTTATTTTCTTAATTTAAGTTCTTTCATAGTCCTAACCCTTTACCTTCTTTCTGAAAAGGGTTAACCTTTCTGTCGAAAAGGGTTGACCTTTTTGGTGGAAAAGGTTAACCTTTTTGGCAGAAAACGTCAACCTTTTCTGGGAAAAAGGTCAACCTTTTGAGAGAAGAGCCTTATAGTACAATAAAACGAGGGTAAGAAAAGTTAGGTTGATGTCCGATTTATAGCATGGTAATTTCCCTATATGGATTATAAATAGTAACTTTGTAGCCGTTTTTTAAAAGCTAAAAGATTGTTTTTTATGGACGAAAATCAGATGGTATCTTCCAAAACGATCCTTCGTAGAAAGTTGGATCTACTCCTAAGGACAGGGCAAATATTAATGGAGAGTTCTGCAGATACAAGTCGTGTAAAGCGTAATATGGAGCGTACGGCGGCTTATTTGGGGCTTCCCAAGGAGAATCTACACATGGAAATCGGCTATTACATTCTTCAAGTGAATGTAAGTGACGAAACTCATAGTTTCTCAAAGATGCAACGTTGTGACAAACACGTCATTAATATGCTTGCTATTCAGGAAGTTTCAAAACTCTCATGGCGAGCTATCCAGGAGGATTACACGCTTGATAAATATGAGGAGGAATTAGACAAGATTGCCAATGGTAGACATTATTATACTGATTGGATGATTGCTATCGGAGCAGGTTTTGCTTGTGGTGGGTTCTGTATTCAATTCGGTTGTGATTGGACGGCATTCTTCTATGCCTCTATTGCCGCTATATTGGGTAATAGACTACGAATGTTCCTCAATCATTCGGGTTCTAACCTTTATGCGAACTTTGCTTTAGCCGCTTTTGTTAGTACACTTATCGCTTGGCTTTCATCTTATTTGTCTACTCCTGGTGTACAATCTGTTTTACCAGAATTTCTCCGTCCAATACTCTATACGTCCACTCCTTGGCATCCGCTTTTGGCTTGTGCATTGTATATCGTACCAGGAGTACCGCTGATTAATGCTGTGAATGATTTATTAGATAATCATATCAACACAGGTTTGGTGCGAGCAATGAATACACTTCTCATAATCGTTGCTATGGCGTTTGGTATTGCAATGGCAATCAAATGTGGAAGTATAGACAACTTTGTGAAAGACTTATCTATGACTCCACATCATAGTTTCGTAGAGTATGCTATAGCTGCGGCTATTTCTGCTATGGGATTTGCCACTATCTACAATATTCCTTATCGCTTAATGCCTTGGATTGCTATTGGCGGTATTATTTGTGTATGCTCTCGTAACTTTATCAATCTTGGTCCAGCAACGGGGAATATAGGATTAGGCATGGGCTTAATCGTTGGTTCGCTTTGTGGTTCTGCGCTTATTTCTATTATCAATATAAAGGCTGTACACATATTGCATACACCGCATCAATGTATTACAATTCCAGCAGTAATCCCAATCGTACCAGGTGTATTGATGTATCGTGCCCTTTATGGTTTCTTGGAGATGCAAGGTGTAGTAGGCGAGGTAACCTTTGCAGTGTTGAATGCAATCAATGGTTCGTTAGTTCTATTCTGTATTGCTTTAGGTGTTGCTATTCCAAATATCTTTGCACGTAAATGGATAACCCCACATCGCAAAGCGAAGTTAGCTCGTATGATAGAGGAACGCCGCCAGCGTGGTAAGTTCGTAGACTTGCATAACTTTGTGGTGGAATAAGTCCTAACCAGTATATAACAAATTTGTATAAGGTTTGCTTCAGGAAGAAGTAAACCTTATTTCTTATAGAGGATTCAGAAAAGTTTTTTGAAACATTTCAGTCTATGGGAACTTACACTCGCTTCATAAGTATAGCACGTTCTTTCGGACTAAATTTCTCGATGGCATAACGTAACATGGTGCGTGGCATATCCGCGCGGCGTTCCATGAGATACGCATAGAGTCGCTCGGGATTCCGTTTGCCAGCTTCACGAAGCATCCAGCCAATCGCCTTGTGCATGAGGTCGTGTGGATGGTGCATCATAAGGTCGCTTAGTGCGTATGTGTCCTCCAGTTGACCTTTGCGGATAAAGGCATAGGTGGAAACGATGGCGATTCGGTTGTCCCATAGAAGTTGGCTTTGTGCTAATTGATAGAGGCGTTCGTGCGATTTGTCAAGCAGGTATTCTCCAATGATAAAACGGCAGGAGAGGTCGACTAAGTCCCAATTATTAATTCTTTCGGTCATGGCGAGGTAGAGGTCAAAGAGCTGTTTGCGAAGTGTTTCATCTTTTTTCTTGCTTTTCTCTACCATGATTAGCAGTGCGCAGAGTCTTACCTCATGCCATTTTGACAACATTAGTTCTCGTATTACATCCAAGGATATATCTTTATGTTGTTTGGCTATAGTGCGGATGTTGGGAACAGTGACACCTAAAAAGAGATCGCCCTCGCCGTATTCCCCTTTCCCTGCTTTGAAGAAGCGTGGGAATACTTCTCTCTTTTCAGCATTTGATAACGCTTGGAGTTCGTCAATAATCATTTTCACTGTTGGGCTTATGCTTTCTGTCATACTTGTATAAATTTGTTTTTGTTGCAAAGATACTACATTTATGTTATGGCTCAATAGAAATTGATGGGGGTTCTTCTATAAATTCTTAATGTCGTATGTGTATGCTGACAGGATGTCAGATATTGTTTTGAATGTTTATATGTATGTTTCTTTGGCATGGTTTTCGTATAAAGCAAAGCGGAACTACTAGTTTAGTAGATAAACAAAAGATTAAAATCTAAAAATATAAAGAGATTATGACAATTAAACCTTTATCAGACAGAGTATTGATTCTTCCTGCACAAGCAGAGGAGAAAGTTGGCGGTATTATTATCCCTGATACAGCTAAAGAGAAACCACAGCGTGGTAAGGTTGTAGCAGTTGGTAATGGTACAAAGGATGAGGAGATGATTCTCAAAGTTGGTGATGAGGTTCTCTATGGAAAGTACGCTGGTACGGAATTAGAGAATGAAGGTGAGAAGTATCTGATGATGCGTCAGAGCGATGTTCTCGCTGTTGTAGAATAAAAAGCCTCTTCCAATCCCAACGAAGGGAGGGATGCCTCCCCCTAACCCCTCCGAAAGGAGGGGAGAGCAGGAATGGAAAGATAGCTTTGAATATCTATTCTAAAGTTCAAAAATCAAACGTTAAAGTTCAAAGTTTAGATATCAAAGTCAATATTAAAGTTCAAAATTCAAAGTAAAAGTAAAATGGCAAAAGAGATAAAATTCAATACAGATGCACGTGAGCTCTTGAAGAGTGGTGTTGATCAGTTAGCAAACGCAGTAAAGGTAACGCTAGGTCCTAAAGGTCGTAATGTTGTTATCGGTAAGAAGTTCGGTGCTCCACAGATAACAAAGGACGGTGTAACCGTTGCTAAGGAGGTGGAACTTGAAGACAACTTCGAGAATGCTGGTGCACAATTAGTAAAGAGTGTAGCTAGTAAGACTGGTGATGATGCTGGTGATGGTACCACAACTGCCACAATCCTAACACAAGCTATCGTAACAGAAGGCTTGAAGAATGTTGCAGCTGGTGCAAATCCTATGGATCTCAAGCGTGGTATTGATAAGGCTGTAGCAAAGGTTGTTGAGCATATCAAGGAATCAGCTGAGGTTGTTGGCGATAACTATGACAAGATTGAGCAGGTTGCAACCGTTAGTGCTAATAATGATCCTGAGATTGGTAAGCTGTTGGCTGATGCAATGCGTAAGGTTTCTAAGGATGGAGTTATCACGATTGAGGAGAGCAAGACCCGTGAGACAAGCATTGGCGTAGTAGAGGGTATGCAATTTGATCGCGGTTATTTATCAGGTTACTTCGTTACCGACACTGATAAGATGGAGTGTGTAATGGAGAATCCATACATCCTTCTCTATGACAAGAAGATTTCAAATGTGAAAGATTTCTTGCCAATTCTCCAGCCAGCTGCTGAGAGTGGTCGCCCATTGTTGGTTATTGCAGAGGATGTTGATTCTGAAGCATTGACAACATTGGTTGTAAACCGCCTACGTGCAGGCTTGAAGATTTGTGCAGTGAAGGCTCCAGGCTTTGGTGATCGTCGTAAGGCAATGCTAGAAGATATAGCTACATTGACTGGTGGCGTTGTTATTAGCGAGGAGAAGGGTCTTTCATTGGATAAGGCTACACTCGATATGTTGGGTACAGCTAAGAAGGTTAATGTATCAAAGGACAATACAACCATCGTTGATGGTGCTGGCGATAAGGATGCAATCAAGGAGCGTGTGGCACAAATCAAGAATGAGATTGCTGCTTCAACAAGCTCTTACGACAAGGAGAAGTTGCAGGAACGTCTGGCAAAGATGGCTGGTGGCGTAGCTGTTCTCTATGTCGGTGCTAACTCTGAGGTAGAGATGAAGGAGAAGAAGGATCGTGTTGACGATGCTCTTTGTGCTACTCGTGCCGCAATGGAAGAGGGCGTTGTTGTTGGTGGTGGTACCACTTACATCCGAGCTCAAGAGGCATTGAAGGATCTCAAGGGCGAGAATCAGGACGAGCAGACTGGTATTAACATTGTTTGCCGTGCTATTGAGGAGCCTTTACGTCAGATCATTGCGAATGCAGGTGGCGAAGGTGCCGTTGTAGTTGACAATGTTCGTCAGGGCAAGGGTGACTATGGTTACAATGCTCGCAAGGATGTTTACGAGGATTTGCGTGCTGCAGGTGTTATCGATCCTGCTAAGGTTTCTCGTGTAGCGTTGGAGAATGCAGCTTCAATCGCAGGAATGTTCTTGACAACCGAATGCCTCATTGTTGACAAGGCTGAGGAAACTCCTGCAATGCCAGCAGCTCCAGGTATGGGTGGAATGATGTAATTTCAGATTAAATCATACAATCAAAAAAGGGAAGATGCTCTGAGAGTATCTTCCTTTTTTTATTTGTTTCTATTTGAAAATAGCTGACTTCTACGTAAAATAGAGGGAATATTGTGCTGTAAAAGTTTTGTTAATCCCTTAATTTTCAGATATAAGTTCAGTATCATCATCATCTTCAGTTGGTGGTACTACACTCACATGAATTCCAACAGGTGGGCTTCCTGCCAATACTGGAGATTCTGTTT
Source organism: Prevotella vespertina (assembly GCF_009728485.1). Taxonomy (GTDB): domain Bacteria; phylum Bacteroidota; class Bacteroidia; order Bacteroidales; family Bacteroidaceae; genus Prevotella; species Prevotella vespertina. The sequence continues at coordinate 55,801 of NZ_VVIQ01000005.1, forward strand.
GGAGGGCAAATAAAAGTATTTGTGGCTCTAAATAAGTTCTTTTTGTTTCCTTAATTTCCATTTTTGTGTGATATTTAATATGTAATTGACTTTATTTTTGTGGTAATTCCTACAAATAAGTCATTTAAATGTAAACTAAATATTATAATCTAATTAGTCTAATGATTATATTTGTTATCGCTCTTCTTTGTTCAAAATAGTCTAATGTGGCTTTAACTATTTGTTTTTAAAATGAGTTTTAAATCATTTGCAAAGGTAGAAAGAATTTGGAAAACAGCCAAATATTCATAATGAAAATGAGGGAACAAATAGAACGTGTTTATGATTTGTATTTTTTGGTGAAGAGTTATGATGTAAATGGAATATGTCTTTTTGTAATAAAATATAGCAAATTTGATGGTTTGTATTTGCGTTTTTCTGAAAGGCATTGGTGTTTGCTCGGAAATACGAGAAATAGAGAGAAGGAAATGGTTAGGCTTGTAATAGGTTGATTACTAGTAGGTTGTACGGAATGAAGCATTTTGTTGACTGAATTGAATAGTCGAAATATAGGGAAATGGGCTAGTTTTTACCTAAAATGATAGTACTTTTTGCCCAAAACGATAGTACTTTTTACTCAAAACGGAGGTACGATTCAGTCAAAACGGAGGTCGGTTTTGCTCAAAATGGAGGTCAGTTTTGCTCAAAACGGAGGTTGGTTTTACTAAAAACCTATATATTTTTCTAGAAAAAGCTCATTTCGTTTCCTTTTAAAGCTCTGTTACGTTCTAGAAAAGGATATATAGAAAGAATTAAATGTAAGGTTTTTTTATATAGAAAGTTCTATCTTTCAGCTATGTGAGAGGGCTGTTTCTGTTTTGTTTCTTAGTTCTAATAAGATGTCGGAATGGATTGATTTGATTTGCAACAAGTATTTGTGTTGGTATTAACATATTAGGAATGGATTTGAAAAAGACTAAAAACTTCCTACTTTCACGTCCTATATCTAATCTTTTGCTTAACTTTGTGGCATGAAAAGATTAGTCAACTGGAAAGAATTTATAGTACTCTTCATCGTTATTGGATGCTTATATTATATAACGAGGTCGTTGTGGATTACAAGCGGCATCCTTGTTCTTCTTTTGCTTATAGATGGTCTTTTGCGTCAATATGATAATAAAAAGAAGGGCGAGAGGCAGGCGGAAGAGATAAAAAAGAAGCTAGAAGATTAGTTTTAGCTGATGAGATAGGATTCGTTGCCGTAACTTTATAGGATGATCGGATAAGCAATCAATAAAAAGGATGAAGGAATTATTAGAATTGTATAGGACGTGGAAGGGTGCAGAAGCAGTCAATGTGGAGAAACTTGCTGGTGCTGGTAGTAATCGCGAGTATTATCGATTGACAGATGATGCGGGCTCGGCAGTGATAGGTGTTATTGGTACGAGTCGTGATGAGAATCATGCTTTTGTTTATCTGGCGAAACATTTTGAGAAACGTCAGTTGCCTGTGCCTCATGTGTTGGCAGTTACGGCTGATGAAACCTGTTATTTACAGTCGGATTTAGGCTCTGTTTCTCTTTTCGATGCTATACGCGGCGGTCGTGAAGCAGGTGGGCGATACAATCTTGCAGAGCAGGAATTGCTTAGAAGGACTATCCGTGAGTTGCCTAATATACAGCTTCGTGGTGCGCGCGGGCTAGATTTTAGTCAGTGTTATCCACAGCCAGAGTTCGATCAAGAGAGCGTTCTTTTCGATTTGAACTACTTTAAATACTGCTTTCTCAAAGCAACGGAGCTTGATTTCCATGAGTTGAAACTTGAGGCGAACTTCCGAATGTTTGCCAAAGACCTAACGTCCGAGAAGATGGATTCGTTCCTTTATCGTGACTTTCAGGCTCGGAATGTCATGTTAGATACTGCTGGTAATCCTTATTTTATCGACTTCCAAGGAGGGCGTAAAGGACCATTTTATTACGATTTAGCTTCATTCTTATGGCAAGCAAGTGCGAAGTATTCTTTCAAGTTACGTCGTGAACTTGTGTTTGAATACTATCAAAGTTTGAAGAATTATACTGAAGTACCCTCAAAACGTCACTTTGTTAATCGCCTTTCTCTCTTCGTTTTGTTCCGAACGTTGCAAGTGCTTGGGGCTTATGGATTCCGTGGTTACTTCGAGCGTAAGAAGCATTTTATTGATTCTATACCTCCAGCAATACAGAATTTGCGTGACATATTGGCATTAGGCGAAGATGTTTTCCCTTATCCTTATATGCTTGATATGCTGAAACGACTCACACAATTACCGCAATTTGCGCACATTGAGAAGTCGGCGGCTAATAGAACCGATGGATTTAAAACGGCAGAGAAGGATGTTTATCAGGCGAATCCGTTGGATGGTCCTGCTACATTCTCTAAATATGATGGGAAAGGTCCGTTGGTGGTTCGGGTGTTTAGTTTCTCCTTTAAGAAGGGTATTCCCGAGGATACAACTGGTAATGGGGGCGGTTATGTATTCGATTGTCGGAGCACGCATAATCCGGGTCGGTATGAACCCTATAAGAAGATTACTGGTTTGGATGAACCTGTTATTCGTTTCTTAGAGGATGATGGTGAGATACTTGAATTCTTGAAACCCGTTTATCAGTTGGCTGATCATCATGTAGAACGTTATATGCAACGTGGTTTTACGGATCTAATGTTCAGTTTTGGCTGTACAGGTGGGCAGCATCGTTCCGTCTATAGTGCGCAACATCTTGCCGAACATCTCAATAAGAAATATGGCATTGAGGTGCGGATAACGCATAGAGAACAAGGTATTGAGCAAGTATTGGCGGCAAAGTAAGAAGGCTTCAGCCTAACTCCTCCCACCTTTATTATTATAGAATAGCCAAGAAGCAATAAGAACAACGGGAGAAGATTAGGCTTGTGAATCCTTTGTCAACTGAAATAAAAGCCGTAATTTTGCAAATATAAAAGAAAAGCTAATGCAATCAATGATTTTTGCAGCCGGTCTCGGCACTCGTTTGAAACCACTTACTGACACAATGCCAAAGGCGTTAGTAAGGGTAGGGGGTGCGCCACTGCTTGAACATGTAATAAATAGATTGATAGACGCAGGATGCAAGCGTATGGTTGTTAATGTCCATCACTTCGCTAATCAGATTATTGACTATCTGAATATGCATGATTATGGGGTGGATATTCTTGTGTCTGACGAAACAAAGCAGCTCCTTGATACCGGTGGTGGTATCAAGCGAGCTGCTTCGCTTTTTGATGATAGCTTGCCTGTCCTCATTCATAATGTAGACATTCTGAGTAATGTTGATTTGAAGGCGTTCTATCAACATGCCGTAGATAGTAAAACGGATGCACTTCTGTTGGTAAGCCGTCGTATCACGCAGCGTTATCTAGTCTTTAATTCAGATATGCGCCTTGTTGGTTGGACGAATGTTGCTACAGGAGAAGTGAAATCGCCGTATGAGGATGTGCGACAATTACATTTTGTGCAACCAACTGATGATACTACTTCTTATCATCAGAAGGGTCATTATCTCTATGCTTTCTCGGGTATTCATGTCTTAGCTCCCACTGCTATACAGGCGGTTGAGGCTGTTGATGAGGATAAGTTCCCCATAATGGACTTCTATCTTCGTAATTGTGACAAGTTGAATATCTATGGAGAATTGAAGAGCGACCTACAACTTCTTGATGTAGGTAAGCTCGATACACTGCAAGCAGCAGAAGACTTTATTGTAAATTTAGGTTATCAAAGCCCCAAAGCGGAGCAATGATACTTTTTAAAACATATCATCACTAATATGCAACAGAAGATAATCATTTTGGATTTCGGTTCGCAGACAACACAGTTGATAGGTCGACGTGTACGCGAGTTGGATACCTTCTGCGAAATCCTACCTTACAACAAGTTCCCAAAAGATGATCCGTCCGTGATAGGTGTAATCCTTTCTGGTTCGCCTTATTCGGTACATGATGCAGAAGCCTTTAAGGTTGATCTTAGCCAATTCATTGGAAAGGTGCCTGTATTGGGTATCTGCTATGGTGCACAATTCATCTCTTATTCTAATGGAGGTAAGGTGGAACAGACAGGTACACGTGAGTATGGTCGTGCGAATCTAGAGACAATCAATCTTGATAACCGCCTCTTCGCAGATTTTGAAAAGGGCTCTCAAGTATGGATGAGCCATGGTGACACCATTACGGCTATTCCTTCAGATTATGAGATCATTGCTTCTACAGGAGATGTTAAGTATGCAGCCTTTGCCTCAAAGACACAACCTGTATGGGCTGTTCAGTTCCATCCTGAAGTTTATCACTCATTACAAGGAAAGCAGCTCCTGAAGAACTTTGTTGTAGATATTTGCGGTAGTAAACAGGAGTGGAGTGCAGCCTCATTCGTAGAGAGCGCAGTGCAAGAGATTCGCGAGCAAGTTGGTAATGATCGTGTTATCCTTGGGCTTTCTGGTGGTGTAGATTCATCCGTTTGTGCTACCTTATTGAATAAAGCTATTGGCAAGAATCTTACTTGTATCTTCGTTGATCATGGTATGTTGCGTAAGAATGAGTTCCAAAAGGTGATGGATGCTTATAAGGGACTTGGATTGAATGTTATTGGTGTTGATGCTTCAGAAAAGTTCTTTAAAGATCTTGAGGGAGTGAGTGACCCAGAGGAGAAACGCAAGATAATAGGTCGTGACTTTGTTGAGGTATTCAATGCAGAGGCAAAGAAGATTACTGATGCTAAATGGCTCGCACAAGGAACAATCTATCCTGATCGCATAGAGAGCTTGAGCATAACGGGTATGGTTATTAAGAGCCACCATAATGTTGGCGGATTGCCAAAAGAGATGCACTTGCAGCTCTGTGAACCACTTCGTTGGTTGTTTAAAGATGAAGTGCGTCGTGTAGGGCATGAGATGGGAATGCCAGAACGTCTCATTAAGCGTCATCCGTTCCCTGGTCCTGGATTAGCTGTTCGTATTTTAGGTGATATTACTCGTGAGAAAGTTCGTATTCTTCAAGATGCGGATGATATCTATATCGAGAAGATGCACGATTATACATTGCCAGATGGTTCGAGTCTTTATGATCATGTTTGGCAGGCAGGCACCGTATTGCTTTCAACAATCCGTTCGGTAGGAGTGATGGGCGATGAGCGCACCTACGAACATCCAGTTGCTTTGCGTGCTGTTACCTCTATGGATGCAATGACAGCTGACTGGGCACATCTTCCATACGACTTTATGGCAGATGTCTCTAATGAGATTATTCGTAAGGTGAAGGGAGTTAATCGTGTATGTTACGATATCTCATCAAAACCACCTTCGACTATTGAATGGGAGTAAAGACTCTTGCTAAATGGGGAGTGCACTTTTGAATTATAGAAAAGTATCTTAGCTGATTTCCACTTAGTTATAATCATAATTTGAAGGAAGTATTGTTTATAGTTTAGCAAAGGCTATTCTCGAGGATAGCAAAGGCTCTCTCTGAAAGAAGGAGAGTCTCCCTTTTAGGAATAGGAATGATAAAGTAAATCTTTATAAATAAAAAGTCCGAGTCTATCATAGACTCGGACTTCTCATTTATATGATTACTATTACTTTTTCTTAAGTAAGTCTCGAATTTCTGTAAGGAGCTTCTCTTCTGCTGTTGGCTCTGGATCAGGAGCTGGTGCTGCAGGTTCTTCCGCCTTCTTCTTTGAAAGTTTGTTGATACCCTTTACTAGAAGGAATACACAGAATGCAATGATGATGAAATCTAGTGTTGTCTGTAAAAAGTTACCATAATTAATAGTCGCAGCTTCCATCTTCTCTATTCCTGGAAGGTGAACTGCTGGGAGGGTGTACTTAAGATCTGTGAACTTTACACCACCAATCAACCAGCCAATAGGAGGCATGATGATGTCATCAACGATAGACGAAACAATCTTGCCGAATGCGCCACCAATGATTACACCGACAGCCATGTCAACTGCGTTACCCTTAACTGCAAAATCTTTAAACTCTTGAATGAATTTACCCATGATTCTAAATGTTATTAATTTGTTCTTTTATTGATTATATGTTCTTTTTATGTGCTTTGCTACATAGATATTACAAACATGGATTATAGTGTTATCGTTGATTCTATCATGCAACTGAAACGAACCATTTTTTATAATATTTAAACGCAAAGCGACTGCAAAAATAAAAAAAATATTGTATCTTTGCAATCGTAACATAGAATAATGTTCATTAGGAGGTAAAAAGACAACTAGTTTTATAAACTTTTATAAATAAATTAAAGTAAAAATGGTAAATGTAGCTATTAACGGCTTTGGCCGTATTGGTCGTCTCGCATTCCGTCAGATGTTTGAGGCTGAAGGTTATGAGGTTGTTGCAATCAACGACTTGACAAGTCCTAAGATGCTTGCTCATCTGTTGAAGTATGATACCGCTCAGGGTGGTTTCGCTGGCAAGTTCGGCGAGGGTAAGCACACTGTAGAGGCTACTGAGGACTCAATTATCGTTGATGGTAAGGAGATTAAGATTTCTGCTGAGAAGGACGCTGCAAACTGCCCATGGGCTGCTAATAAGGTAGATGTTGTACTCGAGTGTACAGGTTTCTACACATCTAAGGAGAAGGCTTCTGCTCACTTGAAGGCTGGTGCTAAGAAGGTAGTTATCTCTGCTCCTGCAGGTAACGATCTTCCTACAATCGTTTTCAATACAAACCACAAGACTTTGACTGCAGCTGATACTGTTATTTCTGCAGCTTCTTGTACAACAAACTGCTTGGCTCCAATGGCAGCTGCTTTGAATGCATACGCTCCAATCCAGTCAGGTATCATGTCAACAATCCACGCTTACACTGGTGATCAGATGATTCTTGATGGTCCACAGCGTAAGGGCGACCTCCGTCGTTCACGTGCAGGTGCTTGCAACATCGTTCCTAACTCAACTGGTGCAGCTAAGGCTATCGGTCTCGTTATCCCAGAGTTGAATGGTAAGTTGATTGGTTCTGCACAGCGTGTTCCAACTCCAACAGGTTCTACAACAATCCTTGTTGCTGTTGTTAAGGGTAAGGACGTAACTGTTGAAGGTATCAACGCTGCAATGAAGGCTGCTGCAACAGAGAGCTTCGGTTACAACGAGGATCAGATCGTTTCTTCTGATATCATCGGTATGCGTTTCGGTTCTTTGTTCGATGCAACTCAGACTATGGTAAGCAAGATCGACGATGATACTTATCAGGTACAGGTTGTTTCTTGGTACGACAATGAGAACTCTTATACTTCTCAGATGGTTCGTACAATCAAGTACTTCGCAGAGTTGAAGTAATACCAACCGAAAGGTCATCTGCAATTCTCTCTTGCTAGAGAGTTATTGACGGATAAAATATTAGTCCCTGTCAGCTTGCTGGCAGGGATTTTTTTGTTATCTTTGTGACATGAATCATGAACAAGCAAGTGAATTAATGGTTTCGAAAGATAGTCCAGCAAGGCGTATGATAACAATATTAGGTCCTACGGCTTCGGGCAAGACAGATCTTGCAACGCATTTAGCAGCTCGCCTCAATGCTGAAATTATCAGTGCTGATAGTCGCCAGGTGTATCATGGCATGGATATTGGTACGGGTAAGGATTTGGCTGATTACGTGGTTGATGGTCATGTTATACCTTATCATTTGATAGATATTTGTGAACCTGGTACGAAGTATAATCTCTTCCGCTATCAACAAGATTTCCTTGATTGTTATGAGGATATACGAAGTAGAGGAGCATTGCCTATCCTCTGTGGTGGTACAGGTCTCTATATAGAAGCCGTATTGAAAGGTTATAGCCTCTCGCCCGTACCTCAGAATCCAGCCTTACGTACTGAATTAGAGGGTAAGAATCTCGATGAACTTACAAACATATTGGTAGATCTGAAGAGAAGAAATCATTCTGTTATGCACAATAAGACGGATGTTGATTCATGCCAGCGTGCTATTCGTGCGATAGAGATAGAAACCTATAACCTCACAAAGCCGACAGAAGAACGCCTGTGTCCGCCGATTGATTCATTAATAATAGGAGTGGATATTGAACGAGAAGCGCGAAGAGAAAAGATTACTCATCGTTTGAAAACACGCCTTGAAGGGGGTATGGTTGACGAGATAGATGGATTATTGAAGCGTGGCATCCCTGCAGAAGATCTTATCTATTATGGCTTGGAATATAAATTTGTGACGGAATATCTTATAGGAAAATTGTCTTATGATGAAATGTTCCAACAGTTAGAAATAGCTATTCATCAGTTTGCTAAGCGGCAGATGACGTGGTTTCGTGGTATGGAGCGTCGTGGCTTTACGATTCATTGGGTAAATGCTGCGCGGAAGATGGAAGATAAAGTAGAAGAAATATTGAAATTATGGTAGAGGAAGGAAGATGGGGCATTATTTATTGTCCAAAAGGTCGATTGTTTACTAATCCTGTAAAGCGTTGGGAGCAGGCTGAACGTTGTCTGCTAGAACATGGTATACAATATGATATGGTACAGAGCGAGAATCCTCGAGGTGTGGATCGTTTGGTTCGCATGCTGATTAGTAATGGTTACAAGACCATTATCATTTATGGTGGCGATTCGGCACTGAATGACGCAGTCAACTATCTCATGCTCTTAAAGTCTGAAGAGCGTAATCGTATAACGTTGGGAGTTATTCCAAATGGTGTACTGAATGATTTTGCACATTTTTGGGGATTTGATGAGTCACACTTGGAACAGACGATTGCTTGGCTCAAGCAGAAGCGTGTAAGACGAGTAGATATTGGATGCATTCACTATGAAAACAAAAAGAAAGAACGTTGTCGTAGATATTTCCTTAATTGTGTGAACATAGGTATGGTAGCAAATATCATGAGTATGCGTCGTCGTATGCGTCACCTCTTTATTTCTCGCACAATCTCGTTTATCCTCTCATTCTTCCTACTTTTGTTTCAGCGTATGGATTATTTAATGTCATTGAAAATTAATACAGATACTATCAAACAGCGTCTGATGACAGTTTGTGTTGGTAATGCTCAAGGCTATGGACAGACGCCAAATGCTGTTCCTTATAATGGTTTGCTAGATGTTTCAATCGTTTCTCAGCCAAAGATGTTACAAGCAATGGAGGGGATGTATCTTTTATTACGGGACAAGATATTGAATCATCGTAGTGTATTACCTTATAGAACACAAGAATTGAGCGCACAGATAGCTCCGCATACACCAGTCAGTGTTGATGGAAGACTCTTGAATGGTACGCCTGTTGGTACATTTAGAATTAGTGTGGAGAAGGAAGTTATTAACTTTATCATACCGAGTTAATACACCTTATATATTATATAGGTTCTATCTATTTTCTTGCTTTTTATAGAAGGAAATCCTTTTTCCTTTTATGCAAATTATAGGTAGATCCTAATTATTCCTTCAAAAGCTCCTAAGCTTTTCCTAAAAAGCTCTTAAACTTTCTCCAAAAAGCTCTTAAGCTTTCTCTAAAAAGCTCCTAAGCTTTTCCTAAAAAGCTCTTAAGCTTTCTCCAAAAAGCTCCTAAGCTTTCTCCCAAAAGCTCCTAAGCTTTCTCTAAAAAGCTCTTAAGGTTTCTCTAAAAAGCTCTTAAGTTTTTCCTATTGTTTATAAGAACTTTTAAGGCAAAGGAATTTAAAACTTTTTCGTATAACTGTTATAAGATAAATCTAACCTTGAAAATAATATCTTACTTTTAATGCTGTTATGAAAAATATTTGTATCTTTGAAGTGCCAAATGGTAAAATCAGTAAAGGATTCTACCCGAATGATATAAAAACCAAATAGTAAACCTTAACAGACATGAGCTACTTAAAATTTGAAAAAGCCCTCATGGCAAATCTTCAGGACTCGCTTCCTAGAGAGTTATTACGAACCAATCGCTCTGGTGCCTATTCTTGTTCCACAATCGTTGATTGTAACACGCGCAAGTACCATGGATTACTTGTCGTCCCTGTCCCTGAACTGGATGATGAGAATCATGTACTGCTGAGTTCGCTTGATCCAACGGTTATCCAGCATGGTGCTGCTTTCAATTTAGGATTGCATAAGTACCAAGGAGGGAATTTTAGTCCGCAAGGACACAAGTATATTCGAGAGTTTGATTGTGATATTGTTCCGACCACGATTTATCGTGTTGGTGGTGTATTGTTAAAGAAAGAAGTAGTTTTCCAACACTATGAGGATCGCATCTTAATTCGTTATACATTATTAGAAGCTCATTCTCAAACTACTTTACAATTCCGCCCATTTCTAGCTTTTCGTAGTGTTCGACAGTTTACTCACGAGAATTCGGCTATAAATCGCTCTTATGAACAAGTAGATAATGGTATTAGCACTTGTATGTATGCTGGTTACCCCTTGCTATTTATGCAATTTTCAAAGAGTAATGAGTTTCATTTTGAACCTTATTGGTATCGTGGCTTAGAATACCCAAAAGAGCAGGAACGAGGCTATGATTCTAATGAAGATTTATATGTTCCAGGCTACTTTGAGATGAACATTAGTAAAGGGGAAAGTATCGTTTTTGCGGCGTCAACGGCAGAGTGTGACACGTCAATTTTACAAGATTTATTTGATAAAGAAGTTGAGACAAGAAGTCCGAGAGACAATTTCTTCCATTGTCTTGTTAATGCAGCTCATCAATTTCATAATCGTACAAAGAATGATGAACGCTATATTCTTGCTGGTTATCCATGGTTTAAATGCCGTGCTCGTGATCAATTTATTTCATTGCCAGGATTAACATTGAGTATAGAAGAACAGGACTACTTTGAACTTGTTATGCAGACTGCAGAGAAAGGTTTACGCGAGTTTATGAATGACAAACCTGTTAGTGTAGACATCTATGAGATGGATAAACCGGATGTCCCTCTTTGGTGTATTTGGGCAATACAACAATATGCAAAGAAGGCTGGTAAAGCTCGTTGTAAAGAACTTTATGGAACTTTCTTGCATGACATTATAGACTATCTTGCCACAGACAAACATCCTAATCTTGTTCTTGATGAGAACGGCTTACTCTATGCAGACGCTAAGGGAGAGGCTATTACATGGATGAACTCTATGAATAATGGTCAGCCTGTTGTTCCTCGTTCTGGATATATTGTTGAGTTCAATGCCCTTTGGTATAATGCGTTACGCTTTGTAGCAACAATAGAGCGGGAATCAGGGAATGAAGAATATGCGGAGAAACTGGACACATTAGCAGATAAGTGTAAAGCCTCCTTCATTGATACCTTCTTAAATGAGTATGGTTATCTTTACGACTTTGTTGATGGTAAGATGATTGATTGGAGCGTTCGCCCTAATATGGTTTTCGCCGTAGCTCTTGATTATTCTCCACTTGATCAGAAACAAAAGCGAGGTGTATTAGATATTTGTACACGTGAATTGTTAACTCCAAAGGGGCTTCGTTCGCTTTCCCCAAAGAGTGGTGGTTATAATCCAATGTATACTGGACCACAAGCGCAACGTGATCAGGCATATCATCAGGGAACAGCTTGGCCATGGCTAGAAGGTTTCTATCTTGAGGCTTGTTTAAAGCTCTATAAGCAAACTAGATTAAGCTTTGTTGAGCGACAGTTAGTTGGTTATGAAGATGAAATGTTCTATCATTGTCTAAGTACATTACCAGAACTATTCGATGGCAATCCACCATTCAGTGGTCGTGGTGCAATCTCTTTTGCTATGAATGTAGCCGAAGTTCTGCGTACATTAGAGTTGCTAGAGAAGTATAAATATTAAAAGGCAGAACAAGTATGAAAGTTTTAATGTTTGGATGGGAGTATCCTCCTCATGTATATGGTGGTCTTGCAACTGCTAATTTTGGTATTTCTGAGGGACTCCACGCGCAAGGTGATATTGAGACAATTCTTTGTTTGCCTCATCCTTTCGGTGATGAAGACCATAACTATGCTGAAATTGTAGCAATGAATCGTGTTCCTATTGCTTATCGTGAGCTCAGTTATGATTATGTGAAGAATAGATTAGGCAATGTCATGACTCCAGAACTTTATTTCAAGTTACGTGAGCATATCTATGCCGACTTCAATTACATGCATGTTAACGAGCTTGGTGCAATGGACTTTGCTGGTGGTTATCCTTCAAATTTGCACGAGGAGATTAATAATTATTCGATTATAGCAGGTGTTGTTGCACGTACATACGATTTCGATATTATTCATGCACATGATTGGCTGACTTATCCTGCTGGTATACATGCGAAACGTGTTAGTGGTAAGCCCTTGTGTATTCATGTACATGCAACTGATTTCGACCGTTCGCGTGGTAAAGTAAATCCTATCGTGTATGGTATAGAAAAAGATGGTATGGATAATGCGGATTGTATCATGTGTGTATCAGAATTGACACGCCAGACAGTTATACATCAGTATCATCAAGATCCCCGAAAGGTATTCACGGTACACAATGCTGTTTATCCATTAGATAAGGAGATTACAGAAATACCACGCCCAGACCATAAAGGTAAGGAGAAGGTTGTTACTTTCCTTGGACGATTGACAATGCAAAAAGGACCAGAATATTTTGTTGAGGCTGCTAATATGGTTCTCCATCGTACGCGTAATGTCCGTTTTTGTATGGCAGGCTCGGGGGATATGATGGAGCAAATGATAACTTTAGTGGCAGAACGTGGAATTGCTGATAGATTCCATTTCCCTGGTTTTATGCGTGGTAAACAAGTCTATGAGTGCTTAAAAGCCTCAGATGTTTATGTTATGCCATCAGTCAGCGAACCTTTCGGAATTTCTCCTTTAGAGGCTATGCAGTGCGGAACACCAACGATTATATCAAAACAAAGTGGATGTGCTGAGATTCTCGATAATTGTATAAAGGTTGATTATTGGGATATTAATGCAATGGCTGATGCCATCTATTCTATTTGTCATAATGAGAGTCTCTTTGATTACTTATCTGTAGAAGGGAAGAGAGAAGTCGATCAGATTACGTGGGAGAAAGTTGGTGCATGGATTCGTGAACTCTATCTCCGCACATTAGGTTGGCAATAAAAGCAAAATAAAAAACCATAATCTTTAAAAACCAAAATAATTAGCAATGAAGACAATTTGTTTATATTTCGAGATACATCAGGTTATTCACTTAAAGCGTTATCGTTTTTTTGATATTGGGACTGACCATTATTATTATGATAGCTTTGAGAATGAACGTTCGATAACAGATATAGCTGAGAAGAGTTATATGCCAGCATTGGAGGCTATGTTACAAATGGTTCATGAACATGGAAAAGCTTTCAAGGTGGCTTTCTCATTATCAGGAGTAGGAATAGAGGAACTTGAAATGCACGCCCCACAAGTTCTTGAGAAATTGCAAGAATTAAATAATACTGGTTGTGTAGAGTTCTTAGCAGAACCTTATTCGCATGGTCTTGCCTCATTGGCTAATGAGGAAAGCTTTAAGTCTGAAGTAAAGCGTCAAGCGCATAAAATAAAGGAATACTTTGGTCAAACACCAAAGGTTCTTCGTAACTCTTCGCTTATCTATAGTGACGAAATTGGTTTACTTGCTTCGCAAATGGGTTTTAAGGCGATGTTGACTGAAGGTGCAAAACATGTTTTAGGCTGGAAGAGTCCACATTATGTATATAATTGTGCATTAGATCCTAATCTAAAACTACTATTGCGTGATGTCAAATTGAGTGATGATATCTCTCTTCGCTTTAATAATTCTGACTGGGAAGGCTATCCTTTGTTTGCTGATGCTTATATGGATGAGATTGCGGCGCTACCCAACGAAGAACAGGTAATAGGTATCTTTATGAATCTCTCGGCTTTGGGTATAGAACAGCCATTATCAAGTAATATCTTAGAATTCCTCAAGGCATTGCCTGCGTGTGCTAAACAGCGTGGCATAACATTCTCTACCCCGACAGAGATTTGCATGAAACTAAAGAGCGTTGATAGTCTCTCTGTACCTGATACGTTAAGTTGGATGGATGAAGAACGTGATGTTAGTACATGGTTAGGAAACGCAATGCAACGTGAAGCCTTCAATAAACTTTATGGTATTGCTGATCGTGTCCGTATTGCCAATGATCCTAAAATAAATCAAGATTGGGATTATTTGCAAGCTAGTGATAACTTCCGATTCATGTCAACCAAGCCTTCACGTGTTGGAATGGATCGAGGGATATATGCGAGTCCTTTTGATGCCTTTACCAATTATATGAACATTCTTGGTGATTTCATTAGTCGTGTCAATAGCCTCTATCCTGCAGAAATTGATAATGAGGAGTTGAATGGCTTACTTACAACTATCCGTAATCAAGGTGAAGAGATTGATATCAAAACAAAGGAGATCTCTCATCTTCAGGCTAAGGTTCAAAAGTTAGAGATACAGGAAGAAGAGTTGAGAGCAGAGCTTGCTAAGAAGACTTCTACCAAAAAGACATCGACAAAGAAGGCCACTTCAAAGAAAGCAAAAACTGCAACAAAGTAAGTAAAATATTACTTATCCGTTATAAGTTATAATGGTTTACTAAAATAAATGATAGGTACGGAAAGATTCATCTGTACCTATCATTTTTTACATTAATACCTATTAATTTCGATTAAGCTGTTTATTAAATATTGAAAGAAGACTCTCTTTGATGTGACATAGTACCTTTCTTTACATGAGAAGAGCCTTTTCTTCGTTGGAGAAAAGGCTCTTCTGAAATTTAATTTGTTAGAACTTTATGTATAGACAGTCTTATTTGTTGATAAATTTTTTACCATTCTGAATAACAACTCCTTTGTAGTTTTTGTCTACACGCTGCCCTGAAAGGTTATACATTGGTTGTGCATTATTATTAGACTCTACATTTATTCCTGTGATATCATTAGGTGTATCCTTTAAAGTTATGGTGAACTTTTTAATGCGTACTTGTTTCTTTGCTGCAGTGAAAGAAGTTGTTTTTGCATCACCAGTCCATGTAACGGTAACTTTATCACTAGAAACAGTGACTCCTTCCATATTATCAGCAAACCCATCGGCAAGATATCTCTTTTCATCGTTTTTGTATGTATCACATTCGATTATGATATTTGTCATATTATAATTGGCAGATGTGATAGTCATTGTAGCTTTCTGATAGAGGCGGTATGAAAACTTGTTATTCATTGCTCCGTTTGACATCGTTATAGTTATTCCATCTTTATTAATACTGATGTCTTTGCCAGCTTTCGGACCTTGTAGTTCCTCAGAACTGATAACAACTTTCTTCTGTGCAAATGAAAAAGAACTGATTGCCGTGAAAGCAATAGTGAGAATTAAGCGTAAAGTTTTGTTCATAATAAAATTGTTTAATGATTAAAAGAATAAATAACAATGCAAATTTAGGTATTTGATATGATATTTGCAATTAAGTTTCTTATTATAATTTGAACTTGAATTGATAAATAACGATATTTCTTTCCTCGTTTTCTTCATGTGTGCGCTTTTAATGTTAAATTCTCCTTTTTATATCAATAAAATTTGTTTTATTCCTTTATATACACTATATTTGTAGCGTGTTTTTCACAGATTTAGATGTTTTGCTAAATCTAGTTCGAGGTTGGTAGCTTCCTGCACCAACCTCTTTTTTATTGATTTCCTTGACATTATCTGAATCTTTTCATATCTTTGTGGAGTTAATATAAACTTGATTCTATGAAAATGAATAGATTGATAATACTATTTTTAGTTTGTGTTATTTGCTTTGGATGTCAGAAAACAAGTCCTGCAGATAATAGCGAGACTTTACCTAGATATGAAGAGGAGGATGACGATCCTTCTTCAGAACAGAAAGTTTATAGCGTCGAAGAATTTCGAAATACAGAATTAGGCGATAGATATGTTTGGGTGAAGGGAATTATTGTAGGAGCTTGTAGTAAGAGTATTAAATATGCAGAATGGATGGATCCATTCACCTATGATAATGCAATTTTATTAGCAGATAGTTTAGGAGATTGTACTCCAGAGAAGGTTATTGCTATTCAGTTAAGGACAAAAGCAATGAAGGCAGAGTTTGGTTTAGCTACAACACCTGATAATTATGGGCGTAGTGTTGCGTTCTATGGTACAAAGCAAAAGTATCTTGGTGTACCAGGAATGAAGAAGAATGTTGTGGGCGGACAATGGTTAGATGAATGATTTTTGTATGAAAAGTTTGCTGCAAAGGATAAAAGTTGCTATATTTGCAGAACTTTAACTGCAATGGGTAAGATGAAAGAGAATGATTTTACCTTTATCTGCCTAAGTTTTTTCAGTGAGTACGGAATGATTATTTTTAAATTAAGATAAAGCAATAAAAGCCTATCGGAACAATTATACTTCATAAAACAATAAACATATAAATGAAGAATCTAAGTGATATGACCGACGAGCAGTTGGCATTGTCATATATTAATGGAAGTAACGAGGCTTTTGATTTATTGCTTTTACGTAATCAATCAAAACTATTCTCATATATTCTTTTTGTAGTGCATGACCAAGATGCTGCTAATGATTTATTTCAGGAAACATTTGTGAAGGTTATAACTAGACTACAACAAGGTAAGTACTCTCCAACGGGAAAGTTCTATGCTTGGATTATGCGTATTGCTCACAATGTGATAATGGATTGGTATCGTGCTCAGCGTGCAGACAAGATTGTTGATGCGCCAAAAGAAAATAACCTTTCTAACATAGCTGGCAGTGAAACTACCATAGGGGATATTGAATGTCAGTTTATTAATACCCAAACTCTTTCAGAAGTTAAGCGTTTAATGAACTTATTGCCTGCACCACAACGAGAAGTTGTATACATGCGTTTTTATCAGGAGATGTCATTTAAGGAGATTGCCGAGACAACTGGTGTGAGCATTAATACAAGTCTTGGACGTATGCGTTATGCAATCCTTAATCTGAGAAGGATGGTGCGTGAATATAATCTAAATTTACAGTTTGCTTAATATAAGAAGGTGTTGAATATTAGACGTTATGTAACCATAACCTTTATATACTTCTAATATTCAACACCTTTTCATTTTATCGTTTCAAAGTCTTCAACGAATGGATTGTGGCTTTCGGATCAGCCGCTTTGAAGACATAACTACCGCTAACGAGGATATCAACTCCAGCTTTTATAAGGCGTGGTGCTGTTTCTTGTTGTACACCGCCATCAACTTCAATGAGAACTTTGCTATTTTCGTTATCAATCATTTGGCGAAGTCGTTGAACCTTTTTAATTGTATGTTCTATAAACTTCTGACCACCGAAGCCAGGATTAACGCTCATGAGTTGTACAATATCCACATCGCAAATAATATCTTCAAGAACATTCACAGGAGTAGATGGGTTAAGTGTTACTCCCGCTTTCATTCCTGCACTATGAATTGCTTGTATTGTTCGGTGAAGGTGCACACAAGCCTCATATTGTACGTTCATAATTGCAGCTCCTGTCGAAGCAGTCTGCTGGATGTAATTCTCTGGATGAACAATCATAAAGTGTACATCCATAGGTTTCTTACAAGCCTTACCCACTGCTTCCAAGATGGGAAATCCAAAGGAAATGTTAGGAACGAATACACCATCCATAACATCCATGTGAAGCCAATCGGCATCGCTCTCATTAATCATTTCAATCTCTTTGTCTAAATGCAAAAAATCAGCAGAGAGAAGGGAAGGAGATACTATTGTTTCCATACTTTTTTATTCTTAATTCAAGCAATAAGACTGTATTTTCCCATTCATTTTAAAGGTACGATAGGTGTAAGCTATCTGTCGAATAAGAGCTAAAGTCTTCTCAGAAGGCTTTAATTCCTCAGGAGTAAAAATATTCACCATAGGCTTAAATTATGCTATTAATTAGAGAGTTCTTTGTTTTTTAAACGTGCTTGTCTAAAGATTATTATATCTGATAGAAACATTATTTCCTTTTATCTCCCACATTCGCAATGTTTTTATAGCGATACTACGGGTACAATCTTTTTTTTGATTATCTTTGTAGCACAAAAAATATAACTATGATAGTAAAGATATGTGGCATGCGTGATGCCGTGAATATACATGGTGTATCGCAATTAGGTATTGAGTGGTTAGGATTAAACTTCTGCCCATCAGATAAACGTTATGTCAGTCAAATCTCCTCGCGCGCTGGTATTATCCCAGATTATGGTTCGTTAAAGGTGGATACATCTGAAAGTAATCGCCCGAAGTTATGTGGTATTTTTAAAGATGATATGCCACAGAACATAGTTACGTGTGTCTATAATTTTAATCTTGATATCGTTCAGCTTGATGGCGAGGAAAGTCCTGTCATGTTAGATAATCTTCGTCGCACGATTGATCCCGACATTCATGCTGGAATAAAGATTATGAAGACTATTTCGGTTAGGACTCGTGAGGATATTAACCAGTATAAGCCGTATGTAAATAGTGCAGATTATTTCCTATTTGATATGCAAACTTCGGAAGATTGTTCTAAGGATTGGACAATTTTAAATGAATACGATGGGAATATTCCTTTTCTGTTGTCAGGAAATATTGGCATAGAGGATCTATCAAGCATTAACGATTTTTCTCATCCTCAGTTCTATGGCATTAACATTGATCAGAAGTTTGAGAAAGAACCAGCCATGAAAGATATTACTCTGCTTAAGACTTTCTTAGAAGGCGTGCGAAGATAAACGGGGACGCATAAATGAAACTTATGAAAATGAAGTGTGTTATCATTGATAACTATGATTCATTCACCTATAATCTAGCGCATCTTATCAAAGAAGTTGGGGGAGAAGTAACCATTTTTCATAATGATGACTTCCAACTTAATGAGTTAGAATGTTTCGATAAGATAATACTTAGTCCTGGACCAGGGCTACCTTCTCAAGCGGGTCAATTAATGAATGTCATTCGTCATTATGCTGGTCACAAACCAATCTTAGGTGTTTGTTTGGGACATCAAGCTATTGCGGAGAGCTTCGGGGCTAAGCTGGAGAACCTTTC
This sequence comes from Prevotella vespertina, assembly GCF_009728485.1. Lineage (GTDB taxonomy): Bacteria > Bacteroidota > Bacteroidia > Bacteroidales > Bacteroidaceae > Prevotella > Prevotella vespertina. The sequence continues at coordinate 74,810 of NZ_VVIQ01000005.1, forward strand.
AGACGTATTTCACGGAGTTTCCGCAGAGATAATTCAGCCCGTCAACTCCCCTTTATTTGCAGGATTAAAGCGTCCAATCATCGTAGGGCGTTATCACAGTTGGGCGGTTTCAAAGGATGATTTTCCCGATTGTTTAGAGATAATTGCTGAAACGTCTGATGGGATTATCATGGCATTGAGGCATCGTGACTATAATTTATATGGCATTCAATTCCATCCTGAAAGTGTTTTAACGCCACAAGGCAATAGGATTCTTCACAACTGGTTAGTGCTTTGAACAATATTTATTACATCTATAATCATCGATGGTAGAGACAACTAAATATATAGATACAATTATTGACGACGGATTATCATGGTATGCAGTAAAACTCTTTACCATTCGTCAACAAGAAGTAAGAACCTATTTTGAGGAAAAAGACTTAGAATGTTTCATTCCCGAGCAATATATTACGATAGAAGGACGTGATGGCAAGCCACGTAAAGTATTACGTCCTGTCGTTCGTAATCTTGTTTTTGTGAAACAGTCCATTGACGAAAAGCAGTTTCGCCATATTGTTAGCGAGATGAACTATAAGATAAGTGTTCTGCGCAAATCAATCAGTTCTCAGGAATATTGCCTTATTCCGCACGACCAGATGTATGAATTTCGTCTTATGTGTAATCCTGAAGTGACAATGCGAAAGTTCGTTTCTTCCGACGAGGCACATCTAAAAGCTGGTGACAAAGTATTGGTCAAGTTCGGACCCATGAAAGGAATGACTGGGCGATTGGTTCGTTCTAACAAAAAGTATTATTTATTAAAGGAGATTCCTGGTATCGGTGTAATGCTAAAGATTTCCAGATGGTGTTGTGTTCCTATGGAGAAATAAATGTAAAGTAATATTGTTATTTTTGATACCTATAATTTCGTTATTCGAAAGCAACTTATATTTCCATCTGAAATATACGATTTTTGAGATAATTCTTCCTACTTTTTGTAATAATCTGATAGTCATAGAGTTACAAATAGTTCGATTGTTTTGAGAAGAAAATCCTATCTATTTTACTGAAATGTGCTATCGTTTTGATTAAAAAGTACTATCGTTTCCGTCAAAAAGTACTATCGTTTTCATCAAAAGATAGTATCGTTTTTTATGAAAAGTCCTTATTTTTCGGGTGAAAAGTACTGGGAAATCTCTTAAAATGTAATTACTTTTTATTTTTAAGTCCTATTTTACGTGTTTGATAGATAAATTGTTTTCTAGAATACGCTAGAATAATAAAATTAAATGTAATATATTTTTGTAATGAAGATAGAGTTTTTCTAAGTTATTCCTCCGAATTAAGTGGGACGATTTCTGTTACCATTCACGGTACACCTATTAGCATGAAAAAATGAACCTAGCGATGTGGCGCATATTCGCTAATCTGTAATAGGAAATTCAATTATTAGAAGGATGATAATAGAGCTATGAAATACAGAGAATTGTTTACGAACAATATGAAAAAAGTCCGCAAACAATTTCGATTTTGTTTGCGAACTTTTCCTTGTTTATCTTATGGAATCGTCTCAGAACTTACTCACTGAAAGTCTGTAAGCTAGGACGAAAGCACTTGATGCTACTATGCTTTTTCTAAGCGTAAGAGTGCATACCACCAAGAATGTAATTGACACCGAAGTAAGTCATTAGGATACTTAAGAATGCAATAAACATAAAGATGTGATATTTCTTCTCACTTCTTAATGATTGTAAACTTGCTTTATGCAATGGAATAGCATAAATCATGAATGTTATGAGTGCCCATGTCTCTTTCGGGTCCCATCCCCAATAAGTACCCCAACTGATATTTGCCCAAATTGCTCCTATGAATATTCCTAATCCGAGGGTGGTTATAGCAGGATAGAGGAATATTTGTGAGAGCGTTGTCAGTTGCTTATTAATCTGAATGATACTTGCTTTTTTACTTTTATTTGTAAAGAAATAGGCGATTGCACTGATGAATGTCAAAGAAAATAGAGCATAGGATATCATGATAATACTGACATGTATGCTCAGCAACGGACTATTTAGTACGGGCATACGTGGCGTGATACTCGGATCCATCTCACCAAGATGACTTACGAGTAGCATGAATCCACTCATGAGTAGTCCGAAAGTGGTCATTAGTTGCATCTTATGGGTTGTTAGGATTGATACAATCATAATGAGCCATGAGAGTAAAAGCATTGTTTCATAGCCATTTGCAATAGGAATCGTCCCGTTGATAATCCATCTTAAAGCTAATGTAAATGTAAGGATAAGCCATGATAAGCCCATGAGACAGGTGAAAATTCTGTATCTCTTCTTTTTGTTTAAGAATAAGATGGATAAAAGTCCTAACGTCAGATTGACGATGAATAGAATCGTTGCGAACGAGCAAGAATTATAGATATTCTCTGCTTTTATTTCCGTTGGTGTAGGGATCGTATTACCACCATAAACTTGTTGATATTTCTGCAACTTTAGAGCAAGTTCGTTCAGCATTCCTGTGTTTCCTTGGTTGGCTAATTGTCTTGCTAAGGAGAGAATCGTATGAATGTATTGCTGTTGTGCCTTAGGCATAGCTTTGGGCATACGATCGGTAGGTGCAAACCAGTCAATGTTTCCTTTGTTTGATGTATAAGGGAATATCTTGAGCGTTTTGCCTTGCATAAGATCCATTAATAACATCATCTTGTCGTCAGTGTCAAGAATCTGTTTAGCGACAGCATCGTTAGGTTGACTCTGTGCATCTTCAAGATATGGACCGAGGATATATCCTTGTTGTCCGAAAAGACTCATAGGGGATATATATTCACTGAGCCCTAATTTATTACGTAGCTCACTTCCTTTTATCTTAAAGATAGGTTCTTTCATCCATTCCTTCCCCCAGAACATGAAACCTGTTAGTACTTGGCAGGGAGTGAAGTCCTTGTAATTCTTTTTACCATATAGTTTCTTTGTGAAGTCAATGGCGTAGGTTTGCATAGGACAGATACGACCATTATAAACAATAAGAACCTTTCCGAACTCATCTGCAGTCTCACGTGTTAATGATGGTTGTGCACTGATAGGTGATGTTCCAGCTAGAAGTAGTAAGAGTAACGCAATGGCTTTACCACTATTACTACGAAGTAATCGACGGAAGTTCCCTTTGGGTTCGATAAGCATGGCAATGAGTCCAAGGAAGAGTAGGGCATAACCTATATATGTTACGGGGATTCCGTATGGATCAGAATTGACGGATAAGTATGAGCCTTTCATATCTTCATCGAAACTACTTTGATAAAGACGTGTGCCATAGCCTGAATATATCTTGTTCATAGATACCTGAAACTCTTCTTTCCTTTCACCTTCTATTATAGTAATTACAGAAGCATAATCCATTGCAGCCATATTGCCTGCGTGATATGTAATATTGAATCTATTTAGAACAACCGAGAATGGTAATTGTGCCTTATTACCATCTTTTGTTATATAGGTACTTACAGGCTTCCCTTGTCTTAGATGTATCATTCCTTTGTGTGCTGTTAGATGAGTGAGTAAAGCACCAAGGAGAATGATGACGAATGACAAATGTAATAAGACGATGATAGGGCGGCGGACTTTCCGCTTAATAAAATAAATGATTCCTGTAGCTGTACCTATTGCCCATAATAGGATGAACCACCAAGAACCGAAGATATTATCTGAAACATAATCAAGACTTGTGTATTTTCCTATAACTGTTCCTATCGCCATTATGGCAACAATGAGAATATACACAATCTCAAGTAATCTTTTTGTTCGCATTATTGTAAGATAAAAGAAGACGGAATTCTTTTGCGAATCCCATCTTCTTCTTATTAATGTTTGGTTAATTGCTATTCATTAGATAGAGCGGATGAACTTAACAACAGCATCTCTATCCTTCTTTGGCAAGTTATAGAATTGAACAGCTGCTCTATAAGCCTGACTGTTCTTGCTATAAGCGTGCCACATGATCGCCTCAATCTCATTGCGAGCACGAGCATCGTGTAGACGATCTTCTGCACCAGAGTTAATCAATGAAAGACCTCTGCCCCAAAGCGGAGTGGTGCGGCACCAAGATCCGTGGATATCGTTCTTCATGTCGAGCTTATGCTGGATGAAGTCAGAGTATGGATAGATCTTCTGATTAGCATACTTAGGCAACTGCTTGTTACCAAGGATTACAGAAGAACCATGGTTATCAGCACCTGTTGTCCAAGATGCCTTGTGACAATGTGCACATCCTAACTCTCCTGTGAAGAGTTCCTTACCACGCTGTACGTCCTTGTCATTTAAGTTTCTTGCACGTGGAACGGCAATTCCTCTGTGCCAAACCATGAATGCGTGATAAGCTTCATCGCTCACCTCTGGTTTGAAGTTATAGTAAGGATTGTTGTAAAGGTTTACGTTGTCGCTTGGTGAAAGCAAGTAACGAACAGCCTTCTTGATACCTTCACGTGTTCCATCGTTGTAGTATGGATGTACGTAAGAGTTTGGATCACTACCATGCTGTTGGATGTAACTAATTACGTTCTCGTTCTCTGACATTGCTTTAGCCCATGGCTCTGTAGAACAAATGTGCTTGATGTCTGAACGAAGAACATTCAACTCGTCCCAAAGAGCAACGTCGTTCTCAAGACAACCATCAAGTAAGTCGTAGTTGAAACGCTTTACAAACTTATTACCAAAAGCATCTTCTGCCCATGCCTCAGGCTTCAACTGCTTTGTTGTGTTATCGAAGAACTCTGGGTTCAACTCTACGTATTGTCCTTCTGCCTTGTATTGCTTCTCCAGGTCTTCGTTAGAGATTGCATCAATCAAACCAAGACCTTGGAAATTACAAGATGCTATCAAGCGTACCTCATAGTTGCTTGGTACTGGGTCTGTGTTGAATGCAGATTGTGGAATAGATACTGATGGATAACGAAGATTATACTTCTCACCATCAGGGAACTGCATTGGCAATCCACTTGGCATAGATGTTACGTCATGCCATGTGATGTGTATTTGCTTCGGATCAACAGGAGGCAAGAATGGCTCAACGGCTTGCAACATTGTGAATGTTGTGAGCTGATTGATAGGAGTACCATTGTTGCTGCCTGGAGCATCAGGTGTATAAACAGAAACAATGTAACCATTGCCCTTTACTGGCTCCATGTCATTGCGGCTATGACCGTGAGCATAACCACCAGAGTGGCAGTACTCACATGAACGACGTGAAGCTACCGGACCCCAACCTTTGTATGGTTCGGTGCTAAGGGTGTACTTAGCACTTGCCATCATATCTCCTTGGTTGAAGAGATCGGTTAGTCCTTGTTCGTCGATAGCTGGTGTGTTGTCTTCATAACCACCTGCAGCAGTATTCTCTGTTGTTCCGAGCTTACCACCTGGATACCACTCATCAGCAGAGAAGTTACCTACAGCCTGACCAATGTATTTGGTTTCTGGCTCTTGGGGTTTCTGTGGTCTGTCTGGCGTAACATTGTCGTCAGAGCAAGCAGCAAATGAACATAATAATGCTCCTGCAAGTAAGAATTTGCTATAGCTGTTGTGTCTCATAATGTTTTATAGTTTAAATTTACGTTTGAAACGTAGCCTTGCCTAAAGAAGACAAAGCTACGTTTTTAATTATCTTTGATTTTCAGATATACAAGTACTAATTTACTTGTCAGTCTGTTGATTAATCCATGTACCAGCAGCATTAAGTGCTTCGTTCAAGGCATCAACCTTTTCAATACAATTCTTAACCTGTGGATGACCAGGCTGATCAATAAAGGCAATACCGCTCTTCTTAGCTGTCTCCAAAGATGCGATTGCCTCGTTGAGAGCGTTGTTCAACTCATTGTACTTAGGATAATTGTTATTTTTCAAGAAGTTCATGATAGAGTACTTAGCTGGGGTAGAGATGTTCTCTGTACCACGTACGCCATAGAGTGAGTTCTTGATAGAATAGATGTTATCCTGGTAGTCTTGGAATGAACGCTTGCTGTAAGGTGACTCGATGTAGTTAGCTGCATCGTCTGCCGTACCAGTACCTGTAGCCTTACGATAAGCCTGACCAAGTTTTTGTGAAGCAACTTCTTCGCAGATGCCAGAGCATCCGCCAATGAATATATTGTTCAATGTCTCATGCCATGATGCAAACATACCATTCTCCGTTGTAGCGAACTGTGAATAATCACGGTATGGAATCAACTTTGGAGAAAGTCCTTTGTGACGTGTTCCATTAACTACCCACATTGCATTTGCAAGCTGATTCAAGTGTGATGTTGGGATACTTGTACCTAACCAGCCATATTCCAAAAGGTAAGTCATGTTACGGAGGTCACCTGCAACAGCTGCTGCAAAGGCTGCTTCGTTTACAGTACTTACACTTGTAAGACCTTGTTCTGTCTCTTTCTCAGCATTGAAGTCTGCTACTGTACGATTCTTACCATTACGGAAGAGAACGAACTCCAATCCGTGGAAACCTAACACAGAGTCGAAGTTACCATTGTTGTCATAAACATACTTGGTTGGGTTCTCACCATTGATACCAGCAATAACGGAAGCATCATTTAATGCCCTTGTCAACTGATCATGGTCGAGTGGCCATGAGTCGATATGTGGGTCGATCTCATTATCAGAAGCTGCGCCATAAAGGAATGACTCACTCTGCTCCCAATCTCTACGTGCTCCTTTGAAAGCCTCACAAGCTGCATCAATATCACTCTGAGTCAAAGTACCTGCTTTACGCTTCTGATAAAGATTCTGGCAAGCCTTATAAAGGATATCAGACTTCTCTGCCAAGTCTAAATATGTAGGTTTAACAACTTCATTAATGTAGTTGGCAACAACCTTGCCCATCTCTGTTTTATTAGCGTTTGCTCTACTTTCGCTTGCAGCCTGGCTTAAAGCAGATTGCTGTTCAGGTGTGAGAATTGTTGTGTTAATAGGCTCATCATCATCACTACTACATGATACGAAGCCTGTAGCTAATGTTCCTGCAAGAAGGAACATTGCGAGTTTTGTTACTTTTTTCATTACAATCTTTATTTAATGATAATTTATAATAGTGTTTTCTCTTATAGGAAGAAGCCCTCGTATGCAATACCTATATTTATAGAAGGTTCATCGTTGTATCCTTTCTTAAGATTACGATAGTTGTACTCCGCCTTGATAGCTATCTGTGGGATAGGATAGTAGTTGATACCTGTTGCAAGGATAGTTCTGTTAGTCCACTGCTTTGTTGTAGCGTGAATATAAGAATCATAATGTTCAATGTGACCGAAGACATAAAGCTTTTGGTTGTCGGCACGCATCTTATTAATCTGAGAGAAGATATCGTAACCTACTTCAAACATCATTGCCATAGCATGACTTCCGAAGTATTTACCATTACCTGACTCATAAGGCTTAACATATTGTACATTAGGGTATGAAAGTTGTGTAATCTCTTTTGCATTGCTAACGTAACCATAATCGATGTTACCTCTTGCAATCCAGTTGTATTTATTATAGGTGAAGTCTAAGCTACCAAGATAGACGTTACCCTTAATCTTCTTCTTTGCACCCTTCTCGCTATCGTGTGGTACGTTATTGTGCATCGCCTGTCCTGCATAAGCACTAACACCAATGCGAAGACCAGGGATAGTGTAGTTGTCTACACGTGTAAGGAAACCATATTTATTTGCGACCTCAAACTCGAAAGGACTTGACGTACCTTTCTGTATCCAGTTAGCACGACTAAAGTGATAGGCATCCAATCCTGCAATCATTTGTGCTACATAGCTAAAGTCACCCTTACGTCCCCAGAAAGAGATACCTGTTTGATGCCATGTACTTGGAAGAATTGTGTTTTCTCCCTCTGGACGATAAACAGTGAAGAAGTTTAATGGCTCATGATGAGCATTCACTAAGCCGAATGGTACAACGATATGACCAGCACGGATATTGAAAGCTTTTCCGAATGATTTTTGTAACCAGAACTGTTCCAGTTCTACTTCTCCACCTTTCTCTGTTTCGTGCTCAAACTCAATAGCTTCATCTGCTTCATATTCAATAGCAGAACCAGAACCACCATGTTCAAACTCTATTTCACTACCCATTGACCAGCCTTTACCGAAGTCGTAACCAAGGTAGATAACTGCATGAGGAATATCAAATCGACCATGACTTGGGTCTTTCTTATAGAGACTAGGTGTTGTATAACGATTACCATTATCGCTATAGAAGTTGCGTGAGTAAGCAGCCTCACCATAACCACCAAGACTTAATTTGTTTCCTTTGACATGATTCATTACAGAGTCAGCAGCGTTTACTTGTGCTTGTGCAGTAGTCGTTCCTGCTAGGAGTGCTCCAAAGATAATCCCGAATGTAAAATTATTCATAGAGTTCTTGTCTATTATTTATTATTATTTCGTTCGCAAAGTTACTTTCTTTTATTGAATAAGGCAATACCTATATCTATTGAATTTTTATCTATTTTAGTATTACTTTAGACCGAAAAACTCATTTGTTGAGTCATAATTAATAGGTATTGTTGTATTTGTTCCATTTTAAACTTTGGGATTGATAATATTGTTATTCTTTCGTATATATGCTCTTTTTAGGGCAAAGAGATGCTCTTTTTGCCTTTAGAAGGTACTCTTTTCTAACGTAAAAGAGTACCTTTAATATTTCATGATTTTGTTGTATTTGTTTGTTATAAGACTTTTCTTTATAAGACTCAATGTATTATGTTGTAATTTAACTAGATATAGTTTTACATTACTTTGCTAAATATTTGTACTTTGTTGTACGTTTTGAAGCAATACAATTCATGTGTTAGGGAAGGTTGTTTCTGCTTTTAATACTAATAAATTAGGATATTAGGTTAAATACTTGATGATTCCTATTGTGTTATTGAACTTTTTTTTGTTATTTTGCATACGATATCATTACGGAAAGACAAGATGAAGAATCAAAAGATGTATGAGCCTGATGATAAGATGATAAACCTTATCAAAGACAACTATAGTCTATTACAGAGTTTAGGTTGTTTTGGCATTAGCTTAGGCTTTGGAGATAAAACGGTGAGAGAAGTTTGTAATGACCAGAATGTTGATACATATACGTTCTTGTCAGTTGTGAATTATACTATTAATGGTTATAAAGGATTTGATGATCTTGATAGGTTATCAATACCCACTCTTATGCAGTATCTCAGAGCGAGTCACACTTATTATCTTGACTACGAATTACCTTTCATTCGAAGAGAATTGACGGGTGCTTTGGATGAGAATGATAACCTTGCTCGACTCATACTTCGCCTTTATGATGAGTATGCTCACTCTATTCGTAATCATATGCAATATGAGGAAAAGAATGTGTTCCCTTATGTTGACTCTTTATTAAAAGGTGAGGCTAATGATACTTATGATGTAGAAACCTACTCTAAACATCATAGCCAAACAGATGATAAGTTGCGTGAGTTAAAGAGCATTATCATTAAGTATCTTCCTTCTGACTCCCATCATAATAACCGTCTCACTGCCACATTATATGATATATATAATTGTGAGGAATGGCTCGACCAGCATGCTTTAGTTGAGGATGATATCTTTATTCCTGTTATTAGACGATTAGAACAGAAGAGTAAGCAAAATGATGTTAGTGTAAAGATCTCTAACATGATAACACAGAGTCCAGAATCGAATGAAGTTCTTAGCGATCGTGAGAAAGATGTTATCGTTTCTGTTGCTCAAGGAATGACTAATAAAGAGATTGCCAACCATCTCTGTATATCAACGAATACTGTCATTACGCATCGTCGAAATATAGCAAGGAAATTACAGATACATTCTCCTGCGGGTTTGACTATCTATGCTATTGTCAACAATTTGGTGGATATAAGTAGTGTGAAATTATAATTATCTATAGATAGGGTATATGATGTTTCTTCTTACTATCCTTTTCTAAAATTAATTTATATCTTGGTCAGTGTGTATGGAGAATGTAGAAATGAAGAAAATGGGTCGCCCAAAGATGGCTATCGTAGACCCTAATACACTTGCAGTCCTAGGCTTAAAACAGATATTGCAGAATGTGATACCAATCATGTCTGTAGAGACCTTTTCTTCATTCCAAGAGTTTGAAGAGGCTCAACCAGATTCATTCTATCACTATTTTGTAGCACAAGTAATAGTCTTAGAAAATAGGCAGTTCTTTTCTCAACGCATACATAAGACTATTGTACTAACAATTACCAAGAACCCTAATTCTCAATTATCAGGCTTTCATAGTTTCTGTATTAATGTGCCCGAGGAGGAACTTGTTAAAGCAATTTTGAAGATAGAACAGTATGGGCATTCGGGTGGAAAGAACTTACCTGAACTTCCACAAGTGTTGAAGAATAAGATATTGAGCAATCGTGAAATAGAAGTCTTATCTTTGATAGTTCAAGGAATGATTAATAAAGAGATTGCCGAGAAACTTAACATAAGCTTGACAACGGTTATTTCACATCGAAAGAATATTATGGATAAGTTAGGTGTGAAAAGCGTGTCTGCACTGACTATCTATGCTGTTATGCATGGTTACATTGACATTAATAAGATATAGAATGATAAATTCTTATAGTTCCTGGACAAGACTTTTCCATTAAGTCTTGTCTTTTTTGTACCTTATTAATACTAAGAAGCTTTCCCTTTCCTTTTATAAGAAAGGTGACAGAAGATGTGCAAACCATCCTCTAAAGCGTTGCCATGGAGTTCGCCATTGTTTCCATAGCTTCTCTGTTAGCTTGAAACTATCTTTCTTTTGATTCTCAAAGAGAGTATCCAATTCATGGGTTGTACATTTATCAACGATAACTGCATTCTCCTCTCTGTCCCACCTAAGACTCCGTGAGTTGAGGTTTGCAGACCCAACAGTACATAATTGTCCATCTACTGTGATAATCTTTGTATGATGAAAACCTGCCTTGTATAACCATATCGTACATCCGTCTTTCATCAGCTGATGAGCATTATAGAATCCACAATCTGGCGTTAAGGGTATATCGCTCCTTACACTCAACAATATCTCAACTTTCACACCCCTTTTTACAGCCTTACGCAAAGCCTTCTTTAAAGTAGGACTTAACGTGAAGTAAGGATTGATGATCTTTATACTATCCTTTGCATCATTGATGGCGTTAACATAGAAGTAACGGATAATATCTTTGCTGACTTGTGGCTCTCGATTGATGATACCAACCATCTTTTTACCAGCACTTTTACAAGTATCAGGTTTTAATCCTTTGATATAGTCAGCATTCGATATACCGCGATAATATTTTGCGCCATGCACCTGTTTCGTAGAGACAAGATACCACATTCTTAGAAAGATGTTCTGTAAAGTGTTTACCTCATCGCCTTCTATTCTACAGTGCATATCGTGCCATGAGCCAACGACTTTCGTACCTTTTATATAATAGTCAGCCACGTTCATCCCACCTGTATATGCTATCTTACCATCAATGATAACAATCTTTCGGTGGTCTCGATTGAAGATATCATGTATCCAAGGGAACTCTATAGGCTTAAACTCATATATCTCTATCCCTTTCTTGCGGATAGCCCTCAAAGTACTCTTCTTCATGGGTTGGTTATTACTGGCATTCCCAAACCCATCAAATATAGCCCTCACTTCAACACCTTGCTTTACCTTTTTCTCTAAATGGCGTATGAGTTCATCGTTGATTGAATCGTTGCGAAAGTTGAAGTATTCTAAGTGAATGCTCGAACGTGCTTGGTCTATTGCTTTGAACAAGTCATCGAACTTCTCCTGACCAGTACAAAGAAGAGTGACCGAGTTATTATGTGAAAAGCTTATTCCTTTGTGACGTAATTGGCATACAAGCATTGAGTCAGCTCTCCCATCCTTATTTGCTAATTCCTTGCCATTACCCTTATACTCAAAGGTCTTAGCCGTTAGATGATAAGGGAAGAGTAGGGCTATGAATGTACAAATGCAAGTAATGATGGGCTTTCTATAACTTTCTTGTTTCCTTTTTGTCATTTTCTTGTAGGAATACTCCTTTCTTGGTATTAACTCAATGAGAATATAAGGTGTTAAATCATACAACTATAGTGATCGACAACTCCCAGAAGATTCTTTTCTTCATCACATACTAAGACTGTATGTACTTTATGTCTATGCATAATCTGCTGTATTTCTGTAATTTTAATGTTGGGAAGAACCATCTTAGGCTCTGTAGTCATAATATCTTTGACTGTATGGTTAAAGAACTCTGCTTGCCATCTTTCCATAGCCCGTCGGATATCACCATCTGTAATCAGACCTACGATTTTCTTTCCAGATAAAGCTATACCCAAGCCCAGTTTCCCCTTGCTAACATGGATAATTGCTTCGCCTAAGTGCATCTCCTTAGGGATAACAGGCAAGTTCTCTGATATCATGACATCTTGTGCAGTTGTCAATAAGCGCTTACCTAACTCACCTCCCGGATGGAACTGAGCGAAATCCTGTGGTCTAAAGTCTCTTACACGCATCAAAGCCACTGCAAGTGCATCGCCCATAACCAAAGCCGCTGTTGTTGAACTTGTTGGTGCTAGGTTTAGCGGGCACGCTTCTTTCTCAACCCAAACCTTGAGATGGGCTGTGGAGTATTTAGCTAGAAGTGAATGGGGATTCGCACTCATTCCTATGATTGGAATATTCATGTGGAGAACCATCGGTATAAAGCGAAGTAATTCATCAGTCTGACCAGAGTTAGACAATGCCAGTACGACATCCTCTTCTTTCATTACCCCTAAGTCACCATGATATACATCCAATGGGTTAACGAAGAAAGCAGGTGTACCTGTAGAAGAAAGTGTTGCAGCTATCTTCGCTCCAATATTTCCACTTTTACCAACTCCTGTCACAATGACTTTCCCTGTACAATGATACATCAAGTCGACAGCTTTCTCAAAGTTATCATCAAGTTGATTGATAAGATTGATTGTCGCATCAGCTTCTTCTTTGATACATTGTATAGCGTAGTCTCTTACATGAGTTAATCTTTCTTCTGCCTCAATCATATTAACTTGCTAATTAATTCGTCCAACTTATTTAACTCTAGCATATTGGCTGCATCAGACAAACCTTGGTCTGGTGTTGGATGTACTTCAAAGAAATAACCTGTAGCACCAAAAGCCTTAGCAGCTAATGCCATAGAAGGAACAAACTTCCGATCGCCGATTGTCTTACCGTCTCCTGCGCTAGGACGTTGTACACTATGCGTGCAATCCATGATAACATTCGGAACAATCTCCTTCATATCTGCAATGTTACGGAAGTCTACAACTAGATTGTTGTAACCAAAGCAGTTGCCTCGTTCTGTAAGCCAAATCTCTTTTGCACCGCTTTCTAAGCATTTCTGCACGGGATATTTCATGTCTCGTCCACTTAAGAATTGTGCCTTCTTGATATTCACAATTTTGCCCGTCTTTGCTGCAGCTACTAACAAATCTGTTTGTCTACAAAGGAAGGCAGGAATCTGAATAACATCAACAACTTCGCCTACAGGTTCTGCTTGATCGCTCTCATGAATATCAGTAAGTAGTTTTAAACCAAACTTCTGCTTAATATCATAAAGCATACTCAATCCTTTCTCCAATCCAGGACCACGGAAAGAGTTTATACTTGTTCGGTTAGCTTTATCAAAGCTAGCCTTAAAAATGATATTAATATTGTATTTCTCGTTAAGCCTAACCAACTCTTCTGCAACAGAACAGAGGAGCTCTGAGCTCTCAATTACGCAGGGACCTGCAATGAAAGTGGGTTTATTGTTCATAATTCGGTAGGACTACTCCTGTTTCATAACTTAATTGAACTTCTCCTTGTAAGTGTTTGTGCAAAGTTATATATAATAAGGTTAACGCACAAGGTTTTAACCTTTGTTTACGTAAATGTACCAAATCTTATTGATAAAATTTGGAGTTTTCGATCAAAACACTTTACCTTTGCAGCGGATTTAAGTTATTATGTACCCCGTATGTGGGTTATAATTATAGGTAGAAAGATTTTATATTTAGTATTAACAATTAAAGCTTTTAAGATGAAAAAGATTTTGATGACACTTGCTGTAGCCTTTGTTGCTATAGCTGCTAACGCCCAGGTTTATGTTGGTGGTGGTGTAGGTATTGGTTCTTCAAAGGAAGGTTCTCATGATGCAGTAACTACTTACAAGGTATTGCCAGAAATCGGTTACAATGTTAACAAAGATGTTGCTATCGGTACTGTAATTGGTTGGGGTAAGGGTGCTCCTACAGAGATTGAGCAGGATAACCTACGTAACTACATCACCGTACAGCCTTACGTTCGTTACACATTTGTACACTCTAAGTACGTTAACGCTTTCGTTGATGGTAGTTTGGGTTATACACACTATCATGGCAAGATTAACGCATGGTCAGCAGGTTTGAAGCCAGGTATCGCTGTAAACCTCAACAAGAAGGTTAGCTTCGTTGCTCACGTAGGTTTTGCTGGTTGGCAGTCAATTAAGGTAAAGGGCGCATCTAAGGACAGCCACGCATGGGGTGCAAACCTTGATGGTAATAATATTACTTTCGGTGCTTATTACAACTTCTAAGGAATCGCCCTTAGATAGAAGATAAAGAGAGGGATATATCATTTAAAGTGATATATCCCTCTTCTTTTTGGCTTTTATTCTGTGTTTTAAAAGACATAAAGCACAGTAACATTTTTCAATGCTCAAAGGTCGAAACTCAAAACTCAAAGGTCAATGTTCAAATTATATACGGTTAGCCGAAAATTTTTATTTGATATAAATTTATTTCTAATCGCTTCCCCGTAAATTTCTAACCGTATATAAATTTATGGGGAACAGTATATAAATTTTCTTCTAACACGTTCCCCGTAAATCGCAAACACGTTGGAAATTTACGGGGAACAGCATATAAATTTTCTTCCAACAGCATACGAGTTTCTTTCTAACTTTTAAGTCGGAACTGTTAACATCAACGAAATGTACTTTCGTGGGGTACGGGTGTCGGACTCGTGCCCCACGGATCCGACACCCGTAGTCTACGAGTCCGACACCCGTGCTTTACGAATTTGGCACCATAATAAGAGGCATAAAAAATAGTTCGCGAACAAAACAAAAATTGTTCGCGAACTATTTCCGAATTGTTCGCGAACTCTTTTTAGATTCTTCGCGAACAATTTTCTGCGTTTCTTATTAAAACAGCCAAGGGATTTAAAGAAAGACTTAGAATGAAGTAGAAAAGGTGAGAGTTCTAGGTCGTTATTGATTCTTAATTGTAATCTCACGTTGTGGGAATGGAATTTCAATACCATTCTTATTGAGCGTATCATAAATACATTCCATGATAATGCTATCATCAAGTCCTTGTGTGAAAACGTTAACCCATACAAGTACTTTTAGTGTAATGCAGCTATCATCAAAACTCTTTAGTAAGACCATTACCTTCTTTTTCTTGTAAGTAATGTCTAGTGCGGTGATGGCATCAATCAGCATTTTCTTAACTTCATTGATATTACTACCGTATGCTACGCCTACTTCTAGGATGTCAAGCTCATATCCATGATTCTTTGTCATGTTCTTATAGTTCTTCGTAAAGAGCTGTGAATTTTGGAAGGCAATGATTGATCCATCTAGTGCTTCAAGCATTGTTGAGGTATAGCTGATAGAGCTTACACGTCCACGTATGCCATCACATACAATATAATCGCCTATCTTGATTCGTCCTGTCATCAATGATATACCATAGTATATGTTCTCAAGAATATCTTTCATGGCGAAACCGATACCAGTTGATAAGCCGCCAGTTACAACAACTAGCCATGTGTTGCTGATTTGGAATATACTTAAAGTCGTCAATAACCATGCGCCCCATACAACTACTTGTAAGACATTGATAAACATTGTACCTCTAGCAGCAGCCGTTGTAGGGTCACTCTTCTTTAAGAATTCTTTTATAGCGTCCCTAATCGTATGATTGAGATAGTTAAAGATGAACCAAAGGATTGTAACTACGGCGATAGAGTAGATACTAATCTTGAACTTATCAGAATCAATGAAGTTCGCACGGAATAACCTCCAAGTTATATCACTTAGGTTGAATACATCTGCTGCCCAATAAATTGAGATGATGAAAGATGATACCAATGATGATGGTATGAATACATTGTATATAAATCTGATAATCCAAGTCTTTACAATTGACAATTTCTTTTCAGGATGTCTCTCCCTATATTGATCAAGATAATCATGGAAGAACGCGATTGTTAATATACATGCTAATTGCATCATCCACCAAATAAAGGCTTGCACGCCCAGCATGGTATAGCCTATTATTGAGCTAATCAGCGAGAAGACAAATACCGTGAGTGATAAATAAGCAAGGTATAAGTCGTATTTAGGAATTTGCAAGCGGTGCTTGTAAATCATCCTTGCCTGCCACAAAGCATTGAGCAATAAGAGGGGAGGGTAGACGAGTGTTACTATGGAGCTTGGCAACATCACAATACGGAAGGTGATGACGGTAAACCCAACAAAGATAAGAGGGTAATATATGCGATAGGTGTTGTGTGTTTGTGCACCACTAACACGCAATAACAATGAGGCAAAGATAACAGTAAGTAACCATGTGTATTCGAGCAAAAGGTTGCATGCCATGTGAACAAAGTTGGATGGCGAAAGAATCTTGATGATGACGAGTATGATACTAAAAGTAATGATTGATGTCACCATAATAATACATGTTCGCTTGGCAAGAAAAGCACTGTTCTGCTGCTCAAACCGATTCGTCTTCATTACCTTCGTAACAAGGAAACGAATGCTTAAATAATTGAAGAGTATTGCCACTAAACCATAGATGAGTATCATGGAAAAGAGCGTAATGAGCCACCTTACATCCCATTGAGATTGCACGACTCGTTGTGGCGTGTATTTCTCAGAAAGGTTAGAACTCATTTGAGAGATAAGTGTTGGAGCATTGCGTAGGAATTTAAAGTAATTTACTCCGCTATTTGTAAAGATGCTCGTCTGAATCTCCTCATATCTCTTTTGCGCATACGTATCGAGCGATTGAAGTTGTTGTTGGTTGTATTGGTAATATTGTATATATTCTTGATAAGAGTCGTTACGCTCTTGCAACATTCGACGTATGCTAACGGCAAGCGTTAAACAAACGTTGCGGTCAGTCTTCATCTTGTCTGTCATGCCAAAGGTGTACATTGTACTGAGCACGTTGATAAGAGAATCATAACGAGCAATCTCCTCCTTACTCTGGGTGATAAGGTCATGAAAGGGGCGCGACTTACTCTGAAAATCCTTCCATAGTTCGGTAGCCTCTTGGCAGGCATAAGTTAAATCAAAGATGTTATCCGTCTTTTGAGAATAAAGCATGAGCGACACCTGGGCAGAGTGCTCTCCAATCTCTTTTAGCTGATTCATCACTTGCTCACTAATAAACTTAGAGTTGTTTAATTGCTTTGTTTGTTCAAGATGTTGTGCAATTAACTCATGACGGAGAACAGAGAGTGAGTTCTTCAATGAATCTTCCTGTAATACGGCACTTGCTGGGAGTGTAATGATAAACAGCAAGATAGTAATGAAGAATATCTTTTTATACATACTTCTGGGTTGTGATGATAAACAGTTTATTTAAACAATAATTGATGCAAAGATAAGCAAAGTTTATGATTTTGCAGTTGCTGTTTATGTAAAATGATACTAAAGATATGTCATGGGACTTATTTCTGTTACCATAATGCTTATAAATCAATAAAAAAGTGTAAGTTTGCATACAAAAAGATACAATGATATTAATAGCTGATAGTGGTGGCTCGAAGACTGATTGGGCATTAGTGGGTACACCTAATGATGGTTTTAATGTTGTCCTTAAAGTTCGTACACAGGGCTTAAATCCTTTTCATCAATCGGAGGATATAATTTTCAACGTATTGGAAACGGAGTTGAAACCAGCTTTGAAAGAAAGCATGAGAAATGCGGAACTCATCGAGCCTTTTGATATTATTAGTGAGGTTACTAGTGTCGCCTTTTATGGTGCTGGTTGTACTGCTGATTTGTCTATAAAAGTGTGTAAAGCACTTTCAAAATCCTTTCCCTTAGCTAACGTAGAGGTACAGAGCGACTTATTAGGTGCAGCAAGAGCTACTTGTGGTCATCATGCAGGTATAGTTTGTATCTTAGGGACGGGAGCTAATAGCTGTCTATACAGTGGTAAAGAGATTGTAGAGAATGTTCCGCCTTTGGGTTATATCCTCGGTGACGAAGGAAGTGGAGCGGTTCTAGGAAAGCTGTTCCTGAATGGTATCTTTAAAGGGAGCTTGTCTAAAGAAGTAGGTGAAACCTACTTGTCATGGTCAGGCTTGACTTATTCAGATATAATCAGTAAAGTCTATCGTCAACCTTTAGCTAATCGTTATTTAGCTAGTATCTCAAAGTTTATTCATGCTAATTTGGAGAAGGCAGAGTTAGAAGAACTCGTATTGTCTAATTTAGCTACCTTCTTTGAAAAGAATATTATGAGATATTCTAACGCTTCAGTATATTCTATATCAGCTGTAGGAGGCGTTGCTGCTGCTTATGAAACGCAGTTGAGAAAATGCGCTAAATCATTCGGTTATAGTGTTGATAAAGTACTTGCTTCTCCGATTGATGGGCTGATAGACTATCATCGTTAATTTATTCTGTCTTTCCTCTCTTACTTTTAGCTATAAAGAGAGTTAAAAATAAGGAAGATGAATGAGTAATAAGGAACCGTTAGCAGATTATTTGTAAAGTGGAGTTTGCAATAAGAGTATGTTTTTTAATAGAATTGCTTTGCTTTTCAAATATTTTTGTATCTTTGCATTTGTTTTAAAACAAGTTTCACAAGAACAAGATTGCATATTTAAATTATAGCTATATAAAGTTTATGTATTTCACACTTTTTGTTACCGTTCTGATAACGGCCGCATTCTTGGTAGTGGCAGCGTATGCCATAGCTAAGTTGATTGGTCCGCGTTCGTACAATCCGGTGAAAGGTGAGCCTTTTGAGTGTGGTATTCCGACTTATGGAACCTCTTGGTTACCAGTGCATATCGGATACTATCTCTTTGCAATCCTCTTCCTGATGTTTGACGTGGAAACAGTTTTCTTATACCCATGGGCTGTTGTTGTTAAGACATTTGGACCTTTAGCACTAGCTACCATTGGGTTCTTTATGTTGGTATTAGTATTTGGCCTTGCTTATGCATGGCGGAAAGGAGCGCTTGAATGGAAATAAGGAAGCCAAAAATCAAGTCTCTTCCATACGATGAATGGAAGGACAATGATACGCTCAGTAAGATGGCAAGCGAACTGAACGATGGTGGTACTAACCTCGTTTTAGGTAACTTGGATCAACTTATAAATTGGGGGCGTAGTAATTCTCTGTGGTCATTGACTTTCGCTACTTCTTGTTGTGGTATTGAGTTTATGGCTGTTGGTTGTGCACGTTACGACTTCTCTCGTTTTGGATTTGAGGTTACACGTAACTCTCCTCGTCAGGCAGACTTGATTATGTGTGCTGGTACTATTACTAATAAAATGGCACCAGCATTGAAACGTTTGTATGATGAGATGGCAGAGCCTAAGTATGTTATAGCTGTTGGTGGATGCGCTATTTCTGGTGGTCCTTTCAAGGATAGCTATCATGTTATGCGTGGTATTGATGAGATCATTCCAGTGGATGTATATATCCCAGGTTGCCCTCCTCGTCCAGAGGCTATTATTTACGGAATGATGCAACTTCAGCGTAAGGTTAAAGTTGAGAAATTCTTTGGGGGTGTTAATCATAAGCAGACAGCTGAAGAGCGTGAGTTGGGTAAGAGTAATGCCGAACTGATATTTAAGGAGAAATTGGGTATTGATCCTGAAGAGATTAAAGAGAAGCGTGAAGCTGCATGGGAAGAGGCACATAAGCCAACTCCTAAGCCTGCTCGCCCTGCAGCAAAACCTGCAGCAAAGCCTGTTTCTGCTGCTCCAGTAGAGGCAGCACCTAAGAAGGAAACGATTGTCGTTAACCAGCCTGTAACAAAAGATGATGTTGAGAAGTTGGGTAAGGAAATCGATCAGATAGATGCTGCAAAGAAGGCTGCTGACGAAAGTGCAACTAACATATAATATATAAGGTACGCGAGAATGAAACTAGAAAATAAAGAATTCGGTTTTGATAGCTTTGCTACAGAAATGGCAAGGTTGAAGAATGAGAAGCATTTCGATTACCTTGTAACTGTTGTCGGTGAAGACTTTGGTGCAGAAGAAGGGCTTGGATGTATTTATATTCTTGAGAATACAAAAACACATGAGCGTTGTTCTGTAAAGCAGCTTGCAAAGAAGGTAGGAGAGGAATATGTAATTCCTTCTGTTATTAAGTTATGGGCTGATGCCGACTTGTTGGAACGTGAGGTTTATGACTTCTATGGTATTAAGTTCCTTGGTCATCCAGATATGCGTCGTCTCTTCTTACGCAATGACTTTAAGGGTTATCCTCTTCGTAAGGATTACGATATGGATCCTGCAAAGAATATGTATACTACGGAAGACGATGTTGAACTTGATACAACAACAGAGTGGAACTTAAACAAGAATGGTGAACTCGTAGGAACACAACATGCTTTGTTTACTGATGACAACTTTGTTGTTAATATTGGTCCTCAGCACCCTTCTACTCATGGTGTACTTCGTTTACAAACAGTATTAGATGGTGAGACAGTTACTAATATCTATCCACACTTAGGTTATATCCATCGTGGTATAGAGAAACTTTGTGAACAGTTTACTTATCCTCAGACATTGGCATTGACTGACCGTATGAATTACCTGTCAGCTATGATGCATCGTCATGCACTTGTGGGTGTGATAGAAGAGGGTATGGGAATTGAATTGTCGGAACGTATTCTCTATATCCGTACTATTATGGATGAGTTACAGCGTATTGATAATCACCTTCTTTATACAGCTTGTTGTGCACAGGACTTAGGTGCTCTTACAGCATTCCTTTATGGTATGCGTGACCGTGAGCATGTCCTCAATGTAATGGAGGAGACAACAGGTGGTCGTTTGATACAGAACTATTATAGAATAGGTGGTTTGCAGGCTGATATTGATCCAAACTTTGTATCAAATGTAAAGCAACTCTGTAAGTATCTTCGTCCAATGATTCAGGAGTATGTTGATGTCTTTGGTGATAACGTAATTACACATCAGCGTTTCGAAGGTGTTGGTGTTATGAACGAAGAAGATTGTATCAGCTATGGTGTGACTGGTCCTGCTGGTCGTGCTAGCGGTTGGAAAAATGACGTTCGTAAGAATCATCCTTATGCGATGTATGATAAGGTGAACTTTGAAGAGATTACATTGACAAATGGTGATTCTATGGATCGTTACTTCTGTCATATTAAGGAAATCTATCAGAGTCTCAATATTATAGAGCAATTGATTGATAATATTCCTGAGGGTGAGTTCTATATCAAGCAGAAGCCAATTATTAAAGTTCCAGAAGGTCAGTGGTACTTCTCTGTTGAGGGTGCAAGTGGTGAATTTGGTGCTTATTTAGATTCAAGAGGTGATAAAACTGCTTATCGTTTGAAGTTCCGTCCAATGGGATTGACACTTGTTGGTGCTATGGATAAGATGTTGCGTGGTCAGAAGATAGCCGATTTGGTTACTACTGGTGCTGCACTTGACTTCGTAATCCCTGATATTGACCGTTAACAAGGTTTATCATAAAAGTAATCAATTAAGAATTAAAATCATACTATGTTCGATTTTAGAATAGTAACAACATGGTTCGACGAATTACTACGTGTCACTTGTGGCTTGAGTAACTTCTGGACCGTTCTGATTGAGTGCGTTGCGGTGGGACTGGCAATACTTCTTGCTTATGCTTTACTTGCAATAGTACTTATCTTTATGGAGCGTAAGGTTTGTGCTTACTTCCAGTGCCGTATAGGTCCTGTTAGAGTAGGTTGGTGGGGAACCTTACAGGTCTTTGCTGATGTATTGAAGATGTTAATCAAAGAGATTTTTGCAGTTGATAAGGCTGATAAATTGCTTTATTATCTTGCTCCATTTTTGGTTATTATTGCTTCAGTAGGAACTTTCTCTTTCCTTCCATGGAATAAAGGAGCTAATATCTTAGACTTTAATGTGGGTATATTCCTTGTAACAGCTATTAGTTCAATTGGTGTTCTTGGAATCTTCCTTGCAGGTTGGGGAAGTAATAATAAGTACTCTGTTCTCTCTGCTATGCGTGGTGCGGTACAGATGATTTCTTATGAGTTGTCTTTGGGACTCTGTTTAATTTCTGCAGTTATTCTCACTGGTACAATGCAGATTTCAGGTATTGTTGAAGCACAGACTGGTCCTTTGCGGTGGTTAATCGTACAGGGACATGTTCCTGCTACTTTGGCTTTCCTCGTATTCTGTGTTGCTGGTAATGCAGAGGCTAACCGTGGTCCATTTGACTTGGCAGAAGCTGAGAGTGAGTTGACTGCAGGTTACCATACAGAGTACAGTGGTATGGGATTTGGTTTTTACTACTTGGCAGAATATCTTAATCTTTTTGTTGTAGCAGGTATTGCAGCTACTGTATTCTTAGGTGGTTGGGCCCCTTTGAACATTGGCTTGGATGGTTTTGATGGCTTTGATGCTATTATGGATTGTATTCCAGGTATTGTTTGGTTCCTTGGTAAGACATTCGCAGTAGTATTCTTGCTGATGTGGATTAAGTGGACATTCCCACGTCTCCGTATCGATCAGATTCTGAAATTAGAGTGGAAGTATCTTATGCCACTATCATTGGTTATCCTTGTGTTGATGACAGTGTGTGTTGCATTCGGTTGGACGATTCACTATTAATGGTTAAAGAGAATGGAAGATAAAAAACAATCATATTTTGGTGAGGTCGGGAGCGCACTCAAGACACTTGCTACGGGTATGAAGGTGACCATGAAGGAATACTTCACACCAAAGTCTACCGAGCAGTATCCTGAGAATCGCAAGACAACCCTTCACGTAGCCAAGCGTCACCGTGGCCGTTTGGTCTTCAAGCGTGACGAAGAAAAGAATCACAAGTGTACTGCTTGTACAATGTGTGAGAAGGCTTGTCCTAATGGTACTATCAAGATTCTTTCTGAGATGGTTACCAACGAAGAGACAGGTAAGAAGAAGAAACAGCTCGTTGATTATGAGTATGACTTAGGTGATTGCATGTTTTGTGAGTTGTGTGTTAATGCCTGCAACTTCGATGCAATTGAGTTTACAAATGATTTTGAAAATGCTGTGTTTGATCGTTCTAAGCTAGTTCTTCATCTTGATAAGGAAATATATAATGGTGGTTCGCTACCAAAACTTATTGAAGGTGGAGCAGATTGGAAAGTTGGAACATTCAATACTAAAAAGAAATAAGGAGTAAGGGATATGGCAAGATTAATTATGTTTGCGATTCTCGCCGTTGTAATATTGGCTTCAGCTATATTCTGCGTGTCGACGAAACGTATCATGCGAGCAGCAACAGCATTGCTGTTTGTGCTCTTTGGTGTTGCAGGTCTCTATTTCCTGCTCGATTACACATTCCTTGGTGCTGCTCAGATAAGCATTTATGCTGGTGGTATTACCATGATGTATATCTTTGCAATCCAATTGGTGAGCAAACGTACATTGCAAGGACTCTCTGAACGATGGTTAGGTAAGCGTACTTTTCTTGCAGCAGCAATAGCGTTAGTAGGTTTTGCAACTGTTGTTGTTGTATTGCTAAAGAATGCTTTAATCAATAGTACTATCGTTAATGGTGATACGTTGTCAAAAGAAGTAACGATGGATACCATTGGTCAGAACTTGATGAGTGCAGATAAATATGGATATGTACTTCCTTTTGAATTTATTTCTGTATTCCTTTTGGCATGTATTATTGGTGGCCTAGTTATTCTGAATAATAAAAAGAAGGAGGGAAGCAAATGATACCTGTTGGATATTTCTTTGTCCTTAGCGGACTATTGTTCTTTATCGGAGTATTTGGTTTCGTAACTCGTCGTAACCTTGTTGCAATGCTAATCTCCGTAGAGTTAGTTCTTAATAGCGTTGATATCAATTTTGCAGCATTCAATCGTCTGCTTTTCCCTGATGGATATGAGGGTATGTTCTTTACGCTCTTTTCTATTGGTGTAAGCGCAGCAGAATCAGCTGTTGCACTCGCTATTATTATCAATGTTTACCGTCATTTCCACAGCGATCAGGTGAACAGTATTGAAAATATGAAATTATAAAGAGAAACAAATATGTTTGATTACGCATTTTTGATACTTCTTCTCCCGTTCCTAAGTGCTATTGTACTTGGTCTGTTCGGAATGAAGATGCCACGCAAGGTTGCTGGTATTATTGGCACCTGTGTGTTGGGAACGTTATTTGTGCTCAGTCTCTATACAGCTTATCACTATTTCTTTTATACGGGAGAGTATACAGCAATGGGAGAGACTTTCCATGTTACTGACGGTCGTTTAGCTAATGGTACTTATCCAACTGTTACCGTCTTTAATCTAACATGGTTAAAGTTTACTGAGCTTTTGACCTTTAATATTGGTTTCCGTCTTTCTCCAATCAGTGTGATGATGTTAATAGTTATTACTACTGTCAGCTTTATGGTTCACATCTATTCATTCGGTTATATGGCTGAACGTGATGAGAACTACAAGTTTGAGGAGTATGAGCACGGCTTCCAGCGTTTCTATGCTTACTTGTCACTCTTTACGATGTCTATGCTTGGACTCGTTGTGGCAACCAACATTTTTCAGATGTATCTTTTCTGGGAGTTGGTAGGTGTTTGTTCATATCTGTTGATAGGTTTCTATTATCCAAAGCATACTGCAGTACATGCTAGTAAGAAGGCTTTTATCGTTACACGTTTTGCTGATTTGTTCTTCTTGATAGGTATTCTGTTCTTTAGCTTCTATGTAGGAACTTTCAACTATGATCTTAGTGTAAATCCAGGTCTTGTTGAGACATTGAGTGGCTTGGCTAAGAACCCACATTTGACTTGGGTACTCCCAACAGCTCTCTTCTTGATGTTCATTGGTGGTGCTGGTAAGTCAGCAATGTTCCCATTGCATATCTGGTTGCCAGATGCAATGGAGGGACCAACACCTGTATCTGCATTGATTCACGCAGCTACGATGGTTGTTGCTGGTGTATTCCAAGTAGCATCGTTGTTACCTATCTATGTTCAGTTTGGCGCACAGGAACAGCTCCATTGGATTGCTTGGATAGCAGCATTTACTGCCTTCTATGCAGCAGCAGTAGCTTGTGCTCAACGTGATATTAAGCGTGGCTTGGCATTCTCAACCATTTCACAGATTGCTTACATGCTTGTCGCACTTGGAGTTTGCTTCTATGATAGTAAAGAAGGTTCATTCAATAGTCCAGAGTTCCTCCACCATGGTGGTCTCGGCTATATGGCAGCAATGTTCCACCTCTTCACTCACGCAATGTTCAAGGCTCTACTCTTCCTTTGCTCTGGTGCTATCATTGTTATTATTGGTAGTAACTTTAAGGAGTATATGGGGGGGCTGCACAAGTACATGCCAATTACAAACATCTGCTTCTTGATTGGTTGTTTAGCTATTGCTGGTATTCCACCATTTGCAGGTTTCTTCTCTAAGGATGAGATTATCTCAGCTTGTAACACCTTACCAGGCGTAGAAGGGCAGGCTTTGAAGTGGATTATGACACTTGTAGCTGGTATGACAGCATTCTATATGTTCCGTCTCTACTACGTAATCTTCTGGGGTGAGTCTTATTATGAGCAAGATCCAGAGAATCGTCGTCGTCCACAGGAGGTTCCATTCGTAATGTGGGGACCATTGGTATTCCTCGCTGCTATTTCTGTATGTGCTGGTTGGATACCATTTGGTCACTTCGTAAGTGCCAATGGCTTAAACTATGATATTCATATAGATTGGAGCATTGCAACAACAAGTATCATTGCAGCCGTTATCGGTATAGCCCTTGCTACTTGGATGTACATGGGTAAGAAGCAGCCAGTAGCTGATGCCTTACAGCGTACCTTCCCACGTCTGCACAAGGCAGCCCTTAACCGATTCTATATAGATGATGCATGGCAATTCTTCACACATAAGATAGTATTCCGTTGCTTCTCTATTCCAATCGCATGGTTCGATCGTCATGTTATCGATGGTACATTCAACTTCATGGCTTGGGGTACACAAGAGGCAGGCGAGTCAATCCGTTCTTGGCAGAGTGGCGATGTACGTCAATATGCCGTATGGTTTATTACCGGAACTGTAGCATTAACATTAATCTTACTTTGTTTGATATAATAAAATGAGTTGGATATTAACTGTATTTGTAATAATCCCCGTCCTGATGCTCTGTGGCTTATGGGTAGCCAAGAATGATAATCAGGTACGTGGTGTGATGGTAGCTGGCTCAACGGCACTTTTGATTGGTGCTATCTGGTTGACTGTCTATTTTGTTCAGCAGCGTAATGCTGGTAACCATGATGCAATGCTACTGGCAAACTCCGTGATGTGGTTCAAGCCTATGCATATTGCCTTCTCGGTGGGTGTTGATGGTATCTCTGTTGTGATGATTTTGCTTTCAGCTATTATTGTCTTTACAGGAACCTTTGCTAGCTGGCAACTTGAGCCGATGAAGAAAGAGTATTTCCTTTGGTTTGTACTTTTGGCTTCAGGTGTATTTGGCTTCTTTATCTCAACGGATATGTTCACGATGTTCATGTTCTATGAGGTTGCCCTTATTCCTATGTATCTTCTCATCGGTGTATGGGGAACAGGTCCAAAGGAATATTCAGCAATGAAGCTTACTTTGATGTTGATGGGTGGTTCAGCACTTTTGATATTGGGTATTCTTGGTATCTATTACTTCAGTGGTGCTACCACGATGGACGTAATAGAGTTGGCACGTATGCATGCGATGCCTAAGAATATTCAGAACATCTTCTTCCCATTCGTATTCATTGGCTTTGGTGTTCTTGGAGCTTTATTCCCATTCCACACATGGTCTCCTGATGGTCATGCTTCAGCGCCTACAGCCGTATCAATGCTCCATGCTGGTGTGTTGATGAAGCTTGGTGGCTATGGTTGCTTGCGTATTGCAATGTTCTTGATGCCTGATGCTTTGCAGACATGGGCTCCTATCTTCCTAGTTCTGACAACTATTTCGGTTGTTTATGGTGCGCTCTCTGCATGTGTACAGACTGACTTGAAGTATATCAATGCTTATTCATCAGTATCCCATTGTGGTATGGTACTCTTTGCATTGGTTATGACCACACAGACAGCCATCACGGGTGCAATACTTCAGATGCTCTCTCATGGTTTGATGACAGCCTTGTTCTTCGCATGTATTGGTATGATTTATCATCGTGCTGGAACCCGTGACGTACGTTATCTTGGTGGTTTGATGAAGGTTATTCCATTCCTTGCAGTCTCTTATGTAGTAGCAGGTCTTGCTAACCTTGGTCTTCCTGGTTTCTCTGGATTCGTAGCTGAGATGACTATCTTCGTGGGTTCGTTTGAGAATGCAGGCATGTTCCATCGCGTAGCAACAATCATTGCTTGTACAGCGATTGTAATCACAGCGGTTTATATTCTTCGTGTTGTTGGTAAGATACTATTCCAGACCATACCTAACAAGAAGTTCTATGAGTTACACGATGCTACATGGGACGAGCGATTCGCTATTGGCTGCTTGATCTTCTGCGTTGCAGGCTTAGGTCTCTGCCCACTCTTCTTCGAGAATATGATTATTGATGCTGTTCATCCTATATTTGACCACATCATAACATATGTACCAACATTAGGTAATCTTTAATAAACTAGCGTAATGAATTATAGTGATTTCTTTAAGATGATTCCGGAGGCAAGTCTCGTTGCCATCCTGATTGTTTTGTTCGTTGCTGACTTTGCAACGGCAAAGACTGAAGAGCGCAAGTGGTTCAATCCGCTGGCTTCGGTGCTCCTTCTGATAAATACTTTTGTTTGTTTGCTCCCTATGGAAGCACAGACAGCATTTGGTGGTATGTATGTTACCTCTTCTGCTGTAAACGTGATGAAGGCTATCCTTTCTATGGGTACATTCATTGTTGTCCTTCAGAGTCGTGTATGGGCTGCGAAGAGCGGTAAGGAGGGTGAGTTCTATATGCTGATAGTTTCAACACTCCTCGGTATGTTTGCCATGATGAGTGCAGGTAACTTCTTGATGTTCTTCCTCGGGCTTGAGATGGCATCAGTGCCTTTGGCATGTGCGGTTGCCTTCGATATGTATCGTAATGACTCTGCGGAAGCTGCAGCTAAGTTTATCTTGACTGCTACCTTCTCAAGTGGCGTAATGCTCTATGGTATTAGCTTCCTTTATGGTGAGTTCGGCACGCTTTATTTTGCTGATATAACAGCTAAGATGCATGCGACCCCACTCACTATCATGGGACTCGTATTCTTCTTTAGTGGTCTTGGCTTCAAGATATCTCTCGTTCCATTCCACTTCTGGACTGCCGATACTTATCAAGGTGCTCCAACAACCGTTACTGGTTATTTGAGCGTAATCTCAAAGGGTGCAGCCGCCTTTACATTGTTGAGTATCCTGTTCCATGTCTTTGGTGCAATCGTTGAGTATTGGCACGTATTGTTGATGATAGTCGTTGTACTTTCTATCACCATTGCTAACCTCTTCGCCGTGCGTCAGAATGAGTTGAAACGCTTCATGGCGTTCAGTTCTATCTCTCAGGCAGGTTATATCATGTTGACAGCTATCGGCAACGACTGGGCTAGCTCGGTGAGTGCATTGAGCTATTACGTTCTGATTTATGTTGTTGCAAATATGGCAGTCTTCACGATTATCTCTGTTGTAGAGCAGAATAATGGCGGTAAGACTAACATTGACGACTATAATGGTTTCTATCAGACTAACCCGCGTCTGAGCTTCTTGATGACTTTAGCAATGTTCTCGCTTGGTGGAATTCCTCCATTCGCAGGTATGTTCTCAAAGTTCTTCGTATTTATGTCTGGCGTTAATGGCGCTGATATTAATACCACGATGGGAGCCTGGTCATACGCTGTTGTCTTCATCGCATTGATTAATACAGTTATCTCGCTCTACTACTATTTGAAGATTGTGAAGGCAATGTACATTGTTCGTACAGACAACCCATTGCCAACCTTCAAGAGCGATTGCAATACGAAGTTCGCTTTGGCTGTTTGTATGGCAGGCATTCTTCTCTTCGGAGTTTGCAGCTTCGTATATGAGTGGATTGCAGCAGCTGCATAAAGTATATAATTAGAATCTTATTATAAGATGCCCAGGACTTTAATAGTCTTGGGCATTTTTGTTTTGCGCCTCTATTTTGCGCCTCCCACCCATCATTGTTTGCCAGTAAGTAGGGGAGGCTTGAGAACCTTTGAGATAAGCCTCTGTATCGTCGCAGATAGGGCTTGTCTTATTGTAAGAAGAGTACCCTTTGATTAACTCATATGTATCAGCGAATTAGCACATATGTGTTACCTCCACTAACACATATGTGTCACATCGGTTAACACATATGTGTCAATTTCATGATTACATATGTATTAGAAAAAGCGTAAAAAGCACATGAGATTCAAGCAAGATAAGTAATAAAAAAGACAGAACCCAAATGTTAGAGTTCTGTCTTATGATATGCATGATCTGTTAGTTTCTGAACTTAGAATGGAAGGTCATCCTCTGGGCTTCCAGCACTCTCCTGTGTTGGAGGGAATGGAGCTTGTTGCGCAGCAGGTTGTGCTGGTTGTGGTGTGACAGGGGCAGCCGTTGCTGGTGCACCAGCCATAACAGCAGCAGCATCTACACGCTGAATGTTCCATGCACGGATGTTATTGAACCAACGACCGTTATATTCGTGGGCATCAATATCAAAACTTACGATAACCTCCTCACCAGTCTTAATAGCGAATTGCTCAATTCTATCGGCTCCAAAGATGTTGAAGACCATCTTCTTTGGGTACTGGTCATGTGTTTCTATGACATATTCTTGTGACTTCCATGGTCCACGAGCAGAAGTACCCTCACGCGGAGCGAGGACTGCGATAATTTTACCTTGTAACTCCATTGTCTGACTTTATTTTGGTTTCTTATTTATTTAAATGTGTTTGCGAAATTAATAAATTAGTTCTAAAAACGGAAACTTTCATACTTAAATTTTGTTTTTCACATCCTTTTTTGTATTTTTGTGCGTTGAAGCGAAGAGCCTATGATATTACTTGTTAATGGTTCTACCTTCGTGATATTAAAGATTGAAATATTAACTAAAATAAGATACCAATGAGGTTTAACCTTTCAAGCACTGCCTTGAGCAGCCGATTGTTGACACTCTCACGAGTAATTAATAGCAAGAATTCACTTCCGATTCTTGATTGTTTCCTCTTCGAGGTACATAATGGACAATTAACGATTACATCTTCTGATAGTGAGAATGTGATGTGTGGAACTTTGATTCTTGATAGTTGTGAAGGGGAAGGAGACTTCGCAGTTAACAATCAGACCATCCTTGATGCTGTGAAAGAACTCCCTGATCAGCCTCTCGCCCTTGATGTGAATTTCAATGAGATGAAGATTTATATCACTTATCAGAATGGCTCTTATAACTTCCCAATTCTCGGCGCTGATGAATATCCAAGAGTGCAGCCAATCTCTGATAATGCGTCTTCAATCACGATAGATGCAGCGAAACTCTCTGATAGTATTAATCGATCAATCTTTGCAACAGCACAAGATGAGCTTCGCCCAGTGATGAATGGTATTTATTTTGATCTAACAAGTGACAGCTTGGCTATCGTTGCAAGTGATGGTCATAAGCTCGTTAGAAATAAGAACTACTCTATTAAGAGCGAGACTCCATCAGCTTTTATCCTGCCAAAGAAACCTGCAACATTGTTGAAGACTGTCCTAGCTAAGGACGGAGGAGATGTTGTGATTCGCTTCGACAATCGCTTCGCTGACATCTCATTTGCTGATGGTAATTTGTCTTGTCGACTCATAGAAGGAAAGTATCCTAATTATAATAGTGTTATCCCACAGGACAATCCTAATAGAATCACAATCGACCGCAAATCACTGATTGGAGCTTTACGTCGTGTGTTACCATTTGCTAGTGATTCATCACAGCTTATCCGTTTCCAGGTTTCTACTGGCTTGTTAGAGTTGAACGCTGAAGACATAGACTTCTCTACAAGCGCAAAGGAGAGTGTTACTTGTGAATACGATGGTAATGCAATGAGTATAGGCTTTAAGGGCTCAAGCATGCTTGAGATATTAAACAACCTTGAGAGTGATGATGTAGTTATTCAGTTGGCTGATCCTTCACGAGCAGGAGTTATTGTTCCATGCGTACAACCAGAGAACGAAGACATACTCATGTTGATTATGCCAATGCTGTTAAACGAATAATAGGATATTCTAATAATATACATCTTACAGGGGGATGGCTATATCTCTAATAGATAGCCATCTCCTTTCTAATTGTAGTAGGGCTTATAAGCAAGCGTATGAAATTGAATTTGACGAAACCTTTAATAGTATTTGATCTGGAAACGACGGGGCTTGATTTGGTAGCTGATCGTATAATTCAGATCTCATATATTAAAGTATATGTTGATGGGAAAGAGGAGAGAGAGAATTTCTTTATTAATCCAGGTAAACCTATTCCCGCAATTGTAACAGAATTGACAGGTATCTCCGATGAGGATGTTGCAGACGCACCAACATTCAAGCAGAAGGCAAGGGAGTTAGCCGATAAGTTCGCAGGTTGCGACTTTGCAGGATTTAATTCTAATCGTTTTGATGTACCAATGCTAGCAGAGGAGTTCTTGCGAGCTGGGATTGATTTCGACTTCTCTAAGTGTAGGTTGATTGATGCACAAAATATCTATCATAAGATGGAACGCCGTAATCTTGCCGCCGCATATAAGTTCTATTGTGGGAGGAAGATGGAAGAAGACTTCGTAGCGCATCGTGCAGATCAAGATACGGAAGCTACCTGGCGTGTGTTACAAGGTGAAGTTGCCATGTATGCCCCAGGCAATCAAGAGGAAGAGCGTGTCCTCAATAATGATATGGACGAGTTAGCAGAGTTTTCGCGTATGAATGACTTTGTTGATTTTGCTGGGCGTATCGTATGGGAAGATATGAAGGATAAAGATGGTAAGACCCTTCTTGATGCTACTGGTAAAGCTCGTAAACATGAAGTATTCAACTTTGGTAAGTATAAGGGATGGGATGTTGCAGAAGTATTACACAAAGATCCTGGTTATTATAGTTGGATGTTAGCAAGTGACTTTACTTATAACACAAAACAGGTGTTGACACGTATTCGTTTACGTGAATTCAATAATAGATAATGGGATGTTAGAAGGGAAGAAAATAGTTTTAGGCATAACAGGTTCTATAGCCGCATATAAGAGTTGTCTGCTTATACGTGAGCTAATAAAGAAAGGAGCCGAGGTTCAGGTCGTCATTACTCCTGCTGGAAAGGAGTTTATAACACCTATAACCCTCTCCGCACTTACACATAAACCCGTCATTAGTGAGTTCTTTTCTCAGAAGGATGGTACTTGGAATTCTCACGTCGATTTGGGTTTGTGGGCTGATGCAATGATAATAGCCCCATGTACTGCTGCATCATTAGGCAAGATGGCGAATGGTGTTGCTGATAATATGCTTATAACAACCTATCTTTCAATGAAAGCACCAGTATTCATAGCCCCTGCAATGGATTTGGATATGTATAAACATCCTTCAACGCAGAAGAATCTTGAGACATTACGTGGCTATGGTAATCATATTATTGAGCCTGCTAATGGCTTTCTTGCGAGTGGATTAGAAGGGAAAGGTAGGATGGAGGAGCCAGAGAATATAGTGCAGTCTTTGGAGTATTTCTTCTCAGAAAGTATTACTTCTAAATATGCAGAAAGAGGGGATTTACAAGGTAAGACAATCCTTATTACGGCTGGTCCAACATATGAAAGACTTGATCCAGTTCGCTTCATAGGCAATTATTCTTCGGGTAAGATGGGATTTGCTTTAGCTGAAAATTGTCTTCTGCGTGGTGCAAAGGTTATCCTTATAGCTGGTCCTGTAAGTTTGACTTGTTCTGCTGCTATAGAGCGAATAGATGTTGAAAGCTGTAATGAGATGTATGATGCTACGGTTAGGGAGTATCCTAAATGTGATGCAGCTATCTTGTGTGCCGCAGTTGCTGACTTTCGTCCAGAGCAAATAGCAAAGCATAAGATTAAACGAGAAGGAGATAGTTTAGCACTCACATTAATACCAACACAAGATATCGCTGCTACTATTGGAAAGATGAAAAGCGAGAAGCAATGCCTTGTGGTATTTGCATTAGAAACAAATGAAGAAGAGCGCAATGCACGTAAGAAGTTAGAGAGGAAGAGTGCTGATTTTATTGTGTTGAATTCAACAAGGATTCCTGGTACAACATTTCAATCGGATGATAATCAAATCACAATAATTAGTAAAGATAGAAAGAAGGTTTATGACAAGAAACCCAAGTCAGAAGTGGCTCGTGATATTATTGACGAGCTTGTTAGTTTGCTTTAGTAAGGATATTACTGCACAGGAACTACAAGCGAAAGTAACCATCAATCATAATCAAATTGAGGGTACTGATGCGTCTGTCTTTGAGAATCTTCAACAGACACTGGAACAGTTTATCAATACGAGGCAATGGACTCATTATCAGTTTCAAAAGAATGAGCGTATTGCATGTAACTTCAATATTACAATAAACAAATATGATGTAAGCAATAACATGTTTACTTGTACAGCATTGATACAAGCCAATCGTCCTGTTTATAATTCTGCCTATACTTCTACACTTTATAATAATCAAGATGGTGATTTCAATTTTACTTTTGCTCAATATGAACAGCTAGACTTTAATGAGGAAAATATAGACAATCAATTAACAGCTTTAATTGCTTATTATGCTTATCTCATTATAGGATTAGATCTTGATTCTTTCTCACCGATGGGTGGAGAAGATGTATTGCTTCGTTGTATGAACTTAACGAATAATGCACAGAATCTGAGTTTCACAGGTTGGAAGGCCTTTGATAGTTCTCGTAACCGGTTTGCTTTCATCAATGATTATTTAGATGGGGCTATGAAGCCTTTTCGTCAACTACAATATGATTACTATAGGACAGGATTAGACGAAATGGCAAATAATGCTGAACGTGGCAGAACGAATATTACGACTGCATTAGAGAACGATTTGAAGAAAGCACATGAGAACCGTCCTATAAGTATTCTTCCTCAAATATGGACAGACTATAAGAAGGATGAGTTAGCTAATATATATAAAGGTAAAGGCACACAGAAAGAGAAAGAACAAGTTTATGATATTCTCTTTGGAATTAATGCCAGTCAGAATATAACGTGGGATAAGATAAAGCAATAAGTTTATCTCTTTCAATATCTGAACTTAACAATTATCTAAAGTATTAAATATAACTAGCAAGTATATGCTGAAACATCTATATATAAAGAACTTCACTTTAATAGATCAGTTAGATATAGCCTTTCACTCTGGTTTCTCTGTTATAACAGGTGAGACTGGAGCAGGAAAGAGTATTATTCTTGGTGCTATAGGTTTATTGCTGGGCAATAGGGCAGATAGTAAACAGATTAAACAAGGTGAGAAGAAATGTACAATAGAAGCGCATTTTGACTTATCTCATTATGGTTTTGAATCTTTCTTTGAAGACAATGATATTGATTTTGAACCAGAAGATACTATTATACGTCGTGAACTAACTGCTAGTGGCAAATCACGTGCTTTTATTAATGATACTCCCGTCTCCTTACAAATGATGCGCATACTAGGGGAGCAATTGATAGATATTCATTCTCAGCACCAGAACTTGCTTTTACAAAAGGATGATTTTCAATTGAATGTTGTTGATATTATAGCACAGGATAATGCAGCTCTCTCTGCTTATCATTCTTCTTATCAACATTATAAGGAGTCCTTACAGCGTTTGTCTGACCTAAAAGAGCAGATTGCAAAAGCACAGGAGAATGAAGAGTTTATGCGCTTTCAGTTTAATGAACTAGAGAGTGCTGGACTTGTAGAAGGAAGACAGCAGGAACTAGAACAGGAGAGTGAGACTCTATCTCATTCGGAAGATATAAAGACAGCATACTTTAAGGCAGATCATTTATTGAATGATGACGATAATGGAATTATTAATAAGTTAGGAGAAAGTCTAGATAGTCTTAGTAATATAGAGAACGTCTATCTAAAAGCAAAGGATGTGGTACAACGTTTATCGTCTGTTCATATAGAGTTAAAAGATATTTCAACTGAAGTTGGTAGCGAGGTAGAGAATATAGAGTTTGATCCTTCTCGTCTGGATAGTATCAATCAGCAGCTTGATCAGTTAAACACACTTGAGCAGAAATATCATGTTTCCACAGAGAAAGAGTTGATAGAGATTCGTGATAACATTGCAGAGCAATTACAGAGTATTGATAATAGCGATGAAGAACTTGAATCCTTGACAAAGAAAGTAGATGAAGAACTCAAGCTATGTACGGAGAAAGCTGCTAAGTTAACAGCATTACGCCTTAAAGCTGGTAAGGTAGTAGAGAAAGAAATGAGTCAACGATTGATACCTCTTGGTATTCCAAATGTCCGTTTCAAAGTCGATATAACCTCAAAACCTTTGTCGCTGGATGGTGCAGATAAAGTGCAATTCCTGTTCTCTGCCAACACAAGTACTGCTATGGAACCTGTTGCACAAGTTGCCTCTGGTGGTGAGATAGCCCGTGTTATGTTGTCTTTGAAAGCAATGATTAGTGGAGCTGTAAAACTCCCAACGATTATCTTTGATGAAATTGATACTGGTGTGAGTGGTAAGATTGCTCAGAAGATGGCACTTATTATGCAAGAGAT
This sequence comes from Prevotella vespertina, assembly GCF_009728485.1. Classification (GTDB taxonomy): domain Bacteria; phylum Bacteroidota; class Bacteroidia; order Bacteroidales; family Bacteroidaceae; genus Prevotella; species Prevotella vespertina. The sequence continues at coordinate 110,847 of NZ_VVIQ01000005.1, forward strand.
GGGTAATAATAATCGTCAGGTTATTTCGATTACGCATTTACCACAGATTGCAGCATTAGGTAGCTCACATTATAAGGTTGAGAAAGAAGAAACGGTAGAAGGAACACGCAGTCACATGCGAGAATTAAATCAGGAGGAACGTGTCTGTGAGATTGCACAAATGCTTTCGGGTGCAGATATCTCTGATGCTGCTCTTCAGAATGCCCGTGAATTATTAAATCTTAGTCAGAAGTAAATATATAGTCCTTAATTAAACATACACAATGAAAGAAATAATGAATATGAGAACGGGAAGTTTCATACTGTCTCTTATCTTACTGTTGGGAGTTTCTCTCAATGTCTTGGCACAATCTTCAGCTGTGAAGAAAGTGGGCGATGCTGCTTTTACATTAACAACCTTCAAAGCTGATGGTAGTATCTTGGCTACCTCAAATGGTATTTGCATTAGTACTGATGGTGTTGCAGTGAGTCCTTGGAAACCTTTTATAGGTGCTGATAAGGCTGTAATCATTGATGTCAAAGGACAGAAACATGATGTTGTTTGTTTACTTGGTGCCAATGAAATCTATGATATTGTGAAGTTCTGCGTTAGTGGGAAAATGAATGCAGCAACTCTTACCAATATTGTTTCTACTGGTGAAGAAACTTGGATTGTACCGATGGCAAAGAGTGGAACTCCAGAAAAGTCTAATGTTTCGAGTGTTGAGAAGTTTATGGATAAGTATAATTATACTATCCTTTCATCTTCTGCAACGGATAAGTTGAATGGTGCCCCTGTTGTAAATACAAAGGGTCAGGTCATTGGACTCTTCAATGCTTCCGGCTCAAATAAGAGTGCAGTAGATGTCAACTATGCAAAGGACTTCACATTGACGGGACTATCTCAAAATGATGCCACAATGAATCAGTGTAATCTTCGAATCGGTTTACCAAGTAAATTAGAGGATGCTCTTGTTGCGTTGATGTTATCTTCAGAGAAGTCGGCAAATATTCATGAGGAAACTATCAATGATTTCATTTCTAAATTCCCACAGGTTGCTGATGGCTACAATTCACAAGCTAATGTATTGATTGGGAAATCAAATTTCATAGAGGCTGATAAAGTGCTACAAATGGCTATTGCGAAAGCAAATATGAAGGATGAGGCTTATTATAATTATGCCAGAGCAATCTATTATAATACTGTAAATCCAGCAAATAAAGACAAGATGAAGGGAGTTGATTGGACACTTGATAAGGCTTTAGATCAGATTAAAAAGGCTTATGCTATTAAACCCCTTAATGCTTATCGTCATCTGCAAGCACAAATTATTTTCGCAAAAGGTGATTATGCAAATGCCTATAATGAGTTTGACGCACTGACGAAGACAGATTTTAATAATCCAGAACTCTATCTTGAAATGGCACAGAGCCGTCAACACCTTGGTGCTTCTGATAAAGAACTCCTTGACTTGCTCAATAAGAGTATAGAACTTTGCGATACTCCTTATGTTGCAACTTCTGCACCTTATTTCTATATGCGTGGTCAGCAACTTGAAAAAATGGGAGAGTATCGTAAAGCAATGCAAGATTATTACACTTATGAATACTTCAATCAAGGACGCCTATCAGCCGATTTCTATTATATGCGTGAACAATGTGAGATAAAAGGGCGTTTATGGCAGCAAGCCTTACAAGATATTCTTATAGCCTCTCGCCTAGATCCCAAAGAAGCATTGTATCCTACTGAGGCTGGTAGTCTGTTGTTACGACTTAATAAAATGGATGCAGCTATCAGTGCAGCTCAACAAGCTATCCAACTCGACCCTTCACAAGCTGATGCTTATTTGATTCTTGGTATAGCCCAATGTGAGAATAAGCAGAAAGAAGAGGGACTCAAGAATATACAGAAAGCAAAAGAATTAGGTAATTCGCAGGCTGACTCTTTCTTGAAGAAATATCAATAAATATATTTGATAATTTGGCTGTACGGAATTAAATCAGTACCTTTGCACCCATAATGATGGTTCCGTAGCTCAGTTGGATTAGAGCAACAGCCTTCTAAGCTGTGGGTCTTGGGTTCGAACCCCAACGGAATCACCTTTTGAAAAAAGTGTCTAAAACATTTGTTTTAGACACTTTTTCTTTTTTATTAGACTGCAATGTATCTCTATATTTGTTCGAGATAGGCGGATGCCATTTCTGCACAGCGTTCACCATCAATGCCTGCACTTACGATTCCACCTGCATATCCCGCTCCCTCGGCACAAGGGAAGAGTCCTTCTAATCGAATGTGCATGAGATTCTCATGATTACGTAGGATACGGACGGGCGAACTTGTTCGTGTCTCGGACGCAATCATAACCGCTTCATTTGTTAAGAAGCCATGTGCTTGCTTTCCGAAAGTTTTAAAAGCCTCTTGAAGACGTTTGGTAATGAATGACGGCATCCAGAAGTGGAGTGGACTAGAGATGAGACCTGGCGCATAACTTGCTTTAGGCAGATCATAAGATAGGCGGTTATTCATAAAATCAGCCATACGTTGTGCTGGAGCAGTCTGCTTGCGGTTACCTTGTAACCATGTGTCATGTTCCAATTTCTCTTGATAATGCATGATTCTAAGTAAGTCGTCGCCTTCAACATCCTCTGGATTAAGTTGTACAACCATACCAGAATTAGACCATTGCGTACCACGATTGGCAGGACTCATACCATTTGTTACTGTTTGTTCAGGACCTGTTGCTGAAGGAATGACGAAGCCACCGGGACACATACAGAAAGAATAAACCCCGCGCCCTTGTGCTTGTGTGACGAAAGAATATTCGGCTGTAGGGAGATATTTACCTTTACCATTCTTATTATGGTATTGAATTTGGTCAATCAGATGTGAAGGATGTTCAAGACGAACGCCAACAGCTATACCTTTTGCCTCCATTTCGATATTAGCGTCGGCAAGATAACGATAAACATCACGTGCGGAGTGTCCAGTGGCTAGGATAACAGGACCAAAAAACTCTCGTGTAACGCTAATCGCATTGCGATTGTCAATAGCCTTCACACCTACAACCTTGTTGCCATCTAGTATCAAAGATGTCATTTTGGTTTGGAAATGCACCTCACCACCACAATCGAGAATCGTATTACGCATATTCTCAATCACACGTGGGAGCTTATCTGTACCAATATGTGGATGAGCATCAGCAAGAATAGAAGTCGACGCTCCATGTTGGCAAAATACATTTAGAATTTTATCAACGGGACCACGTTTCTTGCTGCGTGTATATAATTTGCCATCAGAATATGCGCCAGCACCGCCTTCACCAAAGCAATAATTCGATTCGGGGTCTACTTCCTGCGTTTTGGTAATTAAAGCCATATCCAACTTACGATCGCGCACATTCTTTCCTCGCTCCAAAACCACAGGGCGCAAACCTAGTTCGATGAGTTTTAAAGATGCGAACAAGCCACCAGGTCCCTCACCAACAACTATAACAGAGGGCTTATTGCTGACATCCTGATATTCAGTCTTCACGTACGCATCATCCTGTGGGAACTCATTTACATAGACACGCACCTTCAGATTCACATAAATATCACGATGTCGTGCATCAATCGACCGCTTTAGAACCCTTACTCGATAAATAGTTTCGGGATCAAATCCTTTTTCTTGAGCAAGATATGCCTTTAAATTAGCCTCATTGTATGCAACTTGTGGTAATACTCGTATCTGAAAATCCTCTGTCATATTGCTTTCTTTTTAGCGCAAAATTAGGTAAATATATCGAGAAAATCGTTGGCTATTGCAATATTTCTTATTATTTTTGCCCATAAGTTTTGTATTTCCTCCATTGTAAGGCGGATACCAAATAATAACCAACACATAAATCAGTAATGAAAGTATTAAAGTTTGGTGGAACATCCGTAGGTTCCGTATCAAGTATTCTTAGTTTAAAGCAGATAGTTGAGAAAGAAGCAAAGCACCAATCAATTATTGTTGTAGTGAGTGCTTTGGGTGGAATAACTGATCAGTTGATTAAAACCTCGTTGCTAGCTCGTGAAGGAGACGAACGTTGGCGCAAAGAATTTGATGCGATGGTCGATCGTCATCATAAGATGATAGACACAATCATTACTGATACTAGCGAGCGAGAGCTGTTATTCAATAAGGTTGATACCCTCTTTGAGCAACTTCAGTCTATATATTATGGTGTATTCCTCATACATGATCTCAGTCATAAAACGCAAGATACGATAGAAAGTTATGGCGAACGATTGAGTTCTAATATTGTGGCATCACTTATCCGTGGTTCTAAATGGATGGATGCACGTAAGTTTATTAAGACTGAGAAGGAACATGGAAGGCAAAGGCTTGATACAGAACTCACCAATCAATTAGTAAAAGATACTTTCAAAAGCCTACCACGTATCTCGATTGTCCCTGGATTTATTGCAGAAGATCGTGATACGGGAGATATAACGAACTTAGGAAGGGGCGGAAGTGACTATACGGCTTCCATTCTTGCTGCTGCGCTCGATGCAGAAGTCTTAGAGATTTGGACTGATGTGGATGGCTTTATGACCGCCGACCCACGTGTTATCAAGGAAGCCTATACCATCAACGAACTTTCTTATGCGGAGGCGATGGAGTTAAGCAACTTCGGTGCAAAGGTAATCTACCCGCCAACCATCTATCCCGTATGCGTAAAAAACATCCCCATCAGGGTGAAAAACACTTTCAATCCTCAGGGAAAAGGGACGATTATCAAATCGAGTATAGAGAATAATCAGAAGCCTATCAAAGGAATCTCCTCTATTAAAGCCACAACCGTCATTACGGTCACCGGACTTTCAATGGTGGGAGTTGTCGGTGTGAACCGTCGTATCTTTAGTTCGCTGGCTGCAAATGGAATCAGCGTATTCTTAGTTTCTCAAGCAGCGTCTGAGAATAACACGTCTATTGGTGTTAAGGATGAGGATGCTGTCAATGCCGTTAACGTTCTAAATGAGGAATTTAAACTCGAAATTGAGGATGGGCGTATGTTCCCGATGTATGCCGAAAGCGGCTTAGCGACGGTTGCTATCGTTGGAGAGAATATGAAGCACTCGCCGGGCATAACAGGAAAATTGTTTGGAACGCTAGGACGTTCGGGTATAAGCATTATTGCCATTGCCCAAGGCGCATCAGAGATGAACATCTCTTTTGTAGTGAAAGGCTCCGATTTAAGGAAATCTTTGAACGTATTACATGATTCGTTTTTCCTATCCGAATACAAGGTTCTCAACCTTTTTATATGTGGTGTTGGAACTGTTGGTGGTAAGCTTATCGAACAAATAAAGAAACAATACGAAGAATTGAAGCTACATTCTAATCTAAAACTGAATGTCGTTGGCATTGCTTCGTCCCATAATGCTATCTTTAATCGTGAAGGTTTAGACCTTGATCATTATTCGGAAGAGCTAAAAGCGAGCGAACCTTCTAACCCAGAGAAGCTGCGTGATTCGATTTTACAGATGAATATTTTTAATTCTGTATTCGTGGATTGCACTGCCTCAAAGGATGTTGCCGACTTGTATCAATCTTTGTTAGAGAATAATATATCCGTCGTTGCAGCTAACAAGATAGCTGCTTCGGGACCATTTGAGGAGTATGAATTACTGAAACGTACCGCCTTACAACGTGGTGTGAAATTCCGTTTTGAGACAAACGTTGGAGCTGGTTTGCCAATCATTGGTACAATCAACGATTTACGTAATTCGGGTGATAAGATTCTAAAGATAGAAGCAGTCCTATCGGGCACACTTAATTTTATTTTTAATGAGATTAATGCGGATATTCCTTTCTCCGAAACCGTGAAACGAGCGAAGGAACAAGGCTATAGTGAGCCTGATCCTCGCATAGATTTGAGTGGAAAGGACGTCATTCGCAAGCTGGTTATCCTTACGCGTGAGGCTGGTTACAAGGTAAATCAAGAGGATGTTGAGAAAAATCTCTTTGTGCCTGACGAGTTTTTCAAAGGCTCTTTGGAGGATTTTTGGAAGAATTTGCCCAATCTTGATACTGATTTTGAGCAACGCCGACAAAGACTTTCCGAGGAAGGTAAGCGATGGCGTTTCGTAGCGACTATGGATAATTGTCGGACGAGTGTAGCGTTAAAGGAGGTAGCTGCTAATCATCCGTTCTATAATCTAGAAGGTTCAAATAATATCGTCCTATTGACGACGGAACGTTATAAGGAGTATCCCATGCAAATCCAGGGATATGGCGCAGGAGCCTCAGTGACGGCTGCAGGTGTTTTTGCGAACATTATGAGTATCGCCAATATATAAAAGGTGTAATTCGTAATAGATGAATAGAATTTCATCATTTCAAACCAGCGATTAGTAACGATTAAAATTAAGGGCAGACAACTTCGTCTGCCCTTAATTCATCCAGGATATGATTGGAAATATCTTTTACATTCAGTTTTTCCATTCTAGCATTTTTAGAATGTAATTATCGGATTTTTCTGACGCATATATTGGCTTTTTATAAAACGTACCTCCGTTTTTGATGAAATGTACCTCCATTTTTAGTAAAACGTACCTCCGTTTTTGATGAAACGTACCTCCATTTTTAGTAAAACATACCTCCGTTTTTAATAAAACGATAGTACTTTTTACCTAAAACGATACTACTTTTTGCCCAAAACGATAGTATGTTTTATTCAGAAATAAGCATGATTTTTGTAAGATATTGTATATCAGATTGTTATAAAGGACTAATGAAATCCTCTCAAAAATCGTATATTTGGGCGAGAATAAAGGTTGATTGAGTAAAAACGCAAATACAGCGTTGCAATTAGCAATATATTATTACAAAGTGCGAGATATATTCTTTTGTAAAATCCTCCCTTAGGAAGCGGTTATTCGATAAGGCTCGACTGACAATCCCTGCCGTTTGCCAGTCGAGTTTGATAAATCAAATCAGTTTTTTAACCGATGTTGTCGAAGAGAGTTTAAATAGACTTCCCATCGGACAAACAAAGCGGCAGTAGGGACGCGGTACGAAGATTGACAATACAAGGAATAGGATTGCAATGAGAATGACAATCCAACCTGTTGATTGGAAGATGAAGGCAACGAACAATTCATAGTCCATCCATTTCGACCATACACCTGCTAACATCAGAATCATTAGAACCCAGAATAAAATTTTACGGAAGTGTTCTAGATTTTGCACCAGTCGTTTACTCATTTTCCATTTATGATGATTCGTCATTCCTACTAATTCTTGTGCTGCACCATAGGGACAAACATTCGAACAATAATAATTCTTTTTGCCAAATAGGGGGTAGATAAAGGCGGTAATGAGCATTACGATGGGAATGAGTGATAGCCAAAAATTGACACCACCAGACATGAATCCGACAAGAACCGACCATGAAATGAAGGTTCCGCTCCATAGTCCTAAGATGGCAACATTTAATAAAAGTTGGAAAATGCGATAGCGTTTATTTTTTACAAACAGAGGAATGATAGCCGCCATTAGGACGACTAGCAAACCGATAAGCGACTTTGCCCGCAAATCCATCTTATCGAAGAGCGAAGGGCGTTCCATGTTTTTAGAAGCATATAGTAGTCCCGCCTTCATATTTCCTATGATTCCACGAGACGAATAGGTAGCTCCTGTCACACCATCTACTTTCATTGCGAGTGCTTGCTTCGGCGTTTTGCCATCCCAACGGGTCAATAATGCGCTCGCCTCTTGGAAGAAATCAGGCGTCTCAGAGTTTTTTAATGCTTTTACCTTATCAATTTTACCTTTCTTAATATAGATTTCCAGCGGAACAGCCCCGCCGAATCCCTTTACGTCCTTGGCAAGATAAGTGGTATTAATAATGATTGTGCCATCATCTAATGTTCGGAGCGTATCAATTTTATTGGTTTTTGCAGTTTTTTCTTTATTAAATAAGCTATCTCCCCATAGCTTTCCATCTCGTTGTACGGCTGCTACTGCGATTACCAAAATACATGTAATCAATATAAATACTTGCTGTAACTTCTTCATAAATATATCCTAAACATCTAAGAATTGCGTTGCAAAAATACAAATTAATAATTTCTCACCTTTTATTATTATATAGATATAAGTTTGCTTATTCATAGTTTAACTTTGTTAACGATGTTTTAACAGGTTAAGCTTGTTGGTGAGTTTATTTCTTTGTACATTTGCGCAATCCATAAGATGAATACCTAAATCGATAATTTATCGTTGAGAAGTACAAATTAAAACCTAAACAAATATGAATAACAAAAGAACTTGCCTATATGACAAACATGTTGCATTGGGCGCACTAATCACACCATTTGCTGGTTTTGATATGCCAATTCAGTATACTGGCATTACGGAAGAACATAACGCTGTAAGAGAACATTGTGGAGTTTTTGATGTTTCTCACATGGGAGAATTGCTTGTTACTGGGCATGATGCAGAGAAATATATCAATCATATCTTCACAAATGATGTGACGGGGCTACCTGCAGGCAAGGTGTTATACGGAATGATGTGTTATCCAGATGGTGGAGTAGTAGATGATACTTGTATTTGCAAACTAGATGATCAAGTATTTCTCATGACAATCAATGCGTCAAATATAGAAAAGGACGTGGCATGGATTGAGGAAAATGCGAAAGGATATGATGTTATTCTAGAAAATAAGAGTGAGGCTTACGGACAATTAGCTTTGCAAGGTCCAGAAGCTGAAGAGAAAATGGAGAGCGTCTTAGGACTTAGTACGAAAGAATTGAAGTTCTATGAAGTGAGACAAGTAAAGGTAGGTGACGAAATTATTATTGTTTCTCGCACGGGTTATACAGGAGAAGATGGTTTTGAAATCTATGGTTCTCCCCAATATATCAATGAAGCATGGGATAAACTCATCGCAGCTGGCGTTACACCTTGTGGGCTTGGCTGTCGCGATACATTGCGTTTTGAGGTAGGACTCCCTTTGTATGGTAATGAATTAACAGATAAAATCTCTCCTGTAATGGCTGGTTTATCTATGTTTGTTAAGTTGGATAAAGAAGAGTTTATAGGAAAAGAAGCACTTCAAAAGCAGAAAACAGAGGGAGTAAGCCAGCGTCTTCGTGGTATAGTTCTAGATGCCAATGCTATTCCTCGTCATGGATATAAGGTGCTGAAGGATGGAGAAGAGGTAGGCGTGGTAACAACTGGCTATCGCTTAATATCCACACCAAAGAGTTGTGCTGTAGCTTTGGTTGATGGTTCTATCCAGTTGGGCGATAAGCTAGAGATACAAATCCGAAAGAAATCATTCTCTGGAGTGGTTGCTAAAAAGAAATTCTACGATAAACATTATAAGAAGTAATGTTTTTATAAGATATGATTTGAATTAAAAACCTAAAAAATAAATTATTATGACTAAAGTAGTTGAAGGACTCTATTATTCAGAGTCACACGAGTTCGTTAAAGTTGCAGGTAATGTTGGTTATATCGGTATCACTGATTATGCACAGCATGCGTTAGGTAATATCGTTTATGTCGATATGCCAGAAGTAGATGATGAGATTGAAGTTGATGAAGATTTCGGCGCAATAGAGAGTGTGAAAGCAGCATCCGACCTTAAAGCTCCCGTTTCTGGTAAAGTTTTAGAAATCAATGAGGCTTTAGAGGATGAACCAGGTTTGCTAAACAAAGATGCCTTTGATAATTGGATTATAAAGGTGGAACTTTCTGATACATCAGAATTGAAAGATCTTATGGATTCCAAAGCTTACGAAGAGTTCTGTTCTGAAGATTAAAGATAGATAAGGATTATTATCTAATTACGTTCTTATTAAGAAGAATACCAGATAAATGGTTTTATCTATATCATACACCTAAACAACTCTATACGAAATGAACCATAAGTTTTTTCCTCATACAAATGAAGAGGTCCGGCAAATGCTAGAGCGAATCGGCTTCAATGATCTTGAAATGCTCTATTCGGAAATACCTGAAGAGATTCGCTTTACGGGAGAATACGATATTCCGAATGCTATGAGCGAACTTGAGATACGTTCTTTTTTTGATAAACTCGGAAAAAAGAACAATATGCTTACTTGCTTTGCTGGTGGGGGAGTATATGACCATTATACCCCAAGTGCTGTTCCAAATCTTGTGAGTCGCTCTGAATTCCTCACTTCTTATACGCCTTATCAAGCCGAAATTTCTCAAGGAACGCTTCATTATATCTTTGAATTTCAGAGTATGATGGCGGAGTTAACAGGTATGGATATTGCCAACGCCTCAATGTATGAAGGAACTACCGCTACAGCTGAAGCCATGATGGTGGCTTTCGATAATAGTAAAAAAGCTGATACTATCCTTTATTCTGCTGCTTTGAATGAGAATATTATAGCGGTATTAAAGACTTATGCGTTCTTTCATGGAGTTAAACTCAAGGCTATTGAGACGACAGAAGGTACTACCTCGCTTGATGAATTGAAAAAGCAAATGGCAGTAGGAGGTATTGCGGGTGTTATCGTTCAACAGCCTAATCGTTATGGTATAATAGAAGATTTTACTGGTTTCTCTGATGTTTGTCACGAGAATAAAGCTATGTTTATCATCAATAGTGTTGCTTCTGATCTAGCATTGCTTAAGACTCCTGGAGAATGGGGAGCAGATCTTGCTGTTGGTGATATTCAAAGTCTTGGATTACCAATGAGCTTTGGTGGACCTTATGCTGGTTATATGTGTTCTACTCAGAAGTTAATGCGTAAACTCCCAGGACGTATTGTTGGTGAGACGCGTGATAATCGTGGACAACGTGTGTTTGTTCTTACACTTCAAGCACGCGAACAACATATTCGTCGCCAGAAAGCAACATCAAATATCTGCTCGAACCAAAGTTTGATGGCTCTATATGCAACAATTTATATGAGTCTTATGGGGAAAGAAGGTATGAAAGAGGCGGCTCAGTTAAGTTATGATGGTGCTCATTATCTTTGTGAAAAACTTATTAGTACGGGTAAAGCTAAGTTAGTTTATAATAAAGAATTCTTTAATGAGTTCCTCGTTGAAATACAAGATAGGGATGCTTTCTTTGATAAGGCAATAGAAAAAGGTTTTCTCCCAGGTATAAAAGTTGGGAAAGATAAGCTCCTTATTGCTGTTACAGAGAAGCGTACAAAGGATGAGGTCGATTCCTTTATTGAATTATTCTAGTTATATAATGTCTAAATCATAAGTTGCAATGAATAATAAGTTATATGGCAATCTAATATTTGAGTTGTCTCATCCTGGTAGACGTGCTTATAGTTTACCAGAAAATATTTTTGGAAGTTATAATTTGCCATCATCATGTAAACGGGAAAAGGATGCAGAACTTCCTGAATGTGACGAACTCACAGTAGTTAGACATTATACAAATCATAGTGGAAATAACTTCGGAGTGGATAACGGGTTCTATCCTCTTGGCTCTTGTACAATGAAGTATAATCCAACGATTAATGAAGAAATTGTCGCAATGCCTTCCTTTACAGGACTTCATCCTCGTCAACCTATTGAAACGGTGCAAGGTGCTTTGGAAATTGAATATAATATTCAGCGTGCATTAGCATCAATTACGGGTATGGCTGATGTAACGCTCAACCCTTATGCAGGTGCTCATGGTGAATTAACGGGATTGATGATTATTTCTTCCTATCATCTTCAACGTGGAGATACTAAGCGCAAAAAAGTTATAGTACCGGATTCTGCTCATGGAACAAATCCTGCTTCTGCAGCTATATGTGGTCTTGAAGTCGTTGAAGTGAAAAGTACAGAGAATGGACTCGTCGATCTTGATGATCTTAAGAAACTATTGGGAGATGATATTGCTGGTATGATGATGACGAATCCCAATACTCTTGGTTTATTTGAAAAGGATATTCCCGAAATAGCACAACTAGTGCATGATTGTGGAGGATTATTATATTATGATGGTGCTAACCTTAATCCATTGTTAGGAATAGCGCGTCCAGGCGATATGGGATTTGATGTTATCCATCTTAACCTTCACAAAACATTCTCGACTCCTCATGGAGGCGGTGGTCCAGGCTCTGGTCCTGTCGGTGTTTGTGAGAAGTTAATACCATTCCTTCCTAAGCCTCACGTATGTAAAAGCGATGAGGGTTTTTATATAGCAGAATCAAAGTTGGACGAAGAGGAATCTCTTGGTAATATCCATATTGGAGGTTATTTAGGTAATTTCCTTGTTATTCTTCGTGCCTATACATATATACTTACTTTAGGAAAGAATCATATAAAGGAAGTAGGCTTATTGGCGACATTAAATGCTAATTACATAAAAGAAAGCCTGAAAGATGATTATGAGCTTCCTATAGATATGCTCTGTAAACATGAATTTGTGTTTGATGGATTAAAAGATAAGAGTACGGGAATAACGACGATGGATGTTGCTAAACGTCTTTTGGATTATGGTTATCATGCTCCTACAATTTACTTCCCTCTCTTATTCCATGAGGCCATGATGATTGAACCAACAGAGAATGAAAGTAAAGAAACCATAGATGGATTCATTAAGACAATGCATATCATAGCTAAGGAAGCAATAGAGAGTCCAGAACTTTTGAAAGAGGCTCCGCACAATACTCCTATTGGGCGAGTGGATGATGTCCTTGCAGCAAAACATCCTATCTTGACCTATCTACAGCTAGTTAATGATAAGGGTGAAGAATCTTAATTTGTGTTTGTGAAAAGTCTATATTGAATATAATAAATCTATTTAATAAGGATTTATATGGATAAAACAGATTTATTGATTATCGGTTCGGGACCTGGCGGTTACCGAACCGCTTCTTACGCTGCTAAGAATGGTTTACATGTAACTATTATCGAAAAAGATCAACTAGGAGGAACATGTCTTAACGCAGGATGTATTCCTACTAAATGTCTTGCACATGATGCAGAGGTTCGTATAGCAGCTCTTTCTTCTTTTGACACTCTTCCTTCACTTGATTTTGTGAAAGTGATGGAAAGAAAGAATGGGGTACTTAACCAGTTAAGGGAGGGGATAAATATATTACTTAATCAGTCAAATATCAATTTAATAAAAGGTGAAGCACATTTCGTTTCTGATCATATTGTTGAAGTCGGTGACAGGAAAATAGAAGCAAAGAATATTATTATAGCAACTGGATCTCAAGCAAAGCTGCCACCTTTTATTAATAGAGAAGATTATTTAAATAGTCCTACGCTTAAGCGTTCAGTTGTCACTTCTACAGAACTTCTTTCTATTGACGAACTCCCCAAACGACTTGTTATTATAGGTGCAGGAGTTATTGGTATGGAGTTCGCTTCAGCATTTGCTGCTTTCGGATGTCAGGTGGTTGTTGTAGAATACATGAAGGAGTGTCTTCCTATGATAGATAGTGATATTGCAAAACGTCTAAGGAAAATGCTAGAGAAGCGAGGAGTAACATTCTATATGCAAAGTGCTGTTGAAAAAGTTATTCCTCCAACAGAGGAGGATAATGTGGATACAGTTGTTGTATTTAATAAAAAAGATAAAGAGATTAAATTAGAGGCAGACCTAGTCCTTATAGCTACTGGTAGACAACCTAATGTGATGGATATTGGGCTAGATTCAACAAATATAGAATATTCTCTCAAAGGAATCCCTGTTGATAAGAACATGGAAACCAACATTAAGGGCGTTTATGCTATTGGAGATGTAAATGCTCGTCAGATGTTAGCGCATGCAGCTATTTTCCAAGGATTCCGTGCTGTTAATCATATTTTAAGTAAGCAGGATAATATTCGTCTTGAAATAATGCCTTCTGCAATCTTCACTTATCCAGAGGCTGCGTGTGTGGGTAAGACGGAAGAACAATGTAAAGAAGCTGGTATTAAGTATACAATACGAAAAGGTTTCTATCGATCAAATGGTAAAGCGCTAAGTATGAATGAGACGGAAGGTTTGATTAAAATCCTGATTGGAGAAGATGGTCTAATCCTTGGTGGACATGCTTATGGAAGTCATTCTGCAGATCTCATACAAGAGCTCTCTGCTCTAATGAATCGTGATACTACATTAGACGAAATATGTGATATTATTCATATTCATCCAACCCTTAGTGAAATATTACAAGATACATTAATCGGTTGAAATAAGAGGTTTATTAAGTGTAAGTCCTATAAAGATATAAACAATTTAATTACAAATTGTTTGGATGATCAGGAACTTTATACTAACTTTGCACACCGAAAGGATACAGATTTAGTCGTATCGATTCGATTGGGATAGTCATCAAATAAATTAGAAAACCCGAGATGACTTCTTTTGTTAATGGCGGGCCACATAAATCGCATTATGCGACTAAGCCGCAAGGTCAGTGGATTACAAAGACGAGGAGCTCTCTTATCATTGATACTCGGACTTTTCATCACATCATCGATACGACTCTTCCATTTCCCAACTATACAAGATGAGGGAATTGAGGTGAGATTCCTACATAGGAGTCTCACCTTTTTATATGTGTCTAATTTATTAACTAAATCTTAAAAGCTCCATGTGAAAGATAGTTGTCCTTATATTATATGGCAGATGACATAAGCACTAACTACTATCCTCTAAAGGAGAAAAGAAAGGAATTAATTATATGTTCTCAGGAATTGTAGAAGAGATGGCTCAATTGGTTCATATAGAACACGAACAGGAAAATATCCATTTTACTTTTCGTTGTTCATTTACAAATGAATTAAAGATAGACCAAAGTATAGCTCATAATGGAGTATGTCTCACAGTAGTTCGTTTTGAAAACGAAACATATACTGTTACAGCGATGAAAGAAACACTTGAGCGTTCAAATCTGGGCTTACTTAAAGTAGGGGATAGGGTTAATATTGAGCGTTCAATGATGATGAATGGACGTTTAGATGGTCACATCGTGCAAGGTCATGTAGATCAAACTGCTAAATGTATCAACATGGAGGATGCTGATGGGAGTACATACTATACTTTTGAGTATCCCCTTAATCGTGAAATGGCTCAAAGAGGTTATTTCGCTGTAGATAAAGGTTCAATAACAGTAAATGGAGTGTCTCTCACCGTTTGTAATCCTACTGATAATAGTTTTAAAGTAGCGATTATACCATACACAAAGGAAAATACGAACTTTGCGGATATAAAACTTGGCTCAATCGTTAATATTGAGTTTGATATAATCGGTAAATATATTGCAAGACTTCAGCACTATGAATGATAGTCGCATACAATATCATTTATCAAAATAACAAACAAGTTATTTAGTCTAAAAACGCATGTCTTTTGGCATGCGTTTTTTGTATGAATAAGGTCTTATAATATAAAAATTAGTTAATTACGTGGTTTTAGTATAGACATTCAAGATGATTAATGTAAAATAAACTCACATATTCAGATAATACATTTTTTTTACAGAAAGTTTTATTATCTTTGTTTGCGAATTTGTGATAGATACGATCAATAAGTAGTAATAATGAGGAAACAAATTTATACATCAAAGGTGTTTTGGAGTCAGATAGTACTTTGGCTTCCATTGTTCCTCGTGCCTATCATATACTCACCTTTTGGTTTATTTTCATGGCAAGAGAGCTTATATCAGTATATTGTTCCATTGTCAATGATGATAGTAGCCTACGTCAATTATTTCGTTTTTGCTCCAAAGTTGTTAAAAGGAGATGAGAGAGAATTCTGGATTTATAATGTTATTCTCATCTTATTTTTGTCCGTAGCACAACATGAGTGGTTGTACTATACAGGTACGGAACGATATATTATATCATTCTCCTATCAATTGTTATTACAGAATGAGGAAGAAAACATAAACCCACATCTTTTCTTTATTACTCGCAATATCTTTAATCTTAGTATATGTGCAGGTGCGGCAACATCTGTATTTATGGCGCAACGCTGGTCAAAGGCTGAAGAAGAGAAGAGAGAAGCTGAAACTGCAATGACAAAAGCTGAACTAATTAATCTTCGACAGCAGGTGAACCCACACTTCTTACTTAACACAATGAATAACATCTATGCGCTTACAGCTTTTGATACGGAGAAAGCGCAGAAAGCAATCATTGATCTTTCAAAGATGTTGCGCCATATACTTTATGATTATCAGCAACCCTACGTAAGTTTGAAGGAGGAGGTAGAATTTTTGAACAACTATATTGAGTTAATGATGATTCGTTTACCTGATAATGTTGATATCAAACGAGAGTGCAACCTTCCAGAGCCTTGTAATATACAAGTTGCTCCAATGATATTTATATCACTTCTTGAGAATGCGTTTAAGCATGGGATCAGTCCTAGTCATAAGAACTTTATTCACATTTTATTGGATGCGAATGACGAACGTATAGTTTTTGCTATAGAGAACAGTCATCATCCGAAGACTAAAGAAGAAAGAAGTGGACATGGTATAGGGCTTAAACAAGTTGAACGTCGTTTAGAGTTAGCTTACCCAGGTAAGTATCAATGGAAAAAGAAATACGATAGTAAAATGAACATATATTCGTCTAAAATAATTATCTATGACACTAAACTGTATAATCATTGATGATGAGCCATTAGCAGCAGGTTTATTAGCTAGCTATGCGAAGAAGACTCTATTTTTAAATCTGGTTGGAGTATTTAATAGTGCTGTAGAAGGGATAAAGTGTATTCGTGAAAATAAGGTAGACCTTATTTTCTTAGATATTCAAATGCCCGAACTAAGTGGGTTAGAGTTTGCTAGGATTCTACCAAAAGAAACCAAAATAATATTTACAACAGCATTCAGTCAATATGCCATAGAGGGTTACAAAGCTAATGCTGTTGACTATTTAATGAAGCCTATTAGCTATGATGATTTCTTGGCAGGAGCTAATCGTGCGTTAGATTGGTTCAATAGTCTTCATCAGTCAGAGAACGCTTCCGGTGATCGTTTCATCTTTGTAAAGAGTGATTATAAGTTAGTTAAAATCATGTTTGACGATATTCTTTACATAGAAGGCTTGAAAGATTATGTAAGGATATATCTCACAGGTAATCATGAGCCTATCATGAGCCTTATGAATATGAAGAAGATAGAGGAGTCTCTGCCTCGACCAGAATTCATGCGTATTCATAGATCTTACATTGTACACATGAAGAATATTGACGGAGTCGATCGTCTTCGTGTCGTTATTGGTAATGCTGTTCTTCCAATATCTGATAGTTATAAGAGTAAGTTACAGGATTTCTTAGATGGACATACTTTGTAATTTGTCATCCTATATATAGAAGGTAGTTAGGTTTTTCCTAACTACCTTTTTTTATGTTATTAGCGTTATATAAACTCTTTATTTAGGAGGTGATTCGTTTCCTATTTAAATGTGTAATTGTTCATTATTTATTACACTATATTCAATAACTATCACTAATATTCCAGCCTACGTTGTGTCATTTCAAGGGTTAAAGTTGAAGAGTAAATAGGTTCTAAATGAATATCATTTCTTTATTATAGTAAAAGTAAAACAAATAGGTTATAAATACTTGATTGATAGGATAAATTAATTTTCTTGTTCTATTTATATCTAATATCTTTTGAAGTTATATCTCATACTGGTTTGTACTTTAAGTTAGAGGTCGTTTGTACTTTAAGTTAAACCTTGATTATACTTTAAGTTAAACGTCCCCCGTACTTTAAGTTAAACGTTAATAGTACTCAAAGTTAGAAGTCAACTAAATTTTAGTTGATTAGAGAATAGAGTGGTAATTGATTCTCTCAAGTATCTGTTATAATTTAATAGAGGACAATATGTTACTATATGAACGTATTTTATTTTGAAGTTCTTTTGTCTCCTAATCATGTGTTCTGTTGCACTTTCGTAATCCTTTTGATAGTTAAGAAAGTTACTTTTATTATCTTTATCTGTAATAAAAAATCATTTAGAGTAGACTATGTTCTTACCCATTTCATAGAATAGTGTGGATGCTTCTGCTTATTAAGTATGGATGTTGCTTACGGGTAGAATCCTCTTACTTTGGTGGCTTTTTTCAGTCATCCCTTTGCCATATCTTAATTTTTTAGTAATTTTGCATGTATTTTTGGAATAAACAATATATCTAGATAATGAAGATTTCATACAAATGGCTAAAGGAATACGTTGACTTTGACCTTACTCCACAGGAGACGGCGGACGCGCTGACATCTACTGGTTTGGAAGTTGACGCATTGGAAGAGGTTGAAACGATACGTGGCGGACTCAAGGGTCTCTTTGTTGGTAAAGTATTGACTTGTGAGGCGCACCCTAATTCAGATCATCTTCACGTTACAACCGTAGACTTAGGCAAAGGGGAACCACAGCAAATTGTTTGTGGCGCTCCCAATGTAGCTGCAGGACAGAAGGTTATTGTAGCTGATCTCGGTTGTGTGCTCTATGATGGCGACAAGGAATTTGCAATTAAGAAGAGTAAGCTGCGTGGCGTTGAAAGTCTTGGCATGATCTGTGCGGAGGACGAAATAGGTGTCGGTACAGCTCACGATGGAATAATAGTTTTACCAGAAGATGCACCAGTAGGTCAGCCTGCTGCAGAGTATTATCATTTGGATAGCGACTGGCTAATTGATATAGATATCACTGCTAACCGTGCCGATGCTCTTAGTCATTATGGTGTGGCTCGTGATCTCTATGCTTGGCTCACACAGAACGGCTATAAGACATCGCTTCATCGTCCTAATTGTGATGCCTTTGTAGTTGATAATCATGATCTTCCAATCGAGGTAACTATTGAGAATCCCGAGGCATGCCGTCGCTATGCTTGTTTGAGTATTACCGATTGCGAGGTTAAGGAAAGCCCACAATGGTTGAAAGATAAGTTGAATGTCATTGGTTTGCGACCCATCAATAACATCGTAGACATTACTAATTATATCATGATGGCGTATGGTCAGCCAATGCACTGCTTTGATGCAGACATGGTGAAGGGGCACCATATCATTGTAAAAGACAATAACGAGGGAAAGAAGTTCGTTACGCTCGATGGTGAGGAGCACATTCTAGGTGAGCATGACCTTGCCATTTGTAATGAGGAAGAGCCGATGTGTATTGCTGGTGTCTTTGGTGGAAAGGGTAGTGGAACTTATGAGACCACTCGTAATGTGGTATTAGAGAGTGCTTACTTCCATCCAACATGGATACGTAAGAGTGCTCGTCGTCATGGGTTATCTACTGATGCTAGCTTCCGTTTTGAGCGTGGCATTGATCCAAATGGCGTTATCTATGCACTCAAGCAAGCAGCTATTCTTTGTAAAGAATTGGCAGGAGGCAAGATCAGTATGGAGATTCGTGATGAGTATCCTACAAAGATGTCCGACTTCCCAGTTCGTTTAAATTACGAGTATTGTGATCGCCTCATTGGTAAGAAACTTGGCAATGATGTTATTAAGCGAATTGCCGAAAGCCTTGAGATGAAGGTGGTGAAGGAAGATGCAGAAGGTTTAGATTTATTGGTTCCAGCTTATCGTGTGGATGTTCAGCGTCCTTGTGATGTTGTAGAGGATATACTTCGTATCTATGGATATAATAATGTAGAGATCCCAACCACATTGAAGTCTTCGTTGACGATAGCAGAGGATGCTGATAAAGAGTACCATAAGGAGAATATCATTGGTGAGCAGCTTGTAGGCGAGGGCTTCTTAGAGATTATGAACAACTCTTTAACTAAGGCTTCTTACTATGAGGAGACTGGTTTTAATGCTTATCCTTGGGAAGAAACAGTAAAGGTGATGAATCCACTATCAGCTGACTTGGGGGTAATGCGTCAGACCTTACTCTTTGGTGGTTTGGAGAGCATTGTTCGTAACGTTAATCGTAAAGCACAGAACCTCCGCTTCTTTGAGGTGGGCAATGTCTATAAGTACGATAAGGAGAAATGGTCTGAAGAAAGCCCAGTAAAGGCTTATGTACAAGATCATCACATTGCCTTATGGGTAACAGGTAAACATATTCAAGGATCATGGACACATCCAGACGAGGATAGTTCTTTCTATGAGTTGAAGGCTTATGTTGAAAATATCCTTCGCCGTATAGGTGTACCACAAGGTTTGTTGGTTTGTACTAATTCGGACAATAATGCTTTCGATAAGGCACTTGTCTTGAAGACACGTGCAGGCAAGGCGTTGGTAGAAATGGGAATCGTTAATCATAAGGTTCTGAAGAGTTTTGATATAGAGCAGAAGGTTTATTATGCAGAACTTGATTGGACTGGCTTGATGAAAGCAACTCGTAAGAATAAGTTGCAGTTCCACGAGATTTCTAAGTACCCTGCAGTAAGTCGCGACCTTGCATTATTGGTTGATAATAATGTAGAGTTTGCTCAGATAGAAGAGATAGCACGTCAGACAGATAAGAAACAGTTGAAGCGTGTGGAACTCTTCGATGTTTATCAGGGTAAGAACTTACCAGAAGGCAAGAAGAGCTACGCTGTCAACTTCATTCTTCAGGATGAGACAAAGACGCTCAACGATAAGGCTATCGATGCTATCATGCAGAAATTAATTAAGAATTTAACAAATAAACTAGGAGCAGAACTCCGTTAATAAGAAAATCCAATGGGTAGAGCATTTGAATATCGCAAAGCTACAAAGCTCAAGAGATGGGGCCACATGGCTCGCACATTTACAAAGTTAGGTAAGGAAATCGCTATTGCTGTAAAGGCAGGTGGACCAGAGCCTGAAAACAATCCTCGTCTTCGTGCAATTATCGCTACATGTAAGCGTGAGAATATGCCAAAGGATAATATCCAGCGAGCTATCAAGAACGCAATGGGTAAGGATCAAAGTGATTATAAGGAGGTTCCTTATGAGGGTTATGGTCCTCATGGTATTGCAGTGTTTGTTGACACATTGACCGACAATACTACACGTACCGTTGCCGATGTTCGTTCCGTATTCAATAAGTTCAATGGCAACTTGGGTACTCAAGGTTCTTTGAGCTTCCTCTTCGATCACAAAGCAGTATTCTCATTCAAAAAGAAGGACGGCTTAGATATGGAAGAATTGATCCTCGACTTGATTGACTATGGAGTTGATGATGAGTTTGATGAAGATGAAGAAGAGAATGAGATTACCATCTATGGTGAGCCAACTAGCTTCGGTGACATTCAGAAACATTTAGAGGATAATGGTTTCGAGATAACTTCAGCAGAGTTTACACGTATACCAAACGACTTGAAAGATGTTACTCCTGAACAGCGTGAAACTATAGATAAGATGGTGGAACGACTTGAAGAGTTTGACGATGTACAGAATGTGTACACTAATATGAAGCCTGCAGAAGAGGAGTAAGATTCACCTTATATAATATGTATATAATAAAAGAGGATATGTCATTCAGACATATCCTCTTTTGTTTTCATACTGATTGTAATTGGCTTTATGTACAATCAGTGTGAATTAGGATTTATTCTAACTCTTTCTTACTTAGTTTCGTTGCAGCGATAAAGTAGAGAATGAGTACAATGTAAGCAATGAGTGAAAGGAGCTCTGATAGATGATTCTCCCACCATGTACCGTATTGGAACTCAATACCACCAAACTTCAGTAAGGCAGAAACGACTCCCATCAATGCTCCACCAGCAATGAATCCTGAAGCAATCAATGTTCCCTTCTCACCTCTAGCCTTGTTGATGGTTTCACTCTTAGAACGAGTTGTCACATACCAATTGATAGCACCACCAACTAACAAAGGAATGTTCAGCTCAAGAGGAATAAACATACCCAAGGCAAAAGCTAGAGCAGGAACCTTGCAGCGGTCTAAGACTAAAGCTATCACAGCTCCAATAGCATAGAGAACCCAAGGTGCACCTTGACCACTCATCAATGGTTTGATGACGGCTGCCATAGCATTCGCTTGTGGAGCAGCTAACTTACCCGAATTGAAACCATAAGTTTTATCTAAGACAATCATCACACCTGCAACGGTTGCTGCAGAAATTATAGTGCCGAGGAACTTCCATGTTTCTTGTTTCTTTGGAGTTGTTCCTAGCCAATAACCAATCTTTAAGTCTGTTATAAAAGATCCCGCCATTGATAAGGCTGTACAAACAACGCCACCCATGAGAAGTGCTGCTAACATACCTGCGTTACCTTTCAAACCTACAGCAACCATGACTACTGAGGCTAAGATAAGTGTCATTAATGTCATACCAGAAACAGGATTGCTTCCTACAATAGCAATGGCATTAGCGGCAACAGTGGTGAAGAGGAAAGCTATGATGGTCACAAGAATAATACCAACAACAGCATGGAGCAGGTTAAAGTTCATTACTCCGAAGTAAAAGAACAAGAAGGTGATAATCAGCGTTGCAATACTTCCGAAGGCTATAATCTTGAAGGATATGTCTCTTTGTGTGCGAAGAACCTCTGACTGATTGCCTCCTTTACCTTTCATCTCTTTGGCTGCTAATCCAACAGCACTCTTGATGATTCCCCATGATTTCACTATACCAATGATACCTGACATAGCAATACCACCAATACCAATAGAACGTGCGTAAGACTTGAAGATAACTTCAGGTGCCATCTGACCAACAGCTGTTGTAATGGTTGGATCCCACTGATTCAATACTGTGTCAGGGAATAGGAGAGCCATACCAGGAACAATAAGCCACCATACAGCCAGTGAACCTAAACAAATGATGAAAGCATACTTTAGTCCGATGATATAACCAAGTCCGAGTACAGCAGCTCCTGTATTTACTTTGAATACTAGTTTTGCTTTCTCTGCGATTGTTTCACCAAAACCAATCATTCTGCTTGTTACGTTTTCGTTCCAGAAACCAAATGTTGCTACAATGAAATCGTATAAACCACCAACGAGTCCTGCAAGAAGTAATGGTTTTGCCTGGCTTCCACCTTTCTCACCACTGACAAGGACTTGTGTTGTAGCTGTTGCTTCAGGGAAAGGATACTTGCCATGTTGATCTTTAACAAAGTACTTGCGAAAGGGAATTAAGAATAAGATTCCTAATACACCGCCCAGTGCCGCTGCAATGAAAATCTTTAGGAAGTCAGCTTGCAAGTCTAACATATAGATAGCTGGCATGACAAAGATTCCACCCGCAACAACGGCTCCTGAACAAGCACCAATACTTTGGATGATAACATTCTCGCCAAGTGCATTCTTACGTTTAGTGGCAGAGGACAATCCAATAGCAATAATAGCGATTGGTATAGCTGCCTCAAATACTTGTCCAACTTTCAAACCTAAGTAAGCTGCGGCTGCGGAGAATAATACTGTCATTAGGATACCCCAAGTGATAGACCATGGGCTTACTTCTCTGTAAGTTTGTTGAGGAGACATGATAGGGTGATACTCCTCACCTTCCTTCAATTCTCTGAAAGCATTCTCAGGAATTTCAATACTTTGTTCTGTTTTATTTTCCATTGTTTAATAGTATTATTTGTTTGCAAAGATAAATAAAATCGTTTATTTAATGCCTAATAAAAAGCAAAATATTAACTTTGCAACTGTGAAAGAAATAGAACCTATAGCCTTCTTCCGTTCTCCTTTAACTTCAAAGTTTGGGATACCTAGACAGAGCGGATTAGCCCATAATCTTGTGGGGCGTATTGTCTTTGAAAAGAAATATCAAAGAGAAGAAGCCTTACGTGGCTTAGAAGATTTCGATTACTTGTGGTTGATATGGGGATTTTCTGCTAATCCTTCGTCTAATGAAATCAAGTTTACTGTTCGCCCACCACGATTAGGAGGGAATAAGCGTTTGGGTGTCTTTGCTACTAGGGCACCTTTCCGCCCTAACGGACTTGGTTTATCTTCTGTTCTTATTAAGCAAATCACCGAAAGTGAAATTGAAGTTATAGGTGCCGACCTTATGGATGGTACGCCCATATATGACATAAAGCCTTATATTCCGTATGTCGATAGTCATCCAGAGGCTAAAGGTGGCTTTACGGACAAGAAGGAGTGGCAGAAACTTTCGGTTTATATTCCTGATGAGATAGCAGCTAAGTTTGGAGTCGAGGAACTTTCTGCCTTAAAGGAAGTCCTTGCGCAAGATCCTCGTCCACAATATCAACACAATCCAGAGCGTGTTTATATAATGCCTTTTGGAGGAAAAGAAGTATTCTTCCGTGTATCAGAAGGCTTACTTAATGTTATTCGTGTGCGTTCTTAATGGTAAAGGGTTACATAAATTGTAATGAAAATGATGTCCCGATAGTACATCATTCTGACGTCAAATATAGGATAGACGATACTAATAGAATAAGTACAATCGAAATGTATATATGTTTTGAATAAAGCGATAGTATCTTTTCCTGAAAACGATACTACTTTTCAATGAAAACGATAGTATTTTTTCTCGAAAACGATAGTACCTTTTTGGAGGAAGCTATTGTGAATATGTAACTACCTGATTATCTGATATATAAAAAAGAAAGCTCTTTCGTAAGAAAAAGCTTTCAATAATTTAATGATAACCTGTGTGATAAAAGAACTTCACTTGTACTCAAACGGGTTAAACTAACTCCGAAAGTTCTAGCCATCTAAGTTCTAACTCATCGAGTTCATCTTTTAATATTGGCAATCGTTTACTCTTTTCGGTTAATTCTTCTACTGAGAGATTACCAGAGCAAAGTTCTTCTTCTAGTTGTTTCTGTTCTGTTTCTAGTTGATTGATCTTCTCTGATATTTGTTCGTATTCTCGTTTCTCTTTGAAGGTCATCTTGCGCTTCCCATTTATCGAAGAATTGTTCTTAGGTTCAGAATTAACCTGTTTTGTATTCTTTACGGGCTTTGTTTGATTATCTTCTTTGGATTTCATCTTCTGATAATCTCTGTATTGCGTGTAGTTACCAGGGAAGTCTTGTATTTCTCCTTCACCTTTGAATACGAGCAAATGATCAACGACTTTATCCATAAAATAGCGGTCGTGTGAAACTACTATAACACAGCCGGGGAAGTCTTGCAAATACTCTTCTAGAATCTGTAAGGTTTGAATATCTAAGTCGTTAGTTGGCTCGTCCAGTACGAGGAAGTTAGGATTCTTCATGAGTACTGTACAGAGATATAGCTTACGTTTCTCTCCACCAGATAGTTTGTAAACGTAATTATGCTGCTCTTCAGGAGAGAAGAGGAAGTAATTTAAGAATTGAGAAGCAGTCATGTGTTTACCGCCTCCCATATCAATGTAATCGGCTATATCCGTGATGATGTCAATAACCTTCTGATCGTCTCGGAACTTTAATCCTTCCTGTGAGAAATAACCAAAGCGCACGGTCTCTCCAATATCAAATCGTCCGCTATCGGGAGCTACCTTTCCAAGAAGCATCTTAATGAAAGTCGACTTGCCTGTTCCATTATTTCCCACGATACCCATCTTCTCAAATCGGGCAAAGTTATAATAGAAGTCGTTGAGGATAACTTTCTCATCAAACTTCTTCGATACGTATTGGCATTCGAAGATCTTACTACCTATATAAACGTTAGAGGACTTTAGTCTTACTTGTCGTTCTTCTATGCGTTGTTTGGCTTTTGCTTCTAACTCATAGAAGGCCTCTTCTCGATAGCGCGCTTTATGACCACGTGCTTGTGGCATACGACGCATCCATTCTAACTCTGTGCGATAAAGGTTATTGGCACGTGCTATCTCAGCACGTGTATTATCAATACGTTCTTGTCTTTTCTCTAAGTAATAAGAATAATTACCTCGATAGGTGTAGATCGTGTTATTGTCTAATTCAAGTATCGTGTTACACACATTGTCAAGGAAATAGCGATCGTGTGTAACCATAAAGATTGTTTTATTGCCACGTGATAGATAACCTTCAAGCCATTCAATCATCTCTAAATCTAAATGGTTCGTCGGCTCGTCAAGAATGAGAAAGTCTGGCTCGAGGATAAGAACATTCGCTAGTGCTACACGCTTCTGCTGTCCGCCACTTAATTGTCCCATTGGTTGGTCAAGATTAGTGAGCTTTAGCATTGTGAGAATTTGCTTTGCCTTCAATAATCTTTCTGGATTTCCCTCATGGTTAAAGCAGGCGTCTAGCACACTCTCTTCGGGATCAAACTTCGGGCTCTGTTCTAGAAGTCCTACACGTAAGTCATTGCGATAGATAATAGAACCAGTATCATAGCTTTCTTTTCCAATTAGAATAGATAATAGGGTAGACTTACCCGTACCATTCTGTGCTACTAATCCTATGTGTTGCCCTTCAGCTATCGAAAATGAAATATCTTTGAAAAGAACCTGTGCTCCAAAGCTCTTTGTTAAGTTTTGGACATCAAGGTAAGGTATCTGTGCCATGTATTTAGGGGTTATTCCAGTGTTGCGTTTATCTGGTCAATATAATCAAGTACTTCGTCTCGCCCAGTCTTGTCTTCTGATGAGGTGATGAAGTAAGGAGGCAAGACTTCCCATCTGTCTTGTAACTTCTTCATCCATAGTAATGCGTTAGACTTAGCCTTTGCAGGAGATAGCTTGTCAGCCTTAGTGAAGATGATAGAGAAGGGAATATTGCTCTCTCCCAACCAATCGACAAACTCACGGTCTATCTTCTGCTGCTCATGTCGAATATCAATGAGAACAAACACATTGACCAGTTGTTTGCGCTGTAGAATGTATTGCGCTATCATCTGCTCCAGCTTGTTACGTACCGTCTTAGAGTTCTTAGCATAGCCATAACCAGGGAGGTCAACCAAATACCATTCATTATTAATGATGAAGTGGTTGATGAGTAAAGTCTTACCAGGTTTAGCTGATGTCTTAGCCAATCCTTTATGGTTGCATAACATATTTATAAGACTTGATTTACCAACATTAGAGCGTCCGATAAATGCATATTCTGCTTTAGTATCATCAGGACATTTTGATAAACTAGGCGATGATATAGTAAATTCTGATTTCTTAATTATCATTCCGATTTATGTGTAATTGTGTACCCTATGTTGCAAAGATACTAAAAACTTAAGAGCTAGGGCTGGTTAGTTGATAGTTTTTTAGTAATTTTGCAGAAAAGCAAAGAGCAATGAAGCAAATCAATTGGGGTTTTATAGGCTGTGGGGAGGTCACAGAGAAGAAGTCAGGACCTGCGTTTAATGAGGTTATGGGCTCACATGTAGTAGCTGTCTTTAGTCGTAGCGAACTGAAGGCACGCTCTTATGCCGAACGCCATAATATTAGAAAATGGTATACAGATGCGCAGGAGTTAGTTGATGATCCTGATGTGAATGCCGTATATATTGCGACGCCACCTGCTGCCCATGCCACATTCGCTATCATGGCAATGCGTGCTGGTAAGCCTTGTTACATAGAGAAGCCATTGGCTGCATCTTACGAGGATTGTGTTCGTATCAATCGTATATCAGAACAGACGAATGTTCCTTGCTTTGTTGCTTATTACCGCCGTTATCTTCCATACTTTCAAAAGGTAAAGGAGATAATAGATAATGGTACAATCGGAAATATCCTAACCGTGCAAGTACGCTTTGCCGTTCCACCGCGTGACCTGGATTATAAGAGCAATGTGCAACATCCGTGGCGATTACAGTCGAATATCTCTGGTGGTGGATACTTTTACGACTTAGCTCCCCACCAGTTAGACTTGCTTCAGAACTTCTTTGGTGTTATTGTTAAGGCGCATGGCTATACAGCTAATAGAGCCGGACTTTATGATGTTGAAGACACTGTAAATGCTGTCTTCCGTTTCGAGAATGGTCTTACAGGAAGTGGTGCTTGGTGCTTTGTTGCTCATGAGAGTGCGCGTGAGGATCATATTGAGGTTTATGGGACAAAGGGACGTCTGTCGTTCTCCGTCTATACATATACACCCATCCACCTCTGTACAAGTGAGGGCGAAAAGGATATAGAAGTGGCTAATCCGCCTTACGTTCAGTTACCAATTATTAAGTCCGTCATAGAAGATATGCAGGGATATGGCTCTTGCGATTGTACAAGTATCAGTGCGACCCCAACGAACTGGGTGATAGATCGTATTCTTGGTAAGATATAGAAGCCTTACTACATTTACATATTATTCAAATCCGTGTTATCAATGAATCAGCTTATTAATCGTTGTGTTTTGTTGTCATTCCTCTTGTTCTTCATGGGAATTGGGATAGCGAATGCACATACTTCTACAAAGGCGGTTGGTAACCTGGAACACACACTTGACACGATACGCTGGATGCGGGTAGATTCTAGTGCTTATAGGAATAAGGCGGAGTACCACAAGAAGAGAAAGACTGGCTATAAGTTCAATGACATAGATACAAGCTATATTGAGCCACAGCGATACAACTTCACAACGATGTTGCAGAATACGAACACTTACGAGGTGTATCGTATAGCGAGCGATAAAGGGCAAAGTATTACCTTTGCTCCAGAGGCTAATATCCGCATTGGACCTTACTTCGGTTGGCGGTGGATATTCCTAGGTTATACTGTCGATATCACGCATTTACTACGCAAGATTAATGATAAGCGCAGGCAGGAATATGATTTAAGTTTGTATAGTTCGATGCTAGGCATTGACATCTATTACAGAAGGACTGGTAACGATTATAAGATACGGCAACTCTATCTTGGTGAGACTATTAATACCGACCCCATAAAGGGGGCTGGCTTTGATGGATTAACCTCAAGTATCAAAGGTTTCAATATCTATTATATCTTTAATCACCGCCGTTTCTCTTATCCTGCAGCCTTCAGTCAAAGCACCATACAACGTCGCTCTGCGGGTAGTCCGTTATTAGGTATCGGTTACACAAGACATACGCTCGAGGTTGATTGGAAGGAGCTAAACAACCTTGTCGCTAATCGTCTAGGAGGGAGCGTTGCGGTGGATAGCACTTTGATGTTCGATAAGATAAAGTACACGGATATATCTGTTAGTGGTGGCTATGCTTATAATTGGGTCTTCGCCCACAACTGGCTTCTTGCTAGTTCGTTGTCTGTTGCACTGGCTTACAAGCAGAGCTCGGGTGACGTGACACATAAGCGTTTCTCCATCAGTGACTTTAAGTTCAATAATATCAACATAGATGGTATCGGGCGTTTTGGGCTTGTATGGAACAATAGTAAGTGGTATGCAGGTATGAGCATGATACTCCATGCTTACAATTACAGGCGTAGTAACTTCTCAACAAATAACTTCTTTGGTAGTGTCAATCTCTATGTAGGCTTTAACTTTGGAAAGAGGAAGGCGAAGAAGAAGGAAGGTTATCAAGAACAGAAAGGATAAGTGATGAAGCAGAAGTATAGCATAATTGGTTTGTTTCTCATAGTATTGACTGCATGTGGAGCTAAGACAATAGAGAATAAGCATAAACAGCAGGGGGCAGTGGCTGAAAAGATAGAAGATAGTTCAGTAAGTGCCGAACATCATGCGAACAAAGACGCCTTACCTGCTTATATAGATTCTTATTCTAAAGCAGACAGTGCGTTGGTATGTGGTATCTTACGGGATATGGCTGCACAAAGGCATAGTCTATCACATGAGGAACTTATCCTCACGATAGCCCGCAAGTTTATAGGTGTTCCTTACGTTGCGCACACATTGGATAAGAATGATGAGGAAAGTCTTGTCGTCAATTTACATGGCTTAGATTGCACCACTTATGTTGAGGCTGTGACGGCTCTAACGC
This sequence comes from Prevotella vespertina, assembly GCF_009728485.1. GTDB lineage: Bacteria > Bacteroidota > Bacteroidia > Bacteroidales > Bacteroidaceae > Prevotella > Prevotella vespertina. Next base: position 140,485 of record NZ_VVIQ01000005.1, read on the forward strand.
TATGTGCTGAGCGAGGCAAGCATAAGTTCTCTGATTACGTACATCAACTGGAATTGATTCGTTATCGTGGCGGTAAGATGAGTTATGTGAACCGTCTTCACTATTTCCACTGGTGGTTGGAAGACAATGAGCGCATGGGATTTGTCAAAGAGATAAACACGCCTAACCCACCTTTTACAGCGGTACAAACATTGAAAATAAACTATATGAGCCTTAACGCAAAGGCGTATGATATGCTAAAGAATAACCCGAGGCGTGTGGCTGAACTCAAGAAATTAGAAGATGCTAGTAACGGAACAAAGGTGCGCTATATCCCTACAGCCTTACTGAATAATAACAATGAGTTGCGAGAGATTATCCATGATGGCGATATCATAGCTATCGTGACTAACAAGCGGGAACTCGATACAACTCATCTCGGCTTTGCCGTTTGGCATGAGGACGGACTCCATCTCATGAACGCCTCCAGTCTTAAGAAGAACGGCAATAGGGTGGTGGAACCTACTGAAACTTTCTATCAGTATATGACGTCACGAGCATCGAATATCGGTATTCGTGTTGCTAGAATCAAATAAACGGAACACACGGGAACTCATCTTCTCTCTTTATCTACATCATGATTATAATTGCTACGATTGCAGTCTACTTCTGCATACTCTTACTCATCAGTCTGCTTACAGGGCGCAAAGCCGATAACGAGACTTTCTTTCGTGCCAATGGTAAGTCTCCATGGTATTTGGTGGCGTTTGGTATGATAGGTGCTAGTATCTCGGGCGTGACTTTTGTAAGTGTTCCGGGAATGACACTCACAAGTGATATGACCTATATGCAAACCTGTTTGGGCTTTATCGTGGGTTACTTCGTCGTGGCTTATCTACTATTACCCGTTTATTATCGTCTACGCCTGACAACCATCTATACTTATTTGCAAACCCGTCTCGGCAATAGGAGTTACAAGACGGGCGCAGCCTTCTTCCTCTTGTCAAAGATGGCAAGTGCAGCCGTTCGCTTCTATGTTGTCTGCATGATACTCCAGCAATTCGTTCTCGACAAATACGCCATTCCGTTTCCCGTAACCGTTGTGGTGTTGGTTGCATTGATATGGCTCTATACACGGAGGGGCGGAATACGAACGTTAGTACTAACAGATACCTTTCAAACACTTTGTATGCTTCTTGCTCTGTTGCTCATAATATATAAGGTAGTGGATGTACTCGGATTGAATCTCCCCCAAACCGTGCAAGCCATCGCAACAGATAGCCATTCGCGCATCTTTGTATTAGATGATTGGGTATCAACACAGAACTTTTGGAAGCAGTTCCTTAGCGGTATCTTCATCGTCATTGTGATGACTGGACTTGATCAGGACATGATGCAAAAGAATCTTACTTGTAAGACTTTGCGTGAGGCACAAAAGGATATGTGCAGTTATGGCTTTGCATTCGCCCCCGTCAATCTCCTGTTCTTAGCCCTGGGAATCTTATTGATGATGTATTACCAACGGGTGGGGCAAGCTCTCCCAGCAGTATCAGACGATTTGATGTTACAAGTCATAGCAGGCGGTCAATTAGGTACATGGGTCTTAATTTTGTTTACGATTGGTATTGTCGCAGCCTGTTTCTCCAGTGCTGATTCTGCCCTTACAGCCCTAACTACAACCTTCTGTGTCGATATCTGTAACCAACGCAAGGACGAGCGGTTGCGCAAGTGGTCTCACCTCGGTGTATCCGTTGTGTTCGTGTTGTTTATCCTCATCTTCCGTTATGTCAATTCCACGAGTCTGATAGATGCAGTCTATACAATCGTCTCTTACACTTACGGACCACTCTTAGGTCTTTTCGCCTTTGGGCTTTCAACGAAACGCAAGGTGAATGATCGCTATGTCCCATTTATCGCTATTGCCAGTCCACTCCTATGTTTTGCCTTAGACATGATTGTTTCTAACGCTACAGGATATAAGTTTGGCTACGAACTACTGATGTTGAATGGACTCCTAACTTATGTAGGCTTGTGGGTGAATAAGGCTCATCTTCTTTCTAAGAAATAGCACTTACGAGCGTGAACTCATAGTAATATCTTCCGAATACTTATTATATCTGATTCGTTCTAACAGGTTTGCCCAGTTTTTCTCACCTGTTTGCGAATCGTTTTCCACCTGTTCCCCTTTCCTTTATCACGTGTTGCGCATCTCTTTCTCACGTGTTGAGCATCATTTACACACGTATATAAAGTTAGTTTCACCATGGTGACACAATAGTTTCACCGTGGTGAGAATATATTATCACCGTGGTGAAGAAATATTATCACCGTGGTGAGGAAATATTATCACCATGGTGATAATAAGAAAAGGCACGGAACACAAAGACGCAAGACACGTGAGACAGAATGCTAGAACACGTGAGAAAGAAAGCTGGAACGGGTGAGAAAGAAAGCGGAAACCTATTAGTCAAAGAGCGTGCATAGGGTTAAGTCTATAGGTTTAGTATATGATTGCAAATAAGCGAGTAGGTTACTGAGGGGATATTTTAAAGCGTATGAACAGTATATAGCACTAAACGAATAAAGCCCAGACTTATGCAAGTCTGAGCTTTATTAATATGTGATTGAAAACAGATTACTTATTCTTCTTCAACTTCTCCACGTATGCATCAATAGCGGCAACAGCTGTGATGTTCACGATGTCACGAACGGAACTCTCGAAGTCGGTAAAGTGGATTGGCTTGTTCAATCCCATCTGAATCGGACCAATGACTTCTGCCTCTGGGCTTAACGCCTGCAGGAGTTTGTAACCGCTATTAGCCGATGACAAGTCAGGGAACACGAGCGTGTTAACATCCTTACCTTTTAGGCGTGTGAATGGGAATTTCTCGTCACGTAGCTCCTTGTTCAAAGCGAAGTTAACTTGCATCTCACCATCGATAGTGAGGTCTGGACACTCGGCTTGCAACTTTGCAACAGCCTCACGCACCTGCTCTGGAGAGCCTCCATTATCTGAGCCGAAGTTAGAGAATGAGAGCATTGCAATAGCTGGCTCGTCATTGAAGAACTTAACGGAATGGGCTGCCAAACGTGCCACATCAGTTAGGACATCACTATCTGGATGGCGGTTGATCAAGGTATCTGCGATGTAGAATACCCCCTTCTTTGTATTCAGAATATGCATTGTTCCGAAGTGTTTATACTCGGGACGGATTCCGATAACTTCCTTGGCAACCTTAATCGTATTGCTGTATTTGGTGTATAGACCCGTAATAAACGCATCGGCATCACCATTCTCAACCATTGACATACCATAGTAATTGCGCTCATACATCTTATCGTATGCCTCCTCGAAGGTGTATCCCTCACGGGCACGCTTCTCGGCTAAATGCTTGGCGTAAGTGGCGCGGTGACCTTGCTCCTTATCGGCACGCATATCAATGATTTCTATGTCACTAATGTCCAACTTCAGGCGATTCGCCACACGATTCAAGCGGTCTTGATTACCTAAAAGGATAGGTACGCAAATGCCTTCTTGCTTTGCTTGTACAGCTGCCTTCATCATCGTGGGGTGACCACCTTCGGCAAAGACAATGCGCTGTGGGTGTTGAGCAGCTGTTGCGTGGAGTGAGCGGGTGAGCTTTGTCTCTTGCCCTAGCATCTGGCGCAGGTGCTGCTTGTAGGCATCGAAGTCCTTGATTGGCGTGCGGGCTACGCCGCTATCCATGGCAGCCTTAGCTACGGCAGCACTTACCTCAGTAATCAGTCGTGGATCGACTGGCTTCGGGATGAAATACTTAGGACCAAAGGTGAGGTCGTTTACATGATAAACCTCATTCACAACGTCTGGTACCGTTTGCTTAGCTAGGTCGGCAATAGCATGTACGGCCGCCATCTTCATCTCTTCGTTGATAGCCTTCGCATGTACGTCCAATGCTCCACGGAAGATGTAAGGGAAACCAATTACGTTGTTAATCTGGTTGGGATAATCTGATCGACCCGTTGACATGATTACGTCTGGGCGAGCAGCAATAGCGTCATCGTATGAAATCTCTGGTACTGGATTGGCAAGAGCAAATACGATAGGTTTCTCGTTCATAGAACGAATCATATCCTGTGAAAGTATGTTACCCTTTGATAGTCCAACGAATACATCAGCGCCTTTGATAGCTTCTTCCAATGTGTGGACATCACGGCGATCAGTAGCGAACAATGCTTTCTGTGGTGTGAGCTTCTCACGATCAGAAGTGATGACACCCTTAGAATCTAGCATTACGATATTCTCTTTCTTAACACCCAATGCTACGTACATCTTCGTACATGAGATAGCTGCGGCACCAGCACCATTCACTACGAGTTTGACCTTGCTAATATCTTTACCAGCTACCTCTAAGGCATTCTTCAAACCAGCAGCAGAGATGATTGCAGTACCATGTTGGTCGTCGTGCATTACAGGGATATCTAGTGTGCGCTTCAATCGCTCCTCGATAGCAAAGCACTCTGGTGCCTTAATGTCTTCAAGATTAATACCACCAAAGGTAGGTGCAATCTTTTCTACAGCTTCGCAGAACTTATCCGGGTCTTGCTCGTTAACCTCTATGTCGAATACATCAACACCACCATATATCTTGAATAACAAACCTTTACCTTCCATAACAGGCTTGCCACTCATAGCACCTATATTACCTAAACCAAGAACGGCTGTACCATTACTAATAACAGCTACTAGATTGCCTTTAGTAGTATATTTATACACGTCATCAGGGTTCTGCTGTATCTCCAAACAAGGATATGCTACACCTGGTGAATAAGCCAAACTTAAATCAGTCTGTGTGCTATAGGGCTTTGTTGGTTTAACTTCAATCTTTCCTGGACGACCGTTATGATGGTATTCCAAAGCGGCCTCTTTTGTTACCTTGACCATAATCTTATATAATTTTTTCTCGTGAATTATTTTATACGTAGCCACAAAGATAATAAAACTACCTAAAAAGCAGATACCATTCCCAAAGTTTTTTGTAATTTTGCAGAAAATTGAAACTATTAATGCAAAATACAAATAATGAGACTGTCTATCGACAGAAGCTAAAGGGGAAGATTCTTAAGATTGCTGCTACATTATTCCATCAACATGGAATTAAACAAGTTAAGATGGATGATATAGCTAGTGATTTAAAGATATCAAAGCGTACATTATATGAGATTTACGAGACGAAGGAGGACTTACTCTTTGAAGTTTTACAGCGTAGGGCAGATATAGAACGCCAACAGGTTATAGAGTTTGATAAGCCTGGTATGAACGTTATCAACATTATTCTTGAGGTCTATAGGGAGCGAACATCAGAGTTTATCACGATTAACCCTCTCTTCTTTGAAGACCTTCAGAAATATCCCAATCTGTTAAGCTATGTGAGGAAATTGCATGAAAACAGAGAGGCAGAGATGGTGGACTTTATAGAAAGAGGTAAGAATGAAGGCTATTTCCTTGAGCATGTAAACTATGATATAGTTCGTGAACTTTCATTTGCTTCAGAGCAGTTTGTTATGAATAACTGCCTCTTTAAAAAGTATGATATGAAGGAATTAAGTCGTATTATGATCATGTTGTTTGTTAGAGGTGTCTGCACAGATAAGGGTATTAAGCTATTGGATCAATACTTCTCTGAAAGCTAATACTGCCTTTACCAATAAAGATATAGTAAGGATAACTTCCATTAAAAGATAATTAAGATGAAGACTAACACATATAAAACGCTACTATTAACATGCTTAGTAGTAGTCTTTCTCTTGTTACTTCATTTCCTACCAACATTCAAGATAGGGGATACAGAACTGAGAGAAATTGATATTTTAAGTGATTTATCACGGCAGAAGAAAGAGCTGAAAGATGTAATTCCTGCTCCTAAAACTCCTTCTACAACCCTTGCTTTGGAGAAAGATGGAAAAGTCATTAACTTCAAAGAGCAGTGGCCAAAAGGAACAGAACGTATCGTCGACTATTCTGAAGGTAAGCCAGGTGGTATGGAGCACTTCTATGAGCAATTAACAGCACTGAAGGAGAAGAAGAACTTAGGTCGTCCTGTTCGTATAGCTTACTTTGGCGACTCTTTTATAGAAGGAGATATTCTCTTGGCAGACCTTCGTGAGGAACTCCAGAAGTATTATGGTGGAGAAGGCGTTGGATGGTTAGATGCAGGTAATGACCTTAATCAATACAAGCATACAACAACTCAGAAGTTCACTGGACTAACAGAACATTTAGTGAAGAAGCCTGATTCTTATGATGTTCTTCAAGCAGGTATGGCGGAACGTTATTATCCTCTTTCTGGACGTGCAAACATTACTCTTGCCCCTTTCATGGCTCATGAATATCCACGAACTGAAAAGTGGAGTACAACACAGCTTTACCTACGTGCGAAGAATGGTGCTAGTGTAACTTTCCATATTGATGGAGGTAAGTCTACTACCGAACAGGTTTCACCTTCTCCTAATGTTCAGATGGTAAGATTCAACGGAGCAACCTCTCATGCTTCTATAGATATTTCAGGTACTAATGCAACTCTCTTTGCTACAGCACAAGAAGGCAATGGAGGTATAGTTCTTGACAACTTTAGTATGCGTGGTTCTAACGGGCTATCCTTATCAAAACTACCAGAGACCACACTACGTCAGTTTGCTCAAGTTCGTCCTTATGATCTCATTGTCTTCCAATTTGGAGCCAATGCCATCACTCCTGCATCTAAGGAAAGAGAGCTACAAACATATACCTCTAAGATGAAAAGTGTCATACAACTCTTCCATAAGTGTTTCCCAACAGCAAGTATACTTGTGATAGGTGCGCCAGATAGAGGTTCGAAGTCTTCACCTGATGGTACAATGGAGGGAGTCAAGATGCTTGTTGGTTATCAAGACCAAATGGCTTCCGATTGTAAAGTTGCTTTCTATAGTCTCTATAAAGCAATGGGTGGTCCTGGCACGATGATGCGCCTTGTTGATGAGAAGAATATGGGTTCTAAAGACTATGTTCATATTAATTTTAAGGGTGGTAAGTATGTTGCACCACGCATCTTCAAGTCAATAGTTGCTGGTCAGAACAACTACGCAAGAAAGATGAAACTTATACAGAAATAATAATCCAAAGTATATTACTATAATGATCCAAGATATATTATCTTATTTCGCATCACTAGATTTTAGCAAGATTGCTAACATCTTACTCTATAACCCCCACGAGCCTTTACTCTTCTCTTCTGGGGCTTTCTTGTTCATCTTCCTCTTCTTTATGCTGGTCTATTTCTGCTTGCGTAAGAAGGTCGATGCACGCCTATTGTTCGTGACCCTCTTCTCTTACTATTTCTTTTATAAGAGTAGTGGTTTCTATTTCTTCCTACTTCTAATTGTCACTGTCAGCGACTTCTATATTGCACGACGAGTAGCACGTGGGAAGTATCCACGATTATGGTTAATTTTGAGTCTCCTCATTGATTTAGGTTTACTTGCATACTTCAAGTACACAAACTTCTTTGCTGGTCTTATCGCACAGATGATAGGAGGAAACTTTCAACCATGGGACATCTTCTTACCTGTCGGCATTAGCTTCTACACTTTCAAGACAATCTCTTACGTAGTTGACATTTATAGGAAGAAAGCACAACCCATGGAGTCATTGTTAGACTATGCCTTCTATGTAAGTTTCTTTCCAACGTTGTTGGCTGGACCAATTACACGTGCAACCGACTTTGGTCCACAGATTCGTAAGCCTTTACACATCTCTCCAGAGATGTTTGCACGTGGTGTATTCTTCATCATTATAGGTCTGTTCAAGAAAGCTGTTATTTCAGATTATATCTCACAAAACTTTGTAGATCGAATCTTCGATAACCCTACCTTGTTCTCTGGTGGTGAGGTATTGTTGGGGCTTTATGGCTATACAATTCAAATCTACTGTGACTTTTCGGGCTATTCAGATATGGCTATAGGTATTGCCTTATTGATGGGTTATGAAATACCGATGAACTTTAATGCGCCGCTAACAGCTGATTCCATGACTGACTTCTGGCGTCGCTGGCACATCTCTCTCTCGACATGGATTCGCGACTATGTTTATATATCTTTAGGGGGAAACCGAAGAGGAACATTCTTCATGTACATCAATCAAATGATCGCCATGACAGCTTGTGGTTTATGGCACGGAGCTTCCCTTAACTTCGTTCTATGGGGCGTTATCCATGGTGCGCTTGTTTGTTTACATAAGTTCTGGTCGCAAACTATAATGCGTCATGATCGGCACTATCACCCAGCGGGCATTCGGCGCTTCTTCTCAGTATTGATTACCTTCCACGTTCTCTGTTTTACATGGATATTCTTCCGCTGTCGTGACTTTGAAAGTGCATGGATTATGATCAAGCAAATGTTTACGAAATTCAATCCATCTGTTCTCCCCGATGTCTTTGTAGCTTATAAGTATGTCTTTGCTCTAATGGCATTTGCATTGATTACCCATTTCTTGCCTAACTCTTGGCAAAATAATAGTGTGAAGCTCTTGCAAAAGGGTGGGGTTGTTCTTTCTGCTGTAGCTATCACCATCGTGATATTTATCATCATGCAGGTGAAGAGTTCAGACGTACAACCATTTATTTACTTCCAATTCTAAATAGTCTAACTGCTCTTTATGAAATCGTTTCAATTTCGTGAGGCAGTACAAGATTGTTGGATAGCCTTGATGTGAATAAAAAGAGTTGGATGTTTTATAAAAAATAAGAGAATAAGAACTCATTTCCTCTCTTTCTCTATACATTAGTTGTATGTGCCCAAATGCTCTCAATGAAAGTGTTTGGGCACTTTTATTGAGGGCTTAATTGATGTCTAACTAAAAGTCCATTTCACCTCTAACTTAAAGTACAATCGTCGTTTAACTTAAAGTACAAACCTACATTAACTTAAAGTCTATTTGTTGTTTAAGTTAAAGTCTAATTGCTGTTTAAGTTATAGCATAATTCCTCATTTAAGATAGAGTAATTGCCATGGTTACTCTATCATCAAATTATCGGTTCTTATGCTTTACATACCACTTATGAACGAAGAACGTATAAAAGACAAGGCTGATAATAAGCATTGTCAAACTTACCCATAAAACCAATATGCGGTTACAATGAAGTAAGGCAAAAGAAAGAACTAATCCGATACCTATTCCTGTCTCCCAAGCTAGTATAAACGTACTTTGACTTGTGCCACGTTGGCAGTGTCCTGCTAGCTTAATAAAGAAGAGTAAGAAACGACTACCTATGATACCAACGCCAAAACCTGTAAGTATGGGGGCTATATAAGTTACACTTGATTGGTTCCTTGTGAGCATTAATAAGACGGCTCCCCCCATAAAGAACAAGCCTGTTGTGGCTTCACTACGAAGGTCGGCATTACTGAACGCAAATCGTTCGGCTAATAACGCAAGGATGAAGCCTAGCATTATAAAAGCATAGAACCTTGGGGTTTGCTCAATCGTTAACAACAAGCCCACGACAATGGTGATGAGGGTTGTATTAATGAACAACCAATGACTACCCTTTAATAAGAATCTATCTAATGAGAATCTGCATAGATCTTCATTAGGTAACCTAAAGGGAAAACGTACAAAGCTAACAAGGACAAAGGATAGCAATACACAACAACATGATGCCAATAGCACGAAACCAAAGTTCATAGAATGATAAACGATTAACCCTACTATCGGTCCTAATGCTAGTGCAAAACGTCCGAACCATGTTACTGCATGATTAGCCTCGGTGCGATGTACAGCCTCAACATTATCAATTACAAGTGTACTCAACAAGACTAGTTGTGATAAGCCATAGAACGAACCTTGTAAGAATCGTAAACCAACTAGAAAGATGTAGTCTATGTTGATATTAGGCATTGTTGCCAAATAATAGAGTATGGCTGTCACTGCTAATAGCAATAGCGTTGATAGTAAGAACACCATCTTACGGCGATAACGTTGCACGAGATAAGCCGAACTATTGCCAAAGAGATACATTCCAACAAAGAAGATTCCTAATACCAACGCTATCTGTGGCATCGTATACCCATCACTCCTCAGTCGTATCGGTATAGCTGGAATCAACATATAGGATGACATAACCAACAGCAGGTTTGCTATTGCCAGTGTCCAAAAGTGCTTATCCCATAACCGTACATGAATAGGGGTATTCTGAGTATCCATAATTCTTGTCTTTAATATCAACTAAGCCTTAACGCTTTGAGGTTTCATAATAATGACTTAATAAGACTCTTCAATAGAAGGGAAAGACTTCTCCTTTACACACTTAATGTATTCTTGTACTCCTTCTGTCATGCACTTATTGACATCGGCAAAATGGCGTAAAAACTTAGGCTTGAAACCTTGTGTCATTCCAAGAGCATCGGCATATACAAGTACTTGACCATCCGTTTCATTACCTGCGCCAATACCAATAGTAGCTGCCTTTACCATTGAGGTTACCTTTGCTGCCAATGCAGATGGTACTTTCTCTAGCGTAATAGCACTAACACCTGCGGCATCTAACGCTAAGGCATCGTCAATGAGTTTCTGTGCTTCTGCGTCTTCTTTTGCACGAAGCCCATAACCACCAAACTTATGAATACTCTGTGGAGTTAAACCAAGGTGACCAATGACAGGAATGCCAGCATCAACAATACCTTTGACAGTGTTAGCAATCTCTTGACCGCCTTCCATCTTTACTGCACCAGCACCAGTTTCCTTAATAATGCGTATAGCATTACGAATCCCCTCTTCACGACTTACCTGATAAGAGCCAAATGGCATATCACAAACAACAAGGCAATGTTGGCAAGCCCTAACAACAGCACGTGCATGGTAAATCATCTGATCAATAGTAATAGGGGTTGTGTCCTGATTACCTGCCATTACATTAGAAGCTGAATCGCCAACAAGAATACTATCAATACCAGCAGCGTCGATTATCCCTGCCGTTGTGAAATCGTAAGCTGTCATTTGAGTTATTTTCTCACCTGCAGCCTTCATTTCTAATAGTGTCTTTGCTGTTACTTTCTTCTTATCTGTTGTTAAATATCCCATATATACCTTTTACCTTATTTTAAGTTTGTGTGTGCAAAGGTACTTGTTTTTAGTTATTTGGCAAAGTAAAACCAATATAATTGCGGATAACCTTATCCGTGTATTTCTTTATTTCATGTATAGGATTCGTTGTAGCTAAGCCAATCACACAAGCACCTGATGCTACACCGGAACGCAATCCATTAAAGCTATCTTCAAAGACAACACATTCCTTGGATTGTACTCCAAAGCGGGCTGCTGCCTTGAGATAACAATCTGGTGAAGGCTTGCTTTCTTCAAAGTCTTCAGATGTTAAGATTGCATCGAAATAGGATTGAAACTCTGGATGTTTACGATAAACATTTTGCATCTTCTCACGATTGGAACTTGTAACAACAGCTGTCTTTATCCCTTTCGACCTAAGCGCTTTAACGAAAGGTTCAAAGCCGTCAACATAGTTGAAAGGCATACTCTGTTCAAACTCATTCAGCTTATTTGTTATTTCTTGTTGTTTCTTCTCCTCCCCAGCGAAGTATTTATCATAGATTTGGACTAAGGTCTGCCCCTTAATGATATATTCAAAGTCGGCTATTTCAGGGCAATATTCCTTCTTCATTTCACTCCAAAACGAGGTATATAATGACTCGGTTTCAAACACAACTCCATCTAAATCAAACAAACAAGCTTTTATCATTCTTTCTCCTTGATTAATATTCTATACAATGCAAAGTTACGAAAACTTTTTGTAACTTTGCCTTCGCTAATTAATAATTAGGAAGGATACGGGTGCTGTTGATGAGTATTCTTCGTAGCATATAACAATACAACTAATGATTGATATTATAAAGAAATACTTCCCTAGTTTAACTACAGAACAGGAGGAGCAGTTTAATGCGCTTAATGCTTTGTATCATGAATGGAATGCGAAGATAAACGTTATCTCTCGTAAGGACATTGATAATCTCTATGAGCATCATGTTCTTCATTCTCTTGCAATAGCTAAGGTGATAAACTTTCGGGATGGTACTAATGTGTTAGACTTTGGAACAGGTGGAGGGTTTCCTGGTATTCCACTTGCCATTCTCTTTCCTGAAGCTAATTTCAAACTCATTGATGGTACTGGCAAGAAGGTGCGTGTTGCACAAGAAGTTGCTTCTGCGATAGGACTTACTAACGTTCTTCCTGCACATTTAAGAGGGGAGGAAGAGAAAGGTAAGTTTGATTTTATAGTATCTCGTGCCGTCATGCCACTTCCTGATTTAATGAAGATTGTCAAAAAGAATATAGCTCGTGATCAGCATAATGTCTTGCCCAATGGTGTAATAGTTCTTAAAGGAGGAAACCTTGAAGAGGAGTTGAAACCTTATAAGAATATTGTGGAGAAGACAGAGATATCACAATGGTTTGATGAGGAATGGTTTAAAGGGAAATATCTTATTTATGTACCGGGATAAGTCATATAGTAACCTTATTCAAACGACTTTATCTTACAATTAACATCCAAAGAAATGCTAAGAATCCAGACCTTTGAGGTTAATCCTCTACATGAGAATTGTTATGTCATCAATGATGAGACAAAGGAATGTGTCATCATTGATTGCGGTGCGCTTACTGAAGCCGAACAGAATACTGTCATTACATATATAAGGGAGGAAGGCTTAAAGCCTGTTCATAATCTTGGTACACACGGACATTTAGATCATCATTTTGGTGATGCTGCAATTCTATCTGCATTCAACTTACAACCAGAAGTTGCTGAAGGGGATAAGGGGCTCATGCAACACCCGAGAGAAGCAGCCTTGCAAATGTTAGGGATGGATTTGAATATAGACCTTCCTACAGGTAATTTGAAACTTACCGAAAATGAGGAAGTTAAGTTTGGTTCGCATACCTTTAAAATCATTCGTACACCTGGTCACTCACCTGGCTCTGTATCGTTCTATTGTGCTGAGGAGAATGTATTGTTTACTGGCGATACACTCTTTAAAGGAAGTATAGGTCGAACGGACTTCCCCGGAGGGAGCATGTTTCAAATAATTAGTAGTCTGCGTGAACTTGCACAATTACCAGATAAGACGATTGTCTATCCGGGGCATGGACCACAAACTTCTATCGGGTTTGAACTTGCTCATAACCCATATATGGACAGATAATTAGCAGACGATCGAATGCAAAAGAAAAGTGTTACGCCAGAAAAGATTCTCTTAGGGATTGATCCAGGTACTAATGTCATGGGCTATGGAGTTTTACGTGTTCGTGGCAATAAGGCGGAACTCGTTGTTATGGGTGTAATAGATATGCGCAAAGAGAAAGATGTCTATCTACGCTTAGGTAAGATATTCGATCGTGTTTCTGGTATTATAGCAGAGTACCTTCCTGACGAACTAGCTATTGAGGCTCCCTTCTTTGGCAAGAATGTACAATCAATGCTAAAGCTTGGGCGTGCTCAAGGTGTAGCGATTGCCGCCGCTATTCATCGTGACATTCCAATACAAGAGTATGCTCCTTTAAAGATTAAAATGGCAATCACGGGCAATGGTTCTGCATCCAAGGAACAAGTTGCAGGTATGTTACAGAAACTCCTTCACCTACGTGATGATCAAATGCCACACTTTATGGATGCTACCGATGCTGTTGCTGCTGCTTATTGCCACTTTTTGCAAATGAGTCGCCCTATAACTGATGCCCAACACTACTCCTCTTGGAAGGACTTTGCTAGGAAGAATGCAGAGCGAATTAAATAGGAATTAGCACCCGATTGTTGGTGCTGTTTAAAGGTGGTTCATACTTTAAGTTAAACGAGGCTTGTACTTTAAGTTAAACGATGTTTGTACTTTAAGTTAAAGGTCAATCGTACTTTAAGTTAAAGGTTGAATGTTGTTTTACTTTGTGTTTCATAGAGAGTGAAATGAGAGATGAAAGCTACTTTAAAGGATTGTGTTTTCCATTGAAATGAATGAGTCGCAACGCACTTATAGTTATCTAAAAAAGTCACCATACTTAGCATTCTGAATATGCTGTAAGTAGGGTGACTTATGATTTTATACCTTTATCTTGATAGGATTGATATCAGATGAAAGATAAAGAAAAACTTTAATCGATGTTCTCAAGAACGGCTAAGAGATGATCCCAAACCATTTGAACAGTTGGAATAAGCAAACATTCATCTGGTGTGTGGACATATCGTAATGTTGGTCCGAAGCTAATCATATCAAGCTCTGGATACTTCTCTGAGAAAAGACCGCACTCTAATCCTGCGTGGATACCGAGGACACGTGGCTCTTTTCCAAAGAGTTTCTTATACTGTTCAACGGCGACATTTACTAACTCGGAATTAGGATTCATTTTCCATGCAGGGTAACTGTCGTTTACAACAACTTCGGCTCCAGCTAATTCGAAGCAAGCACGAACAGTGTTCGTCATGTTCTCAAGGTTACTCATAACATTAGAGCGCTGTGAACTAACGATGACAAGCTTGTCTTCTGAAGTCTGGATGCTAGCAACATTGCTTGATGTTTCCACCATATAGGCTAAAGCCTCATCTTGACAATTTGTCAATGGACCATTATCAAGAGCTTGAAGTGCAAGAATCGCATTGTGAGAAACCTGTTTAGGCATAACCAATGCCGCATCAGCACTTTGAAGTGACCATTCCATCGAGGTATCTGTTACGTGGAATTCATCTTCAACGTTCTTGCTAAAGATGTTCCAATCAGCTTTCACCTCATCCTTATGGTTTGCTGGGACAGCAAAGAGTATTTTACCATCACGAGGGATTGCATTATGCATCTTACCCGAGTTCCACTGACTCAAACGTAGATCTAATTTGTTTTGTTCCATATAAAGGAAACGTGCAAGGACTTTGATTGCATTCGCACGCTTCTTGTTAATGTCATCACCAGAATGACCGCCGACTAACCCTTTCAAACTAGCTTCCATAAAGAAGTAGTCCTCTGGAGCTTGCTCACGATCCAAACTGAATGTAGCAGTTGTGCTATTACCACCAGCACAGCTAACAAAGATCTGACCTTCGTCTTCAGAGTCTAAGTTGATAAGGTACTTCCCAGTCATGAAGTTAGCTTCTAAGCCGAAGGCACCTGTTAAACCAGTCTCCTCGTCGCGAGTAAAGAGGCACTCGATAGGTCCATGTTTAATGTCATCTGAGTCAAGGATAGCTAACTCTAGTGCAACACCAATACCATCGTCAGCACCTAAAGTAGTACCTTTTGCGTGCAACCATTCACCATCAACATAAGTTTGAATTGCATCTTTATGGAAGTCAAACTCAACGTCAACAAGTTTGTCACAAACCATATCCATGTGACTCTGAAGAACAACAGTAGGCACATGCTCCATACCCTTCGTAGCAGCCTTAGAGATAAGTACATTCCCCGTCTTATCTACCTTAACATCGAGGTTACGAGCTTTCGCAAACTCTTGTAAATACTTAATCATTTGCTCTTCGTGCTTTGAAGGACGTGGTATCTGATTAATTTTCGCAAACTGCTCGAATACTCGAGCGGGTTTTAATTCTATATTCGCCATATTTAATAATATTTTATTTTGTTATCTTGCTCTTTTATATTACCTTTGCGCCGATAAACAATGCAAAGATAAAGAAAATGCTCGGAACATTATTATACTCATTGTTAATAATTGCTATTGCCATGTTGCTCTTAGGAGTGCGTGTTATGCTAAAGAAGAATGGGAGTTTCCAGTCACAACACATATCAGACAATGCCTACTTAAAGGAGAAAGGTATTAGATGTGTAATAGATCAAGACAAAGAAGCTCGTGCAAAGAACAAAGCTTATTAAAATAATCATTTAAACATACAATAATGAAGAAAACATTTTGTAGTATTGCAATGCTGGCAATGACAACATTCGCTTTTGTTGCGTGTAACAACCAGCCACAGAAGAACGATACAACAGAGACACAGTCAGGTACAACTGCAAGTGCATCAACCTCTGGGGCACAGAAGATTGCTTATGTAGAAATAGATTCTATCATGAGTCAATATACTTATTGGAAAGATGTAACTAAGATTATAAAGGCTAAAGAAGCTAACATTCAACGTACATTAGCTGGAAAGCAGAAGGCTATTCAAACTGCTGCTCTTAACTTCCAACAGAATGCCCAGGCTAATAAGTACACTCAGGCTCAGGCTCAACAGATTCAAGCAAGTATTCAGAAGCAAGCTCAGGATGCTGATGCTCTTCAACAGCGTTTGGGTGCTGAATATCAGAGTGAGGTTGCTAAGTACAATAAGGCTCTCTCTGATAGTGTTCACAATTACTTGAAAGAATACAATAAGGATAAGAAGTATGCTATTATCCTTGCAAAGAGCGGAGACAATATCCTATATGCTGATCCTGCTTACAACATTACAAACGAGGTTGTAAAAGGTATGAATCAAGCTTATAAGGGAATGGGTAAGTAATTGATAACTAAGAATCAATCGGGTTTCCCTGATTGTTACTTATTTATAATAGAATAGAAGTCAGTTGAAACCTTTTTCAACTGACTTCTTTTATTATATTTAAAGTAGCCCAATACGATAACTCTACTATCTCAATAATCTTGATACAATTCGGTCTACAATCTTTTTACTAATTGTCCTTTAATATACTTCTGATTATAAAAGTAAGGAAAGAGCGAATACTTATAGATTGGTGAGATAGTTTATTCCACGAATCATGATAGAAAGAGTGCCAATCAAAATAGCAACTTACAGGAGAAGGCTATGTTGATTGGCACTATCTTTATTTATAGCGTTTATTGTGCTTGACTAATATGAATAAAGTTTTAATCATTCATAGAAAGAAGGAATTCCTCGTTATCCTTTGTGCGAGCCATACGATCATGAATAGAGTTCATAGCCTCGATAGGATTCATATCAGCAATGTACTTACGGAGGATCCACATTCTATCAAGTGTTGTGCGGTCTTGCAAGAGGTCATCACGACGAGTGCTAGAAGCTACAAGGTTGACAGCTGGGAATATTCGCTTGTTGCTCAAACTGCGATCGAGTTGTAACTCCATGTTACCCGTACCCTTAAATTCTTCAAAGATAACCTCGTCCATCTTAGAACCAGTATCAATCAAAGCTGTTGCTATAATAGTCAACGATCCACCACCTTCTATATTACGTGCAGCACCAAAGAAACGCTTAGGTTTCTGCAATGCGTTTGCGTCGACACCACCAGTAAGAACCTTACCAGAAGCCGGTGCAACTGTATTGTAAGCACGAGCTAAACGTGTGATAGAATCGAGGAAAATTACCACATCATGCCCACACTCAACCATACGTTTCGCCTTCTCTAGAACAATACCCGCAATCTTCACATGACGTTCTGCTGGTTCATCGAAAGTTGAGGCAATCACTTCCGCATTAACTGTTCGTGCCATATCGGTAACCTCTTCAGGACGTTCGTCTATTAATAGCATCATCAGGTAAGCCTCGGGATGATTTGCTGCAATAGCATTAGCAATGTCCTTCATCAAGATAGTTTTACCAGTCTTTGGCTGTGCAACAATCAGTGCACGCTGTCCCTTACCAATAGGGGAGAAGAGGTCAACTATACGTGTAGAGAGATTGGTAGTTTTTGGATCATTACAGAGAGAGAACTTCTCTTCTGGGAATAATGGTGTAAGGTGCTCAAATGGAATACGATCACGTACCTCAGCTGGTTTCCTACCATTGATCATCTCAATACTTGTCAATGGGAAGTATTTCTCTCCTGCGCGTGGGGGGCGAACAAAGCATTCAACGACATCACCTGTCTTTAAACCATATTGTTTAATCTGATTGTTTGAGACATAAACATCATCTGGAGAAGAAAGGTAATTATAATCACTTGAACGTAAGAAGCCATAACCATCGGGCATAACTTCTAATACTCCATTTGCCTTGATAATGTTAGTGAAGTCATAAGCCTCCTCATTACTAACCACTGGTGCATCATACATTGCAGGTGTAGAAGGCGTCTGAGTTGGCATAGTAGGCTGGTCAAACATATCGTAGTTTGGTACCGCACCTTGATCCTCAATAGGGAGGTCAACTATAGGTATAAAGTCTGTTCCATCACCTGGATCACCAGCCCAAACCCCTTCAGGGACTACTTCTGTATTATTATGTGCATTGACCTTTTCTTGTAAACGAGCTAAGAGTTCCTCCTTATTCTCGGCATCCTCTTTAACTGGCATGCTTGAGAAATGGTCTTCAGGAATAAAATTATCTTCCATAGCTTCTGGTATAGTTTCTTCAACTATAGGTTTTGTCTCCTCCTGACTTTTTGTTTCCATCTTCTTAGCCTCTTCTTTGGCTTTGAGTGCTGCTTCAGCGGCAGCGATAGCTTCGAGTTCAGCTTTAGACTTTCTACCTCTATGCTTAGGCATTGAGGCTAGAATCTCCTCTGGTGTTTTCTCGGTTTCACTTGCTTTTTTAGGTGCTACTTCCTCTTTAAAGAGTGAAGGTTGTGCTTCTCCTGTAGGCTTATTCTTCTTAACATCGAAATTCTCCCCTTCATCGCCATGCACAGAATATACCCTGTCGGTATCCTTCCGCGTTATTCTTGTGCGCTTCCGCTTTGACTCCGATGGTCGTGCAGTACTAAGCTCTTCAGCCTGACGGTCAAGAATAGCATAAACCAATTTATCCTTGTCGTCGCCTTGATTATATACTGCACCAGACTTCTGAGCAATAGTTTCAAGCTCAGAAACATCTTTCTCTAATAGTTCTTCTTTGCTTAACATATATAATATATGTAGGAAATTATATCTTTGATTTGTTGTGTTTCTTAAAGAGAAACATCAGTAATGTGTCTTTTTGTGCTTGCAAAGGTATAATAATTATTTGACTCCTACAAGAAAAGACATCATTTTTTGCCTTAGTCCTCAATGAAAATTATAAAAAGGGTAGAAATCAAACCTTATTGATTCTCAGCTCTTACACTGATATAAGTAAAGAGGAAGCTCTAACTTAAAGTACGATTGATGTTTAACTTAAAGTATAATTGATGTTTAACTTAAAGTACAAGTGTCGTTTAACTTAAAGTACAAGTGTTGTTTAACTTAAAGTACAAGTGTTGTTTAACTTAGCGTATAAAAAACTTTAAAAGTGACAAGAAAAAAGGCTATAATCTCTAGTTGATTATAGCCTAATTACTATTTCTATGGTTGTCCCATCAATTACTGGATAGTTGTTTTATTGATAAGACTTTTAGACATTAACTTTTAAGTCCTTATTGATGCTGTTCACGCAGTAAATCGTTTACTGTTTTAACGGGGTTGAAAGTGATAAGTGGAACTTCAACGAAGATAGTATTCCAGTCGCTCATGGCTCCATTCCAAAGTCCAGGCAACTCTAAAGCTTTCAGTTCACGTCCGTTCTTAGACTTGGAACTAATGAATCCCGTTGACTTATCAACATGCTTTGTTAAATCAAATGGCTCGCCTTTATAGTTCTTGATGGCACAAACAATATCCACAGGATTGAAGTGCGTTCCATCGGTAAACATCTTCACATAATCCTTATTGCTCTTATCAATCTGTGAGCTTTCAAGAATCTGCAAACTAATTGTCCCATCATGGTTATAAGCTAAGAAAGGTCCACCACCTGGTTCTCCCACGTTCTTAACCATTCCACATACACGCATTGGTCGGTTCAACTTGTCATAGAGATATTGTGCAAGGGCAGAGTCATCTAATGTCTTTGCTTCAGAACTCTCGCAGAATAAATTATGCTGTAAGAAACTTAGTATTTCCTCTAGCTCAGTACGTGTATAACAGCCCTTATCCAACAGGTGTAAGTAATCGAATGTTTGTTTCTGTAGTTCCACGAGTTTTCCTGCAATTACCATCTTCCAATCGATAGTTTCTTTCTTCAATCGATCAGGAACAACATTGTCAATGTTCTTGATGAAAACAATATCAGCCTCGAGGTCGTTTAAGTTCTCTATCAATGCACCATGCCCACCTGGACGGAAGAGCAAAGAACCATCATCGTTGCGGAAAGGACTGTTGTCTGGATTTACAGCTATCGTGTCTGTACTAGGTTTCTGTTCCGAATAAGAGACATTCAGTTTAACATCGTATTTAGCTTCATATTGTGCTATCTTCTCTGTTACCTTTTGTTTAAAGAGTTCCAGATGTTCATGCGAGATCGTGAAGTGTACGTATGCTTGCTTGTTACTAGCAGCATAAAGTGCAGCCTCCACTAAGTGTTCCTCAATCGGCGTGCGTACGCCATCGTCATACTTGTGGAAAGAGAGTAGACCTTTGGGGAGTTGCCCATAGTTTAAACCTCTTATATTTAATAAGGTGTCAACGATCAACTTATAGTCCCCATCTTTCATTAATTCATCTACGCTCTTCCCTTCATTCTGCTCACATTTCTGATTCAACTCATTGAAGAAAGCAAAATCATGTATATTGTCAAAGAACTCCCTTTCGAAGTCATTTGTAGGCTTCTGGTTTACACCATTAAGGAAAGCAAACAGATCTTTAAACATACGACTAGCAGCTCCCGAAGCAGGTACAAACTTCACAACTCTATGATCTCCACTTTGATAAGTCTTCCAGCTATTACATACCTTCTCTTGCTCTTCACCACTCATCAAAACGATACCTTTGGTTGGTGTTGCAGCAGCTTCTAATTTTAAATAGGGGAATCCTAATTTAAACTCTTCAAGCTGTCTATTGATTTGTTCTTCACTTATTCCTTTACTAGTAATCTGTCTTAGGTCAGTTGGGTTCATCATATTCGATAAAGTTTTAAAAAGATTGTTTTGTAATTGCAAAAATAACGAATTAATTTGTAAACAAGCAAGTAATTACTAGTTTTATTCCTTTAAGTGTCATTTTTCTTGTACCTTTGTCTGCGAACTATAATGGGTATGCTTATGGAGGATAAATTCATTTACACGGAAGAAGAGAGACTCTTATCCGACCAATTACTAGAAGAATTGAAGGGACTTCTTGAGCCATTATTTGCAGAAAGTGACCTTCCGAAGTTGCGTAAACATCTTGATGAATCTGTTATTAATAATAAGATTCAACGCAATGTATTTGGTTTGAACCCGATACTTTGCTCTATACAAACAGCCATTATTGCCGTAAGGGACATTGGGCTTAAACGTGACTCTGTCATTGCCATTCTACTTTATCAAAGTGTGCAGGATGATAATCTGTCATTAGAAGATGTAAATAAACTTTTTGGTGAAGGGGTTTCTAGAATCATTCATGGTTTAATTCATATACAGACTCTTTATCAAAGAACACCAATCATAGAGAGTGAGAATTTCCGCAATCTCTTGCTATCCTTTGCCGAGGATATGCGTGTAATTCTAATCATGATTGCCGACCGAGTTAACCTCATGCGTCAGATACGAGACGTTGAGAATACGGAGGCAAGGCAGAAGGTGTCAGAAGAGGCAAGTTATCTATATGCCCCATTAGCACATAAGCTAGGACTCTATCAGCTAAAGAGCGAGCTAGAGGACTTATCTTTAAAGTACTTAGAGCATGATGCTTACTATCTGATCAAAGATAAACTTAATGCTACTAAGACAGCTCGTGATGCTTACATTAGTCGGTTCATTACACCTGTCAGCGAACATCTGAAAGCAGCAGGATTGAAGTTCCATATAAAGGGTCGTACAAAGTCCATTCACTCCATCTGGCAAAAGATGAAGAAACAGAAATGTGGCTTTGAGGGTATCTATGATCTCTTTGCTATTCGCATTATCCTCGACTCACCAGAAGACAAAGAGAAGATGCAATGTTGGCAGGCTTATTCAATAGTCACCGACATGTATCAGCCTAATCCAAAGCGATTAAGAGATTGGCTTTCAGTACCAAAGTCAAATGGCTATGAGTGTTTGCACATCACAGTGCTAGGTCCAGAGAAGAAGTGGGTTGAAGTACAAATACGTACCGAGCGTATGGATGAGATAGCCGAACATGGTTTAGCAGCTCACTGGCGTTATAAAGGTGTAAAGGCGGAGGGCGGTATGGATGACTGGCTAGCCTCTATACGTTCAGCCCTTGAAGCAGGAGATAATTTAGAAGTCATGGATCAGTTTAAATCTGATCTTTATGACAAAGAGATATATGTCTTTACACCGAAAGGTGACTTATTGAAGTTCCCTAAGGGTGCAACGGTGCTCGACTTCGCTTATCACATTCATTCACGTGTGGGTAACCAGTGTGTTGGAGGAAAGATTAATGGTAAGAACGTGTCCTTCCGCACGGAACTTCATAGTGGTGACATGGTAGAGATTCTTACTTCGTCTACACAGAAACCACGACAAGAGTGGTTGAAGGTCTGCAAGTCATCACGTGCTAAATCCAAGATTCGTCTTGCGTTGAAAGAAACACAAGCTAACGATAAACTCTATGCAAAGGAGTTGCTGGAACGTCGATTCAAGAATAAGAAGATAGATGTGGATGAAGCCTCAATGGGGCACCTTATTCGTAAGCTCGGGTTTAAGGAAGGTTCCGAATTTTACCAACAAATAGCTGATGGTAAATTAGATCCTAACTATGTCATTGATGAATATCAGAAGATATATAATCATCTTCATAACCTTAACCAACCACGTGAGGCAGAGAGTGCAAAGAACTTTGAGTATGAGAACCCAACGCCAGACATTCTGAAGAAGAACGATGACGTTTTAGTTATTGATAAAAACCTCAAAGGGTTAGACTTCTCTCTTGCTAAGTGTTGCCATCCCATCTATGGTGACTCAGTCTTTGGATTCGTGACAGTTAATGGCGGTATTAAGATTCATCGTTGTGATTGCCCCAATGCTCCGGAAATGCGTAAACGCTTCGGCTATCGTGTTGTGAAAGCTCGATGGAGTGGGAAGGGAACGTCACAATACGCTATCACCTTACGAATCATAGGTAATGATGACATTGGTATTGTAAGTAACATTACGAATGTTATTTCAAAAGATGAGAAAGTCGTCATGCGTTCAATCAATATTGATTCACATGATGGATTGTTCTCTGGCAACCTAATTGTTATGCTAGACGATAACTCTAAGCTGAACATTCTGATGAAGAAGTTACGTACGATAAAAGGTGTGAAGGAAGTCGTTAGAATATAAATAAGGTAAGGCTTCCTTTAGATACAGAAGAGACTTTCCTCCATGTGAGGGAAGTCTCTTCTTCGTTTAGTATATCGAAGAACTATCAATAAGTTTCATTTCCTGTTATGGCATGGTATTTGTAATTTAGTCGGCGTGAATATAAAATTATAATAAATATAACTATGCAAAAAGGAAATATTGGGGTTACGACCGAGAACATCTTCCCCGTTATCAAAAAGTTCTTATACTCAGATCATGACATCTTCTTACGTGAGATGGTCTCTAATGCTGTAGATGCAACGCAGAAGTTGAAGACACTTGCAGCAACAGGCGACTTTAAGGGCGAGTTGGGCGATTTGACCGTTCGTATCACCTTGGACGAGAAAGCAGGAACACTAACCATCAGTGATCGTGGTATTGGTATGACTGCAGAAGAGATTGAGAAATATATTAACCAGATAGCCTTCTCTGGTGTAAACGACTTCTTGGAGAAGTATCAAGATAAAGCAGAAGCCATCATTGGTCACTTCGGACTTGGTTTCTATTCTTCTTTCATGGTAGCTAAGAAAGTAGAAATCATTACTAAGAGCTATCGTGAGGGGAGTAAGGCTGTAAAGTGGAGTTGCGATGGTAGTCCAGAATATACACTTGAGGACGCAGATAAGGCGGACAGAGGAAGTGATATTGTTCTCTACATCGATGATGATTGCAAAGAGTTCTTGCAGAAGTCTAAGATAGAGGAGTTGCTGAATAAGTATTGCAAGTTCATGGCTGTTCCTGTTGCCTTTGGTAAGAAAACAGAGTGGAAGGATGGTAAGAGTGTTGAGACGGATGAGGATAACATTATTAACGATGTGGAACCATTGTGGGTTAAAGCTCCATCCAGCCTAAAGGATGAGGACTATAAGAAGTTCTATCAGACGCTCTTCCCAATGAACGATGAACCATTGTTCTGGATTCACTTAAACGTTGATTATCCATTCAATCTCACGGGTATTCTTTACTTCCCACGCATTAAGAATAACATTGAGTTACAGCGTAACAAGATTCAACTTTATTGCAATCAAGTCTTCGTTACTGATCAGGTGGAAGGAATAGTACCAGAGTTCTTGACATTGTTACATGGTGTGATTGATTCACCAGACATTCCTTTGAACGTCAGTCGCAGTTACTTACAGAGCGATTCAAACGTTAAGAAGATTGCATCTTACATTACCAAGAAGGTAGCAGACAGATTGCAAAGCATTTTCAAGGAAGACCGTAAGGAATATGAGAAGAAATGGGACGACTTGAAGCTCTTTATAAACTATGGTATGTTGTCAGAAGCTGATTTCTATGATCGTGCAAAAGACTTTGCGCTTATCAAAGATACAGAAGGCAAATACTTTACGTTAGACGAGTACAAGACTCTCGTAAAAGATAATCAGACAGACAAAGAAGGAGTGCTTGTCAATCTTTATACAACTAATAAAGAAGAGCAGTACACTTATATCGAGGCTGCAAAACAAAAGGGATATAGCATTATTGACGCAAGTGGACAGCTAGATGTACCAATGTTGTCAATGCTCGAACAGAAACTAGAGAAGACACGCTACGTTCGTGTTGACTCAGATATTATTGATAGAATCATTCAGAAGGAAGACGCACCTAAGAATAATTTGTCAGAAGAAGAGACTGACAATCTGTCAGAGACTTTCCGTTCGCAGATGCCTAAGATACAAAAGGCAGAGTTCAATATTGAGGTGCAGGCTCTGGGTGAGAGTTTCCAACCGGTGCTCATTACACAGAACGAGTATATGCGCCGTATGAAGGAGATGAGTCAGTTCCAGCAAGGGATGGGCTTCTATGCACAAATGCCAGATGCTTATAACTTTGTTTTGAATGCCGATCATCCACTTATTAAGAGAGTATTGAATGAGGTAACAGAAGGTACAACCAAGGAGTTAGAGCCTATCGCTAGTGAGTTGAAGGGACAGAAGGCTCGACTTGCAGCTTTACAACAGTCTCAGAGCAAGAAGAAGGCTGAAGAATTGACACAGGAGGAGAAGGACGATGTACAGAATACGCAAAAGTCTATCTCTGAATTGCAAGATAAGAAGAAGACTGTTATTGAGGCTTGCGCAAAAGATAATGAGGTTGTTCATCAACTCATTGATTTAGCATTGCTTCAGAATGGTATGCTTCAGGGAGCTGCATTAGACAAGTTCTTGAAACGTTCTGTTAGCCTTATTAAATAAGGTGAATCAATAGAAGAATATTAGCCGTAAGATAACTACTTTCGTTAGTTAACTTACGGCTTCTTCGTAGATGAACTTATACGTGCAAAGCAATCTAAGAAAAACTCCTAAGCTATTTGCGAAAAGCTCTTAAGCTTTTTGAAGAAAACTCTTAAGCTTTTTGATAAATACTAGTAACCCTTCTGCAAAAAGTATAAAGCACTCAAGGGGAAGAATCTTCTTTTCTTCTTTCATTCTCTCAATCAAAGAAGATTTAGTAACTTTGCAGACATTAAAACGCAAGTTTATGGTTAAGAAGATTTTTAAGATAATACGTTGGGTATTTGCATTGGCTTTCATATCCTCCATATTGATGGTTGTTGCTTATCGATTCATTCCCGTTTATTTCACACCCCTAATGATAGGACGTTGCTTTGAACAAATAGGCAAGGGAGAAACTATAAAACTCTATCACCATTGGATATCTTTAGACGAAATGCCAAAGTCAATGCCTGTTGCAGTGATGGCTAGCGAAGATCAGCGTTTCTTGACACACCATGGTTTCGATTATCAGGCTATTGAGCAGGCGGCAGAAGAGCACCTTAAAAAGGGAAAGAAGTTACGGGGTGGCTCAACGATCTCACAACAAACAGCTAAGAATGTGTTCTTATGGCAAGGACGTTCGTGGTTAAGAAAGGGACTTGAAGTTTATTTCACTTTCTTGATAGAGACACTTTGGGGTAAACAACGTATTATGGAAGTTTACTTAAATTCTATTGAGATGGGTGATGGTATATATGGAGTACAGGCTTGCGCAGAACAGAACTTCGGTATGGAGGCAATGCAATTAAACCGTCGTGATTGTGCGTTGATAGCAGCAACGTTGCCTAATCCTCGTCGGTTCTCTTCAAAGAATCCTGGACCTTATATGTTGAAGCGAGTTAAGCAGATAGAGCATCAAATGACTTTCATTCCTGCTTTCCCTGAAGAACATTAGGCTTTTAAGGGTGAAGGTTGTAATTGTTTATTCACTTAGAGTTACTTTATATCACATCATATAGTTATAAATGACAGATCAAGAGAGAGAGGAACAAATCCTTGCTACATTAAATACTAGTCAGCGTGAAGCCGTAGAATATTGCACTGGACCTTCTTTAGTCATCGCAGGTGCTGGGTCGGGGAAGACAAGAGTTCTAACTTATAAGATTGCTTACCTACTGAGTAAAGGGTTGAAGCCTTGGAATATTCTTGCGCTAACTTTTACCAATAAGGCAGCAAGAGAAATGAAAGAACGTATAGCACAAGTCACATCTTTAAGGGATGCTCGACAGCTATATATGGGTACGTTCCACTCTATCTTTGCTCGAATCCTTCGAAGAGAAGGGGAGGTGATTGGTTTCAATGGTAACTTTACCATTTATGATGAAGCAGACTCTCGTTCATTGCTAAAGAATATTATCAAAGCCTTGGATCTCAATGATAAGATTTATAAGCCAGCGACGGTACATAATGTGATATCCAATGCAAAGAATCGTCTGATAACTGCCTCTGAATATGCAGAAGACCGTGCAGCGATAGAACGAGATAGAAGTGCAAAGATGCCTGCTATTAGTATGATTTACAAGGCGTATGAAGCGAGGTGTAGACAGGCTAATGCAATGGACTTTGATGATATCCTACTTTATACTTATATCCTCTTCCGAGATCATCAAGAAGTTAGGAATAAGTATGGAAAGCAGTTTGAATACATTTTAGTTGATGAGTACCAAGACACAAACTATGCCCAGGTAAGTATTATTAGTCAGTTGGCAGAGATACATAGACGTGTCTGTGTGGTTGGAGATGATTATCAGAGTATTTATTCCTTCCGTGGTGCAAATATTGATAATATCCTTGACTTTAAGAATAAGTTTGATGAGGCTAAGCTCTTTAAGTTAGAGCGTAATTATCGTTCAACTCAACTTATCGTACAAGCTGCTAATTCGCTGATGAAGCACAATGAACGCCAAATCCCCAAGAATGTCTATTCAAAAGAAGATGAAGGGGATAAGGTATTGTACAAACCTTGTTATAGTGATCGTGAAGAGGCAATGGTAGTTGCAAAAGAACTGAAGCGTATTAAGCACATGGATGATTGTGATTACAGCAACTTTGCCATCCTTTATCGTACAAATGCACAGAGCCGCGCCTTTGAGGATGAGTTTCGTAATCAAGGCATTCCTTATAAGATTATAGGTGGACTCTCTTTCTATCAACGCAAAGAGATTAAAGACATCATTGCTTATTTCCGATTAGTGACTAATCCTAATGACGAAGAAGCCTTTAGGCGTATCATTAATTATCCAACACGTGGTATTGGAGATGCGACAGTAAAGAAGATTATTGATTGTGCACAAATGAATGGAGTCTCATTATGGGAAACCATTATGGATTCCGTTACTCATGGGCTGAATGTGAATAAAGGTACGATGACCAAACTCTTTACCTTTAGAGCATTAATCAGCGAATTTATTAAGGATGTTGCACAAACAGATGCTTATACCCTCGGTTGTAAGATTATAGAAGAAAGTGGTATAAAGGCTGACTTGATGTTAGGGAGTGAGCCAGAAGACTTGGCACGTAGAGAGAACTTAGCAGAGTTCATGTCTGCTTTGCAAGGTTTTGTTGATACTAATCGTGAAGAGGGGAGAGAAGAGAATGTTTATTTGACGGATTACTTACAGGAGGTGGCACTCTATACTGATGCAGACAAAGAGGATGATAATGCGCCGAAAGTAACTTTAATGACAATCCATGCGGCAAAGGGATTGGAGTTTCCAACGGTCTTTGTTGTTGGATTGGAAGAAAACATATTTCCGAGTCCAATGTCATCTGATTCAAAACGAGGACTTGAGGAAGAACGTCGCCTTCTTTATGTTGCAATTACACGTGCAGAGCGTCATTGTATTTTGACAAATGCAAAGAATAGATTTCGCTTTGGAACGATGCAAATTGATTCTCCTAGTCGCTTCTTGAGAGACATTGATGCTTCGTTACTTCATGTGGAGGATAGTGCTTCAGGGTTATTGGGAGAGAATCGTCGCAGATTACCTTGGGATGAGGATACTAATGAGGGCTTTAGTAGTAATTGGAGAACTCGCTCTACTGATAACTTCCGTGAATATGAGCCTAATAAAGCCTATACGGGTAGTCGACCTTGGGGACAAGAGTATCATCAGTTAGGTTCTCGATATCAAAACTCTAACCCAGTCGCCAGTCAGTTTAGAGCAGATCCTAAACCGAAGATAACAGAACGTAAACGTCCTGAAGTAACTGTTGATCCATTGTCTGCACGTACTAAGCAGAGGTTACTTGCTGAGGGCGGAAATTTTAAAAGGTTATCTTCAGCTATGACGAATGGTGGTCGTACAATGCCTTCTACCGGAAATAGCAATGCTACATCCCTAAGCGTTGGAGCAACAATAGAGCATCAGCGTTTCGGAGTAGGGGAGATAGTTAGTCTTGAAGGGACAGGCGAGAATGCCAAAGCCACAGTTGACTTTCGTAATGCTGGTAGAAAGCAACTACTTCTTAAATTTGCCAAGTTTAAGGTTATCTAATCGTGATAACTTATTGGGGTCAAACACCTCGGTATAGGACTGAGGTACCCTAAGTATAAGACTAAGGTACCCTAAGTATAGGACTGAGGGTATTTCATAATAGAACTCAATTTTGTTTGAGGAATAACGAGGATCAAGAGTGTTTAACACTAATAAGTAAGGGTGTTAAACACTCTTCATCGTAAGTGTTTAACACCCTTTGTCAATAGTGTTTAATCTTTGCAAGTAACCTACTATCTAGTTCACCAGGGATAGTGGAATTAGAACAATATGCTCTCTTCACTTTATCCCTTTAATCAAAGAGGTTTAACTTGTTCTCTCTAGCTTTTTCTAAAGAAAGAATCTTCTGTTGTTGTTCTTTATAATTAGCACGCAATTTTTCATAGCTCTTATTTAATTCCTCGCAAAATGCTGGGCGTTCTGCCTCATTGAGCAAAGACGCTGCTATTGAAGGATTCACAGAAGCATCCTTTACCCAAACTACAGGAGCATCGTATAAAGGTGCTATCTTTAATGCAACATGTAACTTTGAAGTAGTAGCCCCACCCACCATGACGGGGATATGTAGACCTGCTTCTTTAAAAGCGATGACATCATTGACCATCTCATGCAAACTTGGAGTTATTAGTCCAGAAAGCCCTATCAAATCAACACATTCTTCTTTTGCTTTCTTTATAATCTTGTCAGCTGGAACCATTACGCCCATGTCAATCACTTCATAATTGTTACAAGCCATAACAACTCCAACTATGTTTTTGCCAATATCGTGAACATCACCCTTAACTGTTGCTAAAAGAACCTTACCAGCTGTAGCTTTCCCACCGACCTTCTCCTTCTCTATATAAGGTTGAAGAATAGCTACTGCGTCCTTCATTGTTCGAGCAGTCTTAACTACTTGAGGTAGGAACATTTTACCTGCACCAAATAAATCTCCCACCTCATTCATGCCACGCATTAATGGACCTTCAATAATGCTGACAGCATTAGGATACTTCTCTAATGCTTCGTGGATATCATCATTCAGATAATTTGAAATACCCTTGCGAAGTGCATATACTAATCTGTCTTCTAAAGAACTATTACGCCATTCCTCTTGTTGGTTAGATTCCTTGCCATTTTGTTTAAGAATATCCTTTTGAGCTAGAATCCTGTTAGCAAGTTCTATTAGTTTCTCGTCTGCCCCTTCTTCTCTATCAAGTACAACATCTTCGATAATCTTTAGCTCATCTTGTGGAATGTCTGCATAGGTAATCTTTGTCGCAGGGTTTACAATTCCAAAGTCCATACCAACTTGAATGGCATGATATAAGAAGACGGCGTGCATAGCCTCGCGGATATAATTATTACCACGGAAACTAAATGATAGGTTGCTTACTCCTCCGCTGATGTGAGCACCTGGTAAGTTCTTCTTTATCCATTCTGTTGCACGAATAAATTCAACAGCATAATTATTATGCTCTTTCATTCCAGTACAGATAGCGAGGATATTTGGATCAAAGATGATATCCTTTGCCTGTATTCCTACTTGCTCTGTAAGAATTTTATAAGCTCTACTCGCAATCTCTATGCGACGTTCAAAGCTAGTTGCCTGTCCTTCTTCATCGAAGCACATTACAACAACGGCAGCTCCATAACGCAAAACATCCTTCGCATGACGTATAAAGGTTTCTTCACCTTCTTTCAGAGAGATAGAATTTACGATAGATTTACCTTGTACACATTTTAATGCAGCAACAACAACATCCCAATCAGAGGAGTCGATCATTAATGGGACACGAGCAATCTCTGGTTCTGATGAAATCATGTTGACGAAATGAACCATCTCGTCTTTCGCTTCCAACAAACCATCATCCATATTAATATCGAGCACTAATGCACCATCATCAACCTGCTTGCGAGCTATTGTTAGAGCTTCCTCATAATTACGTTCTTTGATAAGTCGCAAGAACTTACGACTACCAGCAACATTACATCTTTCGCCGACATTGACAAAGGTTATCTCTGGAGTAAGTCGGAACTGCTCCAATCCTGATAGAATCATCTCTTTGGAGACAGGAGTAGGAACATGGGGCAACTTGTCTTTAACAATCTGTGTGTAGCCAGCAATGAATTCATCTGTAGTTCCACAACACCCTCCAATGATATTAACGAGTCCTTCGTCAACATAAGTTCGCATCTGTGGAACCATGATCTCAGTAGTCTCATCATATTCTCCCATTGAATTCGGTAAACCAGCATTGGGATAAATACTTATATAATAAGGTGCCTTAGATGCTAATTCCTTTATATAAGGGCGCATTTGTTCTGCTCCAAACGAACAATTTAAACCAACAGAGAAGATAGGATAAGATGAGATAGAAGCAAGGAAAGCCTCAAGTGTTTGCCCACTTAATGTTCGACCAGATAAGTCTGTAATTGTAACTGAAAGCATAATAGGTAAATCAATGCCAACCTTTCTCATCTCTGATAACGAAGCATCAATGGCAACCTTAGCATTTAAGGTGTCAAAGATAGTTTCTATCAGAATAGCATCAATACCACCTTTTATCATTGCCTCAACTTGTTCGCTGTAGGCATGGAAGAGAGTATCGTATGTAAGGTCACGCTTAGCGGGATCACTAACATCTGGCGACATTGAACAAGTTTTATTCGTTGGACCTATACTTCCAGCGACAAAGCGAGGCTTATTGGTTGTCGAATATTCATCAGCGCATTTACGTGCAAGTTTAGCTCCTTGCAAGGCAATATCATAAGAGAAATCCTCCATGTGATAATCAGCTTGTGATATGCGTTGAGCAGAAAAAGTGTTAGTTGAAATGATATCTGCTCCAGCCTTTAAATAACGGCGATGAATATCCTCTATAATATCAGGGCGTGTAAGGTTCAACATATCATTGTTACCCTGATAATTGAGCATTTGTAGAAGTTCAAGGTTACCACGGAAATCCATCTCCGTTAGTTTGTATCCTTGAATCATGGTACCCATAGCACCATCTAATATCAATATTCTTTCCTTTATGCTATCCCTTATCGTCATGAATTGTTTTTACTAATAATGTTTCTTTGCCCGATCCATCTCTCGTCGGTCTTCCTTTTCTTTCAATGTCTGTCGCTTATCGTATTCTTTCTTTCCCTTTGCCAAGGCAATATCAACCTTTGCACGTCCATTTTCATCAATGAATATCAGTGTTGGGATAATCGTGAAACCTGGTGTCTTTGACTCAGCCTCAAGATTACGTATTTCTTTACGTGTTAGTAATAGTTTGCGAGGACGTTTAGCTTCATGGTTAGCATAAGATCCATAGAAATAAGGAGATATATTCATTCCCTGAACCCACATCTCACCTTTATTTATATAACAAAAGGAATCTACTAACGATGCTTTCCCTGCACGAATAGATTTTATCTCCGTTCCTGTCAGAACAATACCTGCAGTGAATGTGTCTACAAAGAAATATTCAAATGAAGCTTTCTTGTTTCTTATCTGAACTGGTGATTTCTTTCTTCTATCTTGTTGCTCTTTGTTCATTGCTCTACCTTTACAAAATTATCTATATGGTCATCAATATAAGCCGCTATCATCTCACACCAGTGCTCCTCATTGACAATAAATTCATCATCAAACTCATCGAACTCTGGCATCTGCTCATACAAAGCCATAAAATCATCATCAGAGACAACTTTCTCTATCTCTTCGTGATATTTATCATAGAACTTCTTTGCATGCTTAATATGTGTATAAAGCTCCCTAATTCCCCAATTACGCATAGCAACGGAAAATGGATTCTTAAAGATGAAGGCACCATAACCATTATATATTAATTGAATATATCCACCTTCCATTACTTCTCGATGAAGATAACTCCAACCTAACAACGTAATTTGGTCAGCATTCAATTGAGCCATATTATCTTGTGTCAATTGTCCGCCAATAGCTGTATTAATGGCATCAATAAATATCTGGATAAAACTATCCA
The DNA here is from genome assembly GCF_009728485.1 of Prevotella vespertina. Classification (GTDB taxonomy): domain Bacteria; phylum Bacteroidota; class Bacteroidia; order Bacteroidales; family Bacteroidaceae; genus Prevotella; species Prevotella vespertina. The sequence goes on from NZ_VVIQ01000005.1 coordinate 173,428, forward strand.
TACCTTCTTCTACAGCTTTACGAATATCGTTATCTTTTACTCTTACATCTATCATATCAAAGCATTTCTAATATTATTGTATGCAAAGATAATATATTTTTCTTGATTACCTTCTATCGTAGAATTTATATTCCACTGGGATATTTAAAAAAGAAAAGTCTGCCCAATTATCATGAGCAGACTTTATGATTTTATACTTGTGTATATAATTATTCCTCTACTGGAGAAAAATCATCTTTACCTACGCCACAAAGTGGACATACCCAATCATCAGGAATATCCTCAAAAGCTGTTCCTGGTGCTATACCGCTATCTGGATCACCAACCTCAGGGTCATAGATATAACCGCAGGTCTCACATTCATACTTTTTCATAATGCTTATAATATTAAAAATCTTTATTTATAAATTATCGAGCACAAAGATATAAGTTTTTTGCAATAATTACAAGATTATATAGTTAAAATTGTATATCTGTGCGTTATTTCTTCCTATATTCTGGTCTTAATTCTACCTTAGGTACTTTCAAAGTATCACCTGCTTCCATAGAATTGCAACCATTAAGCACTTGGAAATAGCCAATCATATCCGCACCTAAAGTCTTACGACTAATACTTGCCATCGTTTGTCCTTTCCGTAATACAATCACACGATCTACACCAATAATATTATAAGCACCATAACGAATGCGGGCATCATTATTCATTTCGGCATACGAATCGTCTCTTTTTTCTATTTTCTTTATTATAGTGGTATCTTTCTTATTATCTTCCTGAATGACTTTGACACCATTGTCGACCTTTTTCTTTGGAGATTCCACTTGCTTTGTGGCAACTTCTTTAGCAGGTTTCGATAAATTAATACCACCTGACTTTATCCATAGGAAAACTCCTAAGCAAATAATAACAATAACAGCGATAACGGCTACCAATTTCAAGATGCCATTCTCTTTGTTATCGACATAACTTTCTATATCCGAATCCGAGTCTTGTGGTTCTTCTTTCGGAGCCTCTTTAATCTTTTTGACTTCTGTCTTTAGATGTTCAACTGAAGTTGCTTCTTGACGGGGCTCATCATTCTCTAATCTTTCAACCTTTGAGTCTGGATTATTAGTTGGTTCTTCTACTATAGCTTCCTCTTTAGAATCTATTTTTTCCGTATCTGATGACCCTCCAACTTCTTCTTTCTTTTCATCCTTTGGATATAGCTCCTCTTCAATAACATTAGGAATCTCTTTGAGTTGTTCTTCGTTCTTTGTTATTGTTTCATCCTTTGGGGCAGACTCTTCTGGAGAAGATATTGTCTTTTCTGGTTCTTCTATTGTTTCTGATTTAACAGAATCTTCCACAATTTCCCTATCATTAGACTCAGTTGGAATCTTTTCCAGTTCTTTTGTATCTACGCCATCATTAATAACAACAGTTTCAAATTGTGAGAAAGGCTTATTTACCAATTCTTTCATTGCGGCATCGGGAGTGAAAGAAATCTTATCATGTCCTTCAATCAAGACACGTTCTCCTGTATTCACATTGACGCTCTCACGTGGTTTAACACGTTGGACCTTGAAGGTTCCTAGACCTTTAATCTTAACTTGATTACCCTTTTTGAGTTCTTCACTGATAATTGCAAAGAAACTATCAATGAATGCAGAGCTATCAGCAGCAGAGAGATTATATTGCTTAGCCAATGCACTAGCAATAATTTGTATTACAGTTCTAGCCATTCTCGGTTCCTCCCTTTCTTACTTGACCTTTAATTGTTGCTGCAGGCTTGAAGTTTAGCACCAATTTAGGGGGTACTAACATTCGTAAGCCTGTTGAAGGATTTACCATTACACGCTCTAAACGTTTCTTTACTTCAAACGTTCCAAAGCCAGAAACAGGTACTGCATCGCCTGTTTCAAATGATTTTGCCATCTGATCAATAACAGCTTTTACCATTTTCTGACTCTCGTCTTGTGTATGCCCTGTCCTTGATGCTAGTTCTGCTATGAACTCTTTATTATTCATTCAATATATCTTTTTAGAATCCAAAGAAGAAAACTTAAAATTGGATTATAAATCTTTATTCAACAACTTCACCAAATAAATCAAATTCATCAGAATTTGTAACACGAACATTATAGAATTCCCCAATATTCAACTGCTTTTTAGATGCTGGAATCAACACCTCTGGATCCACTTCTGGAGAACAATATTCCGTTCGTCCTATATAATATTCGCCTTCTTTACGATCAACTATCACTTTAAAGACTTTGCCAACCTTCTCCGCTTCTAGCTCTTCCGATATTCCTTGTTGAATCGCCATCAGTTCATCCAATCGTTGTTGTTTCACATCTTCAGGAACATCATCCTTATAATGTGTGGCACTATAAGTTCCTTCTTCCTCAGAATAAGCAAATGCTCCCATGCGTTCAAAGCGAGCTTCAGTAACAAACTCTTTTAATTCCTTGAAATCTTCTTCTGTCTCACCTGGGAAACCAACAAGTAATGTTGTACGTAAGTGAATACCAGGTACTCGGCGTCGAATCTCTTGGATAAGATTTATGGTTTCTTGCTTGGTTACATGACGGTGCATGCGAGTAAGCATATTGTCTGAGATATGCTGGAATGCAATATCAAGATACTTACAAACATTATCTTTCTTTGCAATGACATCCAATAAATCAAGTGGGAACTGATTAGGATAAGCGTAATGAAGTCGGATCCATTGCACACCTTCTATATCTGCCATCCGTGATATAAGCTCTGTAATATGGTGCTTTCCATCAAGATCCACCCCATAATAAGTAAGTTCCTGCTCTATAATCTGGAACTCTTTTACCCCTTGTTTAACAAGTTCCTTCACCTCATTCAATATTTCATCTATAGGACGAGAATGATGTTTGCCCGTTATTAAAGGTATTGCGCAATAAGCACAATGACGATCACAGCCCTCCGCTATCTTCACATAAGCATAATGGCGTGGAGTTGTTAGGTGGCGAGTACCATCACAAGAGGGGATACTTGCCTTTCCTAAATCCGTCAATAACTGCTTATAATTAAACTTACCATAGAATTTATCTACTTCAGGCAATTCTGCTTCCAATTCATCTTTGTAACGTTGTGAGAGGCATCCCATAACGTAAAGGCGATTGAGCTGACCATTCTTCTTGCGATTAATAAATTCTAGTATGGTATTTATACTCTCTTCTTTTGCAGATTCGATAAATCCACAAGTATTAATGACCGCAATTTCACCCTGCGGACGTTCTGCATCGTGTGTACAATGATAACCATTTTCTTCAAACTGCTTCATGATAATCTCAGAATCAACAAGATTCTTTGAGCAGCCCATGGTCACAATATCTATTTGATTTTTCTTCATTCGCATATAGCAAAGCCTATTACTATTTGAATAGACTATCAACAAATTGGGTCTTATCAAAGAGTTGCAAATCTTCCATTCCTTCGCCCAAACCGATATATTTTACAGGAACCTTTAACTGATCACTAATACCTATCACAACGCCTCCCTTAGCCGTTCCGTCCAATTTGGTAATTGCGAGGGATGTTATCTGTGTAACAGCAGCGAATTGACGAGCCTGCTCAAAGGCATTTTGCCCCGTACTTCCATCAAGAACTAGCAAAACTTCATGAGGTGCTTCAGGGACAACCTTCTTCATTACGTCCTTAATCTTCTTTAGCTCGTTCATCAAGCCTACTTTATTATGCAATCGCCCAGCTGTATCTATAATCACAACGTCGGCACCATTTGCCTTGGCGCTCTGCAAAGTATCAAAGGCAACACTTGCAGGATCGGCTCCCATCTGCTGTTTAATAACAGGAACTCCAACGCGGTCGCCCCATATTTGAATCTGTTCTACAGCCGCCGCACGGAATGTATCAGCCGCACCGAGATAAACTTTCTTGCCAGCTTGTTTAAATTGATAAGCAAGTTTACCTATGGTTGTCGTTTTTCCGACACCATTTACTCCAACAACAAGAATAACATATGGATGTGTATCCTCGGGTAAAGTCCATTCTACCGAATCTCCAGAATTATTTTCTGTCAGTAATTCCGTAATCTCTCCTTTCAGAATTTCATTCAATTCGCTAGTAGAAACGTATTTATCTCTTGCTACACGATCTTCGATTCGATGGATGATTTTAATCGTTGTGTCCACACCAACATCTGAAGAAACTAGAATTTCCTCCAGATTATCTAGTACTTCATCATCCACTTTCGACTTTCCTGCAACGGCACGCGCTAGCTTCGAGAAAACATTTTGCTTTGTCTTCTCAAGTCCTTTATCTAGTGTTTCTTTCTTCTTCTTGCTAAATAATCCAAATAATCCCATACTCAATTAGCTAATTTGATGTTGCAAAGATAATAAAAAAAAGGAGAACAAACAAATTAAATGGATTACTAACAGAGTGAGTAATCTCGATTAAATCGTGTATTGTAGTGTTGTGTTTGCCGAAATGGTTAGTAGTTTCTAGCTCAAACGTAATGAGTTGTTCTGTAATAATATATTATCATTTTAGTTATCTCTATTTGCGTTATTTGGAAACGTGGCTTGATTTCCTCTCAAATATGCAAATTATAGGATTGTTTTTCTATGCCATTATAAGTAAAAGATAATCAGGGAGTTATGGCTTTGATAGTTCTTTTTTATCAGAAAATACTATTGTTTTAAGTAAATTTTACCATCATTTTACTCAAAAATAGCGATGATTTCGATGAAAAATAACTATCGTTTCGAAGAAAAAGTACTATCGTTTTACCCAAAAAGTACTATCGTTTTGTCAAAAAGATACCTTCGTTTTTTTTAAATCTAATATCCGAGCTGAATTTTTCTGATTTTATTTGTTTTGTTTTTCTAGATTCGTTGCGTCAATAAACAGTATTTTGTAAACTTATATGATTGTTTGATACAAATTGATAGTAGCCATTGATATGCTATTTTCTTAGCACTTATGGACTTGTAAGTCGAATAAATTTTACTAATTGGCTATAAGAATCGTGGTAAAACAATAGTTTTTTTATACACCTTATATATTATAAGAGCGTAAGCAATAAGCCTTTGTAAGCTCATTCGGAAAGGAAGAAATCGCCTGTGGTTAGTAAGTTAATAGAACAATCGTCTATACATTCTCATGGTTTAATCGATTCCTATCATCTAAAAAGGAACTGATTTATTTTGTTTTATCTTTGAATTATAGTACTTTTGCACCAAATTAATTAGACGGATATGCAATTAAAGAAGAAGAGGTGGCATTGCCTTCCAGGGCAAGAGCCAACCGAAATGGATTTAAAGATAATGGCGTTTGAGAAACAAGGCAAGTTGGTTCCTACTCGCGATATGATAAAGACGCCTGAGCAGATAGAAGGTATCCGCAAGAGTGGAGTAGTGAATACGGGTTGTTTAGATGCCGTTGCAGAGGCCATTCATGTAGGAATGAATACGCAGGAAATAGATGATATTTGTATGCAATATTGCAAAGATCATAACGCCATTCCTGCTTGTTTGAATTATGAAGGTTATCCTAAGAGCGTTTGTACTAGTATAAATGAGGTTGTTTGCCATGGTATTCCAAAGAAGGAGGATGTTCTTCAAGAGGGCGATATCATCAATGTTGATATGACAACGATTGTAGATGGTTATTTTGCCGATGCAAGTCGTATGTTTATTGTAGGCGGTAAGACAACTCCAGAGAAGGAACGCTTGGTTCGAGTAGCTAAAGAATGCCTTGAAATTGGTGCAGAAGCCGCAAAACCTTATTCTTTTGTTGGTGATATTGGTCATGCAATTCAAAAGCACGCAGAGAAGAATGGTTATGGCGTTGTGCGTGATTTGTGTGGTCATGGCGTTGGAATTGAGTTCCACGAGCAACCAGATGTTGTTCATTATGGGCATAAAGGAACAGGAATGTTGCTAGTTCCTGGTATGGTATTTACCATCGAACCAATGATTAATATGGGTACATGGAAGGTATTTATTGATGCTGATGATCCATATGGTTGGGAAGTAATCACAGGTGATGAGAAACCTTCAGCTCAATGGGAGCATACATTCGTTATGACCGAGCATGGACTGGAGATATTAACTCATTAAAGAAGTTTGCGAAACAATGGAAGATATTTATATATTAGGCATTGAAAGTAGTTGTGACGATACGAGTGCTGCTGTATTGAAGAATGGAATCATTCTCAGTAATGTGACCGCTTCGCAAGAAGTTCATAAGGCTTATGGCGGCGTTGTACCAGAATTAGCCTCAAGAGCACATCAACAAAATGTTGTTCCTGTAGTTGATCAAGCTTTGGCTCGCGCTGGAATAACGAAAGAACAGCTATCTGCTGTTGCTTTTACACGTGGTCCGGGTCTTATGGGAAGCCTCTTAGTTGGTGTTAGCTTTGCAAAAGGATTTGCACGTTCCTTGAACATTCCTTTGATAGATGTCAATCATTTACAAGGACATGTTATGGCGCACTTCATAAAAGAAAGTGAAGATGACAACCATATGCCTCCTTTCCCCTTTATCTGCTTATTGGTTTCTGGTGGAAACTCACAGATTGTTAAGGTGAATGCTTACAACGATATGGAGGTTTTGGGGCAGACTATTGACGATGCTGCTGGCGAAGCGATTGATAAGTGCTCTAAGGTTATGGGATTAGGATACCCTGGTGGTCCTATAATAGATAAGCTCGCTCGTCAAGGTAACCCCTTAGCATATAAGTTTGCAGAACCAAATGTGCCAGGCTTTGATTACTCTTTCTCAGGTTTGAAGACTTCTTTCTTATATAATATGAGGAAGTGGGTTGAAGAAGAACCTAATTTTATAGAGAATCATAAAGAAGATATTGCTGCAAGTCTCGAACATGCCATTGTAGACATCCTAATGAAGAAACTTCGTTTGGCTGTTAAACAAACGGGAATTAAGCATGTTGCTGTCGCAGGTGGTGTGTCGGCTAATAATGGTTTGCGTAATGCTTTCCGTGATCATGCGGAGCGTTATGGGTGGACAATCTATATTCCGAAGTTCAGCTATACAACAGATAATGCCGCAATGATAGCAAGTGTTGGCACATTTAAATATAGAGATAAAGACTTTACTCAGATTGATGTACCAGCATTCAGTAAAGTAACCTTTAAGTAATAACAAAATAGAATACCCTATACAATAAGATTATGGATTTTGAAAGTAAGATCATTTCTCGCCAAATCGGCGATATCCTTTATGCATCTGGTTTAACTATTGGTACAGCAGAGAGCTGCACTGGTGGTCGTATTAGCGAAGCAATCATGGCAATCCCTGGTTCTTCTGATTATTATAAAGGTGGCGTTGTCGCCTATACTGACGATGTTAAAGAGAGATTATTGCATGTCTCTCACGAAACATTAGAGCAATATACAGCAGTATCAGAAGAAGTCGCTCGTGAAATGGTGTTAGGAACGATTGATACTATTGGTGTAGACTTTGCAATTGCCTCTACGGGATATGCTGGTCCTAGTGGTGGTACAGCTGAAGCGCCAGTTGGTACAATCTGGCTTGCTTATGGAAATAAAGATGAGGTAAGAACTTTTAAGCTCACAGAAGACTTTGGACGTGATATTAATCTTGCCATAGCAACCAATAAAGCTATCCGCTTAATGCTTGATTTCCTGAATGATATGGACATAAAGTCCGAATAATACTGCAAAAAAGCTTAAAAACAGTAATTAACTTTGCTAAAGTTTTGCTCATTTGAAATCTTTTTGTAATTTTGCATCCTGTTTGGAATAGGTATCAATTAACGAATCACAAAACAAAGATAGAAATGTCTAAGATTTGTCAAATCACAGGAAAGAAGGCACAGCTAGGTTGTAATGTGTCTCACTCAAAGCACCGTACAAAGAGAAGCTTTGATGTAAACCTCTTCAGCAAGAAGTTCTACTATGTAGAAGAGAGTTGCTGGATTGAGCTGAAGATTAGTGCTGCTGGTCTTCGTCTTATTAACAAGGTAGGTCTTGATGCTGCTCTTAAGCAGGCTGTATCAAAGGGTTATGTTGACTGGAAGGACATTAAGGTAATAGGAGACTAAATATCATGGCAAAGAAAGCTAAAGGAAACAGAGTCCAAGTTATCTTGGAATGTACCGAGATGAAGAATAGCGGTATGGCTGGTACAAGCCGTTACGTGACTACAAAGAATCGTAAGAATACTCCAGAGCGTCTTGAGCTTATGAAGTATAATCCTGTTTTGAAGAAGATGACTCTTCACAAGGAGATTAAGTAAGCACGCACTGAATAGTAAAGTTAATAGTTAAAACGAATAGACTATGGCAAAGAAAGCGGTCGCTACCCTCCATGAAGGTTCTTCGGATGGTCGCGCATATTCAAAGGTAATCAAGATGGTTAAGAGCCCAAAGACGGGTGCTTATATTTTTGATGAGCAGATGGTTCCTAATGAGGACGTCAAAGAATTCTTTAAGAATTAATTCTTATAAAGATATAAATAAAGAAGGTTGTAGATTTATTCTACAACCTTTTTTTGTTTAACCTTATTTACTTCAATAATGAATGAAAAAGTGAGGACTACATAAATAAATGTAGTCCTCACTTCTTATAATTGGTTGTCGTTTTAAATTGACTTGTAACCTTTCGTACTATTGCGAGCAAGCAGATCTTTAAGGTTCAGTTCTTTATTACCATTAGCTTCGTAAGCCTCTCTCATCTCTTCTTCCCCTTCAGCTTCAGCTTCAGAGTGAGTGAATGTAATACTTCTGTTTTTAAGTTCTGCGATTGCCCAAGCTATCAATGCAATAGCAAGTAGTGCAACCAGTCCTATCATTGGAGTTGTCATAATTGATTTGTTTTAATTTTCTAATGCAAAAGTACATTAAGTTTCGGAAAGCACCAAATAATCTATAGCTTTTCAGTAACTTTGCAGCATTAAACCAAAAGGATAGAGATACGATTGGCTTTAAGATAAGAGATCGTATAAAGTCTCAGTTACTTTATGCTGCCAGCTGTATTGACATTGGGATGTACTAAAACATAATATGACAATGAAGAGAATCTTTTTATGCTCATCGTTTGCAGATGTTGCTTCAATCCTATTGGAGTTTGTTCCCACTCCATTGGAGGGTAAGACTATTGCATTTATTCCTACCGCTAGTATTTATGATGATTACACACAATATGTAGATGATGCCAAAGCTGCTCTCGTTTCTCTTGGACTTATCATTAAGGACTTAGAGATTACACAATATAGCACGACAGAGATAGAAGGAATCTTAAATGATTGTGATTATATATATGTTTCGGGTGGTAATACATTCTTTCTCATGCAAGAATTAAGAAGAACTGGCACAGACAAGTTACTAATTGATCAAATAGAGAATGGTAAACTATATATAGGTGAATCAGCAGGAACAATGATACTTGCTTCTAATATAGAATACGCCAAAGATATGGATAATCATCTTGAACAAACACCTGGTTTTACAGACTTTAGTGGGCTCGGGGTCATAGACTTTTATCCTATCGTCCATTACAACAGTTTTCCTTTCGTGGAAGCTACAAAGAAAGTTATTCAAAAGAACAAACATCTATCCTTGAAGATTATAACTAATAAGCAAGCGATTACGATAATAGACGATAAAGTAAGTATAAAAGAGAATAAGTAGAATCGGTAAAGACTTATGGTCTACGCTACAAAATTCTATAAACCATATTATAATAGAATGACAAGAAAAGAAAGATATGATTATGTACTAAGTTACTTTCGAAAGCATACTGGTCATGTGACAACTGAACTTAACTTTGGCTCTGCGTTTCAGTTGCTTTGTGCTACATTGCTTTCTGCTCAATGTACAGATAAAAGGATTAATGCGATTACACCAGAATTATTCCGACATTATCCAGATGCTAAGACGATGGCTAAGGCAAGTGTTGAGGATGTCTTTGAATATGTTAAGAGTGTTTCTTATCCTAATTCAAAGGCAACGCATTTGGTAGATATGTCAAGGATGTTGGTTGAGAAGTTTAACGGGGAAGTTCCTTCTACTCCAGACGAGCTTACACAGTTACCAGGTGTTGGACGCAAAACCGCTAATGTCATACAAGCTGTTTGGTTTGGAAAGCCCACCTTAGCTGTAGATACGCATGTTTATCGTGTTAGTCATCGGTTGGGCTTAGTACCATCAACAGCAAATACTCCACGTAAGGTTGAGGATTATCTGATGAAGAACATCCCTACGGAAGAGGTTTCTGATGCACATCATTGGATATTACTTCATGGGCGTTATGTTTGTAAGAGTGCTAAGGCAGATTGTGAACATTGTCCTTTTGACGAGATATGTCCAAAGTTGATGAAAGATAGCAAGTTGTAAATCATTTATTAGTAGTTAAGGGGGAGAACAAAAAGATTATGAACACAAAGAAGATCATGCACTTCCTGAAGGGAATTGCTGCAAATAACAATAGAGAATGGTTCCAAGAACATAAGGCAGAATATGATGCTGTAAAGGATGATTTTGAAAAAGGTGTAGAGCAGATAATAGCCCAACTATCCACCTTTGATGACGAAGTTGCTCATCTTACAGCGAAAGATTGTACTTATCGTTTCTATCGTGATATACGTTTCTCACCCGATAAGAGTCCATACAAACGTCACTTAGGGGCTTACATCTGTGGACATGGTAGAAAGGCATTGCGTGGTGGTTATTATATCCATCTCCAACCTGGTAACTGTTTAATTGCAGTAGGTTGTTATTGGTTGCCAACGAATATCCTAACATCATGTCGTAATGAGATTATGGCAAATATAGATGAATGGCGAAAGGATGTTGAGAATGACGAATTTATTAGTCTATTTGGACGTCCTAACCAGGGAGAATGGAGTGATGATAAAGTAAGTGAGAAAGGCTTTGGACTAGCAGCTTTAAAGACAGCTCCTAAGGGCTTCCCTAAAGATTATGAGTATTTACACTATTTACGTATGAAAGATTATTGTTGTTGGGTATCCGTTCCTGATGACTTCTTTAATGGTGATAGTTGGCATAAAGAGCTAGAACACATCTGCAAGACAGGTAAACCAATGATGGACTTTATCAATACTGTGGTTGATGATTACGAGTAATATTATCTATCGATAATCATAAAAAAGAGATATAAGAAAGCATTTACTTACTTATATCTCTTTTTCTTTCTATCTGTTTAAGCAGACTTACAATAGTTCTTCTATCTGCTTAGCAATATTCTCAATCTTCTCTGTTGGTTCAAAGCGTGCAACGACTTGTCCTTTCTTATTAATAAGGAACTTAGTGAAATTCCATTTAATATCCGCTTTTTCCTTGTAATCAGGATCAGTTTCTGAAAGCATTTTGTCAAGGATAGGGTAGAGTTCATGTGATTCATCCCAACCAGCGAAGCCCTTTTGTTCCTTCAAGAATTTGAAAAGTGGATCAGCGTCATCACCATTTACTTTCACCTTCTTGAACCTAGGGAATTCCGTCCCATAATTTAGTTTGCAGAACTCATGAATACTTTCATCAGTACCAGGAGCTTGCTGTCCGAACTGGTTACATGGGAAGTCAAGAACCTCAAAGCCCTTTGCATGGTATTTCTCATAAAGTGCTTCCAGTTGGTCATAGGTTGGTGTGAAGCCGCATTTGGTAGCTGTATTAACAATTAGCAGTACCTCGTTGGCATACTCTTTCAATGATACTTCCTTACCTTTTCTGTCCTTGACAGAGAATTCATAAACTGTTCTCATTTCTTGTTTGTTTTATCTTCTGCTTTTAATAAGAAACTAAATTATTATGTGTTGCAAATGTACTAATTTTATTTGTTTCTCCCTGCATTGTTTAAAAGTTTTTATGCCTAATTCGTTAAAACGTGTCGATATATGTCCAGAAAGGATGATAGGGATTTCCCTATTACCAAATAGTGTATTTACATTAAGATTATTAGTTAATTGCTGTACTTTTGCATCAAACAAGTAACAGAAACTATAATATTAAAAGATAAGCTTATGAAACGAATTGCGAAATTATTCTTAGCCCTTGCAGTAGTTGCAAGTCCTATGCTTTTTACAAGTTGTGATGACTATGATGATAATGGTTATTACTATTACAACGATTTAGTTAGTAGTGCAGTACGCAATTATCGTTATGACTATCCTAATGGTTCCGACTATTACACAGCTTATAACTGGTTCTATGTTCATTATCCAGAAGCCTATACCAATGAGTTCTATGCTTTCATGGATGCTATAGGCAGTAGCCGTAATGCTTATTGGAACAGCTATAATAACGGCAATTATAACTGGAATAACAATTACAATAACCAGTACAATTCCTCCAATAATCAACTAGTTGCAGAGGCTCAAACACTAACAGGTGAATGGGAAGGTGACATTGTTTATGAGTACACTAATGACAAAACTCACCAGCGTGTGCGCGATCAATTTACAGCTAACATGAAGTTCTTCCAGTATGACTCTTCTACAAGTTCTTTAAGTGGTAATGGCGTTGAAGTTGATACTAACTCAAAGGGTGAAACACAAACGCTTAACTTCTCATGGTATGTGAACAATGATGGTAGCATTTATATCAAATATACCAAGACAGGTACTATATTCGTATTGGATAAGAATAAAGGAAATGACGGCTTCCACTTAGGTTACGAACAGGGTAAAGGTTATGACACCTTCTTCGGTACAGGTTATAGTACAAATACCACAGACGTTCTCAAACTCGATCTTGCACGTCAGAGACCTGCTTCTGCTAAGGCTAGCACACTCTCTACAAGAGTTGCAAGTCAATACACCTCATTTGGTAAGGCAACTCAGAACGATTTTGCTAAGTTCAAGACAGATGCAGTTAGTCGTCTACACGAGAGATAATAGCAGTAGAATCGCTTTTCTATAGCTTCATATATATTAATTAGAATCCCTCTAACTGAGAAGTTAGAGGGATTCTTTGCTTCAATAAATTGTTATAATTGTTTGATACACTTTCTTTTATGACAATTTTTTTGTACCTTTGCAGCCGTTTGACTTCATTGTTGGAATGGAATCATACGTATGATTGGAAGTGAAATGAAGAAAAGTATTCAATTTTTAAAGGATTGGACCTTACCTGTATCGATAGCCACTGGTGCAGTATTATATCTCCTCTTTGCGTTTATCCCTGCATTGGACAACGCATCGAGCATCCTTGCTCCAGTCTTCAATGCTATCCTTCCCTTATTTATGTTCCTTGTCCTTTATGCTTTCTATGTCAAAAACCTCCAATATTTCTTATTTTAACTATTTATTTAACAATTACACTTTGTGTTGCCAAACAGATATTGTCAGGTTGATACATACAACCAGTTCTGACCATTGCAGTTATA
>NZ_VVIQ01000006.1 GCF_009728485.1 Prevotella vespertina
AGTTTTAAAAGCACCTTTTCCTATATAAGGAATTCAATTGAATTGATCGGTTCGTTTCTTTTACCCATCTATTTGATTCTTAATCAAACAGACGCTTCTTGTACTACTTCTCTGTTTATGTAAATCTTTTCAAAGAACTCTTTCTTTATTGCTTTAAACACTCATAAGCACGTGGCTTATTTCGTAAAAGCGAATGCAAAGGTATATACTTTGCTAGAAACTACCAAATGTTTTAAAGAAAAAGTTTCAAAAAAGTATTATTTTCTAGTTCTATCTGTATGAGAAAAGAGGTTATAAAGCTCTACACCATATTATATATAAGTTTGATGAATTTAAATAAATATCATTGAATATTATCCAATCTCTGGGATTACATACGACAATACCCGTAAAATCTGCCCACGTGTAACACCTTCACGGATGGCAACAAAGATAGTATCATCTCCTGCAATTGTTCCCAAAATATAATCAGAATCACTTGCATCAATATCATATGCAATAGCGCTGGCATAACCTGGTCTAGTCTTCACAATAGCCAATTGTCCCGAGATATTCACAGAAATATAACCACTACGCTGTAACATTTCCGTAGCCTTTCGGGGAGTTGTAACCCGCTTATACATAGTTTCGTTTGGTAAAACATACACATATTTTCCATTCATGGAAGCAGCTTTAGCCACTTTTAACTGCTTAAGATCACGACTGAGCGTTGCTTGTGTCAATTGAAATCCTTCTGCCTCTAAGGCTCTCAAAACCTCTTCTTGAGAACTAAGTTCCATACTAGATATCAACATTTTCAATGCTTCTAGTCTACTATTCTTCACTTTCATAAGCGTATATTTATGCTTTAACGCAACAAATATAGATATTTAATTTATAAAAAACAAGTATTTTTGAATAAAAGTAACAATATTTTTTAATAACAAGCTATTACATAACAAAAAACAACTAACGAAGCGTATAAAACTCGAAATAGTATTCACAACAACAACAGAGTCCCCATCTAAATAGAACTTGTCACAATACAAAAAACGACAATAAATTCTCCTTTACCATACCACATACACATAATTATATATGATTAAGGTACATGCGACATCTGCCACTACTCTCCTAAAAGATCTAAAAAACGATTATTATATTTGTCAGACTCTTTTCTTTCATTTATATTTGTAGCTAAATGGCATAGCATTTGTCCATTAAGCAAAAAAGAAGAAGAAGCTCTCATTATTATCAGTAGAGTTCCACAATAAAGAAGAAACAAACAGAAAACAAAACAAAAAGAAATGAATATGGATTTCAACAACTATTCAAAAGTGGTTAATAACCATGATCGTGACCTAGAAATGGCACGCGCATTTCCAGCACTAATGCGTAAGGTATATGTATGGATGGCAATGGCACTCGCCATTACAGGTATTGTTGCTTATGGGGCAGGTAGTTCTCCTGCACTTATCCAAGCTCTCTACATTAGTAAAGGTCCTATGCTTATTGCAGCCTTAGTGGAGTTTGGCATCGTATGGTATCTATCATCTCGCATCTATAAGCTATCTCTTGCCAGCGCAACCCTATGGTTTATCCTCTTCTCTGCCATCAATGGTCTGACCCTCGGATGGATATTTGCAGTATACAAAATAGCCATCATTGCCAAAACCTTCTTTGTCACTGCAGGAACCTTTGGAGCAATGGCATTAATAGGATCAACGACGAAGAAGGATTTAACAAAGTTCGGAGGAGTACTCTTCATGGCATTAATTGGTTTGATTATAGCTAGTCTAGTCAACCTCTTCTTGCACAGTTCCACAATGGATTATATAGTCAGCATTGTTGGAGTGCTCATTTTTACAGGTCTCACCGCATGGGATGCACAAGCAATCAAACGTAACCTTCTCATGGCTCCTGATGCAGGAGAATCAGCCCAGAAAATAGCACTCCTAGGGTCATTGAGTCTCTATCTCGACTTTATCAACCTCTTCCTTTATCTTCTTCGATTCTTTGGTAACAATAAAAACTAAGGCATTTAAATATCATACGGACAACCCTCATGGTTGTCCGTATTTGATGAAATAAAATTGATAAAAGACTTGACTATTCAAAAGAATATCCATATATTTGTCACAAATTAACTTTAACAAACAAAACAGTTCGTATGAGAAAGAGATTTTACAGTGTATGTATTGCCACATTACTCATTGCAGGAGCAACACCAATGAAGGCGCAGTTCAATATAGGGAAAGCTGCAAGTGGTGCCGTAAAAGTAGCCAAAGCTGCAACTTTGACAGATGCAGACATGGCAAATTACGTAAAAGAATACGTTGCTTGGTTGGATAAGAACAACAAAGTTTGCGATGCTCGCAGCCCTTACACAAAGCGTCTTAACAAATTAACACAAGGTCTTACCAATGTAGAAGGAATCCCTTTGAACTTTAAAGTTTACTATGTAACAGACGTCAATGCCTTTGCCTGCCCTGATGGAAGCGTACGAGTATTCTCATCCCTCATGGATCTTATGACAGACGAAGAACTTTTGGGCGTTATTGGACATGAGATTGGTCACGTTGCACATAAAGACTCTAAGAAAAGATTCCGTACCTCCCTACTTACTTCTGCGCTCAAAGATGGACTCGCTGCAACCAATGGTAAAGCCGCAGCACTTACTGATTCACAACTTGGTGAACTAGGCGAATCACTCCTCAATGCCACTTACTCTCAGAAACAAGAGAGTCAGGCAGATGCTTACGGATATGAGTTTCTGAAAGAGAATGGCAAAAATCCATGGGCTATTGCACTATCTTTCGAGAAATTAAAGAAACTCGAAGAAGACCAAGGTATCCAAAAAGAAGGTAAATGGAAGCGTATGTTCTCTTCACACCCAGATCTTGACAAGCGTATCAAAACTATGAGTAAGCTTGCAACAAAGGATGGATTTGCACGTCCAGAGAACAAGATGCCTGAAAAGATAGAACCAGAGAAGACTACATCTACTAGTCAGACAACCAACAAACAAGGTACAAAAAAGACTTCTACTGGTAAAAAGCCTGTAGGAAAGAAACCAACTCCTAAAGGAAAAAGAAAATAATAAAAGTAAACTCAGAAATTATCTGTAGTAACTTACACATTTACTTATAAACAAGAAAGAGAGGCAGTTATCAAGATGATAATCTGCCTCTCTTTTATCTTTAAAAGGACTATTTCAACTTTACCTTTAAGTTCTTTAGCATATCAATCGTCATGGATTCCAAATCAAATTGTGGTTTCCAATCCCATTCCTCACGTGCACAACTATCATCTAAACTATCAGGCCAACTGTCGGCAATACTCTGCTTGAGAGGATCAACATCGTATTCCATCTCAAAATCAGGCTTATGCTGCTTAATTACATTAAATATTTCTTCTGGATCAAAACTCATCGATGCAATATTGAAACCATTACGATGCACCAAACGAGATGGGTCAGCCTCCATTAAGGAAATGGCTGCATTCAATCCATCAGGCATATACATCATATCCATCAATGTACCTCTCTTAATTGGGCACACGAACTTCTCACCGCGAACAGCCGAGTAGTAGATATCGACAGCATAGTCAGTTGTACCACCACCAGGAGGTGTCACATAAGAAATCAAACCAGGGAAACGCACAGAACGAGTATCTACTCCATATTTATTGAAGTAATAATCACTCAACAATTCAGTAGCAACCTTTGACACACCATAGATAGTTCTTGGACGCTGTATCGTATCCTGTGGTGTCTTGACACGAGGTGTACTCGGGCCAAATGAGCCTATAGAACTAGGCGTGAAGACCGCACATTGATTCTCACGTGCAACTTCCAAGATGTTCCAAAGACCATCAATACCAATCTTCCAAGCTAACTGTGGCTTATTCTCCGCCACGACAGATAACAATGCTGCAAGGTTATAAATCGTATCAACATGATACTTCTTTACAACCTCCGCAATCATTTGCGGGTTTGTAACATCAGCCTCTGCAAAAGGTCCACCATCCCTCAGTTCACCCGTAGGTTCAGCACCTTTAATATAACCAGCGACGATGTTCTCATTGCCATAACACTTTCTCAATTCCCTGGTAAGCTCTGAGCCTATCTGCCCAGTGGAGCCTATCACTAAAACATTTTTCATATATATAGATAAGTTGATAATCCATTTTGTTGCAAAGTAAACATATTTTTATCGAATAGAGCTCTTCGATATCTTAAAATTATCAAAATTACTGATTCTATTACAAAAAAGCATTGTAAAACATCCTTATTCTCGTTTTTTATACCTTACTTTGCCCTGTATAACAATTAAAAGAATCTAATGTTATGTATGGAAAGATGAAAGAATATCTCTGCAACTCACTTGCTGAGATAACAGAAGCAGGGCTTTACAAGAATGAAAGAATCATCGAAAGCCCACAGAGTGCAGCAATTGAAGTAAAAGGTAAAGAGGTTTTGAACTTCTGCGCCAATAACTATTTGGGACTCTCCAATCACCCTCGTCTGATTGAAGGTGCCAAGAAGATGATGGACAAGAGAGGCTTCGGTATGTCATCAGTACGCTTTATCTGTGGTACACAAGATGGGCATAAAGAGCTTGAAGCTGCCATCTCCGAATACTTCAAGACAGAAGATACTATCCTCTATGCAGCATGCTTTGATGCTAATGGAGGTGTATTCGAACCTTTGTTCACAGACGAAGATGCTATCATTTCCGATGCGCTAAATCACGCCTCTATCATTGATGGTGTGCGCCTTTGCAAGGCTAAACGTTATCGTTATGCCAATGCAGACATGGCTGATTTAGAGCGTTGCTTGCAAGAGGCACAAGCCCAACGTTTCCGCATTATTGTTACTGATGGCGTATTCTCAATGGATGGTAATGTGGCTCCAATAGACAAGATTTGCGATTTAGCAGAGAAGTATGATGCTCTCGTAATGGTTGATGAATCACACTCAGCGGGCGTGGTTGGTGCTACAGGTCATGGTGTTAGCGAGCTTTGCAAGACCTATGGTCGTGTGGACATATATACTGGAACCTTAGGAAAAGCATTCGGTGGAGCATTAGGAGGATTCACTACTGGACGTAAGGAGATCATTGATATGCTTCGTCAACGCAGTCGCCCATACCTCTTCTCCAACTCTCTTGCACCTTGTATCATCGGTGCGAGCCTTGAAGTATTTAAGATGTTGAAGGAAAGCAACGCCCTTCATGATCAGCTGGTAGAGAACGTTAACTACTTTAGAGACCACATGTTGGCTGCTGGATTCGATATTAAACCCACCCAAAGTGCCATCTGTGCCGTTATGCTCTACGATGCTAAACTATCTCAGGTATATGCAGCTAAGTTGTTAGAAGAGGGTATCTATGTTACAGGTTTCTACTATCCTGTTGTTCCAAAGGGGCAGGCTCGCATTCGAGTTCAAATCTCGGCAGGTCACAATCGTGAGCAACTTGACAAGTGTATAGCAGCCTTCATCAAAGTTGGTAAGGAACTTGAAGTATTAAAGTAAGGACATCTACTCACAAAAAACACATCATTTTAAGAACAAGAAAAGCTGTATCTATATTTCGATACAGCTTTTCTTATGTCCGAAAAAAGACTTCCTTGAATTAATTTTTAGTTTATTTTTTTCAAAGAATCAATTTATTTTCATGTTATTATTAGTCTATTTTTTTGAATATAAAAACATACCTTCAAATCAACATAACAATCTCCTATCATTTAAAAAACACTCTTGAAGATAATAGGTAGGCGTCTTCTAAACGACAAAGAACGCCATAATATAAAACAAACTATACTAAAAAGGGATATTATCAGAAGTATTTTCTAACCATTCCATTATAGGTATTGATGTCTAAAACAATGGAGTCTCTCGTCTGAATATTCGTCATTGGCATACTAACAAATATACGTGCACTGTAATACTCTGGTACGCCATTCTGCGCATGATACAATCGCATATAGAAGTTCTTACCACCATCTAACCTTCTTTTTACCGAGTCAACAACAATAGCTAACGATTGCGCAACCTTCTTATCATCAACTTTACCTGTTTTCAAAGACAATCCAAGGTTAAGATAACGGCGATTCTTACTTATCCAAGCACTCTCAAATGTAACAGGATCAGTGTGTATATCTACCACATCCAATGCAAACTTCATCTGCAAAACAGGTACAGGACTAATATCAATAGCCTTTGTCACACCTTCAACCACCTTATTATAATATAGCATCGCACGATAAGTCGTGTCGGGTTTAACCGCCCATAGCTTTTTTACATGAGGTCGTAACGACAAGTGTTCACCCTTGTCTGTGACAGCCTCAACCAGTTCGGAAGCATCATTTGAACGCACTTCAACAAAGTCAGTGTTAAGGTATGACAAGCCAGAATCACCCTTTTCGAAGAAGTCATGCTTACAGGCAACAACCATAAGTAATGTTACAAGCAACATTACTATGGTCATTCCGCCCTGTATCTTACTATTGATTCTCGTACTCACAGAGGTTTATTTCTTAAAAGTAAGACGATTCAACAACGATTTTAAACGCCCACTTTCTGAAGATGCATCTATATAATTTTTTGCGGGATAAGCGTATTGTGTGAGCAAGCAAGTACGCAAGAATTGCTCATCACGATTCTCTATATCAATCTTCTCAATCTGTCCTGCAAGGTAGGAATCGAACTTTTCGTAATCATCCTGCGTGTAATACTCCTCGTAAACCTTCGTGTCTTGAATCATATCAAGGGCAACGTAATTAATAGGATAGAGCTTATAACTACTATGAATTTCGTGGTCAATATGAGAAGCGATGGTATCAAAGAGCTTATTTTTTGGTAAATCAGTATCCAAAGTATCGAGCCAATCGTCTATACATGGTGCACAATGATAGAAGATATGACCTTTAAATCCCTTGATACCTATCAACATACTCTCTAAGTCATCCTCGGCAGTCTTTTTCCAATAAGGTATGTCTCGACGTAATTGATATTCCCTTGCCTTGAGGTAGTCACATGGGTCATACTCATAAGAGATGGATAGTGGAACTATATGCAACTGCTTCAAGCGATCAATAATACTCCCTTCACCACCCATAACCATCATTTTTAAGATTGCAGGTTGGGTGAGATCGTTAGAGTTCTTAGCACGACCTTGACGTTGCGCAATCCATACATTCTCGTTTTTCTCTGCCACTGCGAAATGGATATATTCGGACATTCGCTTGCTGGCACGCAACATTTCAACAGAATGTAACGCCCTTTCAACGGTAAAAGACTTATTAATACGCACCAAATCACGTATCCAATCAGCAGAGAGAAGATTATCTCCGATTGCAATCTCGCATGTTGTAGAGAAGCCAACATCTATCAGTAACTTATCCAAAAAGGCTGAATCAAGAACAATATCACGATGGTTACTAATGAAAGTGTACCTTTTTCGGATGTCAATGTTCGTTGCGTCCATACTAAGACCTAAGCTCAAGGTCGTCACCAAACGCTGTAAGAAGGGATAACAAAATGCTTTCTGAAATTCAAGATTCGTCTTACAAGCTCGTATCTTCTGCTCCAGTATTTCCATAGGAACATCAGGATAAAGATATGCTAACACTTGTTGAAACTGCTTGTCAGCAAGAATCCGATCATAGACTACTGGTAATTCCTCTGGTTCAAAGGGGCGAATAGGATCAAACTCCGATGGTATCTTCATAACTATAAGTAATTAATTTATTTCTACTTTATTAGTACAAATATAGGTAAAACAGCCCAATCTCTAAAATAGAAGACCATCGTTTAACAGAAGATTAACAATTTTCTCTAACCTTGTCATATTATCCGAACTATACGTAAAGGTGATTACCTTAACAAGATAATGTTATATTTATGAGGATAATAATACGCTAAATTACTTGCCAATCACAAACAAAGTGTTATCTTTGCAATGTTATGAAGTACAGCATTATAGTACCCGTTTTCAACCGACCAGATGAGGTTGATGAGCTATTAGAGAGTCTTCTCCACCAAAAGGAGGCGGATTTTGAAGTGGTCATCGTCGAAGATGGCTCAAAAGTAACATGTGAGGAGGTTTGCAACAAGTATGTTGACAAACTCGATTTACATTATTATTATAAGGAGAACTCAGGACCTGGTCAGAGTCGGAATTATGGTGCAGAACGGGCAAAGGGAGAGTTTTTACTCATCCTTGACTCAGATGTTGTACTTCCAGAAGGTTATCTACAAGCTATCAGCAAAGAGCTTTCGAGAGAACCAGCAGATGCCTTTGGAGGACCAGACAAAGCGCATGATTCGTTCACAGATACGCAGAAGGCAATCTCTTACTCAATGACATCTTTCTTCACAACAGGGGGCATCCGTGGGGGAAAAAAGAAACTAGATAAATTTTATCCACGCTCCTTTAACATGGGTATTCGTCGTGATGTTTACAGGGAATTAGGCGGTTTCTCCAAGATGCGCTTTGGTGAGGATATCGACTTCTCTATACGTATCTTCAAGGCTGGGAAACGCTGTCGCCTCTTCCCAGAGGCATGGGTGTGGCATAAAAGACGCACAGACTTCCGCAAGTTCTGGCGACAGGTTTACAATTCAGGTATTGCCCGTATCAACCTATATAAGAAGTATCCTGAATCTCTGAAGGTTGTCCATCTCTTGCCTATGATATTCACTCTTGGGGTTCTCTTTCTCACTTTGATTATCCTTTGTGGGCTTCTCACGATGGTTTGCACATCAGCTAAAACTCTTGGTTGTAGCCTTATCTTCTTAGGGTTATTACCCCTTCTTCTTTATAGTGCAACCATCTGTATAGACTCAACAATGCAAAATCATAGTTTGAAAATCGGCTTCCTTAGTATCCGTGCAGC
The DNA here is from genome assembly GCF_009728485.1 of Prevotella vespertina. Lineage (GTDB taxonomy): Bacteria > Bacteroidota > Bacteroidia > Bacteroidales > Bacteroidaceae > Prevotella > Prevotella vespertina. The sequence continues at coordinate 8,881 of NZ_VVIQ01000006.1, forward strand.
TTTTTATCAGCTCATAGGTTACGGCTGTGGATTCATTAATGCATGGTGGAAACGATGCGTATGTAGCCGTGAAGAGTTTGCAGCCTACCAAAAGAACTTCTATAGTTAATTCATAATTCACAATTCAAAGTTCCCCCCTATTAAAATATAACAACCGCCTATCTACAATCATCAAAACCTATCACTATGAATGAATCAATTTGCCACAATAGGGACAGATGCCCTCGTCTGTCCGCCAGAACGCCCCTGTTTATCAAGAGACTTCATATATACCACGGACAGACGAAGGCGTCCGTCCCTACTTTGTTATCTGTTACGAGAACATTTGATATACCTTATTAGGAGAAAAGAATATCACATTAAACTATGAAAAGTATATCCATTAACAACTGGGCAGAGGCTGACCGCCCACGTGAGAAACTGGAGAGACTGGGGGCAAGTGTGCTCAGTGATGCAGAATTATTGGCTATTCTTATTGGTTCAGGAACAGCAAATGAGAGTGCTGTCGACCTAATGAAACATATTTTAAAAGATTGTCATAACAATCTAAACTCACTGGGGAAGTTATCTATACATCAGCTAGAAGGATATAAAGGAATTGGTCCGGCAAAGGCTATAACGATACTTGCAGCATGTGAATTGGGTAAACGCAGGCAACGTGCAAAGGTAGAAGAAGTCCCCTTACTGAATAGTGCAGAAGCCATTTACAATTATATGTACACCACCATTCAAGACCTCGACATTGAAGAGGGTTGGATACTAATGATGAAGCAAAACTTTCGTCTTATAGAGGCCAAACGTATCTCAATTGGTGGACTAACTATGGCTCCAATTGATATAAGACTTATGATGAAAGAGGTATTAATGAAGAATACTACCATCCTTGCATTCTGTCATAATCATCCCAGTGGGAACACATCTCCCAGCCATGAGGATGATCTTCTTACCACACGCATACGGAAAGCATGCGAATTACTAAGCATTCACTTCGCTGATCATGTAGTCCTCACTGATGGGAAATATTACTCTTATCGTGAAGAGGGAAGACTCTAAGAATTCTCTCGAAGCTCGATAATAAACAAAAGTCTACCACTCCCACCAGTTCTTTCTTTCCACCTCGTGCCACGCACCTAAGGGCTCTACACTCCAAACTAGACCAGAGTTCCGCCAATAAGTAATTCTCACCTTATTATAATGCTCTAGTTCCAAGTAATGTGCATAGCTAATAAGATGCTCTGGAGAAGAGGATAGGGTGTCACCTTCCCATGTAATAACATAATTGGTAAAAGAACGCCTGTGAACTATTGTGTCTAGCGTAAATGAGCCTTCATAAGTAACAACATCATTATCCACAAAGTCCTTTATATAAGCTGTAACACCCCTAATAATAAGGAAAAGAGAAGTTATCCCCAAAATAGAAAAACCAATCTTGGTATACCATTTATACTCCTTAACACGCCAACAAAAGATGCCAAAGATGCTAACAGCTATTCCGAAAGAGAACAGAAGAGCTGTCAAAAAGAGTCCACAATAACCTTCTCGTGTATGTAAACCAAAGTAACTTGGATATATGCAAAGAGGTAACAAGAAAATAAAGAGTACTGTGCCAAGCGAAACAAGCAGTTTGGTACGCTTTTCATTAAAATTAAGTTGTCCCCAAATCTTCCTTCTCTGTACTTTAGAAGTAGCCTTACTCTTTCGCGCACTCTGATTAGCTTCAGCCAAGATAGCATTCCACTTAGCACTGCCAGGCTGTACCTCATGTGTTCCGAGAGCATCCCGAACAGTAATCCTTACAGGCTTCTTATTTTGATAAGTGATATTCCAACTATACCAATCGCCCATGATAATCATCCTTCTTTATCATTGCACAAATATACAATAATATGTTTGTAAAACCAAGATAAATGACCTTCTTTCCTTAGCAAGCTATTGTGATTATTATTTAAAATTACTATCTTTGCAAAAGATAGGTAACATCTGGCAATTTAAAAACATTTTTTATTGCGCTTATTAACACTATCTTTACAAGTTACACATTATAAATAAACACCCAATTAAATATATGACACAAGAAGAAAAGACACAGATAGAAGAAAAAATCGTTGATGTGTTGAAGACCGTCTATGACCCAGAAATACCTGTAAATATCTATGATCTTGGAATGATCTATAAGATTGATGTAGACGAGAAAGGTAATCTCGACATGGATATGACATTTACAGCACCATCTTGCCCTGCAGCAGATTTCATCCTTGAAGATGTACGAACAAAGGTGGAAAGTGTTGAGGGAATAAAATCAGCTAACATCAATCTAGTCTTTGACCCAGTATGGGATCAAAGCATGATGTCTGAGGAGGCACGGGTTGAATTAGGCTTTGAATAAAGCCACAATAGCTCGTTAACACCCCATTCACTTAAAATTCAAAGACATGAAAAATATCTATTTCCTTTCTGATGCACACCTTGGTTCACTAGCCATAAAACATAGACGCACACAAGAACGCCGTCTAGTCCGTTTCTTGGATAGCATAAAAAACAAGGCTGCAGCTATTTATCTACTAGGCGATATGTTCGACTTTTGGAACGAATATAAGTATGTTGTTCCAAAAGGATATACTCGATTCCTAGGAAAAATATCAGAGTTAACAGATATGGGAGTAGAGGTGCACTTCTTTACAGGTAATCATGATCTCTGGACTTACGGATACTTAGAAGAGGAATGTGGCGTTATCCTTCATCGTCAACCCATCACAACCGAGATCTACGATAAGGTTTTCTATCTTGCACATGGTGATGGACTAGGAGATCCAGATCCTATATTTCAGTTCTTAAGGAAAGTCTTTCACAATCGAGTATGCCAACGATTACTCAACTTCTTCCACCCTTGGTGGGGTATGCAGTTAGGTTTGAATTGGGCAAAAAAGAGTCGATTGAAACGTATTGATGGAAAAGAAGCTCCCTACATGGGCGAAGATAAAGAATATTTAGTGCGTTTCACAAAAGATTACATGCGCACACATAAAGACGTCGATTATTATATCTATGGTCATCGACATATTGAATTAGATCTCACCCTATCACGGAAAGTACGCATGCTGATACTTGGTGATTGGATATGGCAGTTCACTTACGCAGTATTCGATGGTGAACATATGTTTCTAGAGGAATACGTTGAAGGGGAAAGCAAGCCTTAACAAAAGTAAAAATAAGCCTATTATCAAGATAAAAAGTTATTTTTTAGCTATAAAAACTCATTTTCCTTAGAAAGTATTTGGAAGTTACAAAACAAACTCGTATCTTTGCATTGTCTTTTAAGAGATAGGATTCTTGAATAAAGAGAGCCTATTAATTAAATAGGAATAGCATATTAGAAAGAATTTAAGACATTCATAATATAAAATTAAAACTCAGGTTTGTAGATTAAGTTTAGTCAAAAGAAAGGTGGTTGTCGTGAGACAACTACCTTTCGCATTTTATAATAATTCACCTCTTATATATATCCTACTCTATCACTGCTAACGAAAAATTACAGCACAACTGCATACTTATCAGCAGTTAAGGAATAATATATTAGGGAGAAACAGAGCATAAAGGAAAATCTTTCTATAAGTTTTATACCATGTTGAGAATCATTGTTTGAAACTGATTTATTCCCTAGTCCATTTTAAATTTGATTTGCTGTCATATTTAGCACTTGAGATAAACAACTGGTTGTAAGTCTATTCTGAATGAGAAAATTATAACAGCAATGCCTGGAAAAACAAAAAGATAGACTGTAGCAAAAGCTCTTTTCCACATTTCTACATCGCTGAACATAGCAATACAAGTAAGCTATGGTAGAGATAGTGGATGGGTCATGAGCATCATTACCCCACTTTTAATACAGTCTATCACTAATATTCAATATCCGTAGGAAATCCCTAGATATTACTTCTTCAAGTCTTTAACAAGTTCTTGAGTATCACGTGCAATGACAATCTCTTCATCAGTTGGCACAAGAACAACCTTTACCTTTGAATCGTCAGTAGAGAGAATCTGCTCTACTCCACGCACTTCATTGCGCTTCTTATCCAACTTGATACCAAGATACTCCATATCTTGACAAGCATCCCAACGCAATCCAGTCTGATTCTCCCCAACGCCTGCAGTCCACACAATGATGTCTACACCATTCATAGCAGCAGCATAAGCACCGATGTACTTCTTAATACGATAGGTGTACATCTGCAATGCCAAATGAGCAAGCTGATTGCCTTCGTTATCAGCATTTTCTATGTCACGCATATCAGAGCTGATACCCGTAATACCCAACACACCACTCTCCTTATTCAAGAAGTCTGCCATTTCCTGTGGCTTCTTACCGAGCTTCTCCATCAAGTAAGTTACAGCAGAAGGATCAATATCACCAGAACGAGATCCCATCATCAAGCCTGCCAATGGCGTTAAACCCATTGAGGTATCGATGACCTTACCATTCTTGATAGCTGCAATAGACGCACCATTACCAATGTGACAAGTGATAATCTTCTGTGTCTTGATGTCTACACCTAACATTTCACATACACGGTGTGACACATAACGGTGGCTTGTTCCGTGGAAACCATAGCGACGAACATGATACTTCTTATATAGATCATAAGGAACAGCATATAGGTAAGCATAATCTGGCATAGTGCTATGGAAAGCATTATCAAACACTGTTACTTGTGGTGTGTGAGGCATCAAAGCATCCACAGCACGCAATCCGCGCAAGTGACCAGCATTATGAACTGGAGCTAAGTCTATAAGACTTTCAATCCCTTCTTCTACTTCTTTTGTAACGATACAACTCTTCTCAAAGAGGTCACCTCCTTGCACTACTCGGTGTCCAACAGCGTCTATCTCATCAAGACTCTTTAGAGCACCAATCTCTGGATCTAGTAACACTTTGAACACAAGAGCCACACCTTCTTTATGTGTAGGAAGGTCTGCCATGATTTGTTTCTTCTCACCATTAGGGAGCTTAACCTTTATGAAAGCCTCATCAAGTCCAATGCGTTCTACACCGCCCTGAGCCAACACTGACTCGTCTTTCATATCGTACAACTTGTACTTAATAGAACTACTTCCGCAGTTCAAGACTAATATCTTCATATTTTGATTATAGGAGTTAAAGGAGTGAAGGGAGTGAAATGGAGTTAAGGCAAATGTTCTTATTAGGGTAAAGCAATACCAATAAACTATTCACACGCAGATAAATATACCCCCAGAACTTACACTCTTCCCTTCCTCTTTATTGATTACTTAATTACTTAGGAGTGTTCCCCTCTATACGGACGACTCCTCTCTCCATAGGGAGAGGAGCTGAGGAGAGGCTTCTTTATAGCTTTTTTGCATCTTGAGCTTGGCATGCTGTGATAGCTACCATATAATAGATATCATCTACACAACAGCCACGAGAAAGATCGTTAACAGGGCGAGCTATACCTTGGAGGATAGGTCCGATCGCCTTAGCACCACCAAGACGTTCGATTAACTTATAGCCAATGTTACCTACTTCCAGGTTTGGAACAACAAGCACATTAGCCTTACCTGCTATCTCCGAACCCGGTGCCTTCTTAGCAGCAACAGCAGGGACTAGAGCAGCATCAGCCTGTAATTCACCATCAACCTTCAGTGTTGGGAACTTCTCCTTGGCTATCTTTGTTGCCTCAACAACCTTATCTATAATGTAAACACTCTTACCCGTCTCACGGTCGATAGCGTCTTTTGCTGATCCCTTAGTAGAGAAACTCAACATGGCAACATGTGGGTCTTGGAAGCCAGCAACGCTCTTTGCGGTCTCGGCAGTAGTGTAAGCGATTTGAGCTAACTGATCGGCTGTTGGGTTAGGAGTAACAGCTACATCACCCATAACGACAATACCATTCTCACCATACTGCTGTTCGTGAGTGAGGATGAGCATAGCTCCACTCACACAAGTGATACCTGGCGCACATTTAATAATCTGCAAAGCAGGGCGAAGCGTGTCACCTGTTGTAGAGAGTGCACCTGATATCTGCCCATCAGCGCCCTCTGTCTTAATAATCATACAACCCAAATAGAGATTATTCTTCGTCACTAACTCACGTGCCTGTTCGATAGTCATACCCTTTTTCTGGCGTAATTCAGCTAGCTTAGCAGCATATTCTTCGCACTTAGGGTTATTCTCTGGGTCAACAATGGTCGCCTTGTCAATGTTCTTAAGCCCCCACTCTGTGGCAAGCTTATGTATATTGGCGGGGTTACCAATGAGGATTAGATTGGCGATATCATTGGCTAATACCCTGTCAGCCGCTCTAAGGGTTCGCTCCTCTTCTGCCTCGGGGAGCACGATACGTTGCTTATCGGCTTTAGCGCGCGCAACGATTTGCTCTAATAAATCCATAGTTCTTATTCTATTGTAATAATTGTACTTCGGTCTTTAAATTGTTTACCTGCAAAGATAGCTAAATTAACTCATAATCCCAAACAAGACTCTTGTTTTATATCAGAAAAGAGCTATCCTCTTGGCTATCCCAGCTTTTATACATATCTTTGTAGCCTAACCAGATTATAGACAACATGATTAAATTCCACGATGTAAAGACGTCTGATCGCGAACTAATACAAAGTTATACACTTTGTGGAGACCGTCAGAACTGTGATTTAAGCTTTGCAAATATCATCTCATGGAGATTTCTTTATAATACACAAATCGCTGAAGTCGATGGTTTCTTAGTGTTCCGCTTTTATACAGGGCACCATCTCGCATACATGGCACCAGTATGGAAATGTGCATGGGACGAGGCTATGCGCGACCGATTCGCTGCCGTTGTCCGACAGATGAGGGACGATTCTATCACCTTAGGGCATCCTTTCTTAATGCTAGGTGTATGCAGTTATATGGCAGAGATACTAGAGACTACCTTCCCCAACACCTTTGATATCAAACCAGACCGTGACCACTTCGATTATATCTACTCACGTGAAAAGCTCGCAACACTATCTGGTAAGAAGTTACAAGGTAAGCGAAACCACTGCAATAAGTTCCGTAAAACATTCCCAAACTACGTATATAAGGACTTAACAAAGGATATGATCCCAGAATGTATAGCTGTGGAAGAGAACTGGCGAGAGGTTACAAAGGAGGATACCGAGGGCGATGAAGAATTATCGGAAGAGCTTCGTTCAATGACACGTGTCTTCGATTTATGGGATGAAATCGGTGCTATTGGTGGCACAATATGGGTAGATGATAAGTTGATTGCCTTCACCTTTGGTTCGCCTATCACTAACAAGGTGTTCGATGTATGCGTTGAAAAGGCAGACACAAGCTACGAAGGAGCGTTTTCTATCATCAATCAGGAGTTCGCCAGACACCTCCCTGAGCAATACGAATACATGAATCGTGAGGAAGATCTTGGTATTGAGGGCTTAAGATACGCCAAACTTTCATACAAGCCAGACATTCTTTTAGAGAAGAATGTGGTCATGGAGAAATACCCCTTGGCGCAAGAAGAGGATCAGCAACGCATTAAGGAGGAGACAATCAACCTATGGCGAGACACTTTCCATGATGTGGAACCATTCATACAACTCTATTTTTCCCGCGTATTCAAGCCCGAATATAACATCACTTGTCAGGCTGACAAGCATACTGTTGCAGCCCTTCAAGCCTTGCCCTATACAATGAAATACTACGATGAGGAGGTGCGCACGGCTTATATCTCTGGTGTTAGTGTACGTGAGGAGTACCGAAAGAAGAACATGGGAGGCAACTTGATGTCGCAAGCTCACTTCCAACTCTATCACAAGGGGGCCGTCTTTACAACGTTGATACCTGCCGAAGAGTGGCTATACGACTGGTATGAACGATGCGGATATGCACGACATATCATGGTAACAGCACCGCCTACTGATGTTGACAACATGGACTTTGATTCGTTCGACAAGTGGCAACGTTCCAAAGATTGCGTTCTATTGCATGATGCCGAGGGTTTCGATATTATCAAGGAGGACTATCGTATTGCACTTTCTGTCGACCCGAATGCGAAGAGACAGACAGAGAATATACAAGGAATGATACGTGTTATCAATGCTGAAAAGGCGTTGCAGCTTTATGCTCAACGGCATCCTAATCGCATAGAGAACCTCCGTATATATAATGACTCGGATATTCCGAAGAATAATATGTACTTCCAAATAAAGGAAGGGCACGTTTGTCATACGAATCAACCACTGCCGAACACACGTTCATTGACAATCAATGAGCTGGTAGACTATATCTTCAAGGATGACAAACTAGAGATGAATCTAATGTTGAATTAGGTTAGCTCGAATATAAGAAGGCGTTTCCTCATTACAAGGAGACGCCTTCTTTGATGCAAAGGAACGCCCTTCTCAATGCGAGAAGGGCGTTTCCTTGTTTTCGTTCCGATAGTTCAATCTAACGAGGCTATACCTCGGTGCACACTGACCCATCCTCTACTTTCAGACAGACGTGTGTCCCGTAAGTTGTTCCTCCCTATTCGGGGAGGTTAGGTGGGGCTTACTCTGAATTTAAGACAGCACCATCTCCTTTGTCAAGATACTCTCCAGTTGTTCGGCAGAAAGGCGCAGTTGGAACTCACCATGCATGGCAACACTAATGCGACCAGTCTCTTCTGAAACGATGATAGCCAATGCGTCCGAATCTTGTGAGATTCCCATGGCTGCACGATGACGCAGACCTAACTCCTTAGGAATATCTTGCTTGTGGCTTACTGGCAATATGCATCCTGCCGCCTTAATGCGTTGTTTGGAGATAACCATCGCTCCGTCATGCAGAGGCGAGTTCTTAAAGAAGATGTTTTCAATCAGTCGTTGATTAATGCGGGCGTCTATCAAGTCGCCAGTCTCAACGATGTCTTCCAACATCACACCCCGTTCTATAACAATCAAAGCACCCACCTTACCACGACTCATACTCATGCAAGCCATGACGATAGGCATAATTGTTTCCTTATCAACCTCCTCCTTACTTGTTCTCGTAAATAGTTTAATAATGTTTTTTACCTTCCGATGTGCGCCAAGACTATACAGGAAGTGGCGTATGTCTTCTTGGAACAGAACGATAAGACCAATGACTCCCACCGAAACCAGCTTATCAAGGATACCACCTAAAAGTCGCATCTCTAGCACCTGACTAACGATGAGCCATAGGATAACAAACAACATGATTCCGATGAAGATGTTCAGTGAGCGTGACTCCTTCATCACACGATAAATATAATAGAGCATCAATGCCACAAGCACGATGTCGATTACATCCTTTATACCAAATGGGAAAAACATAAAAGAAGAGCTTTATTATTTCACTTTACAGTATTTTGTCGCATTGCACCAACTATTTTAACAGCCTCAACCGCCTCACGAACATCGTGCACTCGCAGTATGTTTGCCCCTTTCAGTAGGGCGATTGTGTTCAAAATAGTTGTTCCGTTCAGACTTTCAGCCGCCGTAATACCCAGAAGTTGATGGATCATTCGCTTCCTGCTAATGCCTACAAGTATAGGAAGTTCCATTACTTGCAACCGTTCCATGACGCTTAATAACTCGTAATTGCCCGCTACAGGATCCTTACCAAAGCCGAAACCGGGGTCAAGAATGATGTCTTTTTGCCCCAAATCGCGCAATTCTTGCACCTCACGAGAGAAGTCGATAAGCATGTCATGAAGGTTAGCTGCGGTAGACATAAGGATATAAGGTGCCCCAAGTTCGGCTACGGTACGGAACATTTCAGGGTCTTTACCTTCCTCAACATCGTTGATTATATCTGCACCGAACTCCTCAATCATCCTTCGAGCAATGTCAGCATGGAAAGTATCAATGGACAGTATGGCATCAGGCTCGGCTTCTTTGACAATCGGGAGAGCGAAAGCTAATCGCTGCATCTCCTCTTCTGCACTGACAACAACGCCTCCGGGACGTGTAGAACAGGCTCCAATATCAATAATTTTAGCCCCTTCAGCAACAATCTGATGGGCTCGCTGGCGGATAGCTTCAGCCGTTTGCACTCGACTATTAGCATAGAATGAGTCGGGCGTAACGTTCATGATTCCCATCACCAGCGGTTCGCCCAAGTCGATGAGACGCCCACGAACGTTGATAGTATAGCTTATGGGCGTTCCATCACCCAATGTTTTCATCTTCTCCATAGGCACAAAGGTAATGTAATTATTGCACATTTATATCAGAAAAGCCCAACCTTTTTAGCGAAAAGCATAAGTTTCAGTAGGCAAACAGGCGATAGTTCCAATGCTTTTCACTAACGATTAGACTTCAATCGAACGTTCAGAAAGGACGAAAAGAGCATTCGATCCAATGGTATAGATAGGACGAAACCAGCGGAAATGACCTACTATATTTGTAAAGAAATACTGCTAAAATCTATACTTATAACTGCGTTTTTATCGAAGAGCACCCTCTTTGGGTCAAATACGCGCGTTTTGAAGAAGTTTGCGAACAATCTTATAACTCATTAATAACCAACGTTTTACGTAAATCTTACATTCTTTTCAATCGAAAGTAACCGACCATCAATGGAAAAAATAGCCTATTTTTACCTAAAAAGTACGTACTTTTCACCCAAAACGGATATACGTTTCACTAAAAACGGATATACATTTCACCAAAAACGGATATACGTTTCACCAAAAACGGAGGTACGTTTTCATAAAAAAGGTATATACGTTTTTATTTTGAAGAATATCGCTTCCTATTTGGCTCTATATTGATAATTCCGTTTGTAAAAGATATTCATTCCAAACGATAGATATAATAGACAAGAAAAAAGGATGTGCCCATCTAGGCACATCCCTCGCATTTATATTAGTTTGTTAAGCGACTCTGAACGGGTTATTGACCATAACCATCGTTCTGCTTAATATTCTTGTTTGCATCTATCTCATAGCTTGGTATAGCTGCAAGAGCTTTGAAGTAATCGCGGTTGTAACTACGCACATCTGCTGGGAGAACAGCGCTCCAACCACGGTCGGATTCGTTAGTATAACGTGTGATAGTCTCATTGTTGCGTATTGCATCAAAGAAACGTTGACCCTCACCAACGAGTTCCTTACGGCGTTCGAGTGATATACGAGCGGCTGTAATAGTTGACGCTGTTACCAAACGAGACGCATCAGACGTTCTATTCTTCAATAGATCATTCAAATACTGGACTGCTTTTGCAGTGTTACCATCCTTAAATGCAGCTTCAGATGCTATCAGATAAACCTCTGAAAGACGTAATATTGGCACGCTAGCATAACGAGGATCACCATTGTAAGCAGGCATCTTGTTTAGATAAACCTTTGCGCCATGGAATATGTTTTTAGTGTCATTGCTAGGTGCAAGGAACACATCTGCGCGCACGTCGTTAGGGTCTTGAGCCAGAAGAGCAAGGAAGTTCTTGTTGGCAACAGCCTCACCATAACCAGGAACATCAGGACGATTCTCTGCATATAGATAGGCTATACCCTCACGGTCATTCCAATCATTTGTGTTGGTAACAGGTATCTCGAAAAGCATCTCTTTGGCGTGTGCTGCATCGTCTTTCTTCCATGCATTCACATACTCAGAGATTGTCCATAGACTCTTACCAGAGTTGTTGATAACATCTTCAGCAGTACTGAGAGCATTTGCCCAATCGCCCTTTGTCAAGTAAACACGTGCCAAGAGAGCCTTTGCTGCATAGAGACTAACATAACCAGAAGTAGTCTCTGATGGGAGCTTACCAGAGCTAATTGCTTCGGTCAAGTCCTTTATAACTTGAGCATAACACTCCGCAACAGTACTACGAGCAGGCTTAACATTTGATTGTAAAGAACTTGTTACCAGTGGAACTCCTAGCGAGGCACCATTGTCCTCTGTATAGGTCTTACCATAAACACGTGTCAAATCGAAAGTCGCCATAGCACGTAGAACCAATGCTTCTGCACGATATTGTGCTATCTCATCAGCCGCCTCAGTTTTATCAGACAACTTACCACCATCGGCTGCCTCAATGATTCGGCAAGCACGACCTATCACTGCATAAGGAGATTGCCAGATTGCGTTCGAACGATCAAAGTCGGATGCTGTGGTGTAAGACATCTGATAATAGAAGCTCGCACGGTTACTTCCGTAAGTTGAATTATACACTAAGTCTTCACCATGCAACTCGCCATATAGGAACATTTGCTGACCATAGTAATCGACCATATTACTATTTCCTTTAAAGACAGCATACATACCCGCACGAGCCGAAGCAAGGTCACTACTACTCTGGATGGCTGTCTCCGCAGGGACAGAATCGGCTGGTTTCTGCTCAAAGAAATCGTCACCACATGATGACATACCCATCAGGACTGCACCTGCGAGCATTAAGCCGTATATGTTTTTATTGTATTTTCTCATAAACAAAAATTCTTCAATTAATAATTTAGAAGCCTAACTCAATACCGAAAGTGAATGTTCTTAAGGCTGGAGTCTGGAATACACATAGACCATCTACTGGCATCTCTGGATCAACATAGAGGTTCTTTGACTTCAATGTGAAGAGATTTGATGCTGCAAAATAGACTCTTGCCTTATTCAAACCAAGTCTAGATACCCAGTTATTAGGTGCTGTAAGACCAAGTGTTAAGCTCTTCAAACGCAAGTAATCAGTAGGCATTAACCAACGAGATGACTCAATCGTTGGGTTGTTTCCGAATTGGAAAGCAGGGAGACTAGCCTTTGTGTCGCCAGGACCTGTCCACATCTTGTCAATGTCATAATAGGCTGGGACAGCACCACCATAGAGGAAGTTACCACCATTACTATGCTGCCATCTAGCTGCATCGTAAGCCTTTCCACCGAAAGAGAAGGTGAAGTTCAAACCAAAGTCGATAAACTTCCATTTGATATTATTCGTCAAACCACCTTCTATAGTAGCCTCGTGGTCACCTACGATAACCTTCTTTGCAGCTGCAGGATCAGTTGTTGTCTTGCGCGCATTAGCTGTACCATCATTGAGATAATAAGCTTCCTTACCAGTAGCAGGGTCTACACCAGCATACTCAAGAGCGTAATAGCTGTAATAAGTGTGACCTACCTTGTGAATCAATCTACCACTGATTACCTCATCCTGACTACCATTGAGCTTAGTAATCTTATTGTGGTTATGACCGAAGTTCAACATGGTTGTCCATGTGAAGTCCTTTGTGTTAACGTTATTACTTTGTAGCGTAAACTCGTAACCTGTATTGCGTAAAGAACCAATATTCATTGGTGTTGTGGTCTTATAAGTCTCTCCGTCATAATAACCAGGTACAGCTGATACAGGGAGATCATAGATAAGATCTGATGTTGTACGTGTGTAATAATCGAAAGTCAAAGAGATTCGATCAAAGAAGGTAAGGTCTAAACCAACATTGAAAGCACGGTTCTTCTCCCACTTCAAGTCAGGGTTACCAATACCAACTATGCCCATTCCAGACTGACCATTATAGTACTCACCGAAGTGATAGAGGTTCAAATAAGCATAAAGACTAGTTGGCAATGTTCCATTCACACCATAGCTGACACGCAACTTACCATCACTTAGCACGCTCTTAGCTGATTCCATAAACTTCTCAGCACCGAATCGCCATGCACCAGATACTGACCAGAAGTTACCCCAGCGGTTAGCTTTTGCCAAACGACTACTGCCATCGCGACGGAAACTGACACCTGCATAGTATCTGTTATCGTAGTTGTAGTTCAAACGACCTAACCAACTTGCCATCGTGTAGCCTGTTGCATTACTAGAACCACTCGTCGTTCCAGCATTAGAAAACTCATAAAGAGAACCAGGATAATTGGTTCCTTGGAGATAATTGTACTTGTAGATGTACTTTTCTGTCTCGTATCCAAGAAGTGCATCAAGGTTATGTAAGCCGAAAGACTTCACATAAGAGAGCTGCGTCTGACCATTTAATTGAGTAATACCACTTACTACACGCTGTAGAGTACCACCAGGAGCACCATCGTTAGAGAAGCGATCCCAGAGTACATTCTCTACTGATGAAGTATAATCATAAGTGAACTTCTCACTCAAATGGAGTGCATCCCAGATGTTCCAATCGAGCTTCAATGAGTTGAAAGCACGTCTTACGTCGTTCTTATCACTTGAATGCTTGTATTCATAGAGAGGGTTGAGCTGTACGTAAGAACCAGTTTGAGTACCTGGTGCCAATGTGCCATCAGGGAGATAAGCAATGGCTGAAGGACTATCAAAGAATGCATAATGAGCGATAGAACTTGTATAAGAAGTTCCCTCATTAGCCATCTGCTGATTCATCTTAGAGAACAAACCAGAGTAAACCAAAGTAAATCTTCCGAACTTATGAGTAAGGTTGGCATTACCTGTGAAACGCTCCAAACCTTGGTTCGCAGTGATACCTGTCTGCTTCATATATGACAAAGAAGTATAGAACTGGGTGTTATCACTACCACCACTAAGGCTTATTTGATAGTTCTGATGGTGTCCCGTCTTGAAGAGAAGATCCTTCCAATTCGTCCAACCATAGATTGGTTTGTTATTAGCATCGTATCCTACGACTGGTTTAGCAGCGTAGTCATCAATCTGATCCTTAACGAATGCAGCTGCATCAGCCTTTGATTTGCCCTCTTTATATATGGCATAGTTCTCCAAACCACGTGAGAGAACAGCACGACGAGCGTCACCATCCAGCATTGGACGATAATTGATAGCCATGTTAGAGAAACCCCAGTCACTACGGAAGTCAACATGCGTCTTACCCTTCTTACCGCTCTTTGTTGTAATAACGACTACACCATTAGCTGCACGAGAACCATATAAAGAAGCTGCTGCAGCATCCTTGATGACGGTGATTGACTCAATATCATTACTATTCAAAGTGGATAGAATGTCCGTACCAGTATCATTGAACTGACCCTGACCGAATGCATTAATATCACCAGATACCATTGGTGTACCATCAATGACATATAATGGATCATTGCCGGCATTGATAGATCCCATACCACGAATACGTATATTGCTTACAGCACCAGGCGCACCTGATGAACTCGTAACCGTTACTCCAGGTACAGAACCAGACAGTTTATCCTGCACAGAGGCTACTGGTACGTCTGCTAACTTACCTGGATCTACGTTTGCCGCAGCACCTGTAAAGCTAGATTTCTTAAAGTTTCCGTATCCTGTAACGATAACTTCATCGAGAGAGCCAGCGTCTGGCTTCATCACAACCTTCATTCCATTCTTTACAGGAACAACGACTGTCTTGAGTCCAACATACTGTACTCTTAACTGATTCTTACCCTCTGGAACCGAGAGATGGAAGTTACCATCAATATCGGAAACAGTACCCATTTGTGTCCCAACAACGAGTATGGATGCACCTACAACAGGCTCTCCATTCTCAGAAGACACAACAGTTCCTGAAATCTCTGACTGTGCCAATGCTACGCCTAAGCATAGGAACAGACCCGCTAAAACCATTGATAATCTTTTAACCATAAGCTTAATCTATAAAATATGACTATTTCCTATTAAATAAGTGCAAAGGTATAAAGAATTACTTAACAAACCAAAACATTTGTAACTAAATTATACTTTAAACTCAAATAACATTACGAAACAACATAAATATTCAATTTATAATAACACTTCAAAGCATTAATTACATCATTGCCATTACACCTTATATATATAGGACACCGATAGTCTGCATCCTCGACCACGCTTAACACGGATGAAGAACAATGATAATCCATCTGTTAAAAAGCCTCTCTTTACTTTGTGTTGTCTGCCTTTTAGACTATCTTTGCACCATAGAATAAAGTTGGAATCATGGATATACAGGAGATTTACAAGATTTATTTAAGTCACCCAACAGTGACCACTGACAGCAGAAACTGCCCTGAAGGAAGTATCTTCATAGCACTAAAAGGAGCATCATTCGATGGTAACAAGTTTGCAAAAGCTGCTTTGGACAAAGGTTGCAGCTATGCTATTGTTGACGAAAAAGAATACATTGATACCACTGATGAGCGTTTTATTTTAGTTGATGACGCACTCGTTACTTACAAAGAACTAGCACGTGAACACAGAAGACAATTCTCCATCCCCGTCATTGGCATTACTGGAACGAACGGAAAGACCACCAGTAAAGAGCTTATCTCTACTGTCTTGGCAGAGAAATATAAGGTTCATCACACCGAAGCAAACTACAATAATGATGTGGGGGTGCCTCGCACGCTACTTGGCATACGCCCTGATGATGAGATAGCTGTCATTGAGATGGGTGCATCACACCCTGGAGACATTGAGAAACTAGTAACTTATGTTGAACCAACCTGCGGTTTGATAACAAATGTTGGTCGTGCTCATCTACAGGGATTCGGCAGCTTTGAGGGCGTAAAACGTACCAAGGGAGAGCTCTACGACTTCTTAAAAGCACATGACGCCTTACTTTTCTTGAATGAAAGCAACGCCGATCTCACAGAAATGGCGGCACAACGTGAATTCGACCGCATTATCACTTACGGGCAAGATGATACTGCCGACGTACAAGGAAAAGTAATCAACTGTGCTCCATTCCTCAAATTCGAATGGCAGTCATCAAGCCTTAATAAGCAGCAACCTGCCAATACGATATATGAAGTACAGACTCATCTCATTGGTTCGTACAACCTTGATAACATGTTAGCAGCTATCACCATCGGTCTACACTTTGGTGTAACTCCACAGCAGATAAACCATGCCTTAGAGAATTATATCCCTCATAACAACCGTTCACAGCTCACAGAAACAGCTCACAACAAGCTCATTGTGGATGCTTATAACGCCAATCCTTCCAGCATGGCAGCTGCTATTGAGAACTTCCACCTTATGGAAGTTGAACACAAGATGGCTATTCTCGGAGACATGAGAGAGCTTGGCGCAGCTTCAGCAGAGGAACATCAAAAGGTTGTTGAACTACTCAAAACAGCAGGCTTAACCAATGTCTGGCTTGTTGGTGAGGAATTTCAAAAGACTAACACAGACTTCCGTAAGTTTAAGGATGTTGATGAGGTAAAGGCTGAAATAGCTCTTCATCGACCAGAAGACCATTATATCCTTATTAAAGGAAGCAATGGAATAAGGCTCTTCGAACTGCCCAACTTGCTCTAAACATATCATAAAAAGAGCATAAAACATTGCACTAGTTCCGAAAAATTAACTACCTTTGCAACTGCTTGCAAAGGCTATCGGGATGTAGCGCAGTTGGTAGCGCACTACGTTCGGGACGTAGGGGTCGCCAGTTCGAATCCGGTCATCCCGACTCGAAAAGGGGAAGAACTATGATGGTTCTTCCCCTTTTTTGAGCCTCCTAACAACCTCCTCACTACCCCTCCCAGCCTCCCCAAAGGGGAGGAGCGCCTAACGAGAGCTAGTTCGGAAAGGCTATATCCCACACAACAAACAACTTGTTTACTTGTCAACTCGTCAACCCGTCAACTCAAATAAACCCTTCATTCTTTAGAAATCTCTTGCTGTTTTCAATACAATTCATTATATTTGCAGGGTATTAAGAGGTTTAACTACAACGTCTTATACGATAATTTGAAATACATTTTACTGACAAGTAACAACAGAGGCTATGGGTATAAAGAACTTATTTAAACGGCAATTAAGAAGTGTCATAGAGTGGAAAGAGCAAGACAGCAAGCTACTTTTCCATCAGTTGGAAACAACAACTGATGAAATAAAGGACGCTAGTAAACTCATTATTGCACCTGGTCAGGGTTGCATTATCGTCTATGATGGACAGGTGAGAGCCACACTTACAGAACCAGGAGTGTATGAGATGGATTCTGACAACCATCCTTTTATCACCACATTGCTTAACATCTCTCAGCAAGCAGAGAGCGACCATAAGATGAGGTTCTACTTCTTCCGTACAGCGGAGATGGTGAACATCCTTTGGGGAACTGCTTCGCCAGTGAAATACATAGAGCCTGATTATCAATTACCAGTGGCTCTCGGGGTTTGTGGAAACTTCTCTGTAAAGATACAAGATGCGTCTCAAATGTTCGTCACACTGCTTGGAACGGTCGCAGACTATTACGCAGAGGATGTGCAAGAACTCGTATCTTCACGTATTGTGACGCCACTCACAGCCTTTCTTGCAGTCAAAGCCTACCCTTACCGAGAGGTGGATACCCACATAGGTGAGCTTTCTAAGGAGTTACAAGAGAAGACTTCAGAGGAGTTATCACGATTGGGTTTGGAGCTAACTGACTTCCGCATTACTTCTGTTACATTCGATGACGAAACGATGGAACGCATTGGTAGGATTGCAAACATGACTACTGAGAAGCATGCAGCAGCCGAGGTAGACCTTGATTACACTGGATTGCAGAAGTTAGGAGCCTTACGTGATGCTGCAAAGAACGAAGGTGGACTGGCAGGAGCAGGCTTGCAAATGGGAGCCGGACTACAGTTAGCACAAGACATATTCAAGTCGGGTGATGTTAATAGTGACCCTACTCTACGCCTACGAAAGCTCAAGAAGCTCTTAGATGAACAACTCATCACTGCTGAAGAATACGAACAAAAGAAGAACGAAATACTCTCTAAATTATGAATAAAGTCTTAATCCCCGCCATAGCAGTCCTCTTTGTCAATATCATTGCAGGTCTGGTTCTATCAATCTATCCATTGGTAAACATGCTCTACACGAGTGTTGCCATTATAGTCAACACTCTATTGGTTGTAATGTTGTTTGCCCTTGGTGCAGAGCGTTCGCATCGTTTGAGCCTTGGTATGCTCTTCCTCTTAGCTGGAATCATAGAGTTTGTTAGTGGAATGATAGCACCGAGTGGCGTAAAAGACAACTGGTGGATTATCCTCTTCGCTATCTTTACAGCCATAGAAGCTATCTTGTGTTATCTAACCATACATTATAAGAAACAATAAAAAGTACTGATTGAGTTATACAATGTCAACAAAGATAAAACCGATAAAGTGCCCAAACTGTGGTAGCGAGAAGCATGTCCAACTGGATGAAAAGCGCTATCAATGTAGAAATTGTGGGACGGAATACTTCTTGGATGACGATGATATAACCATTAATGTCAAGCATAATTTCGAATACGAAAACTTCACGCAGCCCAAAGAAGAGCCCCGCGTCACCATGAGCAATGTGATAAGAAACCTAGCGGTTGTACTTATTGTCTTTCTCTTTCTGTATGCAGCTAAGCACTTTTGGGGCGGAGATATCAAAGTAAGTAAGCTCTTGGGGGTAAGTGATTTATTCTCTGTCGACTCCGTAGAGGTGACAGATGACTACGATGCCATCTACCCTATGAAGCATAAAGGACGTATTTGTTTCTTCTACGTAACGAATCGTAGGTACGATTACGGGCTTAACGATGATAAGACCTTAGTAGATGGTCACTATTATGGATTCGTCGATGCGCAGACTGGACAAGTGTTAGCTGATAAGCTCCTCATCAGTAATGACGAGAGCAAAAGCCTTGAGATGTACTCGTTTGATGAGCTTAAGTTGCAGCATTTCCCGCAAGCAGACAAGTGGTTCTGTATAGTCCCAGAACAGTTTATATACGAAGTTGACCCACAAACACTCACGATGAGTAATGTCACAAATACTATCTTTGCTCATAAGGAAGCAATGTCAAGTGGGATCTCATCTGTGAATTTTATCTTTAGAATAAACGATGGTCACGCTAATTCATTAGAGGGAGGTGAGGGCTTCGAAGTATCTAATAATTTGGCAGAAAATTACTATTACTTTCCTGCAACAGACCATCTTTATACGGAGGAGGCTTATAAGTATGCCCAAAAACTACCAGCTTCTGGGCTCAAAGGAGAGCTACGTAAGGATGTAATGTATGAATTGGAAAGTAAGAACTCAAGTGAGTCATCCAATCAAAAAGGTCAAAACATAATAAATAGAGTACAATACACGCATTACCTAGGAAACCCTCAGTACCTTAATGACTCTCGCAATGGTAAATATGATTTTGTATATTCTGACATGCGAGTTGTCGATAATCAGCCAATAACAGATTGGTTCACAGGATTCGATGCAGAGCTCATTTACCAAGATCCAAAGTATTTATGTATTGAGTATAAGGCAAATATCTCGAAGAATGCACCAACGATTCTTCAGCTAAGAAACACTAATGGAGGAATCCTTTGGACACGCTCTCTTGATTGTCCAATAAAGATTGGTGGTGTTCTACGAGACAATCAGAAGATATGGTTCAGAGCTACAAGAGAGCACACTGATCGCTACGATGATGAATATATCATAAGCCTTACGTTAAAAGGAGGTAACATAAAATACGAATACAAGTTTGCAACTAGTCACAACGTAAGGAAGCAATAAGTATATATAACGAATACAGATAAAGCAATACAATGTCAACAAAGATAAGACCCATAAAGTGCCCGAATTGTGGCAGTGAGAAGCATCTTCAGTTGGATGAAAAGCGTTATCGCTGTAAAAACTGCGGTACAGAATACTTCCTAGATGATGACGACATAAACATTAATGTCAAGCATCAATTTGATTATGGAGGCTTCACACGCACCAAAGGAGACGCAGACATCTCCACTAGCAATGTGGTAAAAGTATTCGCTATCATCGGTGGTTCTTTATTCTTTCTATTCATGTTATTGTTCTTCAGCATAGACTCTTCCAAGCCAAGCGCTAGTTATAAAGACTCTATCAGCGTAGATGATTCATATAAAGCCATTGTCCCAGTAAAGTATAACGGACGTGTTTGTTTCTTCTATTTAACCGACCGTAGTTTCAGTAACTGGTATTCTGACGACGAGACACCACCATCAGGTTACTATTATGGATTCGTCGATCCAGATAGTGGGAAGGTGTTTGCTGACAAACTTTTCATCAGTGATGACGATGCAAGGAAGGTTGGTATGACAGCTTTCCACATGCTTCAGATACAACATCTGAACCAAGCCAAGAAGTGGTATATCACGATTCCTAGCCAGTTTATACTTGAGATAGACCCACAGACACTCACGCTAAAGGATGTCTCAAAGACTATCTTCGCCAAGAAGAAAGCGATGTCAAGTGGTATCTCATCAGTAGAATTTATCTCTGATACCTACGAAGACCACGCAAGTACGGCGGGCGTAGGTGAAGGGTTCAAGGTCACCAACAATTTGGCAGAAACCTATTATTATTTCCCAGCTACAGACCGTCTTTATACGAAGGACGCCTATGAATTCGCCCAACAACTACCCGCTTCTGAGCTTAATGGTGAGGTTAAGGATAGTGTATTCTATATATTAGATCGTAAGGAAGCAAGCGAATCTTCTAGCCAAAAAAGCCTCAACCGCTTATGGAGAATACGCTTCATGTATCACTTAGGAGACCCTCAAGACGCTGGTTACTTCCTATATGGTGTGACTGATTCTCCACGTGGTGACAAGCGAATGATTAGTCACAACGCAATAACAGATTGGTTTACCGGCTTCAATTCAAAGATTGATTACCAAGACTCGAAGTATATCCTTATAGAGTATAATGCTAGTATCTCGGAAGATGCACCAACGATTCTTCAGCTGAGAAACACTAATGGCGTTATACTTTGGACACACGCCTTTGAGCTTCCACTGAAGATTCAGGGCATCATACGAGATAATCAAAAGATATGGTTTAGAGCGACCAAGGATAACGATCATACTGAAGACGAAGACTATATAGCGAGCCTTACCTTAAAGGATGGTTATCTGAAATACGAATATAAGTTTACTACTAAACACAAGGTTCCAAAGTAATAAGTATTAAACACGAATATAATATGATAAAGATAAAATTACTTCTGCTCTCTCTAATCGCACTACCTTTAGCAAGTAACGCACAGGTACAGAAGATAGTAGAGTCTTATGACAACGGACAGATAAAGTCGATTACATATGAAAATAAGGAGACGGGGCTACTAGAAGGGCATTGTGTTAGTTATATGGAAGATGGTCGCTTATTCATGGAAGAAGACTATAAGGACGGTCTAAGGGATGGGCTGGTGAAGTATTACGATGCATTTGGTAACATCGAAAGCATTGTGAGTTACAGCAAAGGGAAGAAGCAGGGTAAGCTCATCAAGTACCAAAAGATGAATCGTCCCAGTGCAAATCCTTATCTTGACTACATTGAGAACTACGAGAATGGACTGCTACAGGGAATGACCTACGTGTACGATGATACTGGGCAAAAGATTATCGAACACGCACGTTATGATGATGGTCTATGTGTCGAAGATACTGTATATCTCCCTAAAGGTACGTTCTATGCGTATCGGACGAAAGGACCTGATGGTACTTATGTTGGTGGTGAGCTGAAGAGCAGAATAGTACCCAACAAGAAGAATGCGGCTACTCATCAACCTACGAGGAAGGCTCCCATTAGACAACGCCCAACAGCACCGAGACCTGTTAAGGCTAAACCCGCTCCACAACGCAAGCCCACTCCTGCCACTAAACCCAATCCCGTCACTAAGCCCAATCCTCAACCACAGCCTAAGCCAACACCTAAGCCACGCTTAAAGTTAGGTAAGGATGGTACAATAGAGATGGGTTAGCATATATCATAAGGTAATGAAGGCACACGGCTAACCTATCTACTTTACGGAAGAAGCCTATTCAATTACGAATAGGACATAAAGAAATCGAACCAGCTGGATACGTCCAACTGGTTCGATTCTTATAATAACTCTGTCCCAATGAAGGGACAGCAGTTGTCATTACTTACTTTGTCAGCTTGATAATCTTACAACCATGTGCTGGGATAACAGCCTCGATCTTATCACTTACCGTCCCTTCGTCAGCATGCTTCCAAAGGTCACGCACCTTATAAGTTCCTGATAGTCCTAACTTAGACAATTCTACAGAACGTGTTGCAGCAGCTGTCTCACGATTGAAGAGACCTACAACATAAGAGCCGTCCTTCATCTGTCCATACCATACCTCACCATCTGTATTCCACAGATTACGTGCTAGTGGCTTACCTACGAATCCGTCCTTATTCAATGCAAGTAACTCGTCGTTCTGGAAGAACTTGAGGTCATCACCTGTTGGTAAGTCAGTGATTGAGATAGGACCGCCTGCCATCAAAGGAAGAGAGATAACAGACATCTTCTCATTGTCATCAGCGTAACTTCCAATACGGATAAAGTCACCATCGAGGCGGATCTTCTTACGACCAGAGATCTTTGACCAGTTAATAAAGCCGTCAAAAGCATTCTCGGAGTTAGGCCAACCACCACGAAGACTACCACGGTTGTTATCTGAGAAACGATACCAACTACCCTCAAGCGCATCGGCGTCAATACGTACCATGTTACCAGCATACTTCTCAATGATTGCGTCATTGCGCAAGTGTGGCATTACAAGAGACACATATACACCATACTTCTGTGCATATTTGTTGATCCATTGCATACCCTTCACGTAACGCTCACGACCAAAGCCTTTGTCAATAATGTCCGTATAATTCATACCATCCTCATACCAAGAAAGGAAGTCCATACGCACGAACTTCACGCCTAAGTCAGCATAGTGTTTGAAGAAACCTTCAAAGAACTGCTCTGCACCTGGATGGTCGGTCATCACCCAACCAAACTGCTCCTTAGCCGTAGGATATTTCACGTCCTTATCCTTTGCAGGGTCATAAGCAAGGCTGCTTACTGTGATGTTGTCAGTACCAGGAATGATAGCATTAGGGTTAGAATAGTGCAACCAGAAAGGACTGTCATACACACCCAACTTCAAACCTTTAGCCTTCAACTTAGCAACGATAGTGCTTAAAGGAATCTCAGGAGAACCCTCATCTTTCGTCGTGTGACTATAACGTGTCATGTAACCATCATCACCGCCCATAGCAGCGAAACCATCGGTAACAAGCATATCATAACCATGTGACTTGAGATTGGTCACTACATAATCGATGGTCTCATCCCAGTCATCCTCTGTAAAGATATTAGGGAAAGAACCTGCCTTCTCCTGTGCACGAAGGTTACCATATACACTCCAATAAAGAGGAGCATAATCCATTCCTTCCTTCTCCGCAACAGGTGTGAGTCCAACAGTAGGATCCTGCTTGTCAACACTCAAGTCGCTGGTGACGTCCCACTCGTTACTATTACAGCTAGAGAGCAATGCTGCGAATGCCAAGCTAGCGAATATATATTTCTTCATTGTTGTTTATTCTGTCATAAGTAATTAGTAAATGGTAGCTGCGAAAAGCGATATTTTGTCTCACTTCTATTGATACATACGTGTCAACGAATTGACTCCTATGTGTCATCCCCTGTAACACATACGTGTCAAGCACGTGACTCGTATGTGTCAGAAAAGGGAATCGTATGATTGCTGCTACCGAATCATATTAGTGGAGTTATGCGCCTAAGTACTCTGCCTTAAACTTCTTATTCTTCAAATCGAGCGTTAGCTTATACTTACCAGCCTTTGTTACCTTCCACTTCTTGTCGCCATAGCTCTTCTCTGTACCATACACAAGTGCATCGTTAGCAACGCCCTGCGCATTTACTTCCGTATTCTCTGCAGGCGCAAAGAAGTAGGGCTTTTCGTCAGAGAAGCCAGTTTTATCAAGCATAAACTTCATCTCACCCTCTGCCAACTGAACCTCAACAGAGAAGATATGATCGCCTGACTTCGTGAAAGCAACGCCATTATCAGTTACCCAACCAGCAGGAGTTGCGCTACCAATCATATAGACGCTTTCAGTGTCCCAAGGCGTTGGAGCTGCTGGAGCAGGAGCATCAGCCTCGAACTTCGTCACCTTGATTTCATGCTTTGTGAGGTCGAATACAATGGTGTAAGTACCAGCTTCTGTTACCTTCCACTTATTGTCATCGCCACCAACAACCATACCTTGCTTTGCTGGTCCATCATGGTTGAACTCACAATCGGCCACAGGAGCTTGTATCAAGTTGTTCCATCCATCTGATTTATCGAATGACAATTTGAACTCACCCACGTTGAGATGACCCTCATAAGTGAATTGTAATGGGCTAGTAGAAGTCTTAGCAAACTTAGCAGTGCCAGCTTGCACCTTAGCCTTCAAACCATCGATATCCCAGCCATAAGGCGTTGCATTACCTATGAATGACAACCACTCTGTCTCGATAGGAACGATTGGACCAGCTGGCTCTTCGCCCTCATAAGTAACCGTGAGCTTACGTGTACGGAGGTCGACAGCGAAGGTATAAATACCCGTCTTTGTCACCTTCCACTTATTATCGGCACCACCTTTGCGAATATCAATCGCATCGCTGGCAACGCCCTTATCATTGATTTCAGTATCAGCAGCAGGTGCGTAAACAAATGTGGCACCCCAATCACCCTTAGAGAGTGGCAACTTAATCTCGCCCGTCTTTAGTTTACCATGATAAGTGAAAAGGTACTTATTATTCTCATCACGTGTCATCTCGTATGGATTGTCAATGCTCCACCCAGCAGGGGTAGCATCACCCACCATATAGAGATGGTCAACCTTCAATGGAAGCTCTTCTGTGATGACCACGATATCCTTATCATCATGACATGATTGGAAGGTTATTGGCGCTAGAAGTGCCAATAGAGCCATACCATATTTTACTATTGATTTCATCTTACGAATAGGTTTTAATCATTTAATAAATTATTTACTATCATAGCCTGGGTTCTGCTTCATACCCTTGTGAGAATCCAAGATATCAGGATGGAATGGGAAGATTTCGGTGTGCTTATCAGCATCTGCCTCCTTATCCCACCATGCATCTTCAAACTTTCCGAAGCGAATCAAGTCGATACGACGACGTCCCTCTGCAAAGAACTCACGTCCCCACTCTGCCAACATCTCCTTCATATCGAGGGTTGCTGTACCTTCTGGGGCATAGAGAACCGTGCTCCAATCTGAAGAAGGATAGTTACGCTTGCGAACCATATTCAATAGCTTGCCTGCTGCAGTAGCATCGCCCTTACGCAACTTGCACTCTGCTAGACTATAGATAATCTCTGGGAGGCGAATCTCACAGTAATCTGCCTCAAGTTGATGATCCTCTTCCGTATCTGGATAGAGAGGGTACTTAGCAAACATCCAACCAGAGTTGTCGTCACCATCCTCGAGTCTACTATCAGCCTTATTGAGCCACTTGCTACCATCAGTAGCACCGAACTTACCAACAGCGTCACGTATGTCAAGAGCAAATCTACCATTGTGATCCTTCAAATACTGTGGGTGTCCGTCATCATCTATATAATGAATCTTACCGAAGATGAACATACCTTCACGTCGACCATTGTTTAAGTTCTTGTACATCTTTAGTCGAACGTCTGATGGATACTTCTTGAATTGAGCGATAGGCATACCTAACTCGAAGTTATACTTCTCTCCCTTAGGATTATAAGATGGTGAAGCAGAATACTTGATGTTGTGTGAACCTTCCTTGCACTTCGTATCCTTCAACCAGTCATTAGCCTTAGATGGAACTGACCACCAATACATATCACCCTTGTAATGCCAGTGTGTCTCGCCCTGAGAACTTGGGAATGCGAAGATAACCTCATCGCACTTGTCATTATCCCAATCAAAAGCAGCGTCCCAACGGTCAGCTACAGCGTATGTACCATACTTACCATCAAGAATGTCCTGTGCATACTTCTCTGCATCAGCAAAGCGATCTTCACCAACATAAACCTTTGCATTCATGTACAAACGAACCAACAATGCAGCCGCACCAGCTTGTGTCCATTGACCTTCGAGACGATCGTTACCACCAAGTGAAGCCTTCTTTACTAACTCTGGAAGAGCATCTTTAATCTCTTTCTCTATAAAGTCAAAAATCTGACGTGGTGGTACTTGTTCCTGTGAGTTCTTTGATGTGTCTTTGAAACCAACTGAGTAATAAACGTTGCGGAACGCATCCAACAGACGAAGATAATACCATGCACGGAGAACGTGGTTCTGCGCGCGAAGGTTAGCGAACTCTGCTTCAGAAAAACCAAACTTTGATGCAGAAAGTGTATTAAGGTCTTCGATTACCTTATTAGCCTGTCCGATACCTTGATAGCAACCATTGAACTCAGACTGAGCCTCACCATTCTTGTTAATCCACTTATGGCGGTGCATACGAGCCCAACGACCACCATCATCCCACCAGTCTTCACGTGTAGGAGTAATCAATTGATCGGCTGTTTCTTCATTCAATACATGGCGACTCTGGATACTCCAGAAGCCATGTTCGAATGGACGAAGTACTGCACGAATAACGTCATCCTTCGTATTATAATAGTTGCTTGATGCCACTTGGTCATACAATGTCTCACTAAGATCAGTACAACTTGAGGCTGTCATAAGGGCCGCAGGCACTGCTAACAATGCTGCGTATTTATATAACTTATTCATTGCTTTTCATTATCTAAATGATTGAACGATTGTTTTAGAAGTCAACTTGCAATCCTAACATGAACTGGCGTGTTGATGGATAGTATGTACGTGAACCCGTAGCACCTGGTGTCAAGCCATTCAACTGATAGGTAGAAGGGTCTACACCAGAGAACTTCGTAATCGTAAAGAGGTTGGTTGCAGTTGCATAGATACGAACAGAGCTAAGATACTTCTTCTTCATATCTAAGGTATAACCAAGACTTACAGAAGAGAGCTTCAAGTAGTCACCAGGCTCAAGGAAGTAGTCTGAGACGATAGGGTTCTGTGATACTGCAAGGTTCTTACTGTATGCTTTATCCATTACATTACCTTGGAAGTTCTTAATACCATAATAGAAGTCATGGATATTGAAGATATCAAAGCCCAAAGCTGTCTGGAAGAACAATGAAGCATCTAAGTTCTTATAACGGAAACTATGTGTCATAGAACCCGTGAACTTTGGAAGACCATTGCCAACATACTGACGATCATCATCTGTAGCGTTGTCTGCTAAGACCTTATCACCATCCTTGTCATAAACAATCCACTTACCATCAGGGGTGATACCAGCATACTTCCACATATAGAAGCTACCGATACGGCGTCCCTTCTCGATACGTTGTAGTGTATGGAATGGGTATGGATCCTGTGTATCAACCATGTAATAGAAGTCCTGACCAACAAACTTACTGTTGCTGAACTTAACGAACTCATTACCCATTGTTGCTCCTACGACATTGAGTGTATAGGTGAAGTCCTTCTTCTTAATAGCATTCCAAGTTACATCAAACTCGAAACCAGTGTTACGCATAGTACCTACGTTCACGAAAGTAGTCGTAAACAAATAAGGTGGAACAGTCACGTTATAATCACCCAAGAGGTCTTGCTGTGTACGATTGAAGTAGTTGAAAGAACCGAATAGGTTACCATTGAACAACGCCCAATCAAGTCCAACGTTCCAGTTTTTACCCTTCTCCCAGTGCAAGTCATCGTTTGGATTCTTACCAGGACCCCATACTTGATAAGACTTGCCATTATACATATAGTAACCAAAGCCCGTCATTGTGTCAAGTGACTTATATGAACCGAAGTCCTGATTACCTGTCACACCGAAGTCTGCACGGAGCTTCAAGTCGGTCAACCAACTCTTTGTTCCTGCCATAAACGCCTCATCAGAGATACGCCAACCTGCAGACACAGCTGGGAAGTTACCCCACTTGTAATGCTCACCGAACTTTGTTGAACCTTCATGACGCAAAGAAGCTGTCAACATATAGCGTCCCTTCCAGTCATAGCTTACACGTCCGAAGAATGCAATCAGCTTGTAACCATTCTTATAAGAACCCATACCAAGCTCGTCCTTCTTCTTCATGAACTTACCTGTTCCTAAGTTATTGTCCTCGAGAGCATCGTTAGGGAAGTCCTTGTTCTCTGCATTGAAGCCTGAATAGAGAGCCTCTTGATAAGAGTAACCAAACATAGCCTTAACGTTGTGATTACCAAACGAGTTGCTATAGTTGTTAATCCACTCCAAACTATGGAGAGATTCCTTTTTATAATTCTGTGATGCTTCACCATCACGACCTGCATTAATAGTACGGGTGTTGGTTGATGGGCTAAACCACTGGTTATAGTTATCATACTGATGGTCAGCGAATGTCAACTGTGTTGTCAACACCTGCTTTCCAGGATTGGTCAATAACAATGGGAAGAGATTCAACTTAACGGTACCATCCCAGTCAATCAACTTTGTTGTACCAGTATCTTTACGTCTCTTCTCCTGCTCAATAGGGTTCCACTCAGCAGGCTGTCCCTTAAAGTTATAGTACAGCGCAGGGTTCTGTGGGTCCCAAATAGGAGTCGTAGGGTTAGCCTCCAAGGCATTGCGGAACACATCCCAAGTAGCGTTCTTACGATAGGCAACACGTGGAGCGATATTCAAACCGAAGGTTATCAAACCGCTGTTGGTTGTATGGTTCAAGCTGATACGAGCACCATACTCCTGACGACCAGAGTACTTATCAATACCCTTTGCATCACGATAGTCTACCGATGCACGGTAATTTGACTTGATATTACCACCACTAAGTGTCAATGTATGAACTGTGCGAACACCAACACGGCTCACTTCCTTCATCCAGTCTGTTGAACCACCAAGGTCATAACCAGTACCAGAAGCCAATCGGTTGGCACGATACTCATCAGCTGAGAGCATATCAAGGTCCTTCTTAATGACATCTAAAGCGATAGAGCCACTATAAGAGGTATGCAAGTTTCCGTCACGAGCTCCCTTCTTTGTCGTTACGAGAATAACACCGTTAGAACCACGAGTACCGTAGATTGCTGATGCAGCACCATCCTTCAAGACATCATAACTCTCAATGTCATTAGGATTGAGGTTGGTTAAGTTACCACCAGGCACACCATCGATGACAATCAATGGACCAAGTCCTGCAGCACGAGATGAGACACCACGCACCTGGATACTTGCCTGATTGTTAGGGTCACCAGCACCAGTATTGGTAATACTAACACCAGCCACCTTACCTTGAATCATCATAGATGGGTCTACACTTGCTACTTGTGTGAAGTTCTTAGAAGATACGTGAGAAACAGCTGAGGTCAACTCCTTCTTATCCATTGTACCATATCCGACAACTACAACCTCATCCAAATTAGCTGCATCTTCCTGCAACTTTACATTGAAATCGGACTTCCCTGCAACAGGAATCTCC
The DNA here is from genome assembly GCF_009728485.1 of Prevotella vespertina. Classification (GTDB taxonomy): domain Bacteria; phylum Bacteroidota; class Bacteroidia; order Bacteroidales; family Bacteroidaceae; genus Prevotella; species Prevotella vespertina. Next base: position 39,107 of record NZ_VVIQ01000006.1, read on the forward strand.
TGTGTCTTGTAGCCGATGTAAGTTACTCGAATACGAGATTTAGCACTTGTAACAGGCAAAGTGAAGTGACCATCAATGTCTGTTACTACACCATTCTTGGTTCCTTCCTCCATAATGGTAGCACCTATAATAGGCTCTCCATTCTGGTCAGTTACGGAACCCTTTACATTGAAATTTTGAGCAGCTACGTCCAACGTACAGGCTAGTCCCACCGCAAGGGTAAGTACTTTGCGCCATGAACTGTTCTCTGTTTGCAATGGCTTCATGATTGTTCTTTTGTTTTGATTTATGTTTTTAATACTTCTATCTACGCTCTTCTATGAGACAATGTCCCTATAGGAAAGTATGTGCAAAGATAACAAAAAAAAAGCCTTTAATATACTTAAATAAAGGTAGTCAAGCAAATGTACAAACAATATTAATTGATTATCAACAACTTAGAACATACTTCATACAACAAAATACAACGTTAGTTATAAGCCTTAATACTAAATGATAAGTATCATAGAGTACTATTTATTAACATTTAAATGACACCTTTATCTTACAGAATCAATAATATTTATGAGGAAATTGGATAATGAGTTGCTATCCTACTAGTAGGTTATAAACATAAAATCAAACAACCTTTTACCATAAGAAAAACCGATGAAATGGGCTAAAATTGCACCAACTTTACCATAACAGGAGAGTTAAATCAATGTAACAAGTAGATAAATAAGGTCAGAGAGAAGCCCTCTGTATAGTGAAACCAAAACCTTTGACAACAAGAAGAGAGAATTAACTAAAATGGAGACTAGGGATATTTGCAAGAAAAATCAGTCTATTTTTCTGTATAAAACAAACTAATCTTTAAATAAAAATAGACTATTTTTAGTTTCAAGAGGATACCTCGACAAATACATCTACCTACATATAATGACGAAAGCGATGCCTGTTTAGCAGATTAGAAGTATTCTTCCAAGAAACAGAAAGCCTGTTTTTATCCTATAACAATAACCTCGTTTATTTCCTACTAAAGCCCTTCTGCTCAAGTTCAAGACATCTAGTAATATCAAAATAAACGTTTTTCTCTTTATAAAATTCGTTTGACTCTCCCAAAGAGATGCGATCGGTATCGCCCAAAAAAGCTTGCCCTTTTATATTGGAAATCTTTAGATAATAACGAATAAAGTTGTATTCATCGGCAACGCAGGTAACAGCAAAGGGATGAATCTTACTTCCGTCACCAGTCATAGCAATGGTATTTAAAATCAGCTCAGTGCGTAGAAGGGTCTTCTTAACATCTTCCTCAACACTCCATGACCTATCAGGATGATTGTTAGCGAGGTCTGAATAATAACTTAACTTACCTATTAAGGCATCCAAACTCAATGGGTTTACCTTCAATATAGAGTCTGCCAATTCACTAACAACTTCCATCTTACGACAACGAAGAGAGTCTTTCATATCCCTACAAACGTTCATTTCCTCACCACAACTGATGTACGATTGACCAAAGAAAGCCAAGATACGATCCTGACTTGTCATTGTCGAATCCATACGCAACAATGCCATACGCTCTACCAAAGTCTTCACTCTCTGCGGATTATGCTCTACTTCCGTCCGAATATAGTCCCAATCAACGGGGGTAATAGGTCGTTCTGTCTGTGCAACTATCATAAGATTAACTGAAAGAAACCATAAAATAAGTATTTTCTTCATTTCCATTTACTTTTACTTAACGCTCTGCCCAATCACTTCTATCTAAGTTTCTATAACCTATCGCCTCGGCTATGTGCTGTGAAAGGACAGCCTCAGAACCATCTAAGTCGGCTATCGAACGAGCCACTTTCAGTATTCTGTTGTAAGCACGAGCCGACAGTTTCAACCGCTCCATAGCATTCCGAAGCAACTCCATAGAGGCTTTGTCTGGTTCAGCAAACGTGTGGATGAGCCGCTCGGACATCTGTGCATTACAATGAACATTGTGGTATTCACGGAAACGCTCCGTCTGTATGGCTCGCGCTCGGATAACTCTTTCACGAATAACAGCACTCGATTCGCCCGCAGCTGCTTGTGAGATGTCTTTGAAAGGGAGCGGAGCTATCTCGCATTGGATGTCAATTCGATCCATGAGAGGCCCTGATATCTTCGCAAGATACTTCTGTATCTGCCCCGGAGTACACACACAATGATGCGTAGGATCGGCAAAGTAGCCACAAGGACAGGGATTCATACTCGCCACAAACATAAAGCTACAAGGGTAAGTGACCGTGTATTTGGCACGAGAAATCGTTATATGACGATCCTCCAAAGGCTGTCGAAGCACTTCTAAGGTATGCTTATTGAACTCAGGAAGCTCATCGCAGAAGAGCACACCATTATGTGCTAAGGTGATTTCACCCGGCATTGGATTGGCTCCCCCACCAACGAGTGCAACCTCAGAGATGGTGTGGTGCGGACTTCGGAAGGGTCGCTGCGTAATCAATCCAGCGTCTCTACCTAACTTCCCAGCGATGGAGTGTATCTGAGTTGTCTCTAAGCTCTCTGCAAGGGATAGCGGAGGAAGGATGGAGGGAAGCCTCTTTGCCATCATACTCTTACCACTTCCAGGTGGTCCAACCATAATGAGATTGTGCCCACCGGCGGCTGCTACCTCCAAAGCACGCTTCACATTCTCTTGTCCACGGACGTCAGCAAAGTCGAGATCGAAGGCATACTGATGTTCATAAAACTCTTTTCTCGTATCGACATAACAAGGTTCTGGATTGGTTGTACCATTCAGGAAGTCGATAACCTGCAATATGTTCTCCATGCCATAGACCTCCAATGTATCCACAACAGCCGCTTCGTGCTCATTAGCTTTTGGTACAATGATACCTTGGAACTTATCTGCTCGTGCCTTAATAGCAATCGGTAGCACTCCTTTCACGGGTTGCAACGTACCATCAAGACTTAATTCCCCCACCAGCATAAAGGCTTTCAAGCGGTCATTACTCATCTTATCATTGGCGGCAAGGATGGCTATTGCCAATGGAAGATCAAAGCTGGAACCCTCCTTCTTGAGGTCAGCTGGCGCAAGATTAGCCGTGATGTCGGCTACAGGAAACTTGTAACCAGTATTGAGAAGGGCTGCTGCAATACGGTCGTGGCTCTCCTTTACCGCGGCATCAGCAAGTCCGGTAAGATGAAACAAGACGCCCCGCGTAATGCTTACTTCGACTGTCACGGTGGTAACTTCCATTCCGTTAACAGCTGCACAGAATGTTTTTACAAGCACGTTAGTAGTTTTTATTCAACGCCATAACGCTGACGTATGGTATTGGCAGTAATGTTTCTCTCTGTTACTTTACCATTGCGTATGACGATATTATCAGGTATCATAGTCAGTCCGAACGTCTTTAACAATGGTGAACTCAGCATTTTTCCATCGCAGACGTTGGGGAATTGGATGTCATCACGTACCAGTGATTGACGCACCTCCTTAGGGTTTGCATCCACACAAACGCTTAATGCGGCTATTTTACCAGCCTTCACAGCATCGTTCAAGGCTCGTTGTATATCCAAACTTTCATAACTCCACGTTGCCCAAACATTGATGATTGCAACGTTCTTATTGCTATACATTGCATCATTCACAGCCTTTCCGTTTACGTCTTTGGCTGTAAAATGAGGCAACTTACGCCCTATCTCCACATTACCCAAGTCCTTTATTTGTCGGTTAAGACGACTCAAAGTTGTGTTCTCGGGCTGTTCCTTTATCAAAAGAGGGAGCAGTTGGGCTGCCAACTTATAGTCGGGAGATTCTGTTTGAATAAGATATCGGTTTAATAAATATGCACTCACAGGCGACTCGGGATGGTCTTTAATAAACTGAATAGCATATTTAAGTTCTTGAGGTGGAGCCACACTCGCAATCTGCTTACGGAACTTTGTCATCAATTCATTCGCATCGGTACCCTCCACCTCCATCTCTTTAAGGTGCGACGCATCGGCTTTCACCTCTACAGCCTCACCTGACTCTGCGAAGATAGGTTGCGTTGAGTAATTGGGAAAGACTATAATAAGTGTGGCAGACTTACTACATGGTCTCTCATACGAAAAGCGCCCAGTTTCCACCTTGATAGTATCCAATCCACTGATACCACCATCTGGACTATATACATAAAGTTCGCCTTGATTCATGTGCAAGAAGCGCCCCTCCATCTTGAAGTAACCACTGCGAGTACCACAAGAGACCAACAGTAAGGAGAGTAAAAACATATAAACTATTCGCTTCATGCGCATAGAGATTTAAGAAGAAGTGCCGCGAGCGGGACTCGAACCCGCACAGCCATTACTGGCCAAGGGATTTTAAGTCCCTCGTGTCTACCAATTCCACCATTGCGGCAAACCGTTTGCAAAGATAAGGCTAAATCTCCGAACTGACAAAAGATTTGCTTGTTTTTTTGATTAGAAAAGCTCATTTTGACTCCAGATATAAGCTAATTGAGACCTAAATGAGCTATGAAGAACATTTGAAATAGCACAATCTCATTTGCAACAGACAAAAGAGTGCAAAGAAGGAAAGCCCTTCCTTGCATTAAAGAGGGCGTTTCGTTGCTATAAGAAGAGCCTCTCTTCCAATGGAAGAAAGGCTCTTCTTGACTTCAACAACAATCTACATTAATTGAAGATTAAGGTTCTTACCCCTACTTGATACTATTCAATTCAGAACATAGAAACCTGTAACTAACCTCAAATTCCAATGTTACTCTATCGTTTATAGACGTTATTAAGAAGATATTTCCTTATGATTTTCTATCTAAAATGCACTTTCTTCCAATTCAACTAACGCCTAATACGCCAAAAGGACCAGTACTATTAGCACGATAACGGGTTAGTTTTTTACCCGACCCACCGCTGACTATGTTGCCACCAGTATTGAGATTGTATTTGCGATGACAGTGGTTACAAGTAGCAATACCCGTGTTATTGATTGTCAACTCATAGTTCCGTAGGGGCAACTCACGCAAGTCAAAGCAATTAGGACATTGCAAGTCATAGGCGAAGAAAACGGCTGGGTTGTCTAGATTCCCATAACCAACTATGAGTCCATTGTTCATCCCGACATGCTTCCAAGACTCTAGTCTAAGGTCGATACCATCAAACCATACGGGTGCAGAGGAGCGTAGTCCTTGGTTGTTCTCGAACTGAAAACAATACCTCCCACTCGTGTAGGACGACTTGATGATACAAAAGACTCCAGGTGAAAGAGCATTCATTGCTGTTGCAAGAATTGGGTCTCTATGCGTGTCGTTATTAAATGTAAAGTAAGGATGATAGTTGCTGTATTCATAATCGAAATTGTCTCCACAAGATGAGAAAGACAATAAGATCATGAACACAACACACTTTAGAATTTCTTTCATAGGCTTTCCTTTATTCAAAAGGAATCATTGCCAACGCATCAGCAACCTTCTCTATACCCTCTTGCAAAGGCTTTGATACCATCGACTTAGCAAAGAATGGGATGTCTGCATCAATGGTTAATTTCATCTTAGAAGACGCCTCTGTTACAGGTAATATTTGTATCCAGAAGTTAAAAGAGAAGGGCGAGTTGTCACTCTCAAACTTGATTGTCTTAGGCTCATCACGCTCTATGATACGCATCGAAACTTGCCCAACAGGATCAACCTTAATCGATAAGGAATCATGATCGAAACTAAGGTTCTGGAGTTTATCCTTTACCTTATCCATATCTTCATTACCGACTGATTCCTCTGGAAGATGGTCCTTTAAACGTTGTATATTAGTAAGATCACTCAACATAGCATACACGCTTTTCTGTGAGTGAGGAATCTGTTTTACACTGCTTTCAAACTTTGTCATTATGTTTATTGGTTATGTTTTCTTAGTCTTTCTGCCAATTCGCAGGATCCTTACGCCACTCATGTAGCATAGTGACATCGGCTTCTTTGATGTAACCAGTTTCTAGAGCCGTCTCTACAACATGCTCATAATCGGTCAAGGTAACGAGTTTCACACCTGCTTCTTGGAATGCTTTCTCTGCGACGGGGAAGCCATAAGTATAAGAGGCAACCATACCAACGACTTCAAAACCAGCCTCTCTAAGAGCAGCAACAGCCTTTAAAGAAGAGCCACCAGTTGATATTAGGTCTTCAACAACAACCACCTTAGCACCAGCGGGAAGCTCTCCTTCAATCTGATTCTTCATTCCGTGGTCCTTTGGCTTTGGTCTTACATAAGCATAAGGCAATGCTAGTTCATCAGCAACAAGCATACCTTGCGCAATAGCTCCAGTCGCTACACCTGCAACAGCAGTAGCTTCTGGGAAGTTCTTCAGCACTGCATGCACTAGTTCTAACTTCACAAACGAACGCACATCATGGTATGATAGCGTCTTGCGGTTGTCACAATAGAAGGGAGACTTCCATCCACTAGCCCACGTAAAAGGGTCATTAGGTTGCAACTTGATCGCTTTGATCCCTAGTAACTTGCCTGCAAAGGCTTTCTTTAAATCGTTCATCTTGATAGTTTATGGTTATATTCTAAATGCAAACTTACACATTTTTTTGATATTAAAGGGCTAAAGGTAGGAAAAAGAATAGCTCTTTAATTGTTCTTGGCAAAGCCTAATGAGAGTACACTCAACTTCACGTTATCTCCTTTGAGTAGCTCTTGGGCTGCAGAAACAAGGGTTGCACCTGAGGTTATTATATCATCTATCAAAAGGATATGCTGCCCTGCTATACTGGAGGAGTCTGTTAATCGGAAGGCTTTCTCTACATTCTCATTGCGTTGCCAGTGGTCTTTTTGTGTCTGACTACCATGAAATGTAACACGTTGGAGAGCTTTTCCCAATATTGGAATACCTGTAACAGCGCTAATGCCACGTGCTATCTCCATACTTTGATTGTATCCTCTCTCGCGTAAACGTTGCTTAGTTAAAGGTACAGCAACGATAGCTGTGATTCCATCAAAGTATTGCTCAACGTTGAACTCATCTGCGATAAGGCGTCCCAAAGCCTCTCCTATCTCAGGATGATGCCCATATTTAAGCTTATAAATCAGTCGGCTTGTATCGGAATGAGGCTTATAAAAGAAGAGAGAAGCCCCTTTCTCTATTGGTATTAGCCCCCAAAACAAACGAACAAGCTCGTTATCATAGGGGGAATGGACATATCCTGTACGGGGAAGTCGTAGGTTACAAGCCCCACAAAGGATCTCTTCTGACATGGACAAACGCTCTCCGCACACTGCACAAGCACGTGGGAAAAAGGTGTCTAAGAGTCTGGAAAGAAAGCTAATTCTCCTTTTCATTCTTCTATGAAGTCTACATCTCCATCGCTGTCAACCACTCCTTCATCAATACACCGCCGTATCAAGTCCATCGTGAAGCCACGTCCCATGGCAAACTTTATCAGTTTCATCGAACGCTCGTAATCGCTTTCTGCCTTAATAGTGCGGTACTTACTAGCCATTAAGGGGCGTAAAACCTCTAGATACTCGGCATCCTCAACAGCATCCAAAACGCTTGATGCGATGTTACTATCCACTTTCTTCAACCAGAGAGCCTGCTCTATTTTACGTCTACCCCACCTATTGTAACGTATTTTATCATGTACAAAGAACTGCGTGTAACGCTCATCATCAACATACTTCAGGCTTATCAATTTCTCAAGTATGCGTGTTTGTGCATCTTCGGAAAGCCCCCATTTGCGCATCTTCTCAATCATCTCACCCGAACAATGCTCTCCTTTCGCACAGAGATCGGCAAGCTTTTTCAAGGCTTGAGGCTCTAATATCGGTCGTTTCTGTATCATCCTCTCATCGCTTTAACGAACCTCTGTTTGCCAAACTGGTCTTCCTTCAGTTCTATCTGTTTATATCCTAGATTGCTTAACATGTCTTTCACCTTATATATATATAGTGGATTGGTCTCAAAATAGAGCTTCCCCTCATCGGTCAAAGCCGTCACACCATATTCAGCAATAGCCCTATAAAACTTTATTGGGTCGTTATCAGGAACGAAGAGGGCTGTTTCTGGCTCATACTTCAGTACATTCTCCGCCATAGAAGAGCGCTCTTTATCGCAGATATAAGGTGGGTTACTAACGATGATGTCCCACTTCTGTTCCTTAGCAGTAGCCGAAATCGATAAGATATCCTCCATCTGTAGTACCACAGAAGAGTCCCATCTATGCACATTGTCACGTGCTATCAGGAGCGCATCAGCCGATATGTCCCATGCAGTAACAGCCGAGTTATACAGATCTAAAGCCAGTGTCACAGCGATACAACCACTACCTGTACCCACATCTAGCACTTGCAAGGGTACAGGAGGTTGCAAGGCGCAATACGGATGATTGTTATCTACTTCTATCCAACGGCACAACACTTCTGTTTCTGGGCGTGGTATCAATACACCAGGGGCAACTTTAAAGCTCCGACCACAGAACTTCTCCATGCCTAACACATACTGAACAGGCTCCGACGAGGCAAGTCTTTGCATGATTTTATCGAGTTCCTCCGCTGCATCTCGGGATATTTCATTAACTTTGCCAGTATATATATCGGTTAAGGAAAGCCCAAACTTCACTTCCAAAACTAATCGGATGATAGATTGTGCTTCGCCTTCTCCATATAAAGGAACAAGTCTGTGCCATAAATCTTGGTATGTCATAGATGCAAAGATATGAATTTTAATGATATGAAACAAGCTGATATTGACGAAAAATACATGCGTCGTTGTTTGCAATTAGCCTACAATGGGATGCTAGAAGCGAAACCCAACCCTATGGTGGGGGCTGTTATTGTAAGCAAAGAGGGTAGGATTATTGGTGAAGGTTACCATGTGCAATGTGGTAAGGGGCATGCCGAAGTGAATGCGTTTGCCTCTGTTAAGGAGGTTGACAGTCATCTCTTACATAATGCGACATTGTATGTTAGCCTCGAGCCATGCTCACATTATGGTAAAACTCCACCTTGTGCCGACTTGATTATACGCAAGGGCGTACACCGAGTAGTGTGTGGTTGTATTGATTCCTTTGCTGAAGTGCATGGCAGAGGAGTACAGAAACTACGTGACGCAGGCATTGAAGTGACCGTAGGAGTACTCGAGAAAGAGTGCTTGGAACTAAACAAACGCTTCATAACATACAACACGCACCATCGTCCCTACGTCATCTTGAAGTGGGCACAAACGATGGGTAATCCTGCATATATTGGTTATCTGCCAAGCAAAGATTACCATCCTTTGAACATATCAACGCCTTTCACAAAGATGTTGGTACATAAGTTAAGGGCGGAGAATGACGCTATTCTCGTTGGAAGAACTACTGACGACTTAGAGCATCCACAGCTTACTGTAAGGGAGTGGAGCGGTAAGAACCCCGAGAAAATAGTTCTTTCACAACAGAAATCCACCTCATCTTCACAATACCCAAGTCCCCAATCCGTCCTTGACCATCTATATCAAGAGAAGAAGCAAAGCCTCATTGTAGAAGGTGGAGCAAGTACCTTACAGAGCTTTCTAGACGCTGGTTTATGGGATGAGATACGTGTTGAGACTGGTTCCTTATTGGTTGATAAGGGTGTAAAAGCCCCTCAATTACCTCCGAATATACGTATAACTCGTATCAAACAATGGGGTGGCAACAAGATTGTAACCTATCACCGAGAAGAGAGATAAGCCCTTAGTCACACTTATGAGTCATGATGTTCAACACCATATCATCGGTATTGCACATCGCTTCCTTGCCTATGCTTGTAAGGTTAAGGATAGACTTATCAACGTCATCATCGATGATTCCCTCCGCAGCTGTCACATGTTTACCTTCCATGGAGAGCGTTGCTGATAGTATCGCAGTGGATACTCCAGATGAAATCTTCAGTGAACAGCTAGGCTTCGCACCATCACATATCATCCCAGTAAGGTTTGCGATCATGTTTTTCACCGCATGGCAGACATTCACGTAATCGCCTCCCATGAGGTAAGTAATGCCACAACTGGATCCAATACTTGCCACTACGCAACCGCAAAGGGCTGAAAGAGCACCCAAGCTCTGCTTTATATAGATAGCAGTTAGGTGACTTAATGCAAGTGCGCGGACTAGTTCTTCACGCGTATTCTCGTTCTCCTTTGCAAAAACAGCTACTGGATTCGTTGCACAAATACCCTGGTTTCCAGAACCACTATTGCTCATCACGGGTATTAATGCGCCTCCCATACGAGCATCACAGGCTGATGCTGTCTTTGAGATGATATGTGAATAGATACTGTTCCCGAATATTCCTCGACTCAAAGGACGGTCCATTATCTTCCCAAGGCAGTGCCCGTAATTACCTTTCAAAGCCTCTGCTGCAGCACGAAGGTTATATCGCTTCGCTTCAAGAATGAACTCTATCTCCTCAACGGGAGTAGTTGTTGCAAACTCCCAGACTGTTCGTAAGTTCAGATCAACGCCTTTGCAAGCAGCAACAGAACCACTCGGACCACGCTTATCCATACATACTTTGCCATCGACACTCTCGTAAACAAAGTTCGTATGACTACATGAGATGATGGCAACCGATTGGTGTTCTCCTGCCTCACAAATCGCTTCAATGTATAGTTTCTCGGTGATTCCTTCCTTCAACTTAATGTCTATTCGATTCTCACCAATAAACTTCTTACCTTCTTCCAAGCCCTTTGGAGTAAGTTCCTTAATAACTTCTAATTGGTATTCGGACTTCCCTATCAATGCACCCAAGGCAATAGCAATAGGCAAGCCTATCATCCCTGTACCAGGAATACCCACTCCCATGGCATTTTTAAGGATATTCGCAGAAAGCAACACACGCACTTTCTCGGGTTTAGAACCTAGTAATTCGGCGGCACGAGCGACGCATAATGCCACAGCCATAGGCTCTGTACAGCCCACAGCAGGTACCACTTGATGATGTATCAAGCTGATAATTTGTTCTCTAATGTTTGTTTCTAGCATAATGATTTATATCGGTTTAGCCTGTTTATAGCATTTGATTTAAATGAAAAACACACCCTTTTGTCGTTCTTCTCACTAACAATTCTCAGAGAGGAGATTCCCCAATTCATGCCTCATAGCCTCCATCTTCTGTTGTCTATCTATAGAGAATGTAGTGCCATGAGCCTCTACATAATAAAATAAAGCGTATGCTTTTTCCTGTAAAAGAGAGTGCAAAGGATTACTCTTATAGCTTGCTTCAGCATAAAGAAGCTCTGCCACCATATCAATGCGGTCTATCCTCTCGTTCTCAGCCCATTGTTCTTTCGCATACAACAAAAGCTCATCAACGGAGAGATTACGCAAGTCTTCATATTCACCAACATATTGTTTATAAAGGTCTTTTAGCTCTTTATCACGCTTCAAGTCATCTTCCTTTTTCGTTAGAAAGCGTGAGATTGCTGCGCTAAACTCCTCTATTAGTCTAATGAAATAATCTCGTTGCAACATAGTGTACTTCTTTTTATGTCACAAAAGTAAATAAAAAAAACATATAAAAGCTCTTTTCTCGAAGAGAATATACAAATAACTTGAAAGGAGAACAGCACTACTCCGCCTGCTCTATGCTCTCCCATAGCTTCTTATAGAACGGATGCTGCGTCATTGTTTGTACGTTTCCAAGGATGATAAGTTTCATCCTTGCACGCGTAATAGCCACATTCATGCGACGCAAATCACGCAAGAATCCTATCTGACCAGCGTCATTTGAACGCACTAAAGAGATGAGTATCACATCTCGCTCTTGCCCTTGAAAGCCGTCAACTGTGTTTACGCTAATCAAAGAACGGTATGGTTTAAAGAACTCGCGCTTCTTAATTAGCCCCCTCAAGTACTGTACCTGCGCACGATAAGGCGATATTACACCTACATCAATACACTCATCTAAGATGCGTTGTTTGCCTATCTTCGTAAAATAAGATTGTAGTGTTTGCAATGTCAATTCGGCTTCTCCCTTGTTAATACGCCCAAATGACTCACCAACAAACTGCTCTTTAAAGATAGATTTATCCTCATTTTGTCCCCCTTCTGATTGATTCTCTAGACTCGAATCGGACGTATCTATCCACACCATTGGGTTGTCGTAATCAAGGATACCACGGTATTTTATCTGTGGCGCACTCTCTACTTGCCCTCCATAGAACCAGTTGGACGAGAAGCGCATAATCTCTTCATTCATCCTATATTGCACCTTCAACAACGTTACAACCTCTGGTTTGTTCTCTACGACACGCTCCATTAATGTTTTACCCAGTCCTGCATGCAAAGCAGCTAAGCTCTTCACCGTTGGTGGTAATTGGCAATGATCACCTGCAAAGATAACTCTTGATGCCCTACGAATGGGTATCCAGCATGCCGCCTCAAGTGCTTGTGCAGCCTCATCTATAAATAAGGTAGTGAACTTCTGACCCTCCATTACCCTACTATTTGCCCCTACTAAGGTCGAAGCAATCACCCTCGCCTCACCAAAGAGTTCGCTATTAATCCTTATTTCAAGCTCTGTGGCACGACTTTTCAGGCGTTCCATCTTCTGATGATAATTCTCTGAACTCCGCTTACGATGGTTTCTTAACTCCCGAATAGCCTTACGGATAGACCATAATTGAGGGTAGTCTGGATGCGCCTCAAACTTCCTTTCATAGGTAAAACCAAGCATTTTATCATTCACACGAGTAGGATTACCTATGCGAAGGACGTTGATTCCACGATCAACTAACTTCTCCGATATCCAATCAACAGCCATATTACTCTGCGCACAAACCAACACTTGACTCTCACGCATGAGTGTTTCATTGATTGCTTCGACCATTGTTGTAGTCTTACCTGTGCCTGGAGGACCATGCACAATGGCTACATCTTTTGCCCACAACACTTCATTAACGGCCTTTTCCTGCGTTGGATTCAACCACGGGAGACGGATAGGAGCAAAAGAGAACTTACCCACTTTTTGTCGAGAATAGAACAAATCACGCAAGTAAGCAAGCCTATTTCCCTTAGCTTTCATCGCTCTTTCTAAGGCATCAAACATCATTTGATAACTCGTCTCATCAAATCCTAACTGACACCCAACCTGCTGCTGTGCTGATTGAAGTTCGAGTAAAGGAGCCGAGTCGGGCACAGTAACAACCATTCTATCGCCATCCACATAAGAAACAGAGCCTGTAAAACGGAAATATTCCAGCTTATTTGCGTTCATACTAACACTCACCTCTTTTGCAAGAAACTTGAAGAACAAGACTGGACGACCGCTTTCAAAGTTATGTTCAATATCTCCGTCTTGCGTTCGAAACACCTCAATACATAATTGGTTGAGCCCATTATAAAAGCGTTTACCCACTCTTAATGGGAACCAAGCATCTCCTCTTTTCACCTTCCTATGCATACCTGTCGCCTCAGTTTGCTTCCTGAAGGCTTCCTTCTCAGCGTAGTATTCCATCTGAAGTAGCATCTTTTGCCGTTGTAGTGCTTGTATCGGAGATTCCTGTGTCATCGATTGTCTATTATATTAAAAACATGTTTCCGCTCGTCACAAAACGAACATTACAAAGATACACATAATATTCCAATAAGGCAACAAAGCTTCATTTAAAGCCTCCCCAAGCCCCTCCAAAGGAGGGATGTGCCTAACGGGGAGACTATTAGAAGAGGCTGGGTTGGTGTGTAACGAGGCTATGCTTCGGAAGACGGAAACGATGAAGACAAAACAAAGAAACGCCCTTCTCCATTTAAAGAGGGCGTTTCCTTGCTATGAAGAGAGCCTCTCTTTGTCATGAAAAGACGCCCTCTTTGGATGGAAAAGATACAAACCTATAGGGACAGATGTCCATGTCTATCCCTACTTTGGGGCATTTTCTCTGATTAGAAATATCTATCCTAACCAACTATCATTAGGTACCCCTCCCATTAGGGGAGGCTGGGTGGGGTTTCCAACGAGGGCGTCTGTCCCTACTTTGTGGTGCTCTATTCCAAAGAACAAATAACCTGTCTACTTGTTAACCAGTCCACTCATCAACTCTCCCTAATCTGAATTTTGAATTAAAGCAAAGCCTCTTTTATAGTTTTTTGTATGACCTTTTGCGTTACTTCTATCAATTAATTACTACTTTTGCGATTAGATAGAAATTCGCAATTAAATACTTTTAAGCTTATGAAAAAGACTAATATGCAACAAAAGCAGAGCCTTCCATCAGAGTGTACAACCATCATTATCGGACAGGAACAGACCGCAGATGGTTCTATGATAGTAGCTCGTTCTGAAGATTGGGACGCTATGGTAGCTAAGAACTATGAGATCTTTAAGGATACAGAAAACGGCGCTCAAGAGTTCGTGGCACTTGATAGTCCGTTCCGTTGTGAGCTTCCTTCTAAGGCATTAGGCTATCACGCACTCTCACCTCACCATCTCCACCACCATTGGGGAAGTGCTGGTTTCAACACAGCAGGTGTTGGCATGAGTGCAACTGAGAGTATCTTCAGTAACGATGAGGCGTTAAAATACGATCCATTGGTGGAGAATGGCGTTGCAGAAAACTCTGTTTTCAATATCACCTTACCATATATACATACTGCAAGAGAGGGTGTTGAACGTCTAGGAATGCTTGTTGAAAAGTACGGAATAGCCGAAGGCTTCGGTATAGGTTTCATCGATAAGGATGAGATCTGGTACTTTGAGACAGCTTGTGGACACCGATGGCTAGCCTGTCGCATGCCACGTAATCAATACTTCGTTACGGGTAATCAGAGTCGTTTCCGCAAGTATGATCCAAACGACATGGACAACTACTTAGCATCAGCCGACCTCATAGAGTTTGCCGAGAAACATGGTCTCTACGATCCAGCTAAGGGCGAGTTCGACTTCCATGAGGCTTATGCTCGTGATGTAGAGTTGGATACCACTTATAATTACCCACGTGTATGGGGATTGCAACAGTTCTTCTCTCCAGAGATAAAGAACGATGTTACGAAGAACACCTTCCCGGTCTTTGCAAAGCCAGCACATAAGATTTCACTGACAGAACTACGCTCTGCTTTCCGCTTCCATTACGATAACACGGAGCATGACCCATATCTCCATAGCAATCCAAAGGAGGTTTATCGCCCTGTATCTATCTTCCGTACGACTCAAACTCACCTCTTGCAGGTACGTCCAGAGCTGCCTCAAGCCATCGGATGTATCAACTATGTCGCAATGGGAATGGCTGATCTTGGAGTCTTCCTTCCACTCTATCAGGGTGTGACGTCATACCCTGAAGCCTATACAAAGGGCACCAATGAGTCAAGTGCAGACTCTGCTTATTGGAAGTTCCGCAAGGTAATGACACTGGGAATGACCAACTATAACAAGTATGCACCAGTCATCAAAGAAGCTTACGCAGCCTTTGAAGCAGAGACAGACCAGCGTCAACGCGAAATGGAAGAGGAGTATCTTCGTATCTATAAGACACAACCATTCCATGCACAGGATATGTTGCAAGCCTTCTCTGATAAGGTACTCAACGATGCTCTAGCACTAGCCGATCAATTACAAGAGAAGCTCTTTACGCTGCTTACTCAGGACATCCAACAGGAGTATCTCTTCCATGGTGCATAAGAGAAAAAGCCGCTTTTGTGCTTAGGAAATAAATAAAAGAACTATTTACAAAGGTATATTAGTTTTTTTTCCTACCTTTGCAGCTATAAAGAAGATGCCCTCTTATAGGACAACCATTCTATAAGAGGCATCTCTATTAATGGTTTGCTCTGATAGTTCAATGGATAGAACGGAGGTTTCCTAAACCTTTGATCCGGGTTCGATTCCCGGTCGGAGTACTCTTAAAGACTAACCTAGACTATTATGATTGGCGCTATTATTGGAGATATAGTAGGCTCTCGCTTCGAATTCGGAGCGACTCCAAAAGAAGGATTCGACCTATTCACAGAAGATTGCTCATATACAGATGACACCATTTGTACTATCGCTATTGCTGATGCGATACTAAATGGTCGTGATTATCAAGATAGCTTACTCGATTGGTGCAAACGCTATCCAGACCCTATGGGAGGCTATGGTACTTGGTTTGACAAGTGGTTACATGCCGAACACCCACAGCCTATGAACTCCTATGGAAACGGTTCGGCAATGCGTGTCAGTTCGATAGGCTGGCTCTTTGATGAGTGGGAAGAAGTGATTGAAGAAGCGGCTAAGAGCGCACGAGTTAGTCACAATCATCCAGAAGGAATAAAGGGTGCACAATGTGTTGCCGAGGCTATTTGTTGGTTGCGCCTAATGCGTTTCTCCAAGGCAGATGTTGAGAAGAAAGTACACAAGTTCTTTGGTTATGAATTGCCATCCATGCGTAACATCATCAAGATTGGGGCTGAAGGTCACTTCGATGCAACCTGTCAGGAGACTGTTCCAATGGCGTTACGTTGCTTTATGAATGCCAATAATTTTGAAGAGACGATACGCTTAGCTGTTATGTGCGGAGGCGATACTGACACCAAAGCATGTATAGCTGGTTCTATTGCAGAAGCCTACTATCAGGTGCCAGAATGGATGATTGAAAAGGCTATAGACTATCTTCCAGGTGACATGCTAGACGTATTGGGGCAGTTTTACGAGCGTGTTAAGAACCTTTGCCAACCTTGGAAAGCAACTCAGTAAGCTGTCGTTGATATTGCTTCCCTGTCTCTTCTCCAATGCGAATCATATCCTTTATTGCTTTAACATTGAAGTCCTTTACACTATAAGAGCCTAGGTTGGGATTGATGTAGATGTCGGCTTGGGTGCGATTAACATTATATTTCTTTATATCAGGGCGTTCCGCCAACCAATCCAGCACGCCACCCATTCCCTTCAAAAAGGCTAATGGCGAATGATAATCATCGTGTTTATTCTGTTGGAGATCGATAGCAATAACGATGTCGGCACCCATCTTGCGCACAACATCTACTGGGAGGTTATTGATCATACCGCCATCAACAAGCGTCATCGTATCTAATAGAATCGGTTTGAACACTCCCGGAATAGCCATACTAGCCCGCATATTACGGGCCAAAGAGCCTGTATCGATCACTATCTCTTGCTGTTTTCGAATGTCGAAAGCCACACAAGCAAAGGGAATTACCTTTTGCTGTAATCCACGTTGCACGGGGGAATGAGCGACAAGGGTATCTAAGAAATTATAGATATGGTCACCATGCAATAGTCCGAAAGCCTCATTTGCTCCTGTTCCAGCCTTTCGACGAACGGGAAAACCGAACAGATAGTACACACCATCCTCTTCTTTGAAGACCTTTCCCATAAGAGTTGTATCGCGATCAGCCATCAATGAAAGCCAATCTTGCGAACGGAAAAGGGTGTCGATATCATTCGCTCGATAGCCCTTAGCATAGAGTCCGCCAATAATCGAGCCTATACTTGTCCCAGCGATATAGTCGATAGGAATGCCCACACGCTCTATCTCTTTCAATACTCCTACTGCCGCAGCTCCTTTCGCACCGCCTCCTCCGAGCACAAGTCCTATCTTTGGACGACTTGCGGGAGCTTTTGTTGTCTGTTGGGCAATACTGTTCAGTCCACAACATATTATCATTAGAAATACAAAAAATACCTTCTTCATAAGGGCAAAAGTAATGTTTTTCTAAAAGATTAGTGTGTTTTACGAGTTTATTCTTCATTTTATTAGTTCTAATTAAAACCTATCAACACCCCCAATTACCAATAACTCATTTCCTCGTAACCCCGTTCATTTGTCTACTTTCCCATCAACTTGTCTACTTGTAACCCCGTTTACTTGTCAACTTTTCCTTACCTTTGCAGCATGAAGTTCCACCCATTAGTAATAGACACACCTCTCCCCACCAGCTTCAATAATCCCTTTGATTATAAACCAGACGCACTCTGTCGTGCTGCTGTTGCTCAATTACAGGCTACATTGCCCCCAACACCTATTGAGGGAAAGATGTATGGCGTGTTAATAGTTGAACATCAAGGACAGATAGGATACCTACAAGCCTATTCTGGACAGATGGAGAAAGGTGGAGAAGACTATGTTCCCGCAGTATTCGACTATCTACAACCGGGAGAATACTTCAAAGTCCACGAGGAAGAAATAACTATTCTCAACAAGAGAATAGCGCAGTTGAAAGCCTCAACAGCCTATAAGGAGACAAAAGAGAAGCTCTCTCAACTTCAGAAAGAGGCGACAGAAGCTATTGAGCAAGCACGCAAGACAATGAAAGAAGCTAAACGATTGCGTGAAAAAAGACGTAATGAGAACGCTGTAATAACCGATGTAGAACAAGCTGAAATGATAAGAGAAAGTCAGTTTCTAAAGGCTGAATTGCATCGAACAAAGGTATTATATACGGAAAAAATCACGGCTGCCAAGGAGGGACTGGCTCACTATCAAGAGAGGATAACAGCGTGGAAAAGAGAGCGAAAGATGAAGTCTGACCACTTACAACAATGGCTCTTCTCACAGTTCAATTTGCTCAATGCTTGCGGAGAGACGAAGAACTTACTCACAATCTTCCGTGAGTATTATCTAAAGAATAGTCCAGCACGTACACAAGTTGCCCATCTGTCACTAGCCACCGAGAGTCTCGCTCCATCGTTACTTCCGCCTGCTGGTGCTGGAGAATGTTGTGAACCAAAGCTCTTGCAATATGCCTTTCTGCACGGATATAAGCCTATCTCAATGGCAATGTTTTGGTGGGGAGCATCACCAAAGACAGAGATTCGACAGCATAGAAACTATTATCCAGCCTGCAACGGGAAGTGTAAACCTATATTAGAATGGATGTTGAAGGGTTTACAAACGCCTTTGTTTGGTGAGAAGATAGTGACAAGTCATAAGAAAGAAGCAGAACGGATAAAGTTAGAAACACTTTACGAGGATGATTATTTGGCTGTTGTCGTAAAGCCATCAGGCTTGCTTTCTGTTCCTGGGAAAGGTGATCAACCTTCTGTTTATAGTCTATTAAAGACACAATGGAACGATAAGAGTGATGTATTCATCGTACATCGATTGGACATGGCAACGAGTGGTTTGCTTGTTGTGGCACGTTCATTGGAGATTTATAAGACTTTGCAAGCTCAGTTTATACAGCGTTCTGTAAAGAAGACATACGTAGCTTTGCTTCCAATGTCTTTCCTCGATAAAGCTTATCCTTCGTCGGGTAGGATTGAATTACCCCTTTCCCCCGATATCAATGACCGCCCACGACAATGCGTCGACTATCTACACGGAAAACGAGCAATCACTGATTACCATGTAATTGGAGAAACCCTATATGGAAAAGAGAATCTACCAGCTGTAAAGATAGAACTCCATCCACTAACAGGACGCACCCATCAATTACGCATCCATTGTGCTCATCCCGATGGATTAGATACACCCATCATTGGTGATAGGCTCTACGGACAACGTGCGGAACGCCTTTGGTTACACGCAGGACACCTTGAGTTCACGCATCCAATCAGTCGGGAACAAATGAGCTTCGATACTCCTTTATAAGTATCGAAGCGGGTTTATTCGGCGTCTTCCTCTATCCTTTCAACTCTAGGAATACCAGCCTTCGCTTGTTTTGCATGTGACCTCACCACAAGTGGAACATACTCTATCAAAACATTACTTGTGTTCAATCCTAAAGAACGGGTCATACTTAGTTTCAATCGGTCAATCCATTCATAGGCATCCATGATAAGGCGCTCCTTAAAAGAGAAGGAGGTGAAAGTAGCATAGAGCCTATTAATCAGTACAAAGACAAAGTTTCCCATAACGTCATGCTTAGCTAATGACGGATAAGATGACGCTAGTGAAAAGCCATCTTTAGCCACCATATCCTCGATGATCTGCCTAAAATAACGATTAACAAGTGGATGAACACGGAATCCTAAACGTAAGTTGATGCGGTAAAGGGTATCAGGAATCAACGTTGTAACATCATATTCCAGTGTTGAAGGGCTGTCCTGATAGTCTATATGCAGCAAGAAATAATGGTCAGCACGCATTGGGTGCTTATTAATTATCGAATAGAGAATCTTCTGTTCGATGTCATATTTACCACCAAGTTTGCTTAGATAGACTATATTCGTGGCATACTTGGGAATAGTATCATCGTTCTTTATATCTGAGATGATACTAAATGATTTGCGAATATCACGTATCTGAATCTGTGCGTTACGAATGGTTGTGGCATTGTACCATACATACATGATGATTATCATCACACTGGCAAGAAGCATGGTAACCCATCCACCATTCATAAATTTTGCCATATTGGCAATAAAGAAGATACTCTCTAACCCTACAAAGACAATGAGGAACAAAGAGATTAACCAACGATTTACACGACGAATAGTGAGATATGCACTCAAAAGAAGTGTTGTCATCAGCATGGTTATCGTAATAGACAAACCATAAGCAGCCTCCATTCGCTCTGAACTCTCGAAGAAGAGAATGACAATCACACATAGAATGTAGAGTGACATATTAACAAACGGAATATAAAGCTGCCCTTTCACGTCGGTAGGATACTTAATCTTCTGACGTGGCCAAAACTTTAAGTTCATCGCTTCACTGAAGATAGTAAACGAGCCACTAATCAATGCTTGACTCGCAATGATGGCTGCTATCGTTGCCATGATAATGCCAAAGAAGAGCATGCCGTGGGGCATGATGGCATAAAAAGGGTTCATCCCAGGATTCAAACTATCAGTATGCGCAATTATCCAGGCTCCTTGACCTAGATAGTTGAGGATGAGCATGACTTTAACAAACGCCCAACTGGTTCGGATATTATTGATTCCACAATGTCCTAAGTCGGAGTATAAAGCCTCAGCACCAGTCGTACAAAGGAAAACCGCACCTAAGATTAAGAACCATTCAGGGTTACTTGCTAACAAATGAACGGCATGTAAAGGGTTAAAAGCCTGTAAAATGGGGATGTAAGCACCTATATTTGCAGCTCCGAACACACCTAACATTGTGAACCATAATAACATCAATGGACCAAAAAGCTTACCTATAGCATTTGTACCGAACTGCTGAATAAAGAACAAGATGGTGACAATACAAAGGGCAATAGGTACTACTGGGGTCTCTGGCTCATAGACTTTCAAACCTTCAATAGCCGAGAGAACGGTGATAGAAGGTGTTATGACACCATCAGCTATCAGTGTACTGGCTCCGACAATCGCCAAGAGATAGAACCACTTACGACTATGTCGACGTATCAAAGCATACAGAGCCAGGATTCCACCCTCCCCTTTATTATCAGCACGAAGTGCAATTAAGACATACTTAACCGTTGTTTGGAGTGTTAACGTCCATATAATACAGGAGACAGCACCTATGATATACTCCGCATTAACTGGATTCCCAGCTCTTACTATTGCCTTCATTACATACAAAGGAGATGTTCCTATATCTCCAAAGACAATACCTAATGTCACAATCACGCCTATCAAACTAAGTTTATGACGTGTTGAATTATTACAATTGTTATCCTGAGTCATTATAACTAAACCTTAAAACGAGTGCAAAGGTAAATAAAATCAGGATAACGACACCATCAACCATTGGCTTTTATCTATATTTCTTTTGCCGTTTACCTTATTTACAGTAACTTTGCAACCTATAAATAACAATCAAACATATATGGAAGAAAAGAAATTCAAGCGCACTACTGTTACAGCTGCATTGCCTTATGCCAATGGTGGTGTACATATAGGACACCTTGCAGGTGTATATGTTCCAGCCGACATCTACGTGCGTTATCTTCGTCTAAAGAAGCGTGATGTGATCTTTATCGGTGGTAGTGACGAGCATGGAGTACCTATTACTATTCGTGCAAAGAAGGAAGGTATCACTCCTCAAGATGTATGTGATCGCTATCATAAACTTATCAAAGACTCCTTTGAAGAGTTCGGAATATCATTCGATATATATAGTCGCACAACAAGTAAAACGCACAACAAGTTCGCTTCAGACTTCTTCCGTAAGTTATATGATGATGGTAAACTCGTTGAACAAGAGAGTGAGCAATATTACGACGAAGAGGCTCATCAGTTCTTGGCAGACCGCTATATCATGGGAGAATGCCCTCATTGTGGTAACCCCAATGCGTATGGCGACCAATGCGAGAAGTGTGGCAGCGACCTTAGTCCTATGGAATTGAAGAATCCTCACTCTACTATCTCTGGCTCACAACCCGTTATCAAGAAGACCAAGAACTGGTACTTACCCTTGAACAATTACCAAGAATGGTTGAAGCAATGGATTCTCGAGGATCATAAAGAGTGGCGTCCAAACGTTTACGGACAATGTAAGAGCTGGCTGGATATGGACTTGCAACCTCGTGCAATGACCCGTGACCTCGACTGGGGAATCCCTGTTCCTGTAAAAGGAGCTGAAGGCAAGGTTCTATATGTTTGGTTTGATGCACCTATCGGATACATCTCAAATACGAAAGAGTTATGCGATAGCGATCCAGAACACTTTGGCAACTGGCAGAAGTGGTGGCAAGATCCAGAGACAAGATTGGTTCACTTCATCGGAAAGGACAACATTGTCTTCCATTGCCTCATCTTCCCAACAATGTTGAAAGCCCACGGCGATTACATACTACCCGACAATGTCCCTGCAAATGAGTTCTTGAACCTTGAGGACAATAAGATTTCTACAAGCAAGAATTGGGCTGTTTGGCTTCATGAATACCTTCGCGATTTTGAGGGGAAGCAGGATGTTCTGCGTTACGTGTTGACTGCCAATGCTCCAGAAACTAAGGATAACAACTTCACATGGAAAGACTTTCAAGAGCGTAACAACTCTGAACTCGTTGCTGTATATGGTAACTTCGTGAACCGAGCATTGCAGTTAACGAAGAAGTATTGGAATGGTATCGTACCAGCTTGCGGTGAATTACAGGAAGTGGATCGCCTAACGATACAAGAGTTTAAGGATGTCAAGGCAAAAGTAGAGGCTTATCTCGAAGTATTCAAGTTCCGTGAGGCACAGAAGGAAGCGATGAACCTTGCGCGTATCGGTAATAAATACATCACAGAATGTGAACCATGGAAGGTTTGGAAGACTGATCCTAAGCGTGTAGAGACAATTCTCTATATCTCACTTCAGCTCGTTGCAAACCTCAGTATCGCCTTCGAACCATTCTTGCCATTCTCTAGTAAGAAGCTACGTGAACTCATTAATATGACAGAGTACGACTGGAGTGAACTCGGCTCAACCGATCTCCTCCCTGCAGGTAAACAGCTGGCAGAACCAGAACTCCTCTTTGAGAAGATTGATGACGAGGCTATCGAGGCACAGCTCCACAAACTAGAAGAGACCAAGAAAGCCAATGAAGCTGCATCCTACAAGGCTGAACCAATTAAGAAGGAGATTCCTTTCGAAGACTTCGAGAAGCTCGATATCCGTGTAGGACATATCATCAAGTGCGAGAAAGTGAAGAAGAGTAAGAAGCTCCTAAAGTTCACTATCGACGATGGTTCAGGTGTTGAGCGCACCATCCTTAGTGGTATTGCAGCCTATTATGAGCCAGAGCAACTCACAGGTAAGGACGTTCTCTTCGTTGCCAACTTTGCTCCTCGTAAGATGATGGGCATCGAGAGCCAAGGAATGATCCTCTCCGCTGTCAACTTCGACGGCTCACTCACGGTTACAACAACCATGAGCGAGGTGAAACCAGGTAGCCAGGTAGGATAGGAGAAAGCCTCCTCCCTACCCTTCTTCATAAAGGGTAAAAATAGCAAATGCCCTCTTTTGTTTCCTATAACATAAGGTTATGAAACAAAAGAGGGCATTCTTTATCCAGCACTTCTCTCACTGAAGAGGGGTGGCTAAGCCTGAGGCTTACTCAATCCTCACACTCTTTCCATCCTTATAACAGGCGATGGTGCGATTACCTTTCTTATATATATCCTCATTGCCGGGCATATCCAACGTGAAGCCAGCAGCCTTGACTTGAGCTACAAGGTTATCGTATGCAGGCTGATTGAATACTGCGATAATCATTGCGCCATCCTTGAAAGCAACGTAACTAGACACACCTTTGCGCATTGGCTTTGGATAATCCTCATACTTATCAGCAGTGAGGAGCTTCGCTAAAGCACAATTCTTATAATACATCTTAGTGAACTTATCAAGTCGATAAACCTCATAGTTCGTTTTCAGCTTATAGCCATACTTCTTGGTAATAGCAGCCGTCTTATCTGGATTCTGGAACATATCCAGTGCCTCAGCAATACTGATTACGTCCTTTATGGGTTCAACACTTACAACCGTATCAGTAGTTACAGGCTTCGAAGTGGGCTGTGTTGCACTTTGCTGCGTACCACAACTACTAAAACTAAAGACTGCCACAACAAGGGCAATTGCTATCCATACATTCTTCTTCATAATCATTCCTTATTTTGTCGTATTGATTCTTTCATGTTTAACTGACGATAAACACTATTCTATTTCCCGATTATCTCCTGCATCTCTTGCCTCACCTCAGTAGCTGTAACAGTATGCAATGAGCCTCCTTCTACCTCCAACAAGCAATCAGCAAAGCGCACAGCCAATTCCAAATCATGTGTAGAAAGCACGATGAGTTTATCTTTCTCATGCGCCATAGAGCGTAACAACTGAAAGGTCTCCGCCTTAGAAGGGAAATCAAGAAAGGCAGTTGGCTCATCAAGGAGTATGATGGGCGTTTCTTGTGCAAGTGCCTTTGCAATCATCACCTTTTGTCGCTCGCCATCAGAAAGCGTCTGAATCATCCTATGTCGAAGTGGTTCTATCCCCACAGAGCGGATAGCATCATCAACAACTGCACAATCTTTAGCACGCAACTTACCAAAGAAACCTGTGTAAGGGGAACGCCCCAACCCAATAACTTCTGCCACTGTCAGATTCTGCACATCAGGCTTCTGTGTCAGAACAATGCTTATCTTTCGTGCCAATGCTTGCTGTGTAAAGGTCTCTATGCCTTGCCCATCTAATAGAAGGTTGCCCGATAGCTTTGGAAGAAAGCCTGTCAATGTCTTTAGGAGCGTAGACTTACCGACACCGTTCCGCCCTATTAAGCAATGTAATTGACCGCTTTGCAACTCTACATTCACGTCGGAAACAAGTGCTTGCGAAGCCGTATAGCCTACTGATAGATGTGACAGGGAGATCTTCATAACGCCGTCAGACAAAGAACATCACCAGCACTTGGGCTATGATCACACGAATAAACATACCCAAAGGATAAACGGTTGCATAACTGATGTTGCTTGTTTCGCCATTAACGGTATCGTTGGCATAACCCAATGCCATAGGGTTTGCCATCGAGCCACATAGGATTCCACAGATAGTACCAAAGTCGAACTTCTTCATGCGGAGCGCAACAACACCCACAATGATCACTGGTAGTACCGTAAGAACAAATCCTAAGCCTATCCAAAGTAAGCCTTCTGGACGCACAACCGTTGCTAAGAAGTCCTTACCTGCATCCAAACCGAGGCATGCAAGATAAAGGGCTAGTCCTAACTTACGCAACATCAACGATGCACTACGGGTGGCGTAAGCGATGAAGTGGAAACGAGGACCGAACGCACCGATGAGGATTCCCATGATAATAGGACCTCCTGCAATTCCTAAATGGATGGGCGAATCCATACCAGGGAGCGTGAATGGGATTGTTCCTAACGCTAAACCGAGCAGCATACCAAGGAAGATAATAGCCAAGTTAGGCTCATTGAGCGTCTTAACAGAGTTGCCCAAGAACTTCTCTGCATGGTCGATTGCTTCTGGCTGACCCACTAATGTGAGGCGATCGCCATAGCGCAAGACAAGATCTTCCGTCGCCAAGAGTTTGATATCACTACGGAGAACACGACTAACATTGACGTTATAAGCATCACGAAGGTGCAACTGACCAAGTCGCTTACCATTAAGAACGCTCTTTGACAATACTATCACACGGCTCTCCACCTTAGAGTCTAAGTGGTTCCAGTCCACTTGTTCCTTATTCAAGTCACGCTCCACACGCTTACCAAAGAGCAACTCCATCGCTGGCACTTCCTCTTTCTTCGTTGCCACAAGGAGGTTGTCATTCGTCTTGAGTTCGGTTGTGCCCTTCGGTACAATCACTTCATCGCCACGCCAAATGCGCGAGATAATAAACTTGCGATGCGTGCCCTGCGCTATGTCAGCAATATACTTACCATTGATAGCAGGGTTGACTACAACGAATTGACCAATAAAGGTATGGTCGTCACTGCTACCACTCTTCACCTCCAAATCGCTGGGCTTGACAAAGAACTTACGGATGAATATCATTGCAAAGATAACACCAACAACACCGAGTGGATAGGTAACAGCCGTTGCTAACGCAGCTCTAGCACCGCTCACACCCACATGCTGCAACGCTTGCTGACCTGCACCGAGGGCTGGCGTATTCGTGGTTGCACCGCAAAGAATACCTATCATATCCGACATGGGCACCTTCATGATATACGTAAGGGCTACTGCCATTGCCGTACCAAGGATGATGACTGCCAGAGACCAGATATTAAACGAGGTTCCCTCATGCCTGAAGGAACCAAAGAAGTTAGGTCCCACGTGCAAGCCTAAGGTATAAACGAAGATAACCAAGCCGAACGTCTCACAATAGTTGAGCATTTGGTCGTCTACCTTCAAGCCGAGACTTCCCACAGCGATACCAAAGAAGAATACAAAGGCAACGCCTAACGAGATACCAGCAAACTTTATCTTACCCAAGCCGAGACCAACAGCACAAATGAGCGATATAACTACTACGCCTTGAAGCGCTGAAGGAATGGAGAAGAGTCCATTGATCCAATCCATATTATCGTTGTTTAGTTGTTATCCTTTATAATAATCCTAAGTATTGCTCCAAAGGGATTCCCCTGTTCTTATCCTCGTTATCCTTATTACGATCTATCAGTGCGTAAACGCCATCCATCGCCTTTTGTGTACTAGGAATGAGCAGTTCGCCATCCAGTAAGTGACCAATAAGAATAGCTGAGAAGATATCGCCTGTCCCTGGGAAATGGACGGGGATTTCGGTATAAGGGAGACTGAAATACTTATCTGTTACATGATTATACCCCGCTACGGAAGGCGTACCATCAATAAGAATGGAGGTGATTAATGCCGACTTCGTTCCTATCAAACGCAATCCATCAAGCAAACGCTTCGCCTCATCGAAGTCTACTCCATCTGTATTAAACTTGCTCGATGTGAGGTAACAAGCCTCCGTGTAATTAGGGAAAGTGAGATCGGCAACGCTTATCATCTCACGCATTGAGTTGATAGTAGCAGCCGTCACACCGTTATAGAGCTTCCCTTCATCGCCCATTATCGGGTCAACAAAGATGGTTGTGCCGCGTGCAGCTTGCTCACGACAATAGGCTGAAACTAATTGCGCCTGACGTTCTGATGCGATAAAGCCCGTCGCTATCGCATCGAAACTGAAACCTAATTCCTTCCAAACAGGGAATACATCCTTGATATAATCAGTTGTCTCTAAGATCTTAAACTTACCATAGTCGAGCGTATTTGAGACCAATGCCGTAGGAAGGTTATACACGGGATGCCCCAAATAAGACAAGATAGGCAGCATTGCGGCTGTAGCCACTTTGCCATATCCTGCCATGTCATTGATAAGAAGTATATGTTTCTTACTCATTAATTATGTTGGTTAATGGACTACAAAGGTAGTGTAAACCGCATGAACGGCAAAATAAAAACCCCATAAATAACGTGTTGACACGAGTTGACAAGTGTATGAGCTGACAAGTGAACAAGTGGTTAGTTCCGTTAGATAGGCTACCCGACACACCCCCTAAAAGTTATAGCTAACAGCCAAGAAGACGCCATGCATGCACTTCTTCTTCGGATAGAAGTCATTGAATCGGACGTTGTCATAGACCAGATTGCGCCGCAGGGCATACGTATCAAGAGTAGAGAACTTATAGCCAGTCCAAATGCTCATATCACCAACATCGACGCTCAGTCCCAGCTTGCAATCGAAGGCATACCACGTACCCTTACTCGTATGGACATTCACCACATCCTTTGGTAGGTTGTAATTACCCAACAAGTCAACAAAGACATTACCCAAAGGTATATTCATCATAAAGCCTGGTTCAGCAAATAACTTCAGCTTCGCATCAGCTATCTTCAATACAGTTGGAGACACAAGACGCAGCGAAGGACGAAGGAAGAAGTCCTCCGCTTCTCTATAGTCTGACGAGACTATCCATCCATTGCCTTCGGGGACTCCATGATAAGAAACCTGCTTCCACATTCCCACCGATGCACCCACGCCCACATAAGGGGTAAACATTCGATGATAGGAAAAATCTACTTGCCAAGTGCCTTGTAAGGTTAGTTCGCCCCCCAATGCGATACTATTCTTATTAAACGAGTCATCGCCTTGGGCACTCGCAACTAGCACGCAGCCTAACAAATAGAGTAACGTTAGAATCTTCTTCATCATATTTTGTCGAATTAAGTCAGGTGCAAAGGTAAACAAATAATACCTATTTCTATTTCATCATACCCTACTTAATGACCATACAACCGCCCTACCCATCGTTTCTAACGTGTTTCCACTTCGATTATAACCCTTTCGAGGATGATTCCTTATATGCGTTCAGCTTGTTATTCCCCTACCTCCGAGTTGCCACGCACGTGTGTTCCGTTCGTTACGCACGTATGTTTCAATCGCTATACACGTATGATTCATTCGTTATACGCCTATGTTTCATCTCTTATATACGTGTGCTTTATTCGTTTCATCATGAAGAGACACAAGTTTCATCGTGAAGAGACACAAGTTTCATCATGATGAGACATAAACTTCACCATGGTGAAGATAACAAAACATACGTGAGAAAAAGACGCAAAGCATAGGAGAAAGCAATCGAAGACAGGCGAGAAACGAAAGGGAATCGTATGATGCAAGACGGGGATACGGGGGAGAAAGAACAATGAGAAAGGGCAATGGGCAGGAGGAAGCGGGGCAGTTGCGGGAAACGAAACAGCCCGCTACCAAAGGGTAACGGGCTGCTTATATATATAAGGTGTAAACCTTATCTGTTTTTGACCTATTGATTAAGCCTCTACAGGAGCTTCTGCAAGTTCGTGTGAACGCTTTTCAATCTTCTTACCTAATACGAGGTAAGCAACTGGAGATGCGATGAAGATTGAACTCAAAGTACCGATGATGATACCAATAATCATTGCGAATGAGAAGCTGCGGATGCTATCACCACCGAGGATGAAGATAGATACGAGCACAATCAATGTAGAGACTGACGTATTGATAGTACGTGAGAGGGTCTGGTTGATAGAGTCGTTAAATATCTTCTGAATATCCGCCTTACCGAGAGTGTGCTGATGTTTGCGCAGGTTCTCACGGATACGGTCATATACAACCACCGTATCGTTGATATCGTAACCGATAACGGTCAAGATGGCACCGATAAAGGTCTGATCGATCTCGAGAGAGAAGCCTATCCATCCATAACATAACGAGAAGCAACCGATAACGATAGTGGTATCGAGGACAAGTCCTACTATTGAACCAACAGAGAAACCGATATTGCGGAATCGTAAGAGGATGTAGAGGAAGATGAAGAAGATAGCCAGTAAGACGCTCATGAACGCATTGTAGGTAATGTTCTTTGCGATAGAAGGACCCACCTTTGCGCTCTGGATGATAGAACCACCCTCACGAATGTCTGGATTCTTGAAGTTCGCTACACTTGCCTGACTAACGAAGCCACCCTTCTTCAACGCATTGTAGAGAATAGTCTCTGCCTTGTCGTCTTCCATTGGGTCGTTAGAATCGATGTTATAGTTGGTTGAGATACGAACAGTCTTACCATCTGTACCAAGTGCGATAACACTGGTTGTAGCTGGTTTACCTGCGTTCTCGCCCACTGTGTTGACGAATGCATTAGTCATCACCTTACGTACATCCTCAACCTGTGTTGGCTTATTCAGTGTGACAACATAGTTGCGACCACCAGTGAAGTCGATACTACGGCTCAAACCACGTACTACGAAACTACCGATACATACCAATACTGCAATGCCCCAGACTGCGAATGTAGTCTTATACATTGAGAGGAAGTGGTAGTTCTTATCCTGCATGAAGTTCTTAGAGAAGGCGGTTGTAAATGTCTGATTCAACCACTTATCCTTACCAACGCGGTTCTCGAATACGATACGTGTGAGGAATACGGCGGTGAAGAAAGAGATTACAAGACCGATGATCCATGTTGTTGCGAAACCACGGATAGGACCCGTACCTGTAACAAGGAGGATAACACCTGTGATGAGTGAGGTGAGGTTAGAGTCGAAGATAGCAGAGAATGCGTTACTATAACCTTCCTTCAGAGCTTGCTTCATACCCTTGCCGAGCTTCAGCTCTTCCTTGATACGTTCATAGATAAGCACGTTAGCATCCACGGCTGTACCCAAGGTCAACACGATACCAGCAATACCTGGCATAGTCAATGCCGACTGGAAGGATGCTAGGACACCCAAGGTGAAGAAGAGGTTGGCAAGCAATGCCAAGTTAGCCATCATACCTGGGATGAAGTTATACATCAGAATCATGTAGAGCATGAGCAATACAAAGGCGATTGCAAATGATACAAGACCTTGATGGATAGACTGCGCACCCAATGTAGGACCAACTACTTCCTCCTGTACTATCTTAGCAGGTGCAGGCATACGACCTGACTCCAATGTGTTTGCTAAGTCTTTTGTATCCTCAATCGTGAAGTTACCAGAGATAGATGACTGACCACCTGTGATCTCACCATTTACACGAGGAGCAGAATATACTACGCCATCCAATACGATAGCAATAGCCTTACCAACATTTGCCTTCGTAAGAGCTGCCCACTCACGAGCACCTTCTGAGTTCATAGTCATGCTAACCTCAGGGCGACCAAACTGGTCGAACTGGTCTTTGGCATCTGTAACAACGTCACCTTCCAATGGTGCACGACCGTCAGAGGTTGTGACTTTCAAGGCGTGAAGTGCATATACGTTCTTCTGCTGTAAGCCTTCAGCTGGCTTTGCACTCCAAAGGAGTTTCAAGTTGCTAGGCAATACTTGCTTTGCAAGCTGACTATGGATGAGCTTATTAATAGCTGCTGTGTCACGCACATTTGCATAACCTACGAGGCTCAAGCCCTCGCCTGGCACAGTCTGTAACATTGAGAGTAATGGGTGTTGCTTCTTAGCAGCAGCCAAAGCAGCTGACTCTGTTGATGTGGCAGAGTTCTTACCTGCATTCAATGTTAGTTTAGCGTCTTTGTTAGGCTTTGCAGCTTTCGTAGAATCCTTTGCTGTAGCATCGCTCTTTGAATCACCATTAGCTAAACGCTGGTCGAGCTGGGCTAGGTAAGGAGCTACCTCTTGGCTGTTGTAAGTCTCCCAGAACTCTAGATTAGCTGAACCCTGAAGGAGTTTACGCATACGCTCAGGCTCACGAATACCAGGCATCTCAACCATCAAGCGACCTTCCTGACCTTCCAACTTTTGGATGTTAGGCTGAACTACGCCATACTGGTCAATACGATTGGTAACAACGTTGTAAGAGTTATCGATGGCTGAAGCAACTTCCTCACGGAGAGCCTTCTCAACATCTGCATCAGAACTCTGTGTTGTAACCTTGCCTTTCAACTGCTGTGTTGCAAAGACTTCTGCTAGCTTATGACCTGGAGCTACCTTGTGGTAAGCATCAACGAAAAGACTGATAAAGTCCTTCTGACTTGTCATCTCTTCCTTCTTTGCCTCCGCCATAGCTTTCTGATAAGCAACATCCTGCTTGTGGTCAGCCAACACGTCAACAACATCAGGTACTGAAATCTCAAGTACAACGTTCATACCACCTTTCAAGTCAAGACCTAGACCGATCTGTGTTTCAAGGCACTTCTGGTAAGAGTAGATACCCAAGTACTTAACAGAATCTTTATAATCCTGTCGCGCAATAGGGTCTTTAATCTCCGCTGCCTTGCTATCGTAGTAGCTTGTCGCCACTGAGAAAGACAGGTAGAAGATACTTGCGAGCGTCAACAAGACTGATACGCAAATTACTAATCCTTTGTTTTGCATTTTATTTGATTGTATTTAATTATAGTTTCGCTACGCTTAATAGACGTGCAAAGATAAGCATTTTCTCACACTTTGGGAAATTTACACCTTATAAATGTGTGCTTTTTAAGGTTTGGGGCGGTATTTGAGCCAACAATAAATGGGATAATGGTCAGATGTAGTCACACTATTGTCGACGTGCGCATCGTATGGCTCAAAGTCGTCAGAACAGAATATATGGTCTATACGGAAGTACATCCCGCTACGATGATAGCTGATTCCAGGACCATTACCACTCGCTACGAAGCAATCTATCAGTTCCTTATCTATGACTCGATGGGTGTAACTTAGTGGGTTATCATTAAAGTCGCCACAGAGTATTACGGGCACTTTCTTATCGAGATATTGCTTAACATAACGTGCCACCATATCTGCTTGTGGGGCACGACGCATTGAGACCTTTCCCAACTTACGCAATAGGTGCACGGACTCTGACTTGGCCTTATTCGTCCGCATACGCCCTTTCACGAGTGACTTGAAGCCCGCTTTATCATCATTGGATAAGCCATTACTCTCAAAATGGTTATTCACAACAAGCGTCTTTGTACCTTTTATGTCTACCATATAAGCCACACTTTGGTTAGAACTAGAGCCATACGGGATGGTATCTTGCCAAAGAATTGGATAACGACTCAGCAATACCATGTAATCAGCACCGGGCTTCTTCTTCACCATCAACTTGAAGTATGGATAGTGTGCCTTTAGTCTTTTATAGATTCCTCCATTCTTATCACCATCGCCTTGAGCTTCTTGCAAGCAAACCAAATCAGCCTTGCTGTCAATGATATAGTTGACAATGGGGTTGGTCTTAGGATTGGTCTCTTCCCAAGAGTCAAACATATAAACATTGTAAGACAGGACTTTAATAGCACCATGGGGCTTATCCTTTGGAAGATTAAACGGACAATAGATTCGAATAGAGGCAAAACAAAGGATAAAGCCCAATACGGGAAGCCATATTGTACGCAATCTCACAAATGCCCAAAAGACAAGGAAAGCGAAGTTAAACGCAAGGAGTATAGGGTATCCCAATCCTAGATTAGCAAGCAGAGGATAATCAACAGGATTCAACCAGTCGATATTGCCAATTAGCAACATCAACAATATAACAAGGATATTACCTACAAAGAGTGCTCTGAATGTGAACTTCTTGAAATTCTTAAGCATCATAAATATACGCTCATAAGTCTCGTTCAGGACATCTGCCCATACTAATTACAATAACACTTACTTCTTGCTACTATCGAAGAGCTTTTGCTTCTCTGCTTTAGAAAGGCTATCATAGCCGCTCTTGCGAATCTTGTCTAAAATGCGGTCTATCTCTTCTTGCTCTCTATGCTTCTGCGCATTATAATCCCAATCACTATTCTGTGTTGTCGAGTTATGCTGTGAGGAGTCTCCCCAAGAGCTATTACTTCCGCCTGTTCCAACCTTCCCCGTATGCTTTTCCCAACTATCTTTCATACGATCAAAGAACTGATGCCCTTTGTGCATACTCATATTTCCATATCCTGAATACGGATGTCTCTTCCAATACATAATTAGTAAGAAACCCGTCAAAGCACCTCCCACATGCACTACATGGGCAATATCAGAGCCTGGGCTGAACGATGAGAATATCTCAATAGCAATCATTCCTGTTACCAACCATTTGGCCTTTATTGGAACAGGAATCGGTATAATGAACATTCGCTCATTAGGGAATAACATTCCAAAAGCTAGTAACAAACCAACGACAGCACCAGAAGCTCCAATTGCCATTGTCTGTTGGATATATATAACAGATGGTATGTCAATGCTCACCCCATTCCTCGTCACAGTAATCGTATCCATTACGAAAGGCATACAATACCACGCTAATTCCTGAAGCAAACCGCCTCCAATTCCACAGACAATGTAATAAAAAAGGAACTTCCTCGGTCCCCATACATGCTCAATGACTGATCCAAACATCCACAACATAAACATGTTCGTGGCAATATGCATAATGTTGGCATGCATAAACATGCTGGTGAGGAACTGCCAGACGCCGAAGTTAGAAGAACCAATATAGAATAACCCAAAGAGGTTATCAAAATCAATACCTATAACTCCAAACACATAAGAAGCAAAAAACACCAAGACGTTTATAATAAGGAGATTTCTTGTGACTATCGGAATATTCAGTATATTACGCATTTGTTAGTTTCTTATTGTAAGCCATTATCTTTAAAACGTTGCAAAAATACGAAATAATCCCGTTATAAAGCAGGAAAGGGAGAGGATAAGGGCTTATTTTTGTAATTTTCTACACTTTTCCTTTGATTTTACTTGTTATATAAAAGGAATCAACTATATTTGCAGCATAATCGAAAGTATCATTTATAAATTAATCAACAAATAAATCGGAATTATGAACAAGACAGAGTTAATCGAAAAGATTGCGGCTTCTGCTAATCTAAGCAAGGCTGACGCAAAGAAGGCATTAGATGCAACAACTGAAGCAATCAAGGGTGCACTTGTTGAAGGAGATAAGGTTCAGCTCGTAGGCTTCGGCACATTTTCTATCAACGAGCGTCCAGCTCACGAAGGTATCAACCCAGCAACAAAGCAGAAGATTCAGATTCCAGCAAAGAAGGTAGCAAAGTTCAAGGCTGGTGCAGAATTAGCAGATGCTGTAAACAAATAAATTGTAAACTATTTACAATAGTATAAGAGGCGAGCCTTGATAGGTTTGCCTCTTTCTATTATAGGAACTAGTTTCTTCTATGAGAACTTAGATTTTCTATGCATACTAGACGAGCTGGAAAAGATTAGAGAAACTATATTTCCGAACCAATAATAGAACCTTACATGATTCCAGTCTGCTTATCTTCTTGTCGTTCTATTCGCTTTTCAATCTGCTTATAAGCCTTACCCTTCGATAATCGCCACGTAAAGTTAAGCCCTATCATATTACCCAAGTCTCTATTACGTTCTATTTCACTCTTATGTAGATATGCGTTGAGGAGTTGTGACTTATACATTCGTGGATGCTGTTGGAAGACGTGTTGCACATCGAGAGAAAGACTGCAATTCCCCCAACTATAGCTTATTGCCAAATAACTAAACGCTCCATTATGCCCTAACCTCTCTCCTTCTAAGAACCTCCAACCATTATCTGCATATCCTTGCAAAGTCCATTTACCAAGGTAAGCCTGCACACTTCCACCATAAGTGTAGCTGGTGAGATAATGACGATAAAGACTACAAACATTAAAAAAACGATTAATTCCACCCGTCAATGTCACTGATAAGTGTTCAGGAATAAGCTCATACTTCAAGTTATCTTGCACATGGAACAAGCTAATACGCCCCATATTCTGTTGCGAATAAAGGAACTCATCCGATGCAGTTCGCTCATATCTTGCCATATTACAATGCAAGTTTCGCCGATACTCCATGTACATACTGTTCGACACCCGATCACCATAATAATCTAAACTCATCGTATGTTGAATGACACGTGAGGGCTTCAAGGCAGGATTACCCACTGTCCATTCACGACTATTATTCCTTATTCGCATATCAGAAACCATTGCGTAAGGCGAAACTCGACGATAAGTCTGAAAAGCGTAACCCACATTTAGTCCTTTCAGAAGCATATACTTTAATGTAACCTTCGGGCGGAACGTCCAGTAATTATAATTATAACTTGCTTGAGAATAGGTTTTGTTTGCCACTCCAACGCCCAGAGAATAACTCAACTTCTGCCACTTTCCTTTTAACTCAGAGAAAAGATAGAGTTCACCAAGGTGCATCTTATTCAGTGCATCAACATCCCCTGTATAATGATTACGCGTGTATTTCTGCATGTGTTGCAAGCCAGCAGAGAGTGTGAAAGGCTTCAATTTGTTTTCATAAATAGCCTCGCTCTGAACCGACCAAGTATCTCCATCTACATTATAAGTATAAGGTGTTCCCTCACCCTGCCTCACATACTTATCCGTGTAGATAGCAGTTCCAACAACATTCGTCGTTACACTCTGATGATTCCCTAGCTTATGAAAAAAGTAAAGATCGATAACTGGCGTAAAACTACTCGACCTATTCACATCTTGATAAGCCTGTGTTAGCGTTCCATCCATTAATTGATAATCAGAGAAACAACTAGGAGTATTCATTCCAAAGGTTGATAACGTGGCTTGGAAAACATAGGAGGCTGAATCAGCAAGACTATACTTCATCTGAAGTCGATTGCCCAAAGCTCTATCCCTACCAGCCGTTTGCTTACGTGTAACAAGATAATGACTACCATTATTTAATAGGTAATCTGCCGTCTCAGAAGTACGCCCTTTGCGGAAGTCCCGATAGGAGAAGTTATAAGAAAAGGACAGTTCCGAATTTTTATGATTTAGCTTTGTATAGATGGTATTATCCGTATTCCACGCTGTTAGCGTGTGTGTTAAGTCTACTCCAACGACATATCCACCTGTGTTCCTTTTCGTTTTTATATCAATAACATAAGCTATATTCTCCCCATATCTTACACCCGGATTATCGATGAAATCAATGTTTTTCACAAGTTTAGGGTCTAAGGATAGCATTTCCTCCTTATCTATTACAACCCCATTCAGCCTTAACTGCACCGCACCATTATTCATTAAAGCGGTAACAACGTGGCTCACAGGATCTACCCGAACGTGTGGTAACGATAGTTTACTTAGCAAACTATATCCATTCGTGGATGCTTTACGCTGTGTATCAGACGGAATAATCAACAGACCATCCACCTTTGTTACCACTCGAGCAGCCTCAACAGTAACCTCATTCAGTTGCACCTCCTTCGGTTCTTTTGCATTCTTCACCTCTTCTTGGGCTCCAACTGGTAGCACCAAGAAGCCTAACAGCAATGTACATAATACTTTCTTCATAGCTTGAATATTTTGAATCAAAGGTAATTCCAACACTGTTCAAGTGCAAAAAATAAGACTGACATCTGTCTGACAATAGCTTTTCTCTATTGCCTCTAACACTTCTAAGGATTATTCACCTTATAAGTGTTTGAGTCGATAGCCACCTCCCTTCTCTGCCGTAATGGTCAATCCACAATGCTCACTAACAACAGGCTTCAAGCGACGAATCAGTGTGTAAAGTGTCTCACTGGCATCGGGTTTCTTCGGCCAAAGGCTTTCACAAATGGTAATCTTTGATAATTTCATATCATCAGAAGCCATAAACAACTCCATCAACTGGTGCTGCATAGGTGTAAAAGGAATCTCTTTCCCCTGCACATCACGGAAGGAATGCTCCAAAGGGACGTAGGTCATACTTCCAAAAACCATTCTCCCAGCCCCATTCCGATGCCAGGAAACAACAGAAAAGAGCATCCATAACATGGCAGATAAGGTGAGGAACAAAGCTAAACGTTGGTCAGATAATCCCCAAATAGTACCAAATGAACAATCAGCATAGCTTTGGAACATCAGAGAATGCCGTCCTTTCTGCCATTGATAACGCTGACTACACAAGGAATAATCGTTCTTTTCGAGTGCATAAGATACAAATGACCGACTCTTCAAGTCCTTTATTCGCAAATGCTCACGGTAGTTTTGTATCGTATCAGGCGTTATCCATGCTTCACGCTTCACTGCAAGTGTCTTCTCCAAAGCCTGATTCATGTCCTGCACAATAGCTGTTTCTGCACAACGATAACTGTTTATGCTCGTACACATAGCTGACAACACCAGTAAAAGAAATACTATTACGGAAGAGATAGGTTTCATAAGCAAAGGAATTAAATAACTGAATAACAGGCATAAAAGTATGTGATTCGCAAATATAAGTCTTTTTTTCTTTACCTCCAAATCTATCCAAAGTAAATGTTGCTATATATATAATAGGTGTAACAAACAAGCACACGCAAGTACAGAACACCTATAAAAAGAATCGGTAAGAGTTGCTGATAATACAAAAAAACATTACCTTTGCACGTGTGATTGTCCTATGGTGTAATGGTAGCACTACAGTTTTTGGTTCTGTCAGTGGTGGTTCGAATCCGCCTGGGACAACTCTTTTAGATAAGAGTTCTTTGAATATCAGTACTTTCAAAGCACCTTATCTCAAACATAATTAACTAAATCCATTTATTACCTAAAGTAATAACTCGTGAGCTTTCAACTATTGTGTAAGATGTTTATCACAATCTTCTTGAATCAAAATAAGCACATATAAGACTGTTCACACCTATAAGAAAGAAACAAATAATAAGCTCTCTGAATAATTAAGTCACACATTTTTATAACCCTTAAACACCTACAACAATGTCACAAAGATTCTGTTCTAATTGCGGAGCACCTCTTTCTCCTGGTGCAAAACATTGCTCTAGCTGTGGGAATGCTATACCTTCAGAAAATACTGCACAGCCTTATCCACCTGTACAAGATGCGTATCAACGCCCACAATACACCCCACAGCCATCTGGCAATAACGACATGGTCAAAGTCTTAATTGGTATTCTTATTGTCCTTGTCATGGCTGGTATCGGTCTTGGTATATGGCTTTTTGCAGGGAAGAGTAAGGAGCCTGTGTCACAGGAAACTAATGTACAACAAGAGACTATCAAAGAGATGAAGGCTTCAAATGACTCGATGAAGGCTTCATACGACCAACTCAAGAAACAGATAGAAAAGAAGAGTAAGGAACCAGTAAAGGTGCAATATGTTAAAGAAAAGCCTACATCTGTTTCACCATCAGAGGCTACTCGTGTTGTTATCAATGGTGTTGGCGTGCGTATGCGCATAGGACCTGGTAAGGAATATGGCTTTTTGCAGTATTATAATGGCAAGGCTTACACAGTATCAAAAGGTACATCTCTACCTTTCTTAGGGGCATACGGCAACTGGTATAAGGTACTCTTCGATGACGGTGAATACTATGTTTCAGCCGACTTCGCCTACCTTAGATAATAAAGAACATGATATCTATCCATCAAACAACTGCGGTCGGCAAGAACAAAAGATGCTCTTTCCGACCGTAATAGTATATATCTATCAGGAATAAAGGTTATCATTAGATTATTAAAACATGCTTCTTTCCATTCTTAGGAGGCATGAATAACATACTCAAAAAAGGTTTTTATACAAAATGAGAAAGTCAATGTTTATAGGTCTTTTAGCAGCTCTAACAGCTGTTTCTATCGTTTCTTGCGGTGGAAAAAAAGACAAAGAGAACAATAACGAAGGGCAAGGTGCATCCATGAGCGTCAATGCCAATGGGCTTGCTGTTGCTAAAGACGACAAAACGGCAATAGAAGGTTTACCTTATTCAGGCAATGCTATCAAGGAAGAAGTAGTACTTGATTATGGCAATCGCACCATTCGTACAACGCCAGACACAAGCCTTAGCTTTAAAGATAAGGTCAAAGACAAGAAGAAACTCTTCATTGTTATGTCGAAGAAAGACTATTATCTCTATGTTTACGAGCCACAAGGTAAGGACACAACACTCATTGCTCGCTATGATTGTGCCTTCTCTTTGAAGAAAGGACAAAAGGAGAAAGAAGGCGATATGCGCACTCCGCATTGTACGATAGATAACCCTTTCCAAGTCCAACAGATTGTTCCTGCCTCTAACTGGGAGCATGACTTCGGTGATGGTCGTGGTAAAATCAAGAGTTACGGGGACTATTTTCTACGTCTGAAAACGCCTGGGCACAGTGGAATAGGTATCCATGGAAGTACAAACAACCGTGAGAGTGTGCCCGGAAGAGCTAGTGAAGGCTGCATAAGACTAAAGGATGAGGACATAAAAGACCTAGCCGAAAACTATGCAACAGAGGGTATGAAGGTTGTTATCAAGGCTGAAAACGTAGACGATTACCCCTTTGAAATTCATGCAATGAAGCGTCAGAAGATTGAACGTAAGCGTCACTTCGATGCTACAAAGACATTGACCAACGAACAGATAGCAACTGCCACAGCAAAGACTGGACGTGTGAAGACTTCTGATAAGACAGAGCCTAAGGAAGACAAGAAGCCTATCTCAAAAGAAGAATTGCGTATCGGTGGGGGTAAGATTCCTAATGAGAAAGGTGTACACATTGGTGGTGGGAAACTCACTGCACCAGAGAAAAAGTAAGAACATGGGCTTGTTAAGAAAGATTTTCACGTTGTTCTCTGTTGCTTTCTGCCTTAGTATCGAAGCGCAGACACTCCTTTATTCACCCGACAACATCTGCGAGAAACAGGTGGTTGTGCATGGACTGAAAACGACACGGGCACCAGCTGATGTCTCCATATCGCTCGGCGCAGAGAATAAAAACAACTGTTTCATTGTTATATCGAAGAAAGATTACTACTTATATGTTTATGAGAAGAGGTTAGATGACACTGTTCTTGTAGCAAGATACGATGCTTGTTTTGCAGTAAACAGGGGCAATAAGACTCGAACAGGCGATATGCGCACTCCGCATTGCACACCTTCTATTCCTTCCTTCAGCATATCACAGATATGTAATGCAGCCTCTTGGAAACACGACTTCCGTGATGGTCGAGGCAACATATTGGCTTATGGACCTTATTTCCTGCGTTTGAACATAGGGACAGGAAATCGAAGTATAGGCATACATGGCAGTACGAATAACAGAGAGAGTGTACCAGGATTAGCCAGCGAAGGCTGTATAAGACTGAAAGATGAGGATGTTCGCGACCTTCGAAACCGATATGCTTTTGTCGGGATGAAGGTGATTATCAAGGCAGAAGATGTCGACGACTATCCTTATGAGGTACGAGCGATGGAGCAACTGGGCGAACCCAGATTGCGACACTTCCGTCCACAAACAATCAAAACATCAACAACAAACACACAACGTCAGCTTCCGCAAGGCGTACTTATTAAACAATAACAACAATGGTTCTTAACTATATCTGGATTGCACTATTTGTAATTGGCGTCCTCGTGGGCGTTATCAAACTTGTATTCATGGGTGATTACGATGCCTTACCAGCAATGATGGACTCCACATTCGAGGCTTCGAAGGTTGGATTTGAAATGACATTAGGACTGACAGGCACACTTACTCTATGGATGGGAATGCTGAAGATTGGCGAAGATAGTGGCTTGGTGCAACGCTTAGCCAACTTTCTTAGTCCCGTACTCACCAAACTCTTCCCTGATATACCTAAGGGGCACCCTGCGTTGGGATCGATATTTATGAACTTCTCTGCCAATATGCTGGGACTTGATAATGCTGCAACTCCAGTGGGACTAAAGGCTATGCAGGAGTTACAAAGCCTTAATCCGAAGAAAGACACAGCAAGTAATCCGATGATAATGTTCCTCGTTTTGAATACTTCTGGTCTAACGATTATCCCCGTATCTATCATGGCTTACAGAGCAAAAGCAGGTGCTGCCGACCCTACAGATGTGTTTATTCCAATGTTACTCGCTACCTTGTGTTCCACACTCGTGGGTCTTTTGGTCACGTCTATATACCAGAAAATCAATCTATTCAATAAGGCTATCCTCACCGCAGCGGCTGTTGTTGCAGCATTGGTAGCAGGACTCTTCACTGCAATTCATGGTATGGATACCGAACAAACACAACATTTTTGTCGAATCCTCACCAGTTGCATTATGCTAGGAGCCATCATTCTCTTCATCTATGCAGGCTGGCGGAAGAAGTTGAACGTCTATAACTCATTCATAGAAGGAGCCAAAGGCGGATTCAAAGTGGCGGTTACTCTGATTCCTTATTGCATAGCCATCCTCGCAGCTGTAGGTGTTTTCCGTGCATCAGGAGCACTCGATATGTTTCAAGACACCATTAAAGCAGGTGTAGAAATGCTCGGAATGAATAGCGATTGGGTAAGTACTCTCCCCGTAGCATTGATGAAGCCACTCAGTGGACCAGGTGCGCGAGGGATGATGTTGGAGTGTTTTAACTCATTCGGAGTCGACTCTTTCATCGGACATACAGCCAGTATCTTACAAGGAAGCACGGACACAACCTTCTATATCCTAGCTATTTACTTCGGAAGTGTGGGTATTAAGAAATACAGATATTCAGTGGTTTGTGGTGTAATGGCGGACATTGCAGGTATGGTTGC
Source organism: Prevotella vespertina (assembly GCF_009728485.1). GTDB lineage: Bacteria > Bacteroidota > Bacteroidia > Bacteroidales > Bacteroidaceae > Prevotella > Prevotella vespertina. The sequence continues at coordinate 81,356 of NZ_VVIQ01000006.1, forward strand.
AGCCGTTCTTTTCAGCTACTTCTTCTTTGCTTAATGTAAGAACACGGCAAAAAAGTAGGAAGAATATTTGATTATAACATACAAAAGTATTACCTTTGCACCGCAATTGTCCTATGGTGTAATGGTAGCACTACAGTTTTTGGTTCTGTCAGTGGTGGTTCGAATCCGCCTGGGACAACGTTAAAATCCGCTGATTCTGGTTGAGTCTGCGGATTTTTTTGATTACACTAACAACCTAAATTACTATCTTTTATGAATTACCTAACAAGTAAACTCAACAAGACTTTTTTGTTTTTAACGATGTTATTAGGCTGTTGTTTGAACTCACAAGCAGGCAATCGTGACTCGTTAGCACTGACTCCTCCAATGGGATTCATGACTTGGAACAAGTATGGAGAGGATATTAACGAGCAATTAATACGACAAATTGCAGACAAGATGGCGGCTGATGGCTATGCAGATGCAGGCTATCAATACATCTTTATTGATGATGCTTGGCAGGGAGGACGTGACAAACGCAATAACATTATACCTGATCCTGTGAAGTTCCCAAGCGGTATGAAGGCCTTAGCTGACTATGTTCATAGTCGTGGATTAAAGTTAGGTATCTATTCAGATGCGGCTCCTTTGACCTGTGCTGGCTATACTGCAAGTTATAACTTTGAGGAACAAGACGCAAAGACCTTCGCTGAGTGGGGAATGGACTACCTGAAATACGACTATTGTCACGCTCCTTCTGATAGTGCAGTTGCCCACGAGAGATACAAAAGAATGGGTGATGCGCTGGAGAAATCAGGGCGAAAAATAGCTCTCGGAGTGTGCGAATGGGGACAACTCAACCCCGAACTATGGGCAAGACAGGCTGGTGGTTCGCTGTGGAGAATAAGCTATGACGTGCGAGATATGTGGAAGGACATAGTGAAACAAGGTGGTATGGGCATTTTAGACATCATCGACATTACCGAACCTCTCTACTCTTTTGCGGGTCCAGGGCACTGGAATGACATGGATATGCTGGTTGTTGGACTTGAAGGGAAAGGCGGCCCGTCAAGCGATTTAGGTGGTATTGGCTGTACATATACGGAGTATCAGACCCAAATGTCTATGTGGTGTATGTTCGCCTCGCCCTTGGCTATGAGTCATGATATACTCAATGAGAATGCAGCAACACGTCGAATCCTACTCAACAAAGAGATTATTGCCATCAATCAAGACGCACTTGGCAAGGCAGCTCGGCTTGTTCAGCGCATTGGAGAGTGCCGTGTTTATCATCGTCAACTGACGAATAACCGACAGGCAATAGCTATTATGAATCCTTCTGACAAAGCTCAACGCATTAGCTTGCCCTTATCTTTCCTTGGCAAGAGTGCCAAATACGACTTTAGAGATGTTTGGGAACACAAGAACACATCGGTAAAGAAAGCATGGGAAGGTAAGTTAGAAGCCCACGAAACAAAAGTATTTGTCGTTACAGAAAAGTAATGTTCTAACCATAAGAAAGGCTTGATGCGAATTCGTATCAAGCCTTTTTCTATTGCAACAAACACTCCTTTAGAATCCGTCTTAACCATCTACAGGATTATTACAAGTGCTTTGGAGAAGTATTACAAAGCACTTGGAGAAGTATTACAGAAGCCTTGTAATAATCTGGAGAGGCATGAATTGGATTAGAGAACATAAAGGAATGGAGGGATAAACACGATGTTTACCCCTCCACAGTCATATTTCATAATGTTTAGTCAACCTATAAGCGCAAATGAGAGAATTAGATCTTACCCACGAGATCAATGCTTGGCTTCAATGTCTTTGCGCCTCTCGTCCATCTTGCTGGACAAACTTCTCCATCGTGAGTAGCGACAAATTGAGCTGCTTCAACCTTACGCACTAACTCTTCTGCATTGCGTCCTATGCTGTTATCTTGTATCTCTGCAACCTTGATACGGCCTTCTGGATCCACTAAGAATGTGCCACGATAAGCCAAACCCTCATCCTCTTTGTAAACACCAAAGCCACGGCTCAATACGCCTGTTGGGTCGGCAAGCATGGTGTACTTAATCTTCTTGATGCTTTCAGATGCGTCATGCCATGCCTTGTGAACAAAGTGTGTATCGCAACTAACCGAGAATACCTCAACACCCATAGCCTTTAATTGCTCGTACTTATCAGCAAGATCCTCTAACTCAGTAGGACATACGAATGTAAAGTCAGCTGGATAGAAGAAGAACAAAGCCCACTTGCCTTCGATATCCTTGCTTGATACGCTCTTAAACTGTCCGTCTTGGAAGGCTTGAACACTAAATTCTGGTGCTAATGAATTGATGATTGGTTCCATATATGAATATACTTTAATTATGAGAAAATGTTTTGTTTCGTGATGCAAAGATAGATTTTCTATTTGTCGTGACCAACTGATTATTTCTATTAGATGATAGAGAAAATCTATAAAGGGCATTATGAGCACTGAAAATGAACTACTTACAGCGTGTAAGTAGTCGTCAATAATAATTGAGAATATTGATACCTAGAAATCATGATTATCGTTTGTTTTTAGATTTATTACAGGCTAAGTCAATCCGAGTTCGGCTTTTTATTCCTATATTTGTTGCATTCTTTATAGCTCAATAAGACGATGACACTACAACAATTAGAATATGTTATGGCACTATATCGGCTCAAACATTTTGCCAAAGCTGCCGATGAGTGCAATGTAACACAGCCCACTCTGAGTTCGATGATACAAAAGTTAGAGAATGAGTTGGGCGTTAAGATCTTCGATAGAAAGCAGCAACCCATACAGCCAACAAAGGCTGGTAGGGTGGTGATAGAGCATGCGTGGAAGGTTCTCTCACGTGCAAAGAAACTAAAACAGACGATAGAAGAGGAGCAGAAAACGCTTACGGGAACCTTTGAAGTGGCTGTTTTGCCAACGATAGCACCTTATCTTATCCCACGATTCTTCCCTCAGTTGATGAAAGAACACCCTGAAATGGATGTGAGAATAACGGAGATGAAGACGGATGAAATGTGTCGTGCGATCAGAAAAGGGAATATTGATGCAGGGATATTGGCGCAGGTGAGTGGTTTGGAAGAGATGAATTGCACCACACTCTACCATGAACAGTTCCTGGCTTATGTAGCGAAAGAGGATCCATTGTACGCTTGTAAGTTCATACGACCAGCTGATTTGTCAGGAGAATACCTATGGTTATTGGACGAAGGGCACTGTTTTCGAGATCAACTCGTTAAGTTCTGCCATCTTAAATCGGCTTCATTGAGTAAGAAGAGTTACAATCTCGGGAGCATAGAAACCTTTATGCGCATTGTTGAAAATGGTAAAGGGGTGACGTTTATACCGCAATTAGCATTGCCACAACTCAATGAAGAGCAACGAAAACTGGTGCGTTCTTTTGCCCATCCTGTGCCTTCGCGTGAGATAGTTATGATGACTTCGCCTAACTTCATACGGCATACATTGTTGGAGATGCTGGTAAATCGCATCCGAGAATCACTACCTGAAGAGATGAAGAAATAGAGATTTTGGACTGAGGAAAATAGACTTTTAGAAACGAAAAAGGCTGCATCAAATATCCAACAAACGATTGGAAACATTTGATACAGCCTTGTTCTTTATAGATAGAAAATGCGTTCTTGTGAATTACTTGAACTGATTTTCAACAATTTCACTCAATACTTCCTTGATATCTAAGCCTGCTGCACGCACCTGTTGAGGGATGAAACTGGTGGCAGTCATGCCTGGTGTGGTGTTAATCTCAAGCATATTGATAACATCATTGCCCTCTTTATCCTTCGAGATGATATAGTCAATGCGGATGATACCATTGGCATGAAGGATGTCATAAATGCGACTGGTTTCTGCTGCTACACGCTTTGCAGTGTCGGGATTGATACGTGCTGGGGTTATTTCCTGCACCTGTCCGTTGTACTTCGCATTGTAATCAAAGAACTCATTGTTGGTTACTACCTCCGTAGCAGGGAACACAATGGACTTATCTTTAGTCTTATAAACACCTTGCGAGATCTCTGTTCCATCCAAGAAACCCTCTATCATGACCTCATCACTCTCCATAAATGCAACGCGAAGGGCTGGTGCTAACTGGTCAATGTTCTTTACCTTTGATACACCAAAGCTACTTCCATCAGCGGCGGGCTTAACGAAACAAGGCATACCAAGACGTTTTTCGATTTCCTCCTCATTGTATTCTTCACCACGACGAAGCAATATGCTGTCTGCAACATTTACCCCGAAACCACGGAGATAATTGTTCAGAACGTACTTGTCAAAGGTTAATGCCTCGACTAAAACGCCTGATGTTGAATAAGGAAGGTGTATCAAATCGAAGTAACCTTGCATGATTCCATTCTCGCCAGGGGCTCCATGAATGGTAATATACGCATAGTCGAACTCTATGTGTTTACCATTTTCGATAAAAGAAAAGTCGTTCTTATCAATAGGAGCAGATGTCCCATCCTCTAACTCAACGTGCCAATCAATGCCTTTAACATCTACGATATATATATTATAACGTTCCTTGTCAAAGAAAGAATACAACCCTTGTGCTGAATGCATTGATACATCATGTTCTGATGAGTCACCACCACATACGATGGCAATCGTTCGCTTCAAATCTTTCATTATACCTGTTTATTTAGTTCTATCTAACTGTTCCTGTCGTTCTCATTATGTTCTTGAGAGATAGAAACCTGTTTTACTTATTTTATCATGTACTATTACTGATTGTCAATGCCTGTATGACCATTGATAAACTCACGCCACTTTGTTATCAGTGAGGCTAAGTCTTGAGGCAAGTCACTCGTGAAATCCATTTGTTGACCAGTAACCGGATGGACGAAACCAAGGGTTCGGGCATGGAGTGCTTGACGATTACAAAGGGTCAAGCAGTTGCGTATGAAGGCTTTATAAGAGCTTGACCTTTGACCGCGAAGAATCTCTGTTCCACCATAACGTTCATCTCCAAACAGGGGGTGACCGATATGTTTCATGTGTGCACGAATCTGATGTGTACGTCCCGTTTCAAGTACACATTCGATGAGAGTTGTATAGCCGAAACGCTCAAGAACACGGTAATGAGTGACGGCAGGCTTGCCTATCTCTGAATCAGGAGGGAATACTGTCATGCGAAGTCTGTCCTTAGGATCACGCGCAATATTACCTTCTATACGCCCTTCATCAGCTGTTAGATTACCCCAAACGAGGGCATTGTAACTGCGATGGGTGGTCTTATTGAAGAACTGTTTACCTAATATTGTCTTCGCATCAGGGGTCTTGGCAATCACCAATAAACCGCTTGTGTCTTTATCAATTCGGTGCACTAAACCAACCTCTGGGTCGTTTGGATCGAATGAAGGTAAGTCCTTCAAGTGCCAGGCAATAGCGTTAATCAATGTTCCATGAAAGTTCCCTGCACCTGGGTGAACGACTAATCCTGCAGGCTTATTAACCACCATTAAAGCATTGTCCTCATAAACGATATCCAATGGAATATCCTCTGCTTCAATGGTGTTATCATGCTTCGGTCTGTCAAGCATCAGTGTGATTGTATCCTCTGGGCGTACCTTGTAATTGCTCTTAACTGGTGCTCCATTCACATGAATGAAGCCTGCGTCGGCAGCTTTCTGAATACGATTACGACTGGAGTGTTGCATACGTTCGAATAGAAACTTATCTATTCTCACTGGCACCTGACCTTTATCAACCTCTACACGGAAGTGTTCGTACAACTCGCCATCACCCTCTTCTGACTCTGTGGAAGTCAGTAAGTCATCAGATAGCTCATCATCATATAGCATTTCCTCATCCGTTCTCATCATGCTTTATTCAGTCGGTTTCGTTGATGAAGGGTCAGCAGGTAAACCTGAATGAGAGGATGAATTAGACCCACTTGAGCCTGACTTCCGTCGTTCATCCTTTATTTCATTGCCGTTCTCATCTACTGGTACTTCCACATACTCATAAACTTCATCATACTTCGGACGCTTCTGCTCCACTTCAACATCTTCATATTCTGGCTCGTTCAAACCCGATGTATCAGTTATTTCTCGTGTACCATCTCCTACCTGTAAGACAATCACTGCATCTGCTGGAACACGATCGCCAGCTTGCACATGTTTGCCATTTACAAGAATACCATATATCCAGTCCTTCTCTCCTGGTATATATTCTGGCTCACCAACTTTGAATCCCATAGATAATAACTGGGCTTGCGCTTCACGCAAAGAGTTATTGTCTATGATGTCAGGAATAACCAATGAAGGTGCACTGGCAGCGTTAATTGTAACATAGATAACGTGTGTAGACTTAACGCGCTTACCACCAACTGGAGATTGCTCAAGTATGCAATCAGGGGGAAGATCCTTAACATATCCAGTGTCGGTAACCTCTATCTTTAGTCCAACCTTATCCATGATATCAACCGCATCATCGTATTGTTTATGAATAACGTTCGGCACCACGATGGATTCACCGTGTAAGGTATAGTAGTCAAGACCGAACTTAACTCCTATTGCCAACAATAGAACAAGTATCACGATAGCAAGAATATTGCCCCAGATATATGTGCTATTAAACTTATGGAAGAATTCTCTTGATGTCATCAATCTAATTAACTGACCTTAATAATAGATGTGGCAAAGGTAGACAAAAAAACGGAAAGAAGCAAAGATTACCCTCTACTTCTTTCCGCTTCTGCGCTAAATCCCTATGGGAAAAGCGTTCTCGTTCTTACTTACCGTGATGTTCGTCAGAAACAGTTAACTTCTTACGACCCTTGGCACGACGTGCTGCTAATACGCGGCGACCGTCCTTTGTAGCCATTCTCTCACGGAAACCGTGCTTGTTTACACGACGACGATTGTGAGGCTGAAATGTTCTTTTCATTGTTCTTATCCTATTTTATTGTTATTATGCGAACTCTTTTCGACAAGATAAGACCTGTCGTTACGGGTTGCAAAATTACTTAATCTTTTTGAATTAACCAAAGAAACCATGTTTTTTACGCCTTTTATTTATGTTTTTCCTATAATTTCTGTAACTTTGCAGCGCTTTAAGTAGATTAAAGAGAATAAAAAGTAACAAATTAGATATTAGTAAATTATGATTAATTCACAGGAAATTAAGATTGGAACTTGTATCCGTCTTGATGGCAAGATTTGGACTTGTATCGACTTCCAACATCGTAAGCCAGGTAAAGGTAACACCGTCATGATTACCAAACTGAAGAATGTTGCAGATGGTCGAGTACTTGAGCGCACATTCCAGGTAGGCTTCAAGCTCGAGGATGTACGCGTTGAACGTCGCCCATATCAGTACCTTTATCAGGATGCAACGGGTTACATCTTCATGAATCAGGAAACTTTTGAGCAGATTCCTATCCCTAAGCACCAGATTACAGGTTCTGACTATATGAAAGAAGGTGACGTTGTTGAGGTTGTTACTGATACATCAGATGGCACAATCCTTCTTGCTGAAATGCCTGTTAAGACAACACTTACTATCACTCACAGTGAGCCAGGTGTAAAGGGTAACACTGCAACAAATGCAACTAAGCCTGCAACACTTGAGACTGGTGCTGTCGTTCGTGTACCATTGTTCATCAATGAGGGTGAAGTCATCCAGATCGATACTCGCGATGGCAGTTACTTGGGACGCGTTAACGCCTAAGCCTCTTCAATCTCACTAGAGATAGAGAAATAAAACAACAAGAAAGACCATTTCTGAACTCCTTTCGAGTAAAGAAATGGTCTTTTTGTATAGCCTTCCCAAGGCTCACCCCCAGCCCCTCTCCCGGGGGAGAGGGTAGCTTTAGGAGGGGATGTCCCTAACCCTATTTACATGCTTCCATTCGTTTCAAACTATATCCAATATATCTCTTTGCTTTACCATGTCTTCAAAGCCTATGTCATTGAAAAATATGTCTTTATGGCATTCTGTCTAACAACTCTGTTACTATAACCTTGTGTTCATTTGCTACTCTGTATTCAAAACTTATGTCACTAAATAATATGTTCTTCTGTCTAAACCCTATACCACTATCCCCCTGTTCGTATGTTACTCTGTCTTCAAAACTTATGTCATTGAAAAACTATGTCTTTATGCTTTCTATGTCAAAAACCTCCAATATTTATTATTTTAACTATTTATTTAACAATTACACTTTGTGTTGCCAAACAGATGTTGTCAGGTTGATACATACAACCAGTTCTGACCATTGCAGTTATAATGGCAATCATCTTATTCTTGACATTATTCAGTACAACCATCGGCTTCTTTCCTCGTTCTATAAGCCTTTGATAATACTTTGCAATCTGTGGACAAGTTCGTACAGCGGCTAATGCAGCCTGTGTGAGGAGTGATTTGAGCATCTTATTAGCTATAAAGCCCACTCGTGGATCAGTGTGTACGCTTGTGCCAGAATCACGTCCAAAAGGTGCTATACCATAGTAGCAAGCAATCTTTCTTGGGTTGTATGCGAACTTAGTAAAGTTGTTAGTATATACCATTAAACTGACAGCGTTGATAGTTCCAATACCTGGCATAGATGTGACAATGGCAAAAATACTAGAGAGTTGGTCATCTGATTCGATATACTCCTTTATCTTTTCATCACACTTGGCTATTTCCTTATTTATCTCGGTAATGATATGTCTGGCACTCTGACTTATCACATTCTTGTTAGCGGATTTCTGTTGTGTAAAGCGTTTTTCTATACGCCGTACCTCAAAGCTACACCTATGTCGTACGAGGTGATGACGGTATAGAAAAATCTCTCGTAGCTCTGTTAGGGCTTGACTCATTGGTTCATACAGCTGTACTCTGTCCTCAAAACGCAGAGCATATTCTGCTATCATAAAGGCATCAACGGTATCGTTCTTTAGGCGTTTTAGAGGAAATGTTCGTTTGATGACCAGTGCATTTTCTATCCATACATCATATCCTTGCGCATAGAGCCAGTCACTCATCATACGACTATATCCCCCTGTAGTCTCTCCACAAAACAACCAAGAGGAGCATGGAACATCCTCTACTACTGAATTAATCCACTTAATCATTTTACGATAACCGCTAACTTTGTTATCGAACAATGCATGTTCTTGTGTAGATGTTGACTTGACGATGATGGCTACATCGAACTTTTCTTTTGAGAAATCAATGCCAATTAAAACTTTCTTCATAACTTTGCACTTTATGGAAGGCTAGCCAATAGTTGTTGGACGCAAGACTCTAAATAGGCTCGAAGCCTAGACTTTCTATCAGGTCTCTGCAACTATACAGGATGGACTAAAACATAGGCTGGAATTGAATTCCTAGTCCTTCTATAGTTTCCCTATCCTGTAGGCTGGTTCTTCCTTTTGACAACAAAGGTAATGAATCAACCTTGCTTCCTAAAGGGGATTATACCCTGTTTAAGTTTCTTACTGCAAACTTAGAGGCATTATGTCTCTAAATCCTATATTCTTCTGTCTCACACAAAAGCCCCACCCCGTTAGCTTGGGGTGAGGCTGTGTACCACGGAAGCGAGAGAACCAAATTAATACACTAGTTTTGAAAGACATTAATTTCACAATTAATATAATCGAGTTGTCTTATTACAGAACGATTGATACCCTGAATCAACCTAATAAATGCTCCCGTGGTAAAAGCCGACCCTAAAGAAAAGCCTCCCCAAGCCCCTAAAAGGAGGGGATGTCCCTAACCCTACTTACATACTTTCATCGTTTCAAACTGTATGCAATAAAGACATCCCCTCCTTCGGAGGGGCTTGGGGAGGCTTTCTTTCTTACCCTGCTACTGGTCCATTCTCTTCTTTATTCTCCTTTTCTTTCGACTCGGGGGCGGGGGTGAGGCTCTTTTTCTCCTCTTTCCACTCTTCCCAATGAATGTTATCAGAAACCAACGAGCGAGTGGCAACCTTATTGCTCTGTGTGCGCGAAGTCTCGGGGATAAAGCGGACACGAACATTCTTTATTTGCTTTGCCGTTACCTCTTCTGGCTTCGCAATACCCTTATCGGCGTTGATGGTATAGTAAAACGTACCCACACCTTCCAACTTCACCGTGCGACCCTCTGCCATAAAGGACGCCATCACTTCGCCTAAATCCTTCAACACAGCATACGTGTCACCACGACTTACCGTCGAAATCAGCGCCAATCGGTCTGCCACTTGGTCGGTTGTTACGGGCTTCCCAACGGTTATCGCTTCTGGATACCATAGCCCTGTTAGCTTCTTCTTTACTTTCTTAAAAAATGCCATAATCTCAATGTTTTAAAGTTAGCAAATATAATATGTAAATTATTTTCTTATTCGAGCCACCCTCGGTATGGGACTGAGGGTACCTAAGTATCATACTTAGGGTACCTGAGTATCATACTTAGCCCCCCTAAGTATCATACTTTGGCACTCTATTTATAAGTCATTGATTATCAGATGCTTACAAAGGGGCTATTTTTATCCCTCTTTGTCATGTTTTTTTGTATTAATCCTCGCCTTTTAGAGGGCGACACCTATAAAAGGCAATCGAAGGAATTACTCGAACGATGGCTCAACCCTAAACCCCATATTGCGGAAGGCATTTGCACTCACGTAGATACGACCACTGTCGAATTGCAGATAGTACGCATAGTAACTGTTCCACGGATCAGTACTTGATGACCAATACTGACCGGCGGAGCCAATACCGCTTATAATATCAATGATGTAGCCACCCAAGGCAGGCAGATAGAAATAATTACTTGCATCAGCTACGGAAGGAGACCCAGAATAGAAGATGCTACTATTAATATTGTTGTAAGCTTTCCGCGTCGTACGCATGTCTGTTGTGTTATCTGCGGACTTCTCGGTGTCGTAATGATTCTCTGCCTGCAATACAGATTTCTTCTTAAGCCACATGCCACCTTTATATAAATGCCCCATAGTTGTCCATAGTTCATCACCGTCCCAACGGGGATCACCATACATTACATACCAAGACAGCTCGTTAGCGTTAGGGACGTTGTTAAATGAGCTGTGAGTAGCAGGATTATTTACGCCATAACCTGGGTAACTTTCGTTGTAGTAGCGATGGTTGGTATCACTATGGTTCTTGGGGTAATCGTTGGAATTTGTTGCACCTGGGAAACCTACACTGACCGTAGGCTGACTACCACCATGATTCCATTCGTAACCTTTCCAGTATTGTTCCTGTGCATCCCACATATAGTAATGGTCGCCATCGTAATCGCGTACATCAAGATTAGCAGTGATATTGTAATACTTGTTCTGCTCAAAGTTCTTTGAAGAAAGCATCTTGGTGACAGTTCCCTCAATGTTAGTTACAATATCTTTCACCCAATAACGGATTTTTAAAGTGTGAGTTCCTGGCTTAATCACCATATAAGCACCATTAGTAGATGCACTGGCTGTGTTATTGGTCAAGGGGAAGCCGTTAGGGTAAATACCATTACCACCTAATTCAACTGTAATCTGTTCACCCGTACCTGCACCCGTCAGTTTGCCTGTTGTTGGGTCGAGGGTGTAAGTACTGGTAATATCATCAGCAGAGTTTACCTCTACCTTGGTTAGGTAACAATTATGCAAGATAGTGTTGCTAGTGCGTGGTAAGAAGAGCAGATAAGCTGCTTTGTGGTCGAGCGTAAAAGCAAATCCATTCTTTGCATTTGACCATGCGGCATCTGCCATTCCGCAATCGCCTGATGTACCAAAATGAGCAGTGGTATTTGGCATTGCCTGGCTCTGATTTGCAGCGATTGCAACTTGATTCTGATTGCCATTCTGACCTGGGTAATAGACCTTATAGGTGGTAGTCTTTGTAAACTTGCCAGGTACTTCGAACTTAAAGCTGGCTGTCTTTTCCGTTGGAGCATTGCGACTTTGCTGCCATGCACCATCATCGTCTTTAACCCAAATCTTGTCGCCTGCTTCCCAATAGAAAGCACCATTGCTTTCCATGGATGTGCGAGTTTCGGGGTCGCCCGTTGAGAAGATGGTAAAGTTCTTATTGTTATCTGTGTCATTAGGGTTCTGCGCTATGTCCTCATTGGCACAAGAAGCAAAAGCCAAGGCAATGCCGAACACAAGTGCCAAAGACTTTAGTCGTGATGCGAATGAATATTGTTTCATTGTTTTCTTCATTGTTACTTTGTTTTTTAGTTAATAACTCTCTGTTAGTCTTCCCACATTGGATTTTCTCCCTCGCCTTCACCTTCAGACATCCAATTAGGAGCCTTCTTTGCATCTCCATACGTTCCACCTGATTGTGCTGGATTATGCTGACCTGGCATAGACGCATCCATCAAATAAGTGGCTTCGTTTACTTGAATTATCGTACACGCCGGTACAGAATAACTCTTCTTTACTTGCTTTTTTCTCATTACTTCATTGATTAAAATAGTTGTTATTTCGTTCTTATTTTGCTCTAAACGGGGTTCAAAAAGGGGCATAAAAAAGCGAACAAAGGAAACTCCTAGAAGTCCTTTGTTTACAGGGGTTACGGCACGCTTCGCGCGCGCGTATGCGAGAAGAAAAAATGTGTTATTGTACGCTAGGTGCGCATATTGTGTGTGTTAGCAAATTATTTGGATTGACCAAAGATAAAGTGCAAAAAGATGCAAAGAATCGAATAATTCTTTGCAGTATGTTATTGTCTTGATATGTCATTGCTAATTCTTTCACGGCGGCAAAGGTAAGAAGATAAAATGAAATGAGCAAGGAAAAGAAGAAAAAAAGCCCTCGACAATCAACCCAACCAGCCTCACCCCCGACCCCTCTCCGAGTGGAGAGGGGAGTAAATAGTACTATTTGATGAGGATTAGAAAGAGGATTATAAAGTAAGCCTTGTAGGCGAGCTGTCCATTATTAAAACTCCACATAAGGGCGAAGATGATTGATAGCTTCGGCATTGAAGTCCTTTAAGAGTTGGAGTTGTGACAGACTGGTGAGCTTTCCTTTTAATCGACGATAGTCACAGATTGCCCGTGCTTGATAGAAGTTTATGTACGGATGACTGCGTAGCTTGCCCAAAGAAAGTGTGTTCAAGTTTAGCTTTTCAGGCTTAGGATTGACCACAGAGAAGTAAGGTAACGCCTCTTCGGGGAATCCCTCAATCTCAAGTAGTTGCCCTGTAGCAACATAACCACCTAATCGCTTGCCATAATTAACGATAGCCCTTGCCCACCCAGAGCCTATCCCTGGCACTTTCTTCAACTGATTGGTATCTGCAGAGACTAAGTTTATATGCTCGCCCAACTTTATTTTCAAAGGGTAAAGGACAGTATCTCGAGTAGAATGTACATACGGCTTGTAAGTATTCGTTGCCTTATACTCTTCGTAAGCCTCATGTGCTGCTTGCTTATCTGCCTCCTTTTGCGCAATATAAGATTGTACAGAAGCAAGCGTTGAAGCAGGTTGATAATCGTCACCTATTCTTATATGAGGTTCTAACTCACGATACTGCTTGCGTGTAAGACCATAGAGACGGGCAAAGTCCATCGGTGCTCGATATACACCACCCTTACTTCTATATTTCAAGATATTACGTACCTGAAACTCAGATAATCCCAGTTGTAGCAATTCCTCGGCTGTTGCTGTATTTGGATCAAAGGCAAAAAGTCTCTTTCCTGATTCTGTCACAACCTCATAAGGAATGCCTTGTTGCGAACGAGCAGAATATCCTTTCCGCGCCAAACTATCTCCGTCTACAGCTGGTGTTTCAGTCACTTGCTCACCAATAAAGACGGATGTGATAAGGCAGAGCATAATTAATATGACCAAACTAAGAATGACTTTCCGGTCAGACCGTTGTAAATAAAAGAATGATTTAAGGCTCATAGCGTATTTAATTATAGGTTTTCAATCAAGGTAAAGGTTGTCTGTTTATGTCTTCTTACACCACATTAAATTGGTGTAAGAAAATCATCAATATAGCTAAAGGACATACATAACGCACTAAGAAGTAATACACTCCAAAGAAAGTTCCACGTATTGTGCCCCAATTAGTGAACTCATCTTTTACAATTTTCTTCGGTACATACCAACCCAAGAACAGGCAAGTTAACAAGCCTCCAACGGGTAAGAAGATTTGTCCAGTCACAAAGTCGAACACATCAAAGAGGTCACGACCAGCAATATTAAGGAACTTCCATTGTCCTAAAGACATCGAACAGAGGACTCCAATCAATGTGCAACAGCCCGTAACGATCATTGCTGCGCGCGAACGAGATATGTGTAACTCCTCTTGAAAGAATGCGGTACTCACTTCATGGAGCGATATCAGCGATGTAAGAGCAGCCAATGAGAGTAGGATATAGAAGGAGAATGAAACGAAATAGCCTATTATTGGCAATCCACTAAACGCCTGTTCAAAAACATTGGGTAAGGTGATAAAGACGAGCGAAGAGCCACTACCAGGATTGACACCCACAGAGAAGGCCGCAGGAAAGATGATTAAACCTGCTAAAATAGCCACTAATGTATCTATAGAAGCTATCTGTACCGCCGAATTTAACAGATTTGTCTGCCTACTATAATATGAAGCATAGGTACAAATACAGCCCATGGCAATACTTAAAGAGTAGAACGACTGCCCAAGCGCACCAAGAAATACATCCTTCGTAACCTTTGTAAAGTCTGGACGCAACAGGAATTCAACACCTTTCCAAGCTCCTGGTAGCAAGCAAGCAGCCACTACTATCACCAACAAAAGAATGAATAGCACTGGCATCATAATCTTTGAAGCCCGCTCAATACCATTTCTTACACCATGAATAATCACATAATGCGTTATAAAAAGGATGACTATAACCCACAAGATAGGCTTCCATCCACTTGTGGAGAAGTCTGCAAAGTAAGACTTAAAGAACTCAGGCGTTCCATGAAGGCTATTCATTGCTGATGCCGCACTGTATTGTAAGCACCAACCAGCCACTACTGCATAATAACCTGTTATTAGAAAGCCAGTAAGAACACCTAAGAATCCAACCCATTTCCATGCTGTTCCATTTGCCAACTTACTATAGGCACGAGCCGTATTAGATGCCGCATGACGTCCAATGATGAACTCACTAATCATACAAGGAAGCCCTAATAGAAGAATGCAAGCCAAATATATAAGGATAAAAGCGGCTCCACCATTCTGCCCTGTCATATAGGGAAAACGCCAGACATTACCTAATCCGACAGCACCTCCTGCTGTCGCAAGGATCATTCCTAACTTACTTCCAAACTTAACTCTATTTTGTTGTGCCATAAAATATTCCCTTTTAGATTGCACAAAATTACTAATAATTATCTATCTTTGTATCAATCTAGAAGTAAAATATGCTTTTTTATGAAGAATTTAATAACTCATTACTACTTTAGTTGTGCGTTTATTGTTATTATATGGCTACTATGCTTCATTCCAATACCCGACAACCCGCTAAGTCATGTAAGGCTAATTGACAAGTGGACACACTCTGTCTTATATCTAGTATTAGGTCTGCTCATATTGACGGAACGCCTTCGAACAAAGAAGAAAACCAAACTCAGCAGTCTTATTTACTGGGTTTGGCTCATTCCAATAGCCATGGGAGGCATTATAGAAGTGTTGCAAGCCACCTGCACAGGCGGTAGACGCAGTGGAGAATGGCTTGATTTTGTCGCTGATGGGATTGGTTCTACCCTCGCATTGCTTATCGGTATTCTTCTGGCAAAGTATTACGCCAAAGGATAAAAGGGGCTCTCCGCATGTGAGAATTATAGAATCTACGATCGCCCGTAACCTCTTTTCCGATGAAGTCAGGTTTTTCAAAGGCTTCATCCTCACGCTTCAATTCCACCTCCGCCATAACAAGTCCTTCGTTATCTCCGTGGAACTCGTCCACTTCAAACGTGTGTCCAGCATATTCAATAAGGTATCTATGCTTATCAATAATACCTGGTTCGCATAGAGACATGAGTTGTTGAGCCTCTTGATAGCTTATTTCTTTCTCAAATTCATAACGAGATAAGCCTCCATCACGCGATGGTCCCTTTATAGTAAGGTATCCTTTATTGTCTCGAATACGCACACGAACAGTATTGACAGCCGCAAAGTAGCCTTGTTGTATATGACTACAACTGCTTGCAAGAGACTTCCAATCCATCTGCTTATGCACTAAGAACTTTCTTTCTATCTCTAGTCCGCTCATCAACTATTAATTGTTACAACAAAAACATACGCTAACGTAAGAAGTATCAAGACTGCACCAATCCAAAAGACAACACGCTTTGCTTGCTTTTCTTGCTTCTCTTCACGAACCTTACGATTTACTTTACTTCTTTCACTCATAGGTATTCAATTTTAAAAGACCTACTTTTGTCGACACAACCTATTCGGTTTATCGAACTGCAAGTGGTCAAAGGTTAATATTATATAGGATAACTTTTTCACATATCATTGTCCTTCAACGGGGAACTCCATCAAGTAGGCTTTAATGAAATCATCGATCTTTCCATCCATAACACCATCCACATCAGAGGTCTGATAGTTGGTTCGATGATCCTTAACTCGTCGATCATCAAAGACGTAACTACGTATCTGACTGCCCCACTCTATCTTCTTCTTTCCAGCCTCAATCTTGGCTTGCTCCTCCATACGCTTCTTCATTGCGCGGTCATAGAGTTGCGACTTTAAGAGCTGCATAGCCTTTGCGCGGTTCTTAGGTTGGTCTCTTGTCTCTGTGTTCTCGATGAGTATCTCTTCTTGTTCTCCAGTATCAGGATCTTCGTACTGATAGCGTAGACGCACACCAGACTCAACCTTATTGACATTCTGACCACCGGCTCCACTCGATCGAAAAGTGTCCCAACTAACACGAGCAGGGTCGACATATACCTCTATAGTATCGTCTACCAGTGGCGTAACAAACACACTGGCAAAGCTCGTCATACGCTTTCCCTGTGCATTAAATGGACTAACACGAACAAGGCGATGGACGCCATTCTCGCTCTTTAAATACCCATAGGCATACTCTCCACCTTCGAACTTCATTGTCACACTCTTTATACCAGCTTCATCTCCTTCTTGTATATCTGAGATGGTAACTTTGTATCCGTGAGCCTCTCCCCAACGCATATACATACGCATGAGCATTGATGCCCAATCCTGGCTCTCGGTACCTCCAGCACCAGAGTTAATCTTCATTACGCACTCCATCGGGTCTTCCTCTTGACGGAGCATATTCTTTAATTCAAGATCCTCTATCGCTTTTAACGCTTTGTTATAAGCGGTATCAACCTCCTCTTCTGTTACTAATTCATCCTTATAGAAGTCGACTGCTAACTGTACTTCATCAGTCAGACTGCGAGCCTCATCATAGCCTTTTATCCACTTCTCTATGTCCTTTACCTTCTTCATCTGCTCCTGCGCACGCTTCGGATCATCCCAAAAGTCGGGTGCTTGTGTGCGTAGTTGTTCCTCTTCGAATTCGATTCGCTTCTCATCAATACATAAGTATCTATGCAGTGATTCGGTACGTTCTGTTATGTCTTTAAGCTGTTCTGCTGTTATCATCGTTTATCTTTTCTCCTCTCAACTATCAACTTCTCATTCACTACTATCAAGTGTTTGCACTACTCCTCATACATCTTATCTATCACAGCTTGATAGTTTTTATTAACAACACCACGTCTCAGTTTCAACGTGTTTGTCAATTCACCATTCTCCATAGAGAAGTGATGTGCCAACAAGGTGAAGCGTTTGATTTGTTCATAAGGCGCTAACCTCTGCTGTAATGTTTCTATACGCTCAGCCATCATATCACGTACCTTCTTATTTGAGCACAACTCTTCACGACTCTCAAATGGTATATTCTGTTGCTTTGCCCAGTCTTCTAAGACGGTAAATTCAGGGACGATAAGAGCAGAAACAAACTTCCGTTGGTCTGCAATAACAGCCACTTGTTCGATAAACTTATCAACTAATAGCATTGATTCTATCATCTGTGGTGCCACATACTTACCATTAGATGTCTTAAAAAGATCCTTTATTCTCTCTTTCAAGAACAACTCTCCATCTTTCAAATAGCCCGAGTCACCTGTGTGGAAGTATCCATCTGCATCAAAGGCATCAGCATTTAGGGCTTCACGACGGAAGTATCCTGGTGTAATCGTGTCTCCTTTGAGCATCACCTCACCCTCTTCACTAATCTTAATCTGTATGCCCTCAATAGGACGACCTACTGAACCAACCGTGAAAGGTTCTCCCTTATGATCGCAACTTACAGTAGCAAGGCTCTCTGTCAGTCCGTATCCTACTATCATATCAATACCAATGCTGTGCACAAACTCCTCTACCTCTGGTGATACATAAGCACCTGCTGTTGGGAAGATATTAGGATTTTCCAATCCTAACTGCTTACGCACCAAACTGAGAACAGTTCTGTTTAGCACTTTATATTCCATCTCTAATGCTAGAGGAACACGCTTTCCACGGGCTAGATAAGTGATATTACGCTTCCTACCAACGTTCAGTGCATGATAAAAGAGCTTTCGCTGCATTGCACTTGAGCTGTCCATGCGAGCTTTAACAGCAACATAAACCTTCTCCCAGAAGCGTGGTACAGCCGACATACACGTTGGATGAGTCTCTCGCATACTATCTTGTATCTCCTTCGGATAGGTATTCACTATCAGTTGTGCACCTTCCGACAAACACAGATAAGCCCATCCTCGTTCAAAGACATGCGTCAATGGAAGGAAATTGATCACTCGATCTTTCTCAGTAACAGGTACACACTTGTTATTAGCGACCAAAGCTGCATGATACATCTTATATGTCAAGACTACGCCCTTGCTCTCTCCTGTGGTTCCACTAGTGTATAGTATGTTACAAATATCATCGTAGTTAGCCTGTTGCCAACGCTCTTCTACCTCCGATTGACGTGGTAAACCTTCACCTAATCTAAGGAAGTCTTCAAAGTAGATACTATTTGGGTCATGCGAACTAATGCGTACACTCGGATCAAAGATGATTATCTTTTCAAGTGTAGGGCACAACGTTGCGATTCGATGTGCCTTGTCGTACTGCTCTTGCTCACCAACGAAAAGATACTTAACTGCTGCATCTTGAATCATATACTGTATCTGCTGCTCGGAGCTAGTAGCGTAGAAAGGAATACTAATCACCCTCACGCCATAAGCACCAAAGTCTGTATACAGATACTGAACACAATTCTGTGCAAACACGCCAATCGTCTCCTGCGGATTCATTCCTAGATTAAGTAGTGCGTTAGAGACTTGCTTTACACGCATAGAAAATTGATTCCATGAAACCGATTTCCACTCTAGACTACCGAAGTTACGGAATGTCAACACTAGTTTAGAGCCGTATTTCTTAGCTTGCTCATGTATAAGAACGGAGAGATGACAGTTTGTTTGCATCGCTATTGGTATTTTTTTATATTCGCAAAGATAGACATTTATCCGCAAAGAAGGAAATAAATTAGATAATAAATTACATTTTCCACCTTTGCTTCTATCGCTTGATTAAGGGAAAGAATAGGACAATAAAATTCCTAATAAGGCTACACCTCAAATACAAACTAAACCCTATTAAAACGAAAGAAACGCCCTTCTCCAATTGAAAAGGGCGTTTCCTTGCTAGCAAGAGAGCCTTTCCTTGCCACAAAGAGAGGCTCTCTTCAAAATGATAAGGGGATCATTTCAGATTATCTCAACCATTGCTCTGGATTCAACTTAGCTGTTTCCTTACGCAATTGGAATTGGAGGATACCACTTGACCCGACGGTTCCAATGGTCTGACCAGTACCCACTTTCTGTCCTTTGCTGACGCTTACAGAACCTAAATTAGCATATACTGAGATATAAATACCATGTCTGATCATCACAACACTCATTCCTCCTGCCATGAAGATACCGCTCACTTCGCCCATAAAGACACTGCGCACAGCACTTCCAGGAGCACCCTTAATATTGATACCATCGTTATTCAAGCGTATATTTGACATCCCCGATACATTGTATTGACCGAAGTGACTAACGATGTGACCCGATAGTGGCATAGGCAAACGACCATGGTTATTGGCAAAGTTACCAGTCATCGCACGGTCAGCAGAGCTCAACATATCATTGTTATTATTGGCTGAAGCCCTTGCAGCAGCTGCCTCTCTCTCTGCTCGCTCGTGGTCAGCTGCAGCCTTACGTTCGGCAGCTGCACGATTTGATTCAGCCTCACGAGCAGCCTGGTCAGCACGTGCTTTATCGGCAGCAGCCTTTGCCTCAGCCTTTGCCTGTGCTTCACGAGCCGCAGCCTCACGTTCTTCTATCTTGCGCAAAGCCCGCTCACGAGCAGCAGCACGCTCCTTTTGTAAGGCTTCCTGACGTGCCTTTTCTGCTGCAGCACGCACTGCTTCGGCCTTTGCTGCAGCTTCTTGACGTGCTTTCTCAGCCGCTTCTGCAGCCGCCTTAGCCGCTGCCTTCGCTGCAGCTTCACGTGCTTTTGCTTCTGCTATACGCTTTGCATTCTCACGCGCAGCCGCTTCTGCCGCCGCTTTCCTGCGTGCTATCTCCTCCGCCCGCTTCTTAGCTTCAGCTGCACGAGCGGCAGCTTGCGCCTTAGCCTCTGCTATGGCACGAGCCCTAGCCTTCTGTATTTCTACTTGAATAAGGCGGTCTATCTGTGCATTTAACGCCTGTTGTTGTTGTCTACGTTGCGCTATCACACCTTCAAGAACCTTTTGGTCTTGTTGAAGAGAGGCTACAACCGTCTGCTGTTCGACACGCTTCTGCTCCATTTGAGCATGTATCTTCTTATCCTTATAGAGTAAGGTAGACTTGTCAACACGTACCTCCTTCAACTGAGAATGCTTCTGATCAATTTGTTGTTGTTTAGCTTTTATCAACTCACCTTGCGCCCTCTGATAAGCTGCATACTCCCGAACGAAACGCAGACGACGATACATTTGCGTCAAACTATTGGCAGAGAAGATGAACATAAGCTTATCTTGAATACTACGATGGCGTGCCATGTAACGCATGGAACGGATGAAACGAGTGCGACGCTCGCCTAGTTGCGCCTCTAAAGACGCCAACTGACCTTTCAATATACCGATGTTACTGTCCAATCCTTTGATGTCTGTGGCGATAGTATCAATCGTTCTCTGGTGCTGACCAATCTCAGTATCAAGGCGAACTATCTTCTCCAATCGTGTATCAACATCCTTTTGCTTGACCTTCATCTCCTCTTCATGCTCCTTAATCTCATTCTGCAACTTCTGATTCTGCTGTTGCAAACCTTTAATCTCATCGGTTGTTACATATCCAGGAGACTTCGCTCCACGCTTTGCACCATGTGCATTACGAGGATTCAACTTGCCATGTAAAGGTTGTTTGGCTGGTACTTGAGCAGGCTGTTGACCCTTTACAGGAGTTGGTTGATGTCCCTTTGCTGGTACTGCTTGATGCCCTTTTACAGGCATAGGATGTTGTCCTTTCACGGGAAGTTGATGTCCCTTAGCTGGTACCTGTTGCCCTTTCATAGGGGTAGGTTGCGTTTTCACGGACTGGTGAGCTCCCTTCGCTGGTGCTTGTTTCTGCTCTTTAACACCAGAAGGCTTGGCTTGTATGGGTTGAGTTACAGCCGTTTTCTGCTGCACCTTATGCTTTTTAGTATGTTGCGCATAGCTTGTCAACATACCCATTGTCGATAATAAGAATAAAAGATAAAGACGTTTCATTTAAAAGTTCATTAGTTTGCCGAGTATCTCTTCCACGCTTACTTTAGTGTACTTATCTGATGGTTGGGTAAAAGCCTCCCAATCGCTTGCATCGCTAAAGTCGTTTAGTTCAAATGTAGCTGATAGTTCCTTAGCTGGTCGCGAACCAATAGCCGGTGTCTCGATTGTGACTGAATGTGTCGCAGGGAACATCTTCGAACCAAAGGGCTTGAAGTCTCTATAAAGCCAAGAGAGTTCTGATGTTCCATGAGTTGAGCTCTTATACGTTATAAGAGTGGTGTAGATGTAACGATATTCAGCGGGTATTACCCAGTCATAAGACATCTTCCCATCCTTCAAACGGATGTGCGCACTACCATCAACTTCCCACCTTTTGGCATCAACAGAGAACTTCGACATATCAGCTTCGGCAACTCTTTGCTGACGAGGAATGAATAACTGGTTCCAAAACAACGCTTGGAGCGTATAGAAGTTAATACCATTATCACGCAAGAAGCCCACTTCGTCGTAGCTAGCCTTTACGTATTGCTTATGGATGCGATCGATGAAAAGAACGTAATCCTTTGTAAACTCAATGCGTCCCACTTCACTGCGAAGGAGCGGAATAAGCAGTTGTAAGCGTATTACCTCATCCTTTCTCATGTGCAAGATACCAGGAACTGTGATGTCCTTACGCCCATTGTTAATGGTAAAAGAGAGGTTTGACACCACGTTCTTTTGGTAGAGAGCCAAGTCAGCAATATTCTGCACAAAGGCTAACTTATATTTCGTGGAATCAACTGACGCACGAGGAGTCTCGCTGGGAGTCGTCTTCAAGACTGGTTGTTGCCTTACTATGGCTTTATGTGTACCGCACGATGCCAACACTAACGTTGCCATGCTTGCAAGTAATATCTTAGTTCTTTTCATCCTGCTATGTATTTCTTTTGTTGTAACTTATCCTTCAATACTTTGCTATCATTGCCTTTCTCTATTGCTTTCTGCCAATACTCCAATGCTTTCTGTGTATCGCCAGTTTTCATATAGATGTCTCCCACATGCTCAAGCACAACCCCGCTTGGGTCTTTGTCATTGCGTAGTACCTGGTCAATGTATATCTTTGCCTCCTCATAACGTTGCTGTTGGAAGAGAATCCAAGCGTAGGTATCAAGGTAAGTAGCATTATTGGGCTCTGCTTTTATCGTCTTGTAGCTCATCTGTTCAGCCCTTGGAAGGTCTTTATTCGCCACACTTAGATAGTAAGCATAGTTATTCAGAGCACCATAGTTATCCGCTTTCCACTTTAAACAACTATCGTATGCAGCGAAGGCTTCAGACGCCTTTCCTTTCTCATGAAGGATATCTCCAAGGATTGCATAGAAGTCTGACACAATCTCTGGATCACTATCTTCTTTTATTTGTCCTACACCTTTCTTAAATGTTTCAAGTGCCGCATCAATGTCGTGCTTTTGGAACTCTGCCATGCCTTTGAAGTAATAGAAAGCCATCTCATCAGGGTTATATTCAATGGCAGGGCGGCATATCTCTATTACCTTATCATAATCTTCTGTTGCCCAGATATTCTGTATCAATGCCAATCGAGCACGAGAGTTATCGGGTTCCACCTCAATGGCTTGCTCGTAAACATGATTAATCTCTGCTTTAGGCATGTTCTTCATTGCCATATAGGCAGCCTTCATCATAATCAAGTCAGCATCCTCCTGTTTCGTAGAAAGTGCCAGAGAGAAGAGATTCATGACCTTTGCACTATCAGAGATATTCGCTTGTTGGTCACTCGAAATGATGTCTCTTAGGAGTGTCATCTTCGTCTCTTTCTCTGTCTTAGGAGACTGTAGTAGTTCGTTGGTAAGCTCATCTACGGTTGCTTGATCTTTAATGGAACGATAGTAATCAAGCATTGATAGCTTTGCAAGTGCATTATTGGGTTCCTCCTTCAAAACACTCTTATACTCCTTTAAAGCATCGTTCTTCTTACCATTCTGCAGTAGCCAATTACCGAACATCACACGATAGTCAAGCTCAAGTGGGTGCTCATCAACGAGCGACTTTAGCGACTCATACTCCTTCTTCTTATCGCCCATCTGCTCGTAAATCTGCATCTTACTCAATGAGATCTGCTCGCTACTCCCCTCAAGAACTTCTATACGATCAAGGACGTTAATCATCTTCTTATAGTCGTTTTGAGAGCCGTATAACTGAAGGAGAAGTTGCAAGACATCAACGCGAGTCTTATTGGAGGAGTATAAAAGCTCGTATGCTTTTATGGCATTCGGATAGTCTTTCTGCGTGATATATAACTGTCCGAGCTTCTCTTGATAAGTGGCATTCTCTGGATCCAGTGACGCTGCCTTCTCAAAGTAAGTACGTGCTAAAGCATCGTTCTTCATATTGACATAGTAGCCAGCCAACTGATAGTAAACCGCTGCCGAGCGTGGATTCAAGTCATGTGCATGCCTAAGAAGATCGTAAGCAGCCGTTAGATTTCCCATTTCCTGCTGTCGAAGCCCTTCGAGATAGAAGTAGTCTGCAATGGTAAGACTATCCTTCTCTGCTGCTTGTGTAGCCACCGAGCCACCCAGCAAAGCCAATGCAAGAAGTGTATTACGCATGTTAGTGGTTATATATCTGAAGTTATCAAACATGAGATCTATCCTTTCCTTTACCTTACTTTACCCCCGTATGACCATAGCCGCCTTCTCCTCTCTCTGTCTCGTCAAGCTCTTCAACTTCCACGAACTCCCCCTGCTCGTGACGAGCAATGACCATTTGGGCAATACGCTCACCATCGTTAATGGTGAAGTCTTCAGTTGAGAAGTTCGCTAACAAGACCATTATCTCACCACGATAATCAGCATCTATGGTACCAGGAGAGTTCAGAACAGTCAGTCCATGCTTCAAGGCTAGACCACTGCGAGGGCGTACCTGCGCTTCATAACCAACTGGCAAAGCGATATGCAAGCCTGTTGGAATGAGCCTGCGCTCCATTGGGTGCAACACTATTGGGGCTTCAATATTAGCACGGAGATCCATCCCCGCACTCTGAGAAGTAGCATAAGCAGGGAGCTGCTGATGCCCTTTATTGATTACTTTAATCTTTATCATCGCTATATAATAAGGTACAAAATTAAGCAATTAATGCCACATTCATACATTTTTAGTACGTAAAAAGATGGTTTTTAGCCAATTTTAATTACTTTTGCGAATGCCTTTTCAGGGCATAACAAGCGGATAGATGCCTTGTAGAACATCTATCGCTCTATTGCAAACATTCAATATTCAACACCCTTAGGAACATGTCATTAGCTTCAAACCAACCACAAGCAAGCCTCATGAACTGGCTACAACTCATATCCAACAAGCGTCTTGGACAAGAAAGAAGACATGCGTTAAGGCACGACGACCGCTCTGAATTTAAGCGTGATAGCGATCGTCTGATTTACTCCGCACCCTTCCGTCGACTGCAAAACAAGACCCAAGTGTTCCCACTCCCAGGTAGTGTCTTTGTGCACAATCGTCTCACTCACTCGCTTGAGGTGGCTTCCTTAGGTAAATCACTTGGTGATGACGTGGCGCATAGACTAACCGAACTCCATCCAGAGTTGCGTGGTACGCTCTTTGAAGAGATTGGAACGATTGTCCAGACGGCTTGTTATGCGCATGACATGGGCAATCCTCCGTTCGGACATAGTGGTGAGAAAGCCATCCAGTCGTTCTTCACTGAGGGCAAAGGCAAGGCGTTGCAGGAGTATGTAAGTCCTCGTTTCTGGGATGACATCACCCACTTTGAGGGTAATGCCAATGCTTTCCGCCTATTGACACATCGTTTCCTCGGGCGAAGGGAGGGCGGCTTTGTAATGACATACACCACCTTGGCAAGTATTGTGAAGTATCCTTTCAGCTCGTCTTACGCAGGCAAACATGGGAAGTTCGGCTTCTTCCAAACCGAGCAAGACACTTACAAGAAGATAGCAGAGGAACTCGGTATCATACAGAAGGAATGTTCTGCAGAGGGAATCAAGTATGTGCGCCACCCGTTAGTCTACCTCATGGAGGCTGCGGATGATATCTGTTACGAGATTATGGACATCGAGGATTCACACAAGCTCAAGCTCTTATCCTTTGAGGAGACCACCGACTTGCTATTAGGCTTCTTCGACGAAGCCACGAGAGCGGCGATTCGTAAGAACATCAAGGAGGAAGGTGTGACCGATAGGAACGAGCAAGTGGTTTACTTCCGGGCACGTGCCGTTGGTTTATTAGAGGCTGAATGTGTCAAAGCATTTGTCGAACACGAGGCGGAGATACTATCAGGTACCTTCAAAGGCTCGCTTATCGAGCACATATCAGAGCTCCCCCGACAGGCTTACAAGCACTGCTCACAGGTGTCAGTAGACCGTATCTATCGCAGTAAAACCGTCCTTGACGTAGAGTTATCAGGCTATAAGATAATGGAAACACTGATGGAGGCACTCATTGGAGCGGCTGCGGAGCCTAACCACTTCCACAGTCAACAACTCATCCGGAGCTTCTCCAGTCAGTATGACATCCAAAGCTCGGATCTTGAAACACGCATTATGGCAGTCTTAGACTACATCAGTGGCATGACAGACATCTATGCCTTAGACATCTACCAGAAGATAAATGGTATCAGTCTACCCATCGTTTAGCCCCCGCCCCCACCTTTCCACAAGGCAAAGAGGGATGACACTCCTAAGAATCACGCCCCTAACTCCTAATAAAGAACAATGGAAAATCAATATAAAAAGACCTTCCCCGACCTCATGGTAGGGAAGAAAATCATCTATGTACACGGCTTCATGTCAGCCGGTTCCACCCACACAGCACAAATACTAAGGGACTATATGCCCCAAGCAACCGTCATTGCACCCGACTTACCCATACATCCAGAAGAGGCAATGACGCTCCTTAGAAATCTTGTTGAAGCCGAGCAACCCGACTTAATCATAGGTACTTCCATGGGCGGAATGTACACCGAGATGCTATATGGCACCGACCGCATTTGCGTGAACCCTGCTTTTCAGATGGGCGCAACCATCACCGAGAGCAATATGATGGGCAAGCAAGTATTCCAGAACGTACGTCAAGACGGAATACAAGAGGTCATCGTGACCAAAGCTCTCGTCAAGGAGTACAAGGATATGACGGAGAATTGCTTCAAGCAGATTGACGCCAAGGAGCAAGAACGTGTCTTCGGACTATTCGGCGACGCTGACCCTATCGTACACACATTCGATCTCTTCAGCCAGCATTACCCACAGGCTATCCACTTCCACGGCGAACATCGGCTCATTGAGAAGGCTATCTTCCATTATCTCATGCCTGTTATCCGATGGATTGACGACCGACAGGAGGGGCGCGAACGGCGCACAGTTCTCATCGACAAGGATACGCTTGCGGACGCATACGGCAAACCGAAGTCGAGCTTACACAAGGCTTATGAACTATTACTCGACAATTACAACGTCTATTTCGTTTGTCCTGCGCCCACCAATCAGCCCTCTGCTATCAGCGAACAACAGGCTTGGATAGCGGAAACCTTCAGTGCGCCGGCATGGAATCACGCTATTTTTACCAACCAACCACAGCTCCTATACGGCGATTACCTTATTAGTAGCACTGCCCATGACGACTTCCTCGGTACGGCACTCCGCTTTGGTAGTGACGAATTTAAGACGTGGGAAGACGTTATCACTTACTTTGAACGATTGGGCGGACAATGATTAAACAATATAGCCTATAGGCTCGCAATGTGTTACCAATAGGCTTTGTCGTATTTACCAATAGGATTGCAATATGTTACCAATACGCTCGCAATTCATTTCTAACGTGCCTTACGATATCTTCACCATGGTGACGAATAAGTTTCACCATGGTGAAAAATTATCGTCACCATGGTGATAATTAATCACCACCATGGTGAAAACAATATAGAAGGCGTGCTTTTTCAATGCACAACCATAGGTAAACGAACGCAAGACGTATTGCAAAACAATTCGAAAGGTATTGTGGAAAAGGGCAAACCATATTCCGCAACATCATCAACAACAACAATCAGAGAAACAAGAAAGGCTTATCAACGATGGCACACGAACTCTTCACACGTATTGCTGATATTCTCACGGCTCCGTCAGAAGCCCAAGCACGCATCATGCATGAGACGCTTGTCATAGCGTGTTACGAGGGATTGAAAGAGACGAAACATGGTTTTGGAAACCTCTCATCGCAGGTGGAAGCTCTTTGCAAACTGCATCACATTGCGCCGAAGGACGTTGTGGCGATTCACAAAATGCGTCGGCACAGCAATTCCGCAGCACCTATTTTGCCCGACGACATCGCTTATGATTGTCGAGCACTCGCCCTCTTCGTCTCTGCGGTATTCCAGGAAGCCATCCCCGATACGCTTGTGGGCAAGCTGCCAACGCACGGGCGCATCACGGAGAACATACAGATTGCGAACTACCGATACATCCGTTGCATTGTTAGGGAATGGGATGAGCAGACGATACAGGTTGCCGTAATCAATCAAGACAGCAGTGAGGAGTTATTGACGGTGGACTATATGAACACAGCCGAGTATGTGGACTTTAGTTATCTGCGCTCTCTTCTGCGTGAGGGAATGCAACTCAACTTACTTGATTGCACTGTCACACGCAAGAAGGTGGTTCCACGTCTGATAGTCGTAGAGCCTGATTATCTCGTAGACATATCCTCCATCGCTAATTGCTTTGAGAGTTATGGGCACCACCCACTGCTCTTTACGGTAAAGCGGATGGGCGAGCGACCTAATAACAAGCATATCGTACTGGGTAACTTTGCGGGTTCTGCACTCGACGATATCATCAATCATCCCACAGACTATACCATCAAGGACACCTTCCGTTCGAACTTTCGAGAGAAGGCGTTGGACTTTGCCACCTGTCCCGACTTCAATGCAGTGGAGTTTAAGCGAGCCGCTGAACAACAGGTAGCGAATATTCAGGAGATAGTCAACGAGTTATTCCAGTCGTTCGAGCGTGAGAAAGCCATCTTGGAGCCGTCTTTCGTGTGCGAACGATTAGGTTTGCAGGGACGAATAGACCTCATGACAACCGACTTAAAGCTGTTAGTTGAGCAGAAATCTGGTAAGAATATCTTTATTGAAAGGCAGTATAAGAACCCGCATGGCTCGCTCCATGTGGAGAAGCATTACGTGCAACTCTTGCTTTACTATGGTATATTGCAATACAACTTCCAGCTGAATCCAAAGGATGCACACATAGAATTAATGTATTCGAAATATCCTCTCCCGAACGGACTACTTGAGGTTGAACCGCTACAAAAGCTCATTCGTGAGGCGATAAAGTTCCGTAATCAAGCCGTCGCAACCGAGTATTGGATGGCGGAGAATGGCTTTCATCGTTTGTTGCCACTAATGACTCCGCAGGTGCTGAATGTTGAGAAGCAGAATGATGCGTTCTATCAACGATACCTCTTACCACAACTTACGGAGGTGCTCGCACCCCTTCATCAGCTAAGCGAACTGGAGCGTGCTTACTTCACGCGTATGATGACTTTCGTTATTAAGGAGCAACTGGTATCGAAGGTGGGCGCACAAGAGGGTGTGGGGAATAGTAATGCCGACCTTTGGAATATGCCTCTGGCGGAGAAGAAGGATACGGGAAATATCTACACAGAGCTTACGATAACGGATAAGAGCTGTAGTAGCTCGTTCAACGGATATGATACTATTACGCTCAACGTACCGCAACAGGGCATAGACTTCCTCCCGAACTTCCGCAGGGGGGACATGGTTTATCTCTATGCGTATAAGAAGAATGAGGAACCAGACGTGCGTAAGAGTATTCTCTTCAAAGGCTCTTTACAAGAGATACATACCTCGTCTATCGTAGTGCACCTCAATGACGGGCAACAGAACCCGAATCTTATAGCTGGAGAGTGCTTTGCCTTAGAGCATGCAGGGAGCGATATTGGGGGTACATCGGCTATTCGTAGCCTCTATACCTTCATCACCTCTGATGTGGAACGGCGGCAGTTACTCCTTGGACAGCGTGCTCCACGTGCTGACAAATCCCTTGTTTTGTCGCGTAGTTACCATCCCGATTACGATGAAATCATCTTGAAAGCAAAGCAGGCACAGGACTACTTCCTCCTGATTGGTCCTCCCGGAACGGGTAAGACTTCGCAGGCGCTGCAATATCTTGTGCTTGAGCAGCTGGCAGAAAAGCCCAAAGGTCAAAGCACCAATCCCAATGATCAAAGTCCAAAGGTCAATGGGCAAAGTTCTATCCTCCTCCTTGCTTACACGAATCGTGCTGTTGACGAGATATGCAATATGCTTTCTGAGCACGAGATAGACTACATCCGCATTGGTAACGAGTATAGTTGCGATCCGAAATATAGTGACCATCTCTTGCAAGAGGTGCTCGATGAGAATACAACCCTCAATAGTATTAAGTCCACCCTATCAGAGGCGCAAATCATTGTAGCCACTACCGCGACGATGAATAGTCGTTCGGCACTCTTTAACATCAAGCACTTTGACCTCGTCATCATTGATGAAGCGAGCCAGATACTAGAGCCGAATATCGTGGGAATACTGACTGCCCGACAGGAGGAGAGGCGTGCGATAGATCGGTTTATATTAGTAGGCGACCATAAACAACTGCCTGCCGTGGTGCAACAGCAGGGGTCTTTAGAGATGGAAGGGAGTGATAAGAGACTTGACTCAATCCATCTTTCATCGTGTGCCAACTCCTTATTTGAACGCCTCATCCTCACCGAAAGGGCAGCTGGAAGAACCGATTTCATAGGGACACTACACAAGCAAGGACGCATGCACCCCGATATTGCCGACTTTGCTAATCGTAAGTTCTATGCAAAGGAACAGCTGGAATGTGTGCCGTTAGCCCATCAGTTGGAAACGGAACTATCTTATAACGAGGAGAGCGAAGACGCTTTAGACAATATGCTAAAGGCACATCGCATGATTTTCATTCCTTCTATGCCGTGCAAGCAACTGAACATTTCAGAAAAGGTAAACACTGACGAGGCACGAATCATCGCTGACCTATTGCGCAGATTGTTCCGACAAATGAACAAGGACTTCGATCCACAGAAGTCGGTGGGCGTCATCGTTCCATACAGGAATCAGATTGCTATGATTCGAAAAGAGATAGAGCGGCTGGAGATTCCTGCTCTGGAGGGTATTAGCATAGACACAGTGGAACGCTATCAAGGTAGTCAGCGTGATGTAATTCTCTATTCATTCACGATTCAGAGTCGTTATCAACTCGATTTCCTAACGGCTAACACGTTCTATGAAGAGGGGCAACCAATAGACAGAAAGTTGAATGTTGCTATCACAAGGGCACGCAAGCAACTCATCTTAACAGGCAATGAGTCTACATTAAGACAGAACCAACTCTTTGCCGAACTGATTGATTACATAAAAGAAAAAGACGGTTATGTAAGGTTTCACTAAGATGAGATAAGGACTCATCTTAGCGAAACTTTACTTGAGATACAGATTAATTATTCTGATTACGACGAGCCAAGTCTAACGCATCCTTGCGTGTTGTCACCTTGCCCTTGTACCCTCCACTCTTCGATCCGTTCTTCCATACGAAATTAAAACGCATCTCGACGTGGTGCTCATCAATGCGACGAAGATAGACAAAACTGCCTTTCTGGAAGAAGTGATCATCGTAGGTATAGAGTCCTTTTACGACAGATCCACCTACTGTCCAGTCTCCTGATTGGGTCAAATCAACCTGCTTTCCCAGCTGACTCAATGGAATGGATATCCCAACAAACTCTCCCGTTAGATTAAGCGGACAATTGATAGAGGCTTCACCATTAAATTCGCTGTAAAGTACTGGACTGATTTTGTTGTCGTCATCATCGTCACTACTGCAAGAAGCAAAGCTGAAACACATTGTAAGAGTAAACACACTCGCTAAGAGGGCATAAGCCCATTTCTGTAAGTTTTTAGACATAATGGTAATTATTTAGGAGTTAATTATCGCCTACAAATGTACGATAAAATATTGAGAAAGTAACGGAATCCCAATGATAAAACGTCATAGCCCGTGAGGATATACTCACCTTTACATTGGATTCGGGCTTGAGATTTGCGAAATACTACCACGAATTATGGTTTAAAGAACGATTATTCAACTGATTTTCCGTAACTTTGCAAACAGAATAAAACGACAAACAAAGATGAAGATAGAAGCACAAATTACCGCTGCGGCACTAGCAGCTGTCAAGGAGTTATATGGTGTTGAGGTGCCAGAAAAGATGATTCAACTACAGAAGACACGTAGTGACTTTGAAGGAAACCTTACGCTTGTCACTTTCCCACTACTGAAGACTTCACACAAGAAGCCTGAAGATACGGCACAGGAAATAGGTGAGTACTTGAAGAAGAATTGTAAGGCTATCGCCGACTTCAACGTTGTGAAGGGTTTTCTTAACCTCGTTATTGCTCAAGCGGCATGGGTTGGTTTATTGAACGACATTAATGCGAATGAGAAGTTCGGTGAGAAGTCAGTGACTGAAAACAGTCCGCTTGTTATGATTGAGTACTCTTCGCCTAACACGAACAAGCCTCTCCACCTTGGACACGTGCGTAACAACCTCCTCGGATGGTCATTGGCTCAAATCATGGAAGCCAATGGCAATAAGGTGGTAAAGACGAATATCGTCAATGACCGCGGTATCCACATTTGTAAGTCTATGCTTGCTTGGCTGAAGTGGGGCAATGGTATCACCCCTGAAAAGGCTGGCAAGAAGGGTGATCACTTGATTGGTGACTTCTATGTACTATTTGATAAGCACTTCAAAGAGGAGTGCAAACAACTGCAAGAGCAGTATGAGAAGGAGGGAATGACGCCCGATGATGCGAAAGCAAAAGCTGAACAAGAGGCTCCATTGATACAAGAAGCACACGAGATGCTCGTTAAGTGGGAGCATAACGACCCAGAGGTTCGTGCCTTATGGGAGAAGATGAACAATTGGGTTTACGCTGGATTCGATGAGACTTACAAGGCGATGGGTGTTGGATTCGACAAGATCTATTATGAGTCAAATACCTACCTCGTTGGTAAGAAGAAGGTGGAGGAAGGACTCGCCAAAGGGCTCTTCATTCGTAAAGAAGACAACTCTGTATGGGCTGATCTCACGAATGAAGGCTTAGACCAGAAGCTCCTTTTGCGTAAGGATGGCACATCTGTTTACATGACACAGGATATTGGTACTGCCGAGATGCGCTTCAACGACTTCCCTATTGATAAGATGATTTATGTTGTTGGAAACGAACAGAACTACCACTTCCAGGTGCTTTCAATCCTCTTGGATCGTCTGGGCTTCAAGTGGGGCAAAGACTTGGTACACTTCTCGTATGGTATGGTTGAATTGCCAAATGGTAAGATGAAGAGTCGTGAGGGTACCGTTGTTGATGCCGACGACTTGGTAGCGTCAATGATTGAGAACGCAAAGACACTCAGCGAGGATAAGGTGAATAAACTCGAAGGAATTACCGAGGATGAGAAGAATGAGATAGCACGTATCGTTGGTATGGGTGCGCTGAAGTACTTTATATTAAAGGTGGATGCTCGCAAGAATATGCTCTTCAATCCAGAAGAGTCAATCGACTTCAATGGTAATACAGGTCCATTCATCCAATACACCTACGCTCGTATCCGTAGTATTCTTCGTAAAGCAGAGGCACAGAGCATTGCTCTTCCAGCATCACTCGCCGATGACGCTCCATTAAACGAGAAAGAGATTGCACTCATTCAGAAGCTCAACGACTTCGGTGCAGCTGTTGCACAGGCTGGTATAGACTATAGTCCAAGTGGTATTGCTAACTACTGCTACGAACTGACCAAGGAGTTCAATCAGTTCTATCACGACTATAGCATCCTCAATGCAGATACCGAAGCAGAGAAGATCACCCGCCTCGTACTGGCTAAGAACGTGGCTAAGATTATCAAAAACGGCATGGCACTGCTCGGCATAGAAGTACCAGAAAGGATGTAGAAGCCCCACAACAAAGGAACACGAAGTCTGGACATATATTATAATAAAAGGTAACAATGGTTAGGACTGAGTGTTCCCACTACCTTTAGAAACCCTTTAATGTTTTATTCATACACGATATGAAATATTTTTTCGCTCCCTTGTTATTCTGCTTGTTACTGATTCCAACATATAGTTCTGCACAGAATAACGACTCATTAACAGTATCAGACAAGGAATATCGGGCAGCTGTAGAAAGGCTCGTAATGGTATCTGGCGGTCGGAAAGCACTTGAAACAAGCTATCCACTACTAATGGAAAGCCTAAAGAAGATGTGTTATTACGTCCCAGATGAGATTATGAAACAAATAGAAGAGAAGTTCAGAACCGTTTTCTTCGATAATATAAATGAGCTATATGTGCCTGTTTACAAAAAGTATTATACGTTAGAAGAGC
Organism: Prevotella vespertina; assembly: GCF_009728485.1. GTDB lineage: Bacteria > Bacteroidota > Bacteroidia > Bacteroidales > Bacteroidaceae > Prevotella > Prevotella vespertina. Next base: position 115,602 of record NZ_VVIQ01000006.1, read on the forward strand.
TGAAAGCGTTCGCAGACTTCTTTGAAACTCCATTAGGGAAAAAGGTGGCAGCAACGACACCTCTGCTTACAAAAGACCTATTCGAAGCAAGTCAAGAAGCAAGTAAAAATATTATCAAAGAGGTTCTCAAGGATCTAAACTTAGATGAAAAGGAGTCTTCAGAGAAGTGATATTGAATTGTTTATAAGCTGATGAACACTTTACACAACCCTCCTTCGTATCGCAATGACACTGTACTTCCACTACCAATGGGTGTTCGGGCTTCAGCTTGGGCTGTCGATGCAGCCTGTTCTGGCAACCCGGGACCTATGGAATATCAATGTATTGACTTACAAACAGGGGCTCAAATCTTCCATTTCGGACCAGTACAAGGTACGAATAACATTGGTGAGTTCCTCGCTATTGTGCATGCTTTAGCCTTGATGGAGAAGCAGGGAATCAAGGACAAGGTCATCTATAGTGATTCGTATAACGCCATTCTGTGGGTTAAGAAGAAGAAGTGTAAGACGACATTAACCCACAATTCCGCAACAGAACAGCTGTATCAAATCATTGCACGGGCAGAACAATGGCTCATGACACACAACGTCACCCCTCCTATTATCAAATGGGAAACAAAGCAATGGGGCGAGATTCCTGCGGACTTCGGTAGGAAGAAATAATAACATCAGCCTCAGCAACAGAAGGGAATATTTAACAATAATGTTGTAGATAATATGTGACTGCATTCGGGAAGACAATCTCATCAGTTACAACAAAAGCTCCAGTAAGTCGAAACTTGCTGGAGCTTTTACTATATTATAAGGTGATAAGTAACCTTATCTTATGGTTTTCTATTTATCCGTAGATAATGTTGCCGTTCTCGTCCTTGTACTCATCAAGACCCTTCTCGTAGGTTGCCATGGCACGAAGACTCATACCAACGTTAGAGAAACCACCATCATGATAGAGGTTCTGCATCGTAACCTTACGAGTGAGATCAGAGAACATTACGATACAATAGTCGGCACATTCATCCGCACTAGCATTACCCAATGGAGACATGCGATCGGCAAAGTCGAAGAGTTTATCCATACCCTTTACACCAGAACCAGCGGTTGTCATGGTTGGAGACTGTGATATGGTATTGATACGAACATGGTGCTCACGACCATAGATATAGCCGAAGCTACGAGCTATACTCTCAAGTAAAGCCTTTGCATCAGCCATATCATTGTAACCATAGAACGTACGCTGAGCAGCTACATAACTCAATGCGACGATTGAACCATACTCGCTGATAGCATCAAGCTTCTTAGCACTTTGAATCATCTTATGGAATGATACAGCAGAAATGTCAAGTGTTGTATCAAGCAACTTATAATCCAAATCATCATAAGTGCGGTGCTTACGAACGTTAGGAGACATACCGATTGAATGGAGTACGAAGTCAATCTTACCGCCAAGTATCTCCATTGAACGCTTAAACACGTTCTCCAAGTCTTCTACATTAGTAGCATCTGCAGGAATAACCTCGCAATTTAACTTCTCAGAAAGAGCGCTCACCGTACCCATTCTCACAGCGACAGGAGTGTTAGAAAGGGTTATCATTGCACCTTCTTCTACTGCTCTTTCAGCTACTTTCCATGCAATTGACTTGTCATTGAGGGCTCCAAAAATAATACCTCGTTTACCTTTTAATAAGTTGTAACTCATATTCTTCGTTGTTCAAATTTGGTGTAAAGGTAAGAAGAAAAGGTCGATTTGCCAAGAGTTTATAGATAAATAACGTCATTCGTATTATATAGATAAGACAAATCAAGTGGTTACATAACATTAATAATGGTGTTTATGTTCTCGGTCGTATGCTGTAATCACACGCTTAATCTGCTCTATCTGAGCTTTATCGTAAGGGGGAAGATCGGCTTCTTTCAGCTTCTTCTCGACCAGAGATAGCAGTGTTTCTTTATTTTGATAGAACGTTAAATGCGGGTTAGCACCATGTTCCAAAAGACAGACAACGATGGGATAATGCTCGCTTATCATCGCTAGGGCAACAGCTGGAGCATTGTTATAAGTGATATTATCTATCGTGTATTGGCTCTGAAAGTTTACATCTGCACCATAATTCAACAATAGCTTTACCATAGGAACAGTGCTCCATGAAGCAGCCGTACTCAATGGTTCAACGCAGGTCGTGTCGCCTGCATCGGGAGAAGATATCCGTTGACACTCTTTCAACCGAACACGCATTGGCTTCACCATAGCCCCATGGCGCAGTAATTCCTCTGCTATCTTGAGTTGCTCTTCAGTGGGGCTCTCCTTATTACAAAGTCTTATCAACGCGGTTTTTCCTTCACCCCATTCATAGAGGTTAGGGTTGGCACCATGGCGCAATAAGGTTCTTACAATAGCTAAATGACCATCCATGCAAGCAAACATCAACAGACTTTGACCATAGATAGTGTCCTGATAATTCACAAGTGTTGGTTGAGTGGATAAGATACGATTGATCTCCATCGTATCATTAGCCTGCACCGCAGTGGCAAGTTCGGCAACAGGTGTATTGCGGAATATCCTATAATCATACTCATCCAATGTAGAAGGATCAACAGGACGAAGACTTATCCAGGTTATTAATAAGCTGATAATCAATGTGAGAAAGGCGTGAGGAAGAATTGAGATATACGCTTTATGATAACGCCGATACAGAGCGCCACTCAACTTAACAACGCCTATGAGCCACAAAGAATAGGAATTAACGAGGAAGAAGATACCGAGAGCCTCCCATTCACTTGGCGGATTGTCAAATAAGAAGATAGACCCATAGAATACTAACGGAGCCAACAGAACGGGCAAAAGGAATGCCCAAGATAGGACTCTTAGCCATAGAGGAAGGTTTTTGTCAACGATACTTTTTTCCATAAAACGATATGAATTATCTGCGACAAAGATACTATTTTCTGCTGTATATCTATACTATAAACGTTAAGAAAAGGTTGCTGTCAATCCTTAAATATAGCCTATATAGTGAGGGAAGAGCATTTATAATGACAAAGAAAATGATAGTGTGATTGCAAACCTCAAAACGTTTGAATAAGAACTAAGCCTCTCTTTACCTCCACGAAAGGCTTTCTTCCCTATAAGAAAAGCCTCCGCTTCACAGGAACTAAGGCTCTCTTGCTGAAGATATGCACACACCTTATTAATTAGCTAAGCAAAAGGTATTGAGGAACTATATGCCAGTTAGCTTCTTTTCTTCATATTCTTGCTCGCTAATCAGCACTTCTGTTGCTTCTTGTTGCTTGTTATCTTCTTCGTTATCAGAGAGCAATAAGAGGAGATCATAGTCCTCCAAATCACAAACAACACCCTTATCTATACAAAATGAATCGGTGACATCTCCCGCCTCATAACGCAAGTAATAGTTTACACCATTACTCTCTCCATGGATAAATTGCCGGACTTTCGATAGTTCATATTCATCTACCATGTGTTCCATGAAAGCTTGTACTTTAGGAAGATAAGACCTTGCATTACCAGTGGACATTATCAAACTAATGTGTAAATAAAAATACTTTGCATGTGGATTGAAAGTCAGCTTAGAGTCTCTAGACCCCAACTCATGGTGAAGATAATCCTCTAATCGCTCAATGATAGTCGCACACAAATCCCTTGCCGTGGCATCAGGTAATGACAAACAAACACTCCAAACCATCACTGGACTAAATTGCCAAGTATTCATAAAATCAACTAATGAGCAAACATAATGTACCCGATTCCGCAAGAAACTATGGTAGACTAGCTTCTTATCTGTCACCTCCTTATCCAATGATCGCACAATCTTTGTAAACTCCCGCTCGGCATTTGTCAACGACGAGAACAATATAATAAGAGCTATCAACACCATCTGTATCAATTGTCCCCAGTCTTCTACACCCAGCCATGCCATCACTTTCCACAGCAAGAACGCCATTACAATAAGCATTCCTACCAACTTAACCACTCTTAAAAATATCTCTTTCACCATCTCTTAACCCTTTGAACTGAAGGAAACCATAGTTAACACACACCTAATAGACACAAAGGTATATAAAAAAAGCTTGATAATCAAGAGACTATCAAGCTATCTTCTGTACCCAGACCCGGTACAATCTCGTGAAAACAAGAGAAACCAAAAGAATATATTATATTGATAATCAGCTATTTGCAATTTTCTTATATTTGGTGATTTTGCTCTTTTTTGCCTGTTTTTTGTTAGATAGTACACTTTTAGTACACTTTGATATTTCAAACTTTTTAGTATCTTTGCAAAATAAGAAAACATCTGAAAATAAACGAGTTAATAATTTTACTCGGTTCTATACTCATTCAGGTACATAACTATCAATTATGGCAAAATTAGAAAATAAAGCAAAGGAAAACCCGAAATTGGAGCAAAATGTGCTTTCTGATGGTCGGATAAGTCTTTATCTTGAGTATTATCTTGGTAGAGAAGAAACGCCTGTGTTGGATGAAGACGGCAATTCAGTTTTTTATGAAACTGGCAAGATGGCAGGCAAGCCCAAAGTGCACATCAAGCATAACAGGCGAAAAGAGAATTTGCAGTTGTACTTGATAGCTAAGCCCCGTACTCCTGCGGAAAGGCAACAGAACAAGGAAACTCTTGAATTGGCTGCCAAAATTCGTGCGGAGCGTGAACAACAGTTTAAGGAGAGTATGCTTGGTTATCGCCTGAAGAAAGACAGAAATGTCAACTTCTTAGACTATTATCAGGCGTACATAGACAGTTATACGAAGAAAGACCTGCGAATGATAAAGATAGCCTTGAATCGTTTTAAGGATTTTCTGAAAGAGCAATACCCTCTCTATGAGTTTAGTATTAAACCTGACTTGATAACCAAGGACATGATGGAACGGTTTGTTGAGTACCTGCAATCACGAAGTGTGGGTGAAGGGGCAAAGAGTATCTACCAACGTTTCAAGAAGGTTGTACGCTATGCCATAGATCATGAAGTGATGTTGAAAGATCCCTGCAAAGGTGTTGTGTGCAAGGTGGATGAACAGATTTTACGCAAAGATGTGTTGTCAATGGACGAAATCCAATCTTTGATTCAATGTCATTACGACAACGAGAATCCCAATGTGAGGCGTGCCTTTATCCTTTGTTTGTATTGCGGTTTGCGTTTCTGCGATGTGAAAGATCTAACCTATAAGAACATCGACTACACCAACCGTTTACTTAAATTTGAGCAGAATAAAACCAAAGGACATTCGGCGCATAGTGGTGTCGTCATTCCTCTGAACGATGGATTATTGTCATTGATTGGTGAAGTACCTGACGATTTGAATACCACCATATTCAACTTGCCATCGTATGAAAGTTGCTGCAAATCCGTAAAACGTTGGGTGAAGCGTGCAGGTATCAACAAACATATTAGTTGGCATTGTGCTCGCCACAGCTTTGCCGTGAACATCCTGAATAATGGTGCTAACATCAAAACCGTTGCCAGCCTATTGGGACATAGCGGATTGAAGCATACCGAGAAATATACTCGAGCGGTGGATAAGTTGAAGTCGGAGGCAATCAATAGTTTGCCAGAATTGAAAATATAGGCACTTGACTTATATGGTTAGTCATAGTCTTTTATAATTATCATCGGGCACATATAATAAGAAAAATACTGATTTACTGATATTATTGGCTAAACAATGCCGTATTGTGCTTTTTCTTCAAGAAAATTGTGTATTTTTGTATCTTTATTATAAACTATCCATTATGGAGTAAAGTATCAATCGCATAAAAGTAGTCCTTGCAAGGAGAAAGAAAAGAATTAATAATTAGTTAGTAGAACAATTGTGGCGTGTACTAACTATAGTCTCTATATGGTATGCAAATGTTTAACAATAACGATTATAGGGTCTTATCTCAAAATAGCAAAACTACTAAATGTCGAACTGAAAGAATGAAAGAAAATAATGTATAAAATAACTTGGGATAAAGAAACTGGAGGTGTATTACTCCATTCACGTATTGTGGATGGAACACTTGGCATATCTCCACGCCCTGTATTCTGGGAAGAACTTGATTTGCTTAAGCTCAACGAATTAGGATGGAAATATCCTCATACAGAAGAACCTCTGTTGTGGGCTATAAACAAGCAATATTGGTATCAAGGTGAATTAATGTTTGAGGCTAAAGGTGCAAATGTTTACGATGCAGCTACAATTATCTTCCAGCCTGGAAAGGATAATGTTGAGTTGAATCCCATTGATGTAAAAAAGATGTTGAAGCGCAACGCTGAATTTATGTTTTTGCTGGAGAGTGAGGCTATAGAGTTTATTCGCGAAACATTCATTCAGTATGCAGGTGCACGGAAAAGTGTAGCCAAAGTTGCTGCTAATCAGCTTGACTATGAAACTCTCGCAAAACGTATGGAAGCCAAAATTAAAAAAAAGATGGCCATTGTGCGTGAAGATTGTGATAGTTTCGAGATTATGCCACTTGATACTGCAGAGAAACAAGGTAAAAAAGTATTCCATACTACGAAGATTGATAAGTTTCTTGCTTCTTTCTCTGGAGGTAAAGATTCTCAAGTTGTGTTAGACCTTTGCACACGTGCAATACCAAGCACAGAATTCGAAGTTATTTATTCAGATACAGGATATGAATTGCCACCATCGTTAGATTTGTATCAGCAGGTGCAAGACCATTACCATAAACTCTTCCCAGACTTAAAGTTCTCGCTAACTCGTAACCATGAAAGTGTGCTGAACTATTGGGATAAGATTGGAACACCAAGCGATAAGCATCGCTGGTGTTGCTCAATTATGAAAACAGCACCATTGTATCGTTCCCTTAAAATAGAGGGGACAAATAAGCAAGCTAAAGCCCTCGCTTTTGAAGGAGTAAGAGCTGAAGAGAGTGTTATGAGAAGTAACTATGAGCGTATTGGGAAAGGGGTTAAGCATGACACCGTAATCAATGCTCGTCCGATCTTAAATTGGAATACTACAGAGATCTTTCTTTACCTTTTTGCTCACGATTTACCCCTTAATGAGGCTTATCGGTTTGGGAAACCAAGGGTGGGATGTTTAATCTGTCCATTCTCTTCTCCATGGGATGATATGATAGTGAATAAACGATATAAACAAGATTTAAAACCTTTCTTATCACGCTTGGTAAACATATCAAAGCAACGTCATATCCCAAATTTGGAAGAATACATCAAAGAACATAAATGGAAGTTGCGAGCAAGTGGGAATGATATTGGTTCAAAAACAAAAGTCCTCTTTCCAAAACAGTTTCCTACATTTGTAGCAAATGTTTCCAATGCTCAGAAAACCATAGAACATTGGCTTCCTGTTTTGTGTGAATATAATATAATGGGAGAGGGGAATAAAAAGTTTGGAGAATTACGCTTTGATAAGACTGTCTATCGTTTTGACATTACGTATAACACAGAACATGACTATACATTCATCTTACATGAGGTGCAAAATCCTAAATTGGTGCAACTTATTAAAAGAATTATTTATAAAAGTGCCTTCTGCATAAACTGCGAAGGGTGTGAAGTAGAATGCCCTACTGGAGCACTTTCTGTTTACCCTGAGATTAAAATTGATAAATCGAAATGTATTCATTGTCATAAATGTCTGTTATTTCATGATCAAGGATGCATTGTTGCAAATTCTTTAATTATGACAACTTCAACAAATACAAAAGGTGGAGGTATCTCGAAAATAGGTACTTTCGGAATCCATAGTGAGTGGCTACAAGAATTTCTTTCTGACCCAGATGGTTTTTGGACAAGCAATTCTTTGGGAAACAAACAAGAACAGAGTTTTAAAGCATGGCTGATAGATGCTGAAATGATTGACCAAAAGAAAAATCTCACACCATTTGGTGATTTTTGTACAAAGCATCGCGAAAATGAGCTTGACTTAATTTGGGAACTCATTTGGATAAATTTTGCATATAGTTCTGTTCTTACAAATTGGTTTATCAACACTATAAATCCAGATCAACAATTCACGAAAGCACTACTTGATGAGTTAGCTTTGAATGAATTTGATGGTACGAAGAATACTATAACTTATGCCATAGGGGGCTTCATGCAAATATTTAAATATTCTCCAATTGGTGATTTTCTTAGTCAAGGACAATCGCATGATGGTAAGAATTATTTTCGTGGACGACATGAAGGACTTTCAGAAGTGGCACTTGCTTATTCTATATATAAGTATGCTACTTCCAAAGGTATTAGATCTTTACGTATCTCAGACTTCTATGTTGAAGACTGTCAAACAGGACCTGTGAAAGAATTTGCAATATCCAAGCTTACGTTTACAAAATTGCTTCGTCAATTAAATTCTGCTTCAAATCGAGTACTTATAGCAGAATTAAATATGGGTCTTGATAGCATTACACTAAGAGAAGATTTAAGCTCAATGGATATACTCAAACAACTGGTTTTGTAGATATGGTCTCTCACTTAAAAACTGAATATTACAAAAAATTGCTCCGTTCTATGATAGTCTATAGGCGTAAAGGTAAGACTAATCTTGCCAAACCTATCTTCATGCTATCTATCTTATACGGAATAAAAGATAGGAGTATAATTGGTAATCGTTTTAGATTGACAGAACCCCTGGTTAATACTTATAAAGCTTTCTTCAAGAAATATAGCCAACAGCCTATGACATCACCTATTTATCCTTACTGCTATTTGAAAGGAGAAGAATTCTATTATCTTATAGGTAGCCATTACCCTAAGATCCCCTCAGCGAAATTCCTTCGTGAGAATGTAGAGTATGCAAGTTTAGATGATGATTTGTGGCAGCTTTTACAAGACGAAGGCGCAAGAAACGAGATAAAGGAAGCCATCATTAGTTACTTTATAGAACCAATCAAAGAATTAAAATAATATACGTATGCCATATAGTAAAATAGTGACGCTTAGACAAATGCGTCCCGCTTATAATATTAAGGAGGAGAGCAATGGAGAATGGAAATTTTTCATTGCTAACGATCAGTTTAACGAAGTTTTGCAAAAAGTAATCAGTGCCGTACGCAACAACGATGCAGATAACCATAAGTCAATCTGGATTGCTGGAACATACGGTACAGGAAAGAGCCATGCCGGTGCTGTCATTCAACATCTGTTGTGTGACCCCATAGAAGATATTCGTGAATATGTGGAGGATGAATATAAGAAAGAAAAGTATGATATTTTGCGCAACAGCCTACTACAACTACGAGAGAAGAAGCGTCTTTTTCCCGTAAATATGTATGGCTATCAGAACATTGCTCATGAGGAGGACCTATCACTCCAAATGCAACGTGAAATAAAACGTGCACTTTCAGCAGCAAAGATTGATATCACAGTACAGACAGACTTTGATATGTATGTTCAACATGTTGAGAATCAACCACAATTTTGGGAAAATCTTATTGAACAGAGTGCTCAGCTTGCAAGTGTAGCCCCTGATACTAATAAACTGAAGCAACGCCTGAGAGCCGCTGATACAGATGTGCTTGAAAGTGTACGCCAAGCTTTGCGTATAGGAGGTTATGATATTCGTTTACAGAGCAATAATCTTAAGCAATGGATATTTGAGGTGCAAAATGCCCTTCGAGAGAAAACTGATTACAATGGTTTATTGATTATTTGGGATGAATTTACTGAAGTAATGACTTCAAGTATAGGAACCCGTTTGTTAGTACAACTTCAGGAACTTGCAGAAGCTATGATGAATGCAGAGAATGACTCTTACTTCTTGTTTATATCTCATCCTTCTGCACTAAATACGCTTAAAGAAGAAGAACGCGAAAAAACCAAAGGACGCTATCACTATATAATCTACAATATGGAACCAGTTTCGGCATTCAAAATTATGTCGAAAAAGTTTGAGATTGTAAATTATACTTTGTACATGATGCGTCAGGATCGTTTCTTTAACATCCATCCAGAATTATTGGAGATGTTCAGCACCACCAGTACAGATACAGAACAGACGATAGAAAATATAAAAAATTTATTCCCACTACATCCAGCAACAGCAAATCTTGCAACTTATTATGCTCGTGAAGCAGGATCCAGCAGTAGAAGTGTATTTGAATTTCTGGCTAGTGATGCCGTGCACGAGTTCCTTGATGATGATGAAGCCTATAAGGCAGAGCAAACTATTACAGCTGATTATCTATGGGACTATGTACAAGAATTCTTTGAAAGTGATAGTACTAAATTTGGTGCCGTTACTGAAAGATATAATAGTCACCACTTAGCTGTAGAAAGTCAAGGTGATTGTTATTTGAAGGTTTTCAAAGGTATCCTATTACTTAATGCTCTTAACAATATAGCCAACAACGATACTGTTACACCTAGTGAAGAGAATATCTATAATCTTTTCTCTGGAACTAAGGAACAAGACGATCTGCCCACCATTCTTGATTTTTTTAATGATAAAAGCATTATTCAGCGCCAGCCAAACGGCAATTTTTCCATTCTATTCACAGCCCTGCCAGGAGATGAAATACAAAAGATAAAACAAGAATTAAAAACTTCGAGTTTCTTGTTTACTGATCAAGTAATTAAGTTCGGTAGTACAGCCTCCAATATTTTTACAAGAAATTTATCACAAGTGGCACGCCCATATGCATTTCATTTTTTTGGCATACAGGGTAATGAGTATACCCTAATGAATCAAATCGCAAATGCAAAGAAACAGACGCAGCCCTATGAAGTTTTTCTCGCTATTATGGTAGCTCGCAACAATCAAGAACTTTTGCTTTTGAAAGAGATAGCAGAGAAAAATTGCAAGGACGAGCGCTTCACTACCATTTCTTTTGTCGTTATTGAGGCAATTATGGGTGATAAAGAATATGAACGTTTTATTGAGTACCAGGCAAATGCACAATGCGCACAAAGTCATGGCTTACCGCAACAGTATCAGACCTACACTAAGCAGGCCGCTGAAATGATACAGCAATGGGTTAATAAAATGCGTGGCAACAATGTGACGTTCTATCTCAATGGTGACAGCATGACCATTGTTGGTAGTAAAATGACTAGCACTATCAATGGTAGTATTGCGCCGAGTATTTTCACAAGTGGTCCTGAATCATTAGAAACCATACGAACAAAATTTAGTGCAACTTATTGGAAAAAAGCATCTGTGAAAGCCACGGTTGATGCCGTGTTAAGTTATAATACGAAGCAAGATATTATAGATAAGTGTGGAGGCCCCGCTCGTCATGTGGAGTTCTTATTGCAAGACAGTGTAGACGATAACTTACAATGGAAGGATACCATCTCGCCCAATCATCCACTGAAGAAAGTCTGTGACTATGTGGATGAATGGCTCAGTGGTCGCCATACTAGCAAGAATCAAAGCTTTAACCTTGGTGATAAGCTCATAGGTTTGACAGAAGCACCTTTTGGACTCTTCCAAAGTTATGCACCAATGGCAATGGTAGCCTTCGCCATGCGCAAGTATGTCAATATAATCTTTGATACTAACGGAAAACAGCGTACTGCTCAGCATCTTGTAGAAGATGTTGTCGAATTATTCAAAGCATGGGAAAATGGTAAGACAAACAACAAACTGAATTTCATATTCGAGAGTAAGGAAGCTGGTCGAGTTTGCAAAAGCCTTATTAGAATGTTCAATTTGAATAAATTGAAGGGCTATTCTGATATCAGTAGTCTGAAAGATGCTCGTTGGGCAGTACTTCATGTGTATTGTAAGGAAAAAGGCTATCCACTTTGGTCATTAAAAAATATCGAAGATTGTACTCCTGAAATAAGGGATTTCATAGACAATCTTATGCGTGTAGTGAGTGATCCCGAAAGCATGAAAAATCCAAGTTTGCTGGAAAATACAATCAACGGATACGATACTTTAAAAACAGACTTTGGTAATTTACTCATACCATCTGCAAACAACTTCCATAAAGGCTTTGTCACATATATGCAGAGTATTGACAATGTAAATGTAATGGACGAGGAAGTGGAAGAAGCACTAAAATATCTCCACGAGCATTTGGAAAGTGAAGTTGGACTATGGACAGAGGAAGAAGTGAAAGACAAATTGAAAGATTGGCGTATATCTAAAGTTACACCTATAGTTCAGCCCGCATCAACTTCTAATCCTTCTACTATTATAGATGACTCTTCTGTAGATACACCTGCGGTTGATTCTGAAGAGTTAAAAAAGAAGCGTAATAAAGCTATCAATCGTATAAACAATAGTGAAGATCTGCGTCAAGCTATTGAAAATATGATTACCGAAGAAGATAGTTTCGTTATAGATATATTGTTGAAATATGTATAAGAAACCGTTCAGAGAAATGGATGCCCTCAAGACATATATTGAGGAGGATAAACAGGCGAAAGGTATTGATGCTTTTACGCTTGATAGATATCCAATACGATTTGTACTGTTTGATAATTTTCGAGACTGTTATGACTTTGTGGATTTCCTACAAACAGAACAAGGCATACATGTTGAAAGTGTTGATCATTGGATAGATTCCAATTATCCAGACTTACTCATTACACATGTGGAACTTGCCTCTCGTATAGCTGAACATATAAAGAGAAAAAGTCCTAATGACTGTGTGATTGCCCCTTTCTCTGAGTTAGCACGATTTTATGACAATGAAGATAAAAAGTCTTTTGATGCTTTGATAAAAACTATTAAAGCAATTGAGGCGACACCAAAAGCCCAGGAAAAACACCAACGTGTTTATATTCCGCTTGTCGGTCTTGAAGGTAAAATGGATATCTTCAAGAATGACAGCCAAATCAATATTTGGAGATTGATATCAGAGACTAAAGACCTAACATATAAGCTCATTCTTACAAAAGACACAGACTTCGGTGTAAGTGGTCTGAATGCTAATTATACCATTGTAAACAATATCCGGGAATGGTTGAATATATGGAAAGATAGTAAGAAACAAATATCTCCACAAATAATTTGCAAATCAAAGGCTATATTTGCTAATGCTCGGTTTGCACAACCAGACAATGCCTTCTCTTATCAGGCTTGCAGTAATGCATATCAATTTTTGACTGTAGGTTTAAATCTTGAATTTGGTGCTATTGAGCCATTAGAAAGTGATGGGGATAATTGGAATAAATTAGCAGAGAGTATTGATGTTAGTAATGGCTTCAATTTTGATAAATATGTTAAACAATACTTTAGTATAAATAACATAGAAACATATAAGGAGTTTATTCGTCTATGGTTTGACAATCCTTATGTATTCAACCGTTGGCTTTTAACACGTTTCTATATTAGTAAAGCAAATGGTGAAGGTTATTTATGCAGATGCCTTAATGCCACCTCTTCTTATGGTACAAATGAGCTGATAGAGAAAATAGCAGGGGATATAACGGAAATTGATGCAGAAATGGAAGTACGAAAATACTGCCTTACCTATGCTGCCCAAAAGAATATTCAATTGTCGGATGCTGCAGAAAATATGATGGTAAAATCTTTACAAACTTTACCTGCAAAGATGGGGTATTCTGGCACTTTAAGATATTTTACGGGAATCACACAAAAAGAAAAAGAATTAGCAGTAAGTTGGTTGGCACAAGGCTTTATTGTGCCTAAGGACATTGCAACATTCTTCCCAGATCTTTATACCTATATGAATGAAGGTATTGGGGTTGCAACTGGAGTACCAGACTGGGTGAATCCATACATTGAGCAATATAAAAAAGCTAAGATTACTAATCGATACACAACAGAAATCGAACAACTTATAAATAAACTTAATGGCTCAGAGTCTTCATTTGATGTGTGGTACAATTCTTTCTGTTCTACTTATACCTTACTACAAAACCGTGGAGACATTGAAGTTTTTTATTGGATTGATGGATTGGGGATCGACTGGATTCCTCTAATTAAAAGCATTATTGCAGAGAGAAAAGACCAGCAGATTTTCCTCAACGAAATAAGAATAGCCCGTTCCCTTCTTCCTACTAGGACTGAAATAAATAAGAAAGATTTACAGCGCCTTCTTCCTCAGGGAGTTCAATTGGAGAAATCCGGAGATCTTGACACCTTGGCTCATCGCCCTGATAATATAAGTCCATTTACAATTATCAAAGAGATAGATGTTATACGAAGAAGCATTGAAGAAATTTTGCAGAAATATATAGGTAAGAAGATTGCGATTATTTCTGATCATGGTCTGACCTATTTATCGCAATTGCTTAAGGGTAAAAATATGCCTAGTGTTGAAAGCGATCATCACGGACGTATTGCCATTCGTGAGAAGGCGGATTCTACTATGGATAGTAGCTATTTCCGTTTAGAGGATAATAAAACTTTATGTGCGTTAAAGCATGAATCGCTTTGTGCCAAAGTTCCATCTGGACAAGGTGCCCATGGTGGCTGTACGCCTGAAGAGGTATTAGTACCCATTTTTATCATTTCAAGTACTCCTGTGGCAACTAACTGGTCATTCAATCTACTCACTTGTGAAATAAGTGGATCAAATCCACGCATACAATTTGAAATTAAGAATATGCCATCAGCTGAAGTTCCTTACGTACTTTATAATGGAGTAAAATATAATGTTCATCATCTGAGTGGTGATACATATGAAACAGATGATATAATCTTAAATGCCAATATCTTAGATTTCATGCTTCAACTTGGAGGAATTGTTCGCCCAATGAAGATTAAGGTAAAAACAGGCATTCAAGAAGAAGACCCGTTTGACTTTTGATAAATGAATATTTATGAAAGAAGAAATATGCAATAAGATAAGACTGCATTTCTCGGCAATGTCTATTTACAAAGACCCTGCATCAACAGGTAGTCTTTTTGCAGGACGAAACCTTCCTGCGTTTGTTAAGGACTTCCTGCTGAAGCGCTATCTGAACATTCAAACTGGAGAGGTCGATAAGATGGCACTCACTCAATTTTTAGATAAAGTTATTCCAGCAAAACAAGGTAGTGTTAAAGACAGATTGCAAAGTGGAGAAGAAGTTACGCTTTTGGCTCGCTTTGTGGTATACATTGACATTGTAAAGAATGAGCGTCAATTTGCCATTCCTGATTATGGCATTAAGCAACGTGAGGGGTTAATCCCAGAATATGTCTATTCTCGTAACTCTGGAGAATTTGTTGAAGGTGAGAAATGGGGGATTATCAAACTTTGTCTACTGCCTGACGCCGATGGCAAGAAAAACCATATCCAAATGGTAGATTATAAGCCATTCAAGCCTTATAGTTCTGTGGACATCTCCTATCTAGCAGAGGCGCGCCACTATTTCACTACCTTAGAATGGATTGACGTATTGTTGTCTGCTATGGAGTATGACCCTGATGGATTTACATCACTAACCCAAAAAATAGAATTCCTTACCCGATTACTCATTTTTATAGAGCCACGTTTAAACGTGATAGAATTGGCTCCTAAAGGAACTGGGAAAAGCTATGTATTTGGCAATCTTTCTAAGTATGGCTGGTTGGTAAGTGGTGGTAAGGTAACACGTGCTAAGTTATTTTTTGATAAAACAAAACAGCAGAATGGTATTATTAAAAACCATGACTTTACAGTATTTGATGAGATACAGACAATTGTTTTCCAAGAGCCTGCAGAGATTCAGGCTGCTCTAAAATCATACTTGGAAAGTGGAAAGACAACCATTGATAATAATGAATTTTCTTCAGAGTGTGGCTTGATGCTTATGGGTAACATTCCTTTATCTGCTCAACACATGCCTGTATCATCTTTTTATTTCACCAACCTGCCAGAGAACTTCCGTGAGTCGGCTTTGCTCGACCGCTTTCATTGCTTTATTGAAGGGTGGATTCTTCCACGAGTGGACAAAAGTATGATTTTCAAAGGATGGACTATCAATGTGGAATACTTTTCTGAAATTCTTCATACAATGCGTACACAAAATACCTATGGATTATTGTTCGATCAACTCGTCCGATTTGAAGAAAAAGCCGATGTACGAGATAGTAATGCTGTGAAGCGTATTGCTACAGCTTATATGAAACTGCTATTCCCGCACTGGCAGCGTACCGAAGATGTAAATGAGGAAGAATTTAAGATATATTGTCTTGACCCAGCGATACATCGTCGTGGTATCGTAAAGGAACAATGTTATAACATCGATCCTGAGTTTAAGAGTCGAATGCCACACGTTGAAGTTGTACAAAAAGGTTTCACCGACAACAAGCTTTTTTAATCGATGGTTGTCTATTATATAAATAAGGTAAGCGATAATCTGAGAACATATACCTTTCCTTTTAAGGAAGGTGATATTTGTATGCTCCATGAAGGAGATATTATAAAAACAGTTTATATCGATAGCGAGGTGGAAGATAATTCTATCTTTCGAGACTTCCGTTATGTTGACACAAAATCTTTTAGGAGTTATCACTTTCCAAATACAGACACCATTCTTTGTGCCCCATATGGGAGAAGTAAGGCAAAAGGTGATAAAGCTCTTGTTTCGCTCCTGCTGACAGATTGTAATGGAGAATGGCTTACTGACTTCCTAAACGACACGCTGGCTATTCTGGAGGGTACACGTGACTACTGGGACCTAACAGTTCTTTGTAGATTAACGAGAGAAGTAGATATAGACATCGTTTTTGAAACTCCTATAGAAAAGTCATTTATAAACAGGATGCCGAAGCTGGTATACCTACCTGAAACCGATAATTTTAGAATTTACTCCAAAGAACTTAACTTGTCTGTTGGAGACTATTGTTTTTGTCATATAGCCAATGGCATTGTATTGATTCAAATAGATAAGGAATGCAATATAATAGACAATGTATCAGATTTCAGATTGATAGAAAGTGTCAAAGAACCAGAAATCATGTTGCCATTGGGTACAACAATCCTCTACGATAACACAAGTGTCAGAGAAGACAAGTTTTTGTCTCGTTTTGATAGTATAGTTCAGCAACCTGTATCCAAATCCATTTTATTTTGTGCTCTTAATGATTTACCTTTGTCTGAAGACGAAGATGTTAAGGATTATTTAGATGGAAAAGATGAAAGCGACATTTTTTCTGAAAACAAGTATTTGTCTTCTCTTTTCCTTGAGATTATAGGAATCTTCGAAAAAAAAATAGAGCAAAGAAACTATTCTATCTTACAAGATCTTGTTAACGGGGTTCCTAGAAGTGAAGTTGCCAAGAAGAATAATCTTACACAAGAAAGGATACGACAACTATATAAGAAAATACTGGAAGAAATTAAGTTTATTCTTATAAATGAAGTTCATAAGAATGAGCAATTACGTAAGGACAATGCGCAACTACATGCACAGGCTCAACTCTATATAGAGGAAATACAGCGATTAAGAAGCGTAGTAAAGGATGAAAGTTTGAGAGAGACTAAAAATCAAGTTGTAGATATCAACTCCCATGTTGCGGAATTACTTAATACTCCTGTCCAAAATCTAAATCTTTCAGTAAGAGCTATCAATGTACTGAATGTTATAGGTATCTCCACTTTTGGTGAAATACCCAAGATTGATGCAGCAGTTACCCTACTTAAGGTGAGAAACAGTGGAAGGAAAACAGTATATGATATAGAAGTTTTCATTGGCAAGTTTGGCCTTCAATTAGGAATGGCTTACAGTGAAATAGTCAATACATTGACGAATGTTGACTTAAGCAAGATCTCCCATTTTCTCAAATAAGGATTATGCTTTAATAGTTGTATGATATTCGTTGTCCATCATAATAGCAAAAATAAAAATATATGACGATACAAGAAATACGGACTCATAAAGAAGACCAGACTTTTGATTGCAAAAGCATTCAAATTGATCCGAAAGCATTAGCTATTACCATTGTGGCGTTTGCTAATGCTGACGGTGGTGATATCTCTATCGGTGTGTCTGACAAGACAAGGAAGATAGAAGGAGTTGACCAGCATACGGAAAAGTTGAACGAGTTGCTTCGTGTGCCCTTAGACTTCTGTAATCCTTCTGTGTCTATTACCAGCGACTTGTTACCATGCACGGATAAAGATGGAAACGAAAATCATATTTTATTGATGCATATTCCTGCAAGTTCAGAACTACATACTAATCAGGCAGATGAAGCCTTTATGCGTGTTGGCGACAAAAGCAGGAAGCTGTCTTTTGAAGAGCGCATACAGTTGATGTACGATAAGGGAGAACGCTACTATGAAGATACGGCAGTGTATGGTGCTACGGTTGATGACATTGATATGGCTGCTGTAGAAAGATATACAGAATTGATTGGTTATACCAAGTCTGCCAATCAATATCTACATGAGAATAATGGCTTCATAACTACCAATGTTAAGGGAGAGGAGCAAGTTAGTGTAGCTTGTATCCTGTTGTTTGGTAAATATCCTCAAAAGTTCTTTCCTCGTGGGCGTACTCGCTTTATCCGTTATAAAGGTACAGAAGAGAGAGTGGGCGCAGAAATGAACGTGATTAAGGACGTAACCTTTGAAGGAACTATACTTGATCAAGTGAAAGCAACGATAGCTTATCTTGAAACCCAAGTAGAGGAGCATACGTTCCTTGGGCAACATGGACAATTCGTAACCCATAGAGATTACCCAAAGTTTGTGATACAAGAAATGGTAGTTAATGCTTGTTGCCACCGTGCCTATAATATAAAGGGTACGGAAATCCAAATTAAGATGTTTGACAATCGACTTGTATTCGAGTCGCCCGGTAGGTTACCCGGAATGGTCAAGCCCTCTAACATCCGTCATACGCATTTCTCTCGCAATCCGAAAATTGCTCAATTCCTTAAAGCATACGACTTCGTGAAGGAATTTGGTGAAGGTGTAGACCGTGTATGTAGAGAGTTGGAAGCAAACGGAACACCACATTTATCTTTCCATCTTAATGATTTTATTTTGAAAATCACAGTGCCGAAGGTTGTATCTCAGACAGAAAGCCAAACAAATGCAACTGCAAATTCTTCAAAAAGAGCTGTAAATGCAACTGTAAATGCCCAAAATGCAACTGCAAATAGTGAGAACCTTATTAAAAGGCTAATTGAAAAAGCAACTGTAAGAGGAGAAAAACTTACAGCCAATCGTATTTCCATTTTGCGATTAATGGCTGAAAATCCTTATATTACAAAGGAAGAAATGGCTGCTATCACAAGTCTGAATGCAAGCACGATTATGCGTAACATAGAATTTATGCGTGATAAATATCTCCGCAGAGTTGGCTCGGATAAAAATGGATTTTGGGAAATCATTGACTAAGATGCTACATAACGAGCCCAACCAAGAACTTTATTTGATTGGGCTTGTTTCGTATAGGTTATTTCAATTTCTTCTGCATCAAGCTATCAGCCTTTTGTTTTAGTTGTTGATCATATCCATCCGCTTTCTCCTTAATAAGCTTGATAATTTTTTCATCACGATGAATGTCAAACACATCATTGAGCCACAAGATTTCCTTTGAACCACAACCTCTCCATACTCTGATGATACGGAATTTCAAGGCATCATCTTTGTATTGCTGTTTGCTTTGCCACAAGAAGTAATTGCCGACCAAAGAAACAAAACAAAGGACAGATACTGCTACCATATAAGTAAAGACTTTCGAGGATTTGATGTCAAAGCTATGCCTGTGAAGTAGTTCCTGCGGTATTGGATGCTCTTTCTTCTCCTGCCATTCGTGTAACATGGTCAAGACACTTGCCACCAATTTGTCCATAAACTTAGCCTCCTCATCCTTGATGCGTACTTGTACTCCAATATACTTGTTAATCACTTCTTTAGTTCGCTGTTCATACTGATTGAGCAAATCCTGTTCCTGCTGTTTGTCACCTTGTGCTGGTGTAGATGGAGTAGTGAGAGAAATAGAACTTCTTCCCTTTTCTTTCAGCTCCTTTAGTTCCCTGTAAATTGTCTCCAGCTTGTTTTTGATTTCCTCAAAGAGAACAAATGTATTATTGTCAGCCATAATTATAAATGTATTTTACGTTTTTTCTTTTTCTTCTTTTTATCAAGTGTATTATAAACCTCCGCAGGGACTGTGCCATGACTCTGGAACAATCCCAATCCTCCTTCAATGAGTTCGTTGGCTATTTCGCTCGTAACACTTGCAACATTGGATATGAGGTTTAGTGTTCCTTGCATCTGCTGACCGTGTTCCCTATCATTCTGTTGCAGGGCAAAGTCAATCTTGGAATAACTGAAACTCCTGTCCACCTTAGAGCCATTGAAGTGATAACCGTTCTTTTCAAAGATAATACCCTGTATCTCCTGTGTATTGCCTTTATACTTAAAGTAGACATCAATATCCTTCTTTTTCAAATGAGCAAGAAGATCTTTCCAATCTCTACTCCGAGCTATTTCTGCTTTCAATGCCTGATAGATTTCATACTTGGTCTTGTCAGGCTCTTTTAAGCGGTGTTCCTTGACTTTCTCCTTGCCATCGGCAAAGTATAAACCGTATTTGGCGGTCAATTCCTTGCAAATCTTTTCACTTCTGAATCGGTCGTTACGGTCAGAGATGGTCTTGCCGTTGTTATCTATCCGGTTGAAAGCAATATGAATGTGCGGATGTTCCTTGTCGAAGTGGCGACCGATGATATATTGCGTGTCTTTTATCCCCATCTTCTCCATATATTCACGAGCAACCTTTACCATCCATTCATTGTTGAGTTTGGGAGAGTCCTGTACTGAGAAACTCAGGGAGATATGCCCGACAACCTTACCCACTCGTGGATTCAATTTCGTCTGGTCGATAAAACTTCGGATGATATGGCTGGTACTGTCTGTTCTCACTCCAGAACTATCTATAAGTTCCGTTCCTTTCTTCGGGTCAAGGATGTAATTGATGACACCCTTGAAACCCGAACCTTTTATTATCTTGGCTATCATTTTCGTATCAGATTTAGGAACTCGTCAATCTTGCCAATAATGGTTTTATGGAAAGGAGCAACGGCATGAAAACTCTCTGCATTGGCGCGATGTGCCAACTGATTGAGATTATTTGCCATTCCACACAGCTTGCGGATGAAGTCTGCTTGCTCTACGGTCAGTCGTTCAATGACATTTCCTTTATCAAGAACTTTTCTTACAAACTCACTCATGGTTACTCCTGCGCTTTTGGCTTTGCCTTTAAGCGTATAATAATCCTGCGTATTCAGTTTCACCGTGATACGGTATTTTTTCTTTTCGGCTGCGCCCTTAGTTGGACGACCACCTTTTTTATATTCTGTTTTTATCATACTTGTTTCTTTAATTTGATTTGATGGAGACCAACGGGATAATCCTCTGCAACGACTGTCAGGAGGTGGAGCAAGTGGTTTTGGTATGCCCAAAACATAAACTTGCTCCTCGAAAAATAGATTATGCAAAGCAAATCCTACAATCATAGCTTAATCCCTTTAATTTTCTTATTTTCTGCTTTCTCTGAATGCTTGAATTCAGCACATAAATAGTCGTTTAGATCCTTGAAATCACTATACAAAGAAGATGAATCTAAGACAGAACTACCCAATTCTTTTGATAATTGCAGATAGGCATTTCTTCCAGCTTCGTCAGTATCCAAAAAGCACTGAACATTCTCATAGTGCGATAATGGTTCTAATGCCTTGTGGATATTTGACACAGAGTTGAGTACCAGATAATCTTGTCGTTTAAGTCCGTCATTCTCTTTTCTTCGGAGCGTCATAAATGACAGAAAGTCCATGAAGCCCTCAAAAAGAAAACATACCTTCTTCGGCTCTTCTGCATAAAAATGGCTGATGTCTTTTGGTGCAATGCAGCCTTTGAAGAACGGATTGCGTATTTCGTAACCACCTGCAATATTTGGAAAGCCAATACCAAAGTAATGTTTGCCCCTTGTATCAAAGTGCAGTTCTTTACATACTGTTCGTGCTATTTCAATGTCTATACATCTTTCCCCAAGATATTTGATAAGCGCAGGATGACTGATGGAAAGTACCTGAAGATTTTCAAAGGAGTTCTGCGGTGTGTTCGGCTTGGCTGTAGGCAGACTTACCGATACACAGCTTGGTGCATTACGCTCTATCTGGTGAATGAGATACGACACATCCGAAGAGTTGTAGAGCAATTCTGCAAGGTCAATGATGTTACCACCTCTGCTAATACCGAAATCGTACCATAGATTAAGTTCGGTGTTTACCTTAAATGATGCGTGCTTCTCCGTTCTAAGTGGTGATAGGTACATGAGGTTCACACCATACTGTTTTACGGGTTTGCAGTCTATTGTTGCAAGAAATTCCTGCAACTTTATCTTTTTTATTTGGTCAATATTCATAATTATATGGAAGTTAAAGTGATGATAAATTTGATGATTTGATGAATTTGATTTTATCTATATGGTAATCAGATAGTTGAAAACTCATCATCCCCCTCATCATATTACTCTTCAAAATGGAATTACTGACAAAAAGAAGAATACCATCCTTTTCTTTTTTCATCAGCAAAACATTCACGATGAGCAAAAGATGAGAATATAAACAACATGTACTGAATGTTTTATATAACTTATTCATCATTTCATCAAAATAATGGATATAAGATTGTTTATAAACTTTTGAGTTGCTTCTTGGTGATCGTATAAAACCTTCCTGTCCTTCGGATAGGAGAGTAATATAATGGAGCGTTGTAACTAAGTTGATACGTAGTATAGGTCAGCGTATTGGACACTGGTGTAAGCTTCCAGATGTCCTGTACTATTCTCCTTATCTGCCCCTTGTCATACTTGCATTGAGTATTACTTAAAAGAGGCATCATATCATTGATACAGAAAGAGACTTCCTCGACATTGTTTGTTTCCATGATGTCAAGACACAACTCTGACATTTCTAGTTCCAGCTTGTTTCTGTTATTACGGATAATGCGTTGCAAGGCTGGTGTAAAGGTCAGCTTGGGTGCAAACCACATACGGCTTTCCTTTTGGGTAGACAACGTGCGATGCTGGAGAAAATAAAGAAAGGCAGGTATCTCTGCTTTCAACTTCTGAAGAAAGTCAGTATCGTCACTTTCCAAACGATTTATCTTCCTAACCCAATATCGGGTTTCTCCCACGTCAATGATGACAGGGAGTAACTCGTTATTGGAACACAACACAAACTTGGCAAAGAAGGAGATTTCATCTCGGTCTTTACCCTTTGCTTCCACTTTATAGGAAAGTGTTGTACTAAGGTTTTTCAATCTTTCACTATCCTCCCTACGGTTAAGCAATACTTCGTCCACCACAATAAGTAGTTTACCTGCCCAATCAGCATTGAACTGACTGCGAAAATCCTCGTTAGTATTGAACGTTACATTGTTTTGGAAAACAGCTTTGAGAAAGTTAAGGAACGTACTCTTACCAGTATTGCGTTCTTCTGACACCATCAAAAGGATGGGGAGTTTTTGCACTGGCTGGAGATAGAGCAACTGTAAATAGTCCATGCCCAACTCGTATTGTTCCCCGAAGATATGCCTTATCAGGGATTCAATATGTGGAAACTCTCCTTCTTTTGGCTGGTGTCCTATCGGTTCGTAGAGATTCAGAAACTTGTCAACCACAGATTGATAGTTCACGTGGTTAGGAACAGTGCAGAAAGCATCGTACTTCGGGACTGTAGCAATGAAATCCTTTCCATAGTCCTGGCGTAGCGTTTCATTATTCCATATGATACGCTTCTTGACAAAACCACCATTGATGCGTGGCTGGTTCACAATCTTGTATAAGGTTGTGCCAACACGAATAAAATTCTCGTTTCCCATAGCCTTACTTCTGCATTAAAGGTTTGTTACCCATGATATATCTCTGTGCTTCTTGGGCTATTTGCGCAGAAGTCTTGATAGGATTTTGACGCAACCATGCTTCGAGTTCTGCTTTCTCAAAATAAAGCATCTTACCTTGTGGCTTATAATGAGGAATCAGATTGCCCGATGTGAGCTTGTAAAGATAACTCTTTGATAGATTGAGAAACTTGCTTGCTTCATCAAAGCTAAGCACATTTTTGTTTGTAAAGAGAAGTTGTTCGAGTTCGTAAACTCGTTCCTCTATGGTCTTTTCCATATTTTTTATTTGTTTGGTAAAACGATAG
This sequence comes from Prevotella vespertina, assembly GCF_009728485.1. Classification (GTDB taxonomy): domain Bacteria; phylum Bacteroidota; class Bacteroidia; order Bacteroidales; family Bacteroidaceae; genus Prevotella; species Prevotella vespertina. The sequence goes on from NZ_VVIQ01000006.1 coordinate 139,656, forward strand.
AGGGTGCGCACCCTCGTTGCTGTTAACGAGGGCAAAATTAGAAACGATAAAAGGAACTGGCATTGAGCAATGTTTGACGTATCAACCTATGCTCACTCTTTTTTCAGTTGTTTGATGTATTTATCTATGATTTCCCATCCTTTCGGCTGCTTCATGTTGATTTGATCTGTTGCAGTAGAAAGGTCAGTGCGTGTTAATGGTGTGTCTTTGGTTTTTCCCAAAATGAGTTTACTGCGTGCAATGGTAGACTGCCATTCATTAGTAACGTATCCCCGAAGGTTAAGACTTTGCATGAGATACGCAAGTAGTCGGTTATTGTTTGATTTTAGTACACCTTTCAGATTACAATCAAATAAATTTTTAGTAATCTTTGGTGAAACACTGGTCGTAAAAAGTTTAACTTCATTGATGCAATCAGTTAGTATTTCAATCTGTCCTTCCGAAAAATCAGATTTGAAAGGATTGATTTCATTGCCAACAATCACAGGTTTTTCTTTTAGCTGACTTGACTCGATGTCATCATAGACAATTGTAGAATGACGTTGAAAAGAATTCTTGATTTCGTTTAGTTCTATCTTTCCAATCTCACATTTTAGATAATTTGCATAGCGTTCATAAAGAATTGCATCAACGAGCGATGAAAACATCGGAAGTTCTTCATCGTAAAAAGTGTGATTCTCAACATACTTACTATAATCAAACGTAGCCAAATCAAAGCTAGAATACTTTCCCCTTTGCTCTTTATTCAATGAATCATAGAAAGTGCTATCCCATAAAAAATTATTTTCTTTATAAGATTCTTCTACGCACGAAAGGGCTGGGTACTTCATGTATATAGAGGATAGATTATCGGTAATTTGCAAAAACTCATTCTGCAACCTTTCTTTAAGAAGTATTAAGCCTATACATTCTTTCTTTCTCATGATGTTTCCAATAAGAATATTGAAAGTTTGCATAACGCAGTGGTCCACGAAACTTTGTATCTTGGTTAGTTGTATTTCAAGTTTATTATCTTCCATATAATTCTTTAATATAAGGTAAGTACATTTGCAAAGGTAACACATCACCAGCAGATAATAGCAATAATTGGAAGGAAACAGAATAAAAGGAAATGATTATCGTTAATTAAATCTAAATAAACTATGTAGAATATAGTCTTAGTACACGTTTCTTATACTTCTGCTATAAAGTACACTTTTAGTACATATTGAAAAAGCAAAATCCCTTGTAAATCAGCGATTTACAAGGGATTTGTGGTACCCAGACCCGGGCTCGAACCGGGATGGGTTGCCCCACTGGTGTTTGAGACCAGCGCGTCTACCTATTCCGCCATCTGGGCTTGGCTTGCTGTTTAAGAACAACGAGTGCAAAGGTAGATAGATTTTCTGAATGTGACAAATTTTTGAGTGATTATTTCAAGATAGGGGCATGATTAATTAGAGTTTAGGGTATTTAACACTGAAAGATTTGGTAGAATAAGATATAAAAGGTAACTTTGGAGAAAAGACATAAACAGGTTAGCTTAAACAAATTATGACTACGACACAGAACAACTATTGTGTAATACTAGCTGGAGGAAGGGGTCGTCGCCTATGGCCAAGCAGTCGGAACAATTATCCAAAACAGTTTATTGATTTCTTCGGTGTGGGTCGCACACAGCTTCAACAGACCTTCGATCGCTTCTCTCAGATTCTTCCAAAAGAGAATATATACATCAATACTAGCCGAGATTACCTTGACATCGTACGTGAACAACTCCCAGAAGTATCCCTTGACCACATCATGGCAGAACCTATACACCGTAATACGGCACCAAGTGTAGCATGGGCAGTGCACCGCATATCAATGTTTGATCCACGTGCAAACCTCATCGTATCTCCTTCCGATCAGAGTATCATCAATGAAGAAGCATTCCATCGTGATATCACCGAGGGCTTATTATTCATAGAGAAGAACGATGCCTTACTCACGATGGGAGTAAGTCCAACGCGCCCAGAACCAGGTTATGGATATATTCAGAAAGGCGTTTATACTGGTCAGAACGATATCTATAAGGTACAAGCCTTTACTGAGAAACCTGACAGAGAGTTTGCTAAAATGTTCATGACAACTAAGGAGTGGTATTGGAATACAGGCTTATTTCTTGCCAACATACACTATCTTTGGCAATGCTTTACGAACTTTCTTCCATCCGTCATACGCAGTGAGGAACAAACAAGAGAGATAATGAGTATTGAGGAAGAAGATGCCTTTATGCAAGAGAATTTCTCGCTTTATCCGAATATATCACTAGACTATGGTCTACTTGAGAAATCGAATAACACCTATGTAAAGAAGTGTCATTTCGGGTGGGCTGATATAGGTACGTGGCACGGAATCTATGAGACAATGAGCAAGAAGGAAGGCGATAACGTCATTATAGACTCCGATGTCATCTTAGAAAACTCAGCCAATAACGTTATCAAATTACCGAAAGACAAATTAGCTGTCATCAATGGACTCGATGGTTATATAGTAGCTGAAAAGGACAACGTATTATTTATCTGCAAGAAAGAAGACTCCTCTGCACTTGTGAGGAAATATGTCAATGAAGTACAGATGATTAAAGGAGACAAATTTATCTAACCTCTCTCTCCTATCCATCTCATATTCCGTCTGACAATACGTAACACCAATTATAAAACAAGAACGAGGACATATACCTTATTATATATGTCCTCGTTTTTGTTATCTACTAACAAACAAGACTCTATTTGTCTAACTCCTGGAACGCTTTAAATATCTTTGCAGCTATTTCCTGTTGCTCTTCAGCCTCAACTTTTACATGATGTTTGAAATCAACATCAGCCTCACTATTCATTGGCAATAGGTGGATATGAGCGTGATTAACTTCTAACCCCAACACAACTTGTGCCACCTTCTTACAAGGAAAGACCTCCTTTATGGCACGGGCAACCTTTTTTGCAAAGACTTCAAAGGCTGCCAAATCCTCATCACTCATATCGAAGATATAATCAATCTCCTTACGAGGAACCACCAAAGTGTGCCCCTTCGTTACAGGATCAATATCCAAGAAAGCATAGAACTGATCATTCTCTGCACATTTGTAACTAGGGATCTCACCTGCTGCTATTTTACTAAATATTGTCATAAAAAGCCTCCTTACCGACTAAACATCAATTGAAATCTTATCTATACGCAACTTGATTGTTCCGCGAGGAATTGTTATCTCAACCTCATCCCCTACCTTCTTATTCAACAAGCCCTGCGCAATAGGTGTCTTTATTGATATCTTGTTTTGCTTTAAGTTAGCCTCCGTTTCACTTACGATAGTGTACTTCATCTTAGCCTTAGTCTTAACATTTGTCATCTCAACTGTGGACATAATCTGTACAGCCTCAGTGCTTAAACGTGACACATCAACGATCTTTGCTTGCGCAACTGTCATCTTCATCTCTGCAATACGAGCCTCTAAGTGGCGCTGAGCCTCCTTTGCTGCATCGTATTCAGAGTTCTCACTCAAGTCACCCTTATCAGCAGCTTCAGCAATAGCAGCCGATGCCTTAGGGCGTTCAACAGACTCTAAATACTGCAAATCGGCTACGAGTTTATCGTAACCTTCCTGTGACATATAAGCCATAATATCTCTTTTTAAATAATTAATACGTTTTTCAATAGACATAAAAAACATAGAATTCCAACATAACTTACCAATGTCGGAATCCCATATCCTCAAATGTCTTAATCTTTATATTCTGCTGCAAAGATAACTCTTAAATATGAGATAGCAAAGTTTTAGAGGTTAAAAATACTTTTAAAAACAAATCTCTATATTGCTGCCAACCAATGATTACTATTAATCTAATACATTTGTAGGTACAAAAGAGGAGTCTTTATTACAATTTGAAGATATATAATAAATTTCGCTTGATATATATCAATAAATCAAACAAGACGTAAAAAAGACAATAAAAAACTTGCATGTATAAAGAATACTACCTATCTTTGCATCGTGTTTTTCATAGTATTAGATTTAAGGTTAACAAAGGTTGGACTACAGCGGTAGTCCTTTTTTTATGTCCTTAAGTCTCATCTAGCCAAGAAATAGAGACTAATACGCTTATAATTAGGAGTGTTGCGGCACATAAACAAGGACTTTTACCCATACTGATTGAGTCTTTATCTTGTCTTGTAAGAAGCATATCTCAATCATACAAACGAGTATCTAAGACAGATATTATTACTTTTTAAATTAGAGGGAACGCCCTTCTCCATTCAAAAAGAGCGTTTTCTTGACGTGAGAAGAGGCTCTCTTCTTATGAAAGAAAGCCTCTCTTTATCAATAGACCAACAATACATGAATCAGAAACAACAGCTTATACAAAACAAAAATGCTTCGAACCCCACTTTATATGTGGGTTCGAAGCATCATTATTAATCATCTTAAGAAACGCTATTTATCTATTACGAATCATGTTCAAGAAGTATTCATGCACGTGTGTATCTGCATCTAATTCAGGGTGAAAAGCTGTCACCAGCTGGTTACCTTGTCGTGCAGCTACAATCCTATCATCCACCTTTGCCAATACTTCCACAGCCTCTGTAGCATCTTTTATATAAGGAGCTCGAATAAAGGTCATCGGTATCTGACCTTCAATCCCCACAAATGTAGACTCCACTCTAAAGCTACCTAGCTGCCTTCCATAGGCATTGCGTGCTGTAGTTATTTGCATTGTACCCAATCGAGGAGGTGCAGGAGCAGTTTCACTATTGCCCTCCACGTCACGAGAAAGGAGTATCAAGCCCGCACAAGTACCAAAGACTGGTAAGCCATTCTCTATTTCTTCACGAATAGGCAACAATAAACCTAATTCATCCAAGAGCTTTCCTTGCGTCGTACTCTCGCCTCCTGGGATAATCAAAGCATCTTTCTCCTGTAACCAATCCTGCTTTTGACGCACTTCAAAGCAGTCTACTCCTAGCCTGCGGAGTATCATCTCATGTTCAAGGAACGCCCCTTGCAGAGCGAGAACAGCTATTTTCATTGTCCACGTTCAGCCATGAGCACCTCTATCTCATGCTCGTTGATACCCACCATAGCCTCACCTAAGTCTTCAGATAACGCTGCCAAAGCCTTCGGATCATTATAGTTTGTAACGGCTTTCACTATGGCTGCGGCACGCTTAGCAGGGTCTCCACTCTTAAAGATACCCGACCCTACGAATACACCTTCAGCACCCAGTTGCATCATCAAAGCGGCATCGGCAGGTGTTGCCACACCACCAGCTGCGAAGTTAACCACTGGTAGTTTGCCATGCTCATGCACGTATTTCACCAAGTCATAAGGCACCTGCAACTGCTTAGCAGCCTCATATAACTCATCCTCACGCTTGCTTACCAGTTCACGAATCTGGCTCTGCATCAGTCTCATGTGGCTCACTGCTTGCACCACATCACCCGTTCCAGGCTCCCCTTTCGTTCGAATCATTGTAGCGCCTTCAGCGATTCGGCGCAATGCTTCTCCTAAGTTACGAGCACCGCAGACAAATGGTACATCAAACTGGTTCTTATCGATATGATAGATGTTATCAGCAGGTGACAACACCTCACTCTCATCGATATAATCAATCTCAATTGCTTGCAGGATCTGAGCTTCAGCAATGTGTCCAATGCGGCACTTAGCCATCACAGGGATAGTAACTGCTTGCTGAATACCCTTGATCATCTTAGGGTCACTCATACGTGAAACACCGCCTGCTGCACGAATGTCAGCAGGTATTCGCTCTAAAGCCATTACTGCACAAGCACCCGCAGCTTCGGCTATTCGCGCCTGTTCAGGTGTAGTTACATCCATGATAACACCGCCCTTTAACATCTGAGCGAGATTACGATTTAATTCTTGTCTATTAGTCATATTGATTTGATATTAATGTTTTCTCCATTCCGTCGGAGCCTGTCCCATCTGCTTCTTAAAGAACTTTGAGAACTGAGCTTGCGAACTAAAGCCAAAGTCATAGGCTATTTCTTGGATAGTTGATTGCGTTGTACGCAACTGACAGGACAATGCCTCTGCCAGCGTGTGATCGATGATACTCTTCGGCGACTTGCCTGATATGCGATGAGCCACTTGTGAGAGATAACGTGGCGAAACGTTCAGGCAGTCTGCATAAAAGGCTACATCACGGTTCGTTCGATTGTGCTTCTGTACTGCTTCTAAGAACTCGTTGTACAACTGACTACTGCGTCCACTTAGGTCGCTCTTGCGTGCAACGAGCGTTCGGATGTATTCCTTCGCATGCTTTATAGCATCTTCCATCGTTTCATCTTGGCTTAGATAAACCGCAAGAGCTGATGAGAAACTATTTGAAAGACCATGCTGTAACACTTCATCCAGCACTAATGAGCGTACACCTTGCTTATTTGCACTTATCGAAGCTGTCGTTTCAGAATCCTGTAATGAGGTACAATTAAAAATGCGTTCGGCATCACTTTCACGCAGTATGACCACAGAACAAAGGGGCAATAAGCGGTGACGAATCTGCATAATAACGTCATCTGTCATCAGTCGGTCACCATTGCTTGCCGTCACAATGGGGTCATAAATAATGTGATGAGGTCTATATTTCGATAGAGCTTCTACAATAACAGCAAGCGTATCGGTCGTTCTTATCATTCCAATCTTTACCGTATCGGGTTGCATATCATTGATGATTGCTTCAATCTGACCCTTTACAATATCAGCAGGAAGATCATAGAAAGCCTGAATACCCACAGTATTCTGCACCGTAATTGACGTGACGGCAGACACGGCATAACCACCCAATGCGGCTATCGTTCTGATGTCAGCTTGCACACCAGAGCCTCCCGTACTATCCGAACCAGTTATTGTGAGTATTGTCTTCAATGGTCTTTTAATTATATTTTGACTACAAAGTAAAGAGAAAATATCCATTCCTGCAAGACTTGTTCCTATATTGACAAGAAAAACTAAAGTTATGACCTCTTTTGTTACTCATACCTCTTATTATTATAGCACACTATCGAATGAGACTAAAAGGATCTAGGAACTATTAGGGAGGTAATGGTTGATAACAATAGAGAAGAATACCTACAAACAGGTATTGCGTCGTTAACAATAAACAACTAAATTTGTCGCAGATTTACAAACTCATATACTATAATGAATAAAATCTTAATGTTTTTGATTGCTTTGATGTGTTCGCTCGCATCAATGGCACAAGGAACCGATGCCATGTTATTCGGTGACGTAAAGGCAAAAGAGGGTGGACAACATCTTCCACATGCCACAATCAGAGTGAAAGGTACAAACCTTAAGACTCAATGTGATGGTACAGGACACTTCAAACTAAGTAACTTACCACTCGGAAAACAAACTATCATCGCCACACTGGATGGTTATCAATCCCAGGAGAAGGAGGTAGTAATGACCGAGAACAAAGGTACTGATGTTTATTTCGAGCTTGAGAAAGACCCATTGGAACTTAGTCAAGTGGTGGTAACAGGTACTCGCACAAGTCATTTTATTAAGGATGTGCCTATCAGAACAGAAGTTCTTACATCTCAAGCTCTCACTAAGAAGAACGCACAAAACCTCTATGAAGCTCTAGAAGGTGTACCAGGCATCCGCGTAGAACAGCAATGTCAGTTCTGTAACTTCTCTGAGGTACGTATGCAAGGGCTTGGTGCAGAGCATACACAGGTGCTTATTGATGGTGAACCAATATACTCTGGACTTGCAGGAGTATATGGTCTTCAGCAGATGGGAACGAATGATATTGACCGACTTGAGGTTGTAAAGGGCGCAGGCTCTGCCTTGTATGGAAGTAGTGCAGTAGCTGGTGCCATCAATATCATCTCTAAGGAACCAACCTTCGAGCCTACCATCAATGGTGATATACAATTCGGTAACTATGGCTTTAAGGGCTATAAAGGCTCTGGCTCTATGCGTTACAACAACATTGGTATCAGTGTCTTTGCACAAAGAGCAGAGATGGATGCCATCGACGAGACGCAAGACGGGCTTACTCGTAAGGAGGTGAAACATAAGGATGGGGTATCTGATCGTGTAAACGAAACGATGAATAACCTTGGTTTCAACCTCTACTTCTATCAGCCATTTGCAAAGAATGATAAGCTTGTGTTGCGTGGTAAGGCCATAGACGAGCATCGATTCGGTGGAGTTATGACCAATAATCAATATTTGAACCCCTATACTGATCAGACAGAGGACATCCGCACGAATCGACTCTCTGCTGATTTGACTTATAACCTACCACTGGGTGCGCATTCAGAGTTGAATCTTTCAACCGCATACGTATACCACAAGCGCAATGCAACGAATGATACTTTCCTCCATGACTACATGGATTCGCACAAAGATCCAGCACATCCAGATGAGGACGGAGCTACGCCTCCTGTAGAGATGATGCGCCCTTACATTGCTAAGGAGCACACGGTAACTCCTTCACTCACCTTCACTTCTATCTTAGATAAGCATACATTACTTGCAGGAGTGCAGGCTTACTTCACTCGCTTACGTGAAACTGGACTATATGTTATCTCTGCTGAGGACGAAAAAGCAAGTCCTGATTATGGCGTACCATACACCTCTATCGGTAAGAAGCACGCTAACGAGGTTGGTTTCTTTATACAGGATGAATGGAACGTAACACCTAAGTTGACCGTTGTTCCTGGTATTCGCCTCGACTCTCACAGCTCTGGTGAAGAATATTCTACCAGTGTGAAGGTATCAGATAGCGCATTCCCGTCAACGAAGTTCAGCAAGACTACCATCAATCCACGCATTGCCGTGAAGTATGAAGTTACCCCATCGCTCATCCTTCGTGCGAATATTGGAACTGGATTCCGTGCTCCTTATGGCTTCTCGGAGGATCTCCACTTATGCAGTGGTTCACCACGTGTATGGAAGTCATCTAACTTGAAAGGCGAACGTGCCATCAGTTATAATCTTTCGGCAGACTATTATAGCAAGCAGTATCAGTTCAGTATAAATCTATTCCGCACCAACCTAAAGGATAAGATACAATTCTCTCCAGCCGACGATGAGGTTAAGAAGTTTGGATACTCGTATCAATGGGAGAATGTAGATGATGCTTACGTACAGGGAGTAGAGCTTGGTGCAAAGGCAAGTATCGCTAGTAACCTCACAGCAGGCGTCAACTGGACATTCAATCAAGGTAAGTTTAAGCACGAACGTGCTGAGTGGTCTGACCCTAATGATGAGTCAGTAAAGGAGTTCCCACAGCGTCTTAAATACGCTAAAGAGAGTCGCAACATCTCTCGTTTCCCTGGTATGACAGGCGACTTCGATATCGACTACACTCCTGGCACATGGACTTTCTCTCTCACAGGATCATTACAAGGTAGTATGTACATCGACTATAACTCTGAAGATGCAGGTCAGAACTCTAAGATCAAGAAGACTTCTACGTTCATGCTATTCAACTGTCGTGCTTCAAAACGCTTAGGAATGTGTACCATCTATGCTGGTGCTAAGAACATCTTTAGCTATATCCAAGATGAGAAACACACGGATGATGCCGCCTTCATGTACGCCCCTGTCTATGGTGCAACATGGTACGTCGGTCTCAGTGTGAAGCTATAACTCTCTGATCATTTATATAGTAAGAGTCGTATTGTCTGGTTGACAATGCGGCTCTTTTTTGTCGTTATTACATACGTGTAATATCCATCAAGACATTCCACTTTATGGGAGTAAGCTAACTAATTCAAGCCTTGAGACTGTGTGTTTCATAGCTTGAGACTGTGTGTTTCAGAGCCTGAGACTGTGTGTTTCAGAGTTTGAGACTGTGTGTTTCAGAGCCTGAGACTGTGTGTTTCAGAGCCTGAAACTCTATGTCTCAAAACCTGAAACAATAAGTGTCATGGTTTGAATCCAATTTGAATAGGTGCATAAAAAGACATAAGACGCATGAGAAAGGAAACAAGGGAGAAATAATGCGGAAATGTATTAGACAAAGAGTGCGAACAGAATTCAAAAGGATTTAAATAAGAACAACTCCCCCTCCGAACGGAGAAGGAGCGTTTAATGAGTATGCCTTAAAGTATTAATGCGTTGCCCGATAATAGGGTGAAACAGCGAAAGCATTCGAGGCTTGCGTGTTCATAGAAGGGTCGGAAATGGTGATACCAGAATAGGTGGTGATGGGATATATAACACCATTTCTATCGACGACTGCCGATAGATAGGACGGTGTATGCCGTTTGTAAGGGACAAGCAGATTGAGCTGATTGCGGAATTGAGATAGAAGGATAGGCTCGTTAACTGCCCTCTTCTCAACATAATCTCCCATATCGAAGAAGATAGAAGGATTATATCCATCCATCGTTTGAATATTAGTGACTGGCACCGAGACAAGGTTTGTTGAATGGTTTATTTGTCGCATGATATTCACCATGCCTTCAGCTTGGGAGCAGTCGATAACACTGATTGTTCCGTATGGACTTGAGTAGCTGCTATAGAAGTTATAGAACTCATCTACTACATTCTGATAGCTTGGATTACTCTTAGTAAGCTCATTCCACAGCTGTTCATAAGGCATACCATGCGCCATAATCTCCGTTGGGCAACCAATAAGATAATGCGCACTATGTCGCAACTCGTAGGCTACCTCTATCGTCGACATATAACAATCATCAAAGAGGATATACTGCATTTTACCTATGCCCGATTGTGCAATACCTCGATCTAAGATAGAAATATCTGTCTTGTAGGTATCACCACCAAACCAGCGGGTTAAAGGTTTTGATTCTACATCACGCCATCTTTTCTGTAAAGTATTCGAGACACTAGTACGTGTACCTGCATAAGAAGGAATCCATCCCATACCATGGCAACCCACTATCATGGAGTAATTGCGTGCTGGAGCATAGGCCTTTACACGGGTGAGAAGACTACTTATCCAGCGAGATGTATTCAGTTGCTGGTTGGGCTGCGTGTTATCAAACTTCGCCAATGTATCATCTACGCATTGACCACTTTGATACTTTACATTGATCAATGCGCCCTTCTCTGGAGCTTCGGATATAAATACAACCAATCGTTTATTGCCTAATCCGCCCTCGTTCACTATGGCTTGCTTCATGTCCTGCAGGTTGCCTTGGAAGAAGTTATACAGACTTCCAGGGTCGCCCGACCATGGCATATAAACGATGATGGTATTATCTACTTCATTTGCATTACCATTCGTATTTGGATCTGGTAATGGATCATCAGTACAAGAAGACAATGCAATGACTGTAATCAGCTGTAGGAAAAAGAGAAACTTCTTCATTCTATGCATATTAAAACTCGATTGGATACATCAAAATAGTAATCTTTACTTATAAGAGGAAACGTTATCTACAACGTCATTATCCCTTTCTTTTTATAAAGGGAAAGCCTTGCAACATCACAAGAGATGTGGTAAGGCTTTCCATAGTCGTATTGGGAGTAAGTCGAATGACTTACTTTACAATAATCAAAGAGTAATTCTTCTTACCTTTCTGGACGAGAAGATATTTCCCATCGATGAGATCTTCGACTGTTACAGGCTGATCGAAAGCTGCGAGCTTCTCCTTATTCAAGGATACACCACCGCCCTTCACGAGCTTGCGCATCTCACTCTTACTAGGAAAGATCTGCATACCTTCCTGATTGAATATATCAACTGCTGGCTGCCCAAGAACGTCCTTTGACACCTCATAGTGTGGTACATCCTTAAAGACATCAGCGAAGGTCTGCTCATCTAACTGCAATAGATTCTCTTTCGTACTCTTACCGAATAAAATGTTAGAAGCGGCGATAGCCATATCTAGGTCCTCTTGCGAGTGAACCATACGAGTAACTTCTTCAGCTAAGCGACGCTGCAATGTGCGGCGACCAGGGTCTTGACGATGCTCTTCGATAAGCCCATCTATAACATCTTTCTCAAGTGATGTGAAGATCTTAATGTACTTCTCAGCATCATCATCGCTCACATTCAACCAGAACTGATAGAATGCGTATGGTGTTGTGCGGTTGCGATCGAGCCAGATGTTACCACTCTCTGTCTTACCAAACTTCTTTCCGTCAGCCTTAGTAATTAGAGGACAAGTAAGGCAATAAGCCTCAGCCTCACTACCAAGAGTACGACGAATAAGCTCGGTACCAGTGGTCATATTACCCCATTGGTCATTACCACCAAGCTGCAACTTAACACCGAATTTCTCATATTGATATAAGAAGTCGTAACCCTGCAAGAGCTGATAAGTAAACTCTGTAAAGCTTAGTCCATCACGAGCCTCACCATTGAGACGCTTCTGAACACTGTCTTTAGCCATCATATAGTTGACCGTGATGTGCTTACCCACTACACGAGCAAAGTCCAAGAAGGTGAAGTCCTTCATCCAATCATAGTTATTCACCATCTCGGCCTTATTGGCTTCGTTTCCATCAAAGTCTAGGAACTTACTAACCTGCTTCTTGATAGCCTCTTGGTTATGATATAGTGTTTCTGCATCTAGGAGATTACGCTCCTGGCTCTTACCAGATGGATCACCAATCATGCCCGTAGCACCTCCTACAAGTAGATAAGGCTTATGTCCACAACGCTGCAAATGGCGTAGCATCATAATACCACACAAGTGCCCAATATGCAATGAGTCTGCAGTTGGGTCTGTACCTAAGTATGCTGAGACCATCTCTTTCTGGAGTAATTCCTCTGTACCTGGCATTATTTGAGCCAGCATACCACGCCAACGGAGTTCTTCAACAAAGTTCTTCATCTATATTCTTTATTTATGAAAAGGGTAAAAGACATAGGGTGATTAGAAACCAGCCAATGCTTCAGATCCCTTATCCTATATTGATTTTCTATAATTATTACGTATCGGCAGCCTTATTATTGTACCTTAGTAGTTCTCTTTCTTACGGCACAGGGTCATATCCACTGCCACCCCAAGGATTACATCTCAGTATTCTCCAAATTGCAAGAGCAAGCCCTTTGAAAGGTCCATGCTTCATTATTGCTTGTCTGGCATACTCTGAACAGGTAGGTGTAAAGCGACAAGAAGGAGGTGTGAAAGGTGATATAAACTGGCGATAGAACAATATCGGGAGTATTAATAACCACGACAAGCCACGTGACAGAAAGCTTAGAACCTTCTTAAAAGGATTCTTGTATTGCCTATCCTGCTGTATTCTATCGTCTTCAAGTTCTTTCATTAGATACGTTCTCCTATACGATGAAGTAAGTTCTCCACTCTTTCTTCAACAGTAACAGAACTTGTCAACTCATTAGAAAGCCAAATAAAGGCTATGAGTAATCGCTTATTGGTCATCTCCGCCATACGTGGGAAGAGTAACTGCTTATGCTTACGATAAGCCTCACGCACCTGCCGCTTCACTCGATTACGCTTCACAGCACGTTTGAAATGCTTCTTAGGAACACTGATTAAAACCTGCACATCCACCATAGAGGACACATTCTCTATATGCGTATCTACGTTCCTTGCCTCCGTTCCATCAGTCAGTCGGTATACAGCTTTCAATGGGAAAGACGTCATAGCATGGCTACCACCTGTACCAAAGAGCGTATCTATAAGCTTCTTACTACACAATCGCTCTTCTTTCCTCAGTCTTTCTCCCTGCTTCTCCATACTACTCTGTTACGGATTCCAGCTCTATTCCCATTCAAAACATGAGAAAAGAACCATCTATTACTTGCTCATCTTTTGCTTTTCCAAGAAGTCCCTCAAAGCTCCAGTCATAGAGGTGTACTGCTTAGAAGGAGCCTGTAAGTCTAATCTCAAGCCCTGCGCTTCAACCTCCTTAGCCGTTGCAGGGCCAAAAGCAGCTACCTTTATATCACCTTGCTTAAAGTCTGGTATATTCTCTTTCAATGCCTTTACACCCGTAGGACTAAAGAAGATGAGCATGTCATAGTCGAAGTTCTTCACCTCTTCGTCCGTCAGTCCGTTGCTGACCGTACGATACATTACACACTCCTTATGCTTTAGCTTGTTAGCATCTAACAACTCCGAAATAGAATCTGTATGTACAGAACTTTGCGGAACAAGGTATTTCTCGCCTTTATGCTTCAGCATTGTTGGAATCAAACTATCAATCTTTCCAGTAGTTCCAAAGAACACCTTACGCTTACGATACTGCACATACTTCTGGATATAGAGTGCGATTGTCTCGATAACACAGAAGTACTTCATGTCTTCTGGTATGGTTATGCGCATTTCCTTGGCTAGATTAAAGAAGTTATCAACAGCATGTCTCGATGTAAAAACTACTGCTGTATAATCTAACAGATTAATCTTCTGCTGACGGAACTCCTTCGCTGTGAGTCCTTCAACCTTAAAGAAAGGTCTGAAAACAAGCTCCACTCCCAAGTCCGTTGCTATATCGTAATAAGGCGACTTATCGCTTGACGGCTTCGGTTGTGAGACCAAGATCTTATTTATCATTGTGTCCTAAAAGTTTATAATCAAATAGTTATCTGTAATTACTAACATTCCCCATAATACCATCATCGGTATCATTTCGAGTGCACAAAAGTACAAAATTATTTGCAGACTGACAGCTATTCTCTTGAAAAAGATGGTATAACTCTTATAAAGAGTAAGCATTTTAACGAATAAAACAACAATTAGCGCATAAACGAATGCTGCTTGTAACGACAAGGAGAAATATATCTGCAACAGGACTAAAGGGAATAGCAACACCCCCTCAAGAGATGAGAGAAAGAGCCAAGTACGCCCCCATTGTCCATTACTTTTACTATCAAAGAACACCCAGTTTACGAGTTTATAAAGCAGATTCTTTATAAAGAAATACCCCATAAAGACGCCAAAAAAGCATCCAATAACACTCAATTGTGAATCTGTCTGAAGCCCTCCATGACCGCTCCCATGCGCAAAGAAATAATAGAGAATACTAAAAAGTAGCGATGTCTGGACTATCAAGAAGATCTGAAACCGAACTTCATACGCTGTTTCAGTGACCACATCTTTACTTCTAGCAACATGAAAGAAACTCTTTATCTGCTTCTCTATGAAATTGCGAGAGACCGAGAATGCAATCATCGCCATCACAAAACAACCTAGAAGTAAGGCTGTCACTGTATTGTCATTACTAACAGCATAGGGCGATGGAACGCCCTGCACACCATCTGCATGTGCGTTTCCACGCCCTAGTTTAAAGTATTTATTACCTTTAAAATAACCCTCTTCTGCAAAATGAATATCCGTCAGCTGAAACGTTTTCTGCTTCTTTGGGTACAATAAACCCAGCGAGTCAACCTCTTGACTCGCCTTAGCCACAGTATCAGTCTTCGCTTTCTTCGTTGCAGCCAAAGTCGACTTCAACAGCAAAGAAGGACGAGTTATAGAATCAGTTGTCGGCATCTGTCACTTTAAAGTCCGAACGTTTTCTTTATCTCTTCAACTCTATCTAACTTCTCCCAGGTGAAGAGTTCCACCTCAATAGACTTCGTTTCATGATAACGGCTATTGAATACCTTCTTTACAACCTCATTCTGTCTTCCCATGTGTCCATAAGCAGCAGTCTCCAAATACATGGGTTGACGGAGCTTTAATTGGCGTTCGATAGCCTTTGGACGAAGATCGAATAGGCACTGAATCTGCTCTGCTATCTCGGCATCCGAAGCCTTTACGTGTGAACGACCATAAGTATTTACGTACACACTAACAGGTTCTGCAACGCCAATAGCGTATGCCAACTGCACGAGCATCTCATCGCTAACACCTGCAGCAACCATGTTCTTGGCTATATAACGAGCTGCATAAGCGGCAGAACGGTCTACTTTACTAGAGTCCTTACCAGAGAATGCACCTCCACCATGGGCTCCCTTACCACCATAGGTATCAACAATAATCTTACGACCAGTCAACCCAGTGTCTCCATGAGGACCACCAATAACGAACTTACCAGTTGGGTTCACCAAATACTTAATGTCATCATTGAACAGAGCCAACACCTTTTCTGATTTGACTTGAGCCTTTACACGTGGCATAAGAACCTCTAGCACATCCTTGTGAATCTGTTCTACCATTGCTTTATCAGCCTTCAACTGCGCTTCTTTACTATCATCAGTAGGTTGAATGAAGTCGTCGTGCTGTGTAGAAACAACTATCGTATCAATACGTTGAGGGATGTTATCATCGCTATACTCCACTGTTACCTGGCTTTTAGAGTCTGGTCTAAGATAGAGCATGTGCTTTCCTTCCTTGCGTATATCTGCCAACGTACTCATAATAAGGTGTGCCAAATCAAGTGTAACAGGCATGTAATTGTCAGTTTCATTGCATGCGTAACCGAACATCATACCCTGGTCTCCAGCGCCTTGATTATCATCATCACCATTATCTACGCCACGATTGATATCATCACTCTGCTCATGAATGGCGGAGAGAATACCACAACTATTACCATCAAACTGGTATTCAGCCTTTGTGTAACCAATATTATTAATTGTCTTACGGGCGATTGCCTGAAGATCAACATATTCTTTTGAACGCACCTCACCCATGATCACAACCTGACCAGTGGTATTGAATGTCTCAATAGCACAACGAGCATGCTCGTCATAAGCCAAGAATTGATCTAGTAAAGCGTCACTTATCTGATCGGCAACCTTATCTGGATGTCCCTCAGATACTGATTCCGATGAAAATAAATATGCCATATATTTACCTTATATATTATTACTTTGTTAATTATCCATTGTTATTTTAAGGTTGCAAAGTTACTGCAAATTAGCCGGATAACAAAATAAGGGCTTAATATTTATACATTATTATAGTGGTAGAAAAGCCTATTCTGTCATCCAACTAACGCACAATCGTGGCGCTTATAAACTATAGGTAGAGCACCGAAGCATCAAACGAACGAGTATCTTTCACGCATGTGTACATCATTAACTCTGACAATTGCTCATTCATTTTACCGACAGTCTCTTTCACTCCCTCTGCTCCTTCTTGAAGTAAGGGCTTCAAGATTCCACGTCCCACTGACACTGCGTCGGCTCCTAAAGCCAATGCTTTATAAGCGTCATAACCTGTATCTATACCGCAATCCACAAACAATGAGATTCCAGAACCTGCTAGTGCTACCTTAATCTTAGGCAGAACCATCAGCGGAGCGACACCAAAGGGGATACGACCATGATGATGAGAGATAACAATACCAGCACATCCTGCGTCCTTGCACTTTAATGCATCTTGCACAGAAAGGACTCCTTTAGCGATAAAAGGAGTATTACCAGCAGTCTTCACATACTCCTTTAAATCGGAAAGAAGCACTGGTCCGAGGGGTAAACCATCCACTATATCGTATCGCCCATTCGTTCCTGGAACGTGATCAATATCTACTCCCACAGCTATTGCACCATGTTCGATAGCAAAGCGAATCTGTTCTAGAATCATCCCATGGTCTGCGAAGGGCTTTATAATGCGTATTGTCCTAGCCCCCTCAGCTGCTATTTCGGCATACTCTTCGTCTGGCTCCATACCAACCCAGTTCACTGTACGCAGGTCTCGAGCTGCCTTGGCATATTCCAACATGGGCTTCTTACCATTCTTCAACACCTTATTGAGATGCGAGAAAGCCGGCATCATAATCGGACTATCAAACTCCACACCGAAGATAATTGTCTTCAACGAAGGCTCAACAGCATCAATAACACGCATCTCTACATGGATAGAATCCAGATAAGAGCGATTGTAAACGTTTGCGTCATCAGCACGACCACTTGTAACAGGTATCATCCCTGCTGGTCCTGGCCACGGACTCTTAATGTTGTTATCCATATTTTTCTTTTGAAGTTACTATTTCGAGAAGTGAAAGGAGTGAAGGAGTGAAAAGGGAGTTAAGGCGATTGTACTATTGCTTAAACTCGATAATTACGCCCTACGAAACGCTCATATCACGCCTTATTAACAATCTCATCACACCCCATAATCTATTCCTACGAACGTTATTAATGTATAGGCTATCATTGCCAAAACGATGAAAAGGGAGATAAAAGCCGACATGAATCCCTCGTCATCACCACTTTTACACAGACTGCGAACCTGCAATGGTACGGGGAAACCTGGTGGGCAAGAGAAATAAAGTAGAACTCCTATAAGGAAGAACTTCCCTTCCATCAGTCCAGGGAACAACAGAAAGAAACCGCCAACGATAGCTCCACAACCTATCATGCGCACTAGGCTTAACTGAATAAGTGGGCGTATCTGCGATAGATGGGGCTGGAAATCATAACCAAGTGTGAAGAGGATGATACTAGCAATGGGTGCAGTGGCTATCGACATCGTACTCGTAAAGACTCCATGTAGCTCACTCTCCAACAGCCAACGCCCTATCCCCGACAGATTCATGACAACTCCTAGAATCACAGCAATGATAAACGGAGCGGTAATAATACGTTTAGCAAGTGAAAACAAAGCCACTTCTTTCGTCGTCTGGCGCATGACAAGTGCAGGAACTAACCCAAAATTGATAAGGATTCCTGCCACATCAAAGGTGACAATATTCATTGCATGCTCCCTTCCAACAAGCGTGATATAAAGCGGCAAGGCTACACTTCCCCCCTCACAGGTCATCAATAAGAATGGAGCTAACTGAGCGTAACGACCACTAACGGGCTTAGCTATGCGTTTACCAAGCACATAAATCACAATCCAAGCCACATCTAAGAAAAGTATCTCATAAATGAAACTAGTCGAGAGCTTCGCTTCCATCAGTATTTGAAAGACCAACAAGGGTAGAAGGATACTAAAGACTATCGACTTAGCACCTTCATTTTGCACTGTTGTTATCCATCTCCTCCGTCTACTAAGCCACCCTAGTAACATCATGAAAAATACTGGAAAGAGTATTTCTATTGCCTTCATCCGTGTTGACTATATAATGGTTCCTGTATTATTTACAACCCGCAAATATACTTAAATACCCTGACATCCACAAATGATTAATCCTCTTTTCGCCATTCGGAAGCCTCAACCGACCCGCTGAAAGAGCCTTATCCACTAAAGTCAATAGGATGGTTTGCATCATGAACAAACACGATGTCACAACATTGCTCATACTCTTCTTTTCTCTACGATATAATAGAATTTGATGGGGAAAGGGGATTATTCAAGGGAGGAGGGGTGTGACTTTCGGAATATCTTGCAATGATGTGAACCGATATCTACTATCTTTCCCTCGGCTTCTAACTTCGAGAGGATGCGATAGGCAGTGGACTGTGAGATGTTGAGTGCGCTTCGGAAGTCTCTAACGGTAAATACTTCTTGATGAGCTAACAGCTCGCTTATCGCCTCGCCTATCTCCTCCACCGTTGGTGAAGAGGATAAGTCATGCAAGTCGGTGATGTTCTTCACCTCAATGTTAGCCATTTCTTGGAGCAATTCTCGGTCTGGTCTGAACTTTATCGTGCGCAC
Source organism: Prevotella vespertina (assembly GCF_009728485.1). Classification (GTDB taxonomy): domain Bacteria; phylum Bacteroidota; class Bacteroidia; order Bacteroidales; family Bacteroidaceae; genus Prevotella; species Prevotella vespertina. The sequence continues at coordinate 159,150 of NZ_VVIQ01000006.1, forward strand.
TTCTGCCTTGCGCAATCGTGGTTTGTGCGAGCGTGGGTCTTCATAGATTTCGCCCTTCAAAGCCACTGTGAAGTAGCCAATACCGGGTAAGTGCACACTATTACCATTCTTCAACTCCCTTGCAATCTCCTCTTTCAACGAGAGGATTGTGGCGTGTATGTCCCCCGAAGTGAGCGATGTGGCTTGCACAATACTCTCACTCATGCGCCTTAATCCAGCGGTTTGATACTGTATCGGAACTATTCTAAGTTTCGCATTCTTGGGTAAATTGCCACCCGTTTTCATGAGTTTGTAAACTATTGCCATCGTATTTGTTTTATGTTAGTAAGCTATTGTAAAGCAGGGATATACCCTATCTGTAAACGTTTATGACGTGTTATGCGATTGCAGCACATAGGTCTTGCAATTGGTTTAGCACCTATTCTACATTGTCGTCACCATGGTGGCGAATATTTTTCACCATGGTGAAGTTATAATTTCACCGTGGTGACGAATTATCCTCACCATGGTGAAAACGTTTCAGAACTAGTGCAAAGATAATACAATATACGGGTATTTGCAAATCAAGAGCCTAATAAAATGAATGTTAGCACCTATGAGGAATGGCGCTAATACGCCTACTTACGCTAGCTCATGAAGTTTATATCGCTTCAGTATAGGCTTTTGTGAGGGAGGAAGTGCCTATGTTTTATCATGGGATAGGATACGAAAAGCGGGCAAAGGATGGGTCAAGTCGACCCGTTTCCTTCGCCCGCAAGGTTACGATTAATACGTGTTTCTGTGCGATTACTTCGCTGGTGTCATCACCACTTCGGCGTGGTTACCAGCTGCAACGAGGCTCTTCAAGTAAGCTGCTATCTTAGCTGGTGTGAGCGACTCGACTGCTGCCTTATAGCCAGAGTGGAGGTCTACGCCAGTTGAGATATACTCGTCAATAACGTCCATCCAGTAGCTGTTGTTCTTCGCTGATAGCTCTGCTTGCTTCAACATGAAGTCCTTTACTTTCTGAACCTTATCTGCGTCCATCTTCATCGTGTTATCCTTCATGCCCTCAGCTAAGAGCTTCAAGGCAAGGTCGGACTTGTTAGGATCCATTGGGCAATATGCCTGGATGAGAGCAACGGCTTTATCGCCACGACGCTGCAATTCGCCACCTGCTCCAACAGAGTAAGCCGCACTAGCATCCTCACGAATATTCTTTAGATAGACCATAGACAATACCTGTGCTGCAGCATCGGTCAAAACTTTGTTCTCAACGTTGTAAGTAGCAGGTGCGTGCCACAACTCGAGGGCGATAGCCTTTGGTGTTTCCGACTTGCGAGTGAACTTATTAACGACATTACCCTTCACAAGTCCTGGTACTTCTCGCCAGTTCTCCGCCTTGCCCTTAGGCAGACATGCGATATACTTCTCGATCAATGGGCGTAAAGAAGCCTCATCGAAGTTACCAACGAAGTAGTAGACAAACTGCCCAGGATTAGCAAAACGCTCCTTCCAAATCTGAAGAATACGGTCGTAGTTAACGCCCTTCAGCGTATTCAATGACAATGGTGCGAAACGTGCCTCATGACCATAAATGGTGGTTGTAACCGAGTCAGAATATACGCTCTCAGGTGAGAGATCCTTATTCTTCAGTGCTAGTTCCAACTGCGACATCATCGCCTTATAAGATGCCTCGTCCTTAGCAACCTTCGTGAAGTTGAGGTAAAGCAACTGGAGCATGGTCTCAACATCCTTAGGGACACATGAGCCAGAGAGTGTCTGATAATAGTTTCCTAAACCACAAGCAACAGATGCCTGCTTCCCAGCGAGTGCCTTCTGCAACTCCTGGTTAGAGAAGTTACCGAGTCCGCTGTAAGCTATAACGTTATTAAATAGCTGCAAGTTATTGTAGTCAGGCTTACCATAGAGTCCCTTACCGCCCTTTGCGACAGCCTGGAACTGTATCTCGTTATCCTTAAAGTTTGTCTTCTTCAAGATGACACGTGCACCATTGCTCAATGTCAGCTCCTTGTATCCGAGCGTCTTGTTCTCCTTCTCGCTGACAATCTTACCAGCCTTTGGCAATGCCTTCTCATCGAGTAATGGCTCTTGTTTCACATTGTCAACATAAGCCTTGATCTGCTCCCCACGCACGTTAGCAATGGTTTGCGCCATCTGCGCCTTCGTTGGGTAAACCTTGTTAGGCTTCTCTTGTGCGAAGATCTGAATTACTAAGTTGCTATCCTTATCCGTGATGAGATCCTTTGCAAACTCATTAATGACATTGACGTTCAAAGCAGGCATCTCGACGAGTTGTTTCATAATCTGATACTCGTCTTCCTTGCTTGGGATAGGTTCGTTTGATAAGTAATGGTCGCGCAACTCATCGCCATACTGATCGTTCTTTATCTTATTGCGGTTGACATAAGCCGACTCTAATTGAGACAAGAACTCGTCCTTTGCACGCATAAATTCAGTCGCTGTGAAGCCGTGCTGGTGTACGCGCTGTGCCTCTCTATACAATGCGGCAAGCGTCTCAAGATCCTTACCATCCTTCGCATTAGCCTCCATGCCGAAGGCGTCTTTCGTTCTTGAAAGCATGTAGGTACCATCGCCTGCATAGGCTTCAGTAAATGGACAGTCTGGCTTCTGGGCTAGTTCTGCCAAACGCTGGTTCAGCATCATACTGATTATACGCTTAGCATAAGAATCGATGAAATAGCTCTGATCGGTCTTTGCCTCGTCTGGGAAAGCGTCATGCTTCATATAAAGAGCCACATCACTGAATGGCAATTCCTTGTCTTTACCAAAGATGTAAAGGGCTTGGGCATTATCAGGAACAGGCTCTGCAACAACCTGAGCGGCATTAGCAGGAACGACTACTCCATTCCAGAGTTGCTTAATCTGATTCTCGATGTGGTCTACATCAACATCTCCCACAACGATGATACACTGGTTATCTGGGCGATACCACTTCTTGTAATAATCGCGCAGTGCTTGATAAGGGAACTTATCTACAATCTCCATCAAACCGATTGGCAGACGCTTACCATACTTAGAGTTAGGATAGAACTCTGGTAACACCTTGTCAAGGATACGCATCTGGGCAGACTGACCTAATTGCCACTCTTGATGGATAACACCACGCTCCTTATCAATCTCCTTATCAGCTAATGTCAATCCATTTGACCAGTCTTTGAGGATGAGTAAGCAAGAGTCGAGAGCTGTCTGGCGTGTTGTTGGCACATCGCAAACACGATAGACTGTCTGGTCAATGCTCGTGTAAGCGTTTAAGTTACTACCAAACTCTACGCCCAAAGAACGGGTGAACTCCAGCAGAGTAGAGTCAGGGAAATGCTCTGAACCATTAAACGCCATGTGCTCCAGGAAGTGAGCCAAACCACGCTGATTCTCGTTCTCTTGAATAGAACCAACACGCTGCGCAATGTAGAAATTGGCTACATGCTCAGGCCAATCATTGTGGAGGATGTAGTAAGTCAAGCCATTGCTAAGCTTACCTTGCCTTACATTCTTATTCACAGGAATAGGTCCCATCTGCTGTGCAGAGACCATACCAGTGATGAAAAGTAAGGCGATTAAGAATAAATGTTTGAGTTTCATCTTAAACGTTGTTTAATTATTTAATATCAGATATTACCTCGCAAAGGTACATAAAATATTGTATCTCTATTGCCTTTTATCGTTTTTTATAGTTAACGTAAGTAACAAGAGAAGGCGATTCTATCAGATTGCTTGTTGGGATTCTTCGTTATATTTGATATTACGGGGGTGGTGCTCGAGAATCTCCTGACGTAAGGTGGTGGTGTCAATGTGCGTGTATATCTCCGTCGTACCGATGCTCTCATGTCCTAACATGGCTTGAATAGCACGCAAATCAGCTCCACCTTCTAGTAAGGAGGTGGCGAAGGAGTGACGAAGCGTGTGCGGAGAGATAGTCTTCTTTATGCCCGCTTCTACCGCATAACGCTTTATCATGATAAGAATCATAGTACGGGTGAGGTGATGTCCACGCCTATTGAGAAAGACATAATCTTCTTCACCAGGCTTTATATCCATCTTGTTACGGTCATCAAACCAATAACTTAATTCCTCTAAGGCTCTAGGAGAGATGGGGACAAGGCGTTCCTTAGAGCCTTTGCCCAATACTCTGACATATTGCTCTTCGATGTATAGATTAGACAAAGTAAGGTGGGTAAGCTCGGAAACACGTAAGCCACACGAGAATAGTACCTCAATAATAGCACGGTTACGATGCCCTTCCCACTTAGAAAGGTCGATGGCTTGTTCGAGGAGATCGACTTCTGCAGTGGAGAGAACTTCGGGTAAGTGATTAGGTTGTTTCGGGGATTCTAATAGTTCGGTAGGGTCTACCTCCAAGTAACCATCCAATACAAGGAAACGATAGAACTGGCGCACACCGCTAAGGATACGCGCTAAAGAACGAGGTCCGATACCGAGGTCGGATATTGAGGCTGCGAAAAACTCTAAGTCTTCCAGTTTTACCTTCAACACATCTATCTTCTCTGCCGCAAGATAACGTAAGAGCTTATCCAAATCACGCATATAAGCATCCAAAGTATTGGCAGAATGCCCCTTTTCTAACTTCAGATAACGACGATAACGACTGACAATATCATTTGAAAGCTTGTCTGTTTCCATTTAATTTCTTATTTTTGCATACAGCTTATCTTATGCAAAGATAATGTAGAAAAACGATATTTAAGCAGGAAAGAGAGATGAAAGTAATCATTATCAATGGGCCGAATCTAAACTTACTCGGCGTTCGTGAACCCAGAATTTATGGCAAGGAGTCAATGGAGACGTATCTCCAACAACTCCGTAAGGATTATCCGAACGTCGAAATTGAGTATTATCAAAGCAATATAGAAGGCGAACTAATCAATAAGTTACAGGAAGTAGGGTTCGCTTATGATGGTATTATTCTCAATGCCGGAGCTTATACGCACACAAGCATAGCCTTATTGGATTGCATTCGCTCACTACAAACTCCCGTCATCGAAGTACATATCAGCAACGTCAATGACCGTGAGGAGTTCCGTCGCCATTCAATAATAGCCCCAGCTTGTAAAGGTACTATTCAAGGATTCGGCATGAATAGCTATCGGCTGGCAATAGAAGCATTCCTCCTTTAAATATCGTGATACAGACTTTGAACATTTGAACTTCATGATAACAAGTAACACTTCTCTCCATTTGGATGAAGAACGAGAGAAAGCATACGACAATTATCTCTCCTCGCATATTGACCCCGAGGGAGATTATCTCTATCGGCTTTATCGTGCGACAAATATCCACACTATTCATGGTCGAATGGCTAGTGGACATCTGCAAGGACGCTTATTGAAGATGCTCGTACAAATGATTCACCCTAAAAACATCCTTGAGGTGGGAACATTCAGTGGCTACTCTGCTATCTGTATGGCGGAAGGATTGGAAGAAGGTGGCAAAGTGTATACGTTCGAGATAAACGACGAGATGGAGGACTTCACACGCCCATGGATAGAACAATCACCTGTTGCTAACAAGATTGACTTTCGTATCGGAGATGCTGCAAAAGAAGCTCCTAAACTCGGAATAACGTTTGACATGGCATTTGTGGATGGTGACAAGCGTACATACGCAGAGGTGTATGAGAAACTACTACCTATTATCCGCCCTGGTGGATACATCCTTGCAGATAACACGCTATGGGACTGGCACGTCATTGATCCAGCTTATGACCACGACCACCAAACCATTGGTATTCGACAATTCAATGATCTTATCGCCAAAGATGAGCGTGTAGAGAAGGTTATTCTGCCCTTACGAGACGGACTAACACTGATTAGGAAGAAATAAGTTTGTTGATTCTTCAAACTTTCAGTATCTTTGCATGACGTAGAAATCATTATAAACAAGAATATGCAGGAAACAAGACAAAACCGTATATCACGCCTCCTTCAGAAGGAATTGGCAAGTATATTCCAGACACAGACACGCATGATGCATGGCGTATTGGTGAGTGTTACACGTGTGAAAGTAAGTCCAGACCTTAGTATCTGTACTGCTTACCTCAGTATCTTCCCATCAGAAAAGGGAGACGAACTACTAAAGAACATCAATGCTAATGAGAAGACAATCCGTTATGAATTAGGTCAGCGCGTACATAATCAGCTACGCATTATACCAGAGTTACGCTTCTTCATTGATGACTCACTCGACTATCTAGAACGCATTGACGAATTACTTAAGAAGTAAGCCCTCTCATTCACTAGCATATAACATTCTGTACACAACATTCGAAGACATGAATTTTCCCTTTTACATAGCCCGTCGTTACCTCTTTTCAAAGAAGAGTACACATGCAATAAACGTCATCAGTCTTATCTCCGTACTCGGTGTGGCTGTGGCAACAATGGCTTTGGTGGTTGTGTTAAGTGGGTTCAATGGATTCTCCGACTTGGTAGCTTCATTCTTTACTAACTTTGATCCGCAACTGAAGATAGAAGCAACAAAAGGGAAAGCAATGCCTGCCGATGACCCTTTACTTATAAAGGTTAAACACCTCCCAGGCGTTGAGGTAGCTACCGAATGTGTACAGGATCAAGCACTGGCTGTCTATCACGATAAACAGGCTATGGTAACAGTGAAAGGTGTGGAAGACAACTTTGATTCGCTCACACACATCAGTAATATCCTCTATGGTGACGGCGATTTCACACTGCATGTAGCCAATCTACAATATGGTGTAATTGGTATAAGACTGGCACAAGACCTTGGTACAGGGGTGACATGGCAGGATTATTTGCAGATATATGCGCCTCAAAGGGAGGGACAATATGATGCTTCTAACCCTACAAATGCTTTTGTGAAGGACTCACTTGTATCTCCGGGAGCATTATTCCAAGTAAAGCAAAGCAAGTATGATCAAGGTTACATCATTACGTCAATAGACTTTGCTCGCCGCATATTTAACCGCCAAGGAGAGATTACATCACTAGAGTTACGCATGAAGCCGGGCGTGGATATTGACAATGCAAAGGAAGAGATACAAGCCATATTAGGTGATAAATATAAGGTGCTCGACCGCTATGAGCAACAAGCTGACACGTTTAATATCATGCGTATAGAGAAGCTCTTTGCTTATGTCTTCCTCACGTTTATCCTTATGGTTGCCTGCTTTAACATCATAGGTTCGCTCTCCATGCTCATCATCGACAAAAAGAATGACGTTATCACCCTGCGCAACCTTGGCGCTACTGATGGGCAGATACGCCGCATCTTCCTCTTTGAAGGACGTATGATATCGGCAGCAGGAGCAGTAATTGGTATCGTGCTCGGTCTCATCCTATGCTGGTTGCAACAAACTTATGGGCTTGTTCAGCTTGGCGACCAGGCTGGCAACTTCGTTGTCAACGCTTATCCTATCAGCGTTCATCCCGAAGACATTCTCCTTATCTTCCTCACAGTTATCCTCGTTGGATGGCTTTCCGTATGGTATCCTGTGCGTTATATGAGCCGTAAACTGACGAAAGAATGAGATAGAAGAAACTATCTAATACCAGCACACGAGCCCTGCACTTCTACCATAAAACACGAATAGAGACTCATCACACTTACAAATAACTAAACATCTAAACAATATGACTGAGAACCTAAACGACAAGATCATTATCTACCAAAGTGAAGATGGTAAGACCCAACTTGATGTGAAGTTGGAAGGAGAGACCGTGTGGCTTAGTACGAGACAGATGGCTGAACTCTTCAACAAAGAGGAGTCTAACATTCGTAGACATGTAAATAACGTATTCAAAGAAGCCGAATTAAAGAGAGAGAATAACGTGCATTTTTTGCACGTTAATGGCGTTAAGAAACCTGTCCCTTATTACACTCTTGATGTTATCATCTCCGTTGGCTATCGTGTACATAGTCAACGAGGGGTGCGTTTCCGCCAATGGGCTAACAGCGTTCTCAAGCAATATCTTGTAAAAGGTTATGCCATTAATGAGAACATTCGCAAGCAGCAGATTGCCGAATTAAGACAGCTGGTGCAAGTCGTTGGTAGAACCATTCAGCAACAGCCAGCGAAGTCTACTGACGAAAGCAATGCCCTCACGCTGATGATTGCAGAGAGCAAGACGGAAGAGAAAGACATAATAGTAAAAGTGGTGGTAAACCTTATCAATCAAGCAAACTGATAAATCCATAAACATAATTATAAACCAAAACAAAAGAGTATGAAAAAGATTCTATTATCCTTAACGCTACTCATGCTATCCGTAGTTATGTATGCGCAAAATGAAGTAACTAAGTTCTTAGGCATCCCTATTGATGGGACTAAGGCTGATATGATTCAAAAATTAAAGGCAAAAGGATTTACATACAATGCCCAAATAGGTTTACTTGAAGGAACATTTAATGGAGAAAATGTATATATCTCTATACTTACAAACAAAAGCAAAGTGTGGAGGATTGCCGTAACTGATGAAACTGGTCGTGATGAAGGACAGATAAAAATAAGATTCAACAAGTTATGTCAACAATTTAACGACAATCCCAAGTACTATTCATTAAAAGGAACACAAAAGCTATCTGATAATGACGATATCTCATACGAAATGATTGCACACCATAAACAATTTGAAGCCACCTACTACCAATTACCATATACAGGTGCGCTGGACAGAACAGTTTGGTTTACCATAGGAAAAGCAGACGGTAAATATTACATATCCTTATTTTATGAAAATAACAAGAACGAGTCTCATGGCGAAGACTTATAACCTTAACAGAACATCATTTATCAAGTCAAGCAGATAAGCAACGACAAAACTACCAACATACGACTCCCGATCCTTTCTCATAGGTTCGGGAGTCTTTTTTATTATGTTTCGACTTGCAAAGAAGCAGGATTTGTATTATCTTTGTACGGGTCTAAAGTTTGTTTCATCATGAAGAGACACAGGTTTCATCACGATGAGACACTCGTTTCATCATGAAGAGACACTCGTTTCACCATGGTGAAACTGAATTTAGACCATGACTAAAAAGATCAAACATGCGGATTAAATCGTTAAGAAGTACGCTAGTAAAAATTATGAGATACTAGATTTATTCCGCACTAACCATAAACCAAAAGAAAGGATATACTATGGCAATTGATTACAAACTAATGAGAGCAACTGGCGGATTACCTAAGAATGCCGAGTTGAAAGTTATTACCGTGGAGAGACAAACGGCTAGTTTAAGGCGAATGAGTAAGAGCATTGAGCAGGCAACATCGCTCACAACGGGCGATATTCTCGCTACAATTATTGCCTTGAAGTCGGAGATGGTAGCCGAACTGAAGATGGGGAATCGGGTTCATATACCAGGTATTGGCTACTTCTCACTTGCACTGAAAGGTGACATTTACAGAGACTCTCGATCGAACAGACCACGATTGCGCAATGCAGCTATACGTAAAATTAAGTTCCGCCCTGACGCTGAATTTCTGCATGATCTTGGTGGGATTGAGATAAGGAATATAACCGACGAATATGGTATGACGGCTGTTCCAAATAGTGATGAGATTGATGCCGCCGTAGATAATTTACTCACTAATGGACACGTCTTTACATCGGAGCAATTCCGACGGAGCTTAGATCTCTCGAAATCTACATCTTATAGGCTCCTTACCAAACTAGAAGCTGAAGGAAAGATTGTTAACATCGGTTCTCGCCGTTGCAAGCTATTCAGAAAGGCTTAACGTCAGCGCAAAAGAAAAGGGGCAAAGGTATGTTTTTATAAATATAATTGCTATATTTGCAGCATGAAGAAGGATAGAAGATATTTCAGAAAAGAGACGCTATCAAAGCTCTACTTAGAGGCAAGTAGATATAGCCTCGACTTGTCAAAGCTAATCTTTGGCGGTATCATCCTTTCGGGTATCATGGGAATGCAGATAGAGAAGGCGTATCTTTTAATCGTCGGACTCATAGCTGTTATTCTCACAGCACTCTTCGGATTCATTATGTTCTTATTAGCAAACAAAAAGTAGAAGTTATGGAGTTAATCTATTTTCTAATAGCTGTTTCGGCTATTGCTGCACTTGGCTGTATATGGGGACTCATTCAACTCAATAAGACGAGCCACGAAGAAACAGGAAATATAGCTTGAGCCAAATTAATTGTGCATAACATGGAAGAGGATATCTTTCTCTCTTTCGCAGGCTATCCAGTATCAATAAAAAGCCATTCTCAACACTTGATTGAGAATGGCTTTCTTATTATGTATATGCTTTATCTGTCTTAGCCAATCCACTTCACATAAGCGAAGTCTTGACGATGTGGCAAGAGGTCGTTCTTAGGGAACATACGTACTGCGTACTTGTAAGCACCAGCCTCAGTAGCATCGAATAATGCCTCGAAGGTATAGTGATTACTCTCTGTCTTCACTAGCTTGAATGGGATAACCTTATGGATGTTGACGTCATCAACAGGCGCATTCTTCAAGAATACAAGTTCAAGACCTACAGCGTCGTTCAAGCCCTGCTCATCGATGGTGTAAGTAACCTTCAACTGATGACCTGTAGAGATATCCTGTAAGGCTTCTTCATTCTTTGAAACAACATAGATGCTGTCCCAACGCTCTGCAACTGACTCTTTCCAAAGAGCAATCTCCTTGGCTAACTTGCAGTCGTTCTTCTGTAACTCGTATGAACGAAGTGCCTGACGCTCGTAGAACTTGTCATAATAGTCATCCAACTGACGCTTCATTGTATAGTGAGGAGCGATAGTTGCAATAGAGTTCTTTACAACCTTCACCCAATCCTCAGAGTAACCCTTCTTCTTATCCTTGCTGAAGTAGAGCGGTGCAATCTCATTCTCGAGCAGACTATAGATAGTGGCTGCATCGAGCTGATCCTGATAGCCCTGGTTCTGATAGGTACGCTTCTCTGGCAATGCCCAGCCAGCTCCCTCGCGGTAGCCTTCAACCCACCAGCCATCAAGTACTGAGAGGTTAACAACACCGTTCATTTCTGCCTTCTCACCAGATGTACCACTTGCCTCGAGTGGACGAGTTGGTGTGTTCATCCAGATATCAACTCCAGAAACGAGACGACGAGCCAACTGCATATCGTAATCCTCAAGGAAAATAATCTTACCGAGGAACTGTGGCATACGTGAAATCTCAAAGATACGCTTGATAAGTCCCTGACCAGCGCCATCAGCTGGGTGAGCCTTACCTGAGAAGAAGAACAGAACTGGACGCTCTGGGTTGTTTACAATCTTCTCCAAACGCTCAAGGTCAGTGAAAAGCAAGTGTGCACGCTTGTAAGTAGCAAAGCGACGGCAGAAACCAATCATCAATGCGTTAGGGTTGATACGCTCAAGGATAGAAACGACCTTAGCTGGGTCACCCTGATTGCGGAGCCACTGCTTAGTGAACTTATCACGGATATACTTGATGAGCTTCTGCTTCAATGCCATACGTGTCTCCCAGATTTCAGCATCTGGCACATCGTAGATAGCGTGCCAGATAGACTCGTTACTCTGGTCGCCCATGAAGCTCTTGTCAAAGTACTTATCATAAACCTTACGCCACTCTGTTGCTGTCCATGTTGGGAGGTGTACACCATTGGTTACATAACCTACAGCATTCTCCTCAGGGAAGTAACCCTTCCACAATGGAGCAAACATCTTCTGACTTACCCAACCATGAAGCTTTGACACACCATTGATTTCCTGACAGGTGTTACAAGCGAAGGTACTCATACAGAAACGCTCGCTGTGATCGTCTGGATTTGTACGACCCATACCAATGAACTCATCCCAAGAAATACCGAGCTTAGCAGGATAATCACCCATATACTTGCCGAAGAGTTCCTCGTCGAAATAGTCGTGACCTGCAGGAACTGGAGTGTGAACGGTATAGAGTGATGAAGCACGTACAAGCTCCATAGCCTGATTGAATGTCAATCCACTCTCGATGTAGTCGCAAAGACGCTGGAGGTTGCAAAGTGCTGCATGACCTTCATTGCAGTGATAGATATCCTTCTTGATACCCAATTTCTTCAAAGTAAGGATACCACCAATACCGAGCAATATCTCCTGCTTCAAACGATTCTCCCAGTCACCACCATAGAGAGAGTGAGTGATAGGACGGTCGAACTCAGAGTTCATATCGTTGTCTGTATCGAGCAAGTAAAGCTTAATACGACCAACATTCACACGCCAAACAAGTGCATGTACCTGATAGTTACGATAAGGTACATCAACAACAACCTGGTTGCCGTTCTCATCGAGCTCACGCTCAATAGGAAGAGAGTTGAAATTCTGTGCATCGTACTTAGCAATCTGCTGTCCATCCATAGAGAGGCTCTGTGTGAAGTAACCGAAACGATAGAGGAAACCCACAGCACAGAAGTCTACATTAGAGTCAGACGCCTCCTTAATGTAGTCACCTGCCAAGATACCAAGACCACCAGAATAGATCTTTAAGGCTTGGTTCAGACCAAATTCCATACAGAAGTAAGCAACTGACGCACGCTTATTATTAGGCTTTACATCCATGTAAGCACGGAACTTCTTGTAAACGTCACCCACTTGTTTCATGAGTTTCTTATCCTTTACAATCGCTTCCTTACGGTCATAGCTAAGACGCTCTAGAAGTAGAACTGGGTTGTGCCCCACTTCCTCATAAAGAGTTTCGTCAAGTGCCTTAAACATGTTACGTGCTTCGTAATTCCACGCCCACCACATATTGTGAGCAATCTCATCAAGACATGCCAATTCTGTTGGCAGGGTTGACTTCACTGTAACCTCTTTCCACTGAGGTTCATTGGAATAATCTGACTTAATTTTCATAAATTCTCTTAGTTTTTGACTATTTATCGTTTATCGTTATTAAAGCAAGTATCAGTCATTACGTACTGCTGCTTTACGTAGAGCTATGTCGTATGCCTGCTCATAATAGCGAATGAACTCACTCCATAAGGCTTTATGTGAGAGCTTTTCCGCATTACGGCGACATTTATTTACGATTGAATTATTAAAGTTCGAGTAACGAACAACTGTATCCTTAATACCATCGGCCACTTCCAAATAATTGTAATCGGTGCGATGCAACACTTTCACTCCATCTTCTATTTCGCTATATGCGCCCTTCTCGGTATTTGCCCACAAGCCAAAGCCTGCAAGGTCAGTTGTAATACAAGGTACCTTAAATGCAACTGCTTCCAATGGAGTATAGCCCCAAGGCTCATAATAAGAAGGATAAACACAGAGATCATTTCCTAATACAAGATCGTAATAACTCATATTAAGAACACCATCATCGCCTGTAAGATAACAAGGCACAAAGATAAGTTTCACCTTGTCACCCTTTGCATTGCGAATACCAAGCGACTGTGCCATATTCATCACATTATCATGCTCCTGTTCGTTGAGCCAGTGCGTCAAGAGTGGCATATCAAGAGGAGTATCAAAACTCTCTCCACTATTCAGACGATCAATAAGGTCTTGTCGTGGACTATTTACCCATCCTGGTACTTCTATAAAGGCAACGACCTCTTTCTTTAGATTCTCATCAAAGCGTAATCTATTCATCGCTTCAATGAAGACATCAATTCCTTTATTACGGAATTCATAACGCCCACTGGTTGAAACAATCAATGTATCATCGTTAAAATCAGAACCAGTAAGAGCATTTGCTACATCTAATAGACGCTTACGAGCTACCTTACGCTTCTTTGTGAAGGCCGCCCCCTTAGGAACAAAATCATTCTCAAAGCCATTCGGTAGAACAATATCTACAGGCTTCTCAAGTAATTCCTTACATTCCGTAGCTGTTATATCGCTCACCGTAGTGAAACAATCTACATGATGAGCAGTCTGCTTCTCTATAGAATGTTTGCTCTCCATATTCAACTCGGAAGCCATTTGATCACCATTATAAGCCCACAAATATTCGTATAAAGGCTTATTATTACCAGCAATACTACGCCCAATACAAGTGGCATGGGTTGTAAAGATGGATGCTATCTGGGGCATACGATGTTGAAGAACAAGCGCAGCAAAACCTGTTTGCCACTCGTTAGCATGGAAGATCACCTTATCTTTCTCACTAAGATAGAACTTATAGAAACTCTCTACAACAAGAGCCGTAGCGTAAGCAAACATTGCAGATTCGTCATAATCTCCATAGGCATGAAGACTATCAACATGATAATATTCCCATAGCTTACCATACAATTCATCTTTGTGAGCATAAACCTCTCTAAAGTCAACAAGCATGGCGATGGGCTCACCAGGAATATCCCAACGACCAACCTTAACCTTTAGACCATCAACCAATGCCTTTTGTTGCCAATCGGCAAAAAGACTATCATCTTGCTTGAAATAAGGAGATTGAGATTCATACCAACAATCTGGACCAAGGAATATCACATGATCCTTCATCCTGTCCTGTAATGTCTTTGCGCGAGTGGAAAGTACAGTATAGATACCTCCGACCTTATTACATACCTCCCAACTAGTTTCGAAAATATAATCCGGAAACAACATCTTTCCTCTTAAAAAAATTGATATATATCGCATACAAAGGTAATACAAAAAACATAGAAAACACAACTTTACCACTTACATTTTTAAACGCTACGAGTAAAATAACCACTAAATTGATTAACTTTGCATATATCAAACAATTAGAATTATGAAACATAGAATAGTTATTGTAGTATTAGTTCTGTTATCTATGGGACTCAACATGAATGCTCAAAACGTAACAGGAGAGGCAAAGAAGAGTGAAAGTCTAAAGAAAGAGGGACAAGATAGTATCTTCAAAGCTCATTTAGTGAATAATGAATATCAGGTTTGGTTAGATATCAACTTCTACGATAACAACATTATTGTACCACGCCAAGAGATATTCGGAAAAGTTCCCGGTTACTTCGGTGCTAAACGTGATACCCGTAAATGGATTATTTCTGAAGCAACCATCAAAGGCAAGAAAGCGATACTTACCATCATCAATGACTATGGAAGTGAAGACTTAAAAGCTGAATTAAAACGTAATACAGAAGGAACTTACACGCTTACACGCTTAGATGGAAGTGTGATGAAGATTGTGGTTGACAATAAATGGGTAAAGATTCCAAAGGAACTCACCTTTAATCTCGTATATAAGACATCAAAGTAATAAAGGAACTTTAGAAGACTTAATCACTCCAAAACTTTTTAGCATCTTCTTTCTCATCACAGAACTCGTCAAAGGGTAATTCCTTTGCGAGTTGATGTCCAGAACCTTCATGATTATGATTGTGTGCTACAAATGACAAACACGAAAGAAGATATATCCTTATTAACGAAACCCTATAACAAGTAGTTATCTCCGATTATTAAAATCAATGTTATGAGGGAATCTAAATATTGAACAAAAGCAAACACTATATGGAACCAAGACTATCTCAGTCCTATACCGAGGTATTTAATTGTCCATATTTCCCCATCCTATCTTTAAAATTACCTAATTCAAGACATCATTTCCCTAACCCTAATAAGGTCATATAATAAGAAGAAATATCACATCTCCAAAAAGCTACTATCGTTTTCATAAAAAGGTACTATCGTTTCTTTAAAAAAGTACTATCGTTTCATCAAAAACGGAGGTACGTTTTATTAAAAACGGAGGTACGTTTTACTAGAAACGGAGGTACGATTTCTTAAAAATGGAGGTACGATTGGTAGAAATCACTAAAACAATATTGAGGCTCATTTGTGGTATTTCTGCAATTACTCTCTATCAGTATTACTTTCTTGCGGATAGTGAACGTTCGTTTGGAGAGGGCTGGGAAGAGGATTGGAGAGAGAAGGTCAGTAATGCCTCTCCATCGACATTACTATCCTGCGGATGGTGGAGGTTTGTTTGAAGAAGGCTGAGAGAGAATTTGGGAGAGGAGGTTGAGGAGTAATAAGGTGATAGAATTGAGAGTGGAACCACAAAAAAGGGAACAAAAAAGAGAGCTTCAAAGATCTCTCTTCGAAGCTCTCTCATATTAAAGAAGGCGGCCACCTACTCTCCCGCATTGCATTGCAGTACCATCGGCGCAGACGGGCTTAACTTCTCTGTTCGGAATGGGAAGAGGTGGAACCCCGACGCAA
>NZ_VVIQ01000007.1 GCF_009728485.1 Prevotella vespertina
GGATTCTCTTGTTTTTTTTTGCAACACTAAGATAAGTGAAAATTCTGACATGGCAAAATCCTGAGCAACTTTTTGTTGCTCAGGTACTTAAAAAGTTTAATTTATAATAGTGTTGCGGAATTAAGGGAAGGAAGGTTCTATTTAGTCTCTTTTGTGTTTATATTTGTTAAAAGATGTGTGTACACTATACTATATTACAATAGGATATATTATATTTGCATCTGCAAAACCTAAAGGTGAAGAAAGAACAACCTAATATTAGACAACAAAGTCCTAAATACACCCCTAAAGGACCCCTAAGTTAGATAATTTATTAACAAACTCAACTATAATCAATGAGAAAAGGAAAGATTCTCCCAGTAAGTGTTTTCCTATCTTGCTGCTGCCTTAATGCGTTTGCCAGTGGTCATGTCAGTTCATCTGACAATCTCGGCAAAAATATGGTGACAGCTGTTACCAAAGCTACAAGCACAGGTATCTTAGGAACACAACAATCTAATGGTGATGTAAAAGTTAACGGTACTGTCGTTGACAATGCCGGTGAGCCAATTATTGGTGCAACGGTAAGAGTAAAGAACTCTCAAAGTGGTACAGCAACTGACCTTGATGGTAAATTTGAGTTAAGCGTCCCTAAGGGGTCAACTCTTATCATCAGTTACGTCGGAATGCTTACGCAAGAGGTTCAAGTAACAGGTTCTTCTGACCTGAAGATTACCCTGAAAGACGAAGCCCACAAGATTGACGAAGTCGTTGTAACCGCTTTAGGTATCAAACGCTCAGAGAAAGCTTTGAGTTATAACGTACAGAAGATTGGTGGCGAACAACTTAGTGCTGTTAAGAACGTAAACTTTGTTAACAGTCTGAATGGTGCTGTTGCTGGTGTTAACATCAACGCTTCAACGTCAGGTGTTGGTGGTGCTACTCGTGTTGTCATGCGCGGTACAAAGTCAATCACCGGTGGTAACAACGTTCTTTATGTAATCGATGGTGTGCCAATGCTCAATAAGAGTGGTGGTGATGTTGGCGGTGGTCGTTACTCAAGCCAACCAAGTGGTGAAGGTATTGCAGATATTAACCCAGACGATATTGAGAGCATCAACGTTCTTACAGGTCCTTCTTCTGCTGCCCTTTATGGTTCAGCTGCCGCTAATGGTGTTATCATGATTAACACGAAACGTGGTGCAGAAGGAAAGGTGAAGGTTGCTGTTTCAAGCAGTATGGAGTTCTCTAATCCTTTTGTTATGCCTGAGTTCCAAAACACTTATGGCAACAAAGCAGGTTCTTTTGAAAGCTGGGGCGATCGTTTAGCAACTCCATCTTCTTACAATCCTAAGAACTTCTTTAACACTGGTCATAGTTACATCAACTCTGTAACATTGACAACAGGTACAAAGACAAATAAGACATATATCTCTGTTGCAACAACCAATGCAACTGGTATATTACCTAACAACAAATACAATCGTTACAACTTTACAGCTCGTAACACAAGCGACTTCCTCAATGACAAATTACATCTTGATGTAAGTGCTAGTTACATCATCCAGAACACACAGAACATGTATCGTCCTGGTGAGTACTACAACCCATTGACAGCCGTTTACCTTTTCCCACGTGGAGAGGACTGGTCAGCAGTACAGTTGTACAAACGTTACGACGCTTCACGCAAGTTTGCTACACAATATTGGCCTTATGGTGACCAGGGTATGCAGTTGCAAAACCCTTACTTCATTGTTAACGACATGATGACTCCTACAGAGCGTAAGCGTTACATGTTCATGAGTAGCTTGAAGTATGACATTCTTCCTTGGTTAAATGTTACTGGTCGTGTACGTGTTGATAACACTAACACTGAATCAGAGAGTCGTTTCCACGCAAGTGGTCAGGGCATCTTGTATGCAGGTACATATGGTAATGGTATCTACAACCACTCTCAGAGCATCGATCAGCAGACATACTTGGATATGATGTTCAACCTTGATAAGAGCTTCGGTACTGATTATCGCTTAACAGCTAACCTTGGTGCCAGCCTCGAAGACTATCGCTCAAGTGGCGTTGGTTTTGGTGGTCCGATCCTCAAGGTTCCTAACTTGTTCTCTTCTGCAGCACTTGACCCTGTAAACGCGATACCTAATGACTCCGAGTTCCGTAAGCGTAATACAGCAGTCTTTGCTAGTGCAGAGCTCTCTTGGAAGGATATGTTGTTCCTCTCAATGACAGGACGTAACGACTGGAGTTCACTCTTGGTAAATGCAAAGGAACCTTCTTTCTTCTATCCTTCTGTAGGTCTATCAGCCATTGTTACTAAGATGGCAAAACTTCCTGAGTTCATTTCATTCATGAAGGTGAGAGGTTCATATACTGAAGTAGGTTCTCCTATCCCTGATCGTTATCGTGGCGTTACACGCGGAACAGTGACCTACCCTATCTCTAATGGTATTCCTTCAACACGTACCATCATGCCTTTCTATGACTTCAAGGCTGAAAGAACGAGATCATACGAGTTAGGTTTAGACCTACGTATGTTCAACAACAAATTGAACCTTGATCTTACTTGGTATCACTCTAATACCTACAACCAGACCTTCTTAGCAGAGCTCTCTGCAACTTCTCCTTATTCTGGTTTGTATATCCAGGCTGGTGACATTGCCAATACTGGTGTAGAAATGTCTTTGGCATATAATGACCATGTTGGTGCCGTTGACTTTGAATCACGTCTTGTATATAGCCGCAACGTCAATAAGGTAAAGAAGTTGGTTCGCAATTACCATACAGGTATTGACAATCAGGTAATCAACTTTACTGAGACTTCAGCTGGTGGTGGTTTCATTCGCGAGGGTGATAGCATGGGTGATGTATATATCACAAAGGTCTTGAAGCGTGATGCTGCTGGCAATATCGCTGTTGGTGCAGATGGTAGCCTTTCTTCTATGGACTTACCAAATGGTCAACGTCTAAAGATTGGAAACACTAACCCTGACTTCACTTTGGGTTGGAGAAACAATATCTCATGGAAAGGTCTTAACCTTTCATTCCTTATCAATGCACGTGTTGGCGGTATCGTAACTTCTGCAACACAGGCTGTTCTCGATCAGTTCGGTGTATCTAAGGCAACAGCAGATGCAAGAGATCGTGGCTATGTAGAGGTTGCTGGTGGACAGAAAGTTGACCCACAGAAATACTACGAGGTTGTTGCAAACCAGCAGCTGATGGGTTACTACTACTACAGTGCAACTAACGTTCGTCTACAGAACGTAAGTCTAAGCTACACATTGCCTAAGACTCTATTAGGACAAGGCTGGCCTGGCGTTACTGTTGGACTCATCGCTAATAACTTATGGATGATTTACAACAAGGCTCCATTCGACCCAGAAGTTGCTGCTTCTACTGGTACTTATGGTCAAGGTAGCGACTATTTCAGTGCTCCTAGCCTAAGAAACATTGGATTTAGCTTGAAACTTAACTTCTAAAACGAATTTCTCATGAAACGAAATATTAATTCTATTATATGTGTTTCGGCTCTTGCCGCATCACTATTAGCTTCTTGCCAAGCTGACTTTGAGGATATAAATCGTGATCATCGTCAGCCAACAGAAACACAATTGGAACAAGATAACCTAAATGTTGGTGGTTTTGTTACTTCTTTCGAAGAGAGTATCTTCCCTGTAGGTTCTTCTGGTACAGGTTATGTTAATGATTATCAGATTCCTTACACACTAGCAGGTGCATGCTGGATTGGCTATATGGCACCAGCTCAAAATAAGTGGGTTGGACGTGGTTTCCCAAGCTATGCTCTGAAGCCATGGAGCCAGTATACCTACAATGTTATGGCTGGTAATGCCTTCCGTAACTTCCTTGACGTTAAGAAGCGTACTGCTAATGATCCTGAAGGATTAGCAATAGCACAAATCATCAAGGTTGCAGCAGTTCACAAAGCAACAGATACCTTTGGTCCTATTCCTTATACCAAGGCTGGTATCGCTGGTGCTACAACAGCTGAATACGACTCACAAGAAGATGTTTATAAGGCTATGCTAAAAGATTTGGACGACGCTGTTCAGGCTCTTAGCAATGGTGGACATGATGTGTTCCCTAAGTATGATATCATTTACGAGGGAAATTACACTAAGTGGTGTAAGTTTGCTAACTCTTTAATGCTTCGCTTGGCTATGCGCATTGTTTACGCTAATCCAACACTTGCACAGCAATATGCAGAGAAAGCAATCAATAATCCTTATGGTGTAATTGAATCTGCTAAAGACGCTGCACAGCTATCTAAGGGTGCAGGTGTTTCTCTACGAAATCCATTAGTAATCATCAATGGCAGCTACAATGACGTTCGTATGGGTGCAGAGATTGAATCATACCTCAAGGGTTATGACGATCCACGTATCGCCTCTTACTTTGTAAAGTCAAAGAATAATGGTATCGAGGGTTACTATGGCGTTCGTTCAAGTATTCCAAACACAACAGACTACTTGGATAAGACAAAGTCATCTTCTCTCAATGTGCAAGACGCAACACCTATTTACATCATGAAGGCTTCTGAGGTTTACTTCCTACGTGCTGAAGGTGCACTTCGTGGTTGGAACATGGGCGGTGGCTCAGCACAGTCATACTACGACAAGGGTATTGCAACATCATTTGAAGAGAATGGTTTAAGCTCAGCACAAGCAACAGCTTATGCAGCAAATAGTACAGCAAAACCAGCTAACTTTATTGATGCACAACACTCTGAATATAATGCAACTGCAGCCTCTACGATCACTATCAAATGGCAAAGCAGCGATACCTTTGAGAAGAACTTAGAACGCATTATCACACAGAAGTACCTTGCTATCTATCCTGATGGACAGGAGGCTTGGTCAGAGTTCCGCCGTACAGGATATCCTCGTATATTCCCTTCTGTTCTTAACGCAACAGATTGTGATGTTGATGGTGACCTCCGTCCTACACGTATTCCATACTCAAATGATGAATACACCAAGAACCTTGCAAATGTTCAGAAGGCTGTTTCATTATTGAATGGACCTGACAATGGCGCTACACGTGTATGGTGGGATAAGAAGAATAAATAACCCTTATAAAGATTATTCACATGAAGAAATATTATATTTTCGGTCTCTTAGCATTACTCTTCGCTACTGTTAGTTGTAGCGATTGGACAGAGCCTGCAACAAAGAATATCGACGGACTCTTAGCTGATGCTGATGCTGCACAGGCAAAAGCACATGAGGCTTATCTTGCTAACCTCCGTGCGTACAAACTATCAGATCACCAAGTCACCTTCGGGTGGTTTGGTGGCTGGACAGGTGAGAATCCAGCATCACGCTGCCTCTATAATCTCCCTGATAGTACAGACTTCGTATCTCTTTGGGATGGTTTCTCTAATCTAACCAAGGCACAACAGGCAGACTTGAAGCGTGCCCAAGAAGAGAAAGGTATCCGTGCATTGGCATGTGCTCTTCTTTTCGACATCGGTAAAGGTGTAACCCCTGCACAGCCTAAAGCATCAAAGGATAAAGGTGAGACATGGGAACAATACAACCACAACTACTGGGGTTGGGTAGATGGTGATGAAGAGAAGATCAATGCCGCTATTGTAAAGTATGCTAATGCAATTTGCGACACAATCTATAAGTACAACCTCGATGGTTTCGATCTCGACGCAGAGCCTTATATCCCACAACCATTCCAGACCAGTAAAGAGATGTGGCAAGGCGATCGTATGAATCTATTCATCCGCACTATGGGTAAGCGTATCGGGCCAAAGGCTGAGACAGAAGAAGGTAGAAAGAAACTGCTAGTCGTTGATGGTGAACCTTACTGGTTCTCTGCAGATATGGCTCTCTACTTCAACTACTACATTCTTCAGGCTTACAACTGCTATTCTTACACTGATCTTGACACACGCTTCCAGCAGGTTGCTAACAAATTTGCGTCAAAGCAATCAGCTGAGGAGGTAGCTCGCAAGCTCATCGTAACAGAGAACTTCGAGGCTTACTCTGCTAAGGGTGGTGTAAACTTCACGACTCGTGATGGAAAGACTGTCACATCTTACCTTGGTATGGCTCAATGGCAACCACTAAAGGGACGTAAGGGCGGTATCGGTAGTTACCACATGGAGAAAGATTACGCAGCTAATCCTTCTTACAAGTACCTACGTCAGGGTATCCAGATCATGAATCCTGCTATAAAATAACTAAAACATAAATAGACAAGATGAAACATATATTTCAATTCTTAGGTATCGCTTCTATTGCATGTCTCACATGGTCATGTGCAAATGTAGACTATGATGAGGTGGGTAATGAAGGCAAGTTACCCAACGCAATATATATTGATGGTGCAGATGTTGCTCCTATCTCTAAGCTCACAGTAGACGCAGCGGGTGGTAAGGCTAGCTTCACTGCTCGTGCAGCAAACAGACTATCATCTAATGCTACTCTGAAGTTTGCTGTTGATGAGCAAGAGCTTACAAAGTACAATGAGGCAAATGGCACACATTATAAGCTATTGCCTGCAAAGTATTACAGCCTATCAACAGAGAATCTCACCATTGATAAGGCAAATATCTCTAATGGTACTATCGATGTAAACGTTAAGCCACTTGGTGACGATTTAGATGCTTCAACAAAGTATGCAATACCTGTAAAGATTGCTTCAGTTGATGGTGCTAAGCTCTTAGGCTCAAGCTCTGTAAAGATCTTCGCTATCGACCGCGTACTCTATACAACCGCTCTACGTCAGAAGAACTTCTACTTGAAGACCGTTTTCCCAACACCTTACACAGGCTTACATGAGTGGACAATGTCTTACGCTATCAAGCTTGATCGCAACAAAGATAACCAGGCAGTTCTCTCTCCAGACTTCTATTCTCGTGTCACTGCTGATGGTGCTTTGCAGATGAAGGTGGGTGAGACAGACGATCCTAAGGCATTTGCTAAAACAAAGCTACAGCCAGGTAAGTGGTATTACATTGCTTGGGTTTACAAGAACCAGCATGTAAGATGCTACATCAATGGCGTACTTGATAACGAGTTTGACGTACCAAAGGTTGAGACTTTCACTAAGTTGAACATGAGTTGGGGCGCATTCGAGGGCTATGTTCGTGAGATTCGTCTCTATGACAAAGCACTCACAGCATTCCAGATAGCTGATAACTTATACATTGAAACTCCTGACAATCCAGACTTACTCTTCTATGCTCCATTAGACAAGAAGACTGGTATCAAGGATGTATCAAAGAAGCAGAATACTATCAAGGTTTATGTTCCAGGTTCTGGCGATGGTACAGAGTATGACCAAAGCCTTATAACATGGTCGAATGAGAAGTTCCCAGAATAAACATTCAATAAGTAACTAAGCAATATGAAAAAGAACATATATATTATAGCAGTTGCACTCGCAGCTACAACCTTTACGGGTTGTAGCCACGATTACAACTACGATGGAGAATACGACATCCCAGGTTATTTCCATGGCTCTGACCCACGAAACAACTTGGTTTACTTCCCAACTAATGTTCAGGAATATACCAACGACTTCGTTGGTGACATCCCTGTGGGTGAGAATAGTCACACATTCAACTTCACAGCAAACATTAGTCGTAATCTTACTAACGCTACTAAGATTCAGGTGGCATTAGCAGCTGACGCTCCATTGTTGGCTACTACTTACAAAGATTATCAGGTGGCTACTGCTGATCAGATATCTCTTCCTAACAACGGAGTATTTGACTTTGCTACTGGCACTACTCAAGTAAACATACCAGTCACTGTAAATAATCTCCAGAAGATTACCAAACCAACAGTCGTACCAGTACGTATTACGCCTTCAAGTGCTGACTTGAAGAATCCATCAACAAACAAGCAGGACTATGCTTACATCGTTATTCAACCTAAGGATGTATGGACTGCTAAGCTTATTGGTGAAGGTGGTATAGCAAAGATTGGTGCTTCTTCTACTACATATACAAGTGGCACAACATTGAATATCCAATTTGCTACAACCAAGCAGCTTACTGAAGATTGCAAGGTAGGACTAGAGCGTGACAACTCTCTCTTCAAGAGTGAGGGTGAGGCGAAGCTTGCTCCTGAGGGTATCGCTGTCGCTTCACAGGTAAGTGCAAAGAACTTATCAGATGTGCAAACTACCGTAACATTGCAGCATCCAGAGAAGTTCACAGCAGAGGGATTATACATCCTTCCAATGCGTGCAGTATATTATGACAAGGCTGGCAACAAGCATTACATCCAAGGCGGAGAGGTGCTCATCCCTATTAATGTAGCTGATATCCACTTCGAGGCATCATCTTCAACTCCATCAGGTAGCAAAATCTCTAGCTCAGATTACACTATCACTACTTCTAGAGACTTCTCTTATGGATCAATAGAAGATATGTCAGATGAAGATACTGAGCAGTACACTTACCTCCCACAAGGTACAACCGACCTCACTATCGATTTGAAGCAAACAACAAGTGTAAAGGGTATAAGCCTAGGAATATTTGTCAACGAAGATTATGCTTACTATCCTGATTACGTAAAGGTTTATGGTAGTACCGATGGTTCTAACTGGAAACTCATGTCTGACAAGATTACGATGAACCAAACAACCTGGAATGACATCGTTGCTACGAAGACTACAAACGTACGCTACCTAAAGATTGAGTACCATACACCTGAGGCGTTTGGCTCATTATCAGAGATTGAAATCTTTAAGTAATTCCGATAATAAGTAAACATCCTCACAGGTGTTTACAACAAGCAAGAACAAGAGGCTGTATCGCTTCTCTTACCACTACAATAAGTGGATAATGAGATGAGGTACAGCCTCTTTTGCGTCATCTCCATACAGCACATATGTGTTACCACTCATTACACATATGTGTTACCACGCATGACACATATGTGCTACTACTTGTGACACGTATGTGCTATTCATTGCTACACATAGGAGAACCAGAAGTATCATCAGTATGATACTACAAAGCGACCATCAATCGAATGGGATAAAAGATAGGTTCTCCTGCAAACAAAGAAACGCCCTTCTTGAGTTGAGATAAGCGTTATCTCGCATCAAGAAGGGCGTTTGCTCTATTTAAGACAGGTCTGTCTGCCGCTCTCCTACTCTACCAAACGATAGAGACCAACCTCACTAATGGTGGGGATATCACGCACTTGATGAATTACCAAACGTACTTCTTTCGCTGTTTGAGGAGCGAATTTCAACAGGCGCTTATGCCCTATCGTAGTACCCTCCGTCACCTTCTTCCATTGTCCTTTGGCATCTTTTACCTCCAATGAGAACTGCTCTACACGCTGTCCCTTTCGGATGTCTTCTTGCACAGAAAGCACATTGAATGTCGCTGGTTGCTTGAGTTTAAAAAGGAACACAGCCGTACCCTTTTTCATATTCGGACGGACGGATGTATCATAATTATCATCTATCAGATTCTGACCTTTACCCTCTAGTAACTGACAAGTAACTTTCGCATTCGCTAAAAGGTTATGCTTAAAGGTAGCATCATATAACTGACGGAAACCACGAAGGCTCTTCACATCTGCCTCCGCAAGCTGACCTTCCTTATTCGGAGGGAGATTCAAGAGTAAAACTCCATTCATTCCAACTGATGAGAAGTAGATATTCATCAACTCTTTGGGAGTCTTTACCTGATTGTCCTGCTCCTTATGATAGAACCAACCTGGGCGTATGGACACGTCAATCTCTGCAGGATACCATACGAGAGACTTTGCTTTCTCAATGACTTTCCGACTTCCTAAATCCTCTCCACGCATATCGCCAACAGGCTGAGTCAGCATTTCCTGTTGAGAGTTCTTAGCTATGGCATCCTGATCGAGATTATCCTTTGGAACAACGCTCCACTCCATTTCACGACCTTTACCAGTCTCAGTTCCAACCCATCGAACGTCTGGTCCCATCACAGCTATCACTGCATCAGGTTGTAATTTGCGAATAACTTCATACCAACGCACAAAGTCATAGTGCTGCTTCTTACCGTTAGGTCCTTCACCGCATGCACCATCAAACCATACTTCACTTACCTTTCCATATTGCGTGAGTAACTCTGTCAGTTGCTTAACAAAGTAATCGTTATATTCCTCTGTACCATAGAGCTTAGAGTTACGATCCCATGGCGAGAGGTAAACTCCAAATGACATACCATACTTATGACAGGCATCACTGACCTCACGAACCACATCGCCCATTCCATTCTTCCATGGTGACTGCTTCACACTATGGTCAGTATAAGCTGAAGGCCATAAACAGAAACCATCATGATGCTTACATGTAAGGATGGCACACTTGAATCCTGCCTCCTTCAACTCACGTATCCATTGGTCGGCATCGAGGTTAGTTGGATTGAAGATTGCTGGAGACTCCGTTCCATCGCCCCACTCCCTGCCTGTATAAGTATTTACCCCATAATGCAAGAAAGCTGTCAACTCCTGGCGTTGCCAGTTGAACTGACGTGCCGAAGGAACAACATTTGCAGCTTTCTTAACAATGTCTGCAGGAGAGTCAGATGGATTAATAACAACAAAATTATGCTCCTGAGCGTGCGCTACAGGGAGCAATGCAGGCATACAAAACAAGCAAGAACTTGCAATCGTAGCCCTCAGAATTTTCGAGTAGGCTTTATTCTGCATACGAATAGGTAATTGATTGTAAATTAATTTATGTATTACTCCCCGCAAAATTACGACATTATCCTTAGATAATCAAACTATGCTATCACAAAAAGCATATAAAGACTCTTAAAAGCGGAACTAGCAATAATAAACGACATATAGCCTAGAAATAACACATTTAATTGATAAATTATAGTTAAATATTTCCATAAGTATAAGTAAATTTGTAACTTTGAATCCACTTTAAAAGACATCCAAATAAACGAAATGAATCTAAAGACTAAGAACCAAATGACGGTAGACCAAAACCAAAGCAAGCAGCATAGTCCAGCGACATGGGTACCAACACTTTACTTCGCAATGGGTATGCCTTTCGTTGTTCTCAATATGGTTTGCACGTTAATGTATAAAGGTATGGGAGTATCTGATGCTCAAATTACCTTTTGGACATCACTCATCATGCTTCCATGGACATTCAAACCTGTATGGAGCCCATTCCTTGAAATATACAAAACAAAGAAGTTCTTTGTTGTACTCACACAGATACTTACGGGATTGTTGTTCGCATTAGTAGCTTTTGCGTTACATCTCCCTTCTTTCTTCGCAATCACCATTGCCATGCTTGCAGTAATAGCAATGACTGGTGCCACACATGACATTGCTGCTGACGGAACCTATATGTCAGTACTTTCTAATGAGGAACAAGCACGCTGGATAGGCTGGCAAGGAGCCTTCTATAACATTGCAAAGATTGCAGCAACAGGTGGATTGGTATATCTTGCAGGTAGTCTCATCAAAATATTCGGCGTTACGAAGGCATGGACATTCATCATGCTGATTATTGCTATCATAATGGTTTCTATTGGTATCTACCATTATTTCATCCTTCCGAATCCAAAGAAAGAGGCACAAGAAACACCTCAATCTCTTAGTGACTCATTAAATGAACTACTCAAAGTATTCATTGATTTCTTCAAGAAACCACATATTCTATACTATATCTTCTTCATCATTCTGTATCGTTTTGCAGAAGGTTTTGTCATGAAGATTGTCCCTCTCTTCCTTAAAGCACCCCGCGCTGAACAAGGTCTAGGGCTTACTGAACAAGAGATTGGACTTTGCTATGGAACATTCGGAGCTGCTGCTTTTGTCATCGGTTCTATCCTTGCTGGCTATTACATTGCTCATAGAGGATTGAAGAAGAGCTTATTTTCCCTCGCATTAGTATTTAACATCCCCTTTATAGCCTACACGCTCTTGGCTATTTATCAACCAGAAAACTTGATATGGATAGGTGGGGGTATCGTAATGGAGTACTTCGGATATGGCTTCGGATTTGTAGGATTATCATTATTCATGATGCAACAGGTTGCGCCTGGTAAGCATCAAATGGCGCATTATGCCTTCGCCAGTGGTATTATGAACCTAGGAGTAATGTTGCCTGGTATGCTAAGTGGACTCTGTAGTGACATTCTTGGTTATCGCAGATTCTTTATCTTTGTTTTGATATGTACCATTCCTGCATTACTAATTACATGGTTCGTACCTTTCACTTATCCAGATACAACAAAGAAAGAAAAGGCCTAATAAGCCCTTAAATAACAAATAGAACATTCAAACAAAATAATTAAAACCAAAACTTATGAGATTAATCATAGAACCCGATTACAATCAGTTATCTAAATGGGCAGCTAATTATGTTATTGAACGTATCAATGCCGCAAAGAATCAAGCTAAACCTTTTGTACTCGGTTTGCCTACTGGTTCATCACCAGAGGGTATGTATGCTGAGCTAGTGAAAGCTTACAAAGAAGGTAGAGTGAGCTTTAAGAACGTTATCACATTCAATATGGATGAGTATGTGGGACTACCT
The DNA here is from genome assembly GCF_009728485.1 of Prevotella vespertina. Lineage (GTDB taxonomy): Bacteria > Bacteroidota > Bacteroidia > Bacteroidales > Bacteroidaceae > Prevotella > Prevotella vespertina. Next base: position 12,529 of record NZ_VVIQ01000007.1, read on the forward strand.
GAAAGTCATCCACAGAGCTATCACTCATTTATGGCAGAGCATCTTTTCAATCACATTGATTGCCCCAAAGAGAACATCCATATACTTAATGGTAATGCTGAAGACTTACAAGCAGAATGCCAACACTATGAAGATATGATTCGTGAAGCAGGCGGTATCGATCTCTTTCTCGGAGGTATTGGTCCTGATGGTCACATTGCTTTCAACGAACCAGGTTCATCTCTTCGTTCACGTACTCGTATCAAGACACTGACATCTGACACTCGTATAGCAAACTCTCGATTCTTCGATAATGACCCAGAGAAGGTTCCAGCACATGCTTTAACAGTAGGTGTTGGTACGGTTATGGACGCAAAAGAGGTTCTAATCCTTGTAAATGGTCATAACAAGGCTGAGGCTCTTCGTGCTGCTGTTGAGGGAGGTATCACTCAGAAATGGACTATCAGCGCCCTTCAGATGCACGAGCACGGAACAATTGTATGTGATGAGTCTGCAACAGACAAGTTGACTGTTGAAACATATAAATACTTTAAAGATATAGAAAAGGAGAATCTATAATGAAACTAAATCTAAGTTCACAAATCGTACTAAACCAAGTTCCTAAAGAGTTTTATCACCCATCAACTGCTATCGAGAGATCAGAGATTACGCGCTTTGAGAAAGTGCCTACTGATATATTCCCTACCATAGAAGAAGGTGCTGCCGATATAGCAAATCAACTTGAAACAGAGATTAAGAAGAGAGAACAAGAGGGACGACAACTCGTCATAGGTATCGGCTCTGGCTCATCTCTCACACCAATATTTGAGGAGCTTATCAAGCGTCATAAGGCTGGCAAATTGAGCTTCAAGAATGTTGTTATGTTTAATGCTTACGAGTACTTCCCACTGAATGCGGAGAATGTAAATCGTAGTATCAATCAATTGAAGCAGCGCTTCCTTAATCATATAGATATCGAAGAGAAAAACATCTATACATTAGATGGTACGATTGCTCAAGACAAGGTACAAGAACATTGCCGTGCCTACGAACAGCGCATTAAAGAGCTTGGAGGACTTGATGTTATCTTATTGGGTATTGGTCGTATGGGTAATATTGCGACCAACGAACCAGGTTCTAGTCTCACTTCTGCATCACGCCTTATCCTCATTGATGAGACTGCACGCGAAGAGATGAAGATGAGTTTTGGTTCACAAGAAACCGTTCCTCCATGCTCTATCACTATGGGTATTAGCACTATACTTGCCGCTCGCAAGATTTTCTTAACAGCATGGGGCGAGGAAAAGGCAGATATCATCAAGAAAACTGTTGAGGGTAAGATTAGTGAGACAGTACCTGCATCCTACTTACAAACACATAATGATGCTCATGTAGTAATCGACCTCTCTGCTGCAGCAAAACTTACTCGCATCCAGCATCCTTGGCTTGTTGCTTCATGCAAGTGGACCGATAAGTTAGTACGCTCAGCATTGGTATGGTTGTGCCAGATCACTGGTAAACCAATCCTTAAGTTAACGAATAAAGACTACAATGAGAATGGTCTTAGTGAGTTATTAGCACTCTATGGTTCAGCTTACAATGCTAATATTAAGATCTTTAATGACCTTCAGCATACTATCACAGGATGGCCAGGTGGTAAGCCTAATGCCGACGACACCTATCGTCCCGAGCGTGCTAAACCATTCCCGAAGAGAGTAATTGTATTCTCTCCACACCCTGATGATGATGTTATCTCAATGGGAGGAACTCTCCGTCGTCTAGTACAACAAGGTCATGATGTACATGTAGCTTATGAGACATCGGGTAACATTGCCGTTGGAGATGAGGAAGTTGTACGCTTCATGCACTTCATCAATGGCTTTAACCAAATATTCGGCAACGAGCAAGATGAGGTTATCAAGTCTAAATACAAAGAGATTAAGAACTTCTTGAAAGGCAAGAAGGAAGGTGATATCGACACACAAGATGTACGCACAATCAAGGGACTTATCCGTCGTGGAGAGGCTCGCACAGCTTGTACATTCAATCAGATTCCACTCGACCACGTACACTTCTTGGATCTTCCTTTCTACGAGTCTGGTAAGATCGAAAAGCTCCCAATGAGCGAGGCTGATGTAAACATTGTTAGAGACCTCATCACTAAGGTGAAACCTCATCAGATTTATGTTGCTGGTGACTTGGCTGACCCTCATGGTACACACCGCAAGTGCACCGATGCAGTACTTGCAGCTTTAGATCTTGAGAAAGAAGCTAAAGCAGAGTGGCTAAAGGATTGTCGCGTATGGATGTATCGTGGTGCATGGGCAGAATGGGAAATTGAGAACATAGAAATGTGTGTTCCTATCAGTCCTGAAGAGCTACGTGCTAAGCGCAACTCTATCCTCAAGCACCAGAGTCAGATGGAAAGTGCTCCATTCCTCGGAAACGATGAGCGACTCTTCTGGCAGCGTTCGGAAGACCGCAATCGCGGAACAGCTAAACTATACGATGACCTCGGTTTAGCTTGCTATGAAGCAATGGAAGCATTCGTCGAATATAAGATTTAGCATTTAGGACAGCTGTAATTAAAAGAGACTCTTTGAATTACATTGTTCTAAGAAATAACACTGTACCTACCTGCTAAGGGTAGGTACAGTTTATACAAACCCCAATATAATCATGTTCTTATCGATTAGAACAGTGATTATTACTAAACAAAACAATCAAAAACTTCCCCATTTAACAAAAATGAGAAAGCATATTATCTTTTCACTTATTCTCTCTTTGTCATGTTTGACAGGGTATGCAAAGACTATCCAAACACCTAAAGATGATGGTGAATTTAGAATCGTTGTCTTTGACGGAGCTCATAGCACCGTCCCTTACCGCATCCCTGCAATTACAGAAACACGCAAAGGAACTTTATTAGCAGTATGCGACTATCGCTTAAACCATAGTGATATAGGATGGAACAATCGCAATGGTTTATGGCAGATTAACGTTGTTATGAAGACAAGCCAAGACTTTGGTCGAACTTGGTCAGACTCTGTTTGCGTTGCACGTGGCAATGAACATGCAACTAACCCTGTACGTGCTGCCTTTGGAGACCCAAGTATTGTAGCAGATAGAACATCTGACAATGTCCTCCTACATTGCGTTGCGGGAAAGTCAGGATACCAGACAGCAACCCGACAGAATCCGCAACATGCTGTATTCTTCCATAGTAAGGATGGTGGTAAGACATGGGACAATGGTATTGAACTAACCGAGATGATACATGGTCTTTATGATGGGAAACTACCCAACGGAGGCAAACCTGATGGTATATTCCTTACATCTGGTAAGATCATGCAAAGCCGCTATATACGTAAAGGTAAGTTCTATCGCCTTTATATAGCACATCCGATCAGGCAAAAAGGCGTGGACATCTGCGGTACATTTGTAATCTATTCAGATGACTTCGGATATACTTGGCATACTCTTGGTAATCCTTCTGTCGCTCCTTCAATAGCACAAGATGAATCAAAGTTAGAGGAGTTACCAGATGGTAGTGTATTACTTAGTTGCAGGAATGTATATGGTGGAAGACGATTCAATGTGTTCACATATACCAATGCAAAAGAGGCTACTGGATCATGGGGTAAAGAGGTAATGCCTAAGAACATGACCGCTAAGGAAGTAAATGCATGTAATGGTGGTATCCTCATCGTACCAGCTAAGAGGAATATTGATGACAAACAACTCTTCGTTGCCCTACAATCTGTCCCTCTCAGCGCAAAGCGTGATAGCGTTGGTTTCTATTATAAGGAAATAGCCCGTTATGCTGATTACTCAACAGCAGCAGCACTTGGAAAGAATTGGAAAAAAGGACTACGTGTAACTGACGAGTCTTCTTGTTACTCCACAATGGTTAATATGTCTAACCATCGCATAGGCTTCCTTTACGAAGTTCGTGGGCAAAATGATGGCTATGACATAGAGTTTGTTAGTCTCTCATTGAATGACATCACAAACGGAGAATACACGATTCTTCCACACGTTGACCGCACGCAATTCCTCAAAGATGCAGCTCTTGCAAGGAAAGGAAAGACTCAACCAAGAAACAAAAGCAATATAAGAAAGAAATAAGAACAGACTTTTATATTATCAATTTATTATCAAGATATTGACATGAGAAAACTATTCAGCATTCTTTGTGGCATATTACTTCCTCTATCCTCATTGGCTCAGACTACCACTCCTGAGTGGCAGAGTCAATACAGCACAGGACTGAACAAGTTAGAACCACATGCTTATGTGATACCTTACTCATCTGTTGCCGCATTGCAGCAACCTGGTGGTTACGAACATTCCACCTACTATATGTCGCTCAACGGAAAGTGGAAGTTCCATTGGAATAGAAACCCCGAGCTACGCCCAAAGAACTTTTATCAACCTGACTTTGCCGTACAGGGATGGAATGACATCAATGTTCCAGGCAACTGGGAACGACAAGGTTACGGCTTACCTATATACGTCAATGAGACATACGAGTTTGATGATAAGCTCTTCAACTTTAAGAAGAACCCACCTCATGTACCATCTGCAGAGAATGAAGTAGGCGACTATCGTCGTACATTCACTATACCTGCTGCATGGAAGGGACGCCGTGTCGTTCTATGTTGTGAAGGCGTTAAATCATTCTTCTACCTATGGATCAATGGGCAATATGTTGGTTACAATGTAGGTGCGAAGATGCCTTCTGAATGGGATATAACCAAGTATCTTAATGACAAGGGGGACAATGTAATTGCGATGGAGGTCTATCGTTGGAGCTCTGGTTCTTACCTCGAATGCCAGGACTATTGGCGTATCAGCGGTATTGAACAGGATGTTTATCTCTACTCCACACCTATGCAATACATAGCAGACTATAACACAACTGCTTCTGTTGACAAACAGACGGATGGTAGCTACAATGGTTCTTTCAGTCTAACTACCAATATTAAAGGTACAGGAGCTGCTTCTGTCAATTACACCTTAACGGATGACAAGGGCAACAAAGTGCTCTCCGAAGATAAGACTGTAAACCCGAAAGATGCCGATGCTATCGTTAACTTCACCACAAAGAATGTACAGAATGTAGCTGCATGGAACGCTGAGCACCCTAATCTCTACACGTTACTTATCACCTTAAAGGATAAAGATGGTAATGTAACAGAGCAAACGGGTAGCAAGATAGGATTTAGAACTATCGAGATAAAAAACAAACAACTCTGTATCAATGGTACGCCTATTCTTATCAAGGGAGCTAATCGTCACGAACATTCCGAGCGCGGTCGCACCGTCAGCAAGGAGCTTATGGAGCAGGATATTCGTATGATGAAACAGAACAACATCAACCTGGTTCGTTGCTCTCACTACCCTAACGACGCTTATTGGTATCAGCTTTGTGACAAATACGGATTGTACGTTATCGATGAAGCAAACATCGAGTCACATGGTATGGGATATGGCAAAGAGTCATTAGCAAAGGATAGTACATGGCTCAAGGCACACATGGATAGAACTCGCCGTATGTATGAGCGTTCTAAAAACCACCCTAGTATCATCATCTGGTCATTAGGGAATGAGGCTGGTAATGGCACTAACTTCGAGCACACATATCGCTGGCTTAAGAATGCTGATAAGACTCGCTTGATACAATACGAGCGTGCGGAAGAGAACTTCAACACGGACATCTATTGCCCAATGTATCGTTCACTTGATCACATGAAGGCATACGCTAAACGCACTGACACCACTCGTCCTTACATCATGTGCGAGTATCTTCACGCTATGGGTAATAGCTGTGGTGGCATGAAGGATTATTGGGATTTGATTGAGAAAGAACCTATCTTGCAAGGTGGAAGTATATGGGACTGGGTGGATCAGTCGTTCCGTGAGGTAGATAAGAATGGTAACTGGTATTGGAGCTATGGTGGCGATTATGGACCAAAGGATGTTCCTAGCTTCGACAACTTCTGTACGAATGGTTTGATTGCTGCCGATCGCACGCCTCATCCACATCTTGCAGAGGTGAAGAAGATTTACCAGAACATTAAATCAGAGCTTGTATCAAACGATAAAGAAATAACGATTAAGGTAAAGAACTGGTTTGACTTCACCAATCTCAATGCTTACCAGCTTAACTGGCAAATTGTTGATGAGAACGGAAAGGTGCTCTCCAAGGGAACAAAGAACGTGGATTGCGCTCCTCATGAAACAACAACTATCACCTTCCCTACTGCTAACTTGAAGGCAACTACCGAAGCCTTCCTTGATCTCGCATGGCAACCTGTCAATGACGGATTGGTTATCACCAAGAATGATGTTGTTGCTTACGATCAGTTCACACTGAAACAAGCAGCGAACTGCACCACCTATCTCCCTCGTGAGAAGCAACGCACAAGTTATAAGGTGGATGAGAAAACAGGCGAGTTAACCTCTTTGAAGAATGGAAACAAGGAATATCTTGCTACCCCGCTCTGCCTTAGTCTTTATCGTCCAGCAACCGATAACGATGGACGTGACCAATTCGGACTTAGACTCTGGCGTGAGGCTGGACTTGATTCTATCACGCAGAAGGTAACGAAGATTACGTATAAAAAGGACGTAACGAGCGCAGAGACCGAGATTATCGGTAAGAAGGGTAACGTCATTGGAACAGCTCTCTTCACTTATCAACCACAAAAGGATGGTGCGTTGGCTGTATCAGTAACCTTCAACCCAGACACTGCAATCATCAAATCGCTTGCTCGCATTGGGCTTACCTTCCGCATGAATGACGACTTCGGGAAGGTTGAATACGTTGGTCGTGGTGATGTTGAGACTTACAACGACCGCAAGCAAGCAGGATTGATTGGGCATTACAACACCACTGCAGAGGCTATGTTCCATTATTATGTGAAACCACAAGCAACGGGCAACCGCACTGATGTGCGATGGGTGAAGTTCTCTGACACAAAGAACCAACTGATGGTTGCAGCGCAGCAACCCTTCCAGTTCTCTATAATACCATTCTCTGATAGTGTTGTCGATCGCGCTACTCACATCAACCAACTCTATCGTGATGGAAAGGTAACAGTACACTTAGATGCACTGCAAAGCGGTGTTGGTACTGCGACCTGTGGTCCTGGTGTTGCCGAGCAATATCGTGTTCCAGTTAAGCGAACAACCTTCAGCTTCGTTCTCTATCCTTTCGCCAAATAGTGTAAGCGATTAGAACGACATTAACAACAGCCCTATTCCTTTCCTCTTACCATCATTCGGGGGAAAAGAATAGGGCTTTTCTGTCCCCTAACATTCCTTACGAACGACTTTACTAAGCCTTCTTTTAAAAGGAGAGAATATGCCTAGATAGATTATTAAGGTATATAAGAATCGGCTGACAATAGTCCCTCGCAACCCTTCTTAAGTTAGTATTCAATCGAACGAGTAATACCATGATGACTGCTTGCCTATAAGATGTATCAAATTCTACAGACGTGTAGAACAAATTATACAAGGCTGTATAACTAATTATACATACGTGTATAACTGATTATACATACGTGTATAACTGATTATACACACGTGTATAACTAATTATACAAGCGTGTATAAAATTGTAGGAAAGGGCTTTCAACGATCGTACTTAACCTTTCTAATGGAAGAGACACCTATTGGAGAGCAATTAGAATACGAACTATTGAATAACAGCAATAAAGCTATTAGCAGAGGAGGAGGAACACTTCTCCATTTGAGAAAGGCATATCTTTGATGCGAGAAGGGCGTTTCCTTGATGTGAGGAAACGCCCTTCTTAAATAGAAGAAAGCCTCTGTTGCTATACAGAGAGCTTCTGTATTTGTAAGTTCTTAATAGATTAACTCAATGAAAGACACTCGTGTAATTCAACAGGAACCAGACTATAATCCCCAATAGAACAAGGGTTATAGTTAATCGGAAAAGACAACTTGTTATCTTCTTAATCAATATTACACCAACGACTAAAGCCAATAACAAGCCTAAGAACTGTTCGAATTGTTCCATCTTACAACATCATAGATTCCTACTTGAACAAATGCCTGAAGTTCATCGGGATAGGCGTCTCAAATTCCATGCGCTGATGTGTTACAGGATGGTAGAAACAAAGAACATAAGCGTGCAAACATAGTCGGTGCAAAGGATCATCACCATTGCCATACTTGACATCACCGCAGACTGGATGCCCCATATCGGCTGAATGCACACGTATCTGGTTCTTCCTTCCTGTTTCCAAACGATATTCAACAAGACTATGACGCACTGTTCTATCCAACACATGAAAGTGAGTAACGGCATACTTACCGCCATTATCCACTGGAGAACTATAGGTGACATAAGCCTTATTATCCTTCAGCCAGTTGGCAATCGTGCCTTCATCGTTCTCCATCTCACCACTGACAACAGCCACATAGCGGCGGTCATAGACGATATTATGCCAATCTCTCTCCAAGAGCTGTTCGGTCTGCATATCCTTAGCATATATCATTAAGCCCGAAGTGTCACGATCCAAACGATGTACAACATGCGCTGTGCACTTCTGTCGAGACTTGTGGAAATAATCGTCCAACACGGCTTTCACATTGAGAGCAGAGTGACCAGCAGCCATTGAGAGGATACCTATGTTCTTCTCAATCACAACTAAGAAGCGATCCTCATAGACTATCTTCACATAACGACTACGGAACAGATCGTTCTTCTTACTCTTACTTACTGAAACCTTGTCGCCAGCTCTTAACGGATAATCAAACTGCGTTACGCACTTGCTGTTAACCTTTATACCTCGGTTCTGCAACGTTGCTTTCACCTTACTCTTACTCTCGCTGAGGTTAGCTAACAGCCATTCCAGCAATGGAGCATTATCTCTTACCTTATAATGCTTATACTTCTCTTGTGTATATGGGTTCTTTCTTATCATCAGGGTGCAAATGTACGAAGAATAAGTGATACATCTATTAAATCAGTAGAAGAAATTACTTCCCATAGGCTACACGCCAACCTCAATAACTATTACCTATCAATAACAATTCTTCTCAAGGCTTGAGAAGAAAGCAAGAGATTTGGGGAAATGGAATAAAAGTAGTACCTTTGCAGCCAAATTATTATATAATAAGGTATTAGAAAAAGATGATTACACTTTCAAACCTTGCTATCCAATTCGGCAAGAGAGTTCTCTACAAAGACGTTAATCTAAAGTTTACACCAGGTAATATATATGGAGTTATCGGTGCTAATGGCGCAGGTAAGTCAACATTACTTCGTGCAATATCAGGCGATTTAGAGCCTAACAAGGGAACTATTGAGCTTGGTCCAGGCGAGAGATTGTCGGTATTGGAGCAGGATCACTTTAAATATGACGAGTACAAAGTGATGGATACTGTCCTCATGGGACACGATAGTCTTTGGCAGAATATGAAGGAGCGTGAGGCGCTATATGCCAAGCCTGAGATGACAGAAGAGGATGGTAACCGCGCTGCCGACCTAGAGTTAAAGTTCGCAGAGATGAATGGCTGGGAGGCAGAAAGCAATGCCGCACAACTTCTTCAGAACCTCGGTATTAAAGAGGAGCTACATGAGAAGCAGATGTCGGAGCTATCAAATACAGAGAAGGTGCGCGTTATGTTGGCGAAAGCATTGTTTGGTAAGCCAGAGAACTTACTACTTGATGAGCCTACTAATGACCTTGACCTTGATACTGTGGAATGGCTTGAGGACTATCTAAGTGAGATTGACGAGCATCAGACGGTGTTAGTTGTTTCACACGACCGTCACTTCTTGGACACTGTTAGTACACAAACGATTGATATCGACTTCGGCAAAGTTACGGTCTTTGCTGGTAACTATTCGTTCTGGTATGAGAGCTCACAACTTGCATTGAGACAAGCTCAAAACCAGAAAATGAAGGCTGAAGAGAAGAAGAAACAACTTGAGGAATTCATCCGCCGGTTCTCTGCTAACGTTGCAAAGAGTAAGCAAACTACATCTCGAAAGAAGATGTTGGAACGTCTAAACGTTGAAGAGATCCGCCCTTCAAGTCGTAAGTATCCAGGCATTATATTCAGTATGGAACGTGAACCGGGTAACCAGATTCTAGAGGTACAAGACCTTAAAGCAGTTGATCCAGACGGCACTGTATTGTTCGATCACGTAAACTTCAACATAGAAAAGGGGCAAAAGGTCGTATTCTTATCACGCAATCCAAAAGCAATGACAGCCCTCTTTGAGATTATTAATGGTAATCGAAAAGCAGACGAAGGAACGTACAACTGGGGTGTTACAATTACAACAGCTTACCTCCCACTAGACAATACTGAGTTCTTTAATTGTGACCTAAATCTGGTCGACTGGCTATCTCAGTACGGTCCAGGTAATGAGGTTGCTATGAAGGGATTCTTAGGTAGAATGCTGTTCAAACAAGAAGAGGTTGAGAAGAAGGTAAACGTCCTCTCGGGTGGAGAAAAGATGCGTTGTATGATTGCCCGTATGCAATTACAGAATGCAAACTGCCTCATCCTTGATACACCAACGAACCACCTTGACCTCGAAAGTATCCAAGCATTTAACAATAACTTGGTTAGTTTCAAGGGTAATATCCTGTTTAGTTCACATGACCACGAGTTCATCAACACTGTTGCTGATCGTATCATCGAGTTGACACCAAGTGGTACTATCGATAAGTTAACCACTTACGACGACTATATCCATGATGAACAAATCAAGGAACAGAGGGCTGGTATGTACTAAAGACATCCAACATGGCATACAATTTGTAGGTGTCTACCACGATTAATAGTACTTTAATATGAGCAAGAAAGAAAAGAAAATAAACATAGAAGGCGAAGAGTTGGAAAAGAACTATGATGAGTCTACTATGAACGAAGAGAATACACAAACTGAAGATAACAATGAAAAGGATTCTTCAGAGGAATCTTCTTCAGAAGAGAAGACTGATCCTATAGCCGCTGCACAGAGTGAGGCTGAAGCATGGAAGGACAAGTATATCCGTTTAGTAGCCGAGTTTGACAACTATAAGAAACGTACGTTAAAAGAGAAGTCAGAGCTAATCTTAAATGGAAGTGAGAAGACTATCTCCTCTATCTTACCTATTTTAGACGACTTTGAACGTGCTCTTTCTGACAAGACAGAAGACCCAGTAGCCATCAAAGAGGGCTTTGAACTCATCTTCAAAAAGTTCCTCAAGACACTGGAGACACTGGGAGTAAAGAAGATTGAGACAAACGATACGGACTTTGATGTTGATTACCACGAAGCTATTGCCATGGTTCCTGGCATGGGAGATGCCATGAAAGGAAAGGTAATAGACTGCGTTCAAACAGGATATACATTGAATGATAAGGTTATCCGACACGCTAAGGTAGCAGTAGGACAATAAACAAGATGGCTAAAAGAGATTACTATGAAGTACTCGAAGTAAGCAGGAGTGCTTCTGTAGATGAGATTAAGAAGGCTTACAGGAAACTAGCTATTAAGTATCACCCTGACCGCAATCCAGGTGATGCCGAGGCGGAAGCCAAGTTCAAAGAGGCTGCGGAAGCATACGATGTATTGCATGATCCGCAGAAACGCCAGCAGTATGATCAATTCGGATTTGATGCTCCGAGCGGTGGATTTGGCGGTGGCAACCCATTCGGTGGAGCAGGTGGATTCTCTATGGATGATATCTTCTCCATGTTTGGAGATGTATTCGGAGGGCACGGCGGAGGCTTTGGCGGATTTGGAGGCGGTGGTCAACAAGCACCTAAATATCGTGGTTCTGACCTCCGACTGAAGGTTCGCTTATCCTTACAAGAGGTCGCTACAGGTGTTACCAAGAAGTTTAAAGTGCGCAAAGACGTCACCTGTGAGCATTGTCATGGTACAGGTGCAGAAGGTGGAAGTGGCACCGAGACTTGCCCAAATTGTCATGGTTCTGGTGTAGAAATACGTACTCAACAAAGTATGTTTGGTATGATTCAGACCCAAACAGCCTGTCATGTATGTGGTGGAGAGGGTACGATCATCAAGAACAAGTGTACTCATTGTCAAGGTGAAGGTGTCGTTAAAGGTGAAGAAGTTGTCGAAATCAATATCCCAGCAGGTGTTGCTGAAGGTATGGTGGTCAACGTTCCTGGCAAAGGAAATGCTGGAAAGCACAACGGAGTGACGGGTAATATACAAGTGTATATCGAAGAGGAACCTAATGAAACATTCGTTCGTGATGGACAAAATGTTATCTATAACCTCCTACTCGACTTCCCAACGGCTGTCCTTGGAGGGCAAGTTGAGATTCCAACTATTGATGGAAGCAACGTAAAGATTAAGATTGAACCAGGCACACAACCGGGTAAGACACTTCGACTAAGGGGCAAGGGACTACCTGCCGTACAGGGTTATGGCACTGGAATTGGCGATCTTGTCGTACATATCAGTATCTATGTTCCAAAGGAACTAACGAAGTCTGAGAAGAAAGCCATCGAGGAATTGCGTGACAGCGAGAACTTCCGTGGTGATAAGAATACGAAGCGTTCTATCTTTGAAAACTTCAAGAAACTGTTTAATTAATGCCTTCGATTCATTCTACAAGTCGACTAGCTGATTGTAAGATGAATGGTTTTAGTCCCATTAGACTGTAACGGCTAATGGGACTAAATGTTATTATATCCATTGTCAAACGCCCAAGATTACAAACATAACACACTGCATGACTTACCAAGAAACAGTAGAATATCTATTCAATAGCACCCCTGTTTTTGAGCATATTGGTGCTTCCGCATACAAAGAGGGATTAGAAACGACATGCACTCTAGACGAGCACTTTGGTCATCCGCACACCCACTTTCTCACCATTCACATCGCAGGAACGAATGGTAAAGGCTCATGCTCCCACACGTTGGCTGCTATCCTCCAAGCTGAAGGATATAAGGTCGGACTCTATACCAGTCCTCACCTCGTTGACTTCCGCGAACGCATCAGAGTCAATGGAGAAATGATTTCAGAACAGGAGGTTATCGACTTTGTTGAACAGGAACGCGACTTCTTTGAGCCGCTGCACCCTTCTTTCTTTGAACTAACAACAGCCTTAGCTTTCAAGCACTTTGCTGAGCAGAAGGTTGATATTGCTATCATTGAAGTGGGCTTAGGTGGTAGGCTCGATTGCACAAACATTATCACTCCTATCTTATCGATTATCACCAATATATCCCTCGATCACACCCAGTTCCTCGGTAATACGCTCGGAGCAATCGCAGCAGAGAAGGCTGGTATTATCAAACATCGTGTGCCTGTCGTTATTGGTGAGTCTGTTCCTGAAACACAGATTGTTTTTAAGGCAAAAGCACAGAAAGAGGATGCCCTCATTGTCTTTGCAGAAGACATCCCTGCAGTGCTTTCTTCTCGCGCTAACCCCGATGGTGGCATCACTTATCAGACTCGTTTCTTTGGCAATATTGTGGGCGAATTGGGTGGTAGCTACCAAGAGAAGAACGCTAACACAGTGCTCACTGCGGTCATGCAACTATATAATAAAGGTGTCATCAAGAACGCTGAAAGCATTGCTAAAGGCTTTGCCAATGTTTGTGAACTGACAGGCTTAATGGGTAGGTGGCAGAAACTACAGGCTAATCCATTGGTGATTTGCGATACAGGACACAACGTTGGTGGATGGACTTACCTCTCCCAACAAATCAAACGTCAACAATGTACGCAGAAACGCATTGTCTTTGGTATGGTGGATGATAAAGACCTACATGCTGTCATGTCTATGCTCCCCGACGATGCCATTTACTATTGGACACAACCAAGTACGCATCGTGCCTTCCCTGCAGAGAAGGTTGCCGCAACAGCCAACGACTACGACCTGCACGGAAATATCTTCCCAACCGTCCTTGAAGCCTACCAAGCCGCCCTTCATGATGCCGCCCAATCTGACTTCATCTTCGTTGGTGGCTCCAGCTACGTGGTTGCCGACTTACTGACAGGCTTACAAAAGAAGTAGCAAATGTCCCTTCTCCATTAATCCCCTATCACTACATAAAGTTTAAATTCCGTTTCCTGTCACTTTTAACACTTTTTCCTATGTGCTTATACTCAATATATTATAAGCATATAAGAAGTGATAGAAGTGACTGCAAAGTTGATTTTCATAATTTCACGACCATCTCTCAACAATAACTATCTTGAAAAAAGAAGCAAAATGTTACATAAACTTTTTATAAAAAACATTTTATAATAATTTTTGTTTATCTTTGTATTTGATTTTCCGCGTAAATCAAAAAAGTATTATTTATATAAAAGTACTAACATGAAACAAATTTACATCTTATTAATAGCCCTACTCATGGGCTTATCAGCTAACGCACAAGAGTCAGGCACTTGTGGACCTAATCTAAAATGGCACCTTACAGATGATGGAGTTTTGACCATTACTGGAAAAGGGAAAATGTATGATTATTCAGATAGTAGACCATGGGGATGGGGATATCCTGATATTAAAAGAATTATAATAGGTGATGGTGTTACGACAATTGGACGGTCTGCTTTCGAGGATTGTAGCTCTCTAACTTCTGTAACCATTCCCAACAGTGTTACAACAATTGGCAACAGTGCTTTCAGCTTTTGCAGTCATCTAACTTCTGTAACCATTCCCAATAGTGTTACAACAATTGGCAACAGTGCTTTCAGCTATTGTATTTATAACCATAGAACAACCAAAACTAATCAGAAATATCCGAGTGTAAATCTTTAATTACCAGCATATTCTAAAATTTAACACTTTTCGGTTGCCATTTGTCGCTTCCCAAATTTCCACATATTTTTGAGACGTATTTCTGACGTGGAGAATTTGCGGGGCTTGTTTTTTGTCACACCGTGCAGACAGTTGACAAGGGTTTACAACCGTTTACGACAAGCGACAATAACCGCCCCGATATGCGGAAACAGTCACACTGTGTAGAAAAGCGACAATGGTTGACTTCCGTTCACATCCGTTTACCATTTCAGAGATATAGGATTGAAGAAATGAACCATTAAACGATAAAACGGTATGAAAGCAACCAGAAAATGCAGTTTTTGCGGCAAGTCCTTTGTAACCCGAAGCGGTATGCAAAGATATTGCAGTGAGGCTTGTCAGGCAGAAGCCAAACGAGCCAGAGTGATGCAGAAGAACAACCTCTTCAAAGTCGCCCAACCCTTGATGGAGATACAGCATCAGGAGTATCTCACCTTTTCCAAAGCAGCCATCCTCATGGGCTGTTCCCGACAGTACATTTACAAACTTGTAGCCATCGGCAAGCTGAAAGCCTCACGCATCAGCAACCGCATGGCATTCATCCGCAGAGCCGACATCGAGCAGATGTTGGAGGGCAATCCCTATCACCGCATCCTGCCCGGCAACACCTCCACACCAAGGAAATCATCTTCATCTTCCTTACCTGCCAAAAGAGAAAAAAGGGAAAAGGAAAGCGAAGAAGTGTTGGACTTCTATTCGGGCGAGGAGGTGATGTCCCTTTTTAAGGTAAAGCAGTCATGGCTTTACACTTCCGCCAAGCGTAACCATATCCCCATCTGCCGTATCGCAGGAAAGAACTATTACAGCAAGAAGCATATTGACGAGTTTTTCGGTGTGGCAGTTGATATTAGCGAAATTACCGACTGGCTACTGACCGAGGAGGTGGAGGAACTGTTCGGCATGAAGCCGACCGCACTCCGTGCCTACACCTATCGCCATAAGATACCCACTAAAAGAGAGTACGGGCGTACCTATTACTCCAAATCACATTTGAACGAACTCCGCAGAACTGACCTTGTGAACGATGAACGCTACTATACCGTTGAGCAGGTGCAGCAAATCTATGGTCTTTCGTCAGCCAACATCTGCCATATCGTCAAGGTGAAGCACATCGAAAAGATAAAGGTGGGTGTGAAAAACCTGCTTTTGCGCTCAGATGTGGAGCGTGTCATGGCTGAAAGGAACAAATAACCGTGAAAAATCGGGATTATCGAAAATTATTTCAAAATGATGTATCGTGGAGGTATTCACGGATATTTCACGTTGTTCCTTTGCCATCGGAAACATGGATACAACTCCAAAATGTATACAACCAATTAAAACATAATTATTATGAGTAAATGCAAAACAGTTACCTTGCGTAAGCGCAAGATTAAGAACGGGACACAGTATTCACTATGCCTTGACTACTATCCCGGCTACCGTGACAATGTCACCATGAGAGTGATTACACGTGAAGCCTTAGGAATTTACATCTTCGCCAAACCTGCAAACCAGCAGGAACGGGACTTCAACGCACGCATGATGAAGAAAGCGGTCATCCTGCGCAACCAGCGCTACGAAGCCATTTTCAATGAAAACAACGGCTTTTTTGACAAGACCAAGATGAAGGGCGATTTCCTTGCCTATTTCAAAGGACTGGCTGACCGCAAGAATATCAAGTGGCAGCACGTATACAAGCATTTCCAGCGGTTCGTGAACGGCAAATGCACCTTTGAGGAGGTGGATGTGGATTTGTGCCGCAAGTTCATGGAATACCTGCTTGATGCACCCCAATCCATCCACACCAACCAAAAGCTGCACATCAACTCCGCAGCAGGCTATTGGTCAACTTTCCGTGCCGTGCTGCACACCGCCTACCGTGACAGGAAGATAAAGGAGAACCCAAACGGCTTCTTAGACCGCATCGAGTGCATTCCCACCATCAGGGAGCATTTGAGCCAAGAGGAACTGATACGGCTTGCCGAAACACCCTGTGAGGAGGAGGTCTTGAAAAAAGCTTTTCTTTTCGCCTGTCTTACGGGACTGAGAAAGAGCGACATCAGACAGCTCACGTGGCAGCAGATACAACCATACACCAACGGCAGGATGTTCGTTACCACCCGTATGCAGAAAACCAAAGAAATAGTGCATAACCCCATCAGTGATGAAGCCTATGGACTGCTGGGAGAACGGGGCGAGGGACTTATCTTTGAGGATTTCAAGGACAAGATGCTGCAAGGACCACTCCAACGGTGGCTCACGGCAGCAGGGATAACCAAGAAAATCACCTTTCACTGTACCCGCCACAGCTTCGGAAGCCTGCACGTGGAAATGGGAACGGACATGGCTGTCATCCAAGCCTATCTCGGACATAAGAACATTACCACCACACAAATCTATTCCAAGATAGCAGCGCAGCAGATGTGTCAGGTGGTGGACAAGATAACCTTGAAGCGCAAGGAGGCATAAATGTCTCACATTGACAGGTATTCAGAGGGGCGGTTATGGCTACAAGGCTATAATCGCCCCTCTATGTTTTTGGCTTGATACCACCATTTATAAGCCCCTCAGAGTATGAAACAGAGTATGATATGATGACATTTCGTGAAATACATTGAAAAAGACCGTTCTAACCGCAAATAACGGGCAGTAATTGGGAAAAATAGCATTAACTTTGCACAAAATAATACAGGAACATTCAATCTCTCAACGAAATATGGAATCATCAATCAAGGACAAATACATCATCTTGGGCTTTGTCGGCTTCGCCATCGTCCTAATATCTTCCATTGCCACGCTGGTAATAGCGGACAGCTTCAACCAAGACAACTTTGTCAGGTGGATAGTATTCGTATGCTGTAACCTGTTGGGATGGTTGCTCTATCTCTCCTTTCAGACACTTATCTTTGATACATACGAAATCTACAAAATCAAGTTCGGCAAGAAAGAAACGATTGCCGAAGCCATAGAGGTGCAGGAAGAACTGTCACAAAATACACTTGAAGAAGCCACATCTGTGCCTGGACCTACATCAGTCCCTGAGCCTGTACCCGAATCATCCCCGACAAAAGAAGAGACACTTATCCAAACACAACCGATAGAGCTTACTATCGCCCCGGATCTTCACGAAAAGAACCGTGCCAATTACGCAAGCAGAGAGCAACGGGAAAAGGAAGAGCGCATCCGCATGGTCATGGAGTATTGCCATTATTACCTGCCTCGCATTGCCGACCAAGAAACCGTGAACCACATCTGTACTGAGGTGGACAAATGGATGAATCTTAACACTTATACCCCGAAGCCCATACAAAGACCGTTTACCAAAGACATCAACAACATTCCACTCCGTCACTTCGTATGGAATATCTCTGAGCGTTTCCTGTACAAGAGATACTACAATGGGGATAACCGTGCCAAGTTCATCAAAGCCCTTTTCCCGAAATCGTTTGCTGATACAGACTTATCAACCATCAAGAATTTCAAGGTAGAGCCGTTAAAGACGGAAATTCCCATTGATGAACCCGAAAACGGCAAACTTGATTTCCACTATCCCGAGGATTATGTGCGGAATTAGGATAATCACGACACCAACGACAACCATCCGGTAACTCATAACCGCCTGTTTTACATCGTTTCCCGAGTAATTTTACCCGTCATTTATGGCTGGGCTTAATTATTCGGGAATTATTTTGCAATGACGTGTCGTGGAGATATTCACGGATATATCATTTCAGTCCTTTGCGCCAAGTCTTACAAAAGAGACGAGTACGCGAATGGAAAAATCAATTCTTACCTTCAACGACCTCCCCGAGGTTGTCGCTCAGCTTCGAGACGAAGTGATGAGCCTGAAAAGCCTGCTCGCCGAGCAGCGCAGTGTGAACAATGCCAAAACGGTGGACACCCACGTGCCCATGTCTGTGGACGAGGCAGCAGAGTATTTAGGTATCCCTAAGGGTACGCTCTACATGAAACTGTCAGAAGGGACAATCCCTGCCACCAAGCCCGGCAAACGCTATTGCCTTTACCGTGACGAACTGGACAAGTGGCTGGAAACCGCCCGAAAGAATCCCATACCGTTGTCAGACGAGGAACTGAACAAGTCCTTATCCTCTTCCCACCGTCGCAAGCCCAACCCACGTAACTGGTGAATGATATGGAAGAGGATAAGAACTATATCAACCTGATACGTGGCGACCTCACAAAAGCATCCCAAGCGCATAACGGTATGCCCGACAGTGTAGGCATGATGAATATCAAGACGGCAAACCAAACCATTCTTGAAGCATCGTTATTGCCTACGCCCCGTGCGCTGTGGGACAGCTTTTGGTACGAGGGGGAACTCTCCTGCTTGTTTGCCGATTCCAACGTGGGCAAGTCCATCCTTGCCGTGCAGATAGCCGACCGCATCGCCCGAACCGACAATGTGCTGTATCTGGACTTTGAACTGTCCGAAAAGCAGTTCCAGCTCCGCTATACCAACGAGCATGGAGAGCTCTACACCTTTCCCGACAAAATCTATCGGGTGTCTATTGACTGCAACCAGCTTTTGGATGCCAACTTTGAGGAAGCTATCATAGGCGGCATTGAACAGATGGCTGTGCAGACCGACTGCAAGATTTTCATCATTGACAATCTTACCTACCTGTGTTGCGCCATGGAGAAAGGCGATGCCGCAGGACGGCTGATGATTCAGCTGAACAATCTCAAAAAGAGATATGCGCTCTCTATCCTTGTCCTGGCACATACGCCCAAACGCTCTTTGGATTGTCCCATCACATCCAACGACCTTGCCGGAAGCAAACGGCTCTACAATTTCTTTGACAGCGTGTTCACCATTGGAAAAAGTGCCCAAGACGGAGGGCTTCGCTATGTGAAGCAGCTTAAAGTGCGCTATGGCACGTTCTCTCATGATGCGGATAATGTAATCGTTTACGAGATTGACAAGGTGGATGCTTTCTTGCAGTTCGTGTTCAGGGGCTATTCCACGGAAAAGGAACACTTGAAAAAATTGGGCGACAATGAATCAAGCCAAAGGGATTGCCAAATTCTGCAACTCTCCCAATCGGGCAAGTCCGTCAGGGAGATAGCCTCACAGGTGAATTGTGGCAAGTCCACCGTAAACCGTATCATCCAGCGCAGCAAAGAGAGTAAAAACGCAGGTGTCCCAAGTGTCCCACTGTCCCAACCCTTAGAGTGTGGGACAATGGGACAGGATGGGACAGCCGACAATCAACCATCAAAAACGGACTAAGCTATGGGCAATTATTCATTACAGAAGTATAAAGGAACGGCAACACGGCATACCTGCCCCAAATGCGGAGACAGGCATTCTTTCGTCTATTACGTGGACGAAAATAATGTGCCGTTGCATCCATCGGTCGGCAGATGTAACCACGAAAGCGGTTGTGGGTATCACTACACTCCGAAAGAGTATTTTCAAGAGCATCCTGAACACAGAACTACCAATGATTTCTCTTTTGACAGGCAAAGAGCAGAGCAGAAGAAAGTGAAGCAGCAAAGTAAGCCGACAGCCATCGGCTATATTCCCCCTCACTATGTGGAGAAGTCGCAAAGCGAGCGTAGCAATTTCTTCCGTTTCCTCTTCACACTCCTTACTTCCTACTATGGCGACAAGGCGAAAGAGGTGTTGAAGCGGTTGTTGGAGGAATACCGTTTGGGGGCTACCCGTGACGGCTCTGTTATCTTTTGGCAGATAGACAGGACGGGCAAGGTACGCACGGGAAAGGTGATGCAGTACAATCCCGAAGACGGACACCGTATCAAGGGAGGACAGACATCGGCAGTGAACTGGATACACAGCATATTGAAAAAGCAGCGTGTGTTGGCAGAGGATTGGCAACTATCCCAATGCCTTTTCGGGGAACACTTGTTGAAAACGCATCCCGACAAGGTGGTGGTCTTGGTGGAATCCGAGAAGAGTGCCGTTATCGGTTCTGCTATCTTCCCCGATTATGTATGGCTGGCTACGGGTGGTAAGAGTCAGATGAGAGAAGAGAAACTCCGTGTACTGTCAGGGCGAACCGTGCTTCTCTTTCCCGATGCCGATGCTTATGCCGAGTGGAAACAGCGAGCCGAGAGCATGTACTTTTGTAAGGTGGTGGTTTCGGACATCATCGAAAGGAATGCCACCCCGAAACAAAAAGAAGCCCATATCGACATAGCCGATTGGATTATCTTTCAGATACGGGAGGGCAAGGTGATGAGTACAGCCAACCACTTGGTCGAGGCTGAGAGAATCCTCCAGCGGATGATAGAGAAGAATCCCGTCCTGCAAAAACTGATAGACGATTTAGACCTTGTGCTGGTCGGTGCATCTCCAATCGGCAACGATGATGAAAAACCTCCCTGACGGAGGAGAGCGGAAGCCGTAGGCTGGAGTTTGCAGACAATGGCTTGCCATTGATATAGCCCACTATAACTACACGCTCCGCTTACGTAGTTGTGGGCTCTCCCGAGGGGATTAGGGTTTTACCCTAATGACCCACTCAGGGCGTTTCTCCCCTGAGAACCCAGAGCAAAGAGTGACCCTCTCTTTGCAATCTCCGCTTATGGGTTGCACCCCTAAGAACCCCATGCGTTTACGGACAGCGGAAAAGCAAACAATAAAGTACAAACCCAAAAAACAAGTATCTATGGCAACAAAATCAAGCATACATATCAAGCCCTGCAATATCGCATCGAGTGAGGCTCACAACAGGAGGACTGCCGAATACATGCGCCACATCGGAGAGTCCAGAACCTATGTGGTTCCAGAACTCTCCACCGATAATGAGCAGTGGATAAATCCCGACTTCGGCAGTCCGGATTTGCGGATGCATTATGACAATATCAGACAGATGGTAAAGGAAAAGACCGGACGTGCCATGCAGGAAAAGGAGCGTGAACGCAAAGGCAAGAACGGTAAAATAGTCAAGATTGCGGGATGCTCCCCCATACGTGAAGGAGTGCTGCTTGTCAGGTCGGACACCACACTGGCAGACGTGCGTAAATTCGGTGAGGAGTGTCAAAGACGCTGGGGAATCACACCGCTGCAAATCTTCCTGCACAAGGATGAAGGGCATTGGCTGAA
Source organism: Prevotella vespertina (assembly GCF_009728485.1). GTDB lineage: Bacteria > Bacteroidota > Bacteroidia > Bacteroidales > Bacteroidaceae > Prevotella > Prevotella vespertina. The sequence goes on from NZ_VVIQ01000007.1 coordinate 34,408, forward strand.
CGGTCAGCCGGAAGCGGAAGACAGGGAAAGCTTCAAAGTCGGGGACAGATGGTTCAAGCCGAACTATCATGCCCATATCGTTTTCGACTGGATGAACCACGAAACAGGAAAGAGCCGAAAGCTCAATGACGATGACATGATGCAGATGCAGACCCTTGCATCCGACATCCTGCTGATGGAACGCGGGCAGTCAAAGGCTGTCACTGGTAAGGAGCATCTGGAACGGAACGACTTTATCATTGAGAAGCAGAAAGCTGAACTGCAACGCATGGATGCAGCCAAACGGCACAAAGAAGAACAGATAAATCTTGCCGAGCAGGAACTGAAACAGGTGAAATCAGAAATACGCACTGACAAGTTAAAGAAGACAGCCACCACGGCAGCGACAGCCATAACTAGTGGAGTTGCTTCTCTTTTCGGGAGTGGAAAACTGAAAGAACTGGAACGTGCCAACGAAAAACTGCAAGACGAGGTTTCAAAACGGAACACCAATATTGAAAAATTGCAGAGCCAAGTACAGCAGATGCAGAAACAGCATGATACGCAAATCCACAATCTCAGAGAAATGCACAGGCAGGAACTTGACATGAAAGAAAAAGAACTGTCACGGCTCGCCAGAATCATAGACAAGGCTTTCAGGTGGTTTCCGATGTTCAGGGAAATGCTGCGCATGGAAAAGTTTTGTGCCATGCTGGGATTCTCTAAAGAAATGACTGAAAGTCTTATAGTCAAAAAAGAAGCCCTGAAATGTAGCGGTAAAATCTATTCCGAGCAACACAGGCGGAACTTTGATATAAAGGATGATATTTTAAGGGTGGAAAATGACCCTGACGATGAAAGCAGGCTGAACCTGACAATAAACAGGAAGCCGATTGCCGACTGGTTCAGGGAGCAATGGCACAGGCTTAGATATGGAGCAAGAGTGCCGCAACAGGAAGAAAGAAAAAGTAGAGGATTCAAATTATAATAGAAGCAATTTGATTAGTAATCTAAAAGCACTCCGATAACGATTAGAGTGCTTTTAGATTGTTTATCATTAATTATCAAAGCAAGTGCAGTTTAAGATTTTACTGAAGTTTGCATTAATAAAGAATATACTACAGCTGATATATGCGCAACATATTGTGACGCTTGTGATTCATTTCCCTTGAAATCCTTAACAAATACCGCTAAGGTATAACTGATATTATTAGGCAGACATATATAGGCAACATCATTGTGAGCTGCAAGAACACCATTTTCATTAACATAACCTGAACCTGTCTTATGCGCTATAACAACCCCTTCTTTATCAAGAAGTGGAGCTGCTATCCTATCTACACCTGTTTTGCATTCTTTTAACGTATTCTTAATGAAACTTTGTTTCTCATCATCGATAAGACCTTCAGTAAACAAACGATTCATCAACATTGCAGCACCAAGAGGAGATGTATAGTTAGAGTAAGCCTTGTTATGGTCAGCCGACATTTCCTCTTCCGTATAAGCTATCTGAAAACTTGAACGAGGAATGAGTGTGGCTATAAAACTATCTGTTTGAGCGACATTAACCATATCCTTAAACATAAGGTTGCTTGCATTGTTGTCACTCTGAGTAAGAGTATAACGCAGCAAATCTCTCACTGTCAATGATATGACTGGCCCTGAATAATCTTTCAGCATAGGACTCCAAGTCTTTGGGTCAAGTTTATCCCTATTTATATTTACTAAGGTATCAAGTGAAATTCCTTTATTGTCAAAGTCATTACAAAGAGCTAATGCCTGATGAACCTTAAACACACTCATCATAGGATAAACACTCTTATTATTGACCTTAACCGTATCTCTGTTATTAACAATAACCGCCACACCAATTTCGCCAGGACAAGCTGAGACAATTTGAGAAATGCTATCAGTCAAAACATTTGTTAAAGGAGGATTTGCGCTATCTTTTGTCGCTGATTTATGGAACAATGAAAATACCAAGATGAAAATGCAAACTAAAGCTATACTCAAAACTACGATTTGTTTTTTTCTGTTTTTTTCCATGTTTATATTATTTATATTTGTTTGACGAGAATATCTTTATTTGCCGACAAAGGTACATAACTTTACGGAAAAATATGTTTCTAAAATATATAAATCAGGGCAACCGCATCAAAATGTCAATAACCTGATAATCAATACTTGTCGATTTTGTATTAATAGGGATAAGTGGGGTGGATACAAGGATGAGAAGTTTCAACAATTTACAATATCCCCCCTTAAAAATGCATAATTTTGTATTTGTCTGAATAATAGCCTGTTGTCAAAAATCATGTTTCTTAAAAAATATTACCCGCAAGGGAAATTTGAATTATATGGGGCAAAAAATCAATTTTTATGGGGTAGTAGTTTCGATTTGGACCAATGGTTTTTTTAGGAAAATGGACAATAAGGGAGAGGAGGAGGTTGAAAACTACGTTTGTTTCCTAAGCTAACGTTATTTTGATGCGGTTGCCCTGTATATAAATAGACAGCTGTGGGGAAAATGTGGGGAAAAATTAGATAATTAAAAAGGCTAAATGACTGAAAATAATCACTTAGCCTTTTAATCCGTACCCAGACCCGTACTTCGTAATTGCTGCGCCCATCATTCAAGACTGTCAAATCGGGTCTTTCCTGTCAAGCCAATGATGCCTATGCGTATGCCAAACACATGGATTACGGATTTCTCGTTCCGTGAACAAACACTTTATCCGCAACTCTGCTATGTGGTGTATTGGCTTAACTCCATTTCTATGGGCAACACTTTTGTTGCAGATTTCAAGCAGCTTTTATCGAAATACCCATCAGTAAGAACTCGTTTATTAGGCTTTCCTCATAATTGGGAACAAGAGCCTTTGTGGAGATAAAATAATTGCCCTGTTTCTTAAAAAGCACTGGGGCAAACCAGCTCCGTCTTTAATTGTTTCCAATAAATGGATTGTTTCAAGCCCCTATAGAAAGAGAACAAAAATTCCTGTGTGAAAATTAATCTACGACAAGGAGCAAGCAAGGAGCAATATCAAACAAAAATCAATACCTTTGCAGTACATATGAGATAGACCAAAACAAAAGTGGAATATCGGAAACGAATAGCAAGGAAAAGAGAAGAAACGACCCAAGTTGATGTCCTTTTTGAGTTAATAATCAATAAAAGCGTTAAATCTTCACCTTTTAGAATGTGCAATTAAAAATAACAACCATATTTCTGACTTATTATCTATAAAATATTGAGTAATAATCGGTTGTAAATACAGCTATTGCAGTTCTCTAACTTCTGTAACCATTCCCAATAGTGTTACGACAATTGAACAGTCAGCTTTCAGCAGTTGTAGCTCTCTAACTTCTGTAACCATTCCCAATAGTGTTACGGCAATTGGTTACGAAGCTTTCAATAATAATGCAAAAATAATATGGCTAACTAACACTCCTCCTAACGGATATAGCAATGTGAAAGGTAGCATTCATTATGTTGCCAATGATTTGTATACGAGTTTATCAAATAAAAAGGTTTATCCTTATTTAAGCTCTATTTTTGAGGTGGACGGTATCAAATATGTTCCCGTATCTCCGTCAGAGCGCACTTGTGACGCTATAGATTGCGCTTACACAGGAGAGCCTTACGAAGTCAAAATTAATAAAAAAGTCAACTATAAGGGTGTTGACATGACTGTCAGAAAAATTAATCCGTATACAGCTTACAATTGTACAAAGATAAAGAAAGCATACATTGATATAGATGGGAGTATTGGTAATGAAGCTTTTAGCGGATGCACTAATCTTGTATCTGTAGACATAAAAGCTGGTAATAACATTGGTGAAAGTGCTTTTAGCAATTGCAGTTCCTTAATAACTTTATCTTTAGATAATAAAATAAAATCACTTGGTAGGTCTGCTTTTACGAATTGTCGTAACTTAAAACAATTTATCATCCCTGATTCTGTAACTATACTCAACTCTCTATTATTACAAAATTGTTCTTCTTTGAAAAGCATAAGAATCCATAAAGGTATAAAGGAAATATATAATGCTTTTAGCGGATGCTCTAATCTTTCAACACTTATTATAGAGAATAGAAATACAACTTTAAAATTAGGCTCAAATAATACTGCAATTACACGCTCAATTAGTTCTCCACTATTTGGAGATTGCAAATTAGATTCTGTTTATATTGGTGGCAAGATTGTTTACAATATATCCCGTGATTATGGATACTCTCCTTTCTATCGTAACACCAGCTTACGGACAGTGAAAATATCAGATGCAGAAACCACCATCTATGATAATGAGTTCTATGGTTGTACCAACCTACATAACGTGTCTATTGGAGACAATGTTAAAAGCATTGGCAAATGGGCTTTCTCTGGTTGTAGTAGTCTGAAGAATTTTACCTTTGGAAGAGGATTGCAGAGCATAGGACAAGAGGCATTCTCTGATTGTATCAATATTACACAGATCTCGAGTGAGGCAGTCGTACCACCAACCTGTGGCATAAATGCTCTTGACGATATTAACAAGTGGAATTGTAAACTATTCATACCTAAAGCCAATATTAATGCTTATAAACAAGCACCTCAATGGAAAGAATTCTTCTTCATCGAGAGTACTACTGGCATAACAAACACTGTTTATAATAACTCAGGACTTGCTGATGTCTATACAATAGATGGAGCAAAATGACTAAGTAAAGCAAGCACTGACGAAATTAATGCTTTGCCTAAGGGTGTTTATATTGTCAATGGTAAAAAGATAATCATTAAATAATGGACACATCGGTTTTCCTAAGCCACACCATATATTTTTACTTGTTGTATGTTCATCTGACAAAGAAATAAGAACAGAAACTTACAAGGAAAACTTCGATGGCTTATACAGAAAACCTTATTACTATACAGCAGCAAGAGAGCAATCATTTGCTGCTTTTTCATTTACTTTCTAACAAATATCAATGCAAAGAGTTATATATGCAGAACGAAAAGGAGAGTAATATATGATTAAATTCAAAGAAAAAACAAGAGAAGAACTTATCGCTGGTTTCAAGCGTGCCATTGAGCGGAAACGAGAATTTGAGGCGCAAGCCCAAAAAGAGTTTGCAGATATGCGTAAGCGTGGAGCAGCATTGAAAGGAGCATTATACCCCCCTTGACAACCTCCAAGTCTAAAACACCATTGGTATTTACCATCGGCACCACTCGTGCTAAGCATAAACACTTGATGTGATAGGAATTAACAGATCAAAAAAAAGATGGTAGGAATGATTGCTATTCCCATTAATTATTAATATGCTGAGGAGCGAAATTAGAGGCAGAGCTTAGCAAAGTCCGTGCCAAAGTAGTCATAATTCTGACGACTACGGAAGTCGGACTTGTAGGGCACGGGTGTCGGACCTGTGGGGCACGGATTGTACTTCCGTGCCCCACGAAAGTACATTTCGTCGATGTTAACAATTACGCTCCAAAGATTAACAATCTTTTATCAATGGGATTTTATAAGAAAATCAAAATGAATGTGAACGGTAAATGGTATGCAAAGTCCGTTCTAGTGATGAGTCCTGTTTCAACCGAGCAGGTCGCAAAGCGTATTGCCGCCGAGTCGACGATTAGCCCTGCCGATGTGCGTGCTGTGTTGACAGCCCTGGGCGGTGTGATGGGCGATTACATGTCGCAGGGTCGCTCGGTGAAGCTTGATGGCGTAGGCTCGTTCTATTTTACAGCGGTGACAAGTAAAAACGGCGTAGACAAACCTGAAGACGTAAACGCAACCCTGATTCGTGGTGTGCGTGTCCGCTTCATTCCTGAAACCCGTTATCGCGGTGCTGGTAAGGGTCGCGTTTCCACGCGTGGCTTGTCAGATGTGGATATTGAATGGGAAGAGTGGAAAGGAAAAGAGAAAGAAAGCCTCACCCCCGACCCCTCTCCCGAGGGAGAGGGGAGTAAAGATCACTCTGGACCGGTAGTAGAATAGGAAAGTTCGATTAGAGGGTGAGGCAAAATGTATTTGCATTTTTCTTCACCCTCATTCCTTTGTTTCATCCCATTTATCTGTTTCATAAATCCTAATTGTCCTTTTGACTAGAAAAAATTATCATTTATTAAAAGGAAAACACACTACTGCTATGCGAATTAAGCAAGAATAGTAATACATAGATCAGTTAAAACGCATCGTGATTAATTGTTTTTAACACAATCGTAATTGTCTTTTCTTTAGATTAAGTTTGTGACTTTCGTTTATTTTTATTTACTTTGCAACTCATTGAATTAGTAACTAAAAACAAACGTCATGGTAAATACCGCAGAGGCACAATATGTGTGTGGACTGAAGAAAGAGGACTTCCAGACCACTATTGATGGAAAGAAAACAGACCTCTATATCCTTAAGAATGCAAAAGGAAACGAAGTGGCAATCACGAACTATGGTGGTGCTATTGTCGCAATAATGGTTCCTGACAGAAATGGGAACCTATCCAATGTTATTCAAGGACACGATAATATTCAAGACGTTATCAATTCTCCCGAACCTTATCTATCAACTCTTATTGGACGATATGGCAATCGTATTGCAAAAGGCAGATTCCAACTCAATGGCAAGGAATACAAACTTGCTATTAACAATGGACCTAACTCTCTTCATGGAGGAAAGGAAGGCTTTAATGCGAAGGTATGGGATGCAACGCAAGTAAATGAACATGCTGTTGTATTAAAATACACATCCTCTTATGGAGAAGAGGGTTACACGGGTGAAATTGAAGTGTGGGTTGCCTATTCATTTACGAACGATAACGAGCTAGTTATCAAATACCTCGCTAAGTCAAATAAGAAGACTATCATCAACCTTACTAGTCATGGATTCTTCTCTCTGGCTGGCATTGCTAACCCAACACCCACTATCAATGACTTAGAATGTCAAATTAATGCTGATTTCTACTTGCCTATTGACGAGACTTCTATACCAACAGGTGAGATAAGAAAGGTGGCAGATACACCTTTTGACTTCCGTCAGATGAAACCTGTTGGACAAGATATTGATGCTGACAATGAGCAGATTAAGAATGGAGCAGGTTATGACCATTGTTTCGTTCTGAATAAGAGGGAAGAGGGAGAACTGTCGTTTGCTGCACGAATCAAAGAGCCTCATAGCGGTAGGACGATGGAGGTTTATACAACAGAACCAGGCGTTCAGGTGTACACAGATAACTGGGCTGATGGATACAAAGGACAGCATGGAGCAACCTTCCCACGCCGTAGTGCTATCTGTTTTGAGGCTCAACACTTCCCAGATAGCCCTAACCATCCTTACTTCCCATCAGTTATCTTGGAGCCATGTAAGGATTACACGCAGAAAACAATCTATAAGTTTGGAGTGGAGGAATAACCGTCTTATGAATTAATAAACAAAAAAATAAACTAGACACAATGGAAAATCAAACAAAGAAGAAAGGAACTCTAGTGGCAATCATCACTATGATGTTCCTGTTCGCAATGATCTCTTTCGTCACCAACATGGCGGCACCTTTTGGCACAATCTGGAAACAACACTATGATTGGGCAGGTATGATGGGCAACATGATGAACTTTGCAGCATACCTATTCATGGGCATCCCAGCTGGTATGATGATTACTAAATACGGATACAAGAAGACTGCTCTTGTTGCCTTAGCATTGGGCTTTGTAGGTATTGGAGTACAATACGTTTCAAGTACTATGGATGGTAATTCTATCAGCACATACGTTGTTTACTTACTAGGAGCATTCATTTGCGGATTCTGTGTATGTATTCTTAATACTGTTGTCAATCCAATGCTTAACTTGCTAGGAGGCGGTGGTAATCGTGGTAACCAGCTCATTCAAACTGGTGGATCATTGAACTCTCTCGCAGCAACATTAACCCCTATGCTTGCGGGATCAATGATTGGTGAGATTACAAAAGACACTTCTCTGCAGGTAGTAACACCATTACTTCTTATCGCATTAGGTATCTTTGCAGCTTCATTTGTTATCGTCTGGTTCACCCAACTAACCGAGCCTGAAACAGAGCATGCAGATGTCATTGGTGGTGTTAAGGGTGCTTTGGCTTATCGACAACTTGTTTTAGGAATTATTGCCATCTTCTTCTATGTTGGTGTAGAGGTGGGTATTCCTGGACAACTCTTATTCTATCTGAGTGAGCCAGTATCTGAAGGCGGTGTTCTTGGTAGTGCGGCTGTAGCTGGTCTCATTGCTGGTATATATTGGTTGTTAATGCTTGTTGGTCGTTTTGTAAGTGCTTTCATCAGTGGTAAAGTTTCTTCTCGCACACAGTTAACAGTAACATCTGTAGTGGCTATTGCCCTCCTTTTAATTGCAATATTCACACCAGAAGCTAGCAAGATGAACCTTACAGTACCTAACCTTGCCGAAAGTACATTGATACATGCAGAAGTTCCAACAAAGGTATTGTTCATCATCTTATGTGGAATTTGTACATCCGTAATGTGGGGCGTAATCTTCAACCTCGCAACAGAGGGACTTGGGAAATACACAGCAACAGCCTCTGGTTTGTTCATGACTATGGTAGTCGGTGGTGGTGTCATGCCATTGATTCAGAACCTCATGGCAACTAAGATTGGTGATATCCAGAGCTATTGGCTAATCGTCGCAATGTTAGCTTATATCCTCTTCTTCGCTTTGATTGGCTCTCGCCCAGCTAAGAAAGCATAACAAGAAACCCTTTCTAATAGCAGATAATTCATTTTGGATTGTCTGCTATTATAACATAAATGTAAGATTAAAACCCTAACAATCATTTTAAAATATACTAACTAACATGGACATAGAATTTGTAAGAAGTCGTTTCATTAAACATTTTGACGGCAAAACTGGTAACATTTATTTTTCACCAGGACGTATTAATCTCATTGGTGAACATACAGATTATAATGGAGGCTTCGTATTCCCTGGTGCCGTAGATAAGGGTATCATGGCAGAAGTAAGACCTAACGGAACAGATACTATAATGTGTTACTCTATCGACTTGAAAGACCGAGTTGAATTTAAGGTAGACGATCCAAAAGGTCCACGCGCTACATGGGCACGATTCATCTATGGCATGGTTCAGGAGTTTAAAGCACTTGGTGTTGATGTAAAAGGATTTAATATAGCCTTTGCTGGTGATGTTCCTCTCGGTGCTGGTATGAGCTCTTCTGCTGCTATGGAAAGTTGTTTTGGCTGTGCTCTGAATGATTTGTTTGCTGATAACAAGATTTCTAAATGGGATATTGCATTGGCAGGGCAGGCTACAGAACATAAATACATCGGTGTTAACTGTGGTATTATGGATCAATTTGCAAGCGTCTTTGGCAAAGAAGGAAAGCTCATGCGCCTTGATTGTAGGAGTCGTGAATTTGAGTACTTCCCATTTGATCCAAAAGGTTACAAGTTGGTTCTCGTAAACTCAAAGGTTAAACATGAGTTGGCAGGAAGTCCTTATAATGATCGTCGTAAGAGTTGTGAGAATGTTGTTGCAGCACTTGGTAAGCACTTCCCTAATAAGAAGTTCGAGACATTGCGAGATGCTAATTGGGAAGAACTAGAGGCTGTAAAAGCAGAAGTTAGTGCCGAGGACTATCAGCGCGCACATTTCGTACTGGGCGAGAAAGATCGTGTACTTGCTGTTTGCGATGCTCTCGTCGCCGGTGACTATGAGACAGTTGGACAGAAGATGTACGAGACGCACTATGGTTTAAGCAAGGAGTATGAGGTTAGTTGTGAGGAACTTGATTATCTCAACGATGTTGCTAAAGAGAATGGTGTTACTGGTTCTCGTATTATGGGAGGCGGTTTCGGTGGTTGTACTATTAACCTCGTAAAAGACGACTTGTACGAGACATTCATCGAGAATGTAACCGAGAAGTTCAATGCTAAATATGGACACAAACCAGAGATCTATCCTGTAATCATCAGCGAAGGTTCTCATAAGGTTTGTTAACTCTGATAGTTATAATTGCAAAAGTATAAGCCATAAGCTCATAAAGACTTATGGCTTTTTACTTTGAGAAAGTCAAAATAAACGGATAAAAACGTGATTATAATCATAAAAAATAGTATTTTTACATCTCTATTATAAATGTCTACAACATGAATGAATATTACCAAGGAGAACCCAAACTATTAGTCTCCGTGGATTGTATAGTCCTAGGATTTGAAAACAAAAAGCTTAAACTACTTGTCGGTAAGCGTAAAGTAGAACCAGAAAGTGGCAGATTGTCTTTGTATGGAGGATTTGTAAAAGAAGACGAGAGCTTGAAAGAGGCTGCTAATCGTGTATTATATCAATGCACAGGTATTAAGAATCCCTACATGAGACAAGTAGGTGCTTTTGGTGAAATAGATCGTGATCCAGGTGATAGAGTAATCTCCATCGCCTATTGTGCACTCATCAATGCAACAGATTATAACCATCAAGCTATGGAGGAAAATGACCTACAATGGCTTGAATTAGACCATCTAGAAGAACTATATGGCGATCATCAGAAAATGGTACAACTAGCTTTGGAACAATTACGCAAACTCCTCAACAATGCTCCTATTAGCTTTAGTCTGCTGCCCAAACTATTTACTTTGACCCAATTGCAACATGTTCATGAAGCGATCTTAGGTACAGAGGTTGATAAACGTAACTTTAGGAAACGCATTAAACAAGTTGATTTTATAGAGCAAACGAGTCTTATAGATAAAGTAACTAGTAAAAGAGGAGCCCTTCTATATCGCTTCAACAAGCAAGCATATAAGGATTGTTCTGTTTATAAACTATAAGTATGCTGAAAAGTAGAATAACTCTATTATGATCTTAAAATACTATTAGCAGCATCTAAAAACATTTTTATAAAAATGTAAGTTTATTATTTTGAGGTCTCCACATTTATCTCTATATTTGCATTATCAAATTTAAATCCAATCTATATGAATGACAAGGAACTGATGAACCGCGCAGCGGACAACATTAGAATTCTAGCAGTCTCAATGGTAGAGAAAGCCAAGTCTGGACACCCTGGAGGTGCTATGGGCGGAGCAGACTTTATCAACGTTCTTTTCTCTGAGTTTCTCGTTTATGACCCAGACCAGCCTGAATGGACTGGACGCGATCGTTTTTATCTTGATCCTGGACATATGTCGCCCATGCTTTATGCAGCACTGACGCTTCAAAGAAAGTTCACAATCGATGATATCAAACAATTTCGTCAATGGGGGTCAATTACCCCTGGACATCCTGAACGCGACCTAGCACATGGCATAGAAAACTCATCTGGTCCTTTAGGGCAAGGACATGCCTACGCAGCTGGTGCAGCTATTGCAGAGAAATTCCTTGAGGCTCGCCTCGGCCATACTATGATGCAACACAAAATATATGCTTACATCTCTGATGGTGGAGTACAAGAAGGCATCAGTAGTGAAGTTGGAAGATTGGCAGGGAACCTAGGTCTTAATAACCTCATCATGTTCTATGACGCTAACGACATTCAACTTTCTACAGAATGCGGAGCCGTTATGTGTGAAGATACTGCAATGAAGTATCAGGCATGGGGATGGAATGTCATAAAGATAGATGGTAATGATCCAGAAGCTATCCGTGCTGCACTTATTGCTGCAAATAAGGAGGAGTTACGCCCAACCCTTATTATTGGTGAAACAATAATGGGCAAAGGTGCTTTGCAAGCTGATGGCAGTAGCTACGAACATAACATAAAGACTCATGGAGCACCACTTGGTGGTGAAGCCTATACGAACACTATTAAGCATCTCGGTGGAGACCTCAATGATCCATTCAAGATATTCCCAGAAGTACAAAAATTATACGATAATCGCAATGCAGAATTAAGGAAGATTGTAGCAAAGAGACACGCTGATGAGGCTGAATGGAAGAAACATAATCCATCAAAGGCTGAGCAGATGCAACAGTGGTTCACAGGTAAGGCTCCTAAAATAGATTGGAGTGGTTTAGTTCAAAAACGTGATATTCCAACACGCAATGGTTCTGCAGCATGTCTTGGAGTAATTGCAGAGCAAGTACCTAATATGATAGTATCTTCTGCAGACCTCAGTAACTCTGATAAGACAGATGGATTCCTAAACAAGACTCATTCATTTACTCGTGGCGATTTCAGTGGTGCTTTCTTCCAAGCTGGCGTAAGCGAATTAGCTATGGCATGTATGTGTATCGGTATGATGCTACATGGTGGTGTTTTCACAGCAATGGGAACATTCTTCGTTTTCTCAGACTATATGAAGCCTGCTATTCGTATGGCAGCACTCATGCAAGTACCTGTAAAATTCGTATGGAGTCACGATGCTTTCCGCGTTGGTGAAGATGGACCTACGCATGAGCCAGTAGAGCAGGAAGCACAGATTCGCTTGATGGAGAAGTTACAGAACCATGCTGGTCAAGATTCTCTACGCGTTCTTCGTCCAGCCGATAGTGATGCTGCAACCATCTGTTGGCAGATGGCTATGGAGAATATAGATACGCCTACGGCACTTATCTTCTCACGTCAGAATGTAAAGAGCTTACCAGAAGGAACTAATTATGAGGAAACTCGGAGGGGTGCATACATAGTCAAAGGATCAGACGAAGACTACGATGTTATCCTTGTTGCAAGTGGTTCGGAAGTATCGACCTGCGTCGAAGGAGCAGAATTACTACGCAATGATGGAATAAAAGTCCGTGTGGTTAGTGCTCCTTCAGAAGGACTTTTCCGCCGTCAAAGCAAAGAGTATCAAGAAGCTATTTTACCCCAATATGCAAAGATTTTCGGCCTAACTGCAGGTTTACCTGTTACCCTTGAAGGTCTCGTTGGAGCAAATGGTAAAGTCTTCGGACTCAATAGCTTTGGATTCTCTGCACCCTATAAAGTACTGGATGAGAAACTCGGTTTTACCCCAGAGAATCTATACAAACAAGTCAAAGAATATCTAGCACAATAGTTTAACTTGAACCACCTGTCCCCAAGACAGGCTGGTTCGTAAAACCTAAACAGCTTATGGAAATTAAAAAAGTAGGAATAGCTTGCGACCACGCAGGCTTCCCATTGAAGCAATTTGTTATCCAATATTTGGAACAACACAAGTATGCATATAAGGACTTTGGTTGTAATAGTGATTTAAGCTGTGATTATCCAGATTACGCCCATCAATTAGCAGAGGCCATTGAAAATGGTGAAGTCTATCCAGGTATTGCTATCTGTGGGAGTGGAGAAGGTATGGCAATGACACTAAACAAGCATCAAGGTATACGAGCAGGATTAGTTTGGAACAAGGATGTTGCAGAGTTAACACGCCAGCACAATGATGCAAATGTAGTTGTCCTTCCTGGTCGCTTCATTGATAATAAGACAGCGGAGAAGATTCTTGATGAGTTCTTTAAAGCAAGTTTTGAAGGTGGTAGACATGAGCGCCGAGTAAAGAAAATAGCAATTCTATAAGATTTAAAAGGAATAGAATATATCTTTTGAACTACCCTTAAAGAGATACAATTACGACCATGGTAGATTTATCATGGGTGGGATGAAATCTTTATATCAAGGATAACTAGCACTGAAGTCAAAATAGTAACGCTAGTCAGTAAAGAAGGGGAAAGTAATCATAAAGTATAAAGAAGGTGTCTGGAATTATATTCTAGACACCTTTTCGTATAATTAATAACTATTTTTCTTCTTTCCCAACAGGGAATGTTTCTTCTTCAGGCAAGTGGAAACGATAACTACGATTGAACACTTCTCCCACCTTATTAATCTCGAGGAAAGTTGTTCCTCCACCTCCGAAAGACCCCGAGAGATAGGCTATATTATCTTCCAAATCAATGTATCCCTTTTGACGTAGCATTCTTAAAGCTGCAATAAACATCTCTTGGCTAGATTTATGTTGCTGTTGGTGAATAGCAATAACACCATAACTAAGGTTCAACCAACGCTGTACCTTCTCCTTATAACAAATAGCTAATACAGGATTAGGACCACGGAAAGCTGCAAGGTTACGAGCTGTCAAACCAGTCTCACTATCAGTTACAATACCTTTCACTCCCAACTGCTCTGTCGCCTCAATAGCACTTCTAGACAGAAATTCACGCTGGTCATTAAGGTTTGTCATAGGAACGTTTATATGACCACGCTGGTGTGCATCAGCTTCAGCAGCTTCAGCTATACGAGCCATAGTCTGTACAGCCTCAACAGGATACTTACCACTAGCTGTTTCACCACTTAACATCAATGCATCTGTGTGGCTATAGATTGCATTGGCAATATCTGTCACCTCTGCACGGGTAGGTCGTGGGTTGTTAATCATGGTGTGTAGCATCTGCGTAGCCACAATCACAGGTTTCTTTTTCAAAATACACTTGTTGATGATACTACGTTGAATACCAGGAATTTGTTCAATTGGCACTTCAATACCTAAATCACCACGTGCAATCATAATACCATAAGAGGCATCGATTATTTCATCAATATTATCAACTCCCTCTTGATTCTCAATCTTCGAGATGATTTTAATATCCGAGTTATGCTCATCAAGTATCTTTTGAACTTCCAATACATCAGCTGCGGAGCGCACAAAAGAGTGTGCAATAAAGTCAATATCCTCCTCTATTGCCAAAAGAATATTTCGCTTATCTTTCTCTGTTAAAGCCGGTAACTCAATATGCTCACCAGGTACATTTACGCTCTTATGTGATCCTAAATCACCTTCGTTTTGTACCTGTGCAACCAACATAGGACCAGAACTCTCGACAACTAACATATCCAAAGCACCATCATCAAAAAGCACATGATCACCAACTTTTACATCACGAGCAAAGTCTGGATAAGAAACGTTTATAATATCTTTCATTGTATCGACTTCTGGGCGACCAAAGATCTTCACCATATCACCTACTTTATAATGAATAGGATTATCTGTCCCAGTTGTCCTTACTTCTGGACCTTTTGTATCTATCAAAAGAGCGAGGTGTGGAGACACTGTACGTGTGTTACGAATAATCTCACGAATCCCTCCAGGAGTTGCATGAGCTGTATTCATACGAACAACATTCATACCTGCAAAGAAAAGTTTCCTAAGGAAGTCAACATCACAACGTCTGTCACTAATTGAACATACAATCTTTGTTTGTTTCATAATTTGAGTGTTATTGTTTAATTCGACATAGCTGAAAATATAATATATAAGAGTGAAGATAAGATCAAAATACCAACAAACAAAATTGTAAAAACGACTATTGTTGTCTTCCCTACTCCACTTATAGACTTACAGTTTTTCGTCTGTAATATTGCTTTATTTGCGACATTATCCATGAAAACAGACGACGAATCCTGCACAACTTGTGCATTTGAAGCACCTTGTACGAACTGTTCTGTATTAGGAGTAGCAACAACCATATTCTCTCCACAATAAGGACAATTACACTTCAAAGTCTTTCCTCCGTCTGATGTTATCACGAAAGAACGATGACAATGTTTACAAATAATTTGAAATTGCATTCTCTACTTACCTCCTTTCATACGTTTTATCTAACGTCATCTATAAGGACATGTCCATCTGTTACCTGAACTTTAATCTTTCTAAACACTGTTATACCATGCTCTGATAAGCGAACTTTATACCAGTCATCACCTAATGGTGTAATTTGTAGATTACGACGCAATTCATCGAAGTCGTACTCATTATTGAAATTACCAAAGGCAGCCCACCATTCACCCCATACATCTTCACCCTCATCATAAGCGTCAACTCCAAACACCATTTGTTGACAATATGGAGTTAAATAACGTACATAGTAACTTGGATCACCTGATATAAATACAGCTTTCCGATAGAATGAATCTAGAAAAGAACAGACTGACTTCTGTTCATCAGCCTTGCGTTTTACTGCAGCTTCCTGTATCTGCTGCTTTGTACGAATCTGCATAACAGAGTCTGCATGAGCCTTGCGTTGTGCTGCAAAAAGTTTCCTTTCATTCTCTTGCTGTTGCTGCCAATAAATAAAGCCAAAGGTAGCAAAACCTCCAAGAAATAGGACAATTAACACACATAACAGAACCTTTATAGAAGAATTGTCCCCGCCTTTATCCTGCACATCATAATTAGTTGACTGTACAGAAGGCATTACTGGCTGGGCTATTGCAGGCAAATTTACAAGTAAAGGCTGCCCACAATAAGGGCAATTACAATGCATCCTATCGCTTCCATCACTGGTAATAGCAAATGAACGATGGCACTTATTACAAGTCACTTGATACTGCATCACCTATTTTTCTGCAAATTTAAATATTTTATTTCATACTTGGAAATGTTTTAACCAATAATCTATAAGAGAAAACGAGGGCACCAGAGAAGTTTCCCTTATTTCTTTTTTATACTTTTTATAAGGACTATCTACATCTTAAAAGAAACCATTCTCACTTGCACTCAATGATCTTCAATACTGGAGAAGAAACGTTATCACATATAAAATTAGACTATTTTCTCTCACGAAATAGTATACTTTTTTGATAAAAATAAGCTATTTTTTCCTCTATATCTACATACCTTCTTATTTCCTTAGATGCACCTTTCCAATGTAATAGGCATATCTTATAAGACAGAAGAATGTGACGTATAATAGAATTTATGGTTATCAATAGCCGAAAAGAGCATAATAAAAGAGGAGCGTCACATCTCGTGAGGCTCCTCTCTCCTTCATTTAAATAACTCTCTGATTGTTACATCTCTTTTAATCCTTAGTGTTCTTTTCTCTTTCTTATGAAATCCTCTTTCACAATCTAAAACCTTTTAAGATGAACTAATTACTATCAATATCTAGTCTCTAGTATTTAAACCTTTTTTGAGTCTTGTCATTAAATAGCTTGTCAGCTATGTTTTGTAACTCTCTAATTAAGTTTTCTAGTGGTTGTTTTAGTATTTACACCTATTTTTATAACTCTCTTTTAATTCTTTGTTTATCTATGTCCACCAAAGATAGAACCATTGTTTGATGATCCTCCACCCATTGATCGGTTACCACCGAACGATGAACCATTACCGAAACTACCTCTTGGTGTACTGAAAGATGGGCTTGGATTGCCAAAAGAACGTGTTGGTTCATTACCTCTAGTAGCATTTCCGAAGCTATGACCTGCACCAAATCCACTATTATTATTAGGGCGTGTAACAGTTGTACGGGTAGAACTTTCACGTGGCTCATAAGTACGATTCGTACCCATAGAACTCTCAAATGTGCTCCGTTGTTGGTTTCCGAAGCTGCGTGGACGATTGTCTTGTGGATAATTATAATCGTATGAGCTATAATTGTTGTAACCCCTATTATAATAACCACGATTGAAGTTGTCACGCATACCATAATAGTTACTATTGTTTCTTCCGTAGAAGAGATCTCTGCCATAATACCAACTTCTATCACCATTCATACGCCAACTATGAGCTCCACGATAAGCAGAATAGAAACTTGGACGACCGAAGTAATAGTAATCACGACGTGGATATCTTGCGTAAACACTGAAGTGCCAGTAACCAGCATCCCACCTTAATGGGCGATAGAAGTAATTAGCTTCCATGTAAGCTCTATATTGCCAATCGCAGAGGATGTAGTTGAAATCCATATTACGATGCGTCCAGTTAGCTCCATAGAGGTCAACCATAGAGTTTACACTCATGAGGTAATCGAGATTTATCTCGTATGCGGCTTCATATTGCTCCTCGGTCAGATTTAATTCATAAGCCATCTTGTCCGTTAAGAAGAGGGCTTGTATGCGAGCCTGCTCGTAACTCATAGCATTTGCAGAGGCACTGAGAACGAGTGTTGCAATGAGTGTTAATATAAGCTTCTTCATACTTTTTCAATCTTTATAGGTGAATAACTAGGGATGTTAGAAAGGCTTTTGCCATCCAATCCCTGTTTTCATGTTGCAAAGGAACAAATATTATTTAGCATCCTAAAAGGATTTCCCCTACATAGAGGGGGATTTTCCCTAAAGGTGTATAATATGTTGGAAAAGGAAGATATACCCCTAATATAATAAGGTGTAATCCTAAAGTCGAAGAAGAAATATTCGTTTGCTATTTCCCTTTTTTTTATTAACTTTGCAGGAGAGAATATGTGTATGTAGATTGTAAAAGTCTTATTTTACTTCTTGCTGCACAGCCTATGTCTATTTAAAGAATTAGCTTTATAATATGAAAAAACTTCTTTTATCCTTGTCTGTCATTCTACTCACAAGTGTATTGAGGGCACAATCTTGGGAAGGAGACAATAGAGATACATCTCGTGTACAGTTACTTAAAGGATTAGAATATACACTGGAGTTGCAAGGGAGTTTCTCGAAAGGGAAAACTCCTTTGTGGCTGAATGCTAATAAGTATGGATTGAGTTCTTTGGATGTAATGAATGGCTATATGCGTGGGGCAATAGAGCGCCCCTTGAATATAGATGCTGGACACAGGTTTGGAGTTGGCTATGGTGTTGATATGATTGCACCAGTAAACTATACTAGTAAAGTTATTATTCAACAAGCCTACTTAGAAGGAAGTTGGTGGCATGGAACGTTGACTATTGGAGCAAAGGAACAACCAATGGAAATGAAGAATGCTGATTTAAGTACTGGTTCACAGACTTTGGGCATTAATGCCCGACCGATTCCACAAGTGCGATTAGCACTCGGTGACTATTGGACTTTACCATTTGCTAATGGTTGGCTACACCTTAAAGGACACATAGCTTATGGTATGTTGACCGATAAGAACTGGCAACATGACTTCACTCGTTTGCAGTCAAAATATTCTGATAAGGTGCTTTTTCATTCTAAAGCTGGTTACTTGAAGATTGGAAACGAGGAAGTGTTCTGCCCTTGGTCATTAGAGATGGGACTAGAGATGGTATCACTTTTTGGAGGAATCTCTTATCTTCCTGATGGGCATGGGAATCTTATTCCATCGAAAGGAAGAACTGGTGTACGTGACTTCTGGTATGCTTTCTTACCTGGAGGAGCAGACAATGGAGAGACAACCTACCAAAACGTAGAGGGTGATCAACTAGGAAGTTGGGTCATGCGATTAAACTATGAAGGTGAATGGAGTTGTGTTTCCGTCTATGCGGATAAGTTCTTTGAAGACCATTCTTCAATGTTTCAGTTAGATTATGATGGTTATGGAGAAGGAACGGAATGGCAACAAAAGAAGAAACGACGTTATTTGTTGTATGATTTTAAGGATTGGATGTTAGGTTTTGAGTATAAGTATAAACCAGACAATTGGCTGAATAACGTTGTTGTTGAATATATTTATAGTAAGTATCAGAGCGGTCCAATCTATCATGACCACACTATCACAGTGCCTGACCATATAGGAGGAAAAGACAACTACTATAATCATTACATCTTCCCAGGCTACCAGCATTGGGGGCAAACGATGGGTAATCCGCTTTATCGATCGCCTATCTATAATGAAGATGGTACTATTTATTTCAAAGACAATCGATTTATTGCACTCCACCTAGGCTTAGGTGGGCATCCTACAGACTATTTGAAGTGGCGCTTTCTAGCAACTTGGCAAGAAGGATTGGGAACTTATGAAAAACCTTATACGCATAAGAAGCATAATGTTAGTTTGTTAGGTGAAACCTCTTATATGTTTAATAAAAGTGAAACAAGTAATTGGTTAAGAGGTACAGAAGTAAAGTTGGGTATTGGGGCTGACTTTGGTGGTATTCTTGAAGGTCCTAATTATGGCTTACAACTAACGCTTAGTAAACGCGGATTGCTGAATAAATAAGGGTATAGATTGTTGAATGTTTATAATACACAAAAGATATGTTTAAATCGAATATATTAGTATTTCTGTTACCAGTGTTAGCTCTTCTCTTTTCTTCATGTAGCTTGGAAACTGATAATGACGCTGGTGATTTAGAGGGAATGTGGCATTTAGTTCGAATCGAGGAGTCTGTAACAAATACACACATAGATGTGAGTAACGAAGTAATATTCTGGTCGTTTCAAGCAAAACTCTTACAGATGGAGGATAAGACAGGACAGATCAATAGTTATCTCTATCGTTTTCGCATTGACAACGACCAACTGAGACTGTCGTCTCCTTACCTCTTCGACCGTGAGAATGGCGACCATCCCTTGACTGCTTACGAAGCGACATTGGGTCGTTATGGCATTAAGAGTCTTACTCCCACGTTCCGTATTGAGAGGGTTGACAGGCGTAAGTTGGTGATAAATGACGGTACGGTAAGGCTCTATTTCGATAAATTCTAAGTACTTTTTCACAGCCGTTATGGCTATGAATAACAGCAGATAGGCGTAATTTAGTTTGTAGATATCCATTCTTCTACTGCGGATTTCTTGATTCAAGTAAACTTATCAATATATAGAAAGAAAGAGAAATGGGGATAGTATGACAGTTTCGTCGGTACTATTCCTATTTTTATAGAATGCAGTTAATTCAAATAAAGATATTCAATGGCGATTAACAAAGTTTCATAATGAATTCTTGTTTAGTTTGTTTTTTATGATAAACTTTGTATATTTGAATATGTATAGAATGGGTTTATTGAAGTTAATAGAGTATCTGTAGACATTTATTAAGTTTGATTCTCACATAATTCATAATGTGTTTATGATCAACATGACCTATATTACATAGAAGGAAGGTATTTACAAACAAATTAAAAAAGAGATTTATGAGGGTTAGATTGTATAAGAATATCTTATTGTTCTTATTTTTATGGGTTAATACATTGGCTTGCGTTTCTGCTGATACATCAAGAACTGTGGAGAGTCAGACAATAGAAAATGGATTGATAATTACTGAGTCAAAAGGATGGTTAGAGACAATTTACGCTAAATGGAAGCCTGTAGCTGAAGCAGATGGTTATTATGTTTATGTGAAAGGTGGGCAATATGCTGATTATAGCAAGGTTGATTCCGAGTTGATACGTGTATATAATGGCTATGTACGAGTTGATATTCCAGGATTAAAAGCTGGCACTTATTCTCTGAAAATCGTAGCTATGAAGGGTGGAAAAGAAGCCCAATCGAGTGAGGTAACAGGGCTGAAAGTCTTGAATTATGTGCGAGAGGGCTTTGCTCATAAGAATTATTCGGGTGTAGGTGCCTATAATGATGACGGTACGTTGAAGTCTGGTGCTGTTGTTATTTATGTAAATAAAGACAATGCTAAAACTGTCAGTGCCCATTTAGGTAAGACTACGTTCATAGGTCTTCAGGCTATTCTTAATGCTTATCAGAAAGGTAATATCACCACACCATTGTCTGTTAGAATCTTAGGTTTGCTTAGAAATGGTGATACTGATACCTTTGGAAGCAGTACAGAAGGTATACAGATTAAGGGAAAGGAAGCAGATAGTGAGATGAATATTACTATAGAAGGAATTGGTGAGGACGCCAGTATTTATGGCTTTGGCTTCTTGGTAAGGAATGCTAAGAGTGTTGAATTCCGCAATTTAGGTATCATGCGAGCTATGGACGATGGCGTGTCACTTGACACAAATAATTCTAACATATGGGTTCATCACATGGATTTATTCTACGGAAAGGCGAGTGGTGGTGATCATATTAAGGGAGATGGTTCTATTGATGTGAAGACTGACTCAAAGTTTGTCACAATAGATAATTGTCATTTCTGGGACACTGGAAAGACGAGTATGTGTGGTATGAAGAAAGAAACAGGTCCAAACTATATCACTTATCACCACAACTGGTTTGACCATAGTGACTCTCGTCATGCACGAGTTCGTACGATGAGCGTTCATTTATGGAATAACTACTATGATGGATGTGCAAAATACGGAATTGGTGCAACGATGGGTTGCAGTGTTTTCTCTGAAAACAACTATTTTCGTGCTACAAAGAATCCAATCTTGATATCAAAGCAGGGAAGTGATGCAAAGGGTACAGGCAAATTCTCTGGTGAGCCTGGAGGTATGGTGAAAGAGTATGGAAGCTTATTTACAGAAAAGGGAGCGGAGAGTACTTATACCCCAATTAGTTATGCAGATAATAACAGTAGCTTTGATTTTTATCATGCTATTTCACGTAACGAAAAGGTACCAGCTTCTGTTAAAACGCTTAATGGTGGAAATATCTATAACAACTTTGATACAGATGCAGCACTAATGTATTCTTATACCCCAGATGCAACCGCTCTTGTTCCTTCTCAGGTCACGGGATTCTATGGCGCAGGACGTTTGAATCATGGTTCTTTGCAGTTTAAATTTAACAATGCTGTCGAAGATACGAATTCTACTCCTATACCAGCATTGGAAGCACTTATCGATGCTTATTCAGGTAAGTAATATGGTAAAGGGCTATGTGTTTGTAGCTTGAAGAGTCTACTTAGACGAGAGGTTGTGAGGCAAAGTCTTACGTCTTACGTTTGTTTTGCCTCAATCTTGTAGTCTTGGGTGTTTAGTAATTTATAGTATTAGTTGTTTGGGGGAGCTTATGATATGGTCATCTAATGACAATATCAATTCATTCTTACTGTCTTTTACTAATGTGCGGAGGCTTAACACATGATGTGCGGAGGCTTTGCACCATTGGTGCGGGGCGTAAGCACATAACAAAGTAATACGGTGTGAAAGCTATGCAGAAGGGTAGTTTTTGTTTAAGATATTGCTTTAAGTCTTTATGGCTACGAAATAACAAAAGGCAGGTGTAAGCCTGCCTTTTGTGTATATATTAATAACGCTGCTTTGCTTTTTAGTCTCTTACCTTTTTTACTTCCTCTTTATTCGGTGAAAGGAAGTGCTCCCCTTCTTCTGATAAAGGAGTCGAGTGTGTAGTGGAAGGCGATGTAGATAACGACATCTATCGCAATAATCCATGTCACAAGGAGGTGATTGAAAAGCGAGAGATTGATGATTATGAACAGAAAGGACAGTGCAATAACACTAATCAACGTCTGATGCAGAGTTAGTCCTGCACGTATCAGCTTATGGTGGATATGGTTCTTATCCGCCCTGAAAATCGGCTTGTGGTGCAATAATCGTACGATGATAACCCTGAAAACATCAAAGGTTGGTACGATAAGTAAGGTGACGGAGAGGAGTGTAGCCCCCTTCTGATAAGGCATGACATGAGGGTTATACATACAGAACTTAATCAGTAGTACGCCAAGGATATAGCCAAGCGTCAAGCTACCAGAGTCGCCCATGAATATCTTTTGGTTCTTCTCCTGCTTTCCCCAGATGTTATGATAAAGGAAAGGCACCAAGACTCCCATCAAACCAGCGATGAGGATGCAGTAAACCCATATATGTTCGCGATGGAAAACATAGAAAAGACCCGACAAGGCAATGAGCGTTAAGCTGGCAGAAAGGCCGTCAATGCCATCAATCAGATTGATAGCATTCATGATAAAGACCAGAACTCCAACGGTAATCACCATCCCCACGAACGTTGGTATCTCATAGATGCCCAAGAAACCATAGAGGTTATTAATGTAAAGATAGGACATCGGCAACAGACTGGCAACCGCTATCTGTACAAGAAGTTTCAGCTTAGCCCTCACGCCAAAGATGTCATCGAGTACGCCTGTTATATAGATAACGGTGATACCCACGCCAAAGAAGACGCTCCACGGGCTAATCCCAATCTTACTCCCTGTACTGGTATAAACCCACGTCAGCAGGGCCACGAGTGTAGCCACCAGCATACTCGGCATGAACGAGACGCCCCCTAAGCGTGGAATAGCATTCTTGTGTATTTTTCTGGCATCTGGTGTGTCATATAACTTCCGCTTTTTACAAAACGAGAGAATCTGTGGTATCATAACGAAACCACAGGTCGCACTCATGGCAAAAGCAAAGAAGCTGATTAAAGTGTATGTCGACATATTCTAAAGTATTCTCTTCTTTCTATAAACTCTTTTTATGTAATTATATTGTATTGTAGTGTTAGAAAGTTTTAATTATTGTTTTGTCTTTAGTCGAGACTTTTATCTTTCAGAATAGTCTTGTATGTCATTTTCTTTTTGTACTTTTGTTGGCAATTGAGCTTTATGTGTTTATACAGCAACATCAGAGATGTAATCAAATTGTTAAAGTAGGAAGTACTAATAATTAAATGGTTTCATTCAGTAGTAGTATTCATTTAAGAGTAGGCTTTTGATGAGGAACTATGTAAACAAATCTAATATTTGATAGAATGAAAATATCTATTATTACAGCAACTTTTAATAGTGAGAAAACGCTTCAAGATACCTTAGATTCTGTCTTGCGACAGGATTATCGCAATATTGAACACATTATAATAGATGGTGGTTCGACGGACTCAACAGTAGATATTATACGAGCATACGCCTCAAAGACGACCTCTCATTCTGTGAAATGGGTATCTGAGAAAGATCGGGGTATATATGATGCTATGAACAAAGGGATAGCAATGGCTACGGGAGAGGTTATTGGAATCCTTAATTCTGATGATTATTTTACATCGAACGATATAGTCTCTAAGTTAGCAAGACCATTCGAAGATGAGGCTTTAGAAGCTGTGTATGGTGACATACATTTCATTCATGACGGTGAACCTGATAAGGTTACGCGCTATTACTCATCTAAAATTTTCTCCCCGTTCTGGGTTCGTTTTGGTTTTATGCCAGCCCATCCCTCATTGTATGTACGGCGTGAGGTCTATCAAAAGGTAGGTCCTTACAAACTTGATTATAAGATAGGTGCCGACTTCGAGATAGTTGTGCGCATGTTTTGTGTTCATAAGATTAAGTCGAAATATCTTAATCTTGACTTTGTTACGATGCGTAATGGCGGAGCGAGCACGAATGGTATTCATAGCCACCGATTACTTTTGCAGGAAGATACTCGTGCCTGTCGGGAGAATGGAATATATAGTAATCAGTTCTTGATAGCGCTCAAATACCTCTATAAACTCTTTGAGTTTAGGATTTAAAGGATAGACCTTTATAGAAAGTTCAAGGACATTTCAAGGTTGTTTGCAAACGAAATGGAGTGTGTCTTAGTAGCGTGTCATCTTAATAGTTGATTGTACAGCTTAAAGTATTCCATGTATTGTGTGTCCATATTGAAATATGTCTTTACTCGTTTGCGGCATTCTTTGGTGTATTTGTCCTTACCTTCCACACTTACTCTCTTTATGATGTTGGCAGCTTCTTGTATATCACCTTGTTGGACAACAAACCCAGTATGTTCATCAATGGCTTCTGGACTTCCTCCTGTTTTGTAGGTGATGACAGGTGTCCCACATGCCATTGCTTCTAAGTTGGTAGTGGGGAAATTGTCTTCCCATGTCGGGTTTAGGAGTATATTTGCAGCAGAATATAATGCTATGAGCTCTTTTATGTTTTGTGTGCGTGGAATACCGATGACGCCTTGTGGTATTTTTTTCTGTTCTTGGCTGTTTAGCCCGACAAGAACTATTTGAAAATAATCGTCTAATAACCTTCTTAGCTGTATGAAATCGTTTAAACCCTTATGAAACCAATTGGAGGCAATGCCCAGTATGATGGACTTTGTCTCGTTTATTTTATATTTTCGTAGTACTGGCAAGAAGTCTTCTGTGGGCTTGAAAAGCTGTGTATCAATACCATTGTGTATGGTAATTATGTTTTGTTCTTTTAAGAACGATTGTTTTAACTGGTCTTGCAACCAAGTACTTACAGGTATTAGTGTTATATTATCCAAGGAAGTGAAAGCCT
The DNA here is from genome assembly GCF_009728485.1 of Prevotella vespertina. GTDB lineage: Bacteria > Bacteroidota > Bacteroidia > Bacteroidales > Bacteroidaceae > Prevotella > Prevotella vespertina. The sequence continues at coordinate 60,120 of NZ_VVIQ01000007.1, forward strand.
TTCTCTTGTCTTCAAAGTTCTGATAAGACCGGTCGCAGAACCAGCTTTTAGGATAAGTCCTAAGGTTTGGACATCTTTCACAGTGCAGCTTCCACTTCTCACAGTTGATGAACATATAGTGTGCACAGTGTCCTGTAAATGCCCAACAGTCATGTAGAGTCCATACAACAGGTGCATTATATTGCTTGAGAAATTCAAACAATAATTGATAATTAAGGTAGTATCCATGAATGTTATGTAGGTGGATAATATCTGGCTGTATGCTTTGTATGTATTGAATGAGCTTGCGGGTAGCATTCTTTGAATTCTGTCCGTGGTTATCAAAGAACCGACTAATGACTCCATGCCTTGCTTCATCCCATTTGCTTCCGATGTGATAGAGTGTAGATTGGCTTGGATTCATCCATCTTCCGTATGCAATGTAGCTTTCCCAACCATGGTTGAGAACTATCTTACCTATGCCTTCTGCAATCTTTCCATGTGAACCCCAGTTGGCGGTAATGTTGATTTGCAGTATTTTTTTTTGTTGACTTCTCATATAAATACAATTTTGAAATTCATTGTCAGAGTGTTGCTTGTTGTTGACGGTCTCCCCAACTAATCTGTTAATTTCAACAAAGTACCCATTCTTTTGAGAGCGTTGACCCTTTGTGTTAAAAGGGTTGACGGTTTTCGCAAAAAAGGTCTACCTTTTTGATTAAAAAGGTCTACCTTTTTCAAGAAATAGGTCAACCTTTTTTCTGTGAAGTGCCAATATGCGCTATATTAGTTACTTAATCATTGGTAGCTCTCCTAATCAGGGAATTGTTGAGAAAAGTCTCATGTTATTTTTTCCTTGCACTAAGAAAGTATTTTAGATGTTGTTTCGGCCAGAATGGTTCAAAGTGGCGGCGATTGATAACTTTTCCGCTGAATGAGAAATAATGCTTGTAATCTGATTGTGAAAAAACATATTCATAAGTTTCACACGCAATGTTTATTGATAGTTCGTTGGCTTCTGTTAGTTTACCATAGGGGAAAGCAAAGTGTTGGCATGGCTTACCAAGCTTCTCCTCAATGATGCCTTTGCATGTGTTGATTTGATAGCGTAGGATGTCCTCGTTATCGTCATTTATCATGTAGTGATCCATAGTGTGTGCTCCGATAATGAAACCTCTATCAGAGAGTTCCTTTATCTGATTCCATCTCATAGGCTGCTTGTGGTGAGTCATGACGATGTGCTCATTGAAGTTGTCTATATATTTCTGATCTCCTTCAACATAGTTCGGATTAATAAAGAAACAGGCATTCACACCGTATTCTTCTATTACTGAAGCAAAACAATCGTAACACTCACTGAAGCCATCATCGAATGTAAAAGCGACAAGTGGCTCTGAAGGTTGTTGCTGCGTCGTAATGAGCTTTACAGCTTCTTCAAAGCGTATGAACTTGACGTATTTAGACAGTTCTTTCAATAAAGACCTGAATGTTTCAGGTTCTGTTTCGTCCAATATTCTGTGTCCGTTCAGAATGTGTATCCCTGGTTGTGGTTTACTAAATGTTCCGAGAATATTTAGTATGATATTCCTAATATAGGATCTTATTCTGAAATATGTAGAGTCTGTATTTGTCGGCATAATGTTGAAGTTGTTTGTTGCTGAAAGTATATCCTCTTTGGATAGAGAAGATTATCCCTTAGTGAGTCTAATCTTTGGCTTGTTTGATATCACTTCTTTTATGATTTTTATTTGGTAGTGGATATTCCATTTACTATCAATCTCGTTGAAGGCAGCCGTTCTGGTCTGCTTCCGTTCTTCTTGTGTTTGTGAGGTCCATTTCTTTATGTATTTGGTCATACTTAAGAGGTTATCTTTCTCGAAGAAGTCACCTGTTATTCCAGGTTTGATTGCTTCAAATTCTGGGTTTTGATATGGAAACTGGTTATGAGTTATAACAGGGCAACCGAACGACAAGGCATGAATGGCAGTTAGCCCTACATTGCCAGGTGATACGCATACGGATGCATTATAAAAGAACTCTCCAATGATTCGGTCATCGTAGCAAGGGCCATAAGTCCAGACATTATTTGCCAGCCCTTTGGAGGCTGCATAAGATTTTAGGTCTACATTCTCAATGTCCTGTCCTATGAAGATGGCATTAATTGGATTCCCTTCTCTCTCAAGAATCTCCATGCTATCAATAATCATGTCTAATTTTTTCCACTTCTGAATTCGACCACAGTAGATGACAGTGGGGTAGTTGTTGTGGAAGTATTCCTGGAAAAGCGTACTTGGTTTTAATGATGTACGTAATTCTTTTTCCTTGTCAGAATCCATGGAGTTGGCTATACAGTACATGTGTGCAGGATTAAAACCTTGTTCAGTCATGAGTTTGATAGCATATTCGTTATAAAGCATCAGTTCACTAAAAAGACTAAAGAAGAATCTTTTGATTAATCCTTTGAAATGTCCCTCACGTCCATACCACCCGTGTGACCATGATATGGTCTTTTTCCCCATGAGCCTGCATAGAATGAGAATAATCCATGAAGAAAGACAAAAAGGCTCTCCGTCAAGAATATAGTATTTATAATCTTTGAAGACGAGGCTTACGCTATTTGTCTGCCAGTAGAATGGGCCAAGAAACTGATTTTTCAGTGTTCTCTTATAACCATCAAGCCTTTCATAATCGAAAGTCTTTAATTTCTGCTTCACCTTGTCGCCCAGGAATAAGTCGCAGCCAATTTCTCTGCTAATGAGTGAGAAGATGGGGTATCTGTAGTGTGCCCCTATATTGGTGATGATACAAAGATTATTGTTCATTATTATTGTTATTTAAACGGATATCAATTGGATTCTCTGTACATCCAAGAAGCAAAATTAAGATTAATAGGCCATTGGAAAGTAATGTTGTGAATAATGAGGTATTCAAGATGTACGAGAGAGTTGGAAGAAAGATTACTAAAAGGTCTGAAAGCCTATATCGATAGGATATAGAATTGAGGATGTGCAAGAGAACATAGAAAACTAACCCTATTAAAAGCAATCCAAATATTCCCGCAGCTGCAACACCATCGGTTAAAAGGAAGTTTGCATTTGCATTTTGTGAACCATAGGCAACAGTCTTACCTAAAGAATCAGCATACGGGTAATAGTCTGTAAGGAGGTTGATTATATTTATGTGAGAATAAAGTGTATAAGGCTTGTCGTTGACAGAGAAGAAACGTAGATAATATTGTGTTAACCATCCTGCTACGGCTGTGGTACGGAGAATAACAATGAATCCTGCCCCCAGTTGTATAACTTCATCTTTCATATTGATAATGCCAATGCTTGCAGCTGAGAATAAATACATAACAGTAGAATGTAATCTCATATTGAAAGCATTTCTTTGTCTTTTGATAAAGAAACATAAGGCAATGAGTGCGAACGGCATGAAGAACGTAAGTTTCTGCATGTCTATCATGAAAAGTAAAAAGTAGGCCGCTGTTATGAGAGCAGTTTTAAGCCATTTCTTTTCACCAAGATAATTAATTAAGAGGAATGGATAGAATGCTCCAAATAGTGCTCCCTTAATATATGCAAGGATAGTTGAACTACCTTCTGCGTTTTCTGCATTTTGGGCTCTTAGTTCATACATTAAATCAGATTGAGTGAATATATTAACAAAATGCATAGAGCCTATATTGGTGATAACAAGAATAGCAGTTAATAGAATGGTGAAGAATTCAACCCATTTGAATGGTATCTGTGGAGCAATGATAATGTTTTTGAATATGGTATTGCTTGTCCCTATACAGAAGTATAGGGAGAAAAGGAAGGCCATGAGTAAACTATAAGTAAATTTCGTGAAGGTATCAATTCCCCACATTGTAAAAATCGCATGGACAAAAGGAATATACACCATGATATATAGAAAGATGGTGAAAAAAGAAGATAACACTTTTATTCCTTTATAAAACAAGATGGGGAAGATTGATATTACAGCCCATATCATATAAGTCGTTGCTGGCATTGGGATATAATCTATTCCCATATAATGAAAGAGCTTAAATACAAAACCATTGAATGCCAAGTCATATACAACTATATAGACAAGACTACAGATGATTCGTGAGAATACATTGTCAGCATTAAAGATGAATCCTATAATCTTCTTCATATAAATATAATTCTAAGGATTAAAATAGTAGAAGATAGAATCCAGAAAGGAATGTATCTTTTGAATACAAAGGGAGATATGTTAGCTAACCTTAGTATGTGGAAAAACATAGCCAGATTAACTAACGAGCATGTGAAAGTATATAAGGTTAGAATGTGATAGATATTGTTGCTCATATTGCAGGCTATGATGATAGAGCCTATAGAGATGGTTGCATATATGCTATTATAATAAAATAGAATACGTTGTTTATTGAGGTAGCGAAACAGCGGAATCAATGGCTGTGTAAGAATAGTTGGGAATGACCAAAAGGCAAGACATAAGGCTATTCCTCCTGATATTGTCCATTTAGGTCCAAGAAATAGTATGATGATTTTATCTCCTCCGCATGCAAGGAAAAGCATAGGTAGGAAAGATATTAATGAAACTACTTTCCCTACCTGTATAGTGCGCTGCTGTATTCTCAGTCTGTTATTTTCTGTATTATCGGAACATAATTGTTCATAATATATACGCCCAATGGCTGAGCCGATTATTGTCATTGGTAAGAGAAGAAGTTGTAGGATGATGGAATAGCTTCCAATTGTCGCTTTGTTGAAATGAGCAACAAGAACCAGTAACGGTATGTTGAATCCTGCGAAACATAGGATACTTGATGGTGCATCATAGACTACAAAGTTCTTGTATTTTATGATAATGGCTTTCATTTTCTGTAGGTCGAAAGCCCAAAGTTGTTTGTATTTCTTGATATAGAGGAGATAGATAAAAAGAAATATGGCAGTTACCATTTGTGCAAGTGTCGTTCCTAAGATAAGTCCATTAATGTTGGAAAGCACTATGATTCCAAATAAAATTCGGAAACCAGCTTGTGAACTTCCTAAAATAATATTTTCTATAGCTATACCAGAATATCTGCCATATCTGTTACACATATTACTGAACACTGTATGCAAGGCGTATGCTATCAGATAAAAGAATAGTAATCCAATAGAAGGAAAGTTTTTAGAAAATTTTATCTGTTCTGTGTAGCTGAAATAAAATGCGAGTGTAGTAGCAATTGTAATCAATAAGCTGATGACGATACAGAGAGTTGCAGTATAAGAAATTTCTTCTTCTGTTACCTTTACAAGCGCATTTTCATATCCAGCAAAGAGAGCTAAAGTATAGATAGATACAAATGAAGAGAATACTCCCCAATCTCCAAAATCAGATGGAAGATATAAGCGTGACAAAATAGGAGTTACAACTATCGGAAGCAGTAACATAATAATATTACTCATAGACATTTTTAATGTGTTGAGTAATAATGCACTGGATTTTATCTTGTTAATAATCTGTATCAAATTTATATCCTTTAGTTGATGGGACGTAATACATTGTGATTCCTTTGCGTCCAAGTTCTAACATCTTTTCAAGGCAAAGTTTAGAATTAAAGACTTTTATAAGAAGATTGGAAATTCTTTTTTTACGATACATTTCAGAAGTAAAATGTTTTATGAGTCTCTGCTCGCGAGTCCTTCTTTCCAAGTCACCTTCTATGCAAGTGTAATCCTTTATAGTCCCGTCATTATCATAATACTTATATGTTTTCTGTAGAGTAAAGAACTGTCCCCAATACTCATAGTCTTTATATAGTAAAGCTTCTACACAATGGTCAAATGTTCCGATGTAATGAGCATCAAGTCCTATTGTAAAGACCAGAGCCCCCAACGTAGTCATTTTGTACCATGGAGACTTTTCATCCCAACAGTTTTTACATGCAGAGTGTTCCTCTACGAGCCATTTCGCATATTTTCCCCATGCACAAACTGAGTGTTGTACATTAATGCTACGAACAACATTTGGACTCTTCCTAAAAACTTCTGCAAGGTGACCTGCAAATGTTGGATCGATCTTTGGGTTGAAGATATAACTTGGTTCTTTTTGGTAACGTGGGTTTGGGTACGATGGCATTATCAAAGTGCCCTCAGTAGTGATGATAGTTTGAATTTTTTTTATCAGTTCTTCGGCTGTACCTTGATAGTTATAAAATTCTTTCATGGAAGCATGAATGCATATAACACTTCCCTTCTTCATCCCAAGGTTACACATGGTTTCCACAATCTCATCAGCTGTATATTTCTGATGATATAGTAATTTCCCTATACGTTTATGAATATCCTTTCGTAATAAAGAAATATCTTGTACACCTGTAACCTTCTTGAATAGGATTCCTAAGGTAGTTGGAATACTTTGTTTCATGCCATTATATGAAAATCTTCTTTATATCTTTTCTAAGTGATATAAGTACTAATATCATGTTCGTAATGATGAATACAACAATCACAAATATCATTCTTTTTGGTCCTGCAGGTTTTATAGGAACCTGAGCCCCTTTAATTATAGTAAAGACTGGTATTGTCTCTTGTAATTTTGCTTTCGCTGCATCATATTGGTTTTTTGCAGCTGAGTAAGTATTATACTTCAATTGCATATCATTTTCCAAGTCTTCTGTTTTAGATTGGATAGATTGCAGTATGACATCTTGATTAGCATCAGAGAATTCTGCATATCGCTTTCGTGCATCTTCGTAGCTGCTTAAAGTTTCCTGGGTAAGTTTTTTATAGTAAGCAACATCTTTTCGTGCTTTGTCAGTTCTGTAAGCTGTTATGAATTCTTTTAATTTAGTTCTTAAAGAGTCTGCTATAGTCTTACTGATTAGCGGGTCTTGGGAAGTTGCAGTGATAGTGATTACCCCATCTTTCGTGTCAACCTTGAGTGATATATCTTTGCGAATAGTTTCTGCCACATCTGCTTGCTCTTTGGTTAAGTGATATGGGGATACGGTATCTAATGTTATGTTCTTTTGTTTCTTACTTAATAGTCCTGTAATCCACGAAATCTTTTGATGATTTGCAAGATAATCAAAGTAGGTGTACTGATTCCCATTACTAGTTGTAATGGGAATGTTGAATAATTCTACTACAAACTTGTTATCTTCCATAAGGTCTGGATACAACATTGGTGTAATAGCATCTGTATTTTTTAGCTGAGACATATCAAGCCCTAAAGACGATGCAAGTGAACCGATTGTTCCTGAACTCCCAGAATTGTTGATTTCTGGAGCTAACTTAGTGTCTGTTGTATAATAGCGAGGTTCATTCCAAATATATAAAATAGAGAGGAGCATCACTAAAGGTATTGTTATCAAGAAAAGAAGCTTTTCTTTTATGATACGCTTAACAATTAAGCGTAAGTCAATTGTAACAACTTTATTATTATTAGTCATTTTTCTTTTTAATGAGAGTAAGTCTTATTATAATAATGTATTTATTCTTTATCTTACTTACTTTATCAAGTTCGCAATCGTAGCTATGACGGCTGCAATGCTGGCTGCACTCGAGCCGACACTGAGGGTTTCAGCAAGGCTCATGCGACTTTGTATCTTTGTAGGAACAATGATCTCGCAGCCAGGACGTACCTTTGCATTGTGACCTACCTTTGCTAACATTCCGTTCATGTATAGGATGTAGGTATTGCTCTTCTTCGCATCATTGGCAAAGCCACCTGCTTGGTCGATATAGTAAGCAACACTCTTACCTTCTACGTAACCAACAGAATTTGGAAACATAACAGCGCCATTAATCTTGACGGTACCATTATATTGTGGAACTATGAGCCTGTCACCTTCTCTCAATACAAGGTCAGCATCACTACCAGGATGAGCAATCGCCTTATCAAGTTCTATACCAACAGGATACATATCAGGTACTTGGAACTTCTCTTCAGCTTTCTTGCTATTTTCTTGTGCCGCTTGCAATACGGCAGCATCCTTTGTCCTAATAGCTAATTGCATTATATTCTTGCTTTGTTGTTCCATTTGAGTTCTGAAAGCAGCCTCCATACGAACACGCTCACTAGGTGTTGGGCGACGCTCTAGACGTGCTCCCTTTATATACGCAAGGTCAGTTCCTCCGCCAGCAGCTTTGAATATATCACTCAAACGCATCTTACGTGAAGTGAGGGTATAGTTCCCTGCAAAGACGACCTCCCCTTCCACAGACACATTCTGCTGTATTGATGTGCCAGGACTCTTACGCACGTAAACTTCATCGTATGGCTCTAAAACGAATCCTGGTGCACCATCTATGACAAAGCCATCGCGGAGAGAGAACGAATAAGTACGTGCTATAATAGAATCTGGCTCAAGTGCTTGTGGGTTGGTGATACGTCGTGACACATCTACCCTTACGGTTGAGGCGGTCTGCTTCAGTCCACCAGCTTGCAAGATGAAGTCTTCTAAAGATTCATTGTCAGCGTATGTATATATTCCAGGATAGAGCACCTCTCCATGAATTGTGATTGTTCGCTGTTCTTGCGCTTCTGTCTTGGTTGGAATGAAGAGCACATCCTCATTCTGAAGAGGGACATCGGCTACGCGACCAGTAAGGATACCATCAATATCTACAGATATTACCTCCAATGTACGATCGGCCTTCTTCCTATGTAATACAGCATGCGGAGCAAATGCAACTTCAGTTAATCCATCGGCAGCTTCTACCAGTTCACGCACACTATTAATACGTCCACCAACCTCATACATACCTGGACGGAACACAGCCCCCTTGATTTCAACCATATTCTCATAACGAGGTATCACTGAATCAACGCTAACGGAATCCTCATCAGCCACCCGGAAGTTACGCATATCAAACTCGTTTACATTAAAGATAGAGTATTGACGACCCGTCTTTCTGCGTACACGGACAGAACGGGTATAGGCATCGCCAGCGAATCCACCGGCATAACTAATCAAGGTTCCCAAGCTCTCGCCACGCTTCATCTCATAGAACATAGGGCGTTTGACCTTACCACTCACTTGTGCGAGCATCTCGTAAGGACCAACGACAATGACATCATTATCTGCCAAGCGTACGTTGCCACTCAAATGACCCCGACGAAGGAAGTCGTAGACATCGACGGTGCTGATGAGCGTACCCCCACGATATACCTTTATATTACGTAATGTTCCCAGGTCTCCAATACCTCCAGCCATATAAAGGGCATTGAATACGGTTGCAAAGGCTGATAGAGTATAAGTTCCGGGGGTCTTAACTTCACCAACAACATTCACCATGATTGTATGTGTCTGTCCCACCGAAAGGCGGATACTGGAACTGCTGTATCTCTTCCCTAGTTTCTGCTTGATACGATTATTTGCCTGTGCGACAGTCAAGCCACTTACTTGAATAGGACCAAAACCATCTAGGGTAATGATTCCATCAGGGGCAACTGTTGTTTGATATGACTTCTGTGAAGCGCCATAAACATCAATGAATACAGCATCACCGGGACCTAAACGATAGTTACGAGGTAATGCCATGTTCATATTCGGCTCGAATGATAGACTCTTATTATTAAAGATATCGCGTCCCCAGACTTTCTTGCGATTACGGCTTAACTGCTTTAAAAGATTCTCATACAATACAGCGGTGTCCTGTGGCATCCAATCATTTATCTCCGATTGCATCTTCAGATAGTCGCCATCATTCTCATCGTATGTATGTTCCCACGTTTGATTATTTGATATCCGACCATCAGAGTATCGGTTCATCTCCTGCTCACTATTATTGTAGTCGTCGAGTGTATTCTCTGCAACCTGACGCTTGTTCTGCCCAGGACGCTTCTGCCCATTGTTACTACGACTACGGTCTCCAGTACTGCCTTCAGATACAGCTCCAAACGCAGCATTACCTTTTTGCATCTTCTCATAGGTTGCTCTTACACGCCTAATCTGAGAGATGTCGACGCCACTCTGCATCAGCTTGGTCACAATCTGAGCCTGTGAAGTACCACGTTTGTGCTCTTTCTGAACGAATTCCATCACTTGCGTATCGGTCATAGATGATTGCGCAAAGCTAGCTAAAGAGCATGCTAAGAGTAATACGAATAGAATATATTTCTTCATTTCCATTGTTAGAATTTCTTGCCAGTGATAATATTAAGGATAGTTTTAACAACAATGATAAAATCTACCCATAGCGAACGATGTTGTAGATAACGAATGTCCATCTCCATACGTCGTAGCATTTTCTCCATAGTGTCAGTATATCCATTATAGAGTGTAGCCTCAGATGTAAGTCCTGGTCGCATCTGATAAATTAGGTTATAGCGGTCTGTATGTTTCTGTATCTTATCTATAAAGTACTGACGTTCTGGTCTCGGACCAACAAACGACATATCTCCACAAAGTACATTCCATAATTGAGGTAACTCATCCAAATGATGATCTCGCAGGAACAATTCTAATCGAGTAGAATTTGTTCTATCACTATTTGCAACAAGCTGAGGTCCCTCTTCCTCCACAATACTACTCATTGTTCGGAACTTATAGATTGTGAAAGGCTTCCCTTTATATCCGATACGAACTTGTTTAAAGAACACAGAACCATTGTTTTGATATGTTAGTAAGAGAATAATAATGATGAATAATGGAGAACAAATAATGAAACCAATGAGCGATGATATAATATCAAAGGCTCGTTTGAGGCTACGTTGCAGCCTCCCCATGGCATCAATATTAGTTGATATGTCCATTTCTTCTTGTGTTAGTCTCGTTTGTATAGTATAACTCAACTTGGATTTATTTATTATAGTGTTGTCTTTGTTATTTCTTTGCAAAGGTACTTTTTTTTATTTATTTATTAGTTAGAAAAGTGTATCTTTCTATAGTTCTCAGTATCTTTGTGCGTGAATCAGGGTGTGTAATGCGTAAAATTATTCATATAGACATGGATGCCTTCTTTGCTTCTGTAGAACAAAGAGATAATCCAGAACTGCGTGGCAAGCCAATAGCTGTTGGTTATGATGGGCCACGAGGAGTGGTATCTACGGCTAGTTATGAAGCCCGCCCTTATGGTGTTCACTCAGCTATGTCCATTGTACAAGCTAAGCGTCGTTGTCCAGACTTAATAATTGTTCCCTGCCATTTCGATAGATACAAGGAAGTTTCTAGGCAGATTCATCAAGTCTTCCATGAGTATACAGATCTTGTTGAACCAATCTCTTTAGATGAGGCTTTCCTCGACGTGACAGAGAATAAGAAAGGTATTTCGATGGCTATAGACATTGCCAAAGAGATAAAACAGAAGATTCTTGAAAGGACTTCGTTAACAGCCTCAGCTGGAGTTAGCTATAATAAACTATTAGCAAAGATTGCTTCAGATATGCGCAAACCCGATGGCATTTATATTGTTCATCCTGATCGTGCAATGGATTTCATCGGCAGTCTTCCTATTGAAAAGTTATGGGGTGTTGGACCTAGAACTGCTGCCAAGATGCATGAAATGGGAGTTTTTAAAGGTGAACAATTACGTAATATATCTTACAATCATATGATCCAGGTTTTTGGAAAGATGGGGAAGATATATTATAATTTCTCTCGTGGCATTGATGAACGACCTGTAATCGTAAGTAGAGAACGTAAGTCAGTTGGCTGTGAACGTACTTTTCGTGAAGACTTACATATTGAGTCAAAGATTATAATAGAACTTTACCATCTCACCTTAGAACTTGTAGAACGATTGACAAGAAACCAATTTGAAGGAAGAACACTCACTCTAAAGTTGAAATGGGATGCAACGACGCAGATAACACGTAGCTTAACACAAGGAAAAATCCTACGAACAAAGCATGATATACTCCCACTTGCAAAATTATTGCTCAGCGAAACAGACTATAAAAAGCATTCTATCCGTTTAATGGGGTTATCGGTCTCTTCTTCAACAACTGATGGATTTGATGAGGAGAATACGCCAATCTGGGTGGAAGGAGACTTACCTTTCGAGAAGTAAGACGTTTCTTATCACATCTATCCTAACCTCATTCATTCTTCTAAAAGTCCTAGTTTGTTTCTCATATTAATTCTTTATGTGGGTACAGACTCCTAAGTACAATAATAGAAACGGCAAGTTTATGTACTACTTGCGAATGAGTAATATATAGATAAGGCATGTTTCGTATAGGAAATAGATTATTTTTATCTTCATAATAAATTAAACTTCAAGTAAAAATAATCTATTTTCTTATAAACGATAGTCTTATTTATTGGATAAGTAATGCCTTACAGCCTTTGAATTAAGACTATATTACACCATAGATGTAGCTTGGATAAAAAGGAAGAAGATATTACATACAAGCTGAGATATATTTGCATTCATAATTCAAGCATACGAATTTCAGCATTACCCATTGGTAATATCTCATTCATGGGTTTATCAAAATAGACACTCTGAATAGCTTTGTTAATAATACCATGCCCCACAGCAAGCACCTTCTGATTGGGATATTCTGCACGTAACCACGCTATAAACTCTGCCGCCCTAGCCTTTATTGCATCAATACTCTCAATATCTTTGGGCCATAATGTCGGATTCTTCAGATTAGATAAGTCAGGTATATACTTACCAGTGAAGGCTCCCCAGTCACGCTCACGTAATAATGGAGTTGTACAAACAGACTTATCATGGGGGGCAGCAATAATCTCACAAGTATGAATACTGCGCCTTAAATCACTTGCAATGAAAGCATTTATTGGTTCAGCCTTGAGTTTCTCTGCCACTTCTTCAGCCTGTTTTACGCCGTTATCATTCAATTTCCCTTGTGTTTGTCCTTGCATGATACGATGCACGTTATCAATAGTTTCACCATGACGGACTAAATATAATAATGTCATTTATTTATTTCTTTTTCATGCAAAAGTAACAAATAGTTTACGAGTAAAGCCTTAGAATAGAGATTATTTTGTATTTTTGTAGCCATGAAAGTACTACAAATATCAGCTATAAGAGCAATTCTTATGGCAGTGACAGGATTCCTTTTGGTGAAATATAACCAAGGAGCAATGACATGGTTAACCATTACCATCGGTCTACTCTTCTTCCTCTCGGGAGCGGTTTCATGTATCGTCTATTATGTAGAAAAGGAACGTATTGCCAAAAGAAAGGCAAAAGCAGAGAAAGAAGAAGCCGACGCCTTGCAGTCGCCTTCATTCCCTCTTGCAGGAGTAGGAAGCGTTGTTTTAGGTATTATCCTAGCCATTATGCCCGAGACATTCGTTATTGGTATGGTCTATATTCTTGCAGCTTTACTCATTCTTGGTGCTATAAACTTGTTCATAACACTTGCCCGTTCAAAACAGTATGCACATGTTCCTGTCTATCTCTGGCTTCTCCCTACCCTCATCTTGATTGTCGCTATCTTCTCAATACACAAACCAATAGAGGCAGCGGCACTACCATTAAAAGTGATAGGATGGGCTTTCATGTGTTATGGAGTTATCGAATTACTCTTCTCTATACGTAATTATTATATTCGAAAAGCATTTGAGAAGGCTGAAGAGAGTAAGATAGTTGAAGGCTTCAAACTCGCTAATGAGAATATTGAAGACGCTGAAATCATAGAAGAAGAGAAACCTACAACATAACAAACAAACAGCAGCTAACCCGAAAACACAGGTTAGCTGCTTACTGATTATTAACTTTCATCAGTGATTATGAGCACTGATACTCAAGTGAAGAACACTCTATAAGAATCTAATCTCACCAAAGAAGTCGGGTCGATGGAAGTCGGGTGCTGGCAAGTCTATCGGATTCCACGATAGGAAATGAGGCTTTGTTGTCTTGTCACCGCACTTATAGAAATTAGCACGCATTGTCTTCCCGGAGAGATTCTTTAGGTTATGACGGAAGAAAGAAGATACAGGGACTACCAAAGCAAGTTCCCATTTCTGCTTGTTCTCTTTCATTTCAAAGGGTTCACGACCCAGTGATGACCAACGCTCAATGGCATTTAATACATCTGATGGGGCTTTCGATCTGTCCTCACGACCTTTTCCATTACATAGTAGGACTGTACCAATACAATTGGTTTCAAGGTTATAATAGCCTCCTTCTACATCTGGACTGACAAAGAACTCACAGCAAGAGTCTTCCCAAACAGGACCTAAGTCAGTTCCAGAGACGGCTCTCACACAATCTTCCTCCACACGATAATGGAGTAAGATAGCATCCCCCTTATGGGCAATCGCAAACTCTACTTGTGGACAATAAGGGTAATCAGCAGCCCAATCAACCGTATCTATTTTCTGATAAGTAACCTTTTCAGCTCTAAAAAGAGCTGGGATATCAGCAGCATTAACCTGCTGATCGTCTATTCTTCGTACTTCTAATTGTTTCATTGTTTTAATGTTTTCTGAACAAAGTCAGCCATCATCTGATCATGTTTACGCACATCACGATAGAGTAAGAGCTGATTACGTGAGCGAACAAGGTTGTGCTCCGCATACTTAGTCTTAAAGTATACATCCCCATTAAGGTAATCGGCGAGGAAACGGGAACACTGCATAAAGGGGAAGAGGGCTACTGCATAAGGTAAATGACTCGTTTCTACTTCTGTTAAGAAGCTACCCGCACTACAGAGATATCCCTCTGTGAAGGATATAAAAATGTTCTCTTTGAATCCAACAGCCTGATAATTGTCACTATCTTCAGCTACATTATTAGCACCAGTACGTAAGAAGTCTCCATAATCAGAGAATATAAAGCTAGGCATAACAGTGTCAAGGTCTATCACGCAAAGCACCTTTCCTGATTCATCGAAGAGCATATTATTAACCTTGGTATCGCAGTGACAGGTGCGTTTAGGTAATACGCCCTCACGATAAAGGCGTTCAGCAAGGCACATCTCATCCGCATTACGATACAATTCTTCGATGATATCCTGCACACTAGATGCTCTTCCCTTAACATCAGCACTTACGGCTGCTTGTAACTGACGCATACGAAGCTCCATATTATGGAAGTCTGGTATCACCTCACCAAGCGGTTCTTTCAAGTCGACTAACATCTTCTCGAAATTGCCAAAGGTCTCTCCACAACAGAAAGCGCTATCTGGATTCACCTCTTCCTTAGTAACAGAATCAGGGATAAAGACGCTCATTCGCCAGTAACGACCATACACATCTTGATAATAAGTGCGCCCATCTGTAGTCTTAACGAATTGTAAGCACTTGCGATCAACATCCTGTTCTCCCTGTTGAATCAGCTTCTGGCGAATATGAGAAGTAACAAGTTCAATGTTGTGTTGCAAGAGTTCAACATCAGTAAAAATGGCATCATTAATGCGTTGCAATATATAATCAGGAGTATCTTTCCCTATTGTTGACACTCGCAGCGTCTCATTGATTAGCCCGTTACCAATAGGACTCACACTTTCTACAATGCCGTTTATACGGAACTGAGAAACCACGTTATTAAAATCAGTCATAGCTTGATTAAGTAATTAAAGGTCGATACCCATGACTCGCCAAAGGCTTTCAATGACATAGAGTCATGCGTATCGGATAGGTTATTTTACTAGTGTTTGATCATTGCCTAAGGGCGATCTGATGGCTTAACACCGAATTGCGAAGGCTTATTCCCCATAACAAATTCGAGTGTTCCACCACGTACTATATCCTTAAAGTCAATGTAAGAACGAGTATAAGGCTTGCCATTCAGCTTCGCACTTTGTATATACTTATTCTCGGAACTATTGTTATGCGCAACTACACGGAAAGTCTTTCCATTACCAACATTCAATGTTGCTTCATCGAAGAGTGGCGATCCAAAGACATAACGACCACCAGCTGGATCAACCTGATAGAAGCCTACCGAAGACAGGATATACCATGCTGACATCTGTCCAACATCCTCATTTCCACTCAAACCATCAAAGTCATCATGATACAAGTTAGCCAATACATAGCGTATCTTGTCAGCCCCTTTCCAAGGTTGCCCAACATAGTTATACATATAGAGAATGTGGTGACTTGGCTCGTTACCATGCGCATATTGACCAATTAAGCCAGTAATGTCTGGTGAGGCTTCAGCGCCCATATCACCATTGACAATGAACAGTGAATCGAGCTTTGAAACGAATGGTTTCTCGCCACCAAAGGCAGCTACAAGCCCGTGAACATCATGTGGAACTAACCAAACATACTGCCAAGCATTACCCTCAGTATAGTCATCCTGACGATGAACAGTGCTGAATGGATCGAATGGCTCACGGAACTTATGGTCGGAAGTAACGCCTCTCATGAACTTTGTTTGCTTATCGAAATAGAAGTCACGATACGACTGGCTACGCTTGTAGAAGTACTTGTAGTCCTCTGTCTTACCCAACTGCTTGGCAAGTTTGGCGATACAAGCATCAGCGAGCGCATACTCTAATCCCTTAGCAACCGTCTCCTTCTCTGGGTCGAGATCACAAGGAATATAGCCGTACTTCTTCAATAGTCCCATACCTCTTTCATCTCTCATTGCAGAGGCTTTAACCGCTTCGAAGACAGCCTTCTTATCCACATTAAATCCCTTCAAAGCAATGTCAACAAGTACAGGAATACCAGGGTTACCCACCATACAGTCTGTTTCATTACCCATCAAGTGCCAAACAGGGAGCTTACCTTGTTGCTTGAAGATATGTAGCATTGTCTCTGCAAGATCACGTTGCATCTCTGGTTGAATAAGCGTCATCAAAGGGAAGGCTGCACGATAAGTGTCCCACAGAGAGAAGGTGGTGTAATCAGTAAAATCACCCTTATGCGTCTTACCATCTGCCCCACGATACTCGCCATTCACATCACTAAACACTGAAGGGGCTATCATCGTGTGATAAAGTGCCGTATAGAATATACGTTTCGCACGCTCGTCCTGTGTCTTAATTGCAATCTTACTTAGCTCACGATTCCAATCGGCATTCGCTTTAGCCACAACACTTGCAAAGTTCCAACCAGGAAGCTCCTGTTGCAGGTTCTCTCGAGCGTTCTCTACGCTAACAGCAGATATACCCACCTTCACTAAAAGCGGCTGATTGGTTGAGGCAACAGAGAATATTCCTATTGTATCACGCTCATTCTCTTCAAGTTTAACTGGCTCGGAAAACTCCGCAACAAAGTAAACTCGCTGATCTTTAGCCCATCCTTCAGACATTCGGAATCCTGTAATGGTCTTATCTGACTCCTGTTTGAACTTGCAAGAAGTCATCTTATCCCATCCAATCCCTTGTGCAAGATTCAATGCTATATAGCCCTTTGTAGCATCTGCTGGGAATGAGTAACGATGAAAGGCTACACGTTGGGTTGCGGTCAACTCAACCCTAATTCCAGAAGCTAACATCACCGAATAATAACCTGGACGTACATATTCTGCTTTATGCGAGAACTTCACTTCGCGCTGTGAAGGGTTGGTCATAGGTAATAGAGAAACATCACCCAAGTCGCCAATACCCGTACCACTAAGGTGCATCTGACCGAAGCCAATCACTGTTGAGTCGCTATAATGATAGCCTGAACACCAATCCCAACCTTGTTTCTTTTGCGTTGGACCTGCCTGGATATTACCAAATGGAACATTAGCACCTAGGAAGACATGACCATGACCACCTGTACCAATGAAAGGATTCACATACTGCGTGTAGTCTTGTGCACTAACAGAGAAGATTGTTGCTAGCGCTACAGCAGCAGTCAAAAAGATTTTCTTCATAAAGTTATAAATACTATTTATGACGACAGAATGACTCTACTCCGCATCGGGAGTTCTACTGTCTATGATTGAAAAGAATATTCACTTACTGAACGGAGTACATAGAGAAAGCCTTAACGGAATATCCTTTACGAATAAAAGAGAGGGTAATATTTCTGCTCACTAACTCACTGATAAAGTTTAAGTTATAATCCCGTTGGACTAATTAGGCTGGCTAGTACCACTGTTTTAAGTTATATTGATGAGACAAATTTAGCAACTATTAATGACATATCAAAACATTTCAATAACAAATGTCATTGCATAGTAGAAAAATGGACAAGCAAACGGGAGTGAAGAGGAGGAAGTCGCTTTCATCGGTGGAAAGTCTTATACGCATTGCGCCGCACAAACGATAGGAAAGGGAGAAGCCATAGAGGGGATATAGCTCCGCCGACTCCTATCGTATCATGGAGTATCATCAGCATGATACCAAAAATGACTCGTATGTAATAACGAAATGACTCGTATGTGTCAGTGCCTGTTACTCGTATGTGTCAAAGGGGCTAACACATACGTGTCAATTTAGTAGGTCTAGCGTCAAGGAATTTGAGAACGCATGAAGGCTTGGCACTAGATTGTACCAAGCCTTCAGTTTCTTCTTATTCATACGTTCGCCGTGATAAGGCGAATCCGTCGACTTACTTCTTATTGATGATAATCTCATCAGTGAAGATCCACGCATCTGGCTCACGCGAGGTGGCTTTCAAACGCACATAACGCGCCCGTACCGAACCCTTCCAGCGATAGGGATAAACAAGGTAGTCGCTGTCTGTCTTGATACCAGGGAGCGTCTTATCTATTGTGGTAAACTTCTTTCCATCCTTTGAGACAAGTAGTGTTATGGTGTTAGGAACATAGATGACAGCCTCCAGCTGGTGCATGAAGTTGGCTTCCACATCCTTGATATCAGTTACCTTCCCCATGTCAACAATCACGTCAACGCCTGTGCTATCTATGAAGCCCTGCCATCTTCCCTCAAGGTAGCCCCAGTCGCCACACAATCCATTGGTCAGCGTACTATCGCCTTCTGCACGATATTTCTCAGCGTATCGACCGAGATAGGTCACGGGCTTACCCAAACCTTCATGCTGCACGATGGAACGGCTTTCAGGGCGTGCGCCTTTCTCTTTTCGAATGTCGAAAGCATTATAGCCAGCACGTTTGAGCGCATCAGTTGCCGTAATTACTCGTTGACGGAAGTCGGCATAGCCTGTACGTTGCTTCGTCCATCCCGTCTCGGCTAGTGCAAGTAATCGGGGGTATATCATATACTCTAAATGGTCAGGTTTCTCTATGAATTCCGTCCATACACAACCCTGTACACCATCAATATATTTCTCCAAAGACGTACCCTTATAAGCCGCTGGGATAGGGTCATAGTTGTAAGTCTTCTCCAATCTCGTATATCCTCCTTGCGCCTTTGGTTCCGTCATGGGGTCGTCCTGATACATATTCAAATAGCAGAACTCTTGCGGTGCCATGACCACGTGATGCCCACTCTTAGCGGCAGTCAATCCTGCTTCAGTGCCACGCCATGACATGACAGCGGCATTGGGAGCCAAGGTACCTTCCATGATTTCATCCCATCCGAGGAGCTTTCTGCCATTATCGTTGAGGAAGCGTTCTATGCGGTGAGTGAAATGACTCTGTAACTCGGCTACGTCCTTTAGATGATAGTCCTTCATCACACGCTGACAGTCGGGACAGGTCTTCCATGTGCGGCGTTCAGCCTCATCGCCTCCTATGTGAATGTACTTTGAAGGGAAGAGTTGCATTACCTCCTTCAATACATTCTCCATGAAGGTATAGGTCTGTTCTTTCCCTACGCATAAATCTGACTGAGTATAGGGCTTACCCGTACATGACAACTCTGGGTAAGCATAGACAACCTCATCACTGTGCCCAGGCATTTCAATCTCTGGTATGATGGTGATATGGCGTGCAGCGGCATAATCGACAATCTCTTTAATGCCGTCCTGCGTGTAATAGCCACCATGTATATTCATTCCCTTCCAACATACGAGGCTATCAGGATCAGGCGAATACTGGCGGTTCTTTCTGTTCCACCACTTCGTCCAGTCAGATTCTGTTCTATAGGCAGTCTCCTCTGTTAGGCGTGGATATTGCTTCACTTCCATGCGCCATCCACCGCCGTCAGTGAGGTGCCAGTGGAATCTGTCAAGCTTGAAGTACGCCATAGCGTCCAGTTGCTTCTTGATTTCATCTTTCCACCAGAAGTGTCTTGAGCAGTCTATCATCAGACCACGATAAGCGAAACGGGGTGTATCTGTTATCTTTACGCAAGGAATCTGGCGGTCCTGCTCCAGCTGTCGTAGTGTTTGCAAACCATAGAAAAGTCCCATAGGAGTTCTCGCCTGTATGGTCACTGCTGTTGGCGTAACATTTAATTCATACCCTTGTAGACTTACGCTATCTGCCGCCATCGCTGCCTCCTGTTCCGTACCAGTACAGATGAGGCGCAAGGGTGCATCAGCAGAAGGGTTCTTTACGGATGAGAACGGGATACTCATTACATCTGAGGTGTACTGATTCAGTGTCTTGAAGTCCTCTCCTTTAAGATTGGTCACGCCTTGTAGCCCCTTAGCCAATGTGAAAGTGCCTTGCTGACGAGTGATACTCTCGGGTTGAGGGATAATGCTCTGCGCACAGACAGGTTGTGTGATTGACGCTGATAATAGCAAGAATGCTGCGCCTATAAATACTTTTTTAATCATGACTATAGTGTCGTTGTGGTGGGATATACGATAGGTATTAGCCTCGAATGCCCCACCTTATTTCTTTAAATAAAACTTTAATACTCCGCCCTTCAAGAGCTCTTCATTACTGATGCGATATTGGTTCCACGGCTTACCACCTAGTTCCATCTTACTGATGATAACATCGTCAGGTTGAGCGCGTGAAGTCTCTATCACGAGCTTGTCCCTACCCCACTGCGCCTTATCCAGACGAATGGTTACCTTGTCAAAGACGGGGGATGTGAGGGTGTAATAGGGTTCGCCAGGGCAATCTGGATAGAATCCTATCATATTGAAGACTGCCCAAGCTGACATGGTTCCCGTATCGTCATTACCAGGAATGCCCTCTGGCGCATTCTTGAAATATTCCTTCAAGAGCCTGCGTGTCTGTACCTGTGTACGCCATTCGTCACCCTTGAAATATGAGAAGAGGTAAGGGTAAGCAATATCGGGTTCATTGGCAGGGTCGTAATATCCCTTATCAAAGACGCTCTGTAACTTATCGACGAATGACTTCTGACCGCCCATCAGCTTTGCTAAGCCTTTCACATCATGTGGCACATAGAACGAATAGTTCCAAGAGTTGCCCTCGTGGAAGCCAGGTGACGGCTCGAAGTTCTCGCCCTGCTTAGGGTCAAAGGGCTTATAGAAGCTACCATCGGGCATGATGGGGCGGAATACGCCATACTCCTTGCTGTAATAATGGCGATAACCTAACGAGCGATCATAGAAGAGTTTGGCGTCAGCTTTCTTGCCTAAGGCAGCTGCTAAACGTGAGAGCGCATTATCTGCAATATAATATTCCAGTGCGTGAGAGACCGAATTATCATATTGTTCGTGCAGGGCAACATAGCCTTTCTGCATGTACTCATCATTATCTGGGCGCAACGGATTATCGCTGCCTTTCGTTAGCGCAGACTTACGGAAAGCCTCGTATGCCTTATTGATGTCGTAACCACGCAAGCCCTTGAGCCACGAATCAGTGATGACGGGAATCGCTGGGTCGCCTTCCATGGTGTAAGTCTCGCGACCAAAGAGTTCCCACTTCGGCATCCATCCATGTTCGTCATACATATCAATCATCGTACGAATCATATCACGCTGACGTTCTGGGTAGACTAAGGTAAGCAACTGATGCACGTTGCGGTAAGTGTCCCAAAGTGAGAAGACGGTATAACGGTTGCCCTCTTTTATGGTGCGAATATCGTTACTCTCCATTGCTGGATATTGCCCATTGACATCTTGTAGGATGTTAGGATGGATGAGGGTATGGTACAAGGCGGTATAGAAGATGGTGCGTTCCGTCTTCGTGCCTCCTTCAACAAGGATACGAGAAAGGTCATCATTCCACTGCTTGCGAGCGGCATTGTAGATGGCATCAAAGTTCTTTCCATGCTGTTCGGCATTGAGATTCTCTCGTGCATTTGCAATACTGACAAATGACACGCCCATCTGTACTTCTACCTGCTCGTTGGCTTCCGTATCGAAGTTCATCCATACTCCTATATCATCGCCCGATAATTCTTTCTGATACTTCTTATAGAGCTTATACTTGCCATTGTCTGCATCCCATTCCGCCTCAACGCCTGTCATAGCACGTTGTTTCTTCCAATAACCCGACTCTGAAGGCTTTTTGCTTATGCGCATAACGAAGTAGATTGGGAACACTGCCTGTGGGTTATAACAGAAGGTTCCTTGTAACTTCATGCCCTCAAACTCGGTATCGCTTACCTTCCGCACCATGGCTCCCGTCTCATTCGTGAGCCCCTCGCCTAAGTTCAACAAAACGTGGCTCTCGCCTTTGGGGAACGTAAAGCGAGCTACTGAGGTGCGCGGTGTTGCGGTTACTTCGGTCTTGATGTCGTATTTGCTAAGATGGTTCGAGTAATAACCGGGATGGGCTACTTCCTTATCGTAAGTGCTACCATAGTTCTTATAGTCTACATCTAACTTCCCCGTCGTTGGCATAAGCAATAACGAGCCCACTTCTGGGCAACCTACGCCACTAAGGTTCACATGAGAGAAGCCTGTGAAATAGACATTATGATATTCATAAGGTGTTGACCACCATCTTGCATCCTTATCATACTTATTCAAATCGGAACCCATCACATTGAAGGGAACGACTGACATCAGACCATTCGGGCACACAGCACCGGGGTTGGTTGTTCCGAAGTTGGATGTTCCAATGAAAGGATTAACAAGATCAACGGGTTCCTCGCCTGTCTTATCTGCCGCTCTCAAGGATAGAAAAGATAAGGAAATAAGGATTCCCAATAGGAGTTTAGGTCTCATAAAAAACATGCAGTTAATAGTTATTGCTGCCATGGTACATGAATGAAAAGGACTATGGCGAGCCTATATGAAAATGACTACGCACATCTCTGACATTATATGATAATACACCGAAGATGTGCGTAGCTCCGCCTTACAAGTAGGTTGATACTTATAAGATGCTATTGTTCTTTGTAAATTCAACTATCTCTTTGATATAGCCGAACGCCATACCAACGACGGTATCAGCTGCACCATAATATACAGCGACACGCTCGCCATCTTGCAAAGCAGCACATGGGAAGACTACATTTGGCACGTCGCCTTGCAATTCATACGTAGCTGCTGGCGCCAATAGATAGGGACGAGTACGATAGAGCACCTTCTCTGGATTGTCCTTATCAAGGATGGCTGCACCCATTGAATAGCGGAAACCATTACAGGTATTGATTACGCCGTGATAGAACAAAAGCCAACCCTCATCGGTCAAGAAAGGAACAGAACCAGCACCAATCTTTGTGCACTGCCATGCGCTCTCTGGGAAAGGAGTCACCTTCATCACGCAACGATGTTCGCCCCAATACTTCATGTCAGGGCTAAAGCTGATGTAGATGTCACCGAAAGGAGTATGACCATTATCGCTTGGACGGCTCAACATCGCATACTTCCCGTTAATCTTCTCTGGGAAGAGTACGCCATTACGATTGAATGGCAAGAAAGCATTCTCACACTGATAGAACTTCTTGAAGTCGAAGGTGTAAGCAATTCCGATCGTTGGTCCGTGATAGCCGTTGCACCAAGTAATCCAGTAACGATCCTCAATCCATGTAACACGTGGGTCATACTTATATTCTGACTCAATCATCTCCGTGTTTCCTGCCTCAAACGTAATAGGCTCGTGATTGATTTCCCAGTTGATACCATCCTTACTGAAACCAGCGAAGATGTTCATCTGTACCGCCTTGTTATCGCAACGGAACACTCCAGCGAAGCCATCCTCAAATGGTACGACAGCACTATTGAAGATACTGTTTGATGTTGGAATATGATAGCGGTCAATGATTGGATTCTTTGAATAACGCCACATCACATCCTTGCATCCAACAGGACGCTCCTCCCAAGGTAATATATCCTTAATACTTTTCATTATAAATAGTTTTATGTTTTTAGCTTGTGAATACCACTCAATTTTCGCAAGCAAAGTTAACTTTTTACTTCTACATAGAATAAGAATTTATTATTCCTTAATTAGGAAAAACACTTATTAACGGGATATAAAGGCAGATCCGACCGCTTTAAAAACAAGTATATACGGGAGAAAGAGGAAAGCAATACGGGTAGAGAAGACGGGCAATACGGGAAGAAAAGAAAGAGAATACGGAAGGAAAAGAAAGGGAATACGGCAAGCATGATAATTTTATCCGTATCTTTTCTTGCTTTTATACGTATTTTGTTATACTTTTGTACGTATGTAATTTCATTTTCAGCATAGTGAGAAAATAATTTCAGCGTAGTGATAGTATAATTTCAGCATAGTGAAAATGTTTCACCAGCGTTGAGAAAATATAATTTGATACGGGCTAAATGATGATAGAATACGGATTAAATTATAACAGAATACGTATCGAATTATGACGGAATACGCTTCCGACTGCGAAAATATACGAATCAAACAGCCAAAGAATATGCTTACAAATGGAAAAGAAAGCGTATCTGACGGCGAAAACATACATAAGGGAAAGAAAAGTAAACAAAATTATAAAAGGTTATGAGCATCAAATACAGACTACAAAAGAATTACGGAAAGCTGAAGGAGAAGGCTGAATTTCGGGCAATCGTTATGGAGCGACAGACCATTGGATTGGAACGCATTGGGCAGAACATACAAGGTGCAATGTCTCTTACACGAGCGGATGTTTTCGCAACGGTTATGGCTCTGGGAGATGAAATAGCCCATCAACTATTGGACGGAAACGCTGTCCATCTGCCGGGTATCGGTTATTTCTCGCTGGCTGTGAAAGGTGAGGTGTACGAGGATCCGCGCACACACAATCATCGATTGCGTAACCCGAAAGTGCGAACGATAAAGTTCCGCCCCGATCGTGAAATGGCGCATAAGCTCCTTTCTGCCAAATTCGAGAACGAAACTCATCATTACGGCAATGCCTCCATTCCAACAGCCGAAGACATCGACCAAGCACTTGAGGAACTTTTCGCCGCAAAGTCTGTCATTACCATTGCCGACCTTCGCCGGTATCTCAATCTTTCCGCTTCTACAGCTTATCGCATTGCGGAACGATTGGAAGCGGCTGGCAGAATCCATAATATTGGGACGCGCCGACTAAAGTTGTTTGAGTTGAAGAGTAAACAAGTGGACGAGTAGACAAGTTGACGAGTTAATAGCATTTACAGCCTTTTCTTTGGTTGTTTGATAAGAATGTATTACTTTTGCACCGACTTTCAAAGCGGAAGTTAGGGGGTGCTTGCCTGTTTGGGCTTGCTGAGAATATACCCATTGACCTGATACGGGTAATGCCGTCGTAGGGAAAAATCCCCTTATTTATATTTTAATATCATCACTAGAAGGATATGAAAAGAATTATCCTATTCACTGCTGCATTAACATGTGTAGCAACTACAAAGGCACAGGAAGTAACTGACACGCTCAAGCAACAGCACTTGGAAGAGGTAATAGTCGCTGGAGTTCGAGTACAAAAGAATGCTCCTTATGCAGTGGCTAACATCAAGAAATCAGAACTTGAGGCTTTCTCTAAAACGGGACGTGAATTACCTTTCTTATTAGCTCAAACGCCGGGCGTGTTAGCTTGGGGTGAGAACGGATTAGGAACGGGTACCGCCGCTATGCGCATACGAGGCGCAGCAGGAAGTCGCATTAATATCACCTTAGACGGTGTGGCTTTAAACTCGCCAGAAGATCAGACAGTTTTCTGGGCAAACATGAACTCATACGCTTCGCTTATGGGAAGCGTACAGATACAGCGCGGTATCGGAACATCTACAAACGGCGATGGTGCTTTCGGCGGTTCGGTTTCTTTGGCGACGAGTTCACCCATGAGAACGCCGAGCGCAGAGGTCAGTGCATCATACGGTTCGTATAACACTTACAACGCAGGAATGAAGTTCTCAACGGGTTTGCTCTTCAATCATCTTATCTTTGATGGGGCATATCACGAGACAGCCACCGATGGTTATGTCCACGGCACAAGCGGGCGGTCGGGTTCTTACTATGGCGGTTTGACTTGGTTAGGGGATAACTTCCGTATTAGCTACAAGAACATCGGAAACTTTGAGAAGACGGGGCAGGCTTGGTATGGAGTTGTCGCTGGTAGCGGCGATCTTAGTTTGATGGATGGTACTTTCGGGGTACATACGGGTATTAAAACTTACAAGGATCTTTACGATAGAGGATTAGGCAAATTCAATTCCCTATACGAGTATTTGCAGACAGACAATAATGGTGCTTTCGTCAAAGATGCTGCTGGGAATTATCAAACGGAACGATTTAAGATGCGTGATGGTTCGTTTTGGAAGAAGACTACCGATAACTTCTATCAGAATCACAACATCCTTTCTTTCCTTATTCATCCTGCACAGCATTGGAGCCATAACATAACCTTACATTATACTTATGGTTATGGTTATTACAGCGAGTTCAAACGGAAAACAAAGCTGGCTAAATTTGGTTTGCAATTCACCGATAATACTGGCACGCAGATAGCAAAGACTGACCTCGTGCGTCGTAAGGGTTTGTCACAACACACCTACGGCGTTATCTATAATCTCAACTATAAAGATGAAAGCTGGGATGTGATGGGTGGCTTGAATCTTCAACAGTTCCGAGGGGATCACTTCGGATATCTTACTTATATCAAAGACCAACAGGTTGACAACAAGTTCCGACCTAACGGCAAGGATTATAAGTATTATTCCTCTGACGCTCGTAAGTTCGATTACAGCGGTTTCTTCAAAGCTAATTACCACTTTAACAACTACTGGAATACGTTTATCGACCTTCAGTATCGCCGCGTGGAATATAGAACCAATGGCAAAAATGATAGATTCCGTAAAGATGCCAACGGATACCATAATCAACTGTTGAATATCAATAAGCATTATGACTTTATCAATCCTAAAGCGGGCGTAAGTTACTATCGTGATGGGCACAAGGCTTATGCATCCATTGCCTATGCTAACCGTGAACCTGAACGCAATAACTTTACCGACAATGGTAGTTACCCAGCACCTTCGCCAGAACGATTGATGGATATAGAGCTTGGCTATCAGTACACAGGTAATAACTGGCATGCTGGCGTAAACCTTTATTATATGGACTATACGAATCAGTTTGTGCAGACAGGCGAGAAGAGTGACATCGGCGAGAATCTTACCACAAACATCAAGAACAGCTATCGTATGGGTGCCGAGTTGGAAGCTGGCTGGAGTCCGTTATCATGGTTGACTGTCGAAGGTAACGCTGCGTTAAGTCGCAATGTTATTAAGGACTTCGACGAGATGGCAAGTGTCAACTTTGATGATTCCTTCCGCAAGATTCATTATAATCACTCTACTTTGGCGTTCTCTCCATCAGCCATCCTCAATGGCTTCCTCGATTTGCATTACAAAGGCATTAAGGCTGTATGGCATACAAACTTCGTCAGTCGCCAGTATCTCGACAACACCGAGAATATAACCCGTTCGTTGCCTTGCTATTCGCAGACGAATGTCAACATCAGCTACTTTCTCCGTCCTGCAAAGCATCTTATCGGTTTGAAAGAAGCTATCTTTGGCGTGAATCTTAACAACATCTTCAATCGCCATTATGCTGCCAGCGGAGGAGTATATAGCACTATCCTCGACAATGACGGTCATCCTAACGAGAACCGTTATACGCAACTGGGCTTCATCCCAATGGCAGGATTTAATGTGATGGGGAGTGTTGCGTTGAAGTTTTAAGGCTCATGACACTAGACATGCTGGGCTGCATCGTCGGCCTCATTTACATCTATCAAGAATACAAAGCGAGTATATGGCTTTGGCTGACGGGTATTATCATGCCTGCCATTTATATGGTTGTCTATTACGAGGCGGGACTATATGCGGACTTTGGAATGCAAATCTACTATACATTGGCAGCCATCTATGGCTTCTTGTATTGGAAGTTCGGAAGGAAGAAAGGGGCGGAGGAGATTCCTATCACACGCTATCCTCGTCGGTTGATACTCCCTTCACTGCTTGTCTTCCTCCTTCTTTGGGCTGCACTCTACTTCATCCTCATCAAGTTCACGAACTCGACCGTACCAATATTAGACAGCTTCGGCAATGCGCTCAGCTTCATCGGACTGTGGGCATTAGCTAAGAAATACATAGAACAATGGTGGATATGGATTGTCGTCGACATCGAACTGGCAGGACTCTACCTATATAAAGGAATTCCTTTCACCGCAGGGCTATATGCTCTCTATTCCGTTATCGCTGTGGCAGGATATTATAAGTGGCGAAAAAGCCTCCCCAAGCCCCTCTTAAAGGAATAGGAAAGGAGCCTCCCCAAGCCCCTCCAAAGGAGGGGATGTGCCTAACGGAATAAAGGTTTCATCAGAGTTCTCCAAAATATATTCATAGGTTGAAGAAGAAGTTACTGTAATAAATAAAATGCATACAAAGTTTCTCGAAAGAGAGCTATAATAAAATAGAGCAACACAACAAATGATTATCAATAACAAAGAGAATAACAAGAACAAACAACATCCTCACATCCCCAACGAACACCCCGTTAGGCTCTCCCCTCCTTTCGGAGGGGTCGGGGGAGGCTTTTGTGCCGTCATCCTAGCAGCTGGCGACTTCCCCACCCACGTCCTACCCCTTCGCATCCTACGCACTACGGATAATCTCATAGTATGCGATGGCGCACTCACGGAGCTACTTGAATATGAGATAGAGCCAACGGCAGTAGTGGGCGATGGCGACTCACTCTCTGAAGAACTGAAACAACGCTATGCACACATCTATCATCATATATCAGAACAAGAGTTTAACGACCTCACCAAGGCGACTCTCTTTGCTCGTTCGCATCTGAAGATGGACGCATCCACCCATACCCGCCCCCGCTTCTGCTACCTCGGAGCAACTGGCAAACGGGAAGATCACACACTAGGGAACATATCTCTCATGCTCTACTACTATCGTCAGTTGGCTATCGACCCAGTGATGATAACCGACTATGGCTATTTCGTAGCAGCATCGGGCACTATGCGCTTTGAATCTTTTCCTGGACAGCAAGTCAGCATCTTCAACGCTACCTGCAAAGAGCTATCCAGCAACGGGCTCAAATGGGACATCTATCCATTCAACGAACTATGGCAAGGAACGCTGAACGAAGCCTTATCAAATGAGTTCACAATCCATGCCGATGGTGATTATCTCATCTACCGAACACATAAAGTATAACAATCCTTTTTCTACAGATCAAAAATGCCATATCTTCATCCTTTTAAGAGATGTCGATATGGCTTCTTTTATAATTGAATATTGCTGTACAATAATCCCTCTACCCTATCACAACCACCCTCTTTCCGTACTATTAGTATAAAGTTGGACAGAAATAATATACAATCAGGAAAAATCCTACCTCCGTTTTTAATAAAACGTACCTCCATTTTCGGTAAAACGTACCTCCGTTTTCGCCAAAACGATAGTACTTTTTACTTAAAACGATAGTACCTTTTTTCTAGAAACAAGTACGCTGCATATATTATGCGAGTGAGAGGGGGACACAAAAACGAATGTGTTATCTAGAAGAAGTTGGATCCTGCAACTTATGTAAATTATACTGATAGGTTTACACATACCAATGGAAAGGGAGATATAAGACTAGACAAGTGAACACACGGAATAAGAAGTTGATAGATTAGAGTATTTAGTTCCCAAACATAATGCGGGACTACCTAATAAAGGTAATCCCGCAATAAACTTTATGCTATTTAAGTATTGCTAGACAGCAATAAATAAAAATCTATTCTCTTAGCCGTTTAGTATTTACGACCAGTAGCATCAATGATTCTGCTAAATGGTGCAAAGTTGGCTGCATCAGTAACTG
Organism: Prevotella vespertina; assembly: GCF_009728485.1. Taxonomy (GTDB): domain Bacteria; phylum Bacteroidota; class Bacteroidia; order Bacteroidales; family Bacteroidaceae; genus Prevotella; species Prevotella vespertina. Next base: position 90,008 of record NZ_VVIQ01000007.1, read on the forward strand.
GTGGTGTGCCTGTAATGGCTGGACCAACATAGATTGGACGGATTGCACAAGCTTGATGTTTCTGTGGTTCAGTTATTCCATAGTTAAGAGAACCAAAGAATAAGCCCTTACAGGTACTTGCTGCCGTTGCACGATCAGCATAATAGAAGCCCATGAAATTACTACCCTCAGCGACATGGCGGAAAACTACGTTGTTTTTATTGTTAATACCATCGTCACGACGTCCTGTAATAGGTAAGAACAAGCCTCGATTAGCAAGAACAAGTCCTGTTACGTCTTCATACTTCCAGAGTTTCTTGCCAGTAGGGAACTTAGCATGTTGACCTGTCAGTATGTAATCGCTATAGTAAATGCCATAAATCTTATTTCCCTTATCGGTATAACAGAATGCTGGTATCTTTGTGGCGCTATTCTTCAAGCCTTCGAGTTGCGCCAAGGAAGGGTACTGATAATAATAACTACGTCCTGCTTTTTCGGTATGATATCTTACGATATCACCATATACAGCTTGGTTTTTGTCTACAGGTCTGTTACCCAAAGTACCAGGTAACAGCTTGTTCTTATAATAATTTCCTTCCATACTAAATCCTGTTCCACCGAGGTATTCAGCACTTTTCAAATTCAAAGCTTCTGTAATATCTCCCCATCTAAAGAGATCCATGTCATCAGAAGTCTGAGTGTAACGTCCATTATGGTTATCAATATACCAGTTTTGTGAACCTAATCCACTCTTTGAGATATCTTTGTTATTAGCTCTGTTTTCAGCTGATGGATTATCTCCATAGTTACTAATCCACCACTGTGCAGGCGCAATACCCCAGTATTCCTTTGTACCCTGCTTATAATGTATAAAGTTACCTGTAGCCCATGTGACATTGTTTACTGTAACATATGGCTGAGGAGTAATCTTCTCAACGGTAATGTTTGAGCGGTAGTCATAACCTGTGTTAAACACCTTTGAAGCAGTCTTTGTGTAAACACCATCTTGTGTATAAACGGTTATAGTGAAGTTGGTTGAGGCATTCTCTGCCAAGAAAGCCACCCACACGTAATCTTTTTCCAACTGAATCTTTGACTTATCCTTGTTGGCTAAGGTAATCATATATTCCTTTTCGTCACTCGTACCAACAAAATTGCCATCCTTAAGATTAAGTACATCATATGAACGAAGACCATTGATTTTTACACTGTCAATATTCTTTATCTGACCAATGCTACTCGATGCGAGAAACTTCATACCCCAGATAGTCACCTTGCGATTCAGCGTCACCTCTGTTTTTGCAACTTTCTGTCCATCGTTATTCTTTATTTCTACAGGCTTAGCTATACCCCAGTTGTAATCAAACTTCTGGTCGATAGTTGCTAATGTACCATCCTGCTTCTTCATATCAAGAGAGACAGTACTGCGGATGCCGTACTTCTTATTGGTACTTGGGTTCTCTGATGTATGATATTGTAGATTAACGCCACCTGTACCTGTTTCTTTTTCAACTTTCGGATTTACCTGCTCAACTGTTTTCTCACCCTCAACAGCCGTACCAGGATAGAAGAAAGCAAGGTTGTCCGTAGCCTTCATAGGGCTTAAGGTTTTAACCTCACCTGTGAAGTCTGCCTTCTGTTTGTTACTGCTAGCAGCCATTGTCACTAAGCTATAGTTAGCTTCATTACTATTATCATTATCAGCGATGTCATAGATAAACATCTTATCGCCGCTTTTCCACTCAGACTCAATTTGATTATTAGCATTTGGTTTGAGTGCGCGTGTTCCAGCTTGTGCAGCTTTGTCAGCCGCTGCTGTTACCTGAATAGTAGTGACATAACCCTCTTGTTGTGTAACATCACCTGCTACATCGTTTGTATCGCTACAGGCTGTAAATCCTATCATGGCGATTGCGCCACAAAGGAATTGTAATTTCTGTTTCTTCATTCTTATGTTTAGTTTCTTTAGTTTACTTAATTCCAACCTTTTGTCCCTTTTACATCATTATCTTCTACATAACCAAAGGGGCTTGGCTTAGCAAGGTTATCATCTACACCATGTGTTGGGTTGCCCTTACTTACCCCATTACCACTTCCTGCCAGTAGAGCCACTTCTACCATCGTCTTAACGATTCCACATACGGGACGCACATAACTCTTCTTGATAATTCTCTTGTTTATGAGCATAAGCTACCCTGTAAAGTCTATTGTTCTTTGCAATATTACTTCCTACAGAATACCTTATAATAATTTATACCTTATAATTCGTTATTTAGTTTACCTTATGTTATCCCAATATACCTTACTGAGAAAAGAACACTAAATCCGCCTGCAAAGTTAGTATTTTGTTTTGAGATAAACTAATATCTAGAGAGAAAGATTGTGTAAGACCGACTAGCATTAGTAGCTTCTTGATTAAAATCAAACGTTTAGAGTGAAAGAGAACGATACTAAAACCAAGACACAAAGATAAAAAAGAAAATACTAAAAACAATCGTCTGTTTTTAAAGTATTATTCTGTATGGTGATATCAATCTAACATCACCATACAGAAGGGGGACTATATAATAAGGAGGAATTCTCTTAAGCCCCAATGAATGTAAAGAAGCAAGATCTTACTTAACAACAACTTTCACAGCCTTACCACCTTGACGCTTTACATACACACCTGCTACAGGTTTCTCTACCTGTATGCCACCTAAGGTGTAATAGGTTGCAGGAGCCTCACTTGTCGTCTCTACAGCATTGATAGCTGTTGGATCAACCTTAGTAAACGAAACTGTCATAGCTGCTACATCAATGGTAACATCGTATGTAGCCTCCTCTGTGAAGTTCCACTTATTATCATCACCACCAAAGACAATCTTCCCTTCATCGGTCAAGTCGCGCAGATAGAACATCTGGTCGAACCCAGCATAAACATTCGTTCCGAACTTCAACTCACCAGCCTTCAACTCTGTACGTGCTGAGAACTTAGCTGGATTAGAAGCATCTTGCTTCATAATCGTACCTTCACCGATACTCCAACCACCCTTTGTTGCACTACCAATCATCCATAAAGCTGTATGCTTCAAAGGTGTTGCTTGATAAGCAGCCTTTGTCACAATGACTGTCTTCTCAGCCAAGTTACATACGATATCATAGTTAGCAGACTCACTAACAAAGAACTTACCATCGGTAGGCTCATCTTCGCTACTCACCAATGGAGCAACAACGCCCGACTGCAAAGTAACAGGACCTGCACCGGCACGATACTCCAAATTACCCCAACCAAGCTCGGTAAGGAACTTAAACTCCTTATTTGCATCTAAATGAACGGTAGCCTTGAAGACATCAGCATTCTCATCAGACTTCTGCATAACGGTAGACTGACTAAGATTCCACCCTCCCCATGTAGCATCACCGACGATTACTAAACGATCAGCAGCTTTTGCAGACAATGCACCAATAACAAATAAGGCACAACATAAAATAGATTTGGTAAATGTTTTTAATCCCATAAAGACATATATTTAAAAGGTTATTAATATCAAACTCAACCTGAGTTCTCTCATTATATAATTATAAACTGATTCCTTTAAATTATCTAAGAAGATTTAGGTTTATATCTCTCCTTTTACAAGTGCAATATTACGAAGAAAATGTGAGACAATAAGCAAATACAAATTACCTACAGAGATAATATAAACTGATACAAGTGATTTCATATATTAGAAGGGAGATCTTAATCTTATAAAACCTTATATATCAACTTTGTACAATATAAGAAGAAACACAAAAGAAAGGTTCGATAAAACAAAAAATATAAAACACAGAATATGGCTTATTAGTAGGATTCTTATGCTCTCTAGGCATCAAAGGTGGTGTGCTTTTCGCTTACTATATCTCTAACCAATATCTCCAACTAAGATTTATATATTCTCCGAAGCGACTAATTCATATATGCAAAAGTATGATTAATCTAAGTAGACAAATGATTGAGCAAATACCAATGATAATAAAAAGTCAGCCATGGGAAGTAGCTGACTTATAAACTAAATACTTTATGCTTTCAATTTAAATGAGTTCTCAATACTTGCTATTTCTGCATAGAATCCCTTGTCAACCTTCAGCCGGTCTTCTATCTTCGAACAACTATGGATAACAGTACTGTGGTCGCGATTACCCACTAACTTACCGATACGACTTGCAGGCATCTTCGTATATTTCTGTGCCATATACATGCTCACTTGTCGTGCAATAACAATATCTTTCTTGCGTGAACGAGAGTTGACAGCCGTTGTAGTAACACTGAAATGCGCACAAACCTTATCCAAAATATCATCTATGGTTAATGGCTCATCATCAATCTTCACAGCACGTTTTATAACACGTTCAGCTAGTCGCATATCTATATTGCTGTTATAAACAACGCTGTAAGCCAAAAGAGAGTTGATAACACCTTGCAGGTCTCGCACACTACCATTCGCTGTTTCAGCAATAAACTTAATCACATCTTCAGGAATACTAAGCCCATCACGCTTAATCTTATTGTGCAAGATATCCACACAAAGTTGCACATTAGGCTTTTCCAACTCTGCAATAAGACCACAAGAGAAACGTGTCAATAAGCGATCATTCATTCCCTTAAGATCTACAGGAGGGCGATCACTGGCTAAGATAATACGTTTTCCGTTGCGGAAAAGATGATTAAAGATGTGGAAGAAAGTGTCTTGTGTCTTGGTAGCAGTAATCCACTCTTGTATATCATCGACTATTAAGATATCAATCGTTTGATAGAAATTGATGAAATCATTGGTGGTGTTCTGTCTAACAGAATCTGTGTATTGTACCTGGAAAAGGCGCGCAGAAACATATAATACACGCTTTTCAGGATAAAGCTGTTTGACTTTCAATCCAATAGCATTGACAAGATGAGTCTTACCACAGCCTGAAGGACCATAAATAAACATTGGATTGAATTGTGTCGTACTAGGATGTTCTGCAATAGAAAGTCCTATTGAACGAGGCAATTTATTACTATCTCCCTCAACATAGTTAGTGAAGGACTTATGTGGGTCAAGTTGCGAATCAAGGTCTTGAGGCACTGCATCCAGAATCGTAGGACTTTGGTTGCCACGAGCAGTTGGTCTTTGCGAAGAAATATCCTCTACTGCCTCCGGTTGTAAATCTTGTGACAAATGATGTTCCTGATCAACCATCACACGATAACTCAATTGAACACCTTGACCAAAAACACGTATAAGAGTCTTACGTAACAAAGGAACGTAATGCTCTTCCAAATATTCATATACGAACTGACTAGGCACCTGAACCAACAAAGTTTTACTAGCCGGCTGATAGGATTGAAGTACTATCGGACGAAACCAAGTATCATACTGTTGCTCAGTCACATTCTCCTTTATAAGCTGGAGACACTGATCCCAAAGTTGTTTAGGATTGACGTTCATATTGATATCTACGTTACTTATGTCTTTCTACAAATGGCATGTTAACAGACCATTCCTAGTTTTTTACTTTTGCAAAGATAGTAATTTATTTATAAAAAGCCCATTTCTACATAATTAACGATGTAGTACTATAAAGCTCATAAACAGCTATTTCAATGTACTTTACAGAGTTTCAGGCTTCAACATATACTCAAAGTTATTTGCTCAATTATAACAACTTGATAAACAAGATGTTTCGTTTAGTAAAGAATAAAATTAATAATATGAGTGAAACAAATACCAGAGATGGTTAAAAAGACTGATTTACACGACCCTTATAACACATCTCTAGTATGTGAAACAATCATCTTTTAATTTAGACGATATTTAAATTATTTATCCTTTCTACCAAATAGCGAGAAGTGAACATAACGCTTGGGGTGAGCCTTTAAGTTGACAAGCAAACTATCAGCACTGCGCATTGTACTATTCAAATTATTGTAAAGAGAGGCATCGTTCATCAACAATCCTAGACTTCCCTCATTACTATTTAGCTTTGCTGTAAGAGAGTTGATATGCTCTAAGGTTGTATTGACTTTCGCCATTGTACCCTGCACATCAATACCATCAACCTTATTGTTTAATGTTGCAATCATACCATTAGCACCACGAATCGCACCACGTGCTTCTGTAATTCCGCCATTTGCATTTGCCATTAAACCATTAACGCCATCCATTACTCTACCTGCTTTAGAAGTCAATATTGGTAGTGAATGATTCATCTGAGCAAGTAACTGGTTTACTTCACGTGTAGAGGTAGTAAGATTAGCTGTAATTTGATTGACATTATGAATGGAGCTTCTCACAGCTGGATCAGCCAAGAGAGAATTGACACTAACAAGTATGCTATCCAACTTTGGTAGCATCTTTTGAATAGAAGGGACCATATCCTTCATTCGACCCAATGCTCCGTCATTAATACGACCATCAATAATTCCATTTGAGGCAAGTGTCTTGTTACTTGTCCCAAGTACTAAGTCAACCTTCACATTCCCCATGACATCACTGATAATATCAGCCTTTGTACCCTCTGGAATGTTCATGCTTTTATCAATATCTACTCCTACCATAATTGGTTCACCAGGCTTTGCATAATCATATTCTATGCTCTTTACTGTTCCAACCTTAAAACCATTTGCATATACAGGAGTAGACGTTGAGAGACCACTTACATTACTGAATCGCATTTGATAGTGTGTATCTGTCGAGAAAATAGATAATCCCTTCAGAAACTGCATACCGAAGAACAAAACAATAACACCTAGTATTGCGACAAGTGCTATCTTTACTTGTGGCGTGAAAAACTTACCCATATTACTTCCTTTACTTATTCTTTTTATTCTTTAAAAACTCATTAATAGCCTCGTTCGTATCCATGCGATTTCCCCCTTTATAAGCAATAACAAATGCCTGAGGAAAGTCTTTTTTCAATTTTTCTCGAAGCCGTGCAATCTCATTATAGTTAGTACTGCTACCTATTGTATACTTATAGAACGAGCCTTCTTGTACACATTCTATATCCTTATGTCCTTTGAATTGTTCGCAACCAGAACGCAACTGACGATTTGAAGCGATAACCTGTACTTTAAAAATCGGTGCATTTACAGATACACTAGCCTTATTGTCTTTTTTCCCATCAGTAGTTGTTCCCTTTGTTGGAACAGGCGTTGCTTCTTTTTTAGGAGTCTCTTTTATCGCCTTTTTAGCAATAGACTTCTTTGTTTGCTGGGGCTTTGTAGAAGGGGTAACTAGATTCATTTGACCTGTTGGAGGTGCCGGAATAACTCTAGTAACACTAATTCTCCTATTATCTGCAGACTTATATGGTACAACGATATGCGTGTCGTACATATTCTTATACTTGACAAAGGCATTGTAAATCCCCTTTGCCATGGCGTCAATACCATCTGGACTATTTAAGAATTCCTCCTCATCTGCTGCAGTAATAAAGCCTAATTCTATCAGACAACTAGGCATATAACTCTCACGCAACACCAAGAAACCTGCTTGATGTACACCTTTATCAATGCGATTAGCACTAGAACATACCGAACGTTGTATTAACCTAGCCAGCTCTACACTCTTTTCCATGTTTGAATTCTGCATGAACTCAAACATAATATAGCTTTCGGAAGATTTCGGATCAAAGCCTTGATAAGTCTGTTGGTAGCCTTTCTCCATCGAAATAACCGAGTTCTCGCGCATCGCAACATCAAGGTTATCCTTCGCACGGTGCATACCTAGAGTATAAACTTGAAATCCTTTAGCATAATGACCAGGCACTACTGAATTTGTGTGTACCGATATAAAAAGGTCAGCTTTAGCCTTATTAGCTATATCAGCACGCTGATGCAGTGGGATAAATACATCCGTCTTGCGCGTATAAATCACTTGCACGTCGGGTAAGTTTTGCTCCACATAACGTCCAAAGGCTAATGCTACATTCAAATTAATGTCTTTCTCTTTAGAAATAGCACCTAAAGCACCAGCGTCATGACCTCCATGACCAGCATCAATAACAAGTGTGAAGCGCCCATTTGCAGCCCATGAAGTAGCCACAAACAATACAAAGAAAACAATGAAAAGCGTTATTTTCTTAAACATACTTAATTATTTAGGGGACAAAGATACGGTTTTTCATTTGGAAACCTTAGTTCTAAACCTTGGTTTTATCATTTATTAAGTGTAATTCAATGCCTGCACTATGACAATCTGCGCTCATTGGTGGATTCTTCTTCACCAATTTCAAGTCAATACTCTCAAGCTGTATGTATCGTGCCAACAACTCATTTACTATTTTTCCAGCTGCTGCTTCCAATAGTTTCGAGGGTTGCTTCATAACATCGGAAACTATATTGAAGACATCTGCATAATTTAATGTATCATCAATATCATCACTCTTCATGGCTGCAGCAAAGGGGTAACCCAATCGAAGATCAAGCACATAATCATTGCCAACAACCTGTTCTTGTTCCCCAACTCCTATAAAAGCATGATATTGAAGACCCTGTAAAAGAATATAAGTAGACGTTAATTCCATTATTAAACATTAGTTTTAAAGATACAAAGAAAGTGTATTAAGTGCCCTATAAGCACCTAATACACCCCATAAAATTACCCACAACGAGAAGCACCACAATTAGTACAAATCAAGCATCCCTCTTGGTAAACAAGAGTCTCCTGTCCACAAACTGGACAACAGAGCCCTGATGCCTTCGTACCATCGGTTACATATTTTTTCAAAGCACGTTCTACACCATTCTTCCAAGTGTTAATACTCTCGTTCTTAAGCTGCAATGAGCCTACAAGCTTTATGACATGGTCTATCGGCATACGGTAACGAAGCACACCAGAGATGAGCTTTGCATAGTTCCAATACTCTGGATTGAACTTCTCCGACAGCCCTTCAACAGTTGTCTTATAGCCTCGCTTATTCTCAAACTGGAAGTCGTAACGATGACTACCATCCTCTGCTGTCTGCTTGATGATCTTTCCCTTGGTAACACTCTTTGGTAAGGCAATACCTTCCTCATCGTCTTGAAGCCCCGTAAATATCTCATAAGGATAACCATCCAACAGCCCAACAAAGGCAACCCACTTCTCCTTGTTATTCTGAAAACGTACCACATCACACTCGAGTTCCTTAGGTCTAACCTCCATTACCTGTGGTCGGCTACATACATGTTCGTGATGTTCTTCAGCAGAAGTTAAATCTTTCTCCTTCTCTTCTTCGGCAGAGTTATTCTCTTTCTTCTTATCTTTCTTAGAAACAGATATCATCACTCCGGACCTGCTACCATCACGATATATGGTGCAACCTTTGCATCCGCTACGCCAAGCCTCAACGTATAACTTATTGACAAGAGCCTCATCAACGCTGTTAGGGAGGTTCACTGTCACTGAAATCGAGTGGTCAACCCACTTCTGAATGGCACCCTGCATACGTACTTTCATCAGCCAATCAACATCGTTGGCTGTAGCTTTATAATAAGGTGAACGCTTTACCAACTCGTCAATCTCTTCTTGGCTGTACTTCTTTTGAGTATCAATACCATTCGCTTCCATCCAAGTTAGGAACTTACGATGGTACACGATGTACTCTTCGAAGGAGTCTCCAACCTCATCAACAAAGTCTACATGCACATCAGCATCATTTGGGTTCACCTTTCGGCGACGCTTATACACAGGCATAAAGACGGGTTCTATACCCGAAGTAGTTTGTGTCATTAAGGACGTAGTACCGGTTGGAGCAATCGTTAAACAGGCTATATTGCGACGCCCGTAACGTATCATCTCCTCATAAAGTTGTGCATCAGCTTCCTTCAAGCGGAGTATGAAGGGGTTATGCTCCTCACGCTTTGCATCATAGATAGCAAAGGCTCCACGCTCCTCTGCCATTCGAACGGAAGAGCGATAAGCATTCAACGCCAACGCACGATGAACATCGACTGCAAAATCGGTAGCAGTCTGTGTTCCATAACGTAACCCCATTGCAGCTATCATATCTCCTTCGGCTGTTATGCCCACTCCCGTTCGACGACCTTTACCGCTCTTATCCTTTATCTTCTCCCAAAGATGGTACTCGGCTTCCTTCACTTCATCAGCTTGTGGATCGCTCTTAACCTTTGCCATGATAAGATCAATCTTCTCCATCTCTAAATCAACGATATCATCCATAATACGTTGTGCTAGCTGTGCATGCTTGCTAAAGAGATCGAAGTCGAAGCGAGCATGGTCTGTGAACGGATCTATAACATAAGAGTATAGATTCAACGAGAGCAATCGACAGCTATCATAAGGGCACAAAGGAATCTCACCACAAGGGTTAGTTGAGACCGTGCGGAAACCTAAGTCTGCATAACAATCAGGTATGCTCTCACGAATAATGGTATCCCAAAAGAGCACGCCAGGCTCTGCGCTCTTCCAAGCATTATGTACTATCTTCTCCCAAAGAGCCTTTGCTGATACCTCATTGGTAAACTTTGGTTCTGTAGAATCTATTGGAAACTGCTGTACATAAGGCTTGTCATCAACAGCAGCCTGCATGAACTCATCTGTAATCTTCACTGACACATTAGCCCCAGTGACCTTCCCTTCCTCCATTTTAGCGTCTATGAACGCCTCAGAGTCTGGGTGTTTAATACTCACAGAGAGCATCAATGCACCACGACGACCATCCTGTGCAACCTCCCTTGTACTATTGGAGTAGCGTTCCATGAAAGGGACAAGTCCAGTAGAGGTAAGGGCAGAGTTATGAACAGGTGAGCCCTTTGGACGAATGTGACTTAGGTCATGACCAACGCCTCCACGGCGTTTCATCAGTTGAACCTGCTCTTCGTCTATACGCATGATAGCCCCATAAGAATCGGCATCACCATCTAATCCAATCACAAAACAGTTGGATAACGATGCTATCTGATGGTCATTACCGATTCCAGTCATCGGACTTCCAGCTGGAATAATGTACCGGAAATGATCCAAAAGATTGAATATCTCTTCTTCTGTTAAGGGATTCTTATACTTATTCTCAACACGAGCTATCTCCTTTGCTATACGTCTGTGCATCTGCTCTGGAGACTTCTCATAAATATTACCAAAGCTATCCTTCATTGCATACTTGTTCACCCAGACACGAGCGGCAAGCTCATCTCCATTAAAGTAAGCCAGTGAAGTCTGGTAGGCCTCATCGAATGAGTAAGTTTGATTGATCACCATTGTCGTTTTTAGAAAATTAACGACTGCGAAGTTACGAATTGTTTTCTTAATTCTAAAACATTTGCTTAACTTTGTCGAAACAAAGTTATTAGCAATGGAAACTATCAATTCAAGAAGAACTATAAGACGATATTCTCAAGAGGATGTATCGGATGACTTGTTAAGAGAACTCCTATCGGTTGCAGAGAGAACACCAACTATGGGCAACCTGCAACTCTATTCGGTCGTTATCACCCGAAGCCTGGAAATAAAGAAGAAGATCGCTCCGGCACACTTCAATCAACCAATGGTTACAGAGGCACCAGTCGTTCTTACCTTCTGTGCGGACTATCGTCGAACAACCTCATGGGCAACACAAAGAAAGGGAACACCTGGTTATGATAACTTCTTATCATTCCTAAATGCGGCGACAGATGCCCTTCTTTATTGCCAAACTTTCTGTAATCTCGCTGAAGAAAGGGGCTTGGGAACCTGCTTCCTGGGTACTACGATCTATAGTCCAAAAGCGTTAATTGAAGCACTCGAGTTGCCTCGTTTGGTAATGCCTGTTGCTACTATCACCTTGGGATGGGCTGCTGAAACACCCAAGCAGACCGATCGTTTGCCATTGAAAAGTATTATTCACAATGAGACTTACAACGATTATACACCCGAGAGAATAGACGAGTTTTACATGCAAAAGGAGAACTTGAAAGAGAATAAGGACTTCGTTGAACTGAACAAAAAAGAAACACTTGCACAGGTATATACCGATATTCGTTATACAAAGAAGGATAACGAGGCTATGTCTGTGGGCTTGCTTGAAGCACTAAGACAGCAGGGGTTCCTCTAAGGAGACGCCTTCCTTATATTAAAGAGGGCGTTTCTTCCCATCAAAGAGAGGCTTCCTTCATAGCAAGGAAACGCCCTCTTCAATACAAAGAATAAGTTATCTTACCTTTATGATATTCCGAACTACTATTGACATCCCTATTCCGAACTTCTCGTTCAAGCCCTGCGAAAGAGTCCTCTTTGTGGGTTCTTGCTTTGCAGATAACATCGGGAAGCGATTCAAAGAGGAGAAGTTTCGCACAATAGTCAACCCTTTTGGGGTGATGTACAACCCTGTTTCCATCCTTCACACGGTACAGAAACTATCCAATCAGGTGTTTGATATCGTGGTATTCACGCTTGGGACGAACCATGTCTACATAGAGAAAGCTACGGGAGAGATCGTGGATAATTGTCAAAAACGCCCTCAAAACCTTTTCAACGAACAGGAGTTAACGATTGACGAATCGGCTAATGCCCTACGTGAAGCCATCCATTTATTAAGGAAACAAAACCCAAATGTGAAGGTGATAGTGACTGTTAGTCCGATAAGATATGCAAAATATGGCTTTCACGGGAGCCAGTTGTCAAAGGCAACATTACTTTTGGCAGCTGATAAACTAGCACAAGAAGAAGGCGAGGCGGTCTATTATTTCCCTGCTTACGAGATAGTGAATGATGAGCTGAGAGACTATCGCTTCTATAAAGCGGATATGTTACATCCTAACGAACAAGCCGTTGAATACATCTGGGAACGGCTCGTTGAGACTTGCTTCTCATCGGAAGCTAAGAAGTTCCTGGAGGCTTGGCGTCCTATTAAGGAGGCGTTAGGACATCGCCCATTCAATCCCGATTCGGAGGCTTATCGGCTCTTTATGCAGAAGACCAAAGAGAAGATTCAATGGTTAAAGCAGCTATATCCTGACTTAGAACTAGACGAGTAATAACTGAAACAAAGCTAAAATGAATGAAAAACAGATAGAAGGTTTACTGGAGCAACATGGTATTAAACTAACAGCAAACCGAATATTGATAGCAAAGATAATGTCCACGCTAGATTATCCCATATCTATGAAAGAGTTGGAAACAATGCTCCTCACGATGGATAAGTCGAGTATCTTCCGCACATTATCACTCTTTAAAAGCCACCATCTAGTACATCAAATGGAGGATGGTAACGATATTGTGCGTTACGAACTATGCCATAGTCACAGTGAAGAAGAGGACGAAGACATACATGTACACTTCTATTGTGAACACTGCCATCGTACCTTCTGCCTCAATGAAATACCCGTTCCGCAAGTTAATTTACCTGTTGGCTATAGGCAGACAGCCGTTAACTATATGATTAAAGGAATCTGCCCAGATTGCTCCCATCGGTAGATTCTTTATCAATAAGTAAGAAAAAACGGCTTAGATAAGATGTTGTATTGATAGTTTTGATTATCTTTGCATGAGATTAAAACAATTAGGATAGTAATGAATTATACTATTGAGAAAGTAACGACGCTCATTGGTGCACGCCGTTATGGTGATACTGATGCTAATATCAGCTTTGTTCTTACCGACAGTCGATCACTATGTTTCCCCGAAGAAACATTATTCTTTGCACTCAAAACAGAGCGCAATGATGGTCATAACTATATACCAGAACTATATGCAAGGGGCGTTAGGAACTTCGTAGTAGAAGTAGTTCCAGATAACTGGGAAACGCTCTACTCGGGTTCAAACTTCCTAAAGGTTGTGGGCAGCCTAGAGGCTTTGCAGCGTTTAGCAGAGCGTCATCGCGATGAGTTCCTCATACCGATTGTGGGCATAACAGGCTCTAATGGCAAGACAATGGTTAAGGAGTGGCTTTATCAACTACTATCTCCTCAAATGGTGGTAACGCGTTCGCCAAGAAGTTATAACTCTCAGATTGGTGTTCCTTTGTCGGTTTGGTTACTCAATGAAAACACCCAAGTAGGTGTGTTCGAAGCGGGTATCAGTAAGCCAGGAGAGATGATGGCACTGCGTGACATCATACAACCTACCATCGGCGTATTCACTAGTTTGGGTACAGCTCACCAAGAGAACTTCCCTTCCATAGAGGCTAAATGTATGGAGAAATTATGTCTTTTCCATGACACGCAAGCGATTGTCTATTCCATGGATGACGATATTCTGACACATTGCTTGGCTCAATATAACTACCAAGGTGAGCAACTTAGTTGGTCAATAAAGCATACGGACGCAGCATTCTATATAAAGTCTATTGAGAAGAAGGACATTGAGACTACCGTTACTTACACATGGAAAGGTGGGAAAGAAGCCCAATATAAGCTCCCATTTATCGATGATGCAAGTGTGGAGAACTCTATCACTTGTGCTGTTGTTGCACTACATTTAGGTGTGACGCAGGCTGCTCTTGCAGAGCGAATGGCACAATTGGAACCTGTTGCTATGCGATTGGAAGTGAAAGAGGGACAGCATGGTTGCACGCTTATCAACGATTCTTACAACTCTGATTATAACTCACTTGACATTGCACTCGACTTCATGAATCGTCGTCCTGACCATAAGGGACGCAAGAGAACACTGATATTGAGTGATATACTTCAGAGTGGTGAGGAGGATAAGGAACTATATAATAAGGTGGCATTCCTATGTGAGAAGCGTGGAGTTAATAAGTTCATCGGTATTGGCGAAGGGCTTTTAGCAGAGCGCAATGCCTTTAAGCATTTAGGAGAAAAGCATTTCTTTGCTACTATCAATGCCTTCATTCATAGCGAGGTATTTGCTAACTTGCACGATGAAGTGATCCTTTTAAAGGGTGCAAGACAGTTTGGTTTTGACCATCTCACCGAACTATTGGTAAAGAAAGTACATGAGACTGTATTGGAGGTAAACCTCAATGCGGTGGTAGATAACCTCAACTGGTACCGTTCCTTTATGAAGGCTGAGACCAAACTAGTGTGTATGATCAAGGCTGATGCTTATGGAGCTGGAGCCGTAGAGATTGCTAAGACGTTACAAGATCATCGTGTCGATTACCTTGCTGTGGCTGTGGCTGATGAGGGGGTAACACTCCGTAAGAATGGTATTACAAGTAACATCATGATTATGAACCCAGAGATGTCATCTTTCAAGACGCTCTTTGATTATGATCTTGAGCCTGAAGTTTACAGTTTCCGACTCCTTGATACACTCGTCAAAGCCGCTCAAAAGGAAGGCATAACAGGCTTCCCTGTTCATATCAAACTCGATACTGGTATGCACAGATTGGGCTTTGATCCACAGAAAGACATGAATGAATTGATTGATAGACTTAAACATCAGAATGCAATCATACCACGTTCTGTCTTCTCTCACTTCGTTGGCTCTGATGCAGATAGCTTCGATGAGTTCTCTGCCAAGCAGTTTGCTTTATTCGACGAGGGTAGTAAGAAGCTGCAAGCAGCATTCAAACACAAGATTATCCGACACATGGATAACTCATCAGGTATCGAACACTTCCCAGCACGTCAACTAGATATGTGTAGGCTAGGATTGGGTCTTTATGGTATCAATCCACGCACCAATAAGATTATCAACAATGTTTCTACGCTCAAAACTACCATCCTTCAGCTCCGCCATGTGCCTGCTGGTGACACGGTAGGATACTCTCGTAAGGGTACAATCGACCATGATAGTGTCATCGCAGCAATACCTATTGGCTATGCAGATGGGCTCAATCGCCACCTTGGGAATCGCCATTGTTATTGCTTGGTAAATGGTCAGAAGGCTGAGTATGTAGGCAATATTTGCATGGACGTAGCGATGATTGACGTTACAGGTATCGATTGTAAGGAGGGCGATAGCGTTGAGATTTTCGGTGACCACCTACCTGTTACAGTCCTTAGTGATGTATTAGAAACGATTCCATACGAGGTTCTCACCACCATTAGTAACCGTGTGAAGCGGGTTTACTTCCAAGACTAACAAGTGCTATTCATCCCCTCTTCTTCTCTTGAAGAGGGGATATAATCTATCAAACTCATCCCTATTTGCTCATTTTCAACACTGAATACACAGATAAAAGGAGTCTCCATGACTTCCTTTCATCTGTGTATTCAGTGTTGAAAATGAACTTAGTAACAAATAAACAACTATAAGATTTATGGAGATAATATACTTAATTCTGGGACTTATCATCGGTTTCGTCATCTCGTTCTTGTGGCTAAAAGGCAAGATGACACAGGATGTGAGCAAAGCAAATGAGCAACTGGCAGCACTCCGCAGTCAGCTGGAAGCGGAACAGAAGAGCATAGAGGATCGCCTTGCTATCGCTAAAGAGAATGCGACACAACAGGTGACTGCAACGAAAGAGGCGGCTGACCGACAATTAGAAGAGGTCAAGAACAGCTACACCCAACGCCTGGAAGCAGAGCGCAAACATAATGAGGAATTACGTAACGAACTACAGAAACAGGCGGAGGCTAAGAACAAGTTGCTGCAAGAGGAGGTGCGTAACATGGCGGCTCAGATGCTTTCAGAAAGTCGAGAGAAGATGAATACAGCTGATAAAGAGCGTCTCGAGGCTTTACTCACGCCTTTGAAAGACCGCTTGGAGGCTTTCAATCAGACAGTGACAAACAATAGTAAGGAGACAGCAGCTAACAAAACAGAGATCAAAACAACCTTCGAAGAGGCGATGAAGAGACTTCATGCCGAGCAAGAAATGACCATTAAGGCGATGCGTGAAGACCAAGAACGAACGGTGAAGGAGCTTCGCGAGCAGACAGAACGCATTGGAAATGATGCCGCCTCACTAACGAAAGCACTCAAGGGGGACTCGAAGATGCAAGGTGACTGGGGTGAGATGATTCTCGAAAAGACCTTAGAAGACTGCGGACTTATTAAGGATCAGCAGTTCTTCCTACAAGAGAATTACAAGGACGAGGAGGGTAATAACTTCCGACCAGACGCTGTTATCGAGTTGCCGAATAAGGAGAGAGCAGTCGTCGACTCGAAGGTTTCGCTCACAGCTTACCAATCGGCAATAAAGGAAACAGACCCTGAAGAGCAGGAGCGATTGCTGAAAGAGCATGTAAACTCCGTAAGGAAGCACATCGACGAGCTGTCGGCTAAAGGCTACGAGAAGATTGTCCCCGGTTGTATCGGCTATGTATTGATGTTCATCCCCTACGAGAGTGGCTATTCCGCAGCCCTCAAGACCGACCCTTCTATCCTACAATACGCCTACAGAAAGCATATCATCGTACTCAGTCCGAGCAATCTCCTCATGGCATTGCAACTGACCCGCACGATGTGGCAGAACTATCGATTGAATAAGAATGTAGATGAGATTCTCCGCCAGTCGAACGATCTATACGATAAGTTCGTGACCTTCGGTGAGACCTTCGTAAAGATTGGAACGAGTATTGAGAAGCTCCAATCAGACTTCAACAAGGCTAAGGGACAACTCAACGAAGGCAAAGGTAATATCATTAGACGCCTCGAAGGGATGAAGACGCTGGGGATTACTCCGAAGAAGCAGATACCTGATAACCTATAAGACACACATCACAAAAGACTCCACTCATGGTCGGATAAGTACCGCACCATGGGTGGAGTCTTTTCGTTTATATACCTTTATATAATAGTGGAAAACTTATTTCAACAAGAACTTCCGCCTCGACTCGATGATATCCTCCATATTCTCACTTGCCCACGAGAGTAGATTATCAATCAGAGGCAACAGACTCTTTCCCTTCTTCGTAAGCGAATACTCCACACGAGGTGGTACCTCTGGAAAGACTTCACGACGAATGAGTCCATCAGCCTCAAGCATCTTTAGCGTTGCTGTCAACATCTTTTGAGAGATGTCAGGGATATTCCTTTGCAACTCTTTAAAGCGTTGGTTATCGTTCGACTCAAGGGTGAAGAGCACCAGCATTGACCACTTATCTCCTACCCTAGAGAGCACATTTCGGATAGGACAATTAGGGTAAAGAGCATCTCTAATATCACTTCTATTCATTTCTAATAACGTCTATGTGTCTTATTACTATACAAAAGTAACCATTAAAGTCAACGTTCCCTTTTACTTTATAGTTAAACTATGTAAAACAAAGAAACGGCAATCTCTCTACTTACCGCATTACTTACTTCGAGGTAACTGGCTGACCTTTGCGTGCCTACTTGTGCGATTCTATGAAAGACTATACCTTTGCATCGTCAAAACAAAATAATAACAATTAAACAAATAAAGCATTATGAAGACGATTGAAACAATTAAGGATGGTAAGAACTACACAGCAGTAACAGTTGGAAAGCTCAACGAGATCAAAGATTATGTGCTCCCTCTGGGCGAGATTGAGATACTCGGTAAGGTGTTCGCAGGGCAGGCTTTACACGCAACAGGTAGTGAGTTATCATTCCAAACACTTGTTCCAGGACAAGACAGTGGCTTCTTGCACACACATAAAACGCACGAGGAACTTTACTTCATACTAAAAGGTGAGGGCGAATATCAGGTAGATGGCGATATATTCCCAGTCTCTGAAGGTAGTATCATACGTGTTGCTCCAGAAGGCAAACGCGCATTGAAGAATACAGGTAAGGGCGAGTTGCTCATGCTTTGCATACAATATAAGGCAAACAGCTTCGTTGAGAGTGATTCTCCCGCTAGTGATGGCAATATCTTAAATGAGCCACTTAAATGGTAACCGACCCCTTATTTCCAACGTGTCCGATACGTAATGTCCTTGCTAGGATATGCCGACCGGACACGCTGTGGATTATCCAGTTACTCGGTGCAAGTGGTTCGAAAGGATACAACACACTACTAAGGGATGTTCCTGAGAGCGAACTCGCCAATTCCTTGCAGGTATTAATACAGGACGAGATTATCACTGAGAAGGCTGGTAAATATGTACTCTCTACAACAGGTAAAGAGTTGTTCCCATTAGTAACATCGCTCATAACTTGGTGTAATGAGCACCTTGACTAAATATTCTTCTTATTATTTGCACGGTCATAAACACCTTACAAACAGAGGAAAAGAATACCTTTATATACAAAGCATACACAAACAAGCATTCAATAGAGCGTTCCCTCCATTTCAAGAGAGCCTCTCTTCCACCCGAAGAGAGGCTCTTCTCGCAGGAAGGAAAGGCTCTCTTCATTTCGAGCAGACGCCCTTCTGCAATGCTATTGATTTGTCAATACGGATTATTTTAGCTATCTTTGTCCACCAAACAAAACAGTACATTCAATGGCAACAGTTGACGACAAGAAGATTATCTTCTCAATGGTGGGCGTGTCAAAGATCATCCCACAGAACCAAAAACAAATCCTGAAGAACATTTATCTATCGTTCTTCTACGGCGCAAAGATAGGTATCATTGGTCTTAATGGTGCGGGTAAGTCCACCTTAATGAAGATTATTGCAGGGCTCGTAGAGCCTACGCAGGGCGAAGTTGTGTGGAGTCCGGGTTATTCGGTGGGCTATCTACCACAGGATCCACCGCTCGATGAGAGTAAAACCGTCAAAGAGAACGTCATGGAGGGAGTGCAACAAATCTATGACGCACTCAAAGAGTATGACGATATCAACGTGAAGTTCGGCTTGGAGGAGTATTACTCTGATGCCGACAAGATGGATAAACTCATGCAGAGACAGGCTGAACTTCAAGACATCATCGACGCTACTGACGCATGGAACATCGACTCCCGACTGGAACGGGCGATGGATGCCTTGCGCTGTCCTAAGGGCGATTTGCCTGTGACGAATCTGTCTGGTGGTGAGCGCAGACGCGTTGCCTTGTGCCGATTACTCCTACAGAAGCCCGACGTTCTACTGCTTGATGAGCCTACCAACCACCTCGATGCAGAGAGTATCGACTGGTTGGAACAGCACTTACAGCAGTATGAAGGCACCGTTATTGCCGTCACTCACGACCGTTACTTCCTAGATGATGTGAGCGAATGGATACTCGAACTCGACCGCGGGGAAGGGATTCCTTGGAAGGGAAACTACTCTTCGTGGCTCGATCAAAAGACCAAACGCATGGAACAGGAAGAGAAGTCTGCATCGAAGAGACGTAAGACTCTCGAGCGAGAACTGGAGTGGGTTCGCATGGCACCAAAGGCTCGACAGGCAAAAGGTAAGGCTCGTTTGAACTCATACGAACAAATGCTCAACGAGGAACAGAAGCAGCGTGAAGAGAAGTTAGAGATATTTATCCCGAACGGTCCACGCCTCGGTAATAAGGTGATTGAGGCGCAGCACGTGAAGAAGGCGTTTGGCGATAAGGTGCTATTCAACGACCTTAACTTCATGTTGCCACCCAATGGTATCGTTGGTGTCATCGGCCCTAATGGTGCAGGAAAGACCACCCTCTTCCGCCTCATCATGGGACTTGAGCAGGTAGATGGCGGTACGTTCGAGGTGGGTGAGACTGTTAAGTTGGCTTATGTAGACCAGCAACACAAGGACATAGACCCTAACAAGACCGTTTATGACGTAGTTTCGCAAGGCAACGAGACGATTCGTATGGGTGGACGTGACATCAATTCACGTGCTTATCTCTCACGTTTCAACTTCTCAGGAACCGACCAGAGCAAGCTTTGTTCAGTACTCTCTGGTGGTGAGCGCAACCGCTTGCAACTGGCATTAGCACTCAAGCAGGAAGGCAATGTGTTACTCCTCGATGAGCCAACTAACGACATCGACGTGAATACGCTACGTGCGCTTGAGGAAGGCTTAGAGGCTTTCGCAGGTTGTGCAGTAGTCATCAGCCACGACAGATGGTTCCTCGATCGTATTTGTACGCACATCCTTGCTTTCGAAGGCAATGGCGAGGTCGTATTCTTCGAAGGCGGTTTCTCCGATTACGAGATCAACAAAGCACGCCGATTGGGCAATGAGGAGATTAAGAAGGGTAGATATAGAAAGTTGATGGAGGAGTAAAAGCAAACAACCAATCAGCCAACCAACTGGCTCCTCCCCCGTAGGGAGGGGGTGGGGGTGGGGCTGCTTGTTTGCTTGTTTTTACTTACTTTTCTTATTCAGCAGCACATACCCACCTATTCCGCCTAAGATGGAGGCGAGGAAGATACCCAACTTTGCTTGTGTCATCAATAGCTCGTCGGTGAAGGCGAGGGTAGAGATGAACATTGACATGGTGAAGCCGATAGAGGCAAGCATACCTAAGCCCAGCAGTGTGCGACGAGTGATGGCACTTGGAAGGGTTGCCCAACGCATTTTTACCATTAAGAAAGTTGCTCCGATAATACCAATCGGTTTTCCTAAGAGCAGACCCAATGTCACTCCGAGTGCTACGTGGGTAGAGAAGATGTCAGATAGACTTAAATCCGTGAAGCTGATACCAGCATTGGCAATTGCAAAGATAGGCATGATCAAGAAGGTAACGATAGGTGACATCTTATGTTCAAGCTGTTGCAGCAAAGGTATTGCAATCTCGGTGTCGTGCTGTATATGTGTCAGCACGTCCACCTGTCCCTCCTCCAAGGTTCTCACCTCGTTAGGTACCTCTTTCTCGAAACGTCTTGTCAGTTTCTTCATACGCTTGAGATAGACCGACTCATTAATCTTTGCATCGGCTGGAATCATGAAGGCGGCGAGTACGGCAGCAATCGTTGCGTGGATTCCTGACAGCAAGAAGGTTACCCATACACCACCGATACCGAGTACGGCATAGAAGAATAGGCTCTTGATACCGAGTCTGTTTCCTATAAACATCACTGCAAGAAAGCACAAACCAAAGAGCAAACTCGCAATAGAGAGTTCGGAAGTGTAGAAGAAGGCGATGACAAGCACAGCCCCAAGGTCGTCTACTATGGCAAGCGTTGTAAGGAAAACCTTTGCCGATACAGGTACTTTATCGACCAAAAGATATACTACTCCTAAGGCAAAAGCAATGTCAGTTGCCATCGGTATACCCCATCCCATCGTTTGTGGGGTACCTATGTTCAGACTTAAAAATATCAAGGCAGGTACAATCATACCGCCTATTGCTGCTCCGATAGGTAGAATGGTGTTTCTGATGTCAGCCAGTTCGCCTCCGATAAACTCTCTTTTCAACTCTAAGCCGACCACAAAGAAGAACATAGCCATTAAGCCATCATTAATCCAATGGTGCAGACTACAATTCAGATACGGCTCTCCGTTGACGATAAATCCTACTTTCTGCTCAAAGATATGGAAATAGCTCTCAGCAATATTGCTGTTTGCCAATATCATTGCTAAGGCGACACTGAGAATCAGAACGATACCTCCTGACTTCTCCCTACCCATAAACAGCTTTATCGGTAGCATCAAATGCTGGTTTAGCTTCTTTTCAACTCGTTGTCTCATAATTTTCTTCTTATCCTTATTTTACAATATATATAAAAGGTGAAGAACGTTATAAGCCTTATACAATAAAAGTATATAAAGCCTATGCCCTAAACACTCTTTGCTTTAAACGGAATACCCTCGTAAGCCAATATACTTGTGAGGGTATTCTGTTTTATTCTTTTTCAACCTTCATCTTTTGTGATGACTTCCCCTTGTCTCCACACTTCACTTCTCGCAATGACCGCAAGTTCAGAAATGATTGGGGGTATCTCGCATTCTACGCCCCTCCCTATGGGGGAGGGGACGGGGGTGGGGCCAGTTGGTTGGTCTATTTGTTTACTTCTTCTTCCACTCCATATACCCTGCTCCCGCAATCGCCAAGAGCAAGATAACAATCGCAATGTAAGCGATGGTCTCAGTCGTGGATATACTCGTTGGATGAAAGTCGAGTACAACCGTGTGCTTGCCTGCTTTCACATTCAAAGCACGTAGGATGTAGTTCACCCGACCAAGTTCTGCAGGCTGACCATCAATCGTTGCTGTCCATCCTGGATAATAGATTTCAGCGAAGACAACCACTCCACCGTTCTTAGAGTCTATCGTGTATTGCAGGTTGTTAGGCTCATATTTGACGAGTTTCACCTTAGCCGTTGAGTCGTTACTCTGTGCCTTGCCAAGGACAGACTCAAACTTCTTATCTGCAACGGCTTCGTGGCGTACATCAATCTTACCTACTCCGGCATACTCTGCGTTGGCGTCAGCTACATAGTTAATCTTATCTACGAACCATCCATTCCCTTGTGCATAAATATTCTGCAAAGGCATCGTTGCACCTCCTTGCAATGGCAAGATGAAGTACTTCGTGTTAAGCATATTCAATACAGGGAATACTTTTGCGCCATCCACCTCCTGCATATTTCCATTCTTAGCAGCGATTGCCTGCATAGCAGCTTGCATCTCGGGAGCAATGTAAGCATCTATCATCTCTTGATAACGACGCAACTTCGCTGGGTGATAACCACCGATACTCTTATGGAAGAAAGATGTCTCGTTCTCGTTAAAGGTGTTCGAAGCGAGGTTCAACACACGATAGTCAAGGCTCTTATCCTTCATAATGGCAAGGTCTGTGGAAGTGGCTTGATGAGGCATATCACGCTCACTCTTGGGTACAAACATCTCATCATTTAGGTATCGTTTGTCCACTTGCCACATATCAACAAGACAAAGTACTGCCATGCAGATAACCATATAATCGGCACGTAACTTCTTCATCTTGTAGAGGAACAAGAGGGCGAAACCTATCAAGATAATGATGACCGAACGCCATGCGTCAGCACTCACCATTGCCTCACGCATCGCTGCAATGTTGGATAGAATCGTGTTAGCAGTATTGCCATCCATGCCTTGAATACTGGTTATCATCTGACGCTCTTGGTCGCTGATGAAGGGTTCCATCATACCTGGGAACAGGGCAATCAATAGCGCAACGCCTGCTGTAAGGGCTAAACTGATATAGACAAACTTCATCTGTTTGGTAAGTACTTCAGGCTCATCAACTATCTTCTTCAAGGCAAGCGCAGCCAAAAGAGGTATCGTAAACTCGGCTATTACGAGGATACTAGCCACTGTTCGGAACTTAGCATACATCGGTATATAATCGAGGAAGAAGTTCGTAAAGCCCATGAAGTTATGTCCCCATGCGAGAAGAACCGACAGAACAGTAGCCGCCAGTAGTGCCCATTTCATAGAGCCACGCACGATGAACAATCCTAAGATGAAGAGGAACAACACGAAGGCACCCACGTAAACAGGTCCGCTAGTGCCTGGCTGCGTACCAAAGTATTGTGGTATTGCATCATAGAGTTGCGGTATCATCGATTGTATCTGTGGGTCGGCTTTTGCCATAGCAGTGGCGTTCTTGCTCAATGGGACAGTAGCCCCACCCTTCGCATCAGGCACTAAGAGCGTTAGAGTCTCATCAATGCCATAACTCCATTGTGTTATGTAGTCACGGTCTAAACCAGAGCTTGTTTGATTGGCGGCATCCTTCTTTACCAACTCACTCTTGCCTCGCATACTCTCCTTCTGATACTGCCATGTGTGATAGAGGCTCGATAGATTGATTGCAATACCAATCACTGCGGCAGCTGCTACCACGCCAGTCGACTTCATAAAGCCTGTTAGTTGCTTCTCACGCACAGCCTTTACAAGGTAAGCTATCACCATGAAGAGGATGATAAACAGGTAGTAATACGTCATTTGCACGTGGTTCGCCTTTATCTCAAATGCCGTGAAGAGTGCCGTAACAATGAATCCCGACAGGTATCTACCACGATAGGCTAAGACGATACCAGCAATCATTGGCGGTAGATAGGCTAATGCCATTACCTTCCACAAGTGCCCTGCTGCGATGATAATTAGGAAGTAGGACGAGAATGCCCACATGATACTTCCGAGTGCAGCTAACGTCTGTCTGAAGTCGAAGGCACGCAACAGAATATAGAAACCTAACAGGTAGGCGAAGAGGAACCATACGTTATCTGGCAACCAGAGATGGTAAGCGTTCATCACTTGTGATAGTCCATCGGTCGACTGATAAGATGGTGACATCTGATAAGTAGGCATACCTCCGAAGATAGAGTTCGTCCATCTCGTTGTCTCACCCGTACGATTTTGATACTCCGTAAGCTCTTGTGCCGAGCCAACACCCGCCGAGGCATCGTGCTGAAAGAGTATCTTTCCCTGTGTAACAGGCACGAGGAAGTAAGCGAAAGAGATAATCGCAAACACCAATACCACCACTACATCAGGTAGGAATTTCTTATAAGTTCTCATATTTCTAGCGTTTTGTTTCTTCTAAAGTATGCGTATTAATGCGTGCAAAGTTACAAAAAACAAAGTACTTACAACATCCAACTTCTAACTTTTTCGTACCTTTGCAGTATGAAAATAGGAATCATCGTTGCGATGGACAAGGAGTTCACGCAACTCAAGTCAATTCTCTCAGACACGCAAACAGAGCGTTATCATCATAAAGACTTCGTTACTGGAACGCTAGAGGATAAGGAGGTTATCCTGCAACAATGCGGTATTGGTAAGGTTAACTCGGCTATTGGTGCTGTGGAGATGATTAATCATTACAACCCCGACTTAGTAATATCAAGTGGTTGTGCAGGCGGTGCCGACACCTCTTTGGAGGTAACTGATGTGGTGGTAGCAAGCGAGTGTACTTACCATGACGCATATTGTGGTGACGAGGTGCAATATGGTCAGATTATTGGAATGCCAGCCCGTTTTAAGGCACCAACAGAGCTCATTGAGAAGGCTCTCTCACTAAATACACGTAACGATTGTAAGGATATTCATGTCAAAGCAGGGCTAACTGTTAGTGGCGAATGGTTCGTTAACTCACGGGAAAAGATGCAACAGATCCTGGATAAGTTCCCATCGGCAACGGCTGTTGACATGGAGAGTTGCTCCATTGCACAGGTCTGCCACGTCTACAAGAAACCTTTTATATCCTTCCGCGTCATCAGTGATATTCCATTGAAGGATAACAAGGCTAGCCAGTACTTCGACTTCTGGAATAGGATAGCTAATGGTAGCTTTGAGGTGACAAAGCACTTTATTAGTATCATATAAGGAGTGAGTACCTCGTTACACAGCAATATAACAACAAAAAGAAAGCAACTATGAACAAGATTCCATCATTCACTATTGACCACGAGCGATTGCTACGTGGCATCTACGTAAGCCGTAAAGACGAGGTTGGCAACGAGGTTGTTACGACCTTCGACATACGTATGAAGGAGCCAAACCGTGAGCCAGTGCTACACGTGGGGGCTATCCATACGATTGAGCATTTGGCTGCTACCTATCTTCGTAACGACCCGGAATGGAAAGACCGAGTTGTGTATTGGGGACCAATGGGCTGCCTTACGGGTAATTACCTTATCCTTCAAGGCGACTTGGAGTCGAAGGATATTGTAGAACTCATGCGTCGCACCTTCCAATTCGTCGCTGATTACGAGGGCGAGATATCTGGTGCTGCACCACGCGACTGCGGTAACTATCTACTACATGACCTCCCCATGGCTAAGTGGGAATCACGTAAATTCCTCACAGAGGTACTGGATAACATCACAGAAGCTCATCTTCTGTATCCGGAGAAAGAGTAGACAAGTGGACGAGTAGACGGGTTGACAAGTTGACAAGTTGCTTGTAATGATAGCGACACGACCTATTAACTCGTCAACTCGTCTACCCGTTAACTCGTCAACCACTAACATAACCACACCATGCCACAATCAATTCATACAGAAAGTATGACCCAAGGCGCACCATCTCGCGCCATCATCAAGTTTGCCATACCCCTTATTCTCGGCTACCTATTGCAGCAGATGTATCTAATCATCGATGCCGCCATCGTCGGGCGATGGATAGGAGTGAACGCATTAGCGGCTGTTGGAGCCTCAAGCAGCATTATGTTCCTTATCATGGGGTTCTGTAATGGTTCGTGCGCAGGCTTCGCCATCCCTATAGCACAGGCTTTCGGAGCAGGCGATTATCACAAGATGCGATGCTACGTAAGCAATTCCATCCGTATTGCCGTTGTATTGGCTATTGTCATCACATTGCTTTCGTGCATTTTTTGTGGTAAGATTCTTCACCTCGTCAACACGCCGGAGGATGTGTTCCATGACGCTTACGTCTTCCTCTTCCTACAGTTCTGTACGATTCCATTTACCATTGCTTACAACTTACTATCAGGTCAGATACGTGCACTGGGGAACTCAAAGCAACCTTTCTACTTCTTAATTGCATCGTCATTCCTCAATATCTTGCTTGATATCGTGCTTATTCTCTTATTGAGAATGGGCGTAGAAGGAGCAGGTCTCGCCACTTTCTTGAGTCAAGCAGTTGCTTCTGTTTTGTGTTGGTGGTATATTAAAAAGAAGCTAACGATCCTTGTTCCCAAGGGCGAGGAACGCTCTTTTGATAACAAGAAAATTAGTATTCTACTAAACAATGGCATACCAATGGGATTGCAATTCTCCATCACTTCTATTGGTATCATCATGCTTCAGAGTGCGAACAACGCTCTGGGTACGATTTACGTAGCATCGTTTACGGCGGCAATACGCATTAAATATCTCTTCACCTGTGTGCTGGAAAATATCGGGGTAGCCATGGCAACCTATTGTGGACAGAACATTGGAGCTAAGAGACTAGACCGAGTAAAGACGGGAGTGCGCGACTCTATGTGGATTATGATGGCTTACTTCGTATTGACAGTAGCGATTATCTATCCTTTTGCAGACGAGATGATGATGCTCTTTGTCAATAGTGGTGAGCAAGAGGTCATCGCTAATGCAGCTCAACTCATGCGTATTGCCAACTGGTTCTATCCGTCATTAGGTGTGCTGGTCATCCTCCGTTATAGTATTCAGGGGCTCGGATATAGCAATTTAAGTATGATGAGTGGTGTCATGGAGATGATTGCCCGTTGTGGTGTTAGCCTTTGGTTAGTACCAACCTTCGCATGGTTAGGTGTCTGTTATGCCGACCCTGTCGCATGGATAATGGCTGATTTATTCCTTATCCCTGCTTACTTCTGGCTTCTACGTAGACTGAAACAACGGGGAAAATAAGCTGTCTTTGAATCCATTCCCAACATCTCCAAAGGAAGGAAAAACGTATGGGTGCAAATTAAGAGAGCCTCTTCTCCATTTAAGGAAGGCGTTTCTTTGACATGAAGAAACGCCTTCTTCGCATTAAAGAGGGCGTTCCATCAAAACAAGCCAGACTTTCACAGCAAACTTCCGTTAGACTAGAAGAAGGTAATAGAGCTGTTCTTACAAATCAAACTTATACCCTACAGAGACCTCAAAGACTTTATTGCGGGCGGTTAGTCCATATTTATAAGCATTAAGTACACCCACATTATAACGAGCATCTAACACCACATTCTCATACTCATAACTGATACCAACGGGGATTGAAAGGGTGAAATTGCGTAGTCCTTTCTTAGTATCTATGTCTATCACACCCTCTTGCACATTCGTTCTATGCCCATCTGCATCAAGGTCATAACTAAGCATTCCAGCATGATACTTACCATAGATTAAGAAAGAAGGAGCGACACCTACGTTGATTGAAAGTCCTGGCGCAATGTAAGAATGAGCCACAAGAGGAACCGAGATATAGTCCGTTCGAGCGTAATGATCGTGCCATATCACACCATTATCATCAACGTCCTTGTACTTACAACCAGCTTGGACGTAACTTAGACCGATAGATAATCCAACATTATCAGACACCTGATACATCACATCGACACCGCCTGTAAAACCTGGGCGAGCTTGTGGCTTCACCTCTTGAGATTGATTATCACCAACCTCTATACCGCCTGATTGATGAGTTAGAGAGGCTATCGACACACCAACATGAGGTATCACAGACCATCTTCCAATCTTACTCTGCGCAAAAGAAGCTAACGAGATGGCACTCAAGAAAGCTAATGTAATTATCCGTTTCATTGGGTTTTGAATGTTATTAAGTTAAAGATTACATCATAGAAAACGATATTATTCGCTATTTATTATACTCTCCCTGCTTGCTCATCAGACTTAAATCCGCTTATCCTATAAACCTATTTTATTCAAGGTTAGGCTATCTCGCTCCCCACCATAGAACGTTTTCAGGACTTCTTCAAAGATATCATTAGGACAAACTACGTCAAACAGCGTCATAGAAGATTTGAGTTTGACGGCATCAATACTACTCCCCATTACCCTTTTCACATCCATATTGCCATGCAACAAGACTGCTTTAATGATTGTGCGTAAGCGTTCGTTCAATAGTGGATAAGCTAGATAAGTGTGTGCTTCATCGGTATCAGCCAACCCATAATACTGTGAATACGCACTGTGACCGAAGCCTTTTAGCTGTGGGAAAATAAACCATATCCAATGCGTCTGCTTGTGTCCTTGCTGCATTTCTGCCAATGCTTGGCGATAAGTATTGCTCGTATTCTGTGCTTCTATGAAACGTTCAATATTAAAAGGATCAGACTCTCGACAGCCCAACAAGTCTTCAAAATCATTAAGAACACCACGCAATTCGGGAGTCAGAAGGGCATAGCAATAACTTGAAAGCTTCTTCGGAATCACATAAAAGGCTTGGGCTATACCACCAGCCATTGCTGCTATCGTATCAGAATCGCCTCCTATAGATACCGCCGAACGTATCACACCTTCAAAGTTGGCACCCTCAAGGAATGCTAAAAGAGCCTGTGGGACAGTATGCTGACAAGACATATCATAGGAATAAGTAGGTCGGATATCATCCAATTGCTGACTTAAATCATAATGAAAGTTCTCCTCTACATAGCTCTTAATCTCCCTCTTCGTTGCTCCATGACGTGCAAGATAAATGGAGGAAGCGATTGCTTGTGCTCCTTTTATGCCTTCGGGATGATTGTGTGTCACCTCTGCTGATATCTTCGCAAGCCCTAATGCTTCCTGTAAACTATGCGCATAGAACGCAACGGGGCTCACCCTCATAGCCGAGCCATTCCCATAGCTATTATAAGGTTGAGGCTCTGGATTATACAACCAACGCATAAAACTACCAGCATAACCAGCCGTTGGATAACGCCTGCCAAGCTCTTGCATGTGTTGAACCAGTGTTTCTTTGCGGTGCTCCTTATCGTCACACAGCCATCGAGACACAGCCAACGTCATCACCGTATCATCTGTGAATTTACTCTTCGGGGTAAACAAATGGAACTCTTTCCGCTTCGTATTCTTAAACTCATAGGCTGACCCTATGATGTCTCCAACTATTGCTCCTAACATAGACTAACCTTTTATTATTTGAATCTCATACTGCCCTACTCTCGAAATAACTAACTAGTACCATTGGAGAGAGCCATGAACTCGGTTACAAAAATAAGTATAATCTGTTAATAAAGCAAGTAAGCTAAGGTTTTAGTCAATACTTTATTCATCGTAAAGACTAGTGCTTATTCCTTGCATATAAACAATGGAATAGAGGCGTAATAGACGTTTCTTGAAGAATTAAAGAGATTGTGAGATACCTCTATCTTCAAGGACTTTATTTATTTAGAAGTATTGACTAAGGTTCAAGGAAGTAGTACTATACGAATCGAGGATTAGGCGTTAGCGCTTGTTAGAGTACCTGTTTGCATTTCATTTCTCCTATACCTTCTTTTAATTACCTACTAGACTTGCGTCTTTTACATATATGTGTATTCTTTGTTTCATCACGATGAGACATTAGTTTCATCATGATGAGACACAAGTTTCATCGTGATGAGACACTGATTTCATCATGATGAGACAAAGATTTCTTACCAGAGTTTTTAATGCAAGGTATAGGAGAAAAAGACGCAAGATATAAGAGAGAAAGATGTAAGATATAGGAGAAGGAGATGCAAGATATAAGAGGAAAGGGGATACCAAATGCTACAAAGGTAATAAACAAAAGGGGGTCGAGAGGTTTAGAGGTATCTGTTTACCAAATATCCATTACACCGAACAATGCAAAAAGAGGCGGCTACCCCACTGGATAGTCGCCCCCTCGTCTTATGATTGAAATAAGATTTAATCCTTGTTCTCGCGCTTACGCTCCAAATGATCAAGCGTTATCTTACGCATACGAATATTCTTTGGCGTTACCTCAACATACTCGTTACCTTTGATATACTCAAGACATTCCTCAAGACTCATCTCTGTCTTTGGTATAACACGAGCCTTCTCATCAGAACCAGAAGCACGAACGTTAGTCAACTGCTTTGCCTTTGTAACGTTGATAACGAGGTCATTATCATGAACGTGCTCGCCTACTACCTGTCCACCATATACTTCCTCACCTGCATCAATGAAGAACTTACCACGATCCTGGAGCTTATCAATAGCATAAGCGTAGGCTGTCCCAGTCTCAAGAGCAATCATTGAACCATTGGTACGGCGTACTATCTCTCCCTTGAAGGGCTGATAATTCTTAAAACGATGCGCCATAATAGCCTCACCCTGACTAGCAGTAAGGACGTTAGTACGTAAGCCGATGATACCACGTGATGGGATTTCAAAGGTGATGTTAACACGATCTCCCTCTGCATCCATACCCAACAAATCGCCTTTGCGACGTGTTACCATATCAATCATCTTACTTGAGAAGTCTGTTGGAACATTGATTGTCAATTCCTCAATAGGCTCACATTTCTGACCATCAATCTCCTTGTAGATAACTTGTGGCTGTCCGACTTGAAGCTCATAGCCCTCACGACGCATTGTCTCAACAAGAACTGAGAGGTGAAGAACACCACGACCACTGACAATCCACTTATCCATTGAACCCTCCATAGGGCGAACACGCAATGCAAGGTTCTTCTCCAACTCTTTGTTCAAACGGTCACTAATGTGGCGAGAAGTACAGAACTTACCTTCTTTACCAAAGAAAGGAGAGTCATTAATGGTGAAGAGCATACTCATAGTAGGCTCATCTACCGCAATAGGTGGTAATGGTTCAGGGTTTTCAAAATCTGCGATTGTATCACCAATCTCGAACTTCTCCAAACCAATTACAGCACAGATATCACCTGAATCGACATGATCTGTCTTCTTATGCCCCATACCTTCGAAAGTATGAAGCTCCTTAATCTTTGTGCGCTCTTGTGTTCCATCACGATGGCAGATTGTGATGTTCTGACCATCCTTCAATGTACCACGATGTACACGACCCACTGCAATACGTCCAGTATAGCTTGAGTAATCCAAAGATGTAATCAACATCTGTGGGGTTCCTTCGAGCTGCTTAGGTGCAGGGATTGCTTCAAGAATAAGATCTAGCAAATATTCAATATTATCAGTTGGTTTCTTCCAGTCCTCACTCATCCAACCATTCTTGGCAGAACCATAAACGACTGGGAAGTTCAACTGCTCCTCTGTAGCATTCAGGTCACACATAAGATCAAATACCATCTCATATACTTCCTCTGGACGACAGTTAGGTTTGTCTACCTTATTAATAACAACAACAGGT
Organism: Prevotella vespertina; assembly: GCF_009728485.1. Taxonomy (GTDB): domain Bacteria; phylum Bacteroidota; class Bacteroidia; order Bacteroidales; family Bacteroidaceae; genus Prevotella; species Prevotella vespertina. The sequence goes on from NZ_VVIQ01000007.1 coordinate 122,393, forward strand.
TTCAAACCTAATTGCAAAGCCTTTTGCAACACAAAGCGAGTTTGTGGCATAGGACCCTCAAAAGCATCTACGAGCAATAGACAACCATCTGCCATGTTCAATACACGCTCTACCTCACCACCAAAATCAGAGTGACCAGGGGTGTCAAGAATATTAATCTTTACTCCTTTCCAATTGATACTTACATTCTTACTCAGAATCGTTATCCCTCGTTCACGCTCCAAGTCATTAGAGTCGAGAACTTCTCCACTGTTGTCTTGTCCATCACGGAAAAGCTTACCAGCGAGCATCATCTTGTCAACCAAGGTCGTTTTACCATGGTCAACGTGCGCAATAACTGCGATGTTACGAATATCTTGCATGTATTTACCTTAAAAACTTACGCTGAATTACGGTGCAAAAGTACTAATAAAAAATGGAAAACGCTTGTCGTTCAGAGAAAAAGTTGTATCTTTGCACCGCGTTTTCGGATATTCCGATGCATTTGATGTTGTGGTCTGTTGTGATTAAGGCAGGTCGGCAATAGAAGAATGTAATTGCACAATTAATTAATCAAACAAAACTATGTATTTAGAAAAAGCAAAGAAAGAAGAGATTTTCTCACAGTTTGGTAAGGCTCAGAAAAGTTCAGATACAGGTTCTGCAGAGAGCCAGATTGCACTTTTCTCTTATCGAATCAAGCACTTGACAGAACACGTAAAGAAGAATCGTAAGGACTATGTTACTACTCGTTCACTAACTCATCTTGTTGGTAAACGTCGTGCTTTACTCAACTATCTTTATGATCGTGACATTGAGCGCTATCGTGCTATCGTAAAGGCTTTAGGTCTCCGTAAGTAAGACTTACAGCTAAGTAAAATATAAAAGGTAAGAAAGTCAAAGCTATTTAAGCTTTCCTTTCTTACCTTTTTTCTGTTATCTTGTCTTTATCACTTTCTTACCATCTATAATATAGATGCCTACAGGGAGTTCGTCCCAAGTCTTTGATAAACGAATACCTTGCAAAGTAAATATATTCTTTACAGACTTCTTGTATTCCTTAAGCAAACCAATGCCTGTAGGTTTCAACTCATCTACCGTATTAAATACATTGCGTAACACATTTGGATTCCAAATGTCTTCTCGTTTCCCATCCCTTTCAACCTCCATGTGTATCTCGTATGAATGATTAGGCTCTAATTGAGAAGAAGCAAAGGTGATACGTGTTTGGGCAGCATTGTTGTCTGCATCACAAGGAAGATAAACATTACGTACTGTTCCCAATTCAATCCACTTGTTACTTGTCAAATCGAGTAGGCGATAATGGATAGGTCCACGGTAGCCATTCCTAATCTGATAGCCAGATACTTTAGAATGTACTTGCAGACTGATATTCTTTACCTTATTAAGTTGGAAAGTACTGTAATTAGCGTATTCACCATCCGCATAATAATCAATAAAAGTAAACAGAATATTTCCATTGTCCGGCTTAGGCAATACTTCAATCTTGAAAGGTTCTTTCATCTTAATAGGTACATTGACGTCCGTACCATTTCTATTAACCTTTATCGATAGCGTTACGTCATATTTACCTTTGGGCAATTTTCCAACCTTACCCGGGCTATAATAAAGCGTAAGCATTTTGATGATAAAGGTTGATCGACCAAGTCGTTGTGCAACAACGTTAGGCGTAAGTAGATAGCCATTAAAGACCTCTTTAGTCTCTTGATTAGTGAGTGTCATCACCAAGTCGCCACGTACTTCCTCTCTACCTGGATTGTACATCGTAAAACTAAAGGCCGCATTTCCAGCATCTTCATAGAAAGGGGAGAGTACACTTGGGCTTTTCTCAATCACAACAACATCCTTAGGGTTATTTGTATTGATGTGAACAGCATCTGCAGTGAGTCTTACTTCTATTTCATTGGCGTGAGTGATAGGTTTCCAGTCACCGTGTTCCTTTGTTTTGGTATCGAGCATCTCAGAGAATACTGGTACTAAACGGTAGTTTCCGTCAGCAATACCCTTAAAGTTAATATCAGCAACATCAAAGGACATGGAAGTAAAGATAGATGCCCAAGTCTGGTCGCTTGCAGTTGAGTTGAAGATTTTTACTTTTTTGTTCTTGTCATTATAGAGGGCAAGTGCAACCTTGCCAGTGAATACACCAAGTTCACCTTTCACCGAACTATACGAGCCTAACTTCTCAATCTTTGCACTAAAACTTTCAGAACGGCTTGCCTCTGTCTTGTCAATAGTGAGCGATGTGGTGGTTCTTGCATCTAATCCGCGCTCTATATCCTTAAAAGGTGTAGCCTTACCGTCATTAGGATGGGCAAAGACAACTGAGATGTCGTCCCAGAATGTTCCACTATTGAGGGCAAAGCCTGAAACATTAAGGGTAACTATGTTGATGTCGAAGTATCCGTCGTTTTCACCTCCCCAGCCCCAGTTGGTGTGAATGAGTCCCTGCTCATCATAGCCATCATAAACAAAGGCATGAGGTCCACCTACTACCAAGACAGGGTATCCGTCTGAGATTTCTTGCATCACCTCATTGAGGAAGTCATTGGCAGGAAGGAAGTTTTTGTCAAGATAACGTACCGTATAGTCGAACTTGTCGCGAAGTGCATTGCAAGCATATTGTAAGTTTGAGTCACTACCTCTATAATAGTATCTCATATTGACAGCCTTACCGATGTCAGACATCAATACGCCAACGGCTTGTCGAGAATGTTCCGTTCTCATCTCGTTAGTCGTGTTCTTCATTTCATCCCACCAATAAGTAGCGCTTTTCTTAGCATCATCACCCGTTGACGCTATATAATCTTGTGGTCGATTCTTAGGCCATTTGTTGTAGAACATCACCTGTGCTGTGGCTGTTGCAACACAGCCCGTAGGTGTATGCTGTTCATTACTTAGTGGAGTGTACTTATTGAAAGGGTCATACTGGCTCCACTTACAAGTAAGCAAGGGTTCTACTTTTCGTTTGATAGGACGCTGTGGGGTAGTAGCTGTAGCTTTAGAACGCACTTCTTTTACAACACGTTCATATTCCTTTAAGAACATTTTGAAGTATGGAGGCTGGTCGTTGGGGTTTTCTGTCATCTTATCTCCATAACCCACGAGCTCGTTGAGTTTACTTTCTCCAGAGATAATAACGAATTTCTTGTCGCTTGGATTAGTAAAAATGTAATAAGCTGGTTGCTCATTAGCTTGTGACGAGCGAGTCTTAGGAGAATTGCCAGAGAGTATTGGTTTATTGATATATTTTGAGGCAATACTCAAAGCCTGTGCTTTGGTTATAGGATCTGCGTTAGCTAATGAAATATTTGCACACACAGTTAACATCAGTAAGATTGTTCTTTTCATTTGTTTATATTATTAGTCAAGTATATTGGTTTGTTATATTTTATATCAAGATTATTGTGTTTGAGAGTTCTCAAACAAATAGATTTAGTTTATATTGTTGTATGTAGACGATTCAGTCGTCCCATATTTCCTTTAAAGGTAACATCACAAAATCGCGTTCTTCCATCAAAGGATGAGGGATAACAAGGTTTGGTTCGTTGATATTTAGGTTGTCATAAAGCAGAATATCAATATCTATGATTCGGTCTGTATATTGTGCATTGATAGACTTCTTTACTCGTCCCATCTCTATTTCTATGGCTTGAGTAGTTTCTAATAACCGTCGAGGAGCAAGCGATGTGGAGACACATACACAGGCATTGAGAAAGAGATTAGGACTTTCAAATCCCCAAGGCTCTGTCTCGTGAAAAGAAGATTGGCGCAATACTGTGCCAATCTTTTCTCCTATTCGTTTAATCGCCTCGTGCATAATAGCCTTTCTGTTTCCAAGATTTGTGCCGAGGGATAAATAAACTATGTGCATATTAATCGTTGAGAATCAACAATGAATCACCGAAGCAACCAAACATATAACCATTCTTCACTGCCATGTCGTATGCTTCCATCACAAGGTCATAGCCACCGAAAGCCGCAGTCTCCATCAACAATGTTGAATAAGGTTGATAGAAGTTAACCAACATAGAATCTGCGAAACCGAAGTTATAAGGCGGGAAGATGAACTCATTAGTCCAACCATCATATTCCTTCAACATACCATCAGTACCAACAGCTGTCTCTGTTGCCTTTACAACACTCGCACCAACAGCACATAAATGATGTCCTGCTTTCTTTGCATTGTTAGCAATCTCACAAGCCTCGGCATTGATGTGCATCTCTTCAGAATCCATCTTATGTTTAGTCAGATCCTCCACCTCTATATCATGGAAGTTACCCAAACCACAATGCAAAGTGATAAACGATTTCTTTATTCCACGAATCTCCATCATCTTCATCATGTGTTCAGAGAAGTGAATATTAGTACCTGGCGCAGATACTGCTCCCTCATTCTTTGCAAAGACAGACTGGAAGTTCTCCATATCTTCTTTCGTTGCATGAGCGAATTCTTCTCCTTCTTCCTTTGGACGATTATCAATGATGTAACGTGGCAATGGTGCTTCACCTAGAGCAAATAACTCTCGTTTAAACTCCTCGTGAGGACAATCATATAGGAAACGAAGTGTACGACCACGTGAGGTAGTATTGTCAATTACCTCTGCAACCATTGTTCCTGATTCATCAAAGAAGAGTTTATTACCAATACGAATCTTACGTGCAGGTTCAACCAACACATCCCATAGGCGCATCTCTTGATTAAGTTCTCTAAGCAAGAACACCTCTATCTTTGCATCTGTCTTCTCCTTAGTACCATACAAGCGAGCAGGGAACACCTTTGTATCATTGAATATAAAGGCATCACCCTCATCGAAGTAATTGAGCACATCTTTGAAGCGGATATAATCATCCTCTGTTGGATCACCATTCACTTCACCCTTGAACATATCAATCTTACCAGACTTACGATGTACAACCATTAACCGGCTTTCATCTCGGCGAGTGATCGTGAAAGTCTGCGTACTACCATCAGAACGTGTCAATACACGCTTAGAAGAATGAGGATATAGGGCAACCTGCTCTTTAGGTAAATTGAATTTGAATTGTGAAAGCTTCATATTAATATTTTGGGAGAGTTTTATTTATCTATTATTTGTTGTTGGAGCCATGTCTCAAACTGGTCATAATTAACACAATCTTCGACTTTTACGTCACCAACTCTTGTTCGTCTCAATGCTGTAAGATAAGCCCCACTATTCATTGCTCGTCCCAAATCGCGAGCCAACGCACGAATGTAAGTCCCCTTACCACATCCAACCCGAATTGTCAATTGCATCTTAGCTGTATCAAAGTTCAAGACTTCTATCTCATCTATATGGATATTTTTAGCCTTCAAGACAACCTCTTTTCCACTACGACGATAGTCAAAAGCACGTTTTCCATCCACCTTCACAGCACTATAGGTTGGAGGGATCTGTTCTATATCACCCACGAATTGTGGTAAAGTCTTATCTATCAATTCACGTGTGATATGCTCTACAGGAAAATTCTCGTTCACCTCATGCTCCATATCATAACTAGGTGTTGTAGCTCCCAATTGTAATGTAGCAACATATTCCTTCGTGTGCGCCTGCAATTTTTCTATTTGCTTTGTCATCTTTCCCGTAGCAAGGATTAGTACACCCGTTGCCAAGGGATCTAACGTTCCCGCATGACCAATCTTCACTTTTCCATCATTAGCTTGTGTACAGAGATAACGTACATGTGCCAACGCTTTGAAACTTGTTATGCCGTAGGGTTTATCAATCGGGATGATTACTCCTTCTTTGAAGTTCATAAGGATTGCTATATAATAAAGGTGGATTAATCAACCATGTTCAATGACATGCCAGAGAGCAACATCACGATAATTATAATACCAATGATGATTCTATACCAGCCAAAGACTTTAAAGCCATACTTAGTAAGGAAGCTGACAAACCACTTCATGGCTAACAATGCAACTACAAAGGATACAACACAGCCAACAGCGAGCATTATCAAATCATGAGTATTCACCCATGTGGCATCTTCTTTCAGTATATCTAAAAGATCTAACAGTGTAGCACCAGCCATTGTTGGTACTGCCAAGAAGAAAGAGTATTCTGCTGCACGCTTACGTGTGAGTCCGTTTGCCATACCTCCAACAATCGTTGCCATAGAACGGCTCGTTCCTGGAATCACAGATAAACACTGCCACAAACCAATATTGAAGGCACGTTTTTCGTTCACCTTATTTTCTTCTTTACCTTTATTGAATATCTTGTCACAAAAAAGCATGAAGATTCCACCAACAACCAACATAATTGCTACAGCCCAAATAGAATCGAGCAACCAGTCGAGTAAACCACTCTTCTTTGCAGCTAAACCTATCACTACAGCTGGCAAAACTCCAACAAAGAGCAACCAATAGAATCTTAATGGATGAATAAAACGCAAAAACGGATTCTCTACATCAGCTGGAATAGGTGTACGGTCAATGTGGAAGAAGCGTTTCCAATACAGACATACAACAGAAAGGATTGCGCCAAACTGAATAATGAATGTAAAGGCATGTACAAAGGGACTACCTTGTGAAACGCCCAAGAGATGTTGAGTGATAATCATGTGACCTGTAGAAGAAACAGGAAGAAACTCTGTTAATCCTTCTACAATGGAGATAATGATAGTTTGTATAAGTGTCATTATACCTCCTTATCACTAGTATCCTTCGGCTTATAGATGATTGCGCCGATGATAGAAATAAATCCGATGAAAGTCACTACTGGTGCCACCTTAATGTGACGTGCACTGAAAATACTTGGATCAAATGCAGTTTCTGTTGAACTACCGCCACTCAAAAGAATGAATCCAATGATAACAATAGCAAGTCCAATTGCCAACATGATAAAGTTGACCTTACCAAAGGCTAAATTTCTTTTATCCATATTTATTTGAGGAATTATGAGGAGTGAAAGGAGGTGATTATATCTTGTACAAATCACCAGCCTTCATTCGCAGGAACTTATTTACCGACAACCATGAGCAGAATGTTGCAATTAATACACCAAAAGCCACCATCACAACTGCTGTAATGAGTAAGGCTTCTAACGATAAGACCTTTGTAATATCAGGTTCATAATCATATAAGAAGCACATCCCAATACCCAAAGCTACAATTGCCATTAATGCTGAAGCCAGTCCTTCTAGCACCGCTCTACGAAGGAAGGGGGCACGAATAAAGCTCCAAGAAGCACCAACCAGTTTCATTGTATGAATAGAAAAACGACGTGCGTAAATACTCAATCTGATTGTATTATTAATCAAAGAGAACGAAACAATCGTCAACAGAACTGCAATAACCAACAAAACAAGACTAATCTTAGCCAAAGTGTTGTTCACACTCTCTACCAGGTTTTGAGGATAAGTAATATCACTCACCCCCCGATAAGTACGTAATTCCTGGGCTATCGTCTTAATAGAATCATTGTTTGCATAGTTCGCTTTCAGTTGCAACTCTATCTCACCCGTAAATGGATTCTCACCAGCAAACTCCGCAGGATTAGCCCCCAATTCACGAGTTCCCTCTTTTAGGGCTTCTTCCTTACTTACAAAATTCAAACTATTGATATAATGTAACGAGCGTACACGCTGACAAAGTGCGGCACTCTCTTCCGTACTCATATCAGGTTGAAGAATCATCGTAATGGTCAGATTCTCCTTTACATAAGAACTAAGGTTACGACTGGTGAAGCCTGTCAGTACAACCATACCGATGAGCATCAGCACCATCGCCGTGCTAATACATAGCGTAATAACCTGCAAACTATGACGGTTGCGGGCTTTATTTCTTTTTTTTGCCATTTCTGAAAAGGGTATAATTCACCGAAATTGCTGCAAAGATACAGCAAAATAAAAGAACAGCAAAAGAAATTATAGTTTATTTAGACTTCTCCTTTTATTTATCTTTATGCCTCTTAACGATACCATTTATTTATCTTATCTTTGCACTCGCACCTCCTTTTCAAACATTAAAACAAAAAGTATAATGAGTACGATTATTTATCCTTCACCTATCTTTGGTCCCGTACATAGCCGTCGTTTGGGCGTTTCTCTTGGTATTAATCTTATGCCAGCCGATGGTAAAATATGCACCTTCGATTGCATTTATTGCGAATGTGGATTTAACGAAGATCATCGAACGAAGACGCCCCACCCTGCCCGTGAACTTGTTGCTACGGCATTGGAGAACAAACTCAAAGAGATGATTAAGGATAACATCCATCCTGACGTACTAACTTTCGCTGGTAACGGAGAACCAACTTCGCATCCTCATTTCGCTGAGATTATTGATGACACTATCCGTCTACGTGATAAGTATTGCCCCCAAGCAAAGATTTCTGTCCTCAGTAATTCTACATTCATTCATCGTCCAAAGGTTCATGAAGCATTATCAAAGGTGGATAACAACATTTTGAAGCTAGACACGATTGATATGAAATATATAAAAAAGGTGGATCGACCGACGCAACCATCCTACGATGTGAATCGTATCATTGCTGACATCAAGGCTTTTAACGGACAGGCGATCATTCAAACAATGTTTCTAAAAGGAACGACTGACGAAGGGGTCGATGTTGACAACACTTCTGATTCTTTCGTTACTCCATGGCTCAAGGTTGTGAAAGAGATTGCTCCACGTGAGGTAATGATTTACACCATTGATCGAGAAACCCCTGACCAGCATCTTCTCAAGGCTTCTCCCGAAGAACTAAATAGCATTCGTGACAAAGTAATTGCCATGGGCATTCCTTGCACAGCATCCTACTAGATATTTTATAAAACAATCCATATCCATAGATTATATATGTAAGCCCTTATTTCCCAAAAGCTCTTAAGCTTTTCGGGAAAAGTTCCTAAGCTTTTTGAGAAAAACTCTTAAGCTTTTAGAAATAGACATAAGAAGGAATATAAAACAGAAAGACTAACCTCACGGCTAGTCTTCCCTCTCCTCAAAAAACTATTGAAAATAAAATTAGATTTTACTAATGATTCCTTCTTCCGTTGCTCGCACGAAGTCGATGACATTACGAATCTCGTGCGAAGCGGGCACTTGTTGTTCTATCTGAATGCAAGCATCAAAAACTGATGTCTGCCCATGGAACAACAGACGATAAGCGTTGGCAATGTGTTTGAGAATCTTCTCATCAACACCAGCTCGCTTACCGATAGTTGTGTTAACACCATGATATTCAATTGGTGCACCACCAGCGATAATATAAGGAGGAACGTCCTTCGAGAAGGTAGTACCTGCTTGTACCACAGCATACTCGCCGACACGCGTGTTCGCTTTCTCTACAACGTTTGAAGAGATAATAGCTCCCGTTCCAATCTTACAATCACCTGCAATCTTCGCACCATAGCCAAAGACACACTTGTCACCAACGACGGTGTCATGGCTAATATGGGCACCTTCCATGAGGAAGTTATTCGAGCCGATAATGGTTTTGCAACCACGGTGTGTGGCACGATTGATAACCACATTCTCTCGAACAATGTTGTTATCACCCATCACCAGTTCGCTTTTCTCACCCACGAAATTGAAATCCTGTGGTAAAGCAGCAAGCACCGAACCTTGGTGAATCTTGTTTCCACTTCCCATTCGAGTACCATTTAAGATACTAACAAAGGGGAAGATAACGCAGTTATCACCGATGACAACATCATCTTCTATATACACAAATGGGAATATCTTACAGCCGTCTCCAATCTTTGCTTTCGGAGAAACCTCGGCTTTTGGACTAATTACGCTACTCATACTCTTGAATACTAAGAATTAAACAAACGATTTACTTAGAACCACCACCAAGTGCATTATACAGATTGACGATAGATTGTAGTTTCGTAAACTGCTCTTTCACTTGTGATATTTCTGCGTTAAGTAAGCTCTGCTGAGCAGTGATAACTTCAAGATAGGTGCTTGAGCTTTGTGCATAGAGCATCTGTGTGTGCTCTACATTCTGCTTCAGAACATCTATTTGTTGTTGCTGCAACTTCTCTTTCTCACCAGCTGAATTATAAGCAACAAGAGCGTTGCTCACTTCTGAACCAGCCTTGAGAATACTATTCTGCCATGTGTTATATGCTTGCTTATACTTATCTTCTGCAACACGCAAACCTGCTTTTAATTGTCCGCGCATGAAGATGGGCTGTGTCAAACTACCGACTACACTCAAGAGCAACTTACCAGGGTTAACCATACCATTGCTATTAGTCCACGCGCCAGTAGGTGAAATGTTCAATGCGGGATAGAAACGACTGCGTGCCTGCTGAATATTATAGAAACATTGAGCCAACGCCATTTCATTTGCATGCACGTCGGCACGATTGCTTAGAAGTTGTACACCAATACCACCTGCGAAATTCGCTGGTAAGCTCTGATTGGCTAGGCTACCGCGAGCAATACCTTGCGCTGGTTCTCCAAGAAGAAGACTAAGAGCGTTCTCTGTCTCACGTATCTGACGACGGATGTCTGCGCCCTGTGTCTGTACACTATAGTAAGCAGCTTCGGCACTCTGAACACTCGTTGAACGAGCACGACCATATTCCATCTGGAGTTTCATCATGTCCCAAGTATTCTTTGTCAGCCCTGACATATCATCTACTATCTGCTTCTGACGATCGAGCATTAACAATGTGTAATAGAGATTAGCTACGTTACAAATCAGACTGGTCTGCACTGCTACCTTATAATCCTTTGACTGAAGAAGGAGCATTTGTGCAGCTTTCTTCTCCGAACGGAGCTTTCCAAAGAGATCAACATCCCAACTTGCAGAGACTGGGAGTGTGTAAGACTGGGTGGAAGGCGTGTGCGAACCAAAGTGAGAAATCGTACCCGTCGGTGCGAAAACCACAGATGGTAAGAAAGAGAGATTCGATGTCTTAACCTGCTGCTCGGCAATATCTATGTTCAATGCAGCATTAAGCAGGTCGGGATTATTTGTAAGAGCTCTTTCGATAAGAGACTGCAAATGTGGGTCAGTGAAGACACTGCGCCATGGGAGATTACCAAAATCATTAGCCCCCTCAAGCGTTCCCTTGTCATCAACAGGGTCTCTCACAATCCCATTCGTCTTCACATCGGGACGCTCGTAATTGCCATAGAGACTCTTACAGCCTGTCAATGACAGGGCTGCAAGGGCTATGATGATTATATTCTTATTCTTCATTATTGTTCTTTTAATGTAATACTACTCTTCTACCTTATAATCATGTGCAGGTCCTTTCGCAAATTGCTCAAGTTCCTTTATGACATCATGATTAGCCTCATCTTCAAACTCTAGTGGCTTAATACGCTCTTGTAAGTACTGGAAGCCAGCGAATAGAGCTGGTACTACAAACACCTGACAGAGTGTACCAATCAACATACCTCCAACGGCAGCAGCACCCAATGTCTGGTTACCATTATGACCTACACCACTTGCAAACATCAATGGTAACAATCCAATGATCATCGCTAAAGACGTCATCAAGATAGGACGAAGACGTGCGCCAGCACCTAAGATGGCTGCATACTTGATTGCCATACCTGTTCGACGACGCTCAAGAGCAAACTCAACGATAAGGATGGCGTTCTTTGCCAACAATCCAATCAACATAATCAAGGATATTTGCATGTAGATATCGTTGCTATGCCCGAAGATCATCGTGAATATGAACGCTCCTGCAAGACCAAATGGTATAGACAAGATAACGGCTAATGGGAGGATATAACTCTCATATTGTGCACTAAGAATCAAGTAGACAAACACGATACAAAGGACGAAGATCATCGCTGTTGAGTTAGAAGACTCTTGCTCTGAACGTGTCAAGCCAGAGAACTCATAGCCATATCCCTGTGGTAACACTTGTTTTGCCACTTCCTCTGCTGCCTTAATAGCCTCTCCAGAAGAGACCCCATTTGCTGGTGTCGCATTAACAGCAATAGAGGTAAAGAGGTTGAAACGAGTGATATTTGACGGTCCATAAACACGCTTCAACGTACAGAACTCACTTACTGGAGCCATACCTGCTGCTGTTCGAACATAGATGTTATTCATGCTCGACTCGTCCATGCGGCTCTCTGCTGTTCCTTGTATCATCACACGGAAGAGCTTACCGTATGCATTGAAGTTGGAAGCATACATACCACCATAGTATCCCTGCAATACAGAAAGAATAGCTGCTGGTGATGTTCCTGCCTGCTTTGCTTTCGCAACATCTACATCCACCATGTATTGAGGATAGTTCGGGTTGTAAGTGGTAAGTGCTCGGCTAAACTCCGGACGCTTGTTCAAAGCAGCGAGGTAATCCTGTGCAACCTTAAAGAATTTATTCAAGTCGCCACCTGTCTTATCCTGTAAAGAGAAGGAAAGACCATTCGACATACCATAACCAGGAATCATTGGCGGTGCAAAGGCTATTACCTGCGCACCCTTAATACTGGCTGTTTGCTTGTAAATCATGCCCAAAATCATATTAGAAGAAGTTGGGTCAATGAACAATCCAGCAATACCAGCACCCGTGAATACTGATTTAATACGATCAAACATACCATATTCACGCTCAGCAAAAGGCTTCAACTTAACAATAAAGGTTGACTGGTTAGAACCCTGTCCAGCCAAGAAGTTGTAACCAACTATCTGCTCACGACGTTCAATGTAAGGGTTACTTGCCAACATCTTATCCACCTGATCGGTCACTTTCTGGGTTTCTACTTGTGATGTCCCAGGAGGTAAACTAATCATGGCAAACAAAGTTCCAGTATCTTCATCTGGCACAAGTCCTGTCTTAGTAAACGTCATTGTAAGAACGAGAGCCACGAAACCTACAACAACAGCAGAGCCTGCTATCCAACGATGGTTGATAATCTTCTCAACTTTTTTCTGATACTTAGCATTGATCTTATCATACTGTGTATTGAATGCCATGTGGAATCTATCAATGCGTGAAAGCTTCTTATGTTCCTCATCATTGTCATGTGGCTTCAAGAAAATAGCACATAGTGCAGGTGACAAGGTCAAAGCATTCAGAGCAGAGATAACGATTGATACCGCCATTGTCACACCGAACTCACGATAGAAAGTACCTGATGTTCCACCAATAAATGATACTGGCACGAACACTGCTGACATCACCAAAGTAATAGAGATGATAGCTCCAGAAATCTCATTCATTGCATCAATGGCTGCAGTCATCGCACTCTTATAACCTAAGTCGAGCTTTGCATGGACAGCCTCAACCACCACAATGGCATCATCGACCACAATGGCAATCGCTAATAACAATGCTGACAAGGTCAAAAGGTTGATGGAGAATCCAAACACCCATAGGAAGAAGAATGTACCAATCAATGCCACTGGCACAGCAATCATAGGAATTACAGTCGAACGGAAGTCTTGCAAGAAGACATACACAACGAAGAATACCAACACAAGTGTGATAACCAGTGTACGAATAACTTCCTCTATAGATGCAAAAAGGAACTCTGTTACATCCTGTTCTATCGTCACTTTCATCCCTGGAGGCATCTGTTTCTGTGCATCAGCCAAGGCTGCTTTTACATCATCGGCAATCTGTGTAGCATTTGAACCTGCCACCTGGTTAACCATACCTAATACAGCTGGTTGACCATTGTTACGCATAGCTACTGAATACATCAAACCACCTAACTCAACCTTTGCCACATCACGCAAGTGAAGTGTCTGCCCATTTGTATTGCTTGAGATAATGATATTTCCATATTCTTCTGGCGTCTTCAAACGTCCCTTATAGCGCATAGTGTACTCAAACTTGAGCTTACTTTGCTCACCAAAGGAACCTGGTGCTGCCTCAATATTCTGTTCTGCAAGAGCACCAGAGATATCAGAAGGAACAAGACCATACTGCTTCATCTTATCTGGCTGGAGCCAAATACGCATTGAGTAAGTCTTCATACCAGGTATATGGACGTCACCTACACCATTAATACGCTTCAACATTGGAACGATATTGATGTTGTTATAGTTCGTCAAGAACTCATCATCATATCGTCCATCATCTGTTGTCAAGGAGTACATGACCACATTCGAACTCTGACGTTTCGATACAGTCACACCCACACGGGTAACTTCAGCAGGTAACAAAGCCTGTGCTTGTGACACGCGGTTCTGCACATTGACTGCCGCCATGTTTGGGTCAGTACCTTGCTTAAAGTAGACTGTGAGCATCGCCATACCAGCGTTAGTTGCAGTCGACTCAATATAAGTCATATTCTCTACACCATTGATACTCTCTTCCAATGGTGTAATAACTGAATTCAATACGGTCTGCGCATCAGCTCCTTGATAGGAGGTTTGAATGGAGATCGTAGGTGGTGCGATATCTGGATACTGCTCGATAGGCAGTGACATCAAACCGATTATACCCAAAAGTACAAAGAAGATGGATATAACCGTTGATAAAACCGGTCGTTTAATGAAATTCGTAAATGTCATAACGATTATTCTTTTGAATCATGGAGATGGGTGAAAAATAGCCTAAGAAAACTTACTTCTCACAGAGAACAGCCCCTCTGTCTCCACTCATAACTCCTAATTCCTAACTTCTAATTACTTACTTTCTCCCTTCATAGTCTTTAAGAAACCTGAAGCAGAGCTCTGATTCTCACCCAACTTCTCAGCTTTCTTAATGGCTTCTTCATACTCTGCTGGAGTCAATGCCTTTATCTTTGCACCATCTTCCAAACTTGAGATTCCCTTGCTAACAATGCGGTCACCCATCTTTAATCCACTAGTAACAATGTAATTGATACCATCATTCTGTGGGTTAATGGTTATCTCGCTGTAATGTACCTTATTATTAGCATCCACCTTATAGACAAATACCTTATCCTGCACCTGAGTGGTTGCTTCTTGTGGAATCAACAATGCGTGATTATTGTTCTTAGCAATAACAATCTGCCCACTACCACCACTCTTCAACAAATGTTCGGGATTAGGAAAACGTGCAATAACGCTGATTGTTCCTGTTGCTGGGTCAATGATACCACTAGTCTTGACAATGGCTCCCTCATGATTATAGGTTGAACCATCTGCAAGCAACAAACTTACACCTGGGAACTTCTTAATGGCATTACTCAAACCATCTCCTGCACGGCTCAGTTTCAACACGTCAGCCTCAGTCATAGAGAAGTAAACTTCTATTGTAGAAGTGTTGCTAACGGTTGTTACTGGCTGTGCAGAAGAGGCACTTACCAAGGCTCCCTCTTTGAAAGGAAGACTACCGATGTAACCAGAAGCAGGACTCTTTACATAACAGAAGCCAAGGTTATCCTTTGCAGTTGATAGCATTGCTTGCGCTTGACGAACACCTGCTTGCGCTTGACGAACAGCAGCTTGCGCAGAAGCGACACCACTTTGTGCTTGGCGAACAGCAGCTTGTGCCGTTTCAAAACTATTCTTTGCTGACTGCAACTCATAGTCGCCTATCACCTTATTATTATATAGGTTCTTACTGTTTGAGTAAGTCAAACGAGCGGTAGCAGCCTGTGCATTAGCCGAATTAAGACTTGCGTTAGCCTGAACAACACCAGCTTCTGACTGTGCCACAGCACTCTGTGCGGAGTTAACCTGAGCTTCTGCCTGACGGACAGCAGCCTGATAAGTGGAGTTATCCACAACGAAGAGCACCTGCCCAGCATGCACATACTCACCCTCATGCACATATAGTTTCGTGATAAAGCCGCTCACCTTTGGGCGAACCTCTACATCCTGAACACCCTTAAGCGTAGCTGGATAAGTAGTCTTTAGCTGTGCATTAGATGCACCAATCGTAATTACAGGATACTCATCACTTGTAGGAAGCCCCTGCTGACCGCCTCCACAACTGGTCAATAACGCCACAGTTGCAGCTACGAACAATAAGATTTTATTCATTTTCATACCTATTTTATATATTATATTCATTCTTTTTATCTTGCCATTCACCTCTTTCGCATAAGAGATGTACATACTTCTCGTATCAAACTAATCTCTTCATAAAAGTAATGCATACTAAAAACCGAAGTATAATACTTGAGTTTTTCAGTATGCAAAACTACTCATTAATCATTAAAGATACTTATTTTGCAAATAGCATTTAACAATTATTACCTATAACATACCATTTATGACTCTTATCTATAACCTCCTTTAACAATGGATGTTATCTTCTTCATTCTTAAATCAGCCCCAATTCACTTGCCTTATTGCGCAAAAGTTCCATTAAAGGCTCTCGTTCATTTGCCACTTTATTATCAAGTACGGCATCTTTCAGCGTCTGCTTCAAAACGCCCACCTCTCTACTAGGTTTTAGATGGAACATATCCATGATCTCATTACCATCTATGCAGGGTTGCAACAAGCGTTTGTAGTCACGCTCCTTCAAGTCTTTTAGTTTCTCACGAACGATTCGGAAGTTATCAAGAAAGCGTTGTTTACGGGCAACATTCTTACTCGTTATATCCGCCTCACACAGAGTCATCAAATCATCAATGTCTTCGCCAGCATCATTCATCAGTCGTCTCACGGCCGAGTCGGTCACTTCTTCATCGGCAATAACAATCGGACGCATGTGTAAGTCTACTTGCTTTTGCACATACTTCATCTTACTATCCATCGGTAACTTCAACCTTCGGAAGATTTCAGGTACCATCTTTGCACCAACATAGTTGTGATTATGGAAGGTCCAACCCGCTACAGCATCCCACCGTTTACACTTTGCTTTACCCACATCATGCAATAATGCTGCCCAACGTAACCATAAGTTATCCGTATGCTTGCAGATATTATCCAACACTTCTAAGGTATGATAAAAATTATTCTTATGTGCTCGTCCGTTCCTAGTCTCCACGACATCCAAAGCAACTAGCTCTGGCAAGATGATTTGCAAGAGCCCACAACGATACAAATCAATAAAACCCTTGCTCGGTGTTGGCGTCATCATAATTTTGTTCAACTCCTCTTCTATGCGTTCCCCACTAATAATCTTTATTCTTTCGGCATTGCGTTCCAATGCCTCGAAGGTCTCATCATCAATAAAGAAATTTAATTGTGTAGCAAAACGAACGCATCGCATCATACGCAATGGATCGTCAGAGAAGGTTACATCAGGGTCTAAAGGCGTGCGAATAATACCATCCCATAGGTCGTCAACACCACCGAATGGATCGACTAACTCCCCAAAGCGAGCCTTATTCAAGCACACTGCTAGGGCATTGATTGTAAAGTCCCTACGATTCTGATCATCCTCTAGTGTTCCATCTTCTACCACTGGTTTCCTACTATCATGGCTGTAACTCTCTCGTCGAGCACCTACAAATTCAACCTCCGTGTGCTTATATTTCACTTGAGCAGTACCAAAGTTGCGGAATACCGAGAGGTGAGCTTTCTTACCAAGAACGGCTTTCAATTCGCTAGCTACTTGTATACCACTCCCCACAACAACAACATCTATATCATTGGAAGGGCGTTCTAAAAACAAATCACGCACATAACCGCCCACTACGTAACACTCCAGTCCGAGTTTATCGGCGGCATTGGAAATATGATGAAATATATCTTTATCTAATAATTGTGCCAATTCGGCATCTGAAAGATCTCGCATAATTAAATGTTATCTTTGTATGAATAGCAATGCAAAGATACGTAAATTTGTTAAGTCATACAAATTAAGTATCATGTAAAATAAGGTGAGCTGAGCACATCCTCAAGCTGAGTTGTATTTGAAGGAAGAACGAGCAATATTTAAAGGAAGACTTAGCTATATCTGAAGAGAGGCTTAATTGCATTAGAGCAAAGGCTTTCTTTTAAATAAGAGGAGCGTATGTTAGTTTAACACAAATACTTAGGTAAATAATAGAGGATTTTATATACCGATACTACTTTTAGTTAATTATCCTTATTAAAAGGGGTTTTTTCTTATTCGCTTTAGTACTAATTACAGAATTAGCAGTACCTTTGCAACCCACAAAAGAGTAAAAGGGAAATAGATTTTATTCAACACTATAAAAACGAACGAGGCCGCATAGCAATAACAACTGAGTTTGTATTCATTTGCATTGCCCATTCTTTCCTTCTTAATAAAGGGACTCTATAACATTAGAGAGGATGGATGATTGCCGTAAAAACAATCAAGTCGGTGACGACAAGAGGCAGAAAGCGTTATACAAGACAAATTAATATAAAGAACAAGACAAATGAAGAGAGTATACGAAAAGCCCTCAACAACAATAATATTCATGGAAATAGAGGGTAACTTGTTAATGAATAGTGCACATGGTGCAAATCATGAAGGTTTCACAGAGGGAACTGATTTAAGTCCACACGTCGAAGATGGAACTGATGATGATAGTCCATTCTAAGGGGAAATAGGATTAAACGAATATCGAAAAACGAATAACAGCAATATGAAGTATACAAATCTATTAAAGACTTATGCCTTATGTATGGGTCTTGCTTTAAGTCTTGTGTCTTGTTCCAAGGATGATTTTGGAGATGGCGACACAACAGATGAACAACTAGTAGAGATGTCTTTCACATCCACTGGATTGGAAAAGCCTTCAACAGAAGAGACTGCATCTCAATCTAATCAAATAAAGACTCGCACAGTATTAGGCTCAGACGGCGCAACTGTTACTTGGCAAGCAAACGATAAGATTGGTATTGGCTTTAAATCACCTACTGCCAAGAATTATCCCTTCACCACCCCAACCTCAGGAAGTGATGTGCGTTTCTGGGGACAAGCACCTAATGTCAATAACGCATCATACTTCATGATGTATCCTTTTCAGCAGGATGCAAAGATTTCAGCAAACAGTAACACCCAAGCAATATACGAATACAACTTTCCAAAGGAACAAAATGCTATTGCAGGCACATTTGATCCAAAGGCGAATGTATCTGTTGGTATCATTCCAAAGCGTGGAAAACCATTCGTTGCATACAATGTTGGTGGTTTGCTCCGCTTTACCATCAAAGGAACTTCAAACGTAAAGCAGGTAAAGTTACTTTCTATTGGGCAGGAGAACCTTGCTGGTAATTTAAAGTCAACCATCACTTTTGCTAATGATGGAAAGATTAGTACTGCCCAAAACCAATTCAGTGCAGCATCTCCAGTAGTAAACCTCAAAGCGGCGTCTGGCACTCTTGAGGAGAACAAGGCATATTACATAGCACTCCCAGAACAAAAGCTTTCACAGGGTTTAACGCTTGTCTTTATCATGCAGGATGGCAAAGCTATCTTGAAGAAGGTTAAGCAAGAAATCAACATTCAGCGTGCCAAGGTTTACGATCTCGGTGAGATGACGCTTGATGCGTCTAAGGCTAAGGCTTTCATACTCAAAAACCAGGGTCTGATTGAGGCTGTTGCTGCAAAAGTATCAGGCGGCTTAACTACAACCGCAGATGGTCACTTGGATATTTATGCGGCAGACAACTTGGAGAAGATTCTTTCTTACAAGGGAATGTTAGAAGTAAATAACAAAGACAACTTCACATCAATTGATGAGCTACAATACTATCGTAATATTAATGGACTGAACCTTCAAGGTAACAAGAACCTTGCAGGAGAGCTTAATCTCAACAAGTATCCACAGCTCACTGGACAAATAGTAATTAGTGGTAGCCCATTGGTCACAAAGATTAATGTGACAGGATTGGATAAGATAACACAGTTACAAGCGCACCATCTGGATGGAATGACAGAAGTTGTAACTGGTGGTAACACTAAGCTCAACTTATTCGCAGTGTATAATAACAACAGCCTTCAGTCGGTTGATGCAAGCAATATGCCTGCATTATCAACATTACAGACATATTATAGTCCAAATATACAGACTATCAATACCACCAATTCACCAAACTTGAACGACTTTAATGGTCTCTCTAATGGTAGTCTTCAAAGCTTCATAGGGTTGTCAGATAACTCAAAACTACAGAGATTTTGGGCATCAGGTTCAAAGATTGAAAGCTATGACTTCAGCAAGATGACAAACCTAAAGAATGTCAACCTTGCAAGTGCAGCAGTGAAAGAAATCAAAGGATTATCTGCTGCTGGTGCTAACTTACAAGAACTCCAACTGTCAAATACACATGTAGGTTCATTGGATGTATCAAACAATCCAAACCTCACCAAGCTTGACTTGTATAATGTAAAGGAGATGACGGCATTGGATGTAACGCATAATCCAAACTTAACATATTTGCGAACAACCTTTATCCCATTTACATCTCTCGACTTATCGAACAATACAAAGTTGGTAGAATTAAGTATTGCACATTGTAGATTTTCATCATTTGACATACGTCACATGCCAAACTTGGCGAAGTTTTATGCTGGTAGTCAGAGTCCAAATGGCTTTTTAGCAAACATTACAGTCACAATGACTGCTGCACAAAAGGCAAAATTAGAACAAGTAAAGCCGTTCTTAGAAAGTGCTAATGATAACAGAGCCAATTACGATGACACGAATAGTTGGGTAAAAGTAGTAGTAGCACCATAAGACTATACTGCATTTACACATACACCCACAGAGCGGGAACACCTTTAACAGGCGTTCCCGCTTTTTATATAACCCACTCTGTTGAAGTAAATCAAATAAAGAGATAGGTTTTGTAAATGATAACGCCTTATCAAATATCTCCTTGTTACGTCTTTAACTCACAATTTCAAACCCAGCGAATAAGTCCTTTCCTACCCAGCGAATGGGTATCATCGTACCCAGCGAATAGGTAGACTTCTACCCAGCGAATGGGTAGACAAGGACTTATTCGCTGGGTACAATACGACCCATTCGTTGGGTATAAAACAAGTAATAAAAGGATGCTTTAAATATCAAAAAGCCTATCCCTTGAAACACAAAGATTCTTCGCGAAGAAAATCAAAATTGTTCGCGAACAATTCCCAAATTCTTCGCGAAGATTTTTTAACCGAATCTATGCTTATCACGGAAGTAGGACTTGTAAGGCACGGGAGTACATCTTGTGGGGCACGAAATGTACTTTCGTGCCCCACAAAAGTACATTTCGTCGATGTTAACAGTTACGCCCCTCGCCTTAACTCTTGTTTACATATAGGATTGCACAAAATACCTAACGTGCATCTCCATCAACTGCCCACAGGTTAGAAATTCTGCACAGATAGGTTACAATACACTTCCATGAACCCCCGCCAACAAGCGAAACGGATGGTATTAGTTGTTAATTCATTCGTTTATTACAATGAAATTAAGTATTTTTGCAGGCAAATCGATTCATAACAATGGCAAGTCAATTGACAAAGACACAGCAAGAATTTAAAGACATACTGGCTGAATGTAGAGAGCTCTTTAGTAAGAAGCTCCATGATTATGGTGCCTCATGGCGCATTTTACGCCCCTCTTCCCTCACAGATCAGCTTTTTATCAAAGCCAAACGCATACGCTCGTTAGAGATTACAGGTGAGAATCTCGTTGGAGAGGGAGTACGCCCCGAGTTCATCGCATTGATCAATTATAGTATTGTTGGACTGATTCAACTATCCAAAGGCTTTGTTGATAGTGTTGACATCACGCCCGACGAGGCACTCAGTCTTTATGATACCTATGCCAACGAAGCCTACGAACTAATGGTAAAGAAGAATCATGACTATGGAGAGGCATGGCGAGATATGCGTGTGAGTAGTTACACAGACCTTATTCTCACTAAGATTGAACGAATCAAGGAAATCGAAGATCTTAATGGAGAAACACTCGTCAGTGAAGGCATAGATGCCAATTATATGGATATAATGAATTACGCCGTTTTCGGTGCTATCAAGCTACATGAATAAATTAAAGACACTATTAGTAAACCTCAGTCGTGCGCTGTTAGCCTTGACATTTATCTTTTCTGGATTTGTTAAGGCTATTGACCCACTAGGTTCGCAATATAAGATTGCGGAATACCTAGAGGCAGTGCAATTATCGGCTTATGTACCCGATTGGGCACAGCTAATGGTGTCGATAGCCCTTTCTGCCATAGAATTTACGCTGGGTGTAATGCTCCTCTTGGCCATCCGCCGTCGATTAGCCAGTAAGATATCCTTGCTTTTCATGGCTGTGATGACAGCTGTAACATTGTGGTTGACCGTGAGTAATCCGATACAAGATTGTGGTTGTTTCGGAGATGCCATACACCTAACCAACACGCAGACATTTATCAAGAACATTGTTTTGCTTGTTGCAGCAATCATTCTCACACGCTTGCCTTTACATCAGATGCGCTTCGTTTCAAAGACGAATCAGTGGATAGCCTTCTATTTTACGATTGTCTTTATCTGTATAGCGTCACTATTGAGTCTTTATCATCTGCCTATCTTTGACTTCCGTCCTTATTATATCGGACAGAACATCAAAAAGGGTATGGAGATTCCAAAGGGGGCTAAACAAACAACCTATAAGACAACCTTTATCTGTGAGAAGAATGGTGTAACAAAGGAATTCAATGAGAATAATTACCCTTACAACGACTCTACGTGGGTATTTAAAGATACACACCAAGAGATACTTGAGCAAGGGTATGAACCACCCATACACGATTTCTCTATCACGAACGAACAGACAGGGAACGATATTACGGATAGTATCTTGACCCATAAAGGATATACCTTCTTACTCATAGCTCCTGTATTGGAAATGGCTGACGATAGTAACTTTGGTGATATTGATGCTATCTACGAATATGCAAAAGAGAATGGCTATGGATTCTACGGATTGACTGCTAGCACAGATAAGGCTGTACAGCATTGGAGGGACATTACGGGTGCGGAATATCCTTTCTATACGACTGACGGCACAACACTAAAAACCATCATTCGTAGTAATCCGGGCTTGGTACTGCTCTACAAAGGTACTATCATCAATAAATGGAGTCATAACGATTTGCCCAAACAAGCCGAACTCAACGCCCCACTCTCCCTCATTGAAATAGGGCGCGAACCGGCTAATAACACGTGGACAAAGATTATGCTAATCATCGTGTGCTACATCTTCCCCTTGTCATTCCTTATTGCCGCCGACCGCATTTGGTCATGGACAAGATGGGTAAGGAAGCGTGAAGAGTGGCTCAAACAGAAAGAAGATTGGGTGAAACAAAAGGAACAATCAAATAAATTATATCAACTTTTAAAACGTAAAAGACAAATGAGAAAGAAAATCGTAGCAGGTAACTGGAAGATGAACGAGACCTTGCAGGAAGGTGTCGAGCTAGCAAAAGAGATTAACGAGTCACTCAAGGCAGAAAAACCTAATTGTGATGTTGTTATCTGTACCCCATTCATTCACCTCGCAAGTGTTGCTCAGGTGTTAGATTCAAGCGTTGTTGGACTTGGCGCAGAGAACTGTGCAGACAAGGAGAAGGGTGCTTACACAGGTGAAGTATCAGCTGCAATGGTAAAGAGCACAGGTGCACAATATGTTATCCTTGGTCACTCTGAGCGTCGTCAGTACTATGGAGAAACAGCAGAGATCCTCAAAGAGAAGGTTCAATTAGCTCTTGCTAATGGTTTGAAGGTAATCTTCTGCTGTGGTGAAACTCTCGAAGAGCGCGAGGCAGAGAAGCAAAACGAGGTAGTAAAGGCAGAGTTGGAAGGTTCCGTATTCAACCTCTCAGCAGAGGAATGGAAGAGCATTATCTTGGCTTACGAACCAATCTGGGCTATCGGTACAGGTAAGACAGCTACATCAGACCAGGCTCAGGAGATGTTAGCCTACATCCGTTCTATCGTTGCAGAGAAGTATGGTAAGGAAGTAGCAGAGGACACTTCTATCCTCTATGGTGGTAGCTGTAAGGCTAGCAACGCACCAGAGTTGTTTGCTAAACCTGACATTGATGGTGGCTTGATTGGTGGTGCTTCATTGAAGGCAGCTGACTTCAAGGGTATCATTGATGCTTGGAAGAAGTAATCCATACAAATATTAATGATGAGAGGGAGTCACGTTTGGTGCTCCTCTCATCACTTTTCAATTAGAATAAAAGACATGAAAAGACTCCTTACAATCATAGTTCTCATACTGACAACCATTACAACAACTTATGCTCAAAGTTCGGTAACTGTAACGCAGAGTTCCGATATTGACGCATTAGTCAATGGTAAGAAAACAGCGAAGAAAGCTAATAAAGAAAGCAAGAGAGTAGAGAGTCAGCGTGAACAATCACGCCAGTCAATAGGCTCAAAGATTAAGACTCCAGATACAAAACAACTGTCAGTTCCTAAACTGAACGACCACAAACCAGAGATTGCACGACCTGATAATAACACCTTACAGCCCGTTAGACAAGTTGGAACGAAGCTAGTGAAACGTTTAGTAAGAAGACCTCATGATCCAACTTTCGATGATATAGACGATGGTAAACAAATTGTAACCAAACGTGTAAAGAAAGGCATTAAAAAGGTTAGGGGATTCCGTGTTCAGGCTTATAGTGGTGGTAACACGCGTGTAGCTCACCAACTTGCAGACAAAGCAGGACAAACGGCTAAAGAGTTATTCCCCAATCAGCCCATCTATGTTCACTTCTATCCGCCACGTTGGATGTGCCTCGTTGGCAACTTCACAGACTATAACACTGCTAAAAAAGTAATGTTGAAGTTGCGTAAAGAAGGCTTTTCACAGGCGAATGTTGTACGCATGATGGTTAGTGTGAAGACGTCATCATTTGTTGACAACTAAATGTAGTCACACCTTATATATTATATATACACCCAAACAACACCCTTACTAGGGTAACAGGCTATGCCCTTATATGGATAAAGCTCTCTACCCTAACGAACATATCGGGCAATACCCTAAATAGGGGTATAAGCCTACCTCATAAACAGCAATAATCAGAAACAACATAATATGACCCCAGAAGCACAATTCCGTGATGGTTTAGACGAACTTGCGGCACACTATAAAGAGATACTAACACTCCTTGGTGAGGATCCAGCAAGGGAGGGTTTGGAGAAAACACCCATGCGAGTTGCGAAGGCAATGCAGGTTCTTACACGTGGATATACACAAGATCCTCATAAGGTATTAACGGATGCTCTCTTTGAAGAGAAGTACAACCAGATGGTGATAGTCAAGGACATTGACTTCTTCTCAATGTGTGAGCACCATATACTTCCATTCTATGGCAAGGCGCATGTGGCGTATATTCCCAACGGAAAGATCACAGGTTTGAGTAAGATTGCACGTGTTGTCGATATATTTTCTCATCGACTTCAAGTACAGGAACGCCTCACCGAACAAGTTATGCAATGTATCAACGACACGTTGAAGCCACAAGGTGTGATGGTAGTCATCGAAGCGAAACACATGTGTATGCAGATGCGTGGTGTAGAGAAACAGAACTCTATCACCACAACAAGTGCTTATAGTGGTGTGTTCGAATCAAGTAAAACCCGCAACGAGTTTATGAACTTACTGCGTGGAGAGACCAAACGAATATAATAACGACTAATATTTAAAAGGAGAAAAGTTATGAATAAGGTTTTAAAAGTAGCCACACTAGCAATCGTGTCAATCGTTACAATCAACTTCTTTACAGCATGTTCTAAGGAGAAAGATACACCAAGTATTAATGTTGAACAGCTCTATCAAAACATCAATGGCAATTACATTGGTACTGTAAAGCTGAGTAATAGCAATGGTGACTTGGGCTCAAAGAATGCAACATGGACAGCTAATAAGGAGAAGATTAGCGTTAAGAACATCAATGGTGACGAACTTGCAGCTGGCGTAAAGAACCAATCTTCAAAGCTATATCAAGCTCTCTTGAATGCTACGAATGGTAAGCTAGAAGTCATTATAACGAGTTTTAAGCCACAGGAACAAATAATTTTCTTCAGTGCATCAGCTAAACTCAGCTTCACCATCAATTTGGATGGACAACAGGTAGAGGTTATTGGTACAGGAGGCTCCTTGCCTTTCTCTTGTTTCTATGCAATGCCTACACAAGAGATGCACTTTAACTTCACCATTAGAGACTTGAAGAAGAATAATGGAAGAGGTGGTTTCACTCCCCTATCCACCGATTACAACTTGCCTATAACATTTGAGTTTGAATCACAACAAAAGAGTTAATAATACATTAAAGACGATAGAAAGGAAGATATATGAAACTGATTTCATGGAATGTAAATGGTCTTCGTGCCTGTGTGGGCAAAGACTTTGAGCAGCAATTCAAGGACTTTAACGCTGATTTCTTCTGTTTGCAAGAGACGAAGATGCAAGCTGGTCAGCTTGATTTAAGCTTTCCTGGATACGAATCATATTGGAATTACGCTGATAAGAAGGGTTATTCAGGTACTGCGATATTCACGAAACATAAGCCATTGAGCGTTACTTATGGTATTAATATTGATGAGCACGACCATGAGGGACGTGTTATTACACTAGAGATGGACGATTTCTATCTCGTAACTGTCTATACACCGAACTCGCAAGATGAGCTTCGTCGATTGGAATATCGCATGAAGTGGGAGGAGGACTTCCAATCCTACCTACACAAACTAGATGAGATTAAGCCTGTCATAGTGTGCGGTGATATGAATGTTGCGCATCAGGAGATTGACTTAAAGAACCCTAAAACAAATCGCCGAAACGCAGGCTTCACCGATGAAGAGCGTGAGAAGATGACCGAACTATTGAATAATGGATTCATAGATACCTTCCGCACGCTTTATCCAGAGCAAGTAACCTACTCTTGGTGGTCGTATCGTTTCCGCGCAAGGGAGAAGAATACGGGGTGGCGTATCGACTACTTCCTTATCTCCGAACGCTTGAGAGATCGATTGATAGATGCTAAGATTCATACAGAAACTATGGGTAGCGACCATTGCCCAATAGAGATTGACTTAAAGTAAAGTAGCTCTTATGTATGCCCAAATCAAATCATTGTTATTGATGGCTGTAGTTCTTGCAGCCATCATAGCCTATGCTTTCTCACCAAAAGAGATAACTTTGGGCAGCTACACAATAAGGAAGATAACACTTACAAGTATCTTCCTATCTCCTAAAGAACCACTGAAAGAACACAAGAAGAAGTCGAAGACCATTCATCGCAACCAAACAATTCTCTTCATCGGAGACTCTATGGTGGAAGGACTATCACGTCGCTTGGGTGATTACGCAGGTGAGAATGGACACAAACTATACACCGTTATATGGTATAGCTCATCCACTGAACGATGGGGAACGACGCATACTCTGGAGCATTACATCGATAAATACAAGCCAACCTACATCCTTATCTGTCTTGGAAGTAATGAGTTATTCATCAACGACCTCGCTAATAGGGCACAATATGTCAGTGAGATGGTTAAGAAGATAGGCGATATTCCTTTCGTTTGGATCAGTCCTTCGGATTGGAATGGAGATACTGGTATCAATGACATCATCAAAGAAAGAGTAGGTGCAGGGCATTTCTTCGATAGTAGACACTTAAAACTAAAACGAGGAAGTGACCATTATCACCCTACATGGGAGGCTGCTGCTTATTGGATGGATACGGCTGCAAAATTTATTGCTAGTAATGAATGTGACAATCCATTGCAGCTCAATTCCCCTAAAGCACATCACAAGGCAACAAACACAAGTTTGTTACAACCAGCATTCGAAGGCTTTTAATACATAAAAGGAAAGTAAGCGAAAGAATTATAGAAGCATGACAGAACTATCGCAGCTAACATCCACGTTCCTTGATTTCTTATCCTCACAAGATAAGAACTGGTCGTTGTGTACGCTATCATTCATGGCTTGTTTCCTCGTTTTCTTTGCTCTTTACATTCCCCTTAGACACTATCGTCAGCAGTGGACAAAGGTTTATGTTATTTGTTTTAGCCTCTTTTTCGCTTTCAAAGCAAATGGTGCTTTGATGTGGCTATTGCCTTTCACCACCTTTGTATCATGGTATCTAACCCATTCTATGATGCGTTTAAAACATGGAAAGTTGCGTAAGATGGGTCTAGCCATTACCATTTTCACAGAGTTGATACCCCTACTCTACTATAAATACACGAACTTCACCCTTGAAATATTCCATGAACTGCTCCGCAGTAACTTCTCTCCTATGAAGTTACTCTTACCTGTTGGTATCTCTTTCTTTACTTTCCAAGCCATCAGCTACACGGTGGATGTTTATAAAGGGCGGTATCCAAAGACTGCGAAACTACTTGATTATACATTCTATCTGACGTTCTTTCCTCTCCTCATTGCTGGTCCTATCACCCGCGCCGAAGTATTATTACCACAGATTCAAACCCCTAAAAGGAATATCAAGAGTGCCCTTGTCTATAAAGGATTGTGGTTGGTTGTCTGCGGATTGATAAAGAAAGCACTCATAGCAGACTATCTTGCGCAATATAACAACATAGTGTTTGATGCGCCAGCAGTGCAGAATGGCTTTGGAGATCTTATGGGTGTGTTGGGTTTCTCGGTGCAGATTTACTGCGACTTCTCGGGTTACAGCGACCTAGCTATTGGTGTTGCTGCCCTGATGGGATATGAGTTAAAGGACAATTTCAACTTCCCTTACCAAAGTCTTAACCTCACTGAGTTCTGGCATAGATGGCATATTGCACTTTCAACATGGGTTCGCGATTACCTATATATCCCTCTTGGAGGTAACAGAAAGGGTACTGTTCGCACTTACCTCAATAGCTTCTCTGTCATGATTATTGCTGGTTTATGGCATGGGGCATCGTGGATGTTCATCGTATGGGGCGTTATGCACGGTATAGGACTTGTCGTTCATAAGTTTTGCAACAACAATGGTCTGAAGCAGATACCCAATTCCAAGCCTATAAAAGTTGCTTGTTGGAGCATCACCTTTGGCTATATTTCACT
Source organism: Prevotella vespertina (assembly GCF_009728485.1). Lineage (GTDB taxonomy): Bacteria > Bacteroidota > Bacteroidia > Bacteroidales > Bacteroidaceae > Prevotella > Prevotella vespertina. The sequence continues at coordinate 151,257 of NZ_VVIQ01000007.1, forward strand.
CGCATGGATATTCTTTCGTGCCCCTAATATGGACTCAGCTCTGACATTGATAACGAATATCATTCAAACAACTAGGCTGAGTGATGCTTACACTTTCCTATTAGAATACCCGCTCTGGACGGCAGTTGTACTCATTAGTTTGGAACTTCACAGCATTAAAGAGGCCGATTATGAATGGTTACAAACGAAGTTCATCCGTTCACCATGGCTGGTGAAGCTCGCTATCTTCGCCTTTGTTCTGCAATTAGTCATCAACTTTAGCCAACATAGCATACAACCTTTCATTTACACGCAGTTCTGATATGATTATCAAATACAAGTATAGTCCATTGCTATTCATCGACACGTTGCTTGCGCCCATCCCTGTTTTGTTTTTTATATGGTTCTTCTTTGGACACAAAGGAACAGATGCATCTCATCCTCTAATGCTTATTCTTGCATTGTGGATGACTGGTCTTGCCATCTCATATTGGCTTTTCAAGCTCTTTATTACATGTCAGAAATTATGGAAGAAAGACTATCTTTCCATCAAAGGAGACCACATCTGCTTTTATGATTGCCTCCGTTGTAAGTACATCGAAGTAACAGCTGATGAGATAGAAGGCGTCAACGATTATAATTACCACTTCGTTCCGTTCATCGTTCAGATAATTTATACAACGAAAGGAAGGCTCTTCACTCTTCCTGATCTTACACATGAAGGCAAGGAAAGAGTGACTGAAATAATTTATGACTTTATGTATAAAGACAGAGAAAGAGACCACGTCTCGTTAGCAACAAACAAGTGGCTATGCAGAAGGATAAAAGATACTCCATTTGAAGAGGGCGTTCCTTCATATCGAAGAGACGCCCTTTTGCAGTTGACAAGAGGCTCTCTTTACATCAAAGAGAGCCTCTTGTTAAATCTAATTATAATTCGCTACTCATTCTTTTCATACCTCCATTACATCTTAATAACCCACATCCCCTCCTTTGGAGGGGCTTGGGGAGGTCTTAAGTAGCTGTACCTTCACTGATAACTCTTACTGGATAAGGCTTGAATAGTGCTTCAATCCAACCTTTTCCATTCGACCATCAGGGTGCGTAATTGTCATGTAGTCGAAACGACTCTTACCTTCTCTATAAGCCACAACACCGATACTTCCATCACGCAAATGCAGCGTTAGATAGCCTTCACGCTTACCATCTTTGTAATTGCAATGCCACTTCTCCATGCCATTAGGGTAATAAGCGGTTACATGACCATCAAGAACTGTGTTGGCATCATTGCCTAAGTCGAGGAAAGAATAGCCACCCTCTAAACGCTTCTGACCATCTGGATAGAAGTCCTGGAAGATGTCTCGCTCTACACCCTTATAGCTTTCTTTTGCAAGAAGACGATAGTAAGCAACGTTCTCAGAGCTTTTCACTGATCGTAATGCTTGATTGTAGAAGATTGTATCACGTGATACTACTGTTGTTGTCACACCTTCACGAGCGAAAGATGTTGCTGAAATCAGGCAGACAAAAGCTGCAAAAAAGAACTTTTTCATTGTTGTTAGGTCTTTAATTATTCGTTTTCTATGAGCAAAATTAATAGTAAACTATGATACAACCAAATATTATAAAGGGTATTTTCAACTTATTTTTTCCGCCTTCTTAGTTGTTAGTAAAGAGCAAAAAGAATAACAAAAAGAGAAGAAATAAGCGTTAAATAGCTTTGAAAAGAAAGCGAACTATACTATTATTAAGGGTTTCATGCACAACAATTAGCATATTGTCATTTAGTTGATATATATCAATCCAACATGATAAGTTATCCTCTATGCGTATTACAATTTGACAGGAAAAATCATAGAAGATAACTTCTTCCCATAAAGAGAGACATCTTTAAAACAAAAAAATCCTGTCATCTGCACCTTACCAAAATAGTAAATGAGCAGAGACAGGAGGATATTCTTTCCACCAAATATTATAAGTTCATGAATGATACTTGGCGTTTCTTCACAGGCTTACCATTCTTGACTGTAAAACTGTCATTGAGTTCCATCACACCGGTAAAGCGTATTGCATCCTTCCCACTAGGGTTGACAAGCAAGGAGGCTGTCGCATTGTCGAACACTTCCAAGACTATCTGGTAACTTTCGTAATCATTGCGAGTGGTCATAAAAATACGTCTACCACCCTTAATAGGTTCTTCCTTGTAACTCGAAAGAGGCGAAACAAGGGACAAGCCACCGCCCCGACCGTATGGAATCTGGTACACCCTACCCACATAAGGGAGGAATAAACCAACCGAATCACCGCTTACTTCAATGCCCCAATCATCTTGTAAATAGATTGAAGGACCCCTCATTGGCTCCATTCTATCCATGAAGATGCGGTAACGATGCTCGCCTAAATGAGCCTTGACAGCAGCAGCTTTCAGTTGGGCCATCGTCTCCTTAGATACAGGCTTGCCATCAGAATCATAATAAGTCGTTGCACATCCCACCATAAGGAGTGCTGTAAATAAACATAAAAATAATCGTTTCATAATAGTACCTCTCTTTCTCTCTGATGAAAACAAGCCTTTGCTTTAGTCTATGCGTTCGATCTTTGGTGCGTTCATCTTCTCTATCGTAGGTGTAGAAGACTTACTGGAAGGTTCTGGATCTGGCGTTGTTGGGGCAGGAGAAGCTGGTGCAGCCATTGGTGCCTCATTGCTTTCTTGATGGGATGTGCTTTCCTTTGACTTAGCTTTATCAGCCTTGTCAGTCTTGTCCTTAGCCTCATCTGCATCCTTGTCCTTGTCGTCCTTGGCTGTTAAATCATCCTTTGAAGACTTCGCATGAGGCCACAGATAATCGCCGACAATGTCTATCGTGTCCTTATCGGCAGTGCGTTGCTGTTCCTCCTCTTGCTCTTCTTCGCTTAAAGGACTATCTTTGTCATCGACTATCAGATTATATCCTATCCCCAAAAGAACGATAACTACCAGTCCACATAGTACCTTAAACGTGAGCGACTTAGTAAATTTACGCTTCTTATTCTGCATTGGCTTAGCTTTAATATATTATTTTCTTTATGAAAGAAAACGCTATCGTTGCATTCTCCTACACTCTATCTGCAAAGATAAACATTTATAAGGAAAACGCACCGAAACGATGATAAAAAATAATAAATGCCTACTCTTTAATACGAATAAACGCATTGGCGAGGATGGCTGTAAGCCCTCCTGTGGTGATACCACTCGCGAAGATGCTCTTAATGAGGTCTGGCATCTTATCGAGAATACCGGGCACTAACTCTACACTCAAGCCCATTGCGAAGCTGATTGCCATAACCAACACTGCCTTACGAGTTATCTTCGTTGAAGCGATGATACGGATTCCTGCTGCTGCAACAGTACCGAACATGAGGAGAGTGGCACCTCCTAAGACGGCATCAGGGATAAGGGAAAAGAGCTGACCAACCACTGGGAAGAGTCCTAATAACACCAAGGCAGCTGCAATGAAATACCCTACATAACGACTGGCAACGCCCGTTAATTGTATCATACCATTGTTTTGAGCAAAGATGGAGTTAGGGAAACTATTGAAGACAGCGGCTAGGAAAGAATTAAAACCATCTGCTAAGATTCCACCCTGTGCTCTCTTCAAGAATACAGGACCCTCAACTGGCTCGCCAGATATCAATGAGTTGGCTGTAATATCGCCGAAGGCTTCAACAGCAGTAACCAAGTAGATAAGTCCAAGACCGATGATGGAACCTAAATCAAAGTGCAGTCCATACTTGAAGGGGGTTGGTATATTCAGCGTTCCAGCACCACTTATGCGTGAAAAGTCAATCATGTTAAGGGCGTAAGCAGCAATACATCCAACCAACAAGCCCAACACGATGGATGCCATTCGTAGGAATCTGTTGCTTGAACGATTAAAGAATATAATGCTGACAAGTACTAAGAAGGCTAAACCTAGATTCTGCATGGAACCGAAAGTACCAGCATCTATAGCCGACTGACCACCTCCGCACGAATTGATACCAGCCTTAATGAGGCACATACCAATGAGGGAAACAACAATACCAGACACTAATGGTGTGATGATCTTACGTGTATAAGGGAGTAAACGACTCACTATCATCTCCACAAAAGCCGCTACAAGGCATGCTCCAAAGATGTAACTCAAACCCATTTCAACGTTCATCTTTCCGCCAACCATACCTAACATTCCTGCACCAATTATCGGACTGATGAAAGAGAAGGATGTTCCTTGAATACAAAGAAGTCCTGCTCCCAATGCGCCAAAGCGTTTACACTGGATAAAGGTGGCTAATCCTGATACAAAAAGAGACATAGATACAAGGAAGCCAGTGGTCTCTAAGTCAAATTTCAACGCCGAACTGATAATGAGGGGAGGCGTGATAATAGCCACAAAGATGGCTAATAAATGCTGCAAAGCCGCAAATAAGGTTTCACGAAGGGGTGGTTTGTCATTCAAACCATAGATAAGTTCTTTCGACTTTTCCATTCTTTTACTTTTAAACTATAATATAATAAGGTGGAGTTATATGTCCTTTAGAACACACTTAATTGAATCTTTGTATAGATGAAATAGATTATAAATAAGAAAGGTGGACACATAATGCCCACCTTTTTTAATCTTCTTTCATCTTAATCTCACAATTCTCAAGCGATTCAATGATTGCTAAGCTCTCACAGCGAACGCCTGCTTGCTCTATTGCATCACGTCCATGTTGGAATGCTTTCTCGATAATAAAACCCATACCAACTAGTTCCGCGCCTGCTTGTTTACACAAGTCTATGATACCTTTAGCCGCATTTCCGTAGGCAAGGAAGTCATCTACGAACAACACCTTATCGCCTTCTCCTAGGTATTCTTTGGATATTACTACATGATACTCACGTTGCTTCGTGAAAGAAAACACTGTCGTCGACAGCATATCGGTCATTGTTGAAGGCTTCTTCTTCTTTGCGAAGACAACAGGAAGGTCTAGTAAGAACCCCATCATGATAGCTGGTGCAATGCCACTAGCCTCTATTGTGATGATTTTATTAATCTCCGTTGAGGCGTATCTACGTATGAATTCCACACAGATACGCTTCATCAAATTAGGATCCATTTGATGATTAATAAACTTGTCTACCTTTAGGATGCCTCCAGGATAACACTTACCATCCTTTAAAATACGATCACGTAATGCTTTCATTGTGCAATTAATAGTTTGTCGGTGCTGAGAATTAATTGCCTACAAAAGTACTAAAAAGATGGAATATAAGCACTATAACAACCTTACTTTTATCTCTCTTTATTGCAGAAAAGTACATTCACATCGATTAAACATTGCCGTTACAAAAAGATTTAGTACTTTTGCACCCGTTTGCCAGTCTGTTAACAAACTTACAACTGGCGTTTTTTATTAATTATATTATGTACAAACCAACTTTTGAAAAGCGCAGTGTCCTGAAGTTTAAGCACTTCTCTAATCACGGCTACTCGCTCTTTGCTGTTCTTGGTAAGGAGGTTTTGATTGGTGTACTGAGTGTTGCTACCTTACAGCATGCTACTGCCAAAGGCATTAGCGTTAATGCTGAAAAGGCTGAAATGGACTCAGTTGTAACCAACCGAGGCGTGATGATGGATGAAGTAAGCGTCACAGGAACACGCGCACCACTGACTGTTAGTCAGCAAGCGAGAATGGTAACTGTACTAAGTCGTGAGGAGATCCAAGCGGCGCCAGTACAGAGTGTGAATGACTTATTGAAGTATGCCGTCGGTGTCGATGTACGACAAAAGGGTCCTCTAGGGGCTTTGACAGACGTAAGCATACGTGGGGGCAACTCCGAACAAGTCACAATTCTTCTCAACGGCATCAATATCTGTGATGCACAAACAGGTCATAACGCCTTCGATTTCCCAGTTGATATTAGTGAAATCGAGCGCATAGAAATTCTTGAAGGACCTGCTGCACGAGTTTATGGTACGTCTTCTTTATTAGGTGCTATAAACATTGTAACCCAAACTCCACCACTATCAAGTCTCTCCGCACACGTCGAAGGCGGCTCTTATGGCTATCTTAGTGCTGGTATGCGAGCGAACTTATCAAAGGGGAAATGGAACAATCAGCTATCTGGTTCATATACCCGCAGTGATGGTTATCTTCGTAACAAAGCAGGCAAACTGAATGCTGATTATCGCACAGGTAAGGCTTTCTATCAAGGTAATTACACGGATAACGACGTTAGAGTTCAGTGGCACGCAGGTATGAGTATCAAGGACTTTGGCTCTAACACATTCTACTCAACGAAGTATGATGACCAGTTCGAACACACATTCAAAACCTTTACTGCCATACAAGCAGAGAATCTTCAAGGGCGTTTCCACATCCGTCCTGCCATCTATTGGAACCGCAGCATGGATCGCTTCGAACTGTTCCGAAACGCTGCAAACAAGTATCCTTTCAATTATCACCGCACAGATGTCTATGGTGTAAACCTCAATACTTACTTTGATTGGAAGCTAGGACGAACAGCCGTAGGAGCCGAGATTCGCAATGAAGATCTCGTCAGTGGTAACCTTGGCGAACCGCTTGCTAAGCCTAAGCACATACATGGTACGGACAGAGACTACACCGTTGGTCTAAACAGAACGAATATCCAGTTCGTCTTTGAACACAATCTCATCCTTGACCGATTCACGTTATCTGCGGGTTTAATAGCCGTTAAGAACACACAAGCTGATATGCACATGCGTGTTTACCCAGGCATCGACGCAAGTTATCGCATTGGACAAGCATGGAAGTTATATGCCTCTTACAACACATCTCTTCGTATGCCTTCTGTAACGGAGTTGTTCTATTCTGTAGGTGGACATAAGGCTGATAAGCACCTCAAACCAGAGGAACTTTCAGCATTAGAGACTGGCGTTAAATATGAAACCAAGGGTGTTACTGCCAAGGCGAGTCTATATTGGAATCATCATAAGAACCTCATCGACTGGATCAATGATGGGACTTTAGATGCCAACGGAGCACCGCTTTGGAAGAGTGTTAACTTTGGAACTATCAACGATTTCGGGGCAGAGATGGCACTTGACTTTAATCTTCTGCAGCTCATCCCATCGCAACGTTTCTTTAAGAAGTTCGGTGTTGCTTATAGTTACATCAACCAGGATAAGACTGAGCAAGCAGGTATCGTGAGCAAATATGCCCTCGAATACTTAAAGAATAAGGTAGTAAGTAACCTCCAAATGAACCTCTGGCGCAATCTTGACCTCGGTCTTAACTATCGCTTCCAACACCGTATGGGCAGCTATTTGGACATAAATAATCAACGTCACAAATACAGAAGTTACGGCGTAATGGACGCTAGATTAAGTTGGAATGATAAGAGTTGGACAGCCTATCTGGAGGCTAACAACCTCTTCGGAACGCATTACCTTGATTATGGAAATGTCCCTCAACCCAGCACATGGGTTATCGGTGGCATCCGTATCAACCTATAAAAAAGCCTCACCCCGTTAGGCGCCCCCCTCTCTGTAGGAGAGGGGCTGGGGGTGAGGCCGTACCACAGGGAGCGAGAGAACCAAATTAATACACTAGTTTTGAAAGACATTAATTTCACAATTAATATAATCGAGTTGTCTTATTACAGAACGATTGATACCCTGAATCAATCTATTTAAATGCTCCCGTGGCAC
>NZ_VVIQ01000008.1 GCF_009728485.1 Prevotella vespertina
CCTAGTCCTTCTATAGTTTCCCTATCCTGTAGGCTGGTTCTTCCTTTTGACAACAAAGGTAATGAATCAACCTTGCTTCCTAAAGGGGATTATACCCTGTTTAAGTTTCTTGCTGCAAACTTAGAGTTCTTCTGTTACTATGTCTCCAAAACTTATGTCATTGAAAAATATGTCTTTATGGTATTATGTCTCTAAATCCCATGTTCTTCTGTCTTACACAAAAGCCCCACCCCGTTAGGTTGGGGTGAGGCTGTACCACGAGAGCGAGAGAACCAAATTAATACACTAGTTTTGAAAGACATTAATTTCACAATTAATATAATCGATTGTCTTATTACAGAACGATTGATACCCTGAATCAATCTAAAAAAGCTCCCGTGGTATAAAAAAGAAAGCCCCCTAAAAGGAAGCCTCCCCAAGCCCCTCCAAAGGAGGGGATGTCCTTATTGCATACAGTTTGAAATAACCATATATATATGAGCGGACTTAGGGACATCCCCTCCTTTGGAGGGGCTTGGGGAGGCTTTTTGAGGGGGCTTTTACCCTGCCTGTGGTCCTGGGTTCTCTTCACTCCCCTCTCCATTCGGAGAGGGGGCGGGGGTGAGGCTTTTCTTCTTCCGCGCTGGATTATCCACATCCACCTGCAACTCCTTTAATGCCTTGCGCACCGGACTCTTCCAAGTCAATGTCAACTTCGGAGTTTTAAGGCTCTTGGCACATACGTCCTTCTCATTTTCTTCCATCTTCGAGGGAACGTTCACACGCAAAGAGAAGATGTCACCGAGGTCTAAGCCTGTCCCCATACGTGCACATTCGAGGATTAGGTTACGCAATGTGATAATCACATTACGTGCATCACCCTCTGTCAATGAGGTTTCGCGAACAATGCGTTCCAACACCATTTCGGGTGAGATCTTCTGCTGACCTTTTGGTGCGGCGATATATACCATTTTACCCTTCATTTTTCCCATAGTCGCCTTACGAGGCACAACTTTGAATTCAATCATTTTGATCTGGTTTTTAATTAAACATTAGATTAATATATCAACATCGTTTTGATGCCTTTTTCATGTGTTTTTATACCCAGCGGTTGGGTAGTCTTGTACCCAGCTGCTGGGTAGCGTCGTACCCATTCGTTGGGTAGACTCCTACCCATTCGCTGGGTACGATCGTACTTCTTCGCTGGGTACAACTCTACCCATTCGTTGGGTACAAAACAGACCGCGAACAAGCGCAAGGACTACTTAAACGCCCCGACTCTGTACCCGCTGATGCGGTCGAAGCTCTCCACGCGAACGCCATGATCGTTGAAGTACAGGTTGTACGCGCGGTAGCCGCCCACCGGGTCAGCACTAGACGACCAATAGTTGCCCTGGCTGCCAACGCCGGACAGCTTACCTAGGAAGTAGTAACCCAAGACGGGCAGATAGAAATAATTACCAGCGTCGGCAGCGGAAGGAAGACCGGAGTCGTAGATACTACTGTTGCTGTTGCTGTAACTATTCCATGTTGTTGTTGTGCGTAGGTCGGTTGTACCGTCGGCAGATTTCTCGGTGTCGTAATGATGCTCGGCTTGCAGCACAGACTTCTTCTTAAACCACATGCCACCTTTATATAAATGACCCATAGTAGTCCATAGCTCGTCATAGTCCCAACGAGGATCGCCGTACATGGCGTACCAAGACATCTCGTTAGCGTTGGGAAGACCTGCGCAACTCTGAGTTGCATCGACTCTAACACTTGGGCCACCTCCCCTGTGAAAAAAACGAGAGTCTGTGAAGCTATTGGCGTAGTTGCCGTTACTGCCCATGTTCACCACTGGCTGGTCTTTATTGCCTGACCACCATTCGTGACCCTTCCAGTATTGCTCCTGGGCATCCCACATATAATAATGGTCACCATCGTAATCACGTATGTTAAGGTTGCCATCTATATCATAATAGCTATTCTCGCTATAGGTGAAAGCCTTAAATGCTTTTGTAATAGTACCTCCTATTCCTGTTGAAATATCCATTAACCAATATCGTACCTTCAAAGTATGGGTTCCTGGCTTAATAACCATGTAGGCGCCATTAACTGCTACATTATCAGTTGCCGTATTCAAAGGAAAGCCATGGGAATAAGCTCCGCTACCTTTAGTACTAAGAATTATTTTCTTATCAGCTTCTACACCTGTACTGACACTTTCCAACGTGCCTGTACTTGCGTTCAAGGTATAAGTGCTTGCAATGTCATTATCTGAACTTACTTCTATCTTGGTTAAGTAGCAGTTCTGCAACAATGTATTACTTACATAAGGGTGGAATACAAGGTAAGCTGCTTGATGCTCTAACTTGAAGCTAAAAGACTTACCTCCTAAGGTTCCTGTAGCCGTTGCTGTACCATAGTCGCCAGATACGCCAAAATGCTCAGTGTTATTTGGTGTTGACTGACTTTGGGCAACTGGAATAACCACTTGGTTATTGCTACTGTTCTTACCGAAATAATAAACTTTATAACTACTACTTGCAGTAAACTTACCTGGAACTTTATAACTGAAAGAAGCTACCTTTTTGTCTGGTGCGTTCGTGCTCTTTCGTAATACGCCATCGTCGTCCTTAACGTAGATATAATCGCCTGCCTCCCAATAGAAGTCGCTACTGTTATAATTTAGCGATGTGCGGGTCTTTGTCTCGTCACCTGCTACGAAAGTGGTTAGGTTCTTGTCGTTATCCTCATTGGGGTTCGTTGGGTTCTGTGCTACATCCTCATTAGCGCAGGATGCAAAAGTCAAGGCTATACCAAATACAACAGCCAAGGACTTTAGTTGTGATGTGAATGAATGTTGTTTCATTGTTTGCTTCATTGTTACTTTGTTCTGTTTGTTAATAACTCTCTATTAGTCTTCCCATGAAGATGTGCTTTTATCTTCTAAGTCTTCATCATTCCATAAGCCTGACTCTTTGGCAGAAGCAGCTGGACCAGTAGCATGGTTTGCCTTTCTGTGCTGACTGGGGAAAGACGTGTCCATCAAATAAGTGGCTTCGTTGACTTGAATTATCATACACTCTGGTGTAGAATAACTCTTCTTTACTTGCTTTTTTCTCATTACTTCATTGATTAAAATAGTTGTTATTTCGTTCTTATTTTGCTTAAAATCGAGTTCACAAAAGGGCATAAAAAAGCGAACAAAGGAAACTCCTAGAAGTCCTTTGTTTACAGGGGTTACGGCACGCTTCGCGCGCGCGTATGCGAGAAGAAAAAATGTGTTATTAGACGCTAGGTGCGCATATTGTGTGTGTGTGTGTGTGTGTGTGTGTTAGCAAATTATTTGGATTGACCAAAGATAAAGTGCAAAAAGATGCAAAGAATTCGATAATTCTTTGCAGTACTTCGTTCACTTGATATGTCATTGCTAATTGTTTCACGGCGGCAAAGGTAAGAAGAATAAATTAACTAGCCAAATAAAAACAAAAGAAAAAGCCTCACCCCCGCCCCCTCTACAGCCTCACCCCCAACCCCTCTCCGAATGGAGAGGGGAGTAGAAAGTACTGTTTGCTAGGGATTTGTGGGGGATTTGTGGGAAATTTGCTGGAGAATTTACAGGAGGATTTTATTGGTGATTGGAAGAAGTTAGATAGAGAGATACCAGGTGTTTACTATATAATAAAGGTGGAAACAAGGAATATGTGTCCTATTTGTCTTAAACATCAATGACCATCCCCTCTTGTGATAAGATAGTATTCGGGAAGATAGCTTGAGATTCTTTCAATAGTTGCTCTTCATTATTATATCGAGCAGAATAATGACCTAAAAGTAATTTACCAACCTTTGCATCATGTGCTACCTTCGCAGCTTGTTCTGACGTACTATGCCAATAGAGCTTAGCACGATCGGCATCCTTCGCAAGATATGTGCTTTCATGATAAAGCGTATTAACTCCTTGAACTTGCTTAGAAAGCGACTTAATATATCTCGTATCGGAACAATAAGCGTAACTACGGGCAGGAGTAGCAGGAGATGTTAGTCGATCGTTCGGAATAATATCTCCATCAGGAGTGATCCAATCGGCACCATTCTTTATGTTATTAATCTGACTGATTGGGATATGATAGAAATCAATCATATCTCGACGAATATGCGGAAGCGTTTGTTTCTCTCTAAAAAGGAATCCACAACATTCTACTCTATGCTGCAAAGGGATCGTTTCAACTGTCAGACTACGATCTTCATAAATCACTTTCTGTTGAGTTGTATCTAAGCCATGGAATATTACCTCAAACCCTAATCCCTGACAAAAGAAGTCGAGTGTTTGCTGAAGGATAGGCTCAAAAGAAGAAGGAGCATAGATATGTAGAGGTGCGGTGCGCCCCGTCATACCAAATGTAGACAACATTCCTGGTAATCCAAAACAATGATCACCATGAAGATGACTAATGAATACGGCTATAATTCTAGAGAAATGGATGTGCAACCTACGTAATTGTATCTGCGTTCCTTCTCCACAATCAATCATAAATTGCTTTTCTCTCAGTTCAACAACCTGCGAAGAAGGATAATGTCTCAATGTAGGTAAGGCACTTCCACAGCCTAAAATACGTACAGTAAATGGTTCCATACAGCAATACTAACGAATATGAAAATGCTCGAATCGCTTAGCTAAATCTCATTCAAAGAGCTATTACACGACACGAGCATTATAATGTTTTATCAGTTAAATCTTACTTTCCTCTTGTAAAGACAAAAATACCATTGTGATTTTCTAATGATAGTGAGTCAGCACCGAGGTTATCAACGTCAAAGGTATCTTTTGATAATATCAACTTACCATTCCAAATCTTCCATGAAGTCCAAGGACTCTTCTCCGACTGAAGACTGGAACTAACCGTTCCACCCTCTTTAATCTCGAAGTTGCGATCAAGACTTGTCCAATTTCCTAATAGAGAAGTTAGGTTAATGGCTGAACGCATGAAGTTATCGCCATATTCCTTATACCCAATCACGGCAAAGCGATCGCCGTGAATCTTTCCACCTTTCACAACATCGATTGTGTCATCTGGATTTACTAAGAACTCAACCGTATCACCTTTATCCGTAAGTAGGATTAAAGAATTCATACCACCGTCAACCATAGTACCATAAACAGTACTATCGCCCACAGTCAAAGAATCGGTACTACCACTTGCTTGAGCCAATGATGACTTTGCCTTATTATCCTTACAAGCGTAAACAGCAGCAAGGATAATCAATGAAATAACTAAATAAAAACTCCTTTTCATATGCTTAAAATCTTTAGTTCTTATAGTTTCTTTGCTTCTTCCCAATATTGATCCATCTCCGCAAGCGTCAAATCCTTTATAGAGACACCTTTCTCACGTGCTTTCTTTTCGATGTAATCAAATCGTTTTATAAACTTCTGATTCGTATGTTCGAGTGCATTATCAGGATTAATATGATAGAGACGGGCTGCATTGATAAGCGAAAACATAAAGTCGCCAAACTCTTCGGTTGAACGCTCTTTATCTTCTTTCTGCAGTTCTGCCTTCAACTCGCCTAACTCTTCATAAACCTTGTCCCATACCTGCTCTTTTTCTTCCCAATCAAAACCCACATTACGAGCCTTGTCTTGTATGCGATAAGCCTTTATAAGACTTGGCAATGATTCTGGGACACCAGAGAGAACAGACTTATTTCCATCTCTTTCGCGCTGTTTTCGCTGTTCCCAAGTAGATTCAACTTGCGTTGCTGTATTAGGTGCTGTTTGCTGATTATCGCTTGTTTGCTGTTTCAATTCATCTTTGTAAACCACCTGCCCATTAGCATTTACAGCCATATCCGAGCGAGAAACATCCCATCCTGTCCAGTTAATAAAATCATGTCTGAACATCAATTTATCTGATTGCGCATTGCAAACATCAGCAACATCAAACTCTTCTTTCTCCTGACCGAGCATTGAATAGAACACAACGTGCTCCATAACATCTCCCAATTCCTTACAGATATTCTTTGAATCGTTCTTGAGAAGAGCATCAGCTAACTCGAAAGTCTCTTCAATAGTATTAGGACGAAGACTCTCATTGGTTTGTTTTCTATCCCAAGGGCACTCCTTGCGAAGACGTTCCTGGACATCCAACAAACGTGCAAAGGCTTTTAATTTTTCTTCTTTTGTATGCAATGTCTTGATGTTTAAAGTTAAAGATAAACGTTAAAGTACTTACCTGGGAGTACTAATATCGCTGCAAAGATACACTATTTAAGCGGATTTTTTGTACTTTTGCACCGCATTTTATGATAATAAAGAATAAAAAAATATACGAAACAATGGAATTAGCAAGCAAGTATGATCCACAGGTTGTGGAATCAAAATGGTACCAGTATTGGCTGGACAATAAGCTATTTAGTTCTAAACCTGATGGGCGTGAGCCTTATACTGTGGTGATTCCGCCACCAAATGTTACTGGTGTACTCCACATGGGACACATGCTCAACAACACTATTCAGGACATTCTTGTAAGACGTGCGCGCATGGAGGGTAAAAATGCTTGCTGGGTTCCAGGTACTGACCATGCAAGTATTGCTACCGAAGCAAAGGTTGTAAACAAGTTGGCGCAGGAAGGTATAAAAAAGACCGACCTTACCCGTGAACAATTCCTTGAGCATGCGTGGGATTGGACGCATGAGCATGGCGGTATTATCCTGAAACAGTTGCGCCGTTTGGGCTGCTCTTGCGATTGGGATCGTACTGCTTTCACCATGGATGACACCAGAAGTAAGAGTGTTATTAAGGTATTCTGCGACTTATATAATAAAGGTTATATCTATCGTGGCGTACGAATGGTAAATTGGGACCCACAGGCACAGACTGCTCTATCGGACGAGGAGGTGATTTATAAGGATGAACACTCTAAACTTTATCACCTTAAATATTATGTTGCTGCCGACGATCAGGCTAAAGTGAAGCGCAAAGACGAGGGCAATGTAATGCACAAAGATGAGAAAGGTTACTATGCCGTGGTTGCAACGACCCGTCCTGAAACAATTATGGGCGATTCGGCTATGTGTATTAATCCAGAAGATGTGAAGAACACATGGCTTAAAGGTTTGCATGTCATCGTACCATTGGTTAACCGCGTAATCCCAGTTATCGAGGATTCATACGTCGATATTCAGTTCGGAACAGGTTGTTTGAAGGTAACTCCTGCACACGATGTCAACGACCATGCGCTCGGTTTGAAACATGGATTAGAGACAATCGACATCTTCAATGATAACGGAACCATCTCTGAGGCGGCTGGTTTGTATGTAGGTCAAGACAGAATGGACGTGCGCAAGCAGATATCTAAGGACTTAGAGGCGGCTGGTTTGATGGAAAAGGTAGAAGACTATGACAATAAAGTAGGCTTCTCGGAGCGTACCAACGTGCCTATCGAGCCGAAACTCTCTACACAATGGTTCCTCAAAATGCAGCACTTTGCCGACATTGCGCTCGCTCCAGTCATGGACGATGAGATAGAATTCTATCCAAAGAAATATAAAAACACCTATCGCCACTGGCTTGAAAACATCAAAGACTGGTGTATCAGTCGCCAACTTTGGTGGGGTCATCGCATCCCTGCTTACTATTTCAAGGACGCAGAAGGTAAGAACGCTACAGTCGTTGCAGAGACCGCAGACGAGGCATTGAAACTCGCAAAAGAAAAGAATCCTAACGTCACCGCAGCCGATTTAGAGCAGGAAAGCGATTGCATGGACACATGGTTCTCCAGTTGGCTATGGCCAATCTCTGTGTTTGATGGCATTAACAACCCCGATAATGAGGAAATAAACTACTACTACCCTACGAGCGATCTCGTGACAGGTCCAGACATTATCTTCTTCTGGGTGGCACGAATGATCATGGCAGGCTATGAATATCGTGGCAAATTCCCATTCAAGCACGTTTATTTCACGGGTATTGTGCGCGATAAGCTCGGACGTAAGATGAGCAAAAGTCTTGGCAATTCGCCTGACCCGATTATGCTTATCGAGAAATATGGTGCCGATGGCGTGCGCATGGGTATGATGCTTTCAGCTCCAGCCGGCAATGATATTCTCTTCGATGAGACGCTCTGCGAGCAAGGACGTAACTTCAATAACAAGATTTGGAATGCTTTCCGTCTCGTACAAGGTTGGCAGACTGCCGATATTGAACAGCCACAAGCAAGCCGAATCGCCGTTGAATGGTTCGATGCCAAACTGAAAGCTGTGAACAAAGAGATGGACGAACAGTTCAAGAGCTATCGTATTTCCGAGGCATTGATGACCGTCTATCGCCTCTTCTGGGACGAGTTTTCAAGCTGGTACTTGGAGATGATTAAGCCAGAATATGGCAAGCCTATCGACAAAGTGACCTACGATGCGACGCTTCATTTCTTCAATTCTCTGTTAAAGATGCTCCACCCCTTCATGCCTTTCATCACCGAAGAGCTATGGCAGCACATCTATGACCGCAAGGACAGCGAGAGCATTATGCGTGACGAACTGAAACTTCCAGCTCCAACCAAGGACGAAGAGCGGTTAATCGAAGGCATAGAACAGGTGAAAGCAATCGTCGGCGGTGTCAGAACGGTGCGCAATCAGAAGAATATCGCACCTAAGGTTGAACTCGAACTCAATGCCATTGGGCAAAATAACTACGAGGCTTACAACAGCGTAATCCGTAAGATGGCGAACTTAAAGACAATCGAAGTGGTTGCAGAGAAGCCCAGCGATGCCTCAGGCTTCATGGTCGGAACGGACAGTTTTGCCGTACCTGTTGGCGATTTGATTGATGTTGCAGCCGAAATCGAAAAGCAAGAGAAAGAACTCAACCATCTGAAAGGCTTCCTCGCTGGCATCAAGAAGAAACTATCTAACGAGAATTTCGTTTCTCATGCCCCTGCGGCAGTCATCGAACGTGAGCGCAAAAAGCAAAGCGATTCCGAAGAAAAGATTGCAGCCCTCAAAGCAAGTTTGGAAGAATTGAGAAAGAAGTAAACTAATTTTACCTAACAATATCCGAGTAGGAATTAGGCTTATTAACGAATAGCAGGCTTAATTCCTACTCTCTTTTTTCGTCATTTTGCACACGAAAATCACCCATTTTTAGCTCATTTTATATGCCTTCGTAAGCTACTGACTATCAGCGAGATACAAAACCAAGAATAAATTCAGAAAAAACGTATATACATTTTGATGAAAACGTATATACGTTTTATCGAAAATGTATATACGTTTTTAGTAAATCCAATATACGATTTCTTAGAAATGAATATACGATTACTCAAAATTAAATATTGGTTTCTGAAAAATGGATCACAAAAAAAAATAAAATTATATGTATCCTTTGCCTATTTATTCAAATAATTTCATTATATTTGTGGCATACAATCTGAGTGTAAGTACTGTGAAGTGTGCAGATACCCCACTCTAATTTATTTAAAACACATTAAAAACCATTTAGCTTATGGATTTCTCTTTAACAAAGCGCAAGGTTAGTATTGGCGCAAAGAAAAATCAGGAAGTCTTCGTTGCTCACCCTGTTTGTCAGAAACATCATATCACTTTTGATGAACTATGTGATCGCATGGCGGACGATTCAACCGTCGGTCAAGCTGACATTGCGGCTGTATTCTATCGTTTCCGCAAAGTGTTAAACGAACTTTGTTCGAGAGGTTACATTGTCGACGGGGGACCAATCGGTACGTTCCGACCCACATTCACCTCAAAATCTGTGCTGAAAGAAGAAGATTTCAGGCCTTCGGAATGTATTTCCAAAACGCAAATTCTCTTCACTCCAACCGCCGATTTCCGAAGACTCAAGGATGTAGAGTTTTTCCGCGTAGCTGCGCAGGAGAAACCTAAAAGCAAGAAGAAGAAGAAAGAGGAGAAAAACGAGCACGAAGAGAATGGACCAGTAGTTGGCTAAATCTCATTCCTTAGAAACAATACGCCACGAGCAATTTGCTCGTGGCGTCTTTATTTTTGGGAAAAGGTAGTCTATTGATTTCTCAAACAGCCTCATCACTTGATGATATTACAGCGCAAAACAAAATTATCCCCCGATTCACATCGAGGGATAACAACAACACAAACACAAAATAAAGCAGGATTCCCTGCAATTATTGTATATGAAAATTATAATTAATTAATTCAGTATCTTTTTTTTTAATTACATCACTCCATCTGTTCTTAGCTTCTCTTGCCATTTCCAGGCAGATGCAAGAACATCAGATAAAGGGGTATCTGCTTTCCAACCCAATACAGTATTAGCCTTGGTGCAATCTCCCCAAATCTTCTCAATATCCCCTTCACGACGTGGACCAAACTTCCAATTCACCTTTACGCCCGTAGCTTTCTCGAAGGTTTCAACAATCTCACGAGTGGTATTGCCGTGACCAGTACCAATGTTGAAATATTCAATATTATCTGATTTATTATCTAAGATACGCTTCATCGCCGCAACATGCGCCTTGGCTAAATCAACAACATAGATATAATCGCGGATACATGTGCCATCAGGTGTATTATAATCGTTACCGAAGATGGTTAATTCTTTTCTGATTCCCATCGCTGTTTGCGTAACGAATGGTATCAAATTGTTAGGAACGCCATTTGGTAATTCACCTATCAATGCTGAAGGATGCGCTCCAATTGGATTGAAATAACGCAAAACAATACTCTTGATGTTTGCTCCGCTATGGATGTAGTCAAGGATTATTTGCTCATTAATCTCCTTTGTATTGCCATAAGGTGAGGTAGCTTTCTGATGAGGCGCATTTTCTGTCACTGGCAAATTCTCTGGATTTGGCTGACCATATACGGTGCAAGAACTAGAGAAAATAATTCCTTCAACGCCATATTCAGGCATTAATTCAAGTAAATTAACCAGTGAAACAATATTATTTCTGTAGTACATTAATGGTTTCTGTACGCTCTCCCCTACTGCTTTTGAGGCAGCAAAGTGGATAATACCTTCAATCTTAGGATACTTACGGAATACATTTTCTGTTGCTTTGCGATCACGAAGGTCTACCTGTTCAAAAGTAGGACGCACACCCGTTATCTTTTCAATACCATCTAATACCTCAATCTTAGAATTAGACAAGTCATCTACTATAACGACATCATAACCAGCTTCTATCAGTTCAACACTTGTATGAGAACCAATGAAACCAGTACCACCTGTAACAAGAATTGTTTGTTTCATTTGCTTTTTAAGATTACCTTCTATTTAGGTTAATAAAACCATAAGTTTCGTTGCAAAGATAACGCTTTTTTCATTATCAACAAAAAAAGAACGTAAAAAAAACGACGAGATAATATAAAACAGAAAACTTTTTGTATATTTGCCCCCATATAAATAAATATCATACCAACGATGAATGTAACCGAACAGACTCAGCAACAAATTGAACGTTTCTTAAAGAAAATCGCACAGAAATTCACAGCAAGTGATTGTAACCTGTCTATGACTGATCTCCATTTACGCGCTTCTCAAGATAGTGGCGACCTGATGGCATTTGATGATAATGATAACGAAATTACTCGTTGTGTTATCGAAGAATGGATTGATAATAAGAGCGATAACTTTTATCCAGAAATAGCGTTAGTACTGCGTTCTGAGATGAATCGTGTTAAAGATATAATAGAGAATCTTTCTATTATGAAGCCTTATAGCTTCGTGCTAGAAGATGATGATAAGAATTGTATAACGGAATTGTATCTTGTTGATGATGATTTAGGAATCATAGGTGGTGATCTTATGCAAGGACTAGACAAGGATTTAGATAGTTTCCTTCAAAATATTTTGGAAGAAGACGCATGAGACAGCTGCTCCTTACATCCTATTGCCTCTTATTATCATTCTTTCCTATAAGTATCTCCGCACAGAGACACGAGATTATCGATAATAATATTCGGTCATTGCAGGTCGTTGCTAATCAGAACTGGCTAACATTACCTATAATGTATCTAAACGGCGGCAAGATTAGTATTGATTTTGATGATCTTACGCATACTTATCGACGAATGACTTATAGTATAGAACATTGTGAAGCTGACTGGAAAACATCAGAAAATCTCTTTGATAGTGACATTGCCGACGGCTTTCTCAATGATAATTTAATAGACGATGTAAAAGAGTCTACCTTAACTAACACCTTATACACACATTATCATCTAGAAATTCCAAACAAGGATTGTCAACCAAAGATTTCAGGTAATTACAGATTAACGGTCTTTGATGATAACAAAAAGCCTTTGTTGACTGCGTGCTTTATGCTTATTGAGCCTGCCGAAAACGCAATGGGCGTTAAACTGAGTGTGACAACTCAAACGGATGCTACGATTAATGATGCTCACCAACAGGTAGAAATGGCTGTAAATTATGGGAATTACATTGTTTCTAATCCACAACAACAAATTAAAACGGTTGTATTACAAAATCGTAACTGGCTAGATGCTAGATGGAATAGTAAACCACAATATGTAATGAATAATGGTTTACAATGGATACATGATAAGGACTATATCTTCTGGGGAGGCAACGAATATCGTAAATTTGAACTTCTATCGACCGATGTGGCTTCAATGGGCATAGATCATGTAGCTTGGGATGGAAGTAATTTCCATGCTTATCCTTTTATCACAACACCATTATTAAATTATATCTACGAAGAGGATGCTGATGGTGCTTTCCTTATCCGTAATTCAAATAATATAGAAAGCAATACAACAAGTGACTATGTTATCACGCATTTCCAACTAAATGTACCAGAACCAGCACCTTATCATATCTTTTTAAATGGTGATTGGACGTACAGTCGCTTATTACCGCAATATGAAATGATCTATAACCCTACGAAGAAATGCTATGAAGCCGCCTTACCTTTGAAGTTGGGTTATTACAATTATCAATTCATAGCAGTAAATAATCAAGGAAACTTAGTCCCCTTTACCATTGATAAGAGTCATTATCAAACAGAGAATAGCTATCAAGCTCTTATTTATTTCCGCCCACAAGGTGGAAGAACAGATAAACTTGTAGGTTATGATAATATTAGATTCACAAAGAGATAAACTTAGCAATGTAAGGCTTCGATATAAAACATTGCACTATATATCCATCTCATTATCTTCTTTCTTTGCATTTGTATCACGAATAACTTTCGCAATAGCTTCCTCATATCCAGTAAGCGCAGCAAAAGGCGCAAATTGTGCAGCCCGGTTATAAAGACTCATCCGTGGATGTCGCTTAGAGACATGATGAGGGAGATTGATTATGTCATCATACTTATCTGTCATGCTTTATGTCCTCCAATTTGTTTATTACGTTCACGTGCCGTAGAACCTTCTTCAAAATTTAATCCTCGCAATAGTGAATTCTTACCAAAACGCTGTTTGATGTTTAATATCGTTTCTTGCATTCTCCGTTCACGTGCTAGTTCTTTCTTTTCTTTTTCACGCTTCTTTATTAAGGTTTCATTATCTGCAAAAAGATCCAACTCAACTGGTTCTGGAGTTCTATTATTGATAAATTCTTCTCGAAGTACATGATTCAATGAAATATTTACTCGTCTAATAAGCAATCTTCTATCAACAATCTCTTCATAAAGCTTTAAAATTGTTTGAGTCATTATATGTGAAGAAGAAGTAAAATGAGGAAAAGTAGCGGAACCATGAGCATGTTTAGGCACTTTACGTCCATACCAATCTTTAGATATCGGACCAGTATAATCATTTACCTTCGTTGATATCAAACTATCTTTATCATATCCAACATAAAGAACAAGTTGATCTGCAACACAACGTTTCTCAACTAAATCTAAAGACAAGGCATCAACCATCTCTTGTACAACAACTTTTGCTTTCTGAAAAGTATAAGCTTCATGTAATACTTGCCCACTACTCATAGAATTACATTCAGGACGATAAACTTTCACCATTTCCATTGTACATGGTTCCCAGCCCCAAGCATGATCTATCAATAATTCTGCATTAACGCCAAAGAGCTTATAAAATAATTCTTCATGTTCAAGAGACCAACGAGCTATCTTGCCCATAGTGTCAATTCCATAAGCATATAATTGTTGGGCAATACCATGCCCTACACGCCAAAAGTCTGTAAGTGGTTTATGATTCCATAGATTTTTTCGATAACTATGTTCATCTAATTCTGCAATTCTAACCCCATCCTTATCAGCAGGTATATGCTTTGCCACGATATCCATCGCCACCTTACAAAGATATAAGTTAGTTCCTATACCCGCCGTAGCTGTTATCCCTGTCTCACGAAGAACATCACGAATCATCTTCATGGCAAAATCATGAGATGATAGTTTAGAACTATAAAGATAAGGTGTAGCATCTATAAACACCTCATCTATCGAATACACATGTATATCCTCTGGTGCTACGTATCGCAAATAGATACTATATATCTTGGCACTATGTTGAATGTAATGTGCCATTCTTGGGACTGCCGTGATATAATCAACTTCCCAATCCTTATGCTGTTCTAAATCAATTACATTGGAAGACTTACCAGTAAAGCCTCCTTCTAACAATTCTTCCTTTCGTTTATTATTGACTTCGCACAAACGTTGAACAACCTCAAATAAACGTGCACGTCCTGGTAAGCCATAAGATTTAAGAGAAGGTGATACTGCTAAACAAATTGTCTTTTCCGTTCTACTGACATCTGCGACGACAAGATTAGTTGTCAAAGGATTCAAGCCACGCTCAACGCACTCCACACTGGCATAGAACGATTTCAGATCTATGGCAATGTAAGTCTTTGAATGTGGAACACATGATGTATGCACTAGAAGTAATCCTGAATGTAATTAAGAATCTATCTATTGAAAATCTTTTGTAGTATAAGTTGCATCAAACAACACTTCTGAAGGCTTCTTTTCAGAATGGTAGGTATATTGGAAGTTAAAGCCTGCATCTTTATAAGCTTTCGTTCCTGCATCTGATCTTAAACCTTCTTTCAAGGCTTGCCGTAATTTACCTTGTTGTTTATCAATAACCAATCTATTATCAGCTGTACCAACAAGCGTATTATAATAATGAATGGTTCGAGTAGTCGATTCAAAGACCATACTATCCAACCGTACATTATCTACTACTGGAGTTGGACATTTTTTCTCTGTATATTCTTTACATTCCTGAGCTGCTCTATCTTCTAAGCTCCTATGACAAGAAGAACAAAGTGCCAGCATTAAAGCAAAATAGAATAAACGCTTCATAATTAATTCTTTTATTATTATTTCATTGGAATATATCATAAAGTAGATTCCCAACGAGCTTAATTCTCTATCAAATATTCTTTGCAAAGATAACAAAAAATAGCTAATTTCCTAATTCATCATTCCACATTCTCAGAATTTATGATTATATTTGCATCTCAAATTATAGAACGAACTGATGGATCATATAAGAAATTTCTGCATTATTGCCCACATTGACCATGGTAAATCAACTTTGGCCGATCGTCTTCTTGAATACACCCAAACTATCAAGATTACTGAAGGGCAGATGCTTGACGACATGGATTTGGAGCGTGAGCGTGGCATCACGATTAAGAGTCATGCCATTCAAATGGAATATACTTTCAATAAGGAAAAATATGTATTAAACCTTATTGATACTCCAGGACACGTTGACTTCTCTTATGAAGTATCACGTAGTATTGCTGCTTGCGAAGGGGCTTTACTCATTGTTGATGCGACTCAGGGTGTACAGGCTCAGACAATATCAAATCTTTATATGGCCATCGATCATAATCTAGAGATTATCCCTGTCATCAATAAGATTGATATGCCTAACGCAATGCCAGAAGAAGTTGAAGATGAGATTGTCGACTTGATTGGTTGTGATCCTGAAGATATTATTAGGGCAAGCGGAAAGACTGGTGAAGGCGTTTCTGAGATACTTGAGGCAATTATTAAACGTATCCCATCTCCCAAAGGTGATATTAATGCCCCTCTACAAGCTCTTATCTTTGACTCTATTTTCAACTCCTTCCGTGGTATTATTACCCTTTGCAAGGTCGACAATGGTGTCATAAAGAAAGGCGATAAAGTAAAGTTCGTTCAAACAGGGATGGAATATACTGCTGACGAAGTGGGTGTATTGAAAATGGATATGGTACCCACCAAACAACTTTCGACAGGTGAAGTGGGGTATATTATATCTGGCATAAAAAATGCAACGGAGGTAAAGGTCGGTGACACTGTTACTCACATTGATGCTCCTTGCAAGCATGCTATCGAGGGATTCCAAGAAGTAAAGCCAATGGTTTTTGCTGGTGTCTACCCTATTGATCCAAATGATTACGAGAATCTTCGTGCCTCTCTAGAGAAATTACAACTTAACGACGCTTCACTTACATTCCAACCAGAAAGCTCACAGGCTCTAGGATTTGGATTCCGTTGTGGATTCCTCGGTCTATTACACATGGAGATTGTGCAGGAACGATTAGATCGTGAATTTAATATGGACGTAATTACCACAGTTCCGAATGTTAGCTACATGGTTTATGACAAGCAGGGCAACGAGAAGGAAGTTCATAATCCTTCTGGTTTGCCAGATCAAACAATGATCGATCATATTGAAGAACCTTTTATAAAGGCTTCTATCATCACTTCAAGTGACTATATTGGTCCTATCATGACTTTGTGCCTTGATAAACGTGGTGAATTAGTAAGTCAGAACTATGTAAGTGGTAATCGTCTTGAACTGATCTTCATGATTCCTCTTGGTGAGATTGTGATTGATTTTTATGACAAATTAAAGAGTATTTCAAAAGGTTATGCCTCGTTTGATTATCATATAGATTCTTTCCGCCCATCCAAACTAGCAAAGCTTGATATCTTGTTAAATGGAGAGCCTGTAGATGCTCTTTCTACATTAACACACGAGAGTAACGCAGTCACATTCGGGAGAAGAATGTGTGAGAAACTAAAGGATTTGATTCCTCGCCAGCAGTTCGACATTGCAATACAAGCTGCTATCGGGGCTAAGATTGTCGCAAGAGAGACTGTTAAGCAGGTACGAAAGGACGTTACCGCTAAATGTTATGGAGGCGATATTAGCCGTAAGCGCAAACTTTTGGAGAAACAGAAGAAAGGTAAGAAACGTATGAAACAGATTGGGAATGTACAGGTTCCACAAAAAGCATTCCTTGCTGTATTGAAATTAGACTAAAGGATAAGAAAAAGAAAGGATAGGAAAAATGAAAGAATTAGCAAATGATACTAGAGATATTGCACGTGAATTAGCACGCAAATATAGTACTATGACTCACGAGGAATTAGATGTCCTCGAGAGTATCCTAGTACCAATGAAATTCAGCAAAGGGCAGATGATTCTCAATGAAGGAGAAGTATGCAAGCACTTTTATTATATAGAAAAAGGACTTGTACGTCAGTTCTATTTTAAGAATGGTAAAGAGATAACAGAGCACCTTGGAGAAGATCATGGTGTTATAATGTGTATCGAAAGTCTCTTTCAAGAAGAACCAACGAAATTACAGGTGGAGGCATTGGAACCAACACTTATTTATGCTCTCCCTAAACAGAGACTAGAACAAGTAGCTTTGCATAATGTAAACATACAGATTCTATATCGTAAAATCCTTGAAGAGAGTCTAATCATTTCACAGATACACGCAGACCTTGTTCGATTTGAAACTGCACAAGCTCGATACAAGAGAATGTGCAAATTAAATCCACAAGTCGTACTTCGAGCACCACTCGTTTACATTGCAAGTTACTTGCAGATGACACCAGAGACACTAAGCCGTGTACGTTCGTCTACACTGCTCGATGATTAAACGAGCTTTATTACAAAGTAGATAGAATATTAGTTTTTGTCATGTCGTAAATTAAATCTTATAACAATAGATTCATAATTTACAGCATGACAAAAATCGTTTTAGAGCTTAGACAGTATATCATGTGGGGTCTCCACAAACAAGGTTGCACCATGTTCTATCAAGAATTCTTTATCTCGGAAGCCCCAAAGAACACTAATACAAGGCAATCCACTATTCTTTGCCGTCATAACATCCACATCGCTATCACCGATATAAACCGCCCCGTCTTTAGATGCACCTAACTGACGAAGTGCTTCGAGAACTGTATCAGGAGCTGGTTTCTTGCGAATATTCTCCCGTTCCCCAATAGCTACTTCTATCGTGTCAGCAAAGAAATGATGAGCAAGATCCTGTGTCGCTGCATAAAACTTATTACTTACTATAGCAAGTTTCTTTCCACGCCGTTTTAACTCTGCAAGAAGTTCCAATACACCATCATAAGGATGAGTCCTATCCAGATTGTGCTTCAAATAGTGCTCACGAAACTTTGCATACACTTCTTCAAAGCGAGGATTTTGCTGACCATCAGGAATAGCACGCTCCATCAGAAGTTTAACCCCATTACCAACAAACATACGAACCTCTTCCAATGTTCTTTCAGGCATTCCTGCCCATCGCAATGCATAATTCGTACTTGCTGCTAAATCCTCTAAACTACTTAACAGCGTCCCATCTAAATCGAAAATATAAGTATCAAAATCCTTCATTATCCCTTGTTTTACGATGGACAAAATTACGCAATAATAGAGAAAACAGACTATCTTTTCTCTTAAATTTCAAAAAAAGTATCGATCTATATCACATACAACAACACTTTTAATGGAGAATTATGTAACTTTGCAACATTGATAAATTAAGCATAACAAGATGGCAAACAAATCGAAGAATAACAAGAAATCGAAAAAGAAATTGGTACTCACAACTATTGCTGTTGTACTAATCGGTATCATTTACTTTCTTTTCTTTGCAGGAATGTCGCGAACAGGGAAAGAGCAATATATTCTGATTGATCAGAATGATAACGCTGATTCTGTCTACACTAAGCTGCAACCACTCTCTACTCCACAAGCCTTTTGGGTATTCAAACAGTTAGCTAAAATCACTGGCTATGGTGATAATATCCGTACAGGTAGGTTCGCTGTAGGTTCAGCTGGTTCACTTCAAACATTCAGACATATAAGAAACGGCTTGCAAGCTCCTGTCAAACTAACTATTAAACCAGTTAGAACGCTTAATGACTTAGCTAAAGAGATAAGCAGTAAAATGATGTTTACACGCAGTGAACTACTTGCACGACTAACCTCACCTACCACATGTAAGAAATATGGATTCACACCAGAAACAATTCCTGCAATGTTTATCCCAAACACATACGACTTCTATTGGGACACATCAGTAGACAAGTTTCTAGACAAGATGTCTGAAGAAAATAAAAAGTTCTGGACATTTGAACGGAAAGAAAAAGCGAAAGCCGCAGGTCTAACGCAGAGCGAAGTAATTACACTCGCAAGTATCGTTGACGAAGAGACATCAAATGTTGCAGAAATGCCAAAAATCGCTGGTATGTATATCAATCGTCTGCACATCAATATGCCACTACAAGCTGACCCAACAATAAAGTTTGCCACTAAAAACTTTACGGCACATCGCATATACCAAAAGTGGCTTACCATTGATAATCCCTACAACACATATAAGTATCGTGGCTTACCACCTGGCCCAATCCGCATACCTTCTGTTGCAGCCATTGACGCTGTTTTGAATTATGTACATCATGACTACATTTATATGTGTGCAAAAGAAGACTTTAGTGGAACGCATAACTTTGCAAAGACTTATCAAGAGCATCAAGAGAATGCTGCAAAATATGCCAAAGCTCTCAATGAGCGTGGAATAAAATAACGCAACAATTAGCTATACATAATTTCAACTTCTGAAATGCCAGCTATCTGGTTTTTCAGAAGTTTTTTAATTCCCTAGTATAAGCTTTCATACACAAATAGAGATACACCTTGAATCCCGTGTATGACAATATATACTTTCGTCATTGACAATATATACTTTCGTGCCCCACAAGATGTACTTTCGTGCCCCACGAAATGTACTTTCGTCAAAGGCAATCGAAAATGAAGAAGAAGATGCAGGTTGATGGGCTTTTATATTCTTGAACTCTATCAACTAAGAAGCACATAAAATTCTTCGCGAAGAAAATTGAAATTGTTCGCGAAGAATATTAACCCCATCTTAATTCATTATATAAATTCCTGATTCAGGTTGATAACCTTGGATAATTATCCTTAGTAAAAGTTGGCTTATACAAACACTAAAACTAATAATAGTCAATCTGTCACTAACTATCCACAATCATTCTAATTGTGAAGTCTTAACCTATCAAAGAATAAGAGAGAACAAAAGGTTAAAGCACAATGAATTTTAACCGAGAAATAATGAATAGAAGGACATGGCAAAAGAAAAAGGGAAGTCGTAAAATCATCTTTTACATCTTCCCTTTTTACTTATATTCTTTTCTTAGTCCCCCTTCTTTCAACTCCCCACTACGTGCATATCCACAAGGATATTGTTTTGTCTGCTCTCCTCCCTGCGTGGGAAGGAGTTGGGAAAGAGTCTGTTGGGTGACCTTCTATATTACTGTCCTACATAAATTGGACGGATGCTATACATGAAATACTTAGCAAGCATTGCCGAACTTGTCTTTCCAGGAGATACCTCTATATGGGCACCGTTTGTCATATATTGAGGTTGGAAGGCACTTGCCTGTGTTCTATTAGGATTACTTGTAGAAGTCCAGTAACCACCTTGGCTTCCTACCTTCTCAAGGTAACCATTATAATCACCATATACACCTGCCATTGGGAAGAATAGTCTTATCGTTAAAATAATTAATCAGTTACACTTTTAACTATAAAATAACATTTCAAAATGGTTACTTGCTTGCACAACATGTTCTATACACTCTCAAACAATAGCCAAATATTCAATAATGTAACAATGCCTGCCAATGAATACAAGAAGATCATATTGATTTTGCTGTTAGCATATTTACCCATGACACGCTTAGAAGATGTTAAGCCCACTTGCAAGAAAACAGTAAAAGGAAGTTGCACTGATAGGAACATCTGCGAGATGATTAAACCTTTAAAAGGATCGCCAATAAAGAATATGATCAAAAGAGCTACGCCTAACGACAAAACGATTCCTAAGATAGAGTGTGTATCTTTTGCATTATATGACTCACCAAACAAGCCAGAAAAGATACTACCTGCTGCCATTCCACTTGTAATTGTGCTAGAGATTCCAGCCAATAACAAGGCTATAGCAAAGATATTTGCTGCATTATTACCTAATAGGGGCTGTAACATTGCTTGT
Organism: Prevotella vespertina; assembly: GCF_009728485.1. Classification (GTDB taxonomy): domain Bacteria; phylum Bacteroidota; class Bacteroidia; order Bacteroidales; family Bacteroidaceae; genus Prevotella; species Prevotella vespertina. The sequence goes on from NZ_VVIQ01000008.1 coordinate 21,269, forward strand.
GCTTGAGAGAGTTCTTCTACATGCTGACCATGTGAAAAGAAGGTTGTCGCCGCTAATAGAATCATAGCAGAATTGATTGCCCAACCTATTATCATCGAAAATAAGGTGTCAATAAACTCATACTTTAACATGTGCTGAATGCGCTCGTCACCTTTTAAATGTATCTCACGGCTCTGAACAATCTCGGAATGGAGAAAAAGATTATGAGGCATTACAACGGCTCCCAATACGCTCATAATAATCAAGAGGGAACCTTGAGGAACAGTGGGCACAAAAGCTCCTTCGATTGCTGACGGCCAATGAATATCAACCAAGAACAACTCATATATAAACGAAAGTCCAATCATTGATACAAAACCAATAATGGCACGTTCCATCTTCTTGTAGCTATTTGTAAAGAGCATGATAAGAACAGCCACAGTAGTAAGTACGGAACCTGTTGGAATACTCATCCCGAATAACATCTGCAAAGCAATTGCTCCACCTAGTATTTCGGCAAGCGATGTCGATATACTAGCAAGAATCGCACTAATAATTATAGGTCGCCCCACCCATTTTGGAGCATACTTCACAGCAGCTTCGCTCAAACATAAACCCGTCACAATTCCCAAGTGCGCAACATTATGCTGTAATGCTATCAACATAATAGTTGATAAGGTTACAACCCACAATAAGGCATAACCATATTCCGATCCTGCTGCAAAGTTACTTGCCCAATTTCCTGGATCAATAAATCCAACAGTAACTAATAGCCCAGGTCCTATATATTTAAAAATATCCAAGGCACCCAATACATGTGGGTGATCCTTTCGCCTCAAGTCCTTAAAAAAATTCTTCATAATTAATAAGTTTCTTGCAAAGTTACATTATCTATACGAGAAAACACAACTTACGAGAAAAGATTTCTTTTTAAATTACACGTAACATACATATAATAAAGAACTTTCCCACTATAAACAATCAAAAACATCATTTTTGATAAAAGAATTTCTTAGTAATCATCTATGCTTATTAAACTGAGAAACCATCATTTCATACAAAGAACTATCACCTTTAGAACAATGATAAAATAAAAATGCCTAACGCTTCACAGCGACAGGCATTCAATCTCAATAGGTATTAGTTTCTTTAAGGTAAAAAGATTGTATTCAGGATAACGATTGCAAAGATAAGGTATTTTTTTTTCTCCCGCAAACTTTTCCACAACTATTTTTATTATAAAATATTATTTTTTTTATTACATATCAGATAATTAACACAAGGTTTTAATAATTTTCTATATACAATCAAAGAGCATAACGACAAAATGGACATTTGTATCGAACAATATAAATAAATGCTTATTTCAACTTTATTAAATTCTAGGAAACATTATCATAAACGAGAAAAAATAAGTAACTTTGCAACTAAATAATAAACAAGAAATATGACTACGATAGAGAATAACACCAATGAAGAGAAGCGAAGTTTAAGCTTTGTAGAACAACTGGTAGAGGAAGATCTTGCAGACGGTAAGAACGGAGGACGCATTCAAACACGTTTCCCACCTGAGCCAAATGGTTATCTCCACATAGGACACGCAAAAGCTATTTGCATGGATTTTGGTGTTGCAGAGCATTATAACGGCGTTTGCAATCTACGTTTTGATGATACCAATCCAAGTAAAGAGAATAATGAATATGTAGAGAATATCCTCAATGATATTAGTTGGCTTGGATTCAAGTGGGGCAATATCTATTATGCAAGTGACTACTTTGAGAAACTTTGGGACTTTGCTATCTGGATGATAAAAAAAGGTTTAGCATACGTAGACGAACAAACAGCTGAGCAGATTGCAGAACAGAAGGGAACGCCTACTACTCCAGGAACAGCATCTCCTTATCGAGATCGCCCAATTGAGGAGAATCTTGCCCTATTCGAAAAGATGAATACCTCAGAAGCTGTAGAAGGAAGTATGGTGTTACGTGCTAAGTTAGATATGGCTAATCCTAACATGCACTTCCGCGATCCTATCATCTATCGAATCATTCAGATACCACATCACAGAACTGGTACAAAGTGGCATTGTTATCCAATGTATGATTTTGCACATGGTCAGAGTGATTACTTTGAAGGTGTCACCCACTCTATCTGTACACTCGAGTTTGTACCACATCGCCCACTCTATGATAAGTTTGTTGACTTCCTCAAAGAATGTGACGGAACAGCAGACAATCTACATGACAATCGTCCAAGGCAGATTGAGTTTAACCGCTTAAACCTTACATATACAGTAATGTCTAAGCGCAAACTCCATACACTTGTAGACGAACATCTCGTTAATGGTTGGGACGATCCCCGTATGCCTACCCTATGTGGTATGCGCCGTCGTGGTTATTCTCCAGAATCAATCCGCAACTTCATTGACTCTATTGGTTATACAAAGTTTGATGCGCTCAATGACGTTGCTTTATTGGAAGCGGCTGTACGTGATGATTTAAATAAGAAAGCTACACGTGTTAGTGCTGTTCTTGATCCTGTTAAACTTGTCATTACCAACTATCCAGAAGATAAGACAGAGGAGATGGAGGCTATAAACAATCCAGAGAATGAGGCAGATGGTAAACATACTATCACATTCTCAAAGAATCTTTGGATTGAGCGTGCAGACTTCATGGAAGATGCTCCTAAGAAGTTCTTCCGTATGACCCCTGGTAAGGAAGTACGTTTAAAGAACGCTTATATTATTAAATGTACAGGTTGTACAAAGGATGCCGAAGGTAATATCATTGAGATTCAGGCAGAATATGATGAGAACAGCAAGAGCGGTATGCCTGGTTCTGATCGTAAAGTAAAGGGAACTCTCCATTGGGTAAGCGCAGACCACTGCTTAAAGGCTGAGGTTCGTGAGTACGATCGTCTCTTCAATGTAGAGAATCCATCTGCTGATGAGCGTGACTTCCGCGAATTAATAAATCCTCAAAGCCTATCAGTACGCACTGAATGCTATGTAGAAAAGTTCCTTGCAGAGAAGAAACCAGGAGATTATCTCCAGTTCCAACGCACAGGTTACTTTATGCTTGATCCAGATTCTACTACAGACCATCTTGTATTCAACAAGACTGTAGGGCTAAAAGATACCTGGACCAAGAAGGCAAAAGCATAACACTCATTAGAAAACAACTTGGATATATATTATCAAAGCAAAAAGTTCAAACGACTTCTTCAAAGATATGAAGAGTTGCGAGACAATAACATCAGTGAGTTCCTTGATTCCGAGGATCTCACTGATGTTGCTGAATATTATTATTCCATTGGGCAAGATGAAAAAGCATTAGAGACTGCTAATTACACGAATCACCTTTATCCTACAGCGACTGCGCCATTAGCATTTAAAGCGAGAATGGCTCTACTCACTTACAACAATCCAACACTTGCAAATGAAATTGCAGAAACGATTGTCGATAAGAGTGATTTAGACTATCTCTATCTAAAAGCTGAAATTATGATTGCGGATAATCAGGTGAACAAAGCCGACCAATATCTGCAAGAGCAATATGATAATGTAATAGACGAGGATGACCATGAGGAGTTTGCAATAGATGCGGCGGCTCTTTTCGCTGATTATGAAGAGATTGATTATGCAGAGAAATGGCTAAATCAATCTACTATGATTAATGAGGATGAATACAAAGAGATTAAAGTTCGTATTCTTAAAGGGCAAGGCAAATATGAAGCTAGCGAAACCCTTATTAACGAACTCATCGACGGCAATCCTTACTCTTGTGCGTATTGGAATCAACTTACCCAAATACAATTCCTGCGCAATGATGTTCAGGGAGCCATTACATCCAGCGAATACGCACTGGCTATAAATCCTAATGATGAAGAGGCCTTACTTAACAAAGCAAATGGACTTTTCTCACTGGATAATTTTGTTGAATCACTGAAATATTACCAACAATATCGGCAGACTTGTCACCATGTTGACTTCAGCATTATTGATGTCACCATTGGTCATCTCTATCTGATTCTTGGTCACCCTAAGGAAGCATTAGACTTCTATTTCCAATCTATAACCGAATCAGAAAATAAAGATCAGGCTCTTATCAATGTGGCTATCTCAATATTTGATAATGGATACTTTGAGTTAACTTATCGTATTCTTATTAATTATTTACCAAACGCAGCGAAGGATTGGACTGAAGGGTTTGCTTATTTAGCACGTTGCTGCTATGAACTAAAAAAAACGGAAGAATATAAGCAATTTCTTCAAATAGCAATAGAACGAAATCCTAGGGAATGTCAGGATGTTTTGTCTGACCTCTATCCCCCAGGAACAGAGATAAAAGATTACCCAAGTATCAACATTTGAAATAACAATTATATTAATTAATTAGAACACAATTATGAGTTTTATCACAACCCTACTCGGACACCTTAACTATGGCACCATCTTTCTCTTGATGCTTTTAGAAAGTACGGTCATCCCCGTACCATCAGAGTTAGTGGTTGCACCTGCCGCCTATCATGCAGCAGGCGGAAATCTTGATATGTGGCTTGTCATTCTCTTTGCAACGCTAGGAGCTGATTGCGGTGCTACTATCAATTATCTCGCAGGATGGTATCTCGGACGACCTCTTATTTACAAATTCGCAAATAGTAAATGGGGACACATGTGCCTGCTCAATCAAGAGAAAGTAGAAAAGAGTGAGAAATATTTTGATAAACATGGATTGGTAGCAACCATCACGGGGCGATTACTTCCTGGTATACGTCACCTTATTTCTATCCCTGCCGGACTTGCGAAGATGAGTTATTGGCGCTTCCTCCTCTATACAACAATCGGCGCTGGTGCATGGCATAGTATTCTCGCATTATTAGGTCATTATATGCACTCGTTTGTTCCAGAAGAACAACTCGAGGAAAAAATCCTTGAATATGGAGAATATATCAAGATTGGACTCATTGTCCTAGTACTCATTGCGTGCATTTACTTCCTTGTTAAATGGTATATCAAACGCAAGAAGAACCAAAAACAGAAGTAAAATCCATATTGTTAACATATCAAATCCTCAACTTTAAATATTGTGTATCATGAGTGTAAACGAGAAATATATAGAAGAAATCATACAAGAGCAACTCTTAACTGATAAGGAAGAACAATTACTTGCTTCTAAGATTAAGTTAGGTGATGCCAAAGCATTAGAAAAGTTGACAAAAGCTAATCTAAAGTTTGTAGTCTCACTGGCACATCAATATAGGAATCAAGGGCTAGGAGAAGATGATTTAGTCAGCGAAGGCAACATAGGAATGATGCACGCTGCCCAGAAATTCGATGGAACGAAAGGGGTGCGCTTCGTTACTTATGCCGCACCTTATATCAGAAAGGCTATGGAAGAGGCAATAAAAGAACAGGTTTCGCTCTATAAATTGCCTAAAGACGAAAAGAGTAAATTTGAACAAAAACGATCTCGTGCTATCTCCATTGACCAGCCCATCCCTGTAGGTAGTAGCAATAACTTCACTCTACAACACGTATTAGAAAATGAGGATACGCCAAAGACTGACGAGCATTTAAACAAAGAATTACTAAGTTTTGAGATTCAAAAAGGCTTGAGCGAACTCAACGAAAGGGAAAAGAAAATCATATCGGCTATTTATGGACTTAATGGCACACACTACACAATGGCAGAAATAGCTGAGGATATGGGATTAAAGCGCGAACGTGTACGACAAATACGCAATAAAGCTCTGCGGAAGCTCCATAAAAAGATGAAGTAAAACACGGGAAAACTAAGGGCAACACTCCCCTATTCTCAATATTGTAATCAATGATTTGAATAAAATTATGTCTTATCTCCAAGTTAGTTCTATAACTAAATGACAAGTAAAGGTGAGCGGATAAGAGGATTTTATTCAAATCATTTTTGTAATAGAATATTGCTAATTTGAATACCCATAGCTGCGATATTATTCAAGACTCCTATAATCGCCCTCAAATATTCAAATTACAGAGAAGTTCTTAACAGAAAGATAACGAACTAATAATCAATGTCTTAGGAAAAAAGTATAATCTTTCAAATCAGAAATACTATACTTTTTAGTCAAAATGTATATACTTTTTGTCGAAAACTGACCTACTTTTTAGCAAAAACCTATATACATTTTGAGAAAAACGGAGGTACAATTTATGAAAAACGGAGGTACGATTTGCCAAAAACCTATATACGTTTTTATAAAAAGCTACCTAGCACTTATTTTTTACGAATAATGTCTTGTTATAAAAGCTAGATTGAAAAAAGTAAATGTAAAGGATATTCACAAACAAAACAGACGGCTAACGAATAACAATCGTACGAAACCAATCACGCAAAACACCTCCATACTGGTTTTGACTATCCGCACAAAGGACAAGAACCTGACTACCATTTGCAAGTTGAGGACCAAGGCACATACCTTCATAGTTAGCCAAATCTTGACAAAATAAGCTTAAAGTCGTTTTCCATTCAGCTATTAATGTCTTTGCAAGATAGGGCGAATCAGATTGAAGGGCTGTATCGGGAGAGACAGGAATACCTACGTTTGGATTGACGCAATAGATTTTATTGATGACAAATGAACCTAATTTACCTTGAGTTACCAGGAACTCTCGTTCTAAAACAAGTAATCGTCCATCATTTAAAGCTGTCAAAGCAGGCACCCCCATAGCATAATTAGAGGCATTCTTCTTTGTCTTTGGACTATCCATACGATAGGCATATTCAGTTTGAGGCAGTAGGTTTTCATCAAAACTTTGTAGACGTAAGCGATTACAAACTTGATTTTGAGGATTAGCCTGCGCACCATCACATCGTAAAGTACTCTCTGAAGTTGTCCAAAACAAGTGGGTTTTCTTGTTATAAGTAAGTGCTTCAAAGCCATATTGTGCCGTAGAACCATTGAAAATAGAGGGTACTTTGAGACGTCTACCAGTTAGCTGTCCATGCAAATCATATTCTAAAATACTATTATCAGCCTCTCTAGAAATAAAAATTGTACTATCTTTTGGAAAGAAAGCAATCCCCTCCTCATCATGATTTCCATCGGAAGATGCACGAAAGCCATCAGAAGTTATATTACGAATATCGCCAGTTATACTATCAAGTTGTATATGAAAAATAAAGAAGCCACTTCTCTCTGCCTTGTCTGATACCACGGCATAAGAATTACCGCCTAACCATGTTAGACCACTATAATTACCTTTCGGCAAATTTTGATGGAAATAATGCTGAGGATTGACTCTTACTAACGTTGGAACCTGTGCTATTGATGGACAAGAAAGATTTACAGAAATGAAAAAAACAATCTTTGAAAGTAACTTCATTAAACCCATAAAGACGAATAATCAAATGATATAAAGACTTAAAACGCTTATTCTAAATTAGTAAAATGATTCTGTTTCTCAACTCATTTTACTAATATATCCACATATTATGTGCTTCAAAAGATATTACACATACTATGTGGATATAAATTTTCAAATATATCGTGGGAAGAGAAAAACCTTATCCTTCCCCCGTAAATTGCTTCAATCTTTGTTCTTCAGAGAGTTTACAAATCAGTAATCTACCTCCTTGTTCCGCAACAATATAGCCATCCAAACCTTGAATCACCACTTTGCGTTCCTCTGTTGTGTGGACGATACAATTCCGACTATCAAAGAGATGTATCTCTTTACCAATGGTTGCATTCCCATATAAATCATGCTGACTCTGCGCAAGAAGAGAGCCCCAAGTGCCTAAGTCGCTCCATCCAAAAGATGCTGGGCAGACAAAAATCTCTTCAGCACGCTCCATAATGGCATAATCAACAGAAATATTCTCACATTCAGGATATACCTCATCAATGATACGTTGCTCCTCAGCAGTGCCAAGAACATCCATAATCCTCTCAAACACACGGGCGACACTCGGCTGATAAATACGGAAAGCATTTACGATTGTTGATGCACTCCAAATGAAGATACCAGCATTCCAAAAGAAATTATTTTGACGAATATATTGTTCAGCCGTCTCAAGGTCTGGCTTCTCACGGAAGTGATCAACACGATAAATCTCCTTGTTACGTGCAGAAGCATTTGAAAGATCAGCCTGAATATAACCATAACCCGTTTCTGGACGTGTTGGTTTCATTCCCAACGTAACAATAGCATCTGTTTCCGCTGTAAACTTCATACAATTCGTAACAACACGTCTGAACTCCGTATTGTCCATAACAATATGATCACTTGGAGAAACGACGATGTTAGCCTTAGGATTTTCTTTCTTAATACGCCAACTAACATAGGCAATGCAGGGAGCTGTGTTACGACGGCAAGGCTCACTTAGAATGTGATTCAGTGGTATCTCTGGCAGTTGCTCATGAACTAAGTCAACATACTTCTGATTGGTTACTACCCAAACATTATCAGAAGAAACCACGCCCTCAAAACGATCATAAGTTAATTGCACAAGAGTCCTCCCAACTCCTAAAACATCTATAAACTGTTTAGGGTGCTCTGTTGTACTCATTGGCCAGAATCGACTACCGACTCCGCCAGCCATAATAACAAGATGATTATCCGATTGTGCCATAGATTGTGTCTGAAATTAATATATTTGCAAATATACAAATAAAAAATATAATGACCAGCTTATAAGAACTTTTTCTTATTTAACTGGCATTTAGATGATAGAGTTATCAAAATAATGAAAGACTTTGGTCTTTCATAGGCTTTTCTATCGTAGAATCTTCTTTCTCATCACGAAATTGAAGAATAAATTGCTGTGAGAAACTATTATTTGCATTGAGACGATAGATGCCTTTTCTAACTCTCTCTATCAAAGAACTGGGTAATTTACTATTCTTCAAGAGATAACCTTGCACATATTTACGTACATCGTCTTGTACTATTGGATGGAAAAGAGAATTGCAAGCATTATAAACATGATGGGAGATTTTCCAAACAGAAAGCCCCTCTTCACCAGCTTCAACAAGCACGCGGATTATTTCTTTATCGTATTGCATATAAAAAAGGGAGTCAATACACTTTCATACGGCTCCCTTTCTATTCTAATGTTAATGTATTCGATTAGGCAAGTGTAACTTTATTGCCCTCGTCCTTAACTTTTCCTTCCTTTAAAAGCCAACCAATACCCAAATAAACTTCTTCGGTAGAAATACTAGCTGCTTTTGCAATCTCTGCTACACTGAGAGCTTTTTCTTCAGCTGCAAGCGCATTGTAAACATCACCTGCTCGGTAACCAACATTTACTTCGTTGATAGCAATGGCTGTAGCCTTTGAAGCTGACTTTCTGGTAGTGGCTTTCTTTGCTGCCGCCTTAGGAGCAGACTTAACTTCTTTCTTTTCTGTCATAATCTTACAAAATTAAAGTCTCATTCAATTTGACCAAATCACTATTTATTAGTATTTGCTTACAAAGATACATCAAATATCCTAAAGTCTTAAATACATTTTACAAAAAGTAAACTGATATGAATGGATTAATTTCAATAACATTGATTTTATTGATATAAATCAACAATATGACTAATCTTTTATGTCAAGCTTGATCTCCAATTCGTCCAATTGCTTCTGATCTACAGCAGAAGGAGCATCTAACATCACATCACGACCACTATTATTCTTAGGGAAGGCAATGCAATCACGAATAGAATCAAGACCAGCAAGGATACTTACGAAACGATCAAGACCGAAAGCAAGACCTGCATGAGGTGGTGCTCCATACTTAAAGGCATTCATCAAGAAACCAAATTGTGCCTCTGCACGTTCTGGAGTAAAGCCAAGAACCTCAAACATCTTCTCTTGCAATTGAGTATCATGAATACGGAGTGAACCACCACCAACTTCAATTCCATTGCAAACAAAGTCGTAAGCCTTAGCACGTACTTGCTCTGGATGCTCATCCAACAATGGAATATCATCAGGATTAGGCATTGTAAATGGGTGGTGAGTTGCCATAAGTCGCTGCTCTTCATCGCTCCACTCAAACAATGGGAAATCAACAATCCAAAGACACTTAAATACATTCTTATCACGTAGACCTAAGCGGTCACCCATCTCAAGACGTAGAGAACAGAGTTGTACACGTGTCTTATTTGCATTATCACCTGATAATATCAAAACAAGATCACCATCTTTGGCACCAGTTGTCTCCTTTACCTTATTTAATTGCTCTGGTGTATAGAACTTATCAATAGAGCTCTTAACAGTTCCATCCGTGTTATACTTGATAAACACAAGACCATGTGCTCCAACCTGTGGACGCTTAACAAAATCTGTAAGTTCATTGAGCTGCTTACGACTATAATCAGCACAACCAGGAACGACAATACCGCCAATATAATTAGCTTCATCGAATACAGAGAAAGATCCAGTACCTTTCAACTCATCCATCAATTCAACGAACTCCATACCAAAGCGCAAGTCTGGTTTATCAGAACCAAAACGTTTCATAGCCTCATGCCATGTCATCTGTTCTAGCTTAGGAAGTTCAACACCACGAATCTCACGGAAAAGATGACGAGCCATCTCCTCAAACAGATTGATAACATCATCTTGATCTACAAACGACATCTCACAATCAATCTGAGTAAACTCAGGCTGACGATCGGCACGCAAGTCTTCATCTCGGAAACACTTTGCAATTTGGAAGTAACGATCGAAACCTGCTACCATCAACAACTGTTTCAAAGTTTGTGGACTCTGTGGTAAAGCATAGAATTGTCCAGGGTTCATACGTGATGGAACAACGAAGTCACGAGCTCCTTCTGGCGTAGAACCAATAAGAATTGGAGTCTCAACTTCCATAAACTTCTGTGAATCTAGGAAATTGCGGATAAGAATTGTCATTCTATGACGTAACTCAAGATTCTTACGTACAGCTTCACGACGAAGATCAAGATAGCGATACTTCATTCGCAAATCATCACCGCCATCAGTATTATCTTCAATGGTGAAAGGAGGTGTCAAAGAAGGACTTAGTACATTCAAATCCTTGGCTATAATTTCAATATCACCTGTAGGAATCTTGCTATTCTTACTTTGTCGCTCGCTAACAATACCTTTTACTTGAATACAATATTCACGTCCCAACTTGTTGGCTTCACCACATAGACTAGCATTATCAGCCTCATTAAAAACTAACTGAGTGATACCATAACGATCACGAAGGTCGACAAAGGTCATACCTCCCATTTTACGTGAGCGCTGTACCCATCCAGCCAGGGTTACTTCCTTGCCTGCATCCGAAAGGCGCAGCTCTCCACAAGTATTCGTTCTATACATAATTATTATGTTGATTATTTTGTCCTCTAAACTATAAGTTTATGCAAAGATACTAACTTTAAATGAGAATCAGGATATACCTTACAAAAATATAAGAACGTGAAGGAAACTTTCAGTCCTAACGCTAATTTGATGACTAATATTTAATAATTCCTACTTAATTATTGTGAAACAGCATGGAAACTATAAACTTTCTAACTAAATTTGCACCAAAATAATCAGAAACAACTAAAGGAAATATAATATGAAAAAGCTCTTATTAATGACACTCCTACTAGTTATGGGAGTAACTTTTGCAGTTGCACAGAATCAAGCTGAGATTAAATTTGATAAGGTAACTCATGATTTCGGAACATTTAAGGAGAGTAGTCCCGTACAAAAAACAACATTCACTTTCACAAATATTGGTAATGCGCCGCTAGTCATCAATCAAGTTATTGCAAGCTGTGGATGTACTATCCCACGCTATGACAAGCGTCCTATCGCTCCTGGACAAAAAGGTAGTATTGATGTAACCTACAATGGTACTGGAAAATTTGCAGGACACTTTAAGAAGAGTATCACCGTGCGCACCAATGGTAAAAATGAAATGACCCGATTGTATATTGAAGGTGTAATGGAGAGATGATAAAAGTAAGAAAGATAAAAACAATTAGCGGCAGACATTATTGTCTGCCGCTAATTGTTTTTATACTCCTACTAGCAATTACTATCCCAATGTTGGTACAATAGCAAGATATACAACATCATGATCTGTACAATTCTCAAACCAATGGAAGTGTCCCTCTGGACAATAATGTAATTGTCCCACCCTTGCTACTTCCATACAATCATCATAATGTACAGTTAATTCGCCACTGATAACAAACATCGCTTCAAAAGTACCAACATGTTGATGCTTTCCACTACATGCACCAGGTCGTAATGTTGAATACATGATACGAGCCTCATCATCAACAAACGCACGCATATCAAGTTTCCCTTTTCCACCTTTGAAGCCTTCTATATGCTCTTCAACAATCTTATCGAAATCAATAATCATAATGTTTGAGTTTTAATTATAATGCAAAGATAATAAAAAAGCAGAGACTCGGACTGAATCTCTGCTCTATTTAACATATAGTTCAATTTAGAAAGTATAGCGCAAACCTAGCTGACCACGCCAACGGCTATAATATGTATCATAGTTTCGCGCTACATGTGTGCCATCAAATTTGAATACTCCATTACCTTCATAATTGAAAGGACTAAAGTAACGACCAAACTCGTCACCATAAGTATGTCCCCAATCTTTATTCAAGAGATTGCCTATATTTATAATATCCAAACTTAATTCAAGAGAATTAGTTTGACCTGCAACTTTGAAGCTATACTTCTGTGCAAGGTGTACGTCAAAGTGATTCTCAAAAGCAAGGTTATCAGCATAACGCTTGAAATATTCACCACGATGATGATTCATGTAAGAGTCATCTGCTATCCATTGCTTCATCAAAGAACGCTGCTGTGCCTCTGTGAGAGTTCCATTGAAGCCAGAACCAAGTACTTTTGTAATCAATGGATAAATATCCTTACTATTATTAACCTTTACGCCACTTGCAAACTTCATACGATCAATCTGTGCATCTGTAGGAATCCACATCAGGTCGTTACCATTTGCACCATCACCATTCATGTCACCATAAACTTCGATTACGTAAGGGGAACCACTACGACCTTGATAAATCACTCCTATTGTTGATTCCCATTGCTTCCTTGCACCATACTTTACATGATAATAAGCACTTGCTTGAAGACGATGAGGAACGTTATATGCGCTAAGACTAAGTTCTGGATCATTAACATCACGATAAGTTGCATTATACATCCAGTTACTACCAGCAACAGATGAAGTTCCACTATTAACACTCATAGAACGAGTCCATGTGTAACTTGCCATAAGATCGAGCCCAAAGTTAAAGTGCTTCTCACCCTTTAATGAAAGACTAGTTGTGTAACCTTTACTTGTGTTATAGAGTGCATACACATAAGAGAAAGGACTTCCAGTAGTTGTGCGTTCATACATTGGACGATTATCCCATTCGTAACCAGTAGCCTGCGCAAACGTTTGTCCAGTCTTATCAACAGCAAGATTCTTATAATAGATATCATTCAAAGTCTTTGAGTAAAGGGCTTCTGCTGTCCAATCAATACCAAGGAGATGGAAGTCAAAGCCTAAGTTAGCTTTTAGGGTCTGGGCAAACTTGAACTTATCTTCAAACACATTCACTTCCTGACTACCTGCAGCTCTCAATCGAGCAGCATTAGCTTCTTGCCCATTAGGATTAAGAATAAGCTCCAATCCCTTAGGATTATTTACAGAGTAGGTCTGCATCTGCAAACCAGTCTTTGCGAAGTTGTTACTAATCCATACGTATGGTATACGTCCTGTGAAGATACCCAATCCACCACGGAGAATAAACTGACGATCCTTATTAATATCCCAACGGAAGCCGACGCGTGGACTCCACAAAGGAGTACTAGAAAGTTTATGGTTTGTACGAACGTCCCAATTATGCTGTGCAGCATAAGTATTGAAAGGTTCATTAGCCGTTGGAGTCTTGAAGAAGAGAGGAATCTCCATGCGCAAGCCATAAGTCAATTGGAAAGATGGAGTAATATTCCACTTATCTTGTGCATAGAAACCAAGCTGCCCAGCAGAGAAAGGCGTCTTCCAACGTGGGTCGCCTGTAACATCAACATTTGCTACACCATAACGATACTGACGGAAGTAGTTATAGTTTGGATCAATTGTACCAGCCACAAAGTCTGCATAATACTTATCGAAATGCGCTTTATCAGTAAAGTTATAAGATCCATTTGCATCCTGGATAAATAGGTTAGCAAACTTATAGAACTCATTATGAGTACCGAAAGTAAAGGTATGATTACCCTTATACCAAGTCAAGTTATCTTCTACAGTATAGATATCCTGGTCAAGAGAGTTAGCCATTGAAGAGCGTTCATTACCAATATTAACTGATCCACCAGTTACTTGCAAAGAAATCATTGGGAATGCAGAAGCAACATTGCGCTTATCGCGAACACGTACATAGCTTACACGTGCCTCATTACTTATTGTAGGAGAGATACGGCTCTGTAATTCTGCTGTGAAAGAGTTTGTCTTACTAGTAAATGGGAAGTAATAATGATCATCATTAAGAGAAGAAGAAGAACTTACAACATTCAATTGCTTAGCATCTACATAGCTCCAACGGAAAGAGAACTTATTGAAGTCATTGATATTCCAGTCAATCTTTGCACCTAACTTATTACTCTTCGTGTAGATATCAGGGTTTGCAAAAGTACCATCATACGATAAACCTTGACGTTGAGCCATATCCTTAACCTTCTGAAGAACATCATCAGCTTCATCTGGATTTACACGTGAGCCTGCCTGACGATAGCCATTAAGATTTGGATAAGTCTTATTTGCATTTTCATAGTTAACAAAGAAGAACAACTTGTTCTTAATAATAGGACCACCCAACGTTACACCCCATTGATACTGCTCCTGTTTCTGATATTTTGGCGCATAACCTGTTCCATCAGAATAGGGATAATGATGACCTATAAGACTCTGGTTATTACCAAAGCCATAAACACTACCATGGAATTGGTTAGTACCAGACTTAGTAATAGCATTGATAGAACCACCAGTGAAACCACTCTGACGAACATCGAATGGAGCAACATTTACTTGGATCTGCTCAATTGTTTCCATTGATACAGGTTGTGTACCTGCCTGACCACCATTAGAACCATCAGCCGCTAAACCAAACACGTCATTATTCATTGCACCATCAATCATAAATGAATTATAACGATTGCTAGTACCAGCAAATGACATGGCACCATTGCTTGATGTCGTAAGCTGAGGATTAAGACGAGCTACATCAGCAATACCATGAGTAATACTTGGCATGTCTGCAATTTGCTTAGACGAGATACTCTGTGCTGCTCCCGTCTTCGTTCCATTAATGCCCGCATTACCAGTTACAACAACCTCTTGAAGTTCCTTAGAGTCATCTTGAAGTGAACAAGAAAGATCTTCCGTCTCACCAAGACGAAGCGTTACATTTTCAAATGTCTTAGTCTTTTGACCAATATAAGCCACTTGAATTTTGTAAGGACCACCAACGCGCATACCTTGAATAGTGTAGCGACCATCAATGTTGGTTACAGCCCGGTAAATAGTTCCTGATGGTAGGTGTGTAGCTGTAACAGTTGCTCCAATTACGTCTTCACCTTGAGACGTTACCCTACCACTGATTCCTGATGTCGTTATCTGAGCCATAACAGTAGTTGTCATTGCTAGCAACAACGTAACCAAGAAAAGTAATCTTTTTTGCATAGTTTGCTAAGAGATTAAAATGAAATAATAACGATATTTAAAATATGTTGCAAATATAAATAAAATAATTGATACTTACATGAGAAATGTGAAATTGTTTTTAAATCTATATCACGGAGAAGTTATTTCCATGAAGATCTCTATCTTACTATATTGCTAATCATAACCTTTTAATATTCTAATTCTTTACTTTCATCTATTATTATTATACGTTTTTAAAAGGAATATATACATTCCTATTATAAACAAAAACAGCTTACACTCTTCGTGCAAGCTGTGACATCATTACGGCACTAAGCCCTGCGGTCTCCGTACGCAAACGACTATTACCTAAAGTTACGCTCTTGAACCCATGATTAATAGCATAACGAACCTCCTCTATAGAGAAATCACCCTCTGGACCAACTAAAACAGTAATATCATTGTTGAGAGAATGGTCGTCTTCAGACGCCAAGTGGGTACTTTCAGAAGAGCTATTAATAAGAGAAAAGAAGTCATCTTTCAATATTTCTGAGTAACAATGACAAATATACTTCTGCCCATCACAGGTATGATTATCAATAAAATTACAGAAAGGAGTCATATCATTTACAATAGGTTTCCAAGCCTTATGACTTTGTTTCATAGCAGATACCACTATCTTTTCTATGCGATCAGTACGCAAAACCTTTCGTTCAGAGAACTTACAATTTAAGAAGGTAATCTCATCGAAGCCGATTTCTGTGGCTTTCTCTGTCATCCATTCCATGCGCCCCATGTCTTTCGTTGGTGCAATGGCTAAATGAATTCTCCCATGCCAAGTAGGTTCTTGCTTTAATACTTGTTTGATTGTGTAGAAACATTTCTTTGATGTAGCCAATGAAACCTCAGCTTGATAGAAACATCCCTCACCATCCATCAAAAATATCTCATCACCTTCTTTCAATCTAAGCACACGCAAAGCATGAATCGCTTCCTCTATTGGAAGTTCTTTCTCCACATTAGCATTAGGAACAAAGAAATATCTAACTTCTTTCATTATTTATATATGACTTCTCCTACTTATCTTATCCTTGTTTTCAACCTTTAAGGAATAAAAAGAGCATTACCCCTCATTATTACTCTTATCTCTTTGATTTAATTCATCCCTTAACATTGAAGCTAACTCATAATTCTCTTCTTCGATAGCTTTGTCTAATGCTTTCTTCAACATCTCCAAAGTCAAGGTATTAATGGGAACTGCCAACCTATTCTTAGAAGGACCACAAGGAACACTTTGCCGATTAAAGAGATTTTCTTCCATAAAGAGATTCAATTTAGCTATATGAGCTAAAAGGATAGCATCAGAAGCACGCATAGGGGTAAGACTCAAATCGTCCTTATTTACAAGTAAGGCTTTATATTGCCCATTCAAAACTGAATTAAACAGTATCTCATAATGCTCGCTTGTCATAGACGGATTAATACTGCAAAGCACCTCTGGTAATAGCCGCTCCGTATTTATCTTTTCATCTGTTCTAAGTCCAAATTGATACTCCATGTGCTCATCACAGACAATGGCTATCTGTCGACTCTCTGACATATCAGAAAGAACGAGAAGTCCAAATTCAGAACCTCCTACAATCTGAGAAACACCAACATGTATTAATTGAACTTTACCCATCTATATATTGTCCAAAAAGTTTATGCCTTCTTAGGACGGAATATCAATGCAAAACAAACACCTACAACAAAGGCATAACCTGCAAAGATGAACCAACAAGATGACCAATCACCCACGGTCAATGTATCCGAACCCACCACCTTGGGATAAGTGTATGAATTTACAAGTGCTTGAGCAGCTAGCGTTCCAATTGTTGCACCTATACCATTTGTCATCAACATGAATAATCCTTGTGCAGATGAACGAAGAGATGGCTCCGTACTATTATCAACGAACAATGAGCCCGAGATATTAAAGAAGTCGAAGGCTACACCATATACAATCATTGAAAGGACAAATAGCAAAATACCAGGGAAGCCTGGATTACCAACGCCGAACAATCCAAATCGCAATACCCAAGCAAACATGGCAATCAACATCACATTCTTTATTCCGTAATGGCGCATAAAGAATGGAATCAATAGAATACAGCAGGTTTCACTAATCTGAGAAAGACTGATTAGGATATTCGCATGCTGCACTCCGAATGTATCGGCAAACTCGGGTTGAGCTCCAAAACTAAATAAGAAGGGGTTTGCAAAACTATTCGTAATCTGAAGACTTACTCCCAAAAGCATAGAGAAGACAAAGAACACTGCCATCTTCTTTTGCTTAAAGAGGGAAAAGGCACGCAATCCGAAGGCATCAATAAAGCTTTTCTGCTCCGTACCTTTACTAACTGTGCAGTTCGGTAACGTAAAAGTGTAAAGGAAAAGAATGATACTTACAACGCCAGAAGTAATAAATTGGTTCTGATTGCTTTGGAATCCCATAATATCAACCAGCCACATTGTAAGGATAAAACCAATCGTTCCAAACACACGAATCGGTGGAAAGTCCTTCACGGTATCCATTCCCGCATTGGACAACGCACTATATGCAACTGAATTTGACAAAGCCAATGTAGGCATATAGAAGGCAACTGATAAAGAATAAAGGGTAAAGATAGTGGTAAAGTTGGCATGCTCACCTACACTCAAACCATAACCTGCCGTGGCAAACATGAAAACTCCTGCAAGTAAATGACAGAAACCTAAGAGTCTTTGGGCTGGTATCCATCGGTCTGCGACAATTCCCATCAATGCGGGCATAAAAATTGATACAACTCCTTGCATAGAATAGAACAAACCAATCTCCGAACCTATACCAATATTACCCAAATAACGACCCATAGAGGTCAAATAGGCTCCCCAAACTGCGAACTCCAAGAAGTTCATTAAGGCCAAACGTACCTTCAAATTCATGTCTTCAGCTATTAATTTTGTGCCGACAAAAGTAGTAACTTTTTAAGAAACCACCAAATCTTAAAATCATTTTTACTAACGGAAATCCTTACCCGTCCAATGCAAAACCATCGGTTTTATATAAGGTTCCACCCGCTTCCTATCTTCTTTCGATAAGAGCGGATAGTTAAAACTCACCAACAGAGAGTTATCATCTGCGTTAAGATGTAATTCTCTCAGGCGAGGAGTCATCAACGACTTTATATCATTCCACTCCATTTCACTAATTGTGTCAGGTTTTTCTATCGTTTCTTGAGGGAGATTCACCATTGCTTGTGCCTGCCATTGCTGATTAAACAGACTTAGTTTACTCTCAGCGACAGGACCTTTCCAAGTCTGAACCAACGCAATAGTTGAATGATCTAATAACTTTATTTCCAAAGAACTAGCCTTGCTCAACCGAACAAGCATATAGTTTTTTGTCATGCGCTCTATCCGTGTCGTATCATCCAATAGATTTTTCACAGCAGGATCAACGCCCATTTTTACATAATCAGCTAGCTCTGTACGCAAACTCTTATTCAAATAAGGCGAAATCGTATCAGGCATATCTATCCAAACATCACGCAAATTTTGCGCTGATGCACCTAGCCAACAGGTAAGGAAACAAATGATTACTAACCACTTCTTCATATCTTTTTCCAGTATGATATCTTCTAAATTCGATTGCAAAGGTACAAAAAAGAAAAGAACAAATGAATAAAAACCTAAATCGTTTTGGAATCTCTACCTTTTCACTTACCTTTGTTGCCAAAATCACAAGTAAAACAATGGATATGAATAGTTCTGAAAATAATAATGAAGGCAACAAGATGGAGCAAAATGACATTAAAAATGGCAAACCTATGCCGAATAAAGACAAAGACGAACCTACTCTTGGCAGAGGAATGGTTGCCTTTATCGTCTTAGGAACAATATTCCTTGTGGCTTTTGGATTCATCTATTACGCCCAGCACAAGAATGATCCCGAATATACGCAAACGGCGATTGAGCCTGATTCTAACTTAGCGGAGACAAACAAGGCTAAGTTTGATACGGTTGCGATAGATACTGCAAAGACTAATTCAACCGACAAACTTGAGGAACAGCAGGCTGAAAAGGTATATAATAGTATTCGAGGACGCAGTCAAGTCCGCCACAATCGCAGTCATAGCGAGGCTTCAAGCTCAACAAATGAGGGGAGCAACGAGTCGGAAACTCCTTCAACTTCGCCAAATCCTACCCCTTCTCCATCGGCGCCTAAGCCTCATGTTGAATCAATCGAGATGGAGTAATGAGAATAATCAGAACAAAATACTTACCACCCAAGAATTATGATGCCATCAATATTCTTGGGTTTCTTTTCGTTCATCCTGAAGTAAAACTTACAAAGGAGCTTATCAATCATGAAAAAATCCATACATACCAAATGATTGAAATGCTCGTTTTGCCCTTTTATCTATGGTATTTCATCGAGTGGCTCATTCGAATCCCCCTGCCAGGTCGTGCATATTTGAATTTATCATTCGAACGAGAGGCATATTCCAATATGAATAACCTTCATTACCTAGCGACTCGCAAACCTTATGCGTGGTTGAAATATCTAAAATCACACTAGTAAATCAAGTTTGACATCCTATTCTGTTCCCTTAAAACAAGTATAATTCGCCCTGTTTCTAATCTGATTTTAAAGGAATCAGTGAGAGTTATATTTGTAATAGAATATTATCATTTTCCCTATCTCTAATTGCGTTTTTCTGATAGAAGGCTCTATTCGCCCTCAAATATGCGCTTAAATAGAGTATTTCGTTAATACTTTATAAACTACTGATATACAGATAATTACAAAAACGATGCTTATTTCTGGATAAAAAGTACTATCGTTTTAAGTGAAAAGTAGTATCATTTTAGGCAAAAAGTACTATCGTTTTATCGGAAATGGAGGTTCGTTTTACTAAAAACAGAGGTATGATTTGCACAAAATGGAGGTACAATTCACCCAAAACGGAGGTTAGTTTTGCCAAAAACGGAGGTACGATTTCAATAAATCGCTTAATTCATCTCATTGATTTGCCAGTAAGTTCGCTAGAATTTGATAGGACAGAAAAGAAATATGTAAAATATATTTTCCTAAAACCTACTCACATTTCTCCCCTCTTTACCCCTCCTTATTCCTACAATTAAAAAAGAATCATTACCTTATATATATCATCCCAATATGCGGATAATGAACTTATAATACATCCATGACTTATAAAACGTAAAAAGACGCCTTTCTATGTCTCTGAAAGGCGCCTTCTCGTATGTAGTTAGGTACAAGCTATTTCACCGTAATATGGAAACATCCTTGCAATTTCTCATGCTTGATATAGCATCGCCCTTGCTTACGTAAGTCATTAAGTACCTCACTTAACACCCATTTCAGAGTATCATTCCTCACCGGACGAGTGACAGTAGCGTAGCGATTATAGGCTATATCGAAAGTTGTACCATATAAATGACAACTATTAGAGGTTGCATTATGGTTATGCTGACGCAGTTTATCAACATCCTCTTTCGTTCGTAGCACACTAGATACTAATATTTTATTGATAGGAACACCTTTAGCTTGCAAGCTATCCATGAAGGTGCGCGCTATATCTTGAAGTAAAACAGCCGCACGGGGCACAAGATAAGGAACACTGCTATTGAGTTTCTTCAAATCATAGTAAGGATTACTTCCTATATATACCAATTCGTTCTTACGTTTCTCCGCATCTTGACGATTAGCAACAGGTCGAACACCATAATGGAAGGCTGAGGCTAGTTGCAAAGATTGGGAGTCTGGGAAACTCTCGTCATAATCTCTTACACCAACTATCCTATTCTTCTTCAACGCACCACCCGACTTATAAAACGAAGATAACTTCATTCTATCGGGAGTAGATTGGGATATAATCTTGATAGAATCGGCTCTCCTACGCTCTTCTTCCGTCATCTTACCATTCTTCACATTCTCCGTCTTATACCCAAACGGCATAATAGATGGGAATAATAACTTAATGGTAATAAAAAAGAGTGTTATCCCTATGAATACTACTAATAAACGCCTTTTATTAATCTTTGATTTCCTTTTCATTGCTACAAAGGTAATAAGAAAAGGGGAAAGCAAATAAGAATGTAAGCTATCCTAATTATGAATTAAGAATTATTTGCAGGTATCACTAATTTATAGTAACTTTGTCACCATAATATATAAAACAGACAGCATTGATAGAAAAGCATATAGTTCTTGAGGACATAGACCCTGTAGTCTTCTATGGAGTTAGCAACGGGCATCTCCAAATGATTAAGTCCCTCTTCCCGAAGTTGAGAATCGTTGCACGAGATAATGTTATCCGTATCTTGGGCGACGAGGAAGAGATGGCGAAGATAGAAGAGGACATTGAGACTATGCGCAAGCATATTGTAAGGTATAACACCATTACAGAAGAGGACATCCTTGATATCGTGAAAGGTCGGAAAACGAAGGCTGATGCGGTGAAGGACGTCCTTGTTTATTCTGTAGCAGGCAGACCTATCAAAGGTAGATCCGAAAATCAACAACAGCTAATAGATGCCTTTGATAAACATGATATGATATTTGCCGTTGGACCAGCTGGAACAGGTAAGACGTATCTAAGCATTGCCTTAGCTGTTAAAGCACTAAAGGAGAAGGCTGCAAAGAAGATTATTCTTTCACGTCCAGCAGTTGAGGCTGGTGAGAAACTAGGATTCTTACCAGGTGATATGAAGGATAAGATAGATCCATATCTACAGCCCTTATACGATGCGTTGGAGGATATGATCCCTGCAGTCAAGCTACAAGATATGATGGATAAACATATTATTCAGATTGCGCCATTAGCTTTTATGCGAGGTCGAACACTGAGTGATGCTGTAGTTATTCTCGATGAAGCGCAAAACACTACACCTGCTCAAATCCGTATGTTCCTTACTCGTATGGGATGGAATACAAAGATGATTATTACAGGTGACTTGACACAGATAGACTTGCCGCACGCTGAGAAGAGTGGATTGAAAGAAGCTCTCTCTATCTTAAATCATGTAGAAGGTATATCTGTTATCAATCTCGATAAAAAAGATATTGTTAGACACAAACTAGTTACGCGTATCGTCAATGCTTATGAAGCACACGATAAGGCGGACAAGAGATAGGACTCTATAAACATAAAAACAATGAAAGCATTAACAAAAACTGAATTCCATTTTGATGGACAGAAGAGTGTGTATCACGGCAAAGTACGTGATGTGTATGACATCAACGACGACCTCATCGTCATGGTAGCTACCGACAGAATCTCTGCATTCGATGTCGTATTACCAAAAGGAATACCATTCAAAGGACAGGTTCTGAATCAGATTGCAAGCAAGTTCCTTGACTTGACAGCTGATATCTGCCCTAACTGGAAGTTAGCAACACCTGATCCAATGGTAACCGTTGGTCTGAAGTGTGAAGGCTTTCGTGTTGAAATGATTATCCGCTCCATTCTTACAGGTTCTGCATGGCGTGCCTATAAAGATGGATGCCGTGAAATTTGTGGCGTAAAGCTACCTGATGGTATGCGTGAGAATGAGCGTTTTCCAGAACCAATCGTAACTCCAACGACGAAAGCTGACGAGGGGCATGATATGAATATCTCTAAGGAAGAGATTATCAAACAGGGTATCGTTTCTGCAGAAGATTATGCAATCATCGAAGATTGGACACGCAAACTATTTGCACGTGGTCAGGAGATTGCAGCTAAGCAAGGCTTGATTCTTGTTGATACAAAGTATGAGTTCGGTAAACGTGATGGTCAGTGCTACCTCATTGATGAGATTCACACACCAGACTCAAGCCGTTACTTCTATGCAGAAGGCTACGAAGAGAAGTTTGAGAAGGGCGAACCTCAAAAGCAGCTTTCAAAGGAATTTGTACGCCAGTGGCTTATCGAGCACAACTTCATGAATGAACCAGGTCAAACTATGCCAGAGATTACAGACGAATATGCCGAGAGCGTCAGCGAACGTTACATCGAGCTTTACGAGCATATCACTGGTGAGAAGTTTGATAAAGCAGCTGAAGAAGGTGATATTGCTGCACGTATCGAGAAGAACGTTAAAGAATATCTAGCTTCTAGAAAGTAACTAATTGAGGAAAGAAAGGAGTTAAGGTAGTTAAGAAAGGAAAAGATAATCTCTAACACTTCCTATGCCTATCAACAAAGCACATGGCATTAACCTTTTCAACTCCCTTAACTCCTTCCAAATTCCTTAACCTCCAAATAGAACATGTACGAACAGGAGAAGATAATACCCTATAATGGTAAAGGTGAGAAAAGCAAACTTGTCGAAGAGATGTTTGATAAGATTGCACCAACTTACGACAC
This sequence comes from Prevotella vespertina, assembly GCF_009728485.1. Classification (GTDB taxonomy): domain Bacteria; phylum Bacteroidota; class Bacteroidia; order Bacteroidales; family Bacteroidaceae; genus Prevotella; species Prevotella vespertina. The sequence continues at coordinate 45,321 of NZ_VVIQ01000008.1, forward strand.
TTTAAATCATAGACTCTCATGGGATATTGATAAAGGGTGGCGAAAGAAAGCTATTAAGCAACTACAGCCTTATCATCCACAATTAATGCTTGATATTGCAACTGGTACTGGAGACTTTGCCATCCTTGCAGCAAAGGAACTCTCTCCAAGTCATCTTATCGGAGCAGACATATCAGAAGGTATGATGGCTATCGGTCGTGAGAAGGTCAAAAAGGCAGGACTTAATGATGTCATCTCTTTCCAAAAGGAGGATTGTCTCAACCTATCTTTCCCTGATGACACATTTGATGCTGTTACTGCAGCCTTTGGTATCCGTAACTTTCAAAATCTCGACAAAGGACTCACCGAGATCTGTCGTGTATTAAAGAAAGGTGGACATTTGAGCATTGTAGAACTGACAACGCCCGTTGGCTTCCCAATGAAACAACTCTTCCGTATATACTCCAACACCATCTTACTCAATTATGCAAAGTTTATCTCAAAAGACAAGAGTGCTTACGAGTATCTAAACAAAACAGTTGAGGCATTCCCACAAGGTGAACGTATGATGGAGATATTTCACAAAGCAGGATTCACCAAAAGCTCGTTTAGACGATTGACATTCGGAATATGTACGATGTATCTAGCCGAAAAGTAAATGAGACAATAGGAACATAGAGCTTTCTCTCACAAAATACAAACTCATAGAACAAGTTTAAAACATGGATAAGTACGGACTTATAGGTTATCCTTTGGGACATTCCTTTTCTATAGGGTACTTTAATGAGAAGTTTGATAATGAGAATATCAATGCTCGTTACATAAACTTTGAAATTCCATCTATAGAAGACTTTATTGAGGTTATAGACTCCAATCCAGAACTACGTGGATTGAATGTGACTATCCCATATAAGGAACAAGTTATACCTTATCTCGATAGTCTTAGTCCTGAAGCAACAGCCATTGGAGCCGTTAATGTTATTCGTGTCACCCACAAAGGGAAGAAGACACAACTGAAAGGTTTTAATAGTGATGTGATTGGCTTCACACGTAGTATAGAACCTTTATTAGAACGTCATCATAAGAAAGCCTTAATTCTGGGAACTGGTGGCGCTTCAAAAGCTATAGACTATGGTCTAAGATCTCTTGGACTAGAAACAAAATTTGTCTCTCGTACGAAACGTGATGGCATCTTATGTTATGAAGATATAACAGCTGACATTATTCAGGAGTACAATGTTATTGTGAATTGCACTCCACTAGGTATGTATCCAAATGTTGACTCATGTCCTAAACTTCCCTACGAAGCTATGGATAGCCACACCTTATTATATGATCTACTTTACAATCCAGATGAGACTCTATTCATGACGAAAGGACGTGAACAAGGTGCAGTTGTAAAGAATGGTCTAGAAATGCTTCTATTACAAGCTTTTGCTAGTTGGGAGTTCTGGAATGGTGATGAACAACGTTAGCATACACAAATTATAATATTATAATATTGTAATTACACAACAATAAGATACTGATAAATCTCAACACGACAATTCCTTAGATATGGACAACAGATACATGATGCGCGGCGTAAGTGCTGCCAAAGAAGATGTGCATAATGCCATCAAGAACATTGATAAAGGACTCTACCCACAAGCTTTTTGTAAGATTATTCCTGATATTCTCGGTGGTGATCCTGAGTATTGTAACATTATGCATGCTGATGGAGCTGGTACAAAGTCCTCTCTAGCTTATATGTACTGGAAAGAGACAGGTGATTTGAGTGTATGGCGTGGTATTGCACAAGATGCTATCGTCATGAACACAGATGACTTGCTCTGTGTAGGTGCTGTAGATAATATCCTTGTTAGTTCAACGATTGGACGTAACAAAATGCTTGTGCCAGGCGAGGTAATTTCCGCTATCATTAACGGAACCGATGAGTTACTTGCTGATATGCGTAAGATGGGAATAGGTATCTACCCAACTGGTGGTGAAACAGCAGATGTAGGCGACCTTGTTCGTACAATTATCGTTGACTCAACCGTTACTTGCCGTATGCGTCGTAAGGATGTTATCGACAATGCGAATATTCGTCCAGGTGACGTCATTGTTGGTCTTTCATCTACAGGTCAGGCAACCTATGAGACCCGTTATAATGGCGGTATGGGAAGCAATGGTTTAACATCAGCACGTCATGATGTTTTTGCTAAATATCTAGCAGATAATTATCCCGAGAGCTATGACCATGCAGTACCAGAAGAACTAGTTTATAGTGGTAAATACAAACTAACTGATTCTGTTGAAGGGAGTCCTGTTAATGCAGGTGAATTAGTACTCTCTCCTACTCGCACCTACGCTCCTGTTATCAAGAGATTGCTTGATGAGTTGCGCCCTGAAGTACATGGTATGGTACATTGTACTGGTGGTGCACAAACAAAGGTTCTACACTTTGTTGGTGAGAATTGTCGTGTTATTAAAGATAACTTGTTCCCAGTTCCTCCTCTCTTCCGTGCTATCAAAGATTGTAGCGGTACTGATTGGAAGGAGATGTATCAGGTGTTCAATATGGGTCATCGTATGGAGATCTATGTTCGCCCGGAAGTTGCAGAACAGGTTATTGCTATTAGTAAGTCCTTTAATATTGATGCACAAGTCATTGGACATATAGAAGAAGGGAAACGTAGCCTAACTATTAAGAGCGAGTTTGGGACATTTGAATATTAATACATCTAAACTTTACAGCTTTATCTTTTAGAGGAAAGAGCGACAAACAAACATTAACTTAATATTCTTAACCGCTCAACCTACATTAACATTCCCATAAAGATTATGATCGATAACAACAACATATTACAGAAACTTGACGGACTAGAAGCCCGTTATGAAGAGGTATCAACACTCATTACTGACCCGAGTGTTATAGCAGACCAGTCACGCTACGTTAAGCTGACAAAGGAATATAAGGATCTTGGCGACATTATGGATGCTCGCAAGCGTTACATCACTTGCCTTACAACCATAAAGGAGGCTAAGGATATCATCGCTAACGAGAGTGATGCTGAGATGAAAGAGATGGCACGTGAAGAACTCGCAGAGAATGAGGAACTGCAGCCAAGACTTGAAGAAGAAATTAAGATTCTACTTGTACCAAAGGATCCAGAAGACGCAAAGAATGTCCAGATGGAGATTCGTGGTGGAGCTGGTGGTGATGAGGCGGCACTCTTTGCAGGCGACCTCTTCAATATGTACAAACGTTATTGCGATAAGAAAGGTTGGAAACTATCAATAACATCTGTATCCGAAGGTGCTGTAGGTGGTTTTAAGGAGATAGATTTCGCTGTAGAAGGTGAGAACGTTTACGGAACATTGAAGTATGAGTCAGGTGTGCACCGTGTACAACGTGTACCAGCGACAGAGACACAAGGACGTATGCACACATCAGCAGCTACAGTAGCAGTGTTACCTGAAGCTGATAAGTTTGAAGTAAATATTAACGAAGGAGATATCAAGTGGGATACCTTCCGTTCGAGTGGTGCTGGTGGTCAGAATGTCAATAAGGTTGAGTCTGGTGTGCGCTTGCGTTACCCATGGAAGAATCCTAATACTGGTGAGGTTGAGGAGATTCTTATTGAATGTACTGAGACCCGCGACCAGCCAAAGAATAAAGAGCGTGCTTTGAGTCGCCTTTATACCTATATATATGATCACGAACACCAAAAATATATTGACGATATTGCTTCACGTCGCAAGACTCTCGTTTCTACTGGTGATCGTAGTGCCAAGATACGTACTTATAACTTCCCACAAGGACGTGTCACCGATCATCGTATAGGTTTCACGACTCACGACTTACAAGGATTCATGAATGGTGAGATTCAAGAGATGATCGATGCACTGACAGTTGCAGAGAATGCAGAGAAGTTAAAAGAGAACGAATTATAAAACACTTTAAAACATTACAGAATGGAGACAAAACAAAAAAAGCCAGGTAAGTTAGACGTTGATGAAAACTATGATTTAAGATTGGTCAAAACATGGAACCCTGCACTTAGATGGCTACTCACATTGCCAGCAGGACTTATAGCTATGCTCATCATCCAGCTTGCTTATGGGTTCATTGTTCGCCGTATCTTATCAAACTTCGATGAAGCAAGTACTGTTAGTATCATCGTTAATTGCTTCTTCTTATTAGCAAAGTATGCTATGCTTGTCGTGGCAATGACTGCAACAACACCAGTAGCAAGAGCTAAGAAGAAACTTGCATCAATTATATGTGCAATTATTGCTGCAATCATCTTATGTGGTTCAACATTCCTTGTGGTTCATTTTGCAGATAGTATAAACCAAACGATGATGATATCTACAGTCGTTGCATCTTTACTTGGTATATTGTTTGGCGTATGGCATGTTTCCACTTCTACTTCTAAGCCATTAGAACAAGAGTAAATAGTGAATCAAACAAGATAAGAAGAGATAAAGGTAGGGACAGACACCCTCGTTTGTCCGAAACACGATAAATTGTGTGGGACTAACGAGGGTTTCTTTTCTTTCCTCATGATAATTAATTAAACACCTAATATGAACAGACAACAACTAATCAACGAGATCTTCTCTAAGAAGACTTTTTTGTGTGTCGGACTGGACACTGACATCAATAAAATCCCTGAACACTTGAAAAAGGAGGAGGATCCTATCTTTGCTTTCAACAAGGCAATCATCGATGCAACAGCACCTTATTGCGTTGCCTATAAGCCTAACCTTGCTTTCTATGAGTGCTACGGACTCAAAGGTATGGTTGCCTTCGAAAAGACTATCAAGTATTTAAAGGAGAATCACCCTAATCACTTTATCATTGCCGATGCAAAGCGTGGTGACATTGGCAATACCTCTAAGATGTATGCCCAGACCTTCTTTGAGGAGTATAACCTTGATTCTGTCACGGTTGCCCCTTACATGGGTGAAGACAGTGTGAAGCCCTTCCTTGAGTACGATGGTAAGTGGGTTATCCTTCTCGCACTCACTAGCAATAAAGGTAGTCACGACTTCCAATTAACAGAAGATCAACAAGGCGAACGACTCTTTGAGAAGGTATTAAAGAAGTCGCAAGAATGGGGAACTACAGAGAACCTCATGTATGTAGTTGGTGCAACACAAGGCAAAATGTTTGAGGACATTCGTCGCATAGCTCCTAACCACTTCCTCTTAGTACCAGGCGTTGGTGCACAAGGTGGTAGCTTGCAAGAGGTATGTAAATATGGAATGACAAAGGATTGCGGTTTGCTTGTCAATTCTTCTCGTGGTATCATTTACGCTGGCAAGGACAAAGACTTTGCTGAGATAGCAGCCCAGAAAGCAAAGGAGTTGCAACAAGAAATGGCTATCGAGTTAGAAGCTATTAAATAAGCTAGCATAAAGTCCAAAAGGATTCAACAAAAAAGCTAACGAACTTTCAATAGCAAGTTGAATAACATTTACAAACATACTATCAAGTAGGTTATTACAAACTTCAAAACCTAATCACCTTGATAAAATAATAAAAAAGAGATAGAACTTTACCGTTCCATCTCTTTTTTACTTTTTATTGTTAAGTCGATCAACTTATATTCTTAATCCCTTCAAAATTTCATTCATCTTCTGCTTTGTCTCTATGCGCGTTGGAACCAAAGGAAGACGGAGCACATTCTCTATCATTCCCATATCATTCAACAGAGCCTTACAACCAGCAGGATTACCATCTACAAAGAGAAGTTTATATAACTCTGTGAACTGATGATGTATCTTTCTTGCTGGCTCATACTCTCCATTAAACTCAAGACGAATCATACGAGAGAACTCCTTAGGAAGTGCATTCCCAATAACCGAGATAACTCCAACTGCACCACTGGCAATCATTGGGAATGTCAAAGCATCATCACCACTAATAACCTCGAAGTGCTTAGGCTTATTCTTGATAATCTCATCAACCTGCTCTAAATTCCCTGATGCTTCTTTAATAGCAACCACATTATCAAACTCTGACGCAATACGTACAGTTGTCTCTGCCGTCATATTCACACCTACTCTACCTGGCACATTATACATGACGATGGGTAAAGGACTGGCTTGCGCAATAGCCTTAAAGTGCTGATAAAGCCCCTCTTGACTTGGTTTGTTGTAATAAGGACAGATACTTAGAATACCATCAATCCCCTGCCAGTCTGTCGTCTTTATCTCATCTACAACAGCTGCAGTGTTATTCCCACCGCAATACTTCAAGATAGGTACACGACCATTAACCACCTTCTTTACAACACGTGTCAACTCATCCTTTTCCTCACGAGTCAAGCAAGGAGCCTCGCCTGTTGTCGCTAAAATACAAAAGAAATCAGCACCATTAGCTAATTGATATTCAACTAGACTCACAAGTGCGTCATAATCTATACTACCATCTTCTTTGAAGGGAGTAATTAAGGCTATACCTAATCCATGAAAAACATTCTGCATAGTAAAACTGTCTTAAAGAGACCTTCTACAATTACCCGCCAATGCTAAGTATATTGTAGCTTATATCCTATATATGGTCTAAGAGATAATTTCAATGTTGTTGCAAATATAATAATTAATTACCATTCTTCAAAGGATTTCCCTTTTTATCTTACCTTTGTTACTGAAATGAATTGCCCTTTTATAGGTGACTTAGACCATGTTTGTACTTTAACTTAAACGATGAACCTACTTTAACTTAAACGTCGATTGTACTTTAACTTAAACTTCAATCGTACGTTAACTTAAACGTCAAAAGCATACTAATAAGAGCCTATCCAGAGGAAAATCATACCGAGAATGACAAGGCAAAGATCAAGTGCTTTTGCCTTCAAGTTCTTCTCTCTAAAGAGTAATGCTCCACACAGGAACGACACTATAACGGAACCACGACGAACCATAGATACGATTGAAATCATTGCGCCTGGTAAGGAAAGGGCATAGAAATAAGCAAAGTCTGCCATCGACAAAAAGATAGAGATGAGTAAGATGCTCCATTTCCAAGAGAACTTAACTTCAGTATCAGTCCCGCCCTTGCGCTTGTATAAGTAGATAAGGAGAACTATTGCCATCATCAAGCATTGGTAAATATTGTACCAACTTTGTGCCAACATACGATCCATCCCCACTCCACCACTCTCTGGACTTGCCATTAAGTATTTGTCTAACAAGCCACTACAAGTACCCATTAAAGCAGCTAATAATAAGAAAAGTATCCACTTATTATGCTTGAAGTCTATACCTTCTTTCTTACCACTTCGAGCCAAAAGGAATAAGGAGATAATAGCAAATATCACACCTATCCATTGCCATACATTTAAACGTTCACCAAACACTACCATAGCTCCCACTAATGTCATAACTGGACGTGTGGCATTAATAGGACCTACTATCGTTAGGGGGAGATGGGCTATGGCAAAATAACCAAATACCCAAGATAACAAGACAATCACACTCTTCAGTACAATCCACTTATGCATTGCCCATCCTCCTGCACCAACTTGTAGAACACTCCCTTCTAATAAGTTCGTATATTGTGAGAGCAATATAAGTGGGATGAAGATGAGGGAACAAAATAATGTGTTAAGAAATAAGACGGGGATGACATCATTACCTTTCAAAGAATACTTCTTAGAGGTATCGTACAATCCGAGCAAAGTTGCAGAGACAAATGCTAAGATAATCCACATAAAAGTCTACTTTAATATTTTATATCCCACAAGAAAAGGGCATTGCCTGGCATGCTCTCACCCGCATCACTTCTTGACCCATTATTTACAATAGCTTGAAACTCCTCTAAGGATAACCTTCCTCTTCCAACATCAACTAAAGTTCCAACTACAGAACGTACCATATTGCGTAAGAAGCGATTAGCCGATATAACGAAACACCAATTAGTGACCTTATCAGAAGTTACTAATGCTTGTTCCGCCTTACATGGAATCCAACGTGCTTCTGTCAGATTGCAGATGGTTGTCTTTACATCCGCACCTGTCTTGCAAAAACATTTGAAGTCTTTTTCTCCTATCAGATAGTCGGCTGCCTCATTCATTTTATCAAAGTCCAACGGATAGTGAATCTCACATGAATATTGGCGTGAGAAGGGCTGCTTCGTTGTATGTACATAATAATGATAGGTACGGGATGTTGCGGAGAATCGTGCATGTAAGTCTTCACTCACAGGCACAATCTGACTAACAGAGATATCACGGGGTAACAACCGATTGAGCTTATAAACCAGTTGCTGGCAATCTATAGTCTTATCTGTATCAAAGTGAGCAACCATCATCCGTCCATGTACACCCGCATCTGTACGCCCTGCCCCAGTTATACTAACCTCTTCACGTAAAAGAGTTGATAAGGAACGTTCCAGTACTTCTTGAACAGATATACCATTAGGTTGTATTTGCCAACCATGATAGGCTGTCCCATCATAGGATAGTGTTATAAAATATCGCTGCATAATTGCGTGCAAAGGTACACAAAAATTAGCTAAACTCTGTCTTGCCAATATAAAAACTCCATAATCTCCAAGCTGTCAACAATGCCACATAATAAAGGATAATATGAAGAGTGGAAATGTGAATTTGCTCCATGCTAGCACCTGGCAGACTGGCAAACCAATGTAGAGTGTTGTTCAACCATTCGATAGTTGTAGAAAGGCACTTGCTAATAAACAAAGAGAAAGAGGGTAATGGAGCGAATAAGAACAATAAACCTGTCATGTAAATGATTAGAGTTGTACAGGGCACTGCTATCAAACTACAAGGAAGTGAGACAAGTGACACTCTGTCAAAGTAATAAGCAATTAGAGGTAAGGTGCCTAACTGGGCTGCCACGGATAATGCAATCATTGAGCATAGCCACCGCATGATAGTAAGGCGCAGAAGTTTTCCCTTTCGGAACGTTGCTATCAGGAGTGGATAGAATAGTATGATACTCCCAACTGAAGCAAAAGATAACTGAAAACCTATGTCAAACAAATGATAAGGATTGAGAACAAGCATGATAAAGGCTGTTAATGACAGGGCATTCACTGATAGACGCTCCCTATTTAAGAGGGTAACAAACGAATAGATAGATAACATCATTGCAGAACGCACAACAGAGGGAGAAGCACCCACTAACATGACGAAGAGCCAAACGCCAAATAGGATAATTGGCTCCGTCATAAACTTATTACGCAAGAAGAAAAACAACCTACTACACCCTCCCATTATAAGAACAAGCACGCCATAGATAATTGTGAGATGTAAGCCCGACAAGGCTAACACATGACTTGCACCAGTTATTGAGTAATCTTCTTTTAAGTTCTTATTTAATAGTGTTTTATCTCCAATAGTCATTGCTGTTACTATAGCCAGATTATCACCTTTAAGATTCTTCTTTAATTGACTTAAAACCTTATGCTGGTAGCGTCGGAAAGCAATAGCAAGTCGCTGAAACAAATTGAGTTTATTAAGGTGAATTTGTTTCTTTTGCCATTGATTATAATAAATGAAAGTCTCGGCAACATAGTCATGCAGTCTTAACCATCTAGCATAATCAAAACTCCCACCTAAAAGATTTGTTGGCTCGGTGAGACGGGCAGATGCAATAATACCATCACCTACATGTAAATGCTTATAATTGTTTGTCAAACTATCACGTAATATTCTCGCTTTTATCTTCATGGGCTTTGACTGACTAACTACTAACAAGTCTGTCTGGATAACCTTCCCCACTACAACAGGCTCTGTTAGTAAAACAGCCTCAAAGGTTATCTCTCTTTGTGGTAAGCTAACATGATTAATTCGTTCTTTCTCCGTGAAGAAGGTAGCCCCCAATAGGAAGACAGAAAGCAGAAGCAATGCACTTTGAATATATCTCCAACGCCAAGATAACATTGTCAAAATGATTGCTAACAATAGGAAACCACACCAATAATATAGTGTGATAGAATTGCTCGCAAACTGTCCCATAAAGATTCCGAAACCAAATGGTACAAGCAACTTAACAAAGGGATACATCTTCAAGTCTACTTTCTCCTTCATCGTGTTCTATATTCATGTATTGTTCACAAATATAGGCAATTATAATGAAAAATCAAAGTAAATGTGCTAGTTAGCTATTATTAATCTTGTTAGATTTATAAATAATGACTACCTTTGTCACATGATTTTCTATTTCTCTGGTACAGGTAATAGTCAATGGGCAGCGAAGACGTTAGCTTTACAAACCCAAGATGAGTTATATTCTATCGCTAAAATCATTAAAACCGATTGTACGTTTCAATTAAAGAAAGGCGAGCAAGTTGGTTTTGTCTTTCCTGTACATGGATGGAGAGTGCCACGCATCGTTAGGGTTTTCCTACAGAAACTTAAACTTACAGACGAAGAGGCTCAACCACTAAAGCATCATTGTTTCTGCTTAATGACTGCAGGAGACACAATAGCCAAAGCTATGGAACGATTCCAACAGCACCTGTATGAAACTCCTATTGGAGGGATGTTAGAACTTGACCTTGTTGGTTCCGTCATCATGCCTGAGTCGTATGTGGGCTTACCAGGTATGGATGTTGACACAAAGGAGAAAGAACTCGAAAAGAAGCAAGCCGCAGAGATCTATCTAAGAGATTTCGGAAAGAAGATCATTCAGAAACAGAAAGAGGATGATTATAAGCCTTGTGGTTGGAAGGAACTCACGGTTGGTCCACTACCCTGGTTCTTCTCAGTCCCTGTAGGTGGTTTCTTTGAGCGGTTCCTCATCACAGACAAACCCTTTCATGTGGATCATCAACGTTGTGTCAAATGCGGTATCTGTGCTAACGTCTGTCCTGTTGCTGATATAAAAGGCGGCTTAGGTTACGAACCCGAATGGTTGCACAACAAAAAGTGTCTCACTTGCTTCGCCTGTTACCATCATTGTCCGCATCATGCTATAGAATATGGCAAGCGTACAGTGAAGAAGGGGCAGTACTTCTATAATAGATACAAAGTAAAAGAGAATATTTAAATTAATTAATAACGAATATGACATTCAACTTTAAACGAATATGTCTCGGTGTATGCCTATGTTTAAGTTCCATAGGCGTTTGGGGTGCTAAGGCAAATTCGATTCCAGTACAAGTCAGACAGTCGGATGGAACAACTATCACCGTAATACTACGTGGCGATGAACACATCAACTGGTACACCACACTTGATGGTGTATTGCTTGTGCAAGCGGCAGACAATAGCTATTATGTAGGAAAGGTAACTAAGGATGGGCGTCTCATTGCTACTCAACAACTCGCACACGAAGCAGCATGGCGTTCGAACGCAGAGACTAACCTCATTAGTAAGCAAGATAAGGATAAGTTCTACTCTTATGTATCTAAGGTTGCAGAGCAGTCTGAGAACTCATACAATAACAGACCATTAACACGAGTAACAGTAGATTCAGGTTATGGTGGTGTACCTTACTTCCCTCACACAGGAAGCCCTAAAGCTCTTGTTATCCTCGCAGAGTTTGCTGATACAACCTTCACGATTCAGAATACAAAGCAAGTATTTACTAATTACTTGATGAACGAAGGTCATTTTTCAGAGACAGCCTATGCACAAAACAGGAACTATAAAGGTGTACGTGGATACTTTAAGGATTGTAGTTATGGGCAATTCACCCCTACATTTGACGTTGTTGGGCCTGTAAAGTTACCAAAAACACAGACTTATTATGGAGCTGGGAATGATAATATAACAGACTTGATGACTGATGCTTGTAATGCTGTTGATAATGAAGTAGACTTCTCACAATACGATGCAAACGGCGATGGATTGGTTGATCTAGTTTATATCATTTACGCAGGTCACTCAGCCAACTATAGAGGGAATGCCTCTACTGACATTTGGCCTAAATCAGGAACGACAATATTATCTAAGACTTTTGATGGTAAAAGTATTCGTCGTTATGGGGTAAGCAATGAACTTGCAGGAAGAGAGAACAAAAAGAAAGAAAAGGAAACAATTAATGGTATAGGGCTCTTCTGCCATGAGTTCTCTCATACCCTTGGGCTACCAGATATCTATGCATACAGGACTGATGCAGAAGACCAAAATGATCAAGGTATGGAACTATGGGACCTTATGGATGGTGGTACAGAAGTGCAAGGTGGCAGAGTCCCTTCGCCTTATCTTGCTTGGGAACGTGAGGCTATGGGTTGGATGAGCATAGATACATTAATAACTGATTGCCACATAGCTAATTTAAAGACAATAGATAATGGTGGCAAGGCTTACAAAATCCTTAATCCTTCAGCATCAAACGAATATATAGTATTACAAAGTATTCAAAAGGGAGGATGGTACCAAGGTTGGGGGAATGGTTCTTATCCAAAGGGATTACTTGTTTATCGAATATCATACGCATATAACAAAGTAAACGTATTTGATTTCCCTAATAATGTCAAAGGCAAACCACGTGTAATTGTAGTTCCTGCGGATGGGAAGGTATTATCAGCTCAGAATGCAGGAGGTTCTTGGGATACATATATAACACAACATAATGAAGACCTCTATCCATATAATGGATTGGATTCAATTAAAGGTTTCAAGATGTTTAATGAGGCAACACTTGACAGATCTATATTTAATATTGTAGAAACAGATGGTGCAAATACCGAAAATAGGTATGTTAGTTTCGACTTTAGAGATAGAATAACAACAGGCATCTATAACACAACAGTTACAGAGCTAACAATATCTGACAACCGCATCTACACGCTCGATGGTCGTTATGTTGGTACAGACAGAAATGCTTTACCTCATGGTATTTATATTCAGAACAGGCGTAAGTTTATTAAATAAATAAGTCAAGATAAACTTGAAGAATAAGTAAACGGGTAAGAAGGTAAGGATTTAACTCCTATCATTCTTACCCGTTTTCTTATACCTATAAAGCTACTAATACTATACTTTAAATACTATAAGGAACACCTTTACAACACACTTGGAAAAACATTACAAGTACTTTGGGTAAATACTACAAAAGGCTTGTAACATCATTGTATATGATGAATTGTCCTTGAAGAGAATTCTTTATTGCTCACAACTAATAGGTTCTTGGGTACACAAAGTATATTCAAACATCACACTAAGATATAGGCAACTTAAAAGGGCATGCCCATGATGGACATGCCCTGTATTTAGTTTGAACTCTTATTCTAATTAGAAGAAGAGGTAACGATTATCAACTACATTTGCCTTGAGGATAAGGTCTTGCATAAAGTTACTCAAGTACTGCATGTTCTGTTGTGCTGCTTGCTGCATTGCCATAGTCTCGTTGTACTTAGAACCAGCACGAAGAGCCTTCTTTACAACTTGGAAAACATATACACCAGCATTACCCTTTACAGGATTCTTAGAGAACTTGCCTGCTGCAGTTGCAGCAACTGCACCTGAGAGAGCAGGCTCTGCAGAACCTGTAGCTTGTACGAAAGCAGGAGCTGCGAAGGTAATTTGACTAACTGTGCTAACCTTAGCACCCTTAGCTTGAGCAGCTGCTATACTATTAACTCCCTTGAGTTTAGCCATCAACTTTTCTGCCTTCTTATCCTTGATTACTTCACGTTTAAGAATCTCCTTAACCTGTGGGTCATCCCAAGAACGATAGCCTTTTGGATGGATAGCAGAAAGAACTATAACCATCAAGTGATCATTGTCACCACATTCATAAAGTGGAGAAACATCACCTTGCTTAGCATCGAATAGCCACTTAAGTGCATCGCGCGTGCCATGTACACCTGCTATATAATGTTCTGAAGTTGAGACATCGTTAAGAGATTGTACATGATAACCATACTTACTAGCGTTCTTCTCAAGGTCAGCGGCAGTTGTACTCTTAGCAACAAATTCAGAGAACTTATTGTAAGCATCGCTACGTGTTGCCTTAGAGAAATCAATAAGCTTCTTGATAATAGCGGCTGTTGTCTTTGTCTTCATAGCCTTCTTATCAACAACTTGTAGGATAATATTGCCTTGTGTAAGTGCAACATTTTGGATTGCGTTTACTTCACCATTAAGGAGAGCTTCAATGTATGTACGATTATCTTCGCTCATGCTAGGAGCAGCCTCATACTGCTGACCAGTGAACCAAACCTTTTCTCCTGTCTGACCATAACGCTTTGCAATAGCAACGAAATCAGCGCCACCAGCTAATGCCTTCTGTATAGAATCAGCCTTTGCATGAGCCTCTTCAGGAGTATTAGCAGCAACTTGTATCTGACGGAACTGAACAGAATCAGGTAATTGAGCCTTAGACATCACACGAATAATATTCAATGTATTGTCTTGCTTATTCTCTGTTACACCTGTTGTTCCTACAGCAAGAGAATCGATCTTTGAAGCTATGTCAGGATACTGCTGATAAGCCTTGCTACTTACAGGTAAGCCAAGATAAGGAATCATAGAGCCACTCTTGCTAATAACCAATGAAGGGTCAGTAGCTGTAGCAAGTTGCTTTTGAAGCTCGTTCATTTCCTTGACAATCGCATTTCTATCAGAAGCACTAGCCTTAATCTGGTAATCAACGAACTTAATGTCACGTGTCTCTGTATTCTGACGGAAAGCTGGTTTCAATTCCTCATACTTAGCTTTAAGATCTTCATCTGTAACCTTTACATCAGCATCTTTTATAGTACTATATGCCAAGGATGCAAGTTGAATCTCACTTTCCTCATTATTATCCTTGAATGCCATCTTAGCTTCTGCCTTATTTGAAAGAACACAGCTAGCTAACAAAGCTTGATACTTCTGACCGAGAAGTTGTGTACGGAGATTCTTCTCTACAAAAAGCCAGTAGTCATAAATCGTCTGCATCTGCTCAAGCTGTGGAGAGTTTGAAGCCTTTGCCTTATTATAACCATCAAGGAACTGTTGGAGTGCATTAATATCAAAACGACCAGTTTGCTGATTTACAAATGGGGTCTGTGCTAACATTGGGTTAGTACCATCGTTTAATACATTTGAAAGTTCCTGTTCTGTAACAGTCAATCCAACCTTCTTTGCATCAGCTTCTAATACACGATTATTAACCAATTGCTGCCAAACCTGATCCTTTACTTGGTTAAGCTCATCCTCGGTAAGATTATCACGTTGCATGGTGAACTTAATTGCAGACTGATACTCATCAATCAACTTTTGATAATCCTGAACACTAATCTTCTCGCCCAGAATCTCACCAATCTGCTGTCGGCTTTCGCTCTTTATTTCATTGCAAGAGCGGAAAGCTGCTTCAGCTAAGAAAGCAAATAAGGCCAAACCGATAGCGGTTACCAGTATACCTCCTTTGCTTCTAATTTTTCCTAATGCTGCCATTTTTAGATTTATTATTTGATTTTAATTATTCCTTTTGTACAACAAATTGCCCACAAAAATACGAAGAAAAAGGCAATTATCACAATTTTTTATGCACAAACTTAGTCAGTTACATTGACTTTTAGCTTCACAAGTTCAATTTTAGTCATGGTACTCTTGATTATCTTAAATTCATATTGTCCAATGGTTATAATTTCATTGAGTTTAGGGAAACTTTGATAAACATGTAAGATGAGTCCACCTATCGTCATGTAGTCATCACTCTCGGGTAGCTCTAAATCAAACATCTCATTAACCTTGTCTATCTCGAGACGAGCAGAAAGGACATATTCATTGTCAGAAGTTTGCTTAGCAACATACTTCAAGTTATCATGCTCATCCTCAATATCTCCAAATATCTCTTCGACAATATCTTCTAATGATACTATGCCACTAGTTCCACCGAATTCATCAACAACGACACCTAGACTCTTCTTCTGTTGAAGGAAGACTTGCATAAGTTTCTGTGCAGCCATTGTCTCTGGAACGAAAGGCATTCGGCGGATATGATCACGCCAATTCTTTGGTGCTCTAAACATCTCTGAAGAGTGGATGTAACCTTTGATATGATCAATGTCACCTTCATAGACTATAATCTTAGAATTACCACTTTCAATAAACATCTGCTGAAGTTCATCAAGCGAACAATTCTCTTCTATGGCATTAATCTCCGTACGCGGAACCATACAATCACGCACTTTGGTATCTTGAAAATCTAAAGCATTTTGAAAGATCTTCACCTCATCCTCAATATCATCTTCGTTCTCAGCATTATCAATAGAACTTTGTACTAAGTAATCAAGATCAACTTTCGTAAACGTTCCATCATTTTCTTTTTCATCTATCTTTACTCCAAAAAGACGCAAAAGAACACGAGCAATAAAAGTTGTAAAACGACTAATAGGCCATAAAACGATAAAGAAGATGTATGCTAAAGGAGCAAAGAAAGTAAGTAATCGGTTAGGATTACTTTTAAATAGGGTCTTTGGCAGGAATTCCCCAGTAAATAAGACAATTAGTGTTGACAATATCGTATCAAGAACAACACGAGTAGCAGGCTCATACGGATGAAAGAGCGTTGCATCGAATAGCTGTGCGAAAAGTATACCATAAACAACTAGCACGATATTATTTCCAACAAGCATAGTAGATACGAAACCATTTGGATTATTGTAAAACACCGTTAGACATTTTTGTGCTAATCCATTCTTCTCTTTCTCCATCTCAACAAGGAGACGATTACAAGACACAAAGGCTATCTCCATTCCAGAAAAGAATGCAGATAAAACCATTGTGATTATAATTTCTATAATTAAACCTATATCCAATTTCTTCTATCGTCTTTTTATCACAGAACCCTTCAAACTATCAACATGACTGGTATCAATAGGTGTATTACCAAGATTAGAACCAGAAAACATTTTATCATTTGAGAATATTCCCCACCCTTTCGTTTGGCGAATCTCATAATCTGTCATCTGTTCATCACTTCTAAACCAATTTCCTTCTAGTTCTTTATCAGGAGTTTTGAGATGTGAATAAGTATGTGACCACATCTGATGATTACGTTCATCCCAATAAAGTTCATTACTATAAAAAGAAAGTCCTTGTGCAGTAAGTATTTTCACATGCCCATGTAATTCCCAACGGCGATCTTGATCATAATAAACAGCAGTATCACACTGAATATAACCAACAACATGTTTCTTTAAATTAAATTGAGTAAGTAAGATTCCTTTATTAAAGGTCCACCTAGATGGTTTCTTATTCTCATTGACCTCCCATTGTTCTGTTACAATTCTATATTTGATAACACCTGAATCTGATATAAGAGTATTTACACCATACGTGGTCATGACTGGGACAGAATCACGATCACGTATAGCAGGAGCCATGTGTTCATGCTCTTCAGAACAAGATATCAGGGCATAAACTGCTATAAAGAATGCTGAACTAATGAATAAAACAGAAAGGTTGGAACGCATATTACTCAACCTTAAACTTAGCAAACCAACGTTCATTGAATGTTAGACCAACGTTGATTCGGAACATATTCTCTTTTACAAAACCTGTTGCACTACGATTTACCCATTCAGCACTAATATTCAATATGCTACGATTGTTATATGCATTAACAATAGGAATACCAACACCAAGGCTTGCGGATAACTCGCGAGGTCCATCTACCCCATTTATCTTTAGGTATGGGCTGGCATAACTAATACCTGCTCGATAATGCATACGATCAAAGAATCCACGATAGCGTTCACCTTTACAATAATCACCACCAAGTGTTATTTTATGAAGATCATTAAATTGTCCACCAACAAGACTATAGTTTGTTGTACTACCATTTATATCCAACTGGGGGTATTTAATCTTAGCCCATTTCTGCAACTGATAATCAACACCAATCTTTAAACGATTATCATGATTCCACATAAAACCGATACCAAAAGTGTTAGGAAGTTCAAACGCATCTGCAAGAACATAGCTTGTCGTATCCGAAACACCTGTTTGTGAATTCTTTGATACCACAGAACACTTTGAATCCGAATTCAACTTATGTCCTAAAGAATAAGTTAAACCTAAAGTCAATTCATTCTTCTTATCGAGTTTATAGCTATATTGCACACCAAAGTCAATCTTATAACTTTTAACTTGTGAAGCATACTCTTTAGATAACGTATTAACGTAAGTGTCACTATAAGTATTGATGACATTACGACTCAACGATCCCCAAAGATAAGAAGCATTTGCTCCAAATGCAAATCCTTTGAATGGTGCCCATCCTGCACCTAAATACACTTGGTGTAACCCTCCATTACCACTATATATATTAGAGAAGGTGGCATTTGGAGATGATGGGTTATTAAAGGCATTAATATTCTTTGTATTGCTAAAGTTATAACCAATATTTGAATAAGGTAATATGCCAAAGCTAACACCCAAATGCTTGAAGGCACGGAAAGAAGCAGCGATATATTCTAGATTAGCATTCTTTGCATTGACCTTATGACCATTCTCTTCATAATTAGTCAAATGGAGTCCTATTCCTGCATCAAAGATAAAAGAAAGAGAGTCTACAGAAGCATAGGACGCAGGATTCATATAATTAACCTGATTACGCTCATGGAAACCATATGCCAATCCATTCATACCTCGATTAAAACCTGTAGCTTGTGACGCCAAAGTTCCTAATCCATATTGGCTATAAGGTGAATTAGTGCCACTTTGAGCAGAAGATTGTATAACCATCCCTGCCAATAGTGCTGCTACTATAATCTTTTTCATTCGTTTTCTTTTTCTGATTTGACAATAATGTCTAAGAGATATATTGGCGCAAAGTTATTAAAAAAAATCTATATAGCGGAAAAACGATAAAGGATTTTGTTTTTTAATAAGCTTTCTTTGTGCTCTCATGCTTTTTTGTTATCTTTGCGGACAATAATGAAAAAGAGAGTGCTATATATTATAATAATGTGTCTTCTACCGATTATCCAGATAACAGTAGAAGCACAATCTGTGAGTCATAATACAGATAGCATTCAAATTTCTCTCTTGACATGCTCCCCCGGAAAAGAGATATGGGCTCAATATGGGCACACAGCTATACGATATAAGGACGAGAAAGCAGGGCAAGATATAGCCATTAATTATGGTCTTTTTTCATCTGATCAGCCTTTCTTCATACTTCGTTTTATCTTTGGCTTAACTGATTATCGTGTTGGTGCAGAACCGATGGATATGTTTATTGCGCAATATAGTTATGAAGGGCGTGGAGTAATAGAACAAGTCCTTAATATATCTCCTAGGGATAAAGAACTTATCCGAAAAGCACTAGAAGAGAATCTTAAACCAGAGAATCAAGTATATCGTTACAATTTCTTTTATGATAATTGTACTACAAGAGCACGGAATATAATAGTCGACCATTTACATGGAAAAATCATATATCCAATTATTAAGAATCAAAACGAGACTTTCCGCTCATTAATTCACGAATGGAATAAGAATTATGAATGGTCGCAATTTGGAGAAGACTTACTACTTGGTATAAACGCAGACAAGAAAGTTTCATTGTCGGAACAACAATTTCTACCAGATAACCTAAGACGTGACTTTGCAAAGGCAACATATAACGGGAAGCCTCTAGTAATTGAGACACATGAACTACTTGCACCTCAAACATCAGTTATTGAGTCTGAGTTCCCTTTATCTCCATTAGAAGTGGCTTGCATATTTGTCATTATATGCACCATTATGATGGTGATAAGTAATTACAAGAAAAAAATGTATTGGGTATGGGACACAATTCTAATGCTAGCAGCAGGGCTTCTCGGAATCATCTATTTTGTGATGGTATTCTCACAACACCCATGCGTAAGTCTCAATGCAATTATCTTCTTCTTTAACCCTCTTCCATTGTTCTTCCTCTACAAGACTATCAAGAAGACAAAACGGCAAGAATCAAATATATGGTGGAAGATATGGGGAGTGCTTATTATATTAGGTTTTATTGGTGCTTTCTTCCAACATATTCCTACAGCTATTCTAATTATGGCATTGTTCTTGCTTTTGCACTGCATATTACACATAAGATTGGATAAATCAGTCAAAAAGATTAATAGAAATGAATAAATACATCACCGCTTTACTTGTTGTCCTTGCTTCAACAGGAGTAGAAGCACAGACCTATCAGTCTGCGCTTAGGATTGCATTGGGTGATGCTACAATAGAAGATTTATGTCATAAGCAGACCTTTAAAGGTATAGAACAGGATATTCTCTCTATCCTTGATGCAATAAAACAGATAAAAGAGGAAGAAGAGATAGAGCCTGCACAAAGTCAAATTGCATTTATTTCGGAGTTATCTGATAAATACACACCAGTATTTACACTTTATTCTAATCATACACAACAATTATCATCTTTTCTCCCGAATCCCTCATTAAGATCCGGGATTAAGATTCGTGCACCCAGCTTTACCTTTTAATATGGAGTTTAAATAGAAATATCCATACATGCAATGAGAAAGATTCAGCATGGACAAAAGAGATTTTAAATAATAATATTCATCGTCCATAAATAAACAACAACACATAAACGGACGTATTAAAAAATAAGAAATGAATTTCAATAAGATATTAAAAGCACTTTTTGGAGATAAGTCAAGTCGTGATATGAAGCTTATTCAGCCTTTTGTAGATAAGGTTAAGGAAGCATATCCAGAGATTAAAGCTCTCAGTAATGATGAGCTACGTGCAAAAACAAAAGAAATACAGAAGTATGTTCAAGATGCAGGTAAAGAGCAACGTGATAAGATAGCTGAACTACGCGCAAAGATCGAAGAAACTCCTATTGATGAGCGTGAAGAAATCTTTAATCAAATTGATAAACTTGATAAAGAGGCTCTTGACAATTACGAGAAGGCACTTAATGAGGTTATGCCAGTTGCCTTCTCTATTGTAAAAGATACAGCTCGACGTTTCGCTGAAAATGAAGAGACTATTGTTACAGCTACGGACTTCGACCGAGAGCTAGCGGCAGACCCAGCTAAGGACTTCATCACTATAGATGGTGACAACGCTATTTACCACAACCATTGGACTGCTGGTGGTAACGATCTCAAGTGGGAGATGGTTCACTATGATGTACAGATCTTCGGTGGAGTTGTATTGCATCAGGGTAAGATTGCTGAGATGGCAACTGGTGAAGGTAAAACCCTTGTTGCGACCTTACCTGTTTTCCTCAATGCTTTGACTGGTAATGGCGTACATGTCGTAACCGTTAATGATTATCTTGCAAAGCGTGACTCTGAATGGATGGGACCTCTCTACATGTTCAACGGACTCTCTGTTGATTGTATTGATAAGCACCAACCTAACTCTCCAGCACGTCGTAAGGCTTATCAGGCAGATATTACTTTCGGAACCAATAATGAGTTCGGTTTCGACTATCTTCGTGACAATATGGCAGTATCTCCAGCCGATCTCGTACAACGCCAACATAACTATGCTATCGTCGATGAGGTCGACTCTGTGTTGATTGATGATGCTCGTACCCCTCTTATTATTAGTGGTCCTGTTCCAAAGGGGGATGATCAAATGTTTGAGGAGTATCAGCCATTAGTACAAAGTCTTTATGAGGTTCAACGTAAGCAAGCTACAGAACTTTTATCAGAAGCACGTCATAAGTTAGCGGAAGCACAGAAAACAAATGATAAGTCTACTGCACAAAAGCTACAAGAAGAAGGATTCCTTGCTTTGTATCGTTCCTTCAAGGCTCTACCAAAGAATAAGGCTCTCATCAAGTATTTGTCAGAAGATGGCATCAAGGCTGGTATGTTGAAGACCGAAGAGTATTACATGGCTAATAATAACCGTGAAATGCCTAAAGCTATTGAGCCTCTCTACTTCGTAACAGATGAGAAGATGAACTCTTGTGACCTTACTGATAAGGGTACAGCTTGGTTAGCTAATAAGGTAAATGATAATCAACTATTCGTATTGCCAGACATCACAACAGAGCTATCTGTACTTGAGAAGCAGAAGGATGACAAGTTAATTGATGAGCAAACATACATCGACCAGAAGGATGCCCTAATGGCACATTATGGTGTACAAAGCGAACGTGTACATACATTGCAACAGCTATTGAAGGCTTACACCATGTTTAACAAGGATGATGAGTATGTTGTCTTGAATGGTGAGGTTAAGATTGTTGATGAGCAGACTGGTCGTATCATGGAAGGTCGTCGTTGGAGCGATGGCTTGCATCAGGCTGTCGAGGCAAAGGAGCATGTAAAGGTGGAAGCCGCTACACAAACCTTCGCTACCATCACATTACAAAACTACTTCCGTATGTATCACAAGTTAGCAGGTATGACGGGTACTGCTTCCACAGAGGCAGGTGAGTTTTGGGACATTTACAAGTTAGATGTTGTTGAGATTCCGACAAACCGCCCTATTCTTCGTAAGGATATGGAGGATCGCGTATATAAGACAGCACGTGAGAAGTATGCTGCAGTGATTGATGAGGTAGAGACAATGAGAAACCAAGGTCGTCCTTGTCTTGTTGGTACTACATCTGTCGAAATCAGTGAGTTACTAAGTAAGATGCTTACCATGCGTAAGATACCACATCAGGTATTGAATGCTAAACAGCACTTGAAAGAAGCTCAGATTGTTGCCGAGGCTGGACGTTCAGTAGATGGACTCGGTGCAGTAACCATCGCCACTAACATGGCTGGTCGTGGTACCGATATCAAGCTCACCAAGGAAGTAAAAGATGCAGGCGGTTTGGCAATTATTGGTACCGAGCGTCACGAAAGTCGTCGTGTAGACCGTCAGCTTCGTGGTCGTGCAGGTCGTCAAGGTGACCCAGGTTCATCAGTTTTCTATGTATCTCTTGAAGATAAGTTGATGCGTCTCTTTGGTTCTGAGCGTATTGCAAAGGTCATGGACAAGCTAGGCTTCGAAGATGGTGAGCGTATTGAGAGTTCTATGATATCAAATAGTATTGAGCGCGCCCAGAAGAAGGTTGAAGAGAACAACTTTGGTATCCGTAAGCGTCTGTTGGAATACGATGATGTCATGAACAAGCAGCGTACAGTTATTTATGAGAAGCGTCGTCATGCTCTCATGGGTGAGCGTATCGGTATGGATATATCCAATATCATTTGGGACCGTTGCGTAAGTATCATCGAGAATAATGACTATGAGGGCTGCAAAGAAGAGTTCTTAAAGATTCTCACCATGGAATGTCCTTTCACCGAAGAGGAATTCACAGGTACAAATCAAGAGGAGCTTGCAGAGCGTAGTTTCCAACAAGCTATGGAAGCTTTCAAGCGCAAGACGGATCGCATCCAAAGCGTAGCATGGCCTATTATCAAGGACGTATATGAGAAACAAGGTGCAATGTATGAACGTATTATGGTTCCTATCACAGACGGAACACGCGTTTATAACATTCCTTGCGACTTGAAGGAAGCATA
The DNA here is from genome assembly GCF_009728485.1 of Prevotella vespertina. Classification (GTDB taxonomy): domain Bacteria; phylum Bacteroidota; class Bacteroidia; order Bacteroidales; family Bacteroidaceae; genus Prevotella; species Prevotella vespertina. The sequence goes on from NZ_VVIQ01000008.1 coordinate 68,688, forward strand.
CGAAAGCGAGGCAAAGTCGGTTGTAAAGCAGTTCGAGAAGGTAATTCTTCTCCATATCATCGATGATGATTGGAAGGAGAATCTCCGTCAGTTGGACGACTTACGTCACTCTGTACAGAATGCTTCTTACGAACAGAAAGATCCATTGCTCATCTTCAAGCTAGAGAGTGTGAAGTTGTGGGATAATATGATTGACGATATGAACAATCGTACAGCAAGTGTTCTCATGCGCGGTCAGATTCCAGAGATGCAACAAGCTGATGAAGTTCAGGAAGCAGCGCCAGAACAACACAGCCAGCGTTATAATGAGGAGAAGGTGGAACTTGATGATCCTAACCAGCGTGCTGCTGCACAACAGGATACACGAGAAGGAGCTCAAGAGATAAATCGCACTCCTTATCACGCAGAAAAGACTCCACGTCCTAACGATCCATGTCCATGTGGTAGTGGAAAGAAGTTTAAGAATTGCCATGGTCGCAATATCGATTAATAAACTCACAAAGAATTTCGGGGATAAGACAGTTGTGTCTATCCCCGAATTTTGTTTTCCAGCTAATGAGATTATAGGTTTGGTTGGAAATAATGGTGCAGGGAAAACAACGCTTTTCCGTTTGATTCTTAATCTACTGAAAGCCAATGGAGGTTCAGTAGATTTCCTTTTCGAGGAATGTCAAGAAGATTCACCAGCAAATGGGCTTCCCCCCACTCCTTCAACAAAGTCGATTGCAAATTACGATAACGCATGGAAGAGCCAAATAACTGCCTATTTGGATGAAGCTTTCCTCATAGAATATCTCACAGCCGAGGAGTTCTTTTCATTTATTCTTAAAGCGCATAACATTCAAACAATAGGATTGGAGGAAAGGCTTGAGGATTATAGGGAGTTTCTAAGCAACGAAATTCTTGGACAAACAAAATATATTCGTGAGCTTTCGGCGGGTAACAAACAGAAGGTTGGAATAGTAGCTGCCTTACTTCCCAAAGCAAGTGCCGTAATTCTGGACGAACCTTTCAACTTCCTTGATCCCAGTAGTCAGAATCTTCTTAAAAAGTTGTTAGTTGATTACAAAAATAAGTATCATGCCTCTGTCATCATCTCTAGTCACAATCTTCAACACACAATAGATATCAGTGACAGAGTTGTCTTGATGGAACATGGTGAGATTATCAAAAACATCGATCATATTACCCCTGAATCAACAAAGATTTTAAGTGAATATTTCAAATCCGCTCGGACGTAATTGGGAGCTTCAATAGGTAAGCTCGAAAAAACGTACCTCCGTTTTACTAAAAACGTACCTCCGTTTTCGATAAAATGTACCTCCGTTTTTATCAAAATGGAGGTACGTTTTTTATAAATCCTATATATGATTGATTTTCAATGGATTATAAAGTCCCTAATTTTATCTATAAATTGGCACCTTTAGGCACGTCAAAATTACTAGAATTTCCAGCGCATTTGTAGTTCTAAATCGGACTTTGTAGAGCCATTAATCTGTTGCAAACCTGATGAAATCTTATCACGATCAAAGTAACTGGTTGTAGAGGATTGGAGGATAAGCATTAGATTAGGAGACAGATCTGCACGTGCAAATAGAGCGTAATGTAAACCTATCCCATAGAATGAAGGAAAGGAAAACGAATAAAGCGGTCGGCGCTCATAGATATAGATGCGTGAAGAGAAATCATCTGTGTGAAAGTATCCGAGTAATGCTGTAAGTTGAAGCCACGAGTTGGGTACCCACGTAACGTTTTCGCTCGCCATGTATCCAATACTATTATTGAGGTTATGGTATACAGATATATCGAATTGTGTTTTACTAACCCACGTTTTTGCCTTATAATTCAATGTTAATCGGCCGCGCTGAGTAATCTCATTGATAAGTGCTGTCTTATTGAAATCGTCTTTCTCTCTCAATTTTAATTTATATCCAGCACATAAGGACCAAACTTTATGTGTGTAATATAGATTTAGGACATTATCCCAAGTATGACTAGCAGTATGCGATCCAAAACGAGGATGAGAAAAATAAGAATAATCAGTATAAGCTATGAGTGAAAGTCCATGTTTTATTTCCCAATTAGTTCCTAAGAGCAATCCATTTTCATTCTGAATCTTCCCGCCTTCGGCAAAACTACGTGCGAACAATCCCGTATAATCATAACGATAGTAACGTTGCATGGCTAATAATGATAAGTTCGACTTCACTTGAACAGAAATGTTATTGATTGTAGCCAATGTCCCTCCATTGCTGGTTGCAGTCTCACCTGTCAAACTCCAACGCTTACGCATATAGCTATAGTTTATACCAACATTCCAAAAGTCATTGCCCGATGGCGCATAACGACGATAATACAGGTTTGTATTAGGATTAAGAGCTTTATCAAAGTGAGTGAAGAGTGCGGTCAATCCAAGAGCCAAACGACCACATCGCCAATTAAGATTACCTCCCGTTGTGAATTGGGAAGCGTTATCTTTCCGTTCCATCTCCTTCGCAGTGCGGTGATATCCAGTGTTAAGAATCGTCTTTATATCTCCGTCACTTGTTAATGTTGCATCAATCGTTCGATATGAGAGGAATGTGGTTAGATCTAAGTTGTGAGCAAGTTCGATGGTTGCAGCCACTCCCTGCAAATAGTTTATCGAAGAGCGAGAAGAATATACCCGAATCCCATTATTCTGTCTGCCCAACGTTGACAAAGTGGCATATTTACCAAAGCTCAAATTATTATTAATGACTAGTCCCTGTCCGAAACTTAGTTTGTATCTTCCCAGAACCAAGTTCTTTATTCTGCCCAGTTTACGCAGTTGGATATAAAAGCTATAGTGGTCATAGCCTAACTTATTCTTATTGGAAAAGAAGGGTTCTCCAGCATCTTGTGCCCCTATCAAACCCAGTTGGAAATAATCACTATAATGAAAGTTATATCTGAAGGAGTGACTATACGGATAGCCGAGATAGCCATTTCTATCACCTTTTCGCTGATAAAAAGGGGCTTTGAAAGTAAAGAGTAACGTGTGACGCCCTTTGCTTAGGATTTCTTTCAGACTGGGGAATGGTTTATTATCATTTACTGGCGACAGATAAACAAAGTAAGAGAGTAATTGTCTTCGCTGGAAGTCTAAGGACTCTATCATGGATAGCTCGCCTAACGTTCGCATTCCATGGTATTGATATACATACGCTTGGATATCTTCTATTTGTTGGGCATTCAAGAAAGGGATACGCTCTAAGTCTTCACGTGTAGCAGTATTGAGGTCTAATGGGCGTTCCGAAAATTCGGACAATATTGCAAAGGCGTCCTCCTTCTCCGATTCAGTGACATCGCTCTCTGAATAAAGTTGTTCAAAATATTCCTCCCATGTCATGTTTTGCTGTGCAATGATGGGAATGGTGGAGCATAATATCAAACAAAAGAGTATTAGCCGTTTCATAGATGCAAGGTTTTAGAAGAGTGTAATTAGGTAAAAGGTGGCTCATCCTAATGGGATGGAGATTGTAGAGAAAGGCTAGGAAAGACTTCTACTTTGAGAAGTAATATGCGGTATAACTACCTTTCTTGTAAGGTTTATCGGGTGTTAGTCTTTTCTGACGAAGCACATAAAGATCGTAAGCCTCCTTATAATATCGAGGACGAAGACTATCTACTGGATAATATTGCGGTAAGTAACGAGCAAAATCATGGAGATTGCGATCAAGGAGGAAGCCTATTAATTGATAATTGGCAGAGGTGCGAGTTACCTTTAGTAGAACACTATCGGGCTGGAGCCAAGAGTGAACTCTGCCAGGACGTAAGGCTCTTCCCTCTCCTACCAAGGGATAGTAGAATAGACTATCAGCTAAGTGTCCTCTACGTGCGACCGCATACACTGTCAACATCGAAGTGACGGAATCGGTATGTGGCATAGTCTTTACAACTTGTAATGCGCCTGCATAATCTCTCTTATCTATCAAAGCCTCAACCTTTGCACGCTGGTGATAATATTTATCGGTATTGCTGAAGAGTCCTGTGAACAAGAAGAACGAAAGAAAGATAGCTAAACTCACCCATGTTAATTGAGAGAATATACCAAAACTACGTAGCTCTGGTTCATAAGGCTCAAATCGCTTTGTCATTATCATGATAATCGCATAAAGGATAAGCAATAATGGCGCAATCCACAACCAACTGCCCAAAGTAACCCCTGTAGCGGTTGGTCTAATATCCGATACTATTGTCAAAAGAAGGAAAGAGGGAAAGTAGGTTAAAGCATAGCCACGCTTAGAGAGTTTCGTCCAAGAACTGATACCTACTTGCAATAACTTTAAGGTAATTGTTATCAGTACTGCACCCAACAAAGGATTATAGAACGTTTGTCCCCCAGACGCTAAATGCTGTACAATCGTCATCACATCTGCTTGGAAGAAATAGAGATAGCAGAATGAGAATAAACAAAACAAAACAGCACATACTATGCGTATAAACCTACTTTCCATCATCTACTTACTTCTTTTTCAATACTACTGCACTGCGAGCAGGAATATATAACTTAAGCCATCCCTTATGTTGATCGGTATAAAGAGGGTCTGGGTTGGTGAAATGCTCTACAGAGTCATCAGCAAAGCCATTGCCTCCAAACTCTTTCGCATCTGAGTTTAACTCTACAACATAAGAACCTTCTGGTACTAAGAATCCATAATCAGCATAAGAACGAGTTGGTGAGAAGTTGAACACAAACAATAGTTCTCCCCTACTGAAAGCTAATATTTGATCTCCGTCGTTATGCCATATCTCTTGTAAAGGCGTTGCATTAAATTTCTTCTCACTCTTTATAACCTCTAACATCTTACGATCGAAGTCACCAAGATAATGATAACAGAGTTCTTTATTATCCACGAGATTCCACTGTCTGCGAGCATACTTATAACTCCAACCATTGCCCTCACGTGGGAAATCAATCCATTCTGGATGACCGAACTCATTACCCATGAAGTTGAGATAGCCACCATTCATAGCCGCAATAGTTGCCAAACGAATCATCTTGTGTAATGCTATACCACGATGAGCCATTTCATTCTCATCTCCCTTACGGAAATGCCAATACATATCGGCATCTATCAAACGGAAGATAATCGTTTTATCTCCAACAAGTGCTTGATCGTGAGATTCGCAATAAGAAATGGTTTTCTCATCCGCACGTCGATTCTTTATTTCCCAATAGATAGATGATGGCTTCCAAGCCTCGTCTGGCAATTCTTTAATGGTCTTAATCCAATAGTCAGGGATATTCATTGCCATACGATAATCAAAACCATAGCCACCATCCTTAAACTTTGCCGCTAATCCTGGCATACCAGAAACTTCTTCTGCAATCGTGATAGCATGCTTGTTTACTTCGTGAATAAGACAATTAGCAAGCGTCAGATAACAAATAGCATTATCATCCTGATGTCCATTGAAGTAATCACCATAGTCACAGAAAGCTTCGCCCAAACCATGACTATAATAAAGCATGGAGGTCACACCATCAAAGCGGAAGCCGTCAAAGTGATACTCGTCTAACCAATACTTACAATTAGACAATAAGAAATGAAGTACATCATCCTTACCATAATCAAAGCATAGAGAATCCCAAGCTGGATGTTCGTGTCGATCTCCTGGATAGAAGTATTGGTTAGGATCACCAGCAAGGTTTCCTAGTCCTTCCACCTCATTCTTTACAGCGTGCGAATGGACTATATCCATAATAACAGCTATCCCATTGCAATGTGCTTCATCAATAAGTGCTTTCAGCTCTTCGGGAGTACCAAAACGGGAACTAGCCGCAAAGAAAGAACTAACATGATAACCAAAGCTACCATAATAAGGATGTTCTTGGATTGCCATAATCTGAATAGCATTATAACCATCCTTTATAATACGTGGCAGAACATTCTCACGGAATTCTGTATATGAACCAACCTTTTCTGCATCTTGTGACATTCCAATATGACACTCGTAAATCAGTAGTGGATCGGTGCTAGGTTTAAAGTTTTTCTTCTTCCAAACGTATGGTTCTTCAACATTCCATACCTGTGCTGAGAATATCTTTGTATTCTCATCTTGTACAACACGCTGTGCCCAAGCTGGAATGCGCTCTCCTTCTCCACCATTCCAATGAACTCGCATCTTATAGTATTGTCCATGCTCCATTGCATGAACAGGAAGACGCAACTCCCAATTACCTGTGCCTTCAATACGCTTACATTTGTAAGAGGGTAACTCGTTCCAACCATTGAAATCGCCTACAAGATAGATATCTGTAGCGTTAGGTGCCCACTCCCTAAAGACCCAGCCTTCATCGGTAAGATGTAGACCATAATAGTTATATCCATTGGCAAAATCAGAAAGGGTCATCTTCCCGTCTTGCGTCAGTTGCTTGATTTTCCAAAGCGCATGCTCATGCCGCCCACGTATAATATCTTCATACGGAGATAAATATGAGTCGTTCTTAACAAGCCCAATATGAGCTGGTGCGCTCTTACTCTTCTTCTTTACAACATCTTTAGGTGCACTCTTAGTTATACTCTTCTTTGTAACCATGGTAAATGTATTTTGTTCGTTATTATATTTTTAAGTTAAGCTAGTTGACGTGACGTTTTCCATTCTCATAATATCCGATGGCAGTAATCTTACCATTCTTGTCTCGCTCTATGAACTTTCCATCACGTTGGTTGTCCTTATAGTTGCCTTCAAAGCGTACGCCATTAGCAGTTTCTTCAATAGCACTACCATTTCGTTTACCATTATGATAGTTTCCCTTGAACTTGCTTCCATCAACATAGTGAATGATAACAAGCCCTTCAACTTCACCATTCTTGAACTGCCCTTCATAGACGTCCTTATTCTTCTTAGTCAACTTTCCTTGCCCATTCTGCAAATCCTTTTCCCAATAACCTGTATATATATCCCCATTATGCCAGGACATCGTACCAAAACCAGACTTCATTCCATTTAGGAAATGACCTGTGTATTGATCTCCATTCTTATATTGGAAAATACCTTGCCCTGTGCGCTGACCATCTACATATTCACCTTCATAAACCTCGCCATCCTTGAACTTGTAGATACCCTTACCATTCTGAAGGTCATTCTTCCATTCACCATCGTATTTATCACCATCCGAATAGATATAAACGCCCTTACCTTCTTTCATGTTATTAACCCAGTTACCCGTAAACGAAGAATGATCCGTCCACTTAAAACAGCCGTCTCCGTTCTTCATATCATTTGCCCACATACCATCGTATGAGGCTCCATTTGCGAAGATATACTTACCAGCTCCACTGCGTTTATCATGTTCCCAATTACCTATATACTTGTCTCCATTGTAATAAAACATGGTGCCTTGACCTTGTTGATAATCTTTATACCACAAGCCTTCATATCGGTTTCCATTCGAAAAATAAAAGGTTCCCATTCCATGTTGCTGATTCTGGAACCATTGTCCAACATACTTCTCACCATCAGCAAAGATATAAGTACCATCCCCATGGCGCAAACCTTTCATATACTCGCCTTCATAGACATCCTTATTCTTGTAGACCGTCTTACCTTTACCATTAGGCTTCCCTCGGAACATCTGCCCACGGTAATTCCCCCCATCACTGGTAACACACGCCCCTATCTCTATCTTCTGCGCAAAGACTGAAAGAGAAGTTAGAAGTAATAGTAATATAATAAGATATCTATTTCTCACGCCATTCAGTTTTAAAGTAATTGTACAGGCTTAAACACCCGACGTCTGCAAAGATAAAGAATTTCAATGAAAGTCACAAATTAATAAATCCTTTTTAAAGCTGTATCTTCAAACTTTTAAGCAAGGGCGTGAATCAACATCAGTATTAAAGATCAATGGGCAAAGGCAAAACTAATACTTAAAGTTACCAAAGCATAATACTTTTATTTTATACAAAAGCCCCACCCCGTTAGGCGCCCCCCTCTCTGTAGGAGAGGGGCTGGGGGTGAGGCCGTACCACAGGAGCGAGAGAACCAAATTAATACACTAGTTTTGAAAGACATTAATTTCACAATTAATATAATCGAGTTGTCTTATTACAGAACGATTGATACCCTGAATCAATCTATTTAAATGCTCCCGTGGCACGTTTATCTAGAAGCAGAACCTGTCATAAGAAATGTGTTCTTATATCATTCTGCCTAAAGCCTTGTTCTTCTGTTACGATGTTCCTATAAGCAACGCAAAAAATTCTTCGCGAAGAAAATTAAAATTGTTCGCGAAGAATTTCGAATTTCTTCGCGAACAATTTTTTTGTTGTTTTAGCAGAATCTCAAAAATCCGTTATCATCCTTCTGTTACAGGACCTGAAGGCTCTGTTCCTTCTGCTTTCTTTTTCTCTTTCTTTCCTTTCTTTTCTTTCTTCTCCTTTGGTGCTACTTGTTCATACGTAACATCATTCAGAGTGAAATACTTCGCAGAGGCAAGGAACTTTATAACAGGTTTCTCGATATGCTGCTGTGCACGAAACTGCTCAACACTCTCTACTGCCTTGCTCTTAAACGAGGGTGTCAACGTTCCCATGTCGCCAAACTCCACAATGTCACCATTGGCAACGATGTCACGGGCGGTTTCACTTGCAAGATTCAGCACAGCAGCTACCTCCTGCGCATTAAAGGTTGTTGACTTAGCAATGCGTTCGCAAAAGTTGCGGAAGTCTACACGGTGCCTACCAGTTGGACGAGCAACAATTACAGTCTTTCCAGCCTGCTTACCGATGTTCAGCTTCTGCTCTCTCAAGAAAAATTGAATTGGTTTGTTAGCCATATTATCATTAAGGCGGTCTCTGTTTGTGATAGCTCCGTGGGCTCGAGACCTTTTCGCCCACGGAGCGTTTGTGAATATTAAGGATTATCGTTTTAATACTTTATAAATGGACGAAGATATATCCCATTCGGGTATGATACTGGATCAAAATTATAAACATAGCCACCTTCTGTTATAATTAGACTCTTACCAGCATAGCCTGTTCTGTTTAATAGTGTACTCGTATAGAAAGCTCTACGTTCCTGTCTCTTTCCACCTACTTGGATAAAAGCTAAATCCACAGTATTTTTATTGGGCGAAGTCCCTGATACTTGTATCATGGGTCTGTCATAAAGAGGAAATGTTCCGAATTGTCCACCACCCCAATTATTAATATGAAGACTTATATTATTTACCCCTGGTCCACCTTTATACATGAGGACATCAGTTAAGCTAGGGAGGAACCATTTCTTTCCGACAAGGCTACCACTTAGAGTTTCTCCAGCTGGTAATGTAGGCGAATACTGAGCTGCCGCATAGAAATAACTATAGCCGTCAATGTTACCCTTTATGGTTACACCATCAGCACTACCAGCTCCTTCCCAAGTGTACTTATATCCGTCATCATTTGGGACATCAGTGTCTGTTCCCAATACAGGAAACTCTATGTAATGGTCATTGATACCAGAATTACTTGCTGGAGGCGTGGTAGTACTAGAAATACTATTAGGATCAACTATATCAAGTGCAGCTGCTAGTTTCTTACTTTGGCTGACAACAACACCAATAGGAATCTTTGTGCCTCCACCGTAAATGGTCTCGGAGAGCAATCCTGTTGTTCCGTCACTCATCAAGTAAAGGAAATTTTTGCGGAGAGTAATATTGATAAGGTAAGAGCCGTTAGGTTCAGTCTTCAATACTGGGCTTAAATTGAAACTGAGATTCTTTCCCGAGAGATTTTCTCCATATATAGTTAAACTTTGCCATGGTTTCACTGTCGCATTCAGCTTAGTAATATTAGCCCCTGGCAGGAGATATTCATAGTTCGACGAAGTAAATCGGAAGCCATCATTATCCTCATGCTTAGTCCATGAACCGGAACCCCAAGAAGGAAAATCCCCTATAAAAGTCTTTGAGCCAGAACCACTCCAACTGTCATTAGCGAGATCATAAGTGGCAGCCGTGGGAATCTCATTATTGTTTACAGCTGATAGTGACAGAGCACCGATATTCGTTCCAAAGCTCCCATCCTTGTAAGCGGTAACTTTTACCCTGACACGTGACACTGCGTGACGCATCACGAATGGTACCTGCTGCTTGTTGGGAGTTGCTGTAATGGTATAGTTATTAACACGACCTAACATGACATACTCTGAAGGATTGGTAATAGTCAGATTGTTACCATTGCGAGTAAAGCTGCCACTACGATACAAAACAAAGTCATAATTACCTGGACTTAGTGAGATGGAATTATTTCCTCCTGAATTAGGAGTAAAGGAACCACCTATAATAGAACCATTTATTTCTCCTTTGAATACACCACCCTGATAAGCGAGCATGGTATAGTTTCCATTTCCAATTGAGCGTGTCTTGGTAGTAGCATCGCCAGATGATTGCTTCTCGGTGTCACGTTGGAGAACAACGTCTGCAACAATCCCGTTATCCATATTTACAAAGTCATGGCTGATTGTATCAGAACTGTTGGATACGGCACGTGTCTTTCCATTTCCTGTAGTAACCTCTTCGTTATAGTCGGCAAATGTTACAGGAAATGTTAGAGACTTAGATATATTGACTGTCCCTTCACCGTTTTCTAGATTCTCATCATTGGAACAGCTTGTAAATACTGAAAGTAAAATGGATAACACCATCCATAAATAATATTTCTTACTCATCTTTATTGTCTATTAAAGTTCTTTTTTATAAAATTATTCTTCATTCCAAGAAGGCTGCTGCTTTGCAGGGGCAAGTCCTGTCCCATCACCAATAATGACACCTCCCTCATGTGTTTGCTCTCCTCCCCAAGGAGCTTCCGATGATGCACCTGTGTTTGGAGTTACAGAAACACAAAAGGGACCTTCTGCGCATATAGGTATAACACTGCATATTGGTTGGCTGTACGCTAATTTCTCCAGTTGTTTTTTCTTCATATTCATTCTCTAATTATATGTGATAAAAATGTGATTAAATTGTTTCTTATTTGAGTTTTAAGATAGATGCAAAAAGATATGAAAAAGCGAACAAAGGAAACTTCTAGAAGTCCTTTGTTTACAGGGTTTGCGGCACGCTTCGCGCGCGCGTACGCGAGAAGAAAAAAATGTGTAATTTACGTCTGCTCTACTAGAGAGAGAGAGAGAGAGAGAGAGAGAGAGAGAGAGAGAGAGAGTATACAAATATTTGGAACTACCAAATTATTTGCTGTCTTTTTCTCGTTTTTAGATGTTAAAGAATCCAACGCAACAACACGGCTTACACCTTTATTATATAAGGCGCAAACGTTAGCTTGATTGAAATTCGTTGTTTGTAACATCATTATTAATTGGGTTAATTCTCACTCAACGGGCGCAAAGGTAAGAAGAAATATTGGAATAATGCAAGAATGAGGGAATAAAATATGGAAATAATAAAGAAAAGGATGTTTTATTAAGACTTATCCACGCTTTAACCCTTGCAATGCTGCACCAATAGCCGTACAATACTCCGAATATTTGGGAATAATAAATCGAACGTCATAAATCTTCTCCATGACAGGAAAGAGTAATTCGCATTGTGGTAACAACGTGAGATTACCTATCAGAACAAAATCACGAATATCACTATTTAAGGAACTTAAGATTGTTGCAGAACCTATTGATTGCAGCACTAAACCTATCAAACCAAGAGCAATATCCTCCCTACTAGCATTTACTTGTGCATTTGCAAACAAAGACGCTGTTGCATCCATAGGCAAACCTGGTAGTGGACTCGTTGATATATCTTTTATCTGAAGATTGATGCGTGAGATGTCTCCTTTCATTGCCAAAGACACAACTTCTTTAACATCATCTGTCTGTAATAACAACCGAGAAAGCCCACTTAAAGTACCGCCTCCAATACCAATACCACCAATGTGACGGATTTCATTGCCATCACAAAGCACTAAAGAGGTTCCTGTACCCATAGAGACAACTATCATCCGTTGAAGTTTCGACTCGAACTGAGCTCCCAAACCATCAGCTAAGAACTCATCAGCCTTTGCTGTCGGAAGTCCATAAACAGGCTTATTAACATAATGAGCGCCAACTCCTGTCAACATCACTTGCTCTACATCTGATAAATCAATCTTATTATCATACAAGTATTTACCAAATGCACCATACAAGGAAGTCACAGGGTCAGTAGCCTTTATACGTAAAGGTTTAACGACCTTCCCTTCTCTAATTCCAACAATCTTCGTTGTTGAAATCCCCACATCAATTCCAATGGCAATCTTCATACACCTTATATAATTAGGTTACAAAGATACAAAAAACTTAAGAGTAGGGAACTATCACAGAGAGTTTTTGCAAAAAAACACTCAAAACATTTCTCTATTAAGCTGAAAATGAGTATCTTTGCAATCCGAAATAATGAGAGAATAAAGAATTAAACATAAAAAGAATAAAAACGAAATGACGAAAGCAGACATTATCAATGAGATTGCAACATCAACTGGTATTGCCAAGAAAGACGTTTCAGCTGTAGTTGAATCATTCATGGATTCAATCAAAGATAGCTTATTGGGGAAGAAAGAGAACGTATATTTACGTGGTTTCGGTAGCTTTATTATTAAGCATCGTGCAGAAAAGACAGCTCGTAACATCTCAAAGAATACGACAATCACAATCCCTGCACATGATTTCCCAAGTTTCAAGCCTGCAAAGACTTTCATTGAAGATATGAAGAATAAGTAAACATAAATATTATAACAATTTAAAACATCAAAGCTATGCCAAACGGAAAAAAGAAAAAGGGACATAAGATGGCTACGCACAAGCGTAAAAAGAGATTAAGAAAGAACAGACATAAGAGTAAGTAAGCCCCATAGGCTGAAAGCACTTATTACGACTTTCAAACATGACGGGGCGTGTCATCGCAATTAATTCCAACCATGGAATGCGACGGCAGGTTCCGCCTTTTTTATTACCTATAAATATCATGTAGTACGATTAGGTGTATTATTTATTACCACAAATCATAACGTATAAAACATTTATAGCTAACTTATACGATTCGATACTATCATGGTGTTTATAACAAGAGAAGATAGATGACAAGCGAAGTAATTATTGATGTCCAACAGAAAGAGATTTCGATAGCACTACTCGAGGATAAGCGTTTGGTTGAATATCAACGTGAACCAAGAGAAGCTAGCTTTTCGGTTGGAAACATCTACGTGGCAAAAGTAAAGAAGCTGATGCCAGGGCTAAACGCCTGCTTTGTAGATGTAGGTTATGAGCGTGACGCCTTTCTTCATTATCTAGACTTAGGGAGTCAATTTAACTCCTACGCCAAATATCTGAAACAGGTTCAGAGCGATCGTAAAAAACTTTATCCCATTCAGAAAGCCAATCACCTCCCTGACATACAAAAAGATGGCACGATACAGAATGCCTTGCAAGTAGGTCAAGAAGTATTGGTACAAATTGTCAAAGAACCCATTTCCACCAAAGGTCCGCGTCTTACAGGCGAAATATCATTCGCTGGTCGCTACCTGGTGCTTATACCTTTTGGGCATAAAGTCAGTGTTTCATCTAAGATTAAGAGCGGCGAAGAACGAGCACGCCTAAAGCAACTCATCCAAAGTATCACTCCAAAGAACTTTGGTGTAATTGTTAGAACAGTAGCTGAAGGCAAGCGTGTTGCGGAACTTGATGCAGAGATGAAAGTCCTTCTGAATCGTTGGAATGAAGCTATCACGAAGGTACAAAAGACACAAGAGCGTCCTCAATTAGTATTTGAGGAGACTGGACGTGCCGTTGCTATGTTACGTGATCTCTTCAACCCAACCTACGAGAACATCTATGTCAATGATGATGACATTTGCACAGCTGTACGCCACTATGTATCTCTAATAGCCCCTGAAAAGGCAAGCATAGTGAAGAAGTACAATGGAAAGGTGCCTATCTTTGACAATTTCGATGTTACAAAGCAAATCAAGTCTAGCTTTGGCAAGACAATCAACTACGGGCATGGTTGTTACCTCATCATCGAACACACAGAGGCTATGCACGTTGTTGATGTAAACAGTGGTAACAGAACCAAGGAGAAAGCACAAGAGCAGAACGCACTTGACACAAACCTTGGAGCTGCCGACGAATTAGCACGTCAACTTCGATTACGTGATATGGGAGGAATCATCGTCGTTGACTTTATAGATATGAATCTTGCTGAAGACAGACAGATGCTTTACGAGCGTATGTGTAAGAATATGCAGAAGGATCGAGCCCGTCACAACATCCTTCCATTAAGTAAGTTCGGCTTAATGCAGATTACTCGCCAACGTGTTCGTCCTGTAATGGATGTTGACGTAGATGAGGACTGCCCCACTTGTTTTGGAACAGGTAAGATTCACTCAAGTATCCTCTTTACTGACCAGTTAGAGCGAAAGATTGATCGCCTTGTCAATAAGGTAGGAGTAAAGAAGTTCTACTTACACGTCCACCCATACGTAGCTGCTTACATTAACAAGGGTTTCATCTCGCTAAAACGTAAGTGGCAAATGAGATACGGATTAGGCGTAAATATTATTCCTTCACAGAAGCTAGCTTATTTGCAATATGAGTTTTATGATGCAAACAAGCAGTTTATTGATATGAAGGAACAGAGCGATAAATCATAAGTCGCTCACAAGTCATTAGATAAGAAAGAAAGGTAAAACAAGTAAGAGGTAAGCACAATCAAAGGGCTTATCTCTTATTTGTTTGTATAAGAGAACGAACTCACAACACACATCTCGTAATTGTTTTCCCCTCGTTCTCTTTTGTTTTTCTATATGCTCTGCATTCTTGTTGTACGTGCGTAATTCTATTATCTAAGCGTGATAATTCATTATCTAAGTCTGATGTACCTCTGACATCTCTTTCTCTCTTTCATAGAAAACCCTCGAAAGTTATTTTGTTTAACTTTCGAGGGTTGATTAACTTGCCACATCTTTATCGTGGCAGTGAGAGCTTTCTATACAACAACCTTAAACCGAATACGGAAGGCATGTTTTGCTTCGTCCCAATTAGTACCTAACAATTCAAAGCGACCTATCTGACTCGTCGATCGGACATGCTTACCAATGCAAGGGCACACATCAAAGTCGCCTATTCGCACAAGTCGTAACATCTCAGAAGCATCATCTGGTAGCTTATCCAAGCTCACTCCTTCAGGAATATGATTCCTATCAACCATTTCGAACGTTACTGGCAAATCCTCTGCTATAAGGCGATTCATCTCATCAACAATAGCCTTCTCCTCCTTACGATTAGGTTTATGATCAAGGATGAATGTCATCTTACTCTTCTTTCGTTCGATATGCACATTATTACTACGCTCCGCCCCAAACATACGAACCATGACTTGGTTCAATAAATGTTCTGCTGTATGAGCCGGTGGGAACTCCTCCTTGTTATGCGTATTCAATACATAGTCCATGGGCTTCTCCTTTACGTTAAACTTATATATCCTACCATAATTTGCCTTGACATCTAAGGCAACCTGTCCATCTCGTTTCAGTTCTACCGTCTTTGTAAAACCTGAAAGCAAATCGGTCATCTCTACTTCCCGCTCTGGTAATCCAAGGAAGTCGTAAGCATGCGCAGGAATGGTAACGTTGATTTGCACACGTTTCTGATCGAAGTTCGCTACAACGAGTAACACTTCATCGTCAGCCTTGCGCAAGAAGACAAATTGTTTGCGAGGGTTGAACTGATAGCTTTGATTATTAACATACATGAGGTCGAATGTCAATCCTTCACGTACTGCCTTCTCGCGATTGCAGAAGCGAAGCAGACCTTGATAGACCAATGATAACCTCTTCTCATCTGTTGTAAGTTCCTCTTGATTGAAGAAGCCTTTATAAATAGCTTCACTCGTCCAATAGTCGAAGATAGTCGAACGACCATCACGTCCCGAGAAGCCCTCTTTATCCATACCCCGCTCGCCAAACTCTTGCCCTGCATAAACCATAACTGGATTTTGCTGAAGCAATGCGGAAACAATCATGCCCGGCACTCCTTTCCACGGGTTACCAGCAAAGAAGTCGGAGGCAATGCGCTGCTCATCATGATTCTCTAGGAAGTAAAGCATGTGGTCGCGTATATCGTCAACTTGCTGCCACTCGTGCGTGATAGAAGAAGCCGGACGCTCGTCACAGATGACACCACGTATGCAATCATACATACCCACCTTATCATATAAGTAATCAAAGCCTGACTCAACATACATACGATACTGGTTCGGATCATATACCTCTCCGATGAATATCACGTCTGGATAACGCTCCTTAACCTGTTGTGTGGCGTATGACCAGAATTCGTGAGGTACCATCTCCGCCATATCACAACGGAAACCATCAATCCCTTTAGCTGCCCAGAAGAGGAGTATTTCAGTCATCTTCTTCCAAGTAGAAGGAATGGGATGATAATGATAACTACGCCCACCAGCATCACAATAGTCTACTCCATAATTGAGTTTCACCGTCTCATACCAATCATTCTGCTGTGGATGCGAATCGAAGCGATCGTTACCCGTGCACTTGGCTGGATATTCATGGTAAGGCTCCGCTCCGTTTGCATATTCATTCTCGGCTACCCCAGACAGGTCGAGTGCTTCACCCGGACAGTAATAGAAGTTGTTTTGTGAATCAAAATGCTTCCCTAAGTCATCGTCTTCTCCTAAATCGCTCACTCCTTGCGGCTTTGCTATACTCTTATATTGGCGTGCAACATGGTTAGGCACGAAGTCGATGATCATTTTCAGTCCTTCGTCATGTGTTCTACTAATAAGAGCCTCGAACTCTGCCATGCGCTCATCAACATTAACCGCAATATCAGGGTCAATATCATAATAATCAGTAATGGCGTATGGGGAACCAGCGCGTCCTTTTACAACTCGTGGGTTCTGACAAGGAATACCGAAGGAAGAATAATCAGTACACGTTGCATGACGGATAACACCAGTATACCAAAGATGAGTGACACCGAAGTCATGAATGCGACGAAGTACCGACTCGTCGAAGTCATTCATCTTCCCTACCCCATTCTCTGCTAATGTACCGTTCTCCTTTCTCGTAAGGTTCTTATTACCGAAAGTACGAGTGAAGACTTGATAGATAACTAATTTAGTTTTCATACAATGGATAAACAAAAGTCCCTCTTCCGTATCACTCCTAAAGCAAGGAGGGGTTAAGAAGAGGGACTATTAGCTATAGTATTAAGCTATGCCGTGAGCATTAACATTTCTGTCAATACGTCCAAGCATACCCTGCAATGCTTTACCTGGTCCACACTCGATGAACTCATCAGCACCATCAGCAATCATGTTCTGGGCACTCTTCGTCCAACGTACACTTGAGGTGAGCTGAGCAATTAAATTCTTCTGAATCTCGGCTGGGTCGGTATGTGGCAATGCATCTACATTCTGATAAACAGGGCACTTTGGAGCATTGAATTTAGTTGCCTCTATAGCTGCCTGTAATTCGTCTTTAGCTGGCTGCATCAATGGAGAGTGGAAAGCACCACCAACCTTCAATGGTAATGCGCGCTTAGCACCTGCTTCCTTTAACAACTCGCATGCCTCGTTGATAGCGTCAACAGAACCTGAAATAACTAACTGACCAGGGCAGTTAAAGTTGGCTGCTACACAAACCTTACCTTCCTTTGATACTTGAGCACAAATCTCTTCAACCTTCTCGTCTGGCAAGCCTATAATTGCAGCCATAGTACCAGGGTTCTGCTCACATGCCTTCTGCATTGCGTTAGCACGAGCAGCAACCAACTTCAAACCATCCTCGAAACTTAATGCACCCGCAGCAACAAGAGCAGAGAACTCACCCAATGAATGACCCGCTACCATATCTGGCTTAAACTCGTCACCTAAGCAAAGGGCAGAGATTACACTATGAAGGAATACTGCTGGTTGAGTTACCTTCGTTTCCTTTAGTTGGTCATCAGTGCCTGCAAACATAATATCGGTGATCTTGAAACCAAGAATCTCATCTGCCTTATCGAATAATTCTTTTGCCAATGGGCTGTTCTCGTAAAGGTCCTTACCCATCCCAACAAACTGAGATCCCTGTCCAGGGAATACAAATGCTTTCATCTTATTTTATGCTTTAATTGTTAATACTTTCTGAGTGCAAAGATACAGAAAATTAAATAGATAATGAAGAATTACGCTCTAAAAGCAAAACTTATATCTTAAATAGCTATGCACAGAAGATGATACCCACATAAAACAATATGTATAACTATTGAAAGATGTAGTAATTTAGAGGATATCGAACCCTAACTTAAAGTAGGATTGACGTTTAACTTAAAGTACAAGCGACCTTTAACTTAAAGTACAAGCAACCTTTAACTTAAAGTACAAATGGCGATTAACTTAAAGTTTCATACGATAAGAATTGGAACGAAGTTGAGCGTTGAACTTTCCATATCAACATCAACCAAAAACATCTGACAAATTAATCTTTAAAGTATTCCCGTTTTACGCTAATATTCACTATCTTTGCCCTACAATTATAATTAAAAACCAATAATCAATAAATAAAAAACCAAACTATGAGAATTAAAAAGACCTTTGCAGCAATACTCATTGCAGGCAGTTTCTTATTACCAACGAATGCTTTAGCACAATTCAATTGGCCTTACAAGATTGTTAACGGAAAGGCTGTCACAGAGGTTCCTACCCGTCCTGCTGGTGAGCAAAGTGTTTTGAACCTTGCAACACCAAAGATGAAGGTTGTACGTGTAGCCTTCGTTGGACTTGGTATGCGCGGTCCAGGTGCCGTTGAACGATGGACGCATATCCCTGGAATACAAGTTATGGCGTTGTGTGACTTTGAGAAGGATCGTGCAGAAAGGTGTCAGCAATATTTACGTAAGGCTAGCATGCCTGCTGCGGATATTTATTCGGGCGAAGATGGTTACAAAGAATTGTGTAAGCGCAAAGATATAGACCTTGTTTATATTGCACCTGATTGGAAACATCACTTCCTGGTTGCAAAAGAAGCAATGACACATGGTAAGCACGTTGCAATAGAAGTTCCTGCAGCGATGAATATGTCAGAGATATGGCAACTCATCGAATTATCTGAGAAGAATCGACTACATTGTATGATGCTCGAGAACTGCTGCTATGACTTCTTTGAGTTGAACTCTTTAAACATGGCTCAAAAGGGTATCTTCGGTGAGATTCTATATGTACAAGGAGCTTATCGCCACGACCTAACTCCGTTCTGGAATGCTTATTGGAAGAAGGATAAAGAAGATAAATTAGGCTGGAGATTGGATTACAACCAGAAGTTCCGTGGTGATATATATGCTACTCACGGCTTAGGTCCTATTGCACAAGTGTTGGACATTCACCGTGGCGATCGTATGAAGACACTTATCGCAATGGATACAAAGTCTGTTAATGGTAAGATGCACGTTGAACAAATGAGCGGTGAGCCTTGTAAGGAGTTCCGCAATGGTGATCAAACCACAACGCTGATTAGCACAGAGAATGGAAAGGTAATCGAGATTATTCATAACGTAATGACTCCACAGCCTTACAATCGTATGTATCAGTTAACCGGAACAAAGGGTTTCGCTAATAAATATCCAGTTGAAGGCTATGCTCTATCATCTCAAGAACTTGTAAAAGCAGGTGTAACCCCTTCTGCAGATGACTTATCTGGTCACAGCTACTTATCAGGCAAGGATAGAGAAGCTTTGGAGAAGGCGAACGAAAGCCCTATCATCACAAAGTATGAGAAACAAGCGAAGGAAGTTGGTGGTCATGGCGGAATGGACTTCATCATGGATTCACGTCTAGTTTATTGCTTACAGAACGGCTTGCCATTGGATATTGATGTGTACGACTTAGCAGAATGGTGCTGTCTAGCCGAGTTAGGTTCTATCTCTATGGATAATGGTAATATCCCTGTGGAAGTACCTGACTTTACACGTGGTGAATGGAATAAGATTAAGGGCTTCCGTCATGCTTACGCATCTCCTGCTGACGAGGCACAAACTAATGCTGATGCCATTGCCTTTACGAACCAACTAAAAGAAAAGGGTAAGAAATATTGGGAAAAGGTTGATAAAGCAGCAAAGAAGAAATAAGGTTTAGACCTTTGATATACTGAAAAGGTGCCACAACTGATCATACAGTTACGGCACCTTTTTAAGTTATGCTCAACTTAACCTCTTACTTTCTCAAGGCTAAGTTGTAATTGTAATATTCTGTCTTACCCGTAATATCTTCTACAACCTCGATAAAGGGAGGGAAGTTGACATCCTCATGGTCAACAATGCCCTTCGTCTCAAGTATCTGAAGATTGCGCATTGGAGATAAATAGGTATCAAGCTCAAAGAATTGACCACGCCATATAAACGTTTTACGAATCTTATGGATTGATTGACGATAAGGGTCGGCTTGACGCATTAATGACTCATAGAGGTTATTATCAATCTGTCGCTCAGTAACTACCTGTGCATTATTTGCTAAGGTCTTTTTCGTTGTACGAACATTAACAGAAACGCCGTTCAATGTACGACGACGAAGACGAACCTCACTACGTGGGTCGGAGGTGAGATAAGTTTGAATGATCTCACTTTCTATAGAATCAGGAATATCCTCTGTAAGACGCACGATATATTTACGTTCTTCTACTATCTGCTGCGGAATCTCAAGTACATTCGATATCTCTTGAATAACACGATTGATCTTTGTATCAAAGTTCTCGTGGTTATTAATTACACGTAGATGAGGATGCTCTGACCAGGCTTGAATGACTTTCTTGTCAAGTTCACGTGCAAGCTCCAATCCTTCGGTACGCTCCGCATTGTTAGCCGTCGTATAGAATTGTTCTGCACCATCAGCAGCACTGACAAGGTGAAGTACCGCATCATATCTAGCACGTAACTTCTCCGAACAGGTTCCAACGCCAGCCGTAATCTCATTCCACATTTCTGGTTTCATATAAGCAGAAATATCCATCGTTCCACGATCACAAACAATGATGGTTGGAGTAGTAATTGTTTCGGCCATCCGTGTAAACTTATCCTCCAAAGCAAGCTGCATTTCTAGTGTCGCCTTCTCTCCTTCATAAAAGAAAGCGTGATTATCCGTAAGGTAATCCATACCTGCTTGGCTAAAGAGTGTTGGCACTTCAGGAATAATAAACACCTTGTAACCGAGACTGGAGAAATGCTCGATAATCTTGACAAGTGCTGTCGTTTTTCCGGCACAAGGTCCGCCGGTAAGTACTATTCGTTTCATAATAAACTAATAAATCCCTTCCACCCGGAAGTGAAAGGGACTATTATCTAACATTACTGCTTTACAGTGCAAAATGTCATTTGTTGAATTACTCAGCTGCTGGAGCTTCCTCCTCTGCAACAGGTGCCTCTGCAGGCTGCTCTACTGGAGCCTCCTCAACAGCAGGTGCTGGCTGGTTCTCTGCAACAACAGTTACAGGAATCTTAACCTCAACCTCCTTGTGGAAGTGTACAGTAGCTTCAGAAGTACCAACCTTCTTCATATCGTGCATTGTAACGATCTTGCGATCAATCTCAATACCACGCTTTGCAAGCTCTTCAACTACAATTGCTGCGTTAACAGAACCGTAAGTTACACCAGTAGCTGATACCTTTGTTTCAATAACAAGTTCTACACCATCCAACTGTGATGCCTTCTTCTCTGCCTCAGCCTTAAGAGCTGCAAGCTTAGATGCCTGCTGCTTTAAGTTCTCTGCCAACTGCTTCTTAGCTGAAGGAGATGCGATAACACCTTTACCTGTTGGAATGAGATAGTTACGACCATAGCCGTTCTTTACATTAACGATATCGTTCTTGTATCCAAGACCGATAATATCTTCTTTTAATATAATCTCCATCTATTGACCTCCTTTTTACTTCATCAAATCGGTTACGTATGGAAGTAATGCAATCTGACGAGCACGCTTAACAGCCTGTGCCACACGACGTTGATACTTCAATGAAGTACCTGTGATACGACGAGGAAGGATCTTACCCTGCTCGTTAAGGAACTTCTTCAAGAACTCACCATCTTTATAATCGATGTACTTAATACCGCTCTTCTTGAAACGGCAATACTTCTTCTTCTTTGTATCAATAGAAGGAGCGGTCAAATAACGAATCTCTGATTTCTGCTCTGCCATGATTTAAGCCTCCTTTTTAGCTGCCCATTTAGCACGACGCTTCTCAGCATAAGCTGCAGAGTACTTGTCCTGCTTAACGGTAATGTAACGAATAACCTTCTCGTCACGACGGAAGCCGGTTTCGAGAGTGTTAATAACTGATGGTTCTGCATTGAACTCTAACAATGCGTAGAAGCCTGATGACTTCTTCTGAATGTTGTAAGCCAACTTCTTCAGACCCCAGATCTCTTCGTTCAAGATCTCAGCACCATTATCAGTGAGCAGTGTCTTGAATTTAGCGACCGCTTCCTTCATCTGTTCGTCAGATAAAACGGGAGTCAAAATGAAAACGGTTTCGTATTGATTCATACTACTTAATTATATAAAATGAATTAAAAATGCACCTTGCATACGCAAATGCGACGCAAAATTACAACTTTTCGTGCAATTGACCAAATAATTTTAGTACTTTTGCTCATCGTATAGTACAATTACACGTTCAGTATGAGAAGATATATCAAATATTTAGGTCTTATTGCTATAGTTGTTGGCATTATCTTATTTGCAATACATGTTATTATTTCCTTCCAACGGAATACCCTCTTATTCTCAGGTTTGATATTAATCATTGGTGGAACTATTGCATTTATAAAAGGTAATAAACTTGATTTACCTTGAATTTAAACAACTAGTTAGATAACAAAGAGTAAAGCCCAATAGGACTTCATATTATGAAGATTCCTATTGGGCTTTTACTTACTCTTATTTAAATAGTTAATGTGTCATTAACCTTTAGTTTTTAATCCTCATCAGGTACAATAAGCTTATAACCTTTACCATGGATATTAATAATCTCAATCTGAGTATCAGGCTTCAAATGCTTACGGAGCTTTGTGATATACACATCCATTGAACGAGCATTGAAGTAATTATCATCAATCCAAATGGTCTTTAAGGCATAATCACGCTGGAGAATCTCATTAGAATGAGCACACAACAAAGCTAGCAATTCATTTTCCTTCGTTGTAAGCTTCGTCGTCTTCTCAGGGTCATTATCTAATGTCAATAATTGCTTCTGTGTATCGAAAGTAAACCGACCAATATTATACATAGTAGATTCTTTCGTCTTCTTCCCTCTTACTCGACGAAGGATTGCTTCAATACGGAAAACAAGTTCTTCCATAGAGAAAGGTTTGGTGATATAGTCATCTGCACCAATCTTGAAGCCCTCAAGTATATCTTCTTTCAGTTGTTTTGCTGTAAGGAAGATAATTGGAATTTCCGCATTTGCTTGACGAATCTCTTGTGCCAATGTAAATCCATCTTTCTTTGGCATCATCACATCAAGTACACAAATATCATACTTATTCTTTAAGAAAGCCTTATAGCCTACTTCACCATCTGGGCAAAGGTCAGCTTGAAAGCCTTTTGCCTGTAAGTATTCACTCAATAGTGTTCCGAGGTTCTCATCATCTTCACACAATAAAATCTTTAACTTATCATCCATAATCTATAACTTTTAATGTTTATTCTTATACTTCTTCTTCTATTTCTTCATCACGAATCACGGGAAGTTTTATAATAAACTTAGTTCCCTTACCAAACTCGCTTAACACTTTAATTTCGCCACCATGTAAATCAACCATTCTCTTTACATAGGCTAAACCTAAACCGAATCCTTTTACATCATGTCTATTACCTGTATGTACACGATAGAACTTATCAAAGATCTTCTTTAAGTTTTCTTTCTTTATTCCCATACCTGTGTCACGCACAGAAAGATAAAGATGTTCATTCGTATTCCATGTCTTCAAATAGACATTTAATGGTTCGTCTGGCTTTGCATACTTGACAGCATTATCCAAGAGATTAAATATCACATTCTGGAAGTGCATTTCATCAACATACATAGTTGAATCAACAGCTTCAATCTCCGTATAGACTTTACCACCTGTATGTTCTACTCGCAGTGCGAAAGAGTGTGCAATAGTTTCAACCATCTCGTTTAAGTCTGTATATTTTTTCTTCAACACAGCCTTCTTCCTATCGTACATACTCATCTGCAATACTTTCTCAACTAAGAAACGAAGTCGCTTAGCCTCATCGTTGATTACACCTCCCAAGTGTTCTACCATCTTCGGAGACTTTTCCAGACTCTTGTCATTCATCATCTGTGCTGCCAAAGAGATACTTGCAATAGGAGTCTTCAACTCATGTGTCATATTATTGATAAAGTCGTTCTTTATCTCGCTATAACGCTTCTGACGGAAGATTGTCACAATAGTGAAGATAAAAGTTACCAACAACACAAACGTGAAGATGATTGAAGGTATCATAAAGCGAATACTAGAGAAGATGTAATTATTCATCTCAGGGAAGTGTACCTTCACAACTCCCATTCTACTCACTGGGTCATTACGGAATAACACCTGTGAGTAAGTATTCTCTTCCCCATCCGATACATAATCTGGACAACGATAGACTTCACGACCATCTTGCGTTGTAACAGTAAAATGATAGGGGATGTTAATACCATTATTCATCATCTCCGCCTTTAAATCTTGGTCTAACAATTTAAAGTTAATACGTTGTTTTAGAGGCTTATCTGATGCTGAATAAAGTATATTATAAACCACCTCTTCAAGCATTGCTTTCTGATAGACATAACGATTACGAACAATCTCTTGCATGTTACGTTTTGTTGCAGAAAGCGAACTACTATCATTACGGAGAATCATTGCCTTAGGGGTCAATGATGGCTTCGATTGTAATAACTTCGCTTCAAAAGATGTATATGCATCGCCTTGACTATCTACTGCTGGAGTTTGATGTGTTGCAACGGAATTATCCTTTGAAGTTGAACGTTGTTCCGCCTGCTTACGCTCTTTCTTATTTACATCATCTTCTAAATAACGAAGGGTCTCATTCAATTCCATATTCCGAGAAGCCTGATAAAGAGCACGATTGACTGATTCGTCAAACTGTTCTTTCTTCATCTCAGCCATTTCTTCAATGTAATTGAGTTGGAGTAGAAGTAAGCCTAGGAATGATAATCCCATGATTACTGCAATAATCCAAATTGTCTTCTTCTTCATTATTATTACTTCTATTCGTGTAGGCTACGACTTCTGAATGAGATTAGGACTATAGCTCTACTACGATGTTCACGATTGCAAAGATAATATTTTATTAATCCATTAACACAAAAACGTTAACAAATAGAATATGATTTAAATTAATTAACGAATTATTATACTTAGGATTAATTATTATCAATTATATCGCAAGTAAATTAGCACAAGAATGACTAAAGAAAAGTCCAATGGGCAGACTCTAAATTGAACCTGCAAAATCGTAATGAATAACGAAACTTCTTTGATTTATTGAGGAAAGACAAAAAGACCTATAAACCCATGTAAGTTAGCCTAGATTTAAATATAGGAATACTTCACCTTAAACGTCAATTAATCTCTAACTTAAACGCCAATTAAACTTTAAGTTAAACGATGAATATACTTTAAGTTAAACGATAGTTGTACTTTAAGTTAGAGGTTAATTGTACTTTAACTTAGACTTTAATTAAACATAAACTTAAAGTGAAACAAAGTAGAATTAGGACATAAAGAAAGGGGCACGTTACAATCTTATCAAGATAAAATAAGAACGAACGCGCCCCACAAGGAAGATGACTATTAACTAAAAAAATAAACTATTCTTCTTCATCCTTTACTTCAGCTTCATGCTCTGCAATTAACTTCTGCTGTAAATCATTAGGAACAAGCTCATAACTAGCAAACTTAGTTGTGAAGCTAGCTCTACCACCAGTGAGGGAGCTGAGAGAAATACTATAGTTAGCAAGCTCTTTTAGAGGAATCTTGGCTTGTAACTTCTGATAGCCTGCTTCTGAATCCATACCCATAATCATGGCACGACGTCCTTGTAAATCGCTCATAACATCGCCCATATAGTCACCTGGTACGTAAACCTCCAAGTCATAAATAGGTTCAAGAATCTTTGGACCTGCAGCTTTGAAGGCATCAGAGAAAGCATGGCGAGCAGCCAAAGTGAAAGAAAGTTCGTTAGAGTCAACTGGGTGCATCTTACCATCATAGACAATCACACGAACATCACGCGCATAACTACCAGTCAGAGGTCCACGCTCCATACAGTCCATGACACCTTTCAATATAGCTGGCATGAATCGAGCATCAATAGCACCACCGACAACAGAGTTGATGAACACAAGCTTACCACCCCAAGGAAGAGTGCGTTCTTCACAACCTTTAATATTCATCTTAAACTCTTGTCCGTTGAACTTATAGGTTGTTGGAGCAGGCATACCTTCAGCGTATGGCTCAACAATCAAATGAACCTCGCCAAACTGACCAGCACCACCACTTTGCTTCTTATGACGATACTCTGCCTTTGCTTGCTTAGTTATCGTTTCACGATAGGGAATCTTAGGCTCTTTAAAGGTTACCTGTAGCTTTTCATTGTTCTCTAAACGCCATTTCAAAGTACGAAGATGGAACTCTCCCTGTCCATGTACAATTGTTTGTTTCAACTCCTTACTTTGCTCCACAACCCACGTCGGATCCTCTTGACGCATCTTTAGTAATGCTGCCATGAGCTTCTCCGTTTCTTGTGAACTCTTAGCCTCGATAGCCCTTGAGTATTTTGAATTAGGATATTTAATGAAGTCGAAACGCTGATCAGTACCCTTACCATTGAGCGTGTTACCTGTCTTAACATCCTTCAACTTCACCATACAACCCAAATCACCTGCATTCAGCACGTCAACAGGAATACGGTTAGCACCTGCACAAGCATAAAGCTGTCCAACACGCTCTTTTGAACCACGATCAGAGTTAGTAAGATCATCACCTGTCTTCACACTACCACTCATCACCTTAAAGTAACTTACTTCACCAATATGTGGTTCCATACCCGTCTTGAAGAAATAGAGTGATTCTGCGCCCTTAGAATCAGGAGCGACCTCTTCTCCACGTGTGTTATGCAGCTTAGGCATTTCGTCAACGAACGGAACGACATTACCTAAGAACTCCATCAATCGACGAACACCCATACTCTTACCAGCACATACACAGAAGACTGGGAAGATAGAACGTGTAACAAGACCTTTACGAATACCCTCGCGCAACTCGTCTTCTGAAAGTGTCTCTTCTTCAAAGAACTTCTCCATCAGTCCTTCATCGTTCTCTGCTGCATCCTCAACAAGTGCTTTATGAAGTTCCATAGCCTTATCCAGCTGGTCAGCAGGAATGTCCTCAATGACTGGTTCTCCACCTTCAGGCTTCCAGCTATACTTCTTCATCAACAGAACATCTATCAGACTATTGAAACCGGGACCTGTTTCTAATGGATATTGTACAGGAACACACTTTGAGCCATAGATCTCTTGCATATTTGCAATAAGATTATCAAAGTCGCACTTATCAGAATCAAGTTGATTAACCAAGAAGATTACAGGTTTCTTGAGTTTCTCTGTATAACGGAAGTTATTCTGTGTACCAACCTCCGGACCATACTGACCATTAATAAGTATGACGGCTTCATCAGTTACATTAAGAGCGGTTATTGCACCACCAATGAAGTCATCGCTACCTGGACAGTCAATGATATTCAGCTTCTTATTATTCCATTCTACATGGAATACCGTTGGAAACACCGAGTAACCATACTCCTGCTCAACAGGAAAGTAATCGCTAACTGTATTCTTAGCTTCAACTGAACCGCGACGCTTAATAACGCCGGCTTCGAATAACATACTTTCGGCAAGAGTAGTCTTGCCGCTACCCGCACTGCCAACTAAGGCAATGTTCTTAATCTCGTTTGTCTGATATACTCTCATATCTGATAGATTTAAGCTGTTAGTAATAATTTATTCGTTTCAAAGAGGACAAGTATTAACTCATCCATTCAGCGGTCTAAGTTAGACATTTCCAATGAGAACACCAAAGTTTCTCACTAAAAAAGCAAATTCTTTTAAAACTTATTAGTACATTTGCATTAGTTCTTATTAGTCATACATTAATATATACGAACAAACACCTATCATGTTAGGATTGTACATTCACATACCTTTTTGTGCCAGTCGCTGCATTTATTGCGGCTTCTATTCTACTGTGCCAGCCAAGAAGAAGGACGAAAGACTTTCTATGGAAGAACAGTATGTGAACGCTATCTGCCATGAGATGGAAATGCGTGCGGAGAAAGACTATGAAACGTTTGGTGGGAGGACGACTGGTTTGACAAGTATATACTTGGGCGGTGGTACTCCCTCACAGCTTTCCTTTGAAAGCCTAAAGAAGATATTCCAAACGATAGATAAGGTATATCACATTGGTTTAAAATGGGATATAGAGAACAACAGCTGCACCACTACTCTGCCTATCGAAGTCACTATGGAGTGTAATCCAGATGATGTAACGGAAGAGTTTGCACAGAACTTGCATTCCCTTCCTATCAATCGTATCTCTATGGGAGCGCAGACTTTCTCTGATGAACGTCTGCGTTTCCTACATCGTAGACATACAGCTGACGAGGTAGAAACTGCTGTCAAGCATCTTAGAAGTGTAAACATCAAGAACATATCAGTAGACCTTATGTTTGGCTTTCCCAATGAGACACTTGAAGAATGGAAAGAAGACATTGATCGACTGCTTGCTTTAGACATTGAACATATCTCTGCTTATAGTCTTATGTACGAAGAAGGGACTCCCCTCTATCGCCTTCTTCAAGCGGGAAAGGTCAAGGAGATGGACGATGAACTTTATCGTCAGATGTACAATACACTCATCGACCGCTTAGCTGAAGCAGGTTATGAGCAATATGAGATTAGTAACTTTGCCAAGCTCAAATCACAAAGTTCAAACCTCAAAGTTCAAAGCCCCTATCGTTCTCAACACAATAGTTCTTATTGGCACAATGTACCTTATATAGGTATCGGTGCTGCAGCCCATTCCTACAACAATGGTAAGAGAAGTTGGAACGTAGCAGACACTAAAGCTTATATCGCTGCTATCCAAGAAAACAAGCTTCCTTGCGAAGAGGAAATAATTGATGCAGACACACATTACAATGATATGATAATGACTGCCCTCCGTACGTGTGAAGGAATAGACCTATCAACGCTCTCTGCTGAATACCGCACTTATCTCATGCGTCTTGCCAAACCTTTACAACAACAAGGTCTATTGAAAGAGGAGAATGGCTGGCTCCACCTTACACGTGAAGGTATCTATGTTAGCGACTCAGTTATGAGCGATTTAATGAAAGTATAAGTATATCATCACCCAACATTCCCATGACCAACGAAGAATTTGAAAAGAAGTGGGCAGAGAACCGCAAAGAGGTTCTTGCTAACAATGAAGAATATCAACGTATTGTCCAAAGCTATAAAAGTTCAGGCTGGATAGACTATATCATCTTCATCGCAGGCTTTGTTATCTGCGAGAACTATACGAAGACTATTGTAAATAGTATCGTACTCCAATATCTCCTTGCACTTGTAGGAATGATTTTAATATGGTTGGGCTATCGCCTTATCAAGAGTTTGTTCAACAGCAAGCAAACATTAGAGGAACTCGAAGAAAAGATTAAGCATCAGTATAGAGACTCAATCTCCAACTGATAAAAACAACAAAACCTCCGACCTTATAGTGCCTGAGAAGCACTCTAAAAGTCGGAGGTTTCGTATATTCAGCTTATCTGACGAATGCCTAGTTAAGCTTATTCTTTCTTTGCAGGCATCTTTTCCTTTGCTGGTGGCAACAGTAGATTTAAGATGACACCGACAACTGCAGAGAGTCCGATACCACTGATTGAGAAACTACCCCACTGCAGCACTGCACCTCCAATACCCATTGTCAACGTAATAGATATAATAATGATATTACGTGTGCGATTGAAGTCAACCTTATGCTGAATGAGGTTCTGAATACCTACGGAAGCGATAGTACCGAAGAGCAATAACATGATACCTCCTAACACGGCTGCAGGAATACTCTGCAAGAGAGCGCTCAACTTACCTATAACCGAGAATACAATAGCTGTTGCAGCAGCAATACGAATTACCTGAGGATGTGTTACCTTAGTAATACTCATCGCTCCCGTTACCTCACTATAGGTTGTCACAGGGGGACCTCCAAAGAAAGAAGCAGCCAAACAAGCCAAGCCATCACCTAACATTGTACGATGCAATCCAGGAGATGCCGTAAAGTCTTTATCAGCAACAGCACTTACTACATAAATATCGCCCACATGCTCTATCACTGGTGCTATCGCCACAGGTATCATATAAAGGAATGGTTCCCATGCAAATTGTGGCAAATGGAAATCTGATAAGGCGGGAGGCAAAGCTAACCATGGTGCTGCCTCAACATGTGAGAAGTCAACAACGCCCAAACAAATAGCGACAATGTAACCTGAAACAATACCACAAATAACGGGTACAAGCTTCATCAGACCACGCCCCATAGACAACACACACACTGCTACTGCCAATGAGACAAATGCCAATAACCAATTTGTCTTTGCCATATCAACTGCTGACGTCGATAAGGACAAGCCTATTAAAATAATAACAGGTCCTATGACAACAGGTGGGAACAATCTGTCTAGCAATTTCTTTCCCTGCCATTTTATTAAGGCTGACATAACAAAATAAACGAGAGAGACTCCTGCTATTCCTGCCAATGTACCGGGCATTCCCCATTGCTTTGAAGCAGCAATGATTGGTGCGATAAAGGCAAATGATGAACCTAAAAAAATAGGAACCTTACCTTTCGTAACCAAATGAAAGATAAAAGTTCCTAGACCTGCTGTGAATAACGCCGTTGCTGGATCAAGCCCAACAAGCAAAGGGACGAGGACAGTAGCACCGAAAGCCACAAAGAGGAATTGTACCCCCACTATAGTTTTGCGCACTGGTGATAGTTTTAAATTATCCATGTATTGATTGATAAATATTAGTTTTCACAAATAGCCAATAGACTAAGTATGGTTTACGTCTGCAAAATTATAAAAAAATGTGCATTATGTAGGAACAATGGAAGAAAAGTTTAAATCTAAGGCTAAAAGCCATGGTAGGAGATCGATAAAAGAATATTTTTCGTACCTTTGAAGTCTTAATTATCTACATTCAATAATATTGCCGTATGACAACAAAACTATTTAATCTCGCTTTTCTATTGCTATTCACTAGCTGTATCAATACCTCTCAAACGGCTAAGACACTTGAGGAAGCTGCCGAGGAAGAAGATATCCCTGACTATACACTTTCAAAGGAAGAATACGAAATCATATCTTCTTCCAACGCTTTCGGACTAAAGCTCTTTCAGCAACTATCCAATAAAGAAGAGGAAAAGAGCATTGTATTCTCACCGACTGCTGTCATCTATTCTCTTAACATGTTAAACAATGGTGCTGCTGGGAATACAAAGCAGGCATTATGCCATGTTCTTGGATATCAAGAAAAGCAACTTGATGATGTCAACAAACTTAATAAGAAGATACTTATAGGTCAAAGGCGAGAGACCTTCTCCAATCTAGGCGCAAGCAATCCAAAGGATAAGGGCTCATCGAATGGGTATATGGTCACAGCTAACTTCATGGCTCTCAATGAAGCAACGGAGCTATTACCCGAATACCAGAAAGCACTTCAAGATTATTACTTCACGAATATCATTGCCTCAGCTAACAAACAACAAGAACGAATACAGGCTGATTCTCTTTGTGCAAAGATAACGAAAGGCGACATCACGACATTGCCCATCGAAGTTTTAACTCCGCACTCTGCACAGATCATCAACGCTGTAGCTCTACGAATCCCATGGAGTAATGAGTTTGTGGGAGAGACCACTAATGGACAAACTTTCTATAAGCAGGATGGTAATCAGACCAAGGTTCACATGATGCACACCTTTGATCAAGACAAGAACTTTCTAGGATACGAAGGAAAGCAATATAAGGTTCTGACCTTAGCCATGCAGAACGGCTTCTTTATGTATGTCGTTCTCCCTAACAAAGGCAAGAAATTGGAAGATATTATCAACGACTTTAAGGATAGCACTCTCTATAACTTAACGAAGCTACATAAGCAATATGACGAGGTGGAGATTGCTCTTCCTAAATTCTCAACATCTATCAAACTCCCTTTGAAAGAGCTATACACCAAAGTTGGACTAGGCATGCTCTTCTCTCAACAAGCAGCAAATTTCAGTCAGATGAGCCCCTCACCCTTATATATAGATAAGGTGTATCAACAGATCAGGCTGGATGTTAACGAGAAAGGAGTAGCTGCAAGAGCCGTTCAATCGACCTCTATGATGACTCTTGGCATAAATACCCACCCCACAAGGTTCACGTTTACAGCAGATCATCCATTCTTCTATTACATTACAGATCAATATGGTAACATTTGCTTCATGGGTAAATTTATGGGCGAATGATTCCCTTACAAACGTAAGTCAGTCAGTTTACATCCATATAGGAACCACTATTATTTACATAACTATTTCTATATTCTATAAAAAACAAAATGGAGACAATAGCATTTAACTTCGATTCCGTCCCATCAACATGGGAAATTTGTTTCAACAAAGATTGCCCACGCAAGGACACTTGTATGCGTTATTTTGTTGGGCAACATCTACCAGAAGACAAAAACATAGGCTTCGCCGTCTTCCCCAATGCGCTACAAAACGGCAAATGCGAGTTTTATGTAGAGAAGAAAGTGATACGTGCAGCATGGGGATTCCATCATCTATTCCTCAATGTCAAGCATGTAGACGACACGCCAATACGCAGAGAAATACAGCAATATCTAGGAAGTCGACCTACTTACTATCGCTATATGAACGGGCAACTCACGCTCACACCAGAGCAACAAGCGGATATTATCGACATATTCCGCTCGTATGGTTACACCGAAAAGTTAAGATTTGACTATTACGTTGACCGCTATTCTTTCGAATAGAATAGTGTATCACTAATCGTATCATAGGCTGAGACAGTGTGTCTCAGACCTATGATACACACAGTCTCAGACCTATGATACACACAGTCTCAAGCCTTGATACACACAGTCTCAAACCTTTGAGACACACTGTTTCAAGCCTTGAGACTCTATGGATATCTGTATTACTATGTTTTACTATGAAATATTAAGTACTCATAAAGCTTATTCAAACGGACGGACAATCATACCGCTGGTAGGAGCGGAATCTTGTAGAGTAGCTGTCTTGTTGTTAATTATTAGAGCATAACTACCCGTTGGATTAGTCGGTATTGCGCTTGAAGACCAGTAATAACCTGTCACACCAGCAGCATTGAATTTATAGTTGTTCCAGCTTGTACTATAATAACCTAAGAGTGGAAGATAGAAATACTGGTCCATCTCTGTGGTAGCAGGGAACGTATTCGAAACTGCTTTTGATAGTCTTTTATAAGTGTTACGCAGGTCGGTTGAAGCGTCATCAGGCTGATGACTATCAGAGAAGCCCGTGATATAAGCTCTCTTCTTAAACCATGTACCCCCTTTATAGAGGTAGCCCATAGTTGACCAAAGCTCATCGGCATCATAGCGTGGGTCACCCTTCATCACATACCATGCCATCTCGTTAGCGTTAGGGAGGGCAGCAAAGTGAGAGGTTGAGGCTTCAAGCGGTCCAGCAGTTGTACGATCAGGAGTGTAACTATCACTTCCTGGCTTTGGATAGTTCGTACTATTGGTTGATAAGAACTTTGTTGGCTGCCATGGGTCAGCACTGTTCCACTCGTGCCCACTCCAATAGTTCGCCTTTGCATCCCACATATAATAGTTGGTACCACCGTAGTCATTGATAGAGAGGTTGGCGGTCACGTCATGAATAGAGCCCGGAACAAAGGTGAGGGTAACATATTTAGTTACAGTGCCATCAATAGATCCCTTCGGATTATCAGCCGTATTGCGAAGCCAGTAACGGATGCGCAGACTATGCCTACCTGGTGCTATCACAGCGTAGGAAGCGTTCTTGCTCATGTCAGCAGACGTATTGTCAATAGCAAATCCACTCCCTGTCGTGAGTGTGATCGTCTTCGAACCACCCGAGGCAAGAGTGAGCGTACCATCAGAAGCAATGTTGTAAACACCTGCTATATTGTCTTCTGATGAAATCTCAATCTTAGTAATCTGACTATGCTGTACGTATATATTACTTGAACGAGGGATGAGACAGATGAAAGAAGCCTTGTGCTCGAGGGTAAACTTATAGTCGCTCCCTACCTTTTGGGCAGTAGCAACACCGCAGTCACCCGACTCACCTGCATGGTCGAAGTTGTTAGGCGCAGTCTGAGTCTGTACCTTCTTTATCTCTACTTGTGGTTGTGAGCCTGTGAGACCTTTATTGGTATAGACAACAGCGTGTGTCGGACTGGTGTAGCTACCAGCAACGG
Organism: Prevotella vespertina; assembly: GCF_009728485.1. Classification (GTDB taxonomy): domain Bacteria; phylum Bacteroidota; class Bacteroidia; order Bacteroidales; family Bacteroidaceae; genus Prevotella; species Prevotella vespertina. The sequence continues at coordinate 103,304 of NZ_VVIQ01000008.1, forward strand.
TAAACACGGCATTCGACTTCTTTGAGGCAATAGGGAAGGTGGCTGTTGCACTCTGTCGCCACTGACCAGCATTGTCTTTCACCAATATCTTGTCAGTATTTCTCCATATCACAGAGGCTCCGCTACCCTTGGTATGATTGTAGATAATCGTACGTGTCGGTGCTTCTTCTTGAGAGACACCACTGAAGGTCATGGAGTCCTCCACAACACTATGGCTCTCCTTTGCATTCTGTAGAAGGTCATCATTTGAACAACTCATCGTTACTGCTGCACCTATCAAAGCACAGCCTACCGATGACGATAGTAATCGTAAAGTCTTTATAAACATATATCTCTTGTTCGTTAAGTGTGTTTTACCTTATATATATGAAGTCTATTCGCTCCAATTATGATTTATATTCGACGCATCATCATCGTCCCACAAGAAGGTTTTCTTTGCGTCACCAGCACTTTCTCCAGGGTTGATTCTACCAGCATTACCGCTTGCATTGACCATAAGAGTCTCCGTATAAGTTTTCATCAAATTACATTCGGGCTTAACATATACATTACGCCTTGTAAGTTCTTTCTTCTTCATCAATTAAAATGGATTACTATATTACTCTTTACATCTACGAGCATTTCACATAAAATACCATCGTAGTTTCAGTTCTTGGGTTAATTCCGGTGCAAAGTTAAGAAAAAAAACGAAAGTAACAAACACTATAACAGAATAATAAGATGTTATGGTGTTTATTACTTCCTACTTATATACATCATTATTGGGAACTTATCGACGCTTAATGATCACATAAATGATAACAGGTGCACCGATGAGTGGCGTAACAGCATTAAGGGGAATTATACCTAATTCTCCAGGAAGATAACAGATAAGGTTGCAGAACAAAGCAATTACCGCACCTGTTAGCACTGTTCCTGGAAGGAGGATTTGATGGTTGTCTGTGCGAAATAAGAGTCGAGAGATATGTGGTATAGCTAAACCAATAAACGAGATAGGTCCACAGAAGGCTGTTGTTACGGCTGTCAATAAACCAACTGTCACGAGTAATAGGTTACGTATCTGGCGAATATTGATACCGAGACTTTCAGCATATTGAGTGCCTAAGAGCATAATGTTGAGAGGCTTTATCAAGAATATGGAGGCTATGATACCAACCAAACAGAGCAAAGCGAAGAGCAACATGTGATCCATTGATACACCTCCAAAGTTGCCCATACCCCATACCATATAACTCTTTACCCCTTCTTCTGAAGCAAAGAAATTCAATAACGCCACAGCTGAAGAGGAGACATAGCCCACCATCAGACCAACGATAAGCAATAGAACACTGTTCCTTACCATAGTCGAAAGAAACAGAATAATCATCGTAACGACTATTGCGCCGATGAATGCAGACGTAAGAATAGCAAGGAAACCTGATATGGTAAACAGGGTCGTTGACACACTCCCACCTAAGAATAACATCACGATTGCCACACCTAACCCTGCTCCCGAGCTGATTCCGAAGACATCTGGACCAGCCAAAGGATTACGGAATGCCGTTTGAAGCATTAGACCACAGACTGCCAGCGACGCACCACATAGCATTGCTGTTAAGGCTTGAGGAAGTCGATTCTCCATTACAATATACATCCAACTCTCCTTACCTTCAAACTTATCAAAGAGTATGTCGCAGACATCGGCTAATGGGATTCTCACCGAACCCACTATAAGATTCATGGCAAACAGCATGATTATGCCAGCCACTAGCAATAGGATGATACTGACGTTCCTCTTCATCATTTAAGTTTCTTGTAATAACGCATCGCACCTAAATGCAAGTCGGGATGAAAGAGTTGAATCAAGTCGGATAACAGCCAATCAGGTCGCCAACTGACCTCCTCAAAGTAGGGTGTACTATCCACCTTACAGCCATAAACCTCTCCTGTTTTATAAGGCTTCAACGCTCCATAGCCTTGATACTCCGCCAATAAGGTATTCAAACTGAAGTTTCCATTATAACAGAGAATCCAGAAGTCACTGTCTCCAAACTTATCTAATATCGTCTCAAAGGGCATTGAAAGACTACCGCTATGTTTGTCCTGCGCATAAGCATAAGAACCATTGGCATCCTTATACAATAAGCCCACACTACTCTCTCCACCAGGCAAATACCAAACGGCACCAACTTTCCTATCTGGCAAGACACTTCGCTTCACCTTGCTCTTCTTCGCCTTTGCACTCAAAGCCTTATAGTTCTGCTCTACAACCGCAAACAAGGAGTCTGCTTCATGCTCACGACCATATAACATTCCATAGAACTTCATCCATTCAGCACGCCCTAAGGCTGAACGTTCCATATAATCGGCACACTCAATAATGGGTACGCCAATCTCTTCCAATCGTCCATAACCACCACTATTCTCAAAAGGAGAAAGCAGGATAGCATCGGGCTTTATGTCTATAATATGTTCTACATCGGGCTTCATCGACTCACCACAATTAGCAATCTCTCCCTTCCGTGCTCGCTGTTGAACATCAGGGATAAGCATATACTTCAAATCGGCAACACCCACAATAGCTTTCTGAGCATGTAACATCTCTAGAAGATTCGCATGAGCCGTCGTAAACACAACGCTTCGCTGGATCGGAACATCCACACGTACTCCATCCGAGATATTCTCCGACTCAACATTACGTGGCATGAGATAATATGTTTGTAGGACTGTTCCTTTCTTCCAAGGGTTCAGCAACTTTACAACAACATAACCATCCTTATGCTCCATTGTGATATTCCGAGCATATTTAAACCCTGTCTCCCCTATTTCTTCGTTTGCCTTTTGCTGTCGAAGACTACAAGAAACCAACAATGAGAAACAAAGGACAAGTACTGATAATTGGCGCATAACTTAGAAAATTGATATGCAAAAATACAAAAAATCAAGTATTCTCTTGCCCATTAAGGATATTTTTTATATTTTCGTCCGCGTATTACTAAACAACCTAAAACATTAATCTAAACAACTCGCACCATGGCTGAAGAAAAGTCTAATGCACTTAGTAGCCACGTCGAAACAAAACATGTTTGGCAGCTACTGGCTATTATCATTGTAACAACTATCGTTTGGAACCTTCCAACAAGTGCTTTCGGTATTGATGGGTTAACCATCGTACAACAACGCATCATTGCAATCTTCGTGTTTGCTACCCTATCGTGGCTGACGGAGTGCATCCCTGCGTGGGCAACCTCGCTGAGTATCATGTCTATCATGTGTGTCACCGTTTCGAAGAATTCTTTCGGAATATTCAAAGGTGATGGAGTTGGGGAATTACTCGACTCGGAGGAGATTATGGCATCCTTTGCTGATCCAATCATTATGCTCTTCCTTGCAGGTTTTATCCTAGCGATTGCCGCTTCTAAGTCGGGACTTGACACGCTATTGGCACGTAACCTTATCAAACCTTTCGGTAACAAGAGTGAGAATGTTCTTTTGGGCTTCCTACTTATCACAGGACTCTTCTCTATGTTCATCTCGAACACAGCCACAGCTGCCTTAATGCTTACCTTCCTTACCCCTGTCTTTGCAGCCCTGCCTGCCAATGGCAAAGGACGTATCGCTTTGACGATGTCTATTCCTATTGCTGCCAACCTCGGCGGTATGGGAACACCGATTGGAACACCTCCCAACCTCATCGCACTTAAATATCTCAATGACCCAGCAGGTCTTAACATGAATATCGACTTCATGCACTGGATGGCATTCATGGCTCCACTTGTAATCGTCTTACTCCTTCTTTCATGGAGAATTATCCTCCACTTCTTCCCATTCACACAGAAGACTATACACCTGAAGATTGATGGTGAGGTACACCGTGGATGGCGTATGTGGGTAGTTATCATTACCTTCATTGTCACAATCCTTCTATGGGTAATTCCAAAGAAAATCACTGGTATTGACACCAACACAGTCTCAATGATTCCAATGGCAATCTTCGCTGTCACGGGCGTTATTACCGCAAAAGATATGCAGGAGATTAACTGGAGCGTCATCTGGATGGTTGCTGGAGGTTTCGCCATTGGATTGGGTATGAACGGATCGGGCTTGGCTGATGCCGCTATTGAGAGTATTCCGTTCGGCAATTGGAGTCCTATCATCATCCTTGCCGTATCTGGTTTGATTTGTTACTTCCTCTCTAACTTCATTTCAAACACAGCAACAGCAGCCTTGTTAGTTCCCATCCTCGCTGTTGTCTGCCGTGGTATGGGCGACAAACTCGGTGGTATTGGTGGTACAAGCACAGTCCTTATTGGTATTGCCATTGCAGCATCAACAGCAATGTGTTTACCAATATCAACACCGCCGAACGCCATTGCTTACTCAACAGGCTTAATCGAACAAAAGGATATGCTAAAGGCAGGTCTCACCTGCGGACTCGTTTCCCTCATCTTAGGTTACATCCTACTCTATTTCATTGGCGAAATCCACTTCCTTGGTTAAAAGCATAAGCTCTATTCAGAGCGATTAAAACCAATATTTATAAATGTCTCTCTCACGGCATTATCAAACAATCGTTTGGTAATGCCGTATTCTTATGTTCCTACTTCCCAACTTATATCATTGAAAAATAAGTTCTTCTTCCCTTCTGTCTAAACCCTATGTTACCATCCCCCTATGTTCGTATGTTACCATGTCTTCAAAACCTATGTCATTAAAAAATATGTTCTTCTTCCATTCCGTCTTCAAAACCAGTGCTACTATGTTACTATGGCTTCAAAACTTATGTCATTAAATAATATGTTCTTTTGTCATTATGTCTCTAAAGCCATGTACCTCTGTCTTATACAAAAGCCCCACCCCGTTAGCTTGGGGTGGGGCTGTACCACGGAAGCGAGAGAACCAAATTAATACACTAGTTTTGAAAGACATTAATTTCACAATTAATATAATCGATTGTCTTATTACAGAACGATTGATACCCTGAATCAACCTTAAATGCCCCCGTGGTATAAAAAGAAAGCCCCCTAAAAGAAAGCCTCCCCAAGCCCCTCCAAAGGAGGGGATGTCCTTATTGCATACAGTTTGAAATAGCCAAATATATATGAGCGGACTTAGGGACATCCCCTCCTTCGGAGGGGCTTGGGGAGGCTTTTTGAGGGGGCTTTTACCCTGCCTGTGGTCCTGGGTGGTCTTCACTCCCCTCTCCATTTGGAGAGGGGGCGGGGGTGAGGCCTTCCTTCTCTTTCCACTCCTCCCAATAAATATTATCAGACACCAACGAGCGGGTGGCAACCTTATTGCTCTGCGTGCGCGAAGTTTCAGGAATAAAGCGAACACGCACGTTCTTTATCTGCTTTGCCGTCACTTCTTCCGGCTTCGCGATTCCCTTATCGGCATTGATGGTGTAGTAAAACGTACCAACGCCTTCCAACTTTACCGTGCGACCTTCAGCCATAAATGCAGCCATAACAACACCTAAATCCTTCAACACAGCATACGTATCACCACGACTTACGGTCGAAATCAATGCCAAGCGGTCAGCCACTTGGTCGGTTGTTACAGGTTTTCCTACGGTTATTGCTTCTGGATACCATAGTCCTGTTAGCTTTTTCTTTACTTTCTTAAAAAACGCCATAATATTAATGTTTTAAAGTTGATAAATATGATTTGTAAATTATTTTCTTATTCGAGTCACCCTTGGTATGGGACTGAGGGTACCTAAGTATCATACTTAGGGTACCTGAGTATAATACTTAGACCCCCTAAGTATCATACTTTGGTACCCTATTTATAATCCCTTGATTATCAGCTACTTACAAAGGACCTATTTTTATCCTCTTTTGTCATATTTTTTCGCATTAATCTTCCCCAAAATCTGAGAACTTCTGCGCCCTATATCCGTAGTAGCGGATATAGCCGTTGGTCAACACCGAGGCTTCACCATCAGAGATGCGCAGGACAAACGCACTATGTCCATTAAAAGAATTAGCACTGGACGACCAATAATAGCCGGTTTGTCCAATGCTGCCCAGCCGACCAGAGTAGTAGTCACCAAAAGCAGGCAGGTAGAAATAATTGCCAGCATCGGCAGCGGAAGGAAGGGTGCGAGATGCAGACCAATAATTGTATTTTGCGTTAGTTCGCCAATCGACTCCATCGTATGCAGTGTTAGCGTTGAATCCACTTATGTATGCCTTCTTCTTAAGCCACATTCCACCTTTATATAAGTGACCCATAGTTGTCCACAATTCGTCTCTGTCCCAACGGGGATCACTTGCGGCGTACCACGTCAACTCATTCACGTTTGGAAGGTCTTTACAGGATGCGTGGGTGGCTTTATTACCTGTGCCAGGGGTAAATGCTTCGTTATAGTAACGTGAATCCGTGTTGCTATGGGCATAGTCATTGGAAGTTGTACTACCTGGAAGATTATAGTAAAGTGTTGGCTGGCTACCACCTTTGTTCCATTCGTGCCCCTTCCAATATTGATCCTGTGCATCCCACATATAGTAATGGTCGCCATCGTAGTTCTTTACGTCAAGATTAGCAGTAATGTTGTAATACTTGTTCTGGTCATAGGTAGCTGATGCTAATGTCTTGGTTATAGTTCCCTCGGTACCAGTTGCAACGTCCATCAACCAATAACGTATCTTTAGTGTGTGAGTTCCTGGCTTTATCACTACATAAGCACCATTTGTTGCTGCACTTGTAGCATTATTCGTTAATGGAAATCCGTTAGCGTATGTTCCGCTTCCACCTGTTGAAACGATAATCTGCTTGCGTGTACCTGTACCTATTAATTTGCCAGTTGTTGGGTCAAGGGTGTAAGTACTGGTAATGTCGTTATCTGAATTTACTTCTACTTTTGTCAAATAGCAGTCATGTAAGATAGTGTTACTGGTACGTGGCAAGAAGAGAAGGTAAGCTGCCTTGTGGTCGAGCGTGAAAGCAAAACCATTCTTTGCATTTGACCATGCGGCATCTGCCATTCCGCAATCACCTGATGTACCGAAGTGAGCAGTAGTGTTTGGCTCTGCCTGTCTCTGGTTTGCAACAATTGTAACTAGATTCTGATAGCCATTCTTACCAGGATAATAAACCTTATAGGTGGTAGTCTTTGTAAACTTACCAGGTACTTCAAACTTAAAGCTGGCTGTCTTTTCTGTTGGAGCATTGCGACTTTGCCGCCATGTACCGTTATCATCCTTTACCCAAATCTTATCGCCTGCCTCCCAATAGAAAGTACCATTGCTTTCCATGGATGTGCGAGTTGTGGGGTCACCTGTTGAGAAGATGGTAAAGTTCTTATTGTTATCTGTGCCATTAGGATTTTGTGCTATTTCCTCATTGGCGCAAGAAGCAAAAGCCAAGGCAATGCCGAACACAAGTGCCAAAGACTTTAGTCGTGATGCGAATGAATATTGTTTCATTGTTTTCTTCATTGTTACTTTGTTTTTTTAGTTAATAACTCTCTGTTAGTCTTCCCACATTGGATTTTCTCCCTCGCCTTCACCTTCAGACATCCAATTAGGAGCCTTCTTGGCATCTCCATACGTTCCACCTGATTGTGCTGGATTATGCTGACCTGGCATAGACGCATCCATCAAATAAGTGGCTTCGTTGACTTGAATTATCATACACGCTGGTGCAGAATAACTCTTCTTTACTTGCTTTTTTCTCATTACTTCATTGATTAAAATAGTTGTTATTTCGTTCTTATTTTGCTCTAAATCGAGTTCGCAAAAGGGCATAAAAAAGCGAACAAAGGAAACTCCTAGAAGTCCTTTGTTTACAGGGGTTACGGCACGCTTCGCGCGCGCGTATGCGAGAAGAAAAAATGTGTTATTAGACGCTAGGTGCGCATATTGTGTGTGTGTGTGTGTGTGTGTGTGTTAGCAAATTATTTGGATTGACCAAAGATAAAGTGCAAAAAGATGCAAAGAATTCGATAATTCTTTGCAGTACTTCGTTCACTTGATATGTCATTGCTAATTGTTTCACGGCGGCAAAGGTAAGAAGATAAAATGAAATGAGCAAGGAAAAAAAGAAAAAAAGCCTCCTTCACTCTCAAGAGAGGAAGGAAGGCTCTTTCATTTCCTTACCATTTAGTTCACAAAAACTATACGAAATGATAATCTGTAATAGCCTTAAAGCCATTAAGAAAAGAGGCTGCATCCATACGTTTCTTTCCAGATAATTGAATATCCAGAAGCTCAAGCAAGTTATCTGTCGTATTCACATATAGGCGATTCTTCTCAACAACAAGGTTACCAACTGCGCCTGTGGCTACACGATTCGTCTTTGATGTTTTATAGACTTTCATAACCAATGGTTTGCTCTCAGAACCATCATTCAAGACTAACGAACTCCATGCGCCAGGATAAGGACTAAGTCCACGAACAAAATCATAAACAGTCTTTGCTGGTTGACACCAATTTATCTCGCAGGTTTCTTTAAATATCTTCGGTGCACTCTTGAGTTCGATATTCTCTTGCTCTTGGGGTACACTAATCTCGTCTAAGACATGAGAGAAATCAACATCTAAGTTATCTTCTGGCAACTTAGAGGCTATGAGATGAATCGTGTCTATTGCAATTGTTGCCCCTAAGTGCATTAAACCATCATAAACATATTCAACATCAGCCGTATCAGGGATGTCGAATGGCTTTTGCATAATAATCCTACCCGTGTCAATGTCTTTATCAAGGAAGAAAGTAGTAACACCCGTTTGCGTCTCTCCATTGATTACTGCCCAATTAATAGGCGCAGCACCCCGATATTGAGGCAATAGAGCCGCATGAACATTGAAAGTTCCCAAACGAGGCATTGCCCAAACAACCTCTGGTAACATACGAAAGGCAACAACAACTTGTAAGTCCGCATGATAAGAACGAAGTTCCTCGATAAACTCAGGATCCTTCATCTTCACTGGTTGAAGTACTGGTAAGCCTTTTTCTAAAGCATACTGCTTAACAGCAGAAGGTTGCAGCTTATCTTGATGCCGCCCAACAGGTTTATCAGGTTGAGTAACGACGGCTACTACATTATAATCGTTTTCCACTAAAGCCTTTAAGGACTCCACCGCAAACTCGGGGGTACCCATAAAGATGATGCGTATATCTTTACTATTCATTCTTTAAGATTTTACAATTAAGGATGCGGAATAAAATGAGAGTAAGAGCAAGACTTACTCGGCACTAAAATCTGCAACGAACTGACGATACATACTATACAATCGTATTCGTGAGATATATCCTACCAAATGACCATCTAAACCAACCACTGGTAAATACTGCGCCCCAGTACTATCAAACGTCTTCATCACATCTTCCATAGGGTCATTAACACCTAATGTAGCTGCTGGAGCTGTCATAAGTTGACTCACATGAAATCGATGATAAAGCTCTGTACGGAAAATGATATGGCGAAGTTTGGTAATATCTATCTCGCCCATAAGACAGCCACTTTCATTGAGAACTGGGATATAATCATTGCGGCTCGAACTAAGGGCATGAACGAGTTGCCCCATTTCCATATCAGGAGCAACAGAGGTAAAATCACGGTCAATAATCTTATCCATTGTCATCAATGTAAGGATAGACTTGTCTGTGTGATGCGTGAGTAATTTACCTTGTTTGGCTAATCGGACAGCATAGATACTATGGTGCTCGAAAATATTAATCGTCAGATAAGAGCAGATGGTTACTATAATTAAAGGTATAAAAAGCTGATACCCACCTGTCAATTCTGCAATCAAGAATATTCCTGTCAAGGGCGCATGCATGACAGCTGCCATGACTGCAGCCATTCCATAGAGCGTAAAATTCTTCTCTGGAACATAAACACCTAACTGTTGGATATTCCAAAGACGAGCAAAGAAGAATCCGCCAAAACCTCCAATGAATAGTGCTGGAGCAAAAGTTCCACCACATCCACCTGCACCATTTGTAGCACTAGTAGCAAAAACCTTTGTAAGCATAACGAAACCAACATAGAGTACAAGTAAATTCGTTTGACCAGCAAACATAGAACCGCTCATAACTTGCATCCAGTCAGCCTCAGTCTTCCCCTCAATAAATAGCCCTAAGCTATTATAGCCTTCACCATAGAGAGAAGGGAAAAGGAAGATGAGAGAGGATAGTACTAAGCCACCAACAAGTAGCTTTAGATAAGGATACTTAGAAAGTTTGCCGTAACCATTTTCGCACCACGACATAAGACGCATGAAATAAAGCGAAATAAAGCCACAAGCAATACCAAGGAGTATCGTAGGCGGTACACGTTCAAGACTCCAAAGATAATCCATTTGGAAGTGGTACATCGGAGATCCACCTGTGAAGAAGTAAGAAAAGCATGTTGCTGTTACTGAGGAAATAAGTATTGGTAACAAAGAGGCCATGGTAAGATCTACCATCAATACTTCTAGCGTAAAGACTAACCCTGCAATAGGAGCCTTAAAGATACCAGATACTGCAGCTGTCGCCCCACATCCCACAAGGAGCATGAGTGTACGATTGTCTAGATGAAAAATGCGTCCTAAGTTACTTCCAATAGCGGAACCCGTCAATACGATAGGAGCCTCAGCTCCAACAGAACCACCAAACCCGATTGTAATGGCAGATGCAACGATAGAAGACCATGTATTATGCGCTTTCAATCGAGATTGCTTCGTGGAAATAGCATACAGAACACGCGTAATACCATGGGAGATATTATCACGAACTATGTATTTGACAAATAAACTCGTAAGCCAAATACCGATAACAGGATAAAGCAGATAGAGCCAATTGATTGTCATCACATGGAAGCCTGAAGTAACAAGTTCCTCTATCTGACCAATAATAATATGGAGAATATAAGCAGCTAAAGAGGCAAGAAAACCAATAGCGAATGCTAGCACTAAAACTAACTCACGATCAGATACATGCTTTTGACGCCAAACATCAAATCGAGAGAGAAAGCCTAATTTAGCCGATACTTCCATCTATACGTTTACTTATTTTCTAATAATTTTCACCTCACCATCAACACTCAACTTTATAATACTAGAAGGTGTATGGGGCTTATGTTCTTGACGACGAGACTGACAGACATAGTCTACACCATCAAGTATCTCTTGAGAAATATCGCAATAGTTCTGAGCTGCAAGCTCACCGCTAATATTAGCGGATGTGCTCACAATAGCTTTTTGGAATCGATAACATAATTCACGAGAGAAGGGTTCCTTTGTGATTCGAATGCCAATAGAACCATCTTCTGCTATCAAATTAGGTGCAAGGTTCACTGCGCCATCTAGAATTAATGTTGTTGGTTTCTCTACAGCATCAATTAGTTGCCAAGCAACATCAGGGACATTATGAACATAACGTTGTAGACGATTATCAGAATCAACCAAACAGATTAGTGCTTTAGAATCGTCTCTACGTTTCAATGAATAGACTTTTGCAACAGCTTCTGCATTGGTAGCATCACAACCAATTCCCCATACAGTATCTGTCGGATAAAGTATGATTCCGCCTTGTTTCATCACTTCAATAGCTTTTTTGATATCGTCTTCCTGATTCATTTGTTGCTTTAATTAATTATAGATTAACTTTATTCCGAGTCGCAAAGATATAGTAAAAAAGTGAGAACACAAAATAAAACAACAAAAAAGGCTAACGCTATTAAGATAGGGACTCCAGAGTATGATATTATCTCAAGAATCACATCTAATATTAACGTTAACCTTTTCTTTTAGCTTGAGAGAACTTAATTTAAAAAAGAAGCAACTATAGTTCTATGCAAATATAGATATACGAACTTAGGCTTTACCTTTTATATATTAAGTCGAATATCTTTAAATTACAACTCCCATCCAATAGCAGATGCACCAAGAACAGCTGCTGCGGCATCATCAAGTGAACTTACCAAGAACTTTGGCTTATCACGGAAAATCTCCAAAGCATTCTCTCTATAAGCACGAATTAATGGCTCCATCAACAAGTCACCCGCTTTTGTTAAACCTCCAAAGAAGATAAATGCTTCAGGAGAAGAGAATGTCGCAAAATCAGCACATGCTTCACCTAACATCTTTCCAGTAAATTCATATACACGCTTTGCAAGTGCATCACCACGACCTGCTGCAATAGAAACATCAAGAGATGTAATCTCATCTATATTCAACTCACGCAATAAAGAATCTTCGTCACTCTCTTTTAGGAACTCACGAGCAGTACGTGCAACGCCAGTTGCAGAACAATAAGCCTCAAGACAGCCTGTACGACCACAACCACAGCTACGTCCCTTTTCGCCACGAACCATAATCACGTGACCAAGCTCACCGGCAAAACCATCTGAGCCATAAACCATCTGACCATTAATCACAATACCAGAACCTACGCCAGTACCAAGGGTAATCATAATGAAATCCTTCATTCCACGTGCAACTCCATACTGCATTTCACCGATAGCAGCAGCATTAGCATCATTGGTAAGACCAACAGGAATACCTAACTTCTCTGAAAACATATCACCCAATGGCACAACACCATCATGTCCCCATGACAAATTTGGTGCAAATTCTATCGTACCACGATAGAAATTACCATTAGGAGCACCAATACCCATAGCACGGAATTGTCCTATTCCACCATACTTTGCAATAAGTGGCTTCAATGCTTCAACACCAGCCTCTACAAAGTCATCTACTGTTTTATAGGCCTGCGTCTTAATTGAATTTGTCGCAAGTACCTGTCCACGCTGATCAACGACACCGAAGACAGCATTTGTTCCTCCCAAATCCAAGCCAATAACAAATGGCTTTTCTAAACCAGTTACAACTGGTTTCTGTTCTGTTACGTCCATATGACCTACTAAGTTTTTAGTTTAATTATACTTGGAGCAAAGTTATGAAAAAACTAGAATACCACAAAGTTTTGTTAGGTAAATTTGTTTTTCTCACATAATTTTTGCAATTTTGCACCCAAAATAACAAGCATGCAATTTCCTATTCAATTAGATATACTGGATTTTATCTTTAAAGGTTTGTTGATTGGTATTATCGCATCAGCACCTATGGGTCCAGTCGGAATATTATGTATTCAGCGTACTTTAAATAAAGGACGTTGGTATGGTTTTATAACAGGTATTGGCGCTGCCGTTAGTGATACTATTTATGCTCTTATAGTTGGTTTAGGTATGAGTTTTATCATGGGGCCTTTACAAAACCCTACTTATAAACTCATACTCCAAATATCAGGGAGTGTCTTACTCTTATTATTTGGACTTTATTGTTTTAAGTCAAATCCAATGAAGAAAGTACACCAAAGCGGAAAGACTAAGGGTAGTATTTTTCACAATGGATTGACCGCATTTCTCGTAACATTCTCAAATCCATTGATCATCTTCCTATTCATGGCTTGTTTTGCACAATTTGCTTTTGTACAACCAGGGCAGACGTTTGAGATGATTGTAGGTTTCGCTTGTATCCCAGCAGGAGCATTATTATGGTGGTATGGTTTAACATGGCTTATCGACAGAATTCGAGGAAAGTTCGATGTCAATGGTATTCTTATAATAAATAAGGTGATTGGTTCTATTGTTATTTTATTTTCGATTATCATGCTCTTAGGAACGGTATTCAATCTTTATCACCTTCCTACGGTCGATGGTCTGATGAAATAAATACAAATAATAGGTATTTTATATGTTTGTTGCAAAAGAATTAAGAAAAAAGAGTGTAGCAGAATATCTGCTTTATATGTGGCAGATTGAAGATATCATTCGAGCTTATGGATGTTCACTCACAAGAATACGTACCGAATATATTGATCAATTTCAATATACTGACGAACAAAAGGAAGAAGAGGAGGATTGGTTTGGTGATCTTGTAAGAATGATGAATCAAGAAGGTTGCCGTGAGGGAGGTCACTTACAGATTAATAAGGTCTTGATGCAAGGACTTACAGAACTTCATAAAGAGTTACTCCAATCTTCTAAGTTCCCTTTTTATTCAGCAGAATATTATCGTGTCTTACCTTTCATTGTTGAACTAAGAGGTAAGACTAAACGTACTGCTGATAAAATGGCAAAGACAAATGACAATCGATTGAAGGATGTAGCTTCTCAACTTTCAAAAAGTGAAATAGAGACATGCTTTGACTTGCTCTATGGAGTCATGATGCTTCGCCTACAAAAGAAAGAGATTACACCAGAAACAGAGCGTGCCTTAAAAGAAGTAACAACTTTTATTGGTATGCTATCCGACTATTACATAAAGGACAAGACAGAGGGGTTAGACTTCGGTGAAGAATAAAAATAATAAGGGTATGAATATTTTAGTTACAGGTGCAAATGGACAACTCGGTAATGAGATGCAGATTGTATCTCAAAAGAGTAAAGACAAGTATATCTTCACAGACGTATGTGATGGTTATACTAAGTTAGACATCACTAATTTGGAGGCTATACGCAAAATGGTGAAAGACAATGATATTAAATGTATCATCAATTGCGCAGCTTGGACAAATGTTGACAAAGCAGAAACTGCAGGCGAGATTGTTGAGACGCTCAATGCTATTGCTCCTGAGAATCTTGCGATTGCAATGAAAGAAGTAAATGGTTTACTTGTTCATATCAGCACTGATTATGTCTTTGGAGGCGACCCTTATAATACTCCTTGTAAAGAAGACATGAAAGGTACTCCGACAGGCGTATATGGTTTAACCAAATTACATGGCGAACAAAAGATTCAAGCAACAGGAGTGAAACATATCATCCTCCGTACTGCCTGGTTGTATAGCGAATTTGGTCATAACTTTGTTAAGACAATGATTAATCTTACAGCAACAAAGCCACAATTGAAAGTTGTTTTTGACCAATGTGGCACTCCAACTTATGCTGGCGATTTAGCTGATGCTATCTACGATATTGTCGAGCAACGCAAATATGAAGGAAACAATGGTATCTATCATTTCTCTAACGAAGGTGTTTGCAGCTGGTATGACTTTACTATTAAGATTGCAGAACTTGTTGGCAATCGTAATTGTGATATACAACCTTGCCATAGTGATGAATTTCCATCACCTGTTACACGCCCAGCCTATTCTGTACTTGACAAGACAAAGATTAAAGAAACCTTTGGTATTAAGATTCCTTATTGGGAAGACTCATTAAAGAAATGTATCAAAGGATTACAAGAACAAGACAAATAACATAAAGAATTTAAATGAACGAAATAGAACGCAGACGAACTTTTGCCATTATCTCACACCCTGATGCTGGTAAAACTACATTGACAGAGAAATTCCTGCTCTTCGGTGGACAAATTCAAGTGGCTGGTGCTGTTAAGAACAATAAGATTCGTAAGACAGCAACATCTGACTGGATGGATATTGAAAAGCAACGTGGTATATCGGTGTCAACCTCTGTGATGGAGTTCGATTACGAGGGGTATAAGGTAAACATTCTAGATACTCCTGGTCACCAAGACTTCGCCGAAGATACTTATCGTACTCTAACAGCTGTGGATTCTGCCATCATCGTTGTCGACTCTGCAAAAGGTGTTGAGGCACAAACGCGTAAGTTAATGGAAGTTTGCCGTATGCGTAACACGCCTGTTATCATTTTCATTAATAAGATGGACCGTGAAGGTCGTGATCCTTTCGACGTATTAGATGAATTGGAGGAAGAACTTCAAATCAGTGTGCGTCCATTATCATGGCCTATCGGTCAAGGTCAACGCTTTAAGGGTGTATATAACATCTACGAACAACAATTAAACCTTTTCACACCCAACAAGCAACGAGTTACTGAGAAGGTGGAAGTAGATATCAACTCTAAAGAACTTGAAGAGCATGTTGGTGTCGAATTCTCTGAACAACTCCGCAATGATCTCGAATTGGTTAATGGGGTCTATCCAGAATTTGATGTTGATGGCTATCGACGTGCAGAAGTGGCACCAGTATTCTTCGGCTCTGCCTTGAATAACTTCGGTGTACAGGAACTCTTAAATTGTTTTGTAGAGATAGCTCCAAGCCCACGACCAACGAAGGCAGAAGAGAGAATCGTAGAACCTACAGAGCCAAAGTTCACAGGCTTTATCTTTAAGATTACCGCCAACATCGACCCTAACCATCGTAGTTGTATTGCTTTTTGCAAGGTTTGCTCTGGTAAATTCCAACGTAACCAGCCCTATTTGCATGTACGCAATGGCAAAACAATGCGTTTCTCCTCCCCTACTCAATTTATGGCACAGCGCAAGAGTACGGTAGAAGAGGCTTACCCTGGAGATATTGTTGGTCTCCCAGACAATGCTGGGGTATTCAAGATTGGTGATACTTTAACAGAAGGCGAATTGATTCACTTCCGTGGTTTACCAAGTTTCTCTCCTGAGCTCTTCAAATACATTGAGAATGATGATCCTATGAAGTCTAAGCAATTCCTTAAAGGTATTGAGCAATTAATGAACGAAGGTGTAGCGCAATCATTCGTTAATCAATTCAATAATCGCCGTATTGTTGGTACTGTTGGACAACTACAGTTCGAGGTCATCCAATACCGATTGGAACACGAATATAATGCGAAATGCCGCTGGGAGCCAGTTCATCTATACAAGGCTTGCTGGATTGAAGCTGATGACGAAACGGAACTAGAGAATTTCAAGAAACGTAAGTATCAGTACATGGCAAAGGATAATGAAGGGCGTGACGTCTTCCTCGCTGATTCCAGTTATGTTTTGAGTATGGCTCAACAAGACTTCGAACATATTCGTTTCCACTTCACAAGTGAGTTCTAGATTAGGAAGACAATATTAGCTTTATACACGCTTATAAAGCTAATTGTTGATATAAAGGAAATACTTTCCCCACATAATATAGTTAAGGGCTGAAATCCTCATTGGGATGTCAGCCCTTCTGCTATATTCACCCTATACCCCACTTTCCACATCAATGATATGCCCTTCTCAAATAAAGAGGAGTTCCCTTTGGTAACTATATTGCCATAAACACAAAATAATTAGTATCCTAATCGTTCTCTGTTAAGTATCTCTACCATGTAAAAGGAAGAACAAGTATTCAGAGCTTTATTCTATCGTTTTATACACGCCTGTATAATCAGTTATACATCACGAGATAATTTCTAAAATGTATCTAATTGAAAATAAAGAAGTTACCTTGCTATACAAACTAAACAGGTAACGATTTGGAAACGAGCGAAGTGCCATTAACCGCAGGTTTCTGCATCAACAAAGAACGCTTGTTATTCTGTTTACAAAGATAATACTTTATTACCGAATAACAAGCGTTTTTAATGAGATATTCTTCTTTCTGCATTTTTGTAATGCTGATTTTGTCGCTGTAATGGGATTATAATCCTCGTCCTCGCTTCTTCTTTCTGTTGGCTTGATATCTGAGTCTGCGCTGCCACACAGCTTCGGCATAGTCATCGCTCTGTGTGGATGGTGTAATCAAATCGCCCAACCCTTCCATTAGTTCATCGGCTGCACTAACAATGGTGTCTGCTACTGCACCAATGGGATTCTGTACTTGTGAGGTATCATTTTCTCGTGAGATAGAGGAACGGCTTGGAGGTACGAGTTGGTAACCTGTATCAGGTTGTTCTTTCTTTTCTATTGGCTCTTGTATCGTTTGGTGTGGTTTCTTCTGTTCTTCCTTGTTGGTTGTTTCAAAGTTCTTCTGCAAGGAATGGTAGCCGAACTCCCTGCCTATCTCGGAAGCTTTGAATGTCTGTCCACAGTAGGAGAACTTCAAACCATAGACCTTGCTCTGCTTGTTCTTCATACGCTCTATGGTTACTCCATGCTTGTTCAACTCATAGAGGAACATAGAATGTCCTGTGATACCTGTACTTTTGTACTTTTCAAGTAGGGCATAGCATATTCTTTGTAGTTCTCTCTTTGTTTCCTCTCTTGTGGGATTGGCTTTTGCTTTCTGATGTTTCCTTTCAGCTTTGATTTCCTTGGCGATGGTCAAGCCTTTCTCTCTGCTGATTTCCTCTGTTATCTTTGCAGCCTTGTTGCTTACGAATGTGGTGTCATAGACTTCGCCGTATAGGCTGATACGGTTGGCGATAATATGGATATGTCTGTTATCTGTATCCTTGTGCGTTACCGCCACCCATTGGTGGTTGTCAAGTCCCATTCGCTTGGCAAACAAATGGGCTATCCCCATAAGCTCGGATACAGGCAGTCTTTTCTCATCTTGTGGTGCGATGCCTATTTCAATACGGAGGAACTTATTCCTGCAACGGCTGTTATAGTCGCTGACCATCTTCATTTCCTCGTAGATAGTCTTCGGCTCTGTGCTGCAAAGATTGTGGAAAGCAAGCCGACTGCCGAGTTTGCCTTCCCTAAATATATAGTCCAAAGCCGTGCTACCATGCGCTATCGCCTTACACTTTCCTATCATCTCTCTTCATATTTAAGACCTTATATATCTCATCGTCTACACGAAATTTGGGGTCGTAGAATCGCTTAAATGCTTCTTTGGCACATAAGGAAAGGTTCTTAGTGATATGTACCCACCTTTCATCCTTAACCTTGATAAGGTTAGAAATCTGCCCATAGAACCGTCCTGTATGCTGAAGTATGGCAATGGCTTCCCTTTCATTGTCGGTCATCTTGGGAACGGCTGCCACCTCTCCATTTAAGAGTATCTCACGGCAGTAGTCGGAGAACTTACGTCCCGCACTTTCCGCCTTTGACTTAATACGTTGCTTTTCCTCTAAGGTGCATCTTACTTTGATGAACTCTGTCTTGTTCATCTTCTGCTCTTCCTTATTCTGTTGCTGCCATTTGGCAGTCTTTTTATTATATCTGTTCATATAAGTTTCCTTGAAAGTTAATCATTGCAGATGATTCGTTGTTGCTTAATTCCCGAACACTGACCGATGAGAACGTAGTGATTACGGTCTTATCTCCCCGACAATCTAACGAGGGGAGCTGGGCGCAGTTTGTGGGTACAAACTGACGTCTTGCAATGCTACCGAACAAACCATTTACGCTTAAAACATTTTATAGCCTAAAAACGAATGCCGTGCATTCTATGACTAACTGCGTTCGTGGCATTCTCACAGAGAACTAAACCGAAGAAAAAAAGGTAGACCCTTTTAGCAAAAAAGGTAGACCTATTTGCCTGAAAAGGTAGACCTATTTTGAAGAAAGGGTAGACCTTTTCCCAGAAAACCGTCTACCTTTTCTTACGGCTTACAGTCTTCTCCATTTCTCTATGTCTTCACCATATTCCTCCAGATGCTGACGCACGATGTTCTCAACAAAGCTTGAAAGGTTGCTGCCCCTGTCGC
>NZ_VVIQ01000009.1 GCF_009728485.1 Prevotella vespertina
ATTGTGGGGTAAGGGGATATTGTAGGCAGAAGTGGGTGCTTCAAGTTCAAATTATCTGCAAATTCAGTAATGAGAGGACGTGTAAACGCAATAAGAACCTTCAAGGGCTTAGTTGCGGATTTGAGGATGGTCTCGATTTTGATTTTGATATCGGGTATTTCATAGGCAGGTATGGTTTGAATGATAAGGCTTCAAATCGTTATGATTGGGATGGAAACAAGTTGCCTGCAGTCTCTCCATACGGAGGAGAGCAGAATAACTTCCCTTCAAATGGAAGAAACCAGTCGAACGAGTTGACGTCGAAGCTTAATTTGGGATATACCATAGATAAGCATCATGGTGTCAATCTGAATGTTTACTTTGATAGGAATTCACTTCATCCAAATGATTCCTTAATGGATAAGGCTTTGGGATTTCAGTCAAATTTCCCAAGTAAGATGAAAACCTTAACAACGGGTTTGTCATACGATTTGACCCTCTTTGATGGTCGTTTCCAAAACGCTTTTACTTTAAAGAACTTTATTTTCTCATCTCATTCCCGTAGTATAGATGTTTATTCGGTACGTTCGCCAGAGCCTGTAAAGGTGTTTAAATCTTATTTTGGATTCAGTGATGCCTTTCGTTATAAGTTTACAGACGACTTGATGCTAAAGGGCTCTTTTAATTCTGAGGTGCGAATACCTACAAGTGAGGAGTTGATAGGTAATGGATATTCTATCCTTGCATCCCCAGCTTTGAAGCCTGAGCGTACATCTGGTGTCAATCTTGGTATGCTTTATCGTCACTTAAAACAAGATGGTGGACTTGTTGAGATAGAGTTGAATGGTTTTTATAATCAGTTGAAAGACATGATAAGGTTCACGCCTGATATGATTCCTACGATGGCTCGCTATCGTAACTTTGGTAGTGTACGTACGAGAGGTGTTGAACTTGATGTTAAGGGAGATGTCTGTCCAGTACTTTATCTTTATGCGAATGGTACTTATCAAGACCTTCGTGACGTCAGAAAGCTAACTCCTGGTACTACTGTCGAGAATCCCACCTATATGAAACGTATCCCAAACGTACCTTATCTATTAGCAAACTTTGGTGCAGAGTTCCATAAAGAAAACCTCTTTGGAGGAAAGGAACAGAACACACGTTTCCTCTTTGATGCTTCATACGTGCATACATATTACTATGATTTTGAAGTAAGTCGGTATCAAGATAAGAAGATTCCTTCTGCTTTGACGATGGATGCAGCAATAGAACATAGTTTCAAGAATGACCAATGGGTTCTAACGTTTAAGGTAAAGAATCTTATGGATCGCCATGTTGTATCAGAGTTTAATCGTCCTCTGCCAGGAAGATATATAGGAGTAAAAGTTAGATATCTTCTGAAGTAAGAAGCAATAAGACTTTATTTTGCAATATGAAGGAATAAAGTATGATTCATAAAGAAAGGGCATATTGTGTGTCTATAGAGATAATATTAATATTAAATAAAGAGAAAAATGAAAAAGCTTAAATCAATTCTTTCAGCCATTGTTGTGATGGCTATGTTTACCGCTTGTGGAAACAATGGTGACGACCCAACACCGGGTCCTAAACCTAATCCTGGTAATAAGGACTTCCATGGAGTTGTCTTCGCAACGGGAATTACCAATCCAGAGGGTAGTAGTGGTAATGTATATTTGCAAGCATTACCAAGTTTATTGCCTGGTACTTATGATAATAGCAATAGTATTCCTTGCGGTTTTGGTGCTACGCCAATTGTAACAGAGTCGGGCAATGTCTACTCATTCCCTGATTATATGGGTAACACGAAGGCGGAGATAAATCGCTATAGAATTATGAACGATGGTACATGGAAGAAAGAAGGTGCATTGCCTATTCCTGCTGGTGCTGCAGCATGTAACATCGTAGAAGCAAGTAGTGAGAAAGCATACGTCAGTTTACAAGGTATTGGTGTTGTGATGGTATTCAACCCAACAACTATGACAAAGATTGCTGATATTGACCTTAATAATCTGAAACAGTCAGATACAAAGGTAGCACCTGCTGCAATGATTATTCGTGATGGTAAACTCTTTGTTGGACTGAACCAAATGAATGCTCAGTATGTGGCAACTCGTAATAATATAGAGTTTGCTATGATTGATGTGAAGACAGGCAAGGTAGAGAAACACATTGTTAATGAGTCTTTGGGTATGTGCTTTGCTACTCGTCCTATTGATGCAGGTTCTATCTTCATGGATGAGAATAAGGACATCTACTTTAATTGTGTTGGTTCATTCGGTGTTGTTCCTGGACTCAATGGTGGTATTGCTCGTATAAAGAATGGTTCTACAGAGATTGACCCAGACTTCCTGATTCGTCTTGATAAGACCGAGGTTGCTGGTCTTTCAACCAAGCATATAGACTATATCGCAGCTATGTGTTATGCGGGTAAGGGTTTACTATATATTTATGGAAACTCCTTTGCACTTGCTCCTGATGGTCTGACAAATCCATACCTCAGCTTTACATCTGTTCCAATCGTTGTTGATTTGAAGCAAAAGACGATGACACTTATCAATGGTATGGAGATTTCTAATCCTCAAGGTATTGCTGTTGCTAAGCATAAGAATTTGATAGTCTTTGGTAGTGCTAATAAGAAGGCTACAGGCTTCTACACTTACAATCCAGATACGAAAGAAGTTGCAGGTCCTATCATTCAAGTGAAGGGTAACCCTTGTTTCTTCCATAGCTTTGAGAAGTAATTTAGCTTTGTACAATAGAAAAGAGGGTATGTCAAAATTGATACATCCTCTTTTTATTTTGCTTTGTAAACATAGATAACTTGTTAATTCGTCAACTAAGTTAGCTTTGTACAATAAAAAAGGCAACCAACGAAAAGTTGATTGCCTTTTTATTTTGCTTTGTAATCAGATAACTTGTCAACTTGTCATCTTGTTAACTCGTCAACTAACTTACAAATTCGCATTGTCGTTCTTCCATTCAGCAACAGCTGGTACGATGTCGAGGCTGATGATTTCCTCACGCATCTTGCAGAGGTGCTCGTAAGAAGCCTGGAGAGAAGCCATCTCCTCTGGAGTACCTGTTGGCTCTGTGTAGTGAACACCAGTAGCATCGATTGTTGTAGGCATAGCCATCATAACGTTCTTGAAGCCGAGCTTCTCGTCGTTAACGTAGCAACCTGCAGGCAAGGTGAACTTCTCACCACCCATAGCAGCCTCAATCATCTTAACGGCGTTGTAAGCTGGACTCTGGAATGAGCTACGGCCACGAAGCTTGATGATGTTTGAACCGCCCTGTACTGTGTGATGCTTAATCTCTTCCCAACGCTCAGCTGAGAGACCCATCTCTGACAATGGCTTGCCATCAACCTTAACCTGAGAAGCAAATACAGCCATCTGCTCACCGTGACCACCGTAGGTGTGTGCACCAGTAACCTTATCCTGCTGTACGCCGAACTCATGAGCCAAAGCCTGCTGTAGACGAGTAGAGTCGAGAGCAGCGAGTGATGTCAACTGATTTGGCTTCAAGCCAGAGTGGATAAGAGCTGTCAATGCTGTAACGTCAGCTGGGTTGAAGATAACAACAACGTGCTTAACGTCTGGGCAGTACTTCTTGATGTTCTCACCGAAATCAGCTGCAATCTTGCAGTTACCCTTCAACAAGTCCTCACGAGTCATACCCTCCTTACGTGGAGCACCACCAGAAGAGATGATGTACTTAGCACCAGTGAAAGCCTCTGCAGGGTCAACGGTGTAAGAAAGGTTAGCACCTGGGAAAGCGCACTGCTCCATCTCGTCGAATACACCATGAACGCCTGGCTCATAGATATCATATAGACAGATGTTAGGAGTAAGACCGAGTGTAAGAGCGGTCTGAACCATGTTTGAACCAATCATACCGCCTGCACCGACGATAACAAGTTTCTCGTTTGTTAAGTAATTCATAATAAATATTTTATTTTAAAAGTATATTTTCCCTTTTGTTCGATACCGCAAAGTTAATAAAAAAAGAGTATGTGAGAAGAAAAAGAATGAATTATTTGTGTTATTATTTATAAAAGGGTAAGCCTTTGCAAAGTCGGTTTTGCATTTATAGATATTTCTTGTTCTTCTTGATTTGGATGTTATGAAATTATTGATTAACTTAGCAGGCGGATAGGAGAGATTTTCTTTTCTTGTATTGTTTTATAACCTCTAACCCAATAAATATTATGCAAACAATCAATGAACGCCTTGTTGCTCTTCGCAGATGGATGAAGGAGAATGCGCTTACTGCTTTTATTTTCCCAAGTAGTGACCCCCATAATAGTGAATATGTGGCCGACCACTGGAAGACTCGTGAATGGATATCTGGTTTCACTGGCTCGGCTGGTACTGCCGTAGTAACGTTGCATCACGCCGCCTTATGGACGGATTCTCGTTACTTTATTGCAGCTGCAAAGGAACTTGCGGGGAGTGAGTTTCTATTGATGAAAGAACGTGTAGAAGGTACTCCTTCTATTAGTGAGTGGTTAGCAAGTGAGCTGACAGAATACGATAGTCCTATTGTTGGAGTGGACGGAAGTGTCAATACTTTTGTTAGTGTTGCTGATGTGAAAGAGAGTTTGGCGACAAAAGGGAACATGCAGGTGCGTTGTGTTGATGATCCAATGGATGTGCTATGGCTTGACCGACCTGTCATTCCTAATAATAAGATCTGTCTTCATCCATTGAAGTATGCTGGTGAGACAACAGAAAGTAAACTGTCTCGAATACGTGAATGTTTAGTTAAACAAGGTGCGGACGGACTGTTAGTTACGGCTTTAGATGAGATTGCTTGGGTGCTGAATTTGCGTGGAAACGATGTTCATTGTAATCCGGTCTTTGTCTCTTATCTATTAATAGCTCCTGATAAAGTTACCTTATATATATATAAGGATAAATTATCAGAGGAAGTGCAGGCCTATCTTTCTACAGAGCATGTAGATGTAGAGGAGTATGATGCGGTAGTGGAGGACTTGAAGAGATATGCTGGGAAATCGCTTTTGATAGACGTTAGTTCTACTAACTACAACTTATCTACTGCGGTGGAGAGTGAAAAGTTACATGTAGGAACGTCTCCAATCCCGATGATGAAAGCTATAAAGAACGAGGTAGAACAGGAATGCTTCCGTGCTGCTATGTTGCGTGATGGTGTTGCAATGGTTAAGTTCTTAGCATGGATTAAGGCTGATGTTGAGAAAGGCGGACAAACAGAGATATCGCTTGACGAGCGTTTGACGGGTCTACGTG
The DNA here is from genome assembly GCF_009728485.1 of Prevotella vespertina. GTDB lineage: Bacteria > Bacteroidota > Bacteroidia > Bacteroidales > Bacteroidaceae > Prevotella > Prevotella vespertina. The sequence goes on from NZ_VVIQ01000009.1 coordinate 5,271, forward strand.
CAGAGCAACCTATGTTTCAGGGTATCTCCTTCGACACGATTGTCGGGTATGAAGAACATGGAGCAATCGTACATTATGAGGCAACACCAAAGACGGATATCCCAGTAAAGCCACATGGATTGGTACTCATTGATAGTGGTGCACAGTATTTAGATGGTACGACAGACATAACGAGAACCATTGCCTTGGGCGAACTAACGGAGGAACAACGACGAATCTATACCTTAGTATTGAAAGGACATATCCAACTTGATAGGCTTCATTTCCCTGCAGGAGCCTGTGGATCACAGTTGGATGCGATGGCTCGTGCACCGATGTGGCGTGAAGGTTATAATTATCTGCATGGTACAGGACATGGGGTAGGGAGTTACCTCAATGTACATGAAGGTCCTCATCAAATCCGTATGGAGTGGCGACCAGCACCTATGCAAGCTGGTATGACGGTAACCAACGAACCAGGACTCTATCTTGAAGGGAAATTCGGTGTGCGCATAGAGAATACTTTACTCATTGTTCCTGCAGAGACAACCGCCTTTGGTGAGTTCCTCAAGTTTGAGACCCTTACACTTGCACCGATTGATACAGCCCCGATAGTACTTGAGATGTTGAGAGTTGAGGAACGTGAGTGGCTGAACAACTATCATCGTCGTGTCTACGAGAGTCTCTCGCCTTATCTGAATGGAAGAGAGCAAGAATGGTTAGAAAAAGCAACTCTTCCAATCTAAGAGATACTGAACTATATCTGAAGAGAGCCTTATCTCCATTATTAAAGACGCTTCTCATATATACAGAAAGGCGTTCTTAATGTCTTGAAGGAGTCGTTTAGGTAGTTCGCTAATTTGCTTTCATACAACTTAAAATGAATGATGAATGAGATATTGTGATGGATATAATCAATGATAAATATGCCAAGAAAGTCTACAAATGTTTGGAAGTTAAGATAATAAAGTGTAACTTTGCAGCCGCAGAAGTGGTGTCATTACCCTTTTGTGTTATGTATAACAATTAATTTAATTAAAACAAAAAAGCATGATTATTGTACCAGTAAAGGATGGCGAGAACATTGAGCGCGCTCTTAAGAAGTTCAAGAGAAAGTTTGAAAAAACAGGTGTTGTAAAGGAGCTTCGTGCTCGTCAGCAGTTTGACAAACCTTCTGTAAAGAAGCGCTTGAAAATGGAGCATGCCGTTTACGTACAGCAGCTTCGCGACGCAGAAGAGTAAAATCTTCTTAAGGAATTTGGTAGTTTAGAATTAATTCCGTAAATTCGTTGCCAGTAAATGATATGACATTGTGCTAATGGTAGACTTGTTCTTGGATTACTTGAAGTTAGAGAGAAATTATTCTCCAGCAACGGTAAAGCATTATCGTGATGACTTGAAAGAGTTTGAACGATTTTTTCAAGAACTTGATTTACAGCTCTCTTGGGAGACTATTGATTCTGATATAGTCAGGCGTTGGATGGAGGCAATGATGGATAGAGGTAATGTAGCCTCTTCCGTAAATAGAAGACTCAGTGCACTAAGATCTTTTTATAGATACGCACTCCGACGTAATCTTGTTGAGAAGGATCCTGTTCACGGGATTCAAGGACCAAAAAGGAAGAGACCTCTTCCACAATTTCTGAAAGAGACTGAAATGGATCGACTTCTTGATGAAAATATGTGGACGGATTGTTATAAAGATGTGCTTGCTCGTACAATTATTGTAACATTCTATGAAACAGGGATTCGTATTTCTGAATTGATTGGTCTCAATGATAAAGATGTTGACTATATTAATTGTGAAATAAAGGTCACAGGAAAGAGAGATAAACAGCGCATAATACCCTTTGGTGACGAATTGTCAGAAACGCTTATTAGTTACCAGCATAGACGTAATGCTGAAATGAAATGCGAGTCTGAGGCTTTTTTTCGAACAGAGAAAGGAGAGAGGGTGACTGATGCACTAGTGAGACAAATAGTGAAAACAAACCTCTCGAAGGTTTCGACACTGAAGAAACGTTCTCCACACGTGCTTCGGCATACATTTGCTACTGCAATGCTTAATCATGAAGCAGGGCTTGAAAGTGTTAAGAAATTGCTTGGTCATGAGAGTCTGTCTACGACAGAGATTTACACGCATACGACCTTCGAGCAATTGAAAAAAGTCTATAAAAATGCCCACCCAAGGGCGTAACCTTTTAAAAATGGAGGTACCTATGGAAATTAAAATTCAGTCAATTCACTTTGACACTACCGAAAAGTTGCAGAGTTTTATTGCTAAAAAGATTGAGAAATTAGAAAAGTCTTACGAAGACATTCAGAAAGTTGAGGTGCAATTAAAGGTGGAGAAACCTGCTACTGCATTAAATAAGACTACAAGTGTATCAGTTGTTGTGCCAGGTACAACGCTTTTTGTAGAAAAAACATTCGATACTTTTGAAGAAGGAGTTGATGAGTGTGTTGATGCAATGAAGGTTCAGCTTACCAAGTTTAAGGAAAAGCAAAGAAAACGTTGAAAAAATCTCTTAAATATTTTGGAGATTGAAAATAAATCATTACCTTTGCAGCCGTTTTACTACAGGTAGCCTTTGGCTGCAAAGTATGCCTCTTTAGCTCAGTTGGCCAGAGCACGTGATTTGTAATCTCGGGGTCGTTGGTTCGAATCCGACAAGAGGCTCTTCTTGAAGGGAGAGAACATTTGAATAAGGGTAGTTTCCAGAGTGGCCAAATGGGGCAGACTGTAAATCTGCTGCTTCTAGCTTCGGTGGTTCGAATCCATCACTACCCACTCAAATGTTATTTGCGGAAATAGCTCAGTTGATAGAGCACTAGCCTTCCAAGCTGGGGGTCGCGGGTTTGAGCCCCGTTTTCCGCTCTATGGTTTTGCTGTAATAGCTCAGTGGTAGAGCACTTCCTTGGTAAGGAAGAGGTCCTGAGTTCAACTCTCAGTTACAGCTCTGCTATATTTTTCTAAGTTAGTATAACAAAAACGCAGATTATTCATTTAATATTAAATAAGAAAAGCTATGGCTAAAGAAGAATTCGTGCGTACCAAACCGCATGTAAACATTGGTACTATCGGTCACGTTGACCACGGTAAGACCACTCTTACTGCAGCAATCTCAAAGGTTCTTCATGAGAAGGGCTTCGGTTCTGAAGATGTTAAGTCTTTTGATCAGATTGATAATGCTCCTGAGGAGAAAGAGCGTGGTATTACCATTAACTCTGCACACATTGAATACGAAACAGCTAATCGTCACTATGCACACGTAGACTGTCCAGGTCACGCCGACTATGTAAAGAACATGGTAACTGGTGCTGCTCAGATGGATGGTGCTATCTTGGTTGTAGCTGCTACTGACGGTCCTATGCCACAGACTCGTGAGCACGTATTGCTCGCTCGTCAGGTAAACGTACCTCGTTTGGTTGTTTTCTTGAACAAGTGCGATATGGTTGACGATGAGGAAATGCTTGACCTCGTTGAAATGGAAGTTCACGAGATTCTTGAGCAGTATGGTTACGAGGAGGATACTCCAATTATCCGTGGTTCTGCACTTGGTGCTTTGAACGGCGTAGAGAAGTGGGTTGACTCTGTAATGCAGCTCATGGATACTGTTGATACTTGGATTCAGGAACCAGAGCGTGAGGTTGATAAGCCATTCTTGATGCCTGTTGAGGACGTATTCTCTATCACAGGTCGTGGTACTGTTGCTACTGGTCGTATTGAGACTGGTGTATGTAAGGTAGGTGATGAGGTTCAGTTGCTCGGTCTTGGTGAGGACAAGAAGTCTGTAATCACTGGTGTTGAGATGTTCCGTAAGAACCTCGCACAAGGTCAGGCTGGTGATAACGTAGGTCTTCTCCTCCGTGGTATTGATAAGGCTGAAGTTAAGCGCGGTATGGTTGTCGTACACCCAGGAGCTATTACTCCTCACGATCACTTCAAGGCTTCTATCTATGTCTTGAAGAAGGAAGAGGGTGGTCGTCACACACCATTCGGTAACAAGTATCGTCCACAGTTCTACCTCCGTACAATGGATTGTACTGGTGAAATCAAGTTGCCAGAGGGCGTTGAAATGGTAATGCCTGGTGATAACGTTGAGATTGAAGTAGAATTGATCTACAAGGTTGCTTTGAACGAGGGTCTTCGTTTCGCTATCCGTGAGGGTGGTCGTACAGTAGGTTCTGGTCAGATTACAGCAATCCTCGATGATATTAAGTAAATCATAGATTTACATCATAAATAGTTCCCGAGTCTTCGGGCTTGGGAACTTATTTACGGGTTTAGCTCAGTTGGTAGAGCACTGGTCTCCAAAACCAGGTGTCGAGGGTTCGAGCCCTTCAACCCGTGCAAAAAGAGAAGATTTTATGTTTAAGAAGATAGTTAATTATTGCAAGGCTTGCTACGACGAACTTGCGCATAAAACTACATGGCCATCACGTGCTCAGCTTACACATAGTGCAATGGTTGTTTTATCTGCTTCCCTTGTCATTGCATTGGTAGTGTTTGCTATGGATTTTGTTTTCCAACATGTGATGGATTTTGTATATCCGAGTTAATTCATTAGAAAATGGCTGATACAGAAAAGAAATGGTATGTTCTTCGGGCTGTCAGTGGTAAAGAGGCTAAGGTAAAGGAATATATCGATGCTCAATTACGACAGAACGATAAGCTTGCTGAGCGTGTTTTCGAGGTTTTGTTGCCTATGGAGAAGCACGCAACTTTGCGTAATGGCAAACGCGTTGTCAAAGAGAAATTAAGTCTTCCTGGCTACGTGCTTGTTCAAGCCAACATGACTCCAGACGTAGCTTCTACGTTACGTTTCATGCCTAATGTATTGGGGTTCCTCGGCGGTATGTCTGAGCCTTCTCCAGTTCGCCAAGCAGATATTAATCGTTTACTTGGTAACGTGGAAGAAACAGAACTTGATGAAGTTCAAGATGTTCCATATGAGGTTGGTGAGACTGTTAAGGTTACTGATGGTCCTTTCAGTGGTTTCCATGGTATCATCGAAGAGGTGAATGCTGAGAAACATAAGTTGAAAGTGATGGTTATGATCTTTGGTCGTCAGAATCCATTGGAGTTAAGTTTTATGCAAGTCGCAAAAGAAGACTAGTGTTGTTACGGACACTATTCTGACTTTTATAGTTTAATTTTTAATATTAACAAGAAAATGGCTAAAGAAGTAGCTGGATTAATCAAATTACAGATTAAAGGTGGCGCTGCAAATCCATCCCCCCCAGTAGGCCCTGCATTGGGTTCTAAGGGTATCAATATTATGGGATTCTGCAAGGAATTCAACGCCCGTACCCAGGACAAGGCTGGTAAAGTTCTTCCAGTCGTAATTACTTACTACAATGATAAGTCTTTTAGCTTTATTATCAAGACTCCTCCAGCAGCAGTACAGCTTATGGAGGCTGCTAAAGTAAAAGGCGGATCAGGTGAGCCAAACCGCAAGAAAGTTGCATCCGTAACTTGGGAGCAGATAAAGGCAATTGCTGAAGATAAGATGCCAGATCTTAACTGCTTCACAGTAGAAAGTGCGATGAGACTGATTGCAGGTACTGCTCGTAGTATGGGTATCACTGTAAAAGGGGACTTCCCTGGTAAATAATTTAAACTTCAAAAGTAAAAATGAGTAAACTGACAAAAAATCAGAAATCAGTCGCTGAGAAGGTTGAAGCAGGGAAAGCATACACATTAGCTGAAGCAGCTAAGTTGGTTAAGGAAATTACCACAACTAAGTTTGATGCTTCTGTAGATGTAGATGTTCGCCTTGGTGTTGACCCACGTAAAGCTAACCAAATGGTTCGTGGCGTTGTGTCATTACCAAATGGTACAGGTAAGGTGACACGTGTACTCTGTCTCTGTACTCCTGATCAGGAAGCTGCCGCTAAGGAAGCTGGTGCTGATTACGTTGGTCTCGACGAGTATGTTGAGAAGATAAAGGGTGGATGGACTGATGTTGATGTCATCATCACTATGCCATCATGCATGGGTAAGTTAGGTCCTTTAGGTCGTGTACTTGGTCCTCGTGGATTGATGCCAAACCCAAAGAGTGGTACTGTGACTATGGATGTTGCTAAGGCAGTGAAGGAAGTAAAGCAGGGTAAGATTGACTTTAAGGTTGATAAGGCTGGTATTATCCATACATCAATTGGTAAGGTTAGTATGACTGCTGAGCAGATTTATGGTAATGCGAAAGAATTTATCTCTACCGTTATCAAGTTGAAGCCTGCTGCAGCTAAAGGTACATATATCAAGAGTATCTTTATTTCTAGCACAATGAGTAAGGGTGTCAAGATTGATCCTAAATCAGCTGAATAACTCTAAAAGTTTTGTACAATGAAGAAAGAAGTAAAAGATACAATTATCGCTGAACTCGGTGAGAAGTTGAAGAACTTCCCTCATTTCTATCTAGTTGATGTAACTGGTTTGAATGCTGAGGCTACAAGTTCTCTTCGCCGTAAGTGCTTTAAGAGTGAGATCAATATGGTCGTAGTGAAGAATACTCTTCTTCACAAGGCTTTTGAAGCTTCAGATGTAGATTTTGAACCACTGTATGGTTCTTTGAAGGGCAATACTGCAGTTATGTTTGCTCATACTGCAAATGTACCAGCTAAATTGTTGAAAGAGTATAAGAAGGAAGCTATTCCTGCTCTAAAGGCAGCTTATGTAGAGGAAACTCTATTTATTGGTGCAGATAAGCTCGAAGAACTTGCAGCTCTCAAGAGTAAGAACGAAGTTATTGCAGATGTTGTTGCATTGCTACAATCTCCAGCCAAGAACGTTGTTTCTGCTCTTCAATCAGGCGCTGGCACTATTCATGGTGTACTTAAGACTTTAGGTGAGCGCGCTGAGTAAGAAATCTAATAAAGTCAAAGATATATTATTTTTAGAACAAAAAATTAAAAAGTTTAGAATAAGATGGCAGACGTAAAAGCTATTGCAGAAGAGTTAGTAAACCTTACTGTTAAGGAAGTAAATGAGTTGGCAACTGTGCTCAAGGAAGAGTATGGTATTGAGCCTGCAGCTGCAGCTGTTGCTGTTGCTGGTCCTGCTGCTGGTGGTGCAGCTGGTGGTGCAGAGGAGAAGTCAGAGTTTGACGTAGTTCTCGTTGAGGCTGGTGCTAATAAACTTAAAGTAGTAAAGGCTGTTAAAGAGGCTTGTGGTCTTGGTTTGAAGGAAGCTAAAGACTTAGTTGATGGCGCACCTTCTACATTGAAGGAGGGTATGGCTAAGGCTGAGGCTGAGAACTTGAAGAAGACTATCGAGGCTGAAGGTGCAAAGGTAGAGTTGAAGTAATTTCTTCATACTTTGCATAAAATATAATTTGGTTAGGATTTACCAAGTAGGTGAGTCCTAACCTTTTTGTGTCTTTTGACACATACGTTGATTGTTTAATCACGCTTTAAGTTCGTTATTGGACTTTGAATATTCGAATATTTAATTTCAGTTTATGGCATTAGATAATAAACCTAGAGTAAGTTTCGCCAGCGTTAAGAATCCTTACCCATATCCGGACTTCTTAGATGTGCAACTGAAGTCTTTTCGTGACTTCTTGCAGCTAGATACTCCGCCTGAGGAACGCAAGAATGACGGTCTATATAAGGTGTTTGCAGAGAACTTCCCTATTACCGATACACGTAATAATTTCGTTCTTGAGTTCTTGGACTATTATGTTGATCCACCTAGATATACTATTGAAGAATGTCTGGAACGTGGTTTGACATATAGTGTACCTTTAAAGGCTAAGATGAAGCTGTATTGTACAGATCCAGATCATGAGGATTTTGGTACATTTATTCAGGATGTATTCTTGGGTACAATCCCATACATGACTAGCAATGGTACATTTGTTATCAATGGAGCTGAGCGTGTAGTTGTATCTCAATTACATCGTTCTCCTGGTGTGTTCTTTGGTCAAGGTGTTCATGCTAATGGTACGGTATTGTATAGTGCACGTATTATACCTTTTAAGGGATCATGGATAGAGTTTGCGACAGACATAAATAATGTTATGTATGCTTACATTGACCGTAAGAAGAAATTACCTGTTACAACGATGTTACGTGCCATTGGGTATGAGTCTGATCGTGACATTCTTCAAATCTTTGATCTTTGTGAAGAGGTAAAGGTCAATAAGAAGAATATGAAGGCAGCCATTGGACGTAAAATTGCTGGTAATGTGATGAAGACATGGACTGAGGATTTTGTTGACGAGGATACTGGTGAAGTTGTTTCTATCGAGCGTAATAAGGTTGTTGTAGAGAGAGAAACTGTTATTACTGAGGAGAATGTTGACGAGATACTTGATAGTTCTGTTTCAACAATCTTGCTTCATAAGGATGAGGATGCAGCAAATAAGTATTCTATTATATTTAATACACTGGCAAAAGATCCTAGTCACTCTGAAATAGAGGCCGTTAATTACATTTATCGTCAACTTCGCAATGCTGATGCTGCAGACGATGCAAGTGCACGTGAGGTATTCCAAAACCTTTTCTTTTCAGACAAACGTTATGACTTGGGTGAGGTCGGTCGCTATCGTATCAATAAGAAATTGAACTTGGATACGGACATGGATACGCGTGTGTTGACTAAGGATGATATTGTTGAGATTATCAAGTACCTCATTAGCTTAGTCAATTCAAATGCAACCGTTGATGATATTGACCATTTATCAAATCGTCGTGTACGTACTATTGGTGAGCAGTTAGCTAACCAATTCTCGATAGGACTTGCTCGTATGAATCGTACTATTCGTGAACGTATGAATGTTCGTGATAGTGAGGTGTTCCAGCCAACGGATTTGATTAATGCAAAGACGATCTCAAGTGTTATCAACTCATTCTTCGGTACTAATCCATTGAGCCAATTTATGGATCAGACTAATCCTTTAGCCGAAGTAACCCACAAACGTCGTCTTTCTGCATTGGGTCCAGGTGGACTTTCTCGTGAACGTGCAGGTTTTGAGGTGCGTGATGTTCACTATACTCACTATGGTCGCCTTTGTCCAATTGAGTCTCCTGAAGGACCAAACATTGGTTTGATATCTTCACTTTGTATGTATGCGAAAATAAACGATCTAGGTTTCATCGTTACACCTTATCGTCGTGTTCGTGATTCTAAGGTTGATATGGACAACAAGGATGTTGTATTCTTGACGGCAGAAGAGGAGGAAGATCAGATTATTGGACAAGGTAATGCTCCATTGAATGATGATGGAACTTTTGTTCGCGACACCGTTAAGTGTCGTCAAGATGCAGATTATCCTGTTGTAGGACCTGACTCTGTTAACTTAATAGATGTTTCTCCACAACAGATAGCTTCTGTTTCTGCTGGTCTCATTCCTTTCTTAGAGCATGATGATGGTCACCGTGCATTGATGGGTTGTAACATGATGCGCCAGGCAGTTCCATTGCTACATAATGATGCCCCAATTGTTGGTACAGGTCTTGAGAAACAAGTATGTGAAGATTCACGTACGATGATTACAGCAGAAGGTGAAGGAGTTATTGAATATGTTGATGCCACAACTATTCGAATTCTTTACGATCGTACAGAGGACGAAGAGTTTGTTAGTTTTGAACCAGCATTGAAAGAATATCGTATTCCTAAGTTCCGTCGAACGAATCAAAATATGGTTGTTGACCTTCGCCCTATATGTGACAAGGGACAACGTGTGAAGAAGGGTGATATTCTTACTGAAGGCTATGCAACTGAGAATGGTGAATTGGCTCTAGGTCGTAATCTTCTCGTTGCTTATATGCCTTGGAAGGGTTATAACTATGAGGATGCTGTTGTAATCTCTGAGCGTATGGTACGTGAAGACGTATTAACATCAGTCCATGTAGATGAGTACTCTCTTGAGGTACGTGAGACGAAGCGTGGCGTTGAAGAATTTACTTCTGATATTCCAAATGTAAGCGAAGAAGCTACAAAGGATCTTGATGACAATGGTATTATTCGTGTTGGTGCTCGTGTAGAATCTGGTGATATCATGATTGGTAAGATTTCACCTAAGGGTGAGAGCGATCCTTCTCCTGAAGAGAAGCTCCTTCGTGCTATCTTTGGTGATAAGGCTGGCGATGTGAAAGATTCTTCACTGAAAGCTAATCCTTCATTGAGTGGTGTCGTTATCGATAAGAAACTCTTTGCTCGTGCTATAAAAACACGTGAGAGCAAACGACAAGATAAGGTAACACTTGCTAAGATTGATGAAGAACAGGAGGCTAAGGTAAATGATTTGAAGGATCTCTTGGTTGATAAACTTCTAGAGTTGACAGAGGATAAAGTTTCCGAGGGTGTTAAAGATTACTCTGACGCTGAAATCATTACAAAGGGAAGTAAGTTCACTGTTGCTGCATTAAAGAACCTTGACTATGAGGGAATCCAATCAAATGGTTGGACTGATGATGAGCATACCAACCTCTTGATTCAGAAGTTGATAATGAACTTCATACATAAGTATAAGCAAATGGATGCTGAACTTAAACGTAAGAAGTTTGCAATTACTATCGGTGATGAACTTCCATCTGGTGTTCTTCAGATGGCTAAGGTTTACATTGCAAAGAAACGTAAGATTCAAGTTGGTGATAAACTTGCTGGTCGTCATGGTAATAAAGGTATCGTATCAAAGGTTGTACGTACGGAAGATATGCCATTCCTCGAAGATGGTCGCCCTGTAGATTTAGTATTGAACCCAATGGGTGTGCCTTCTCGTATGAACCTTGGTCAGATCTTCGAAGCAATTTTGGGTGCTGCTGGACGTAAGCTAGGTGTGAAGTTCGCTACTCCTATCTTTGATGGTGCTAAGCTCTCTGATTTGAAGGAGTGGACAGATAAGGCAGGTCTACCAAATCTCTGTTCTACATATATCTATGATGGTGAAACTGGTGAGAAGTTCGATCAGCCAGCTACTGTTGGTATTACTTACTTCTTGAAACTTGGCCACATGGTAGAGGATAAGATGCACGCACGTAGTATCGGTCCATACTCATTGATAACCCAACAGCCACTTGGTGGTAAAGCACAATTTGGTGGTCAGCGTTTTGGAGAGATGGAGGTTTGGGCTATTGAGGCCTTTGGTGCATCTCATGTTCTTCAGGAGATTTTGACAATCAAGTCTGATGATGTCGTAGGTCGTTCTAAGGCTTATGAGGCTATCGTTAAGGGTGAACCAATGCCAACACCAGGTATTCCAGAGTCACTCAATGTGTTGTTACACGAATTACGTGGTCTCGGTTTAAGCATCAAACTTGATTAATACGTACACCCCTATAATAGAAGTAAAACATGGCTTTTAAGAAAGATAATAAAGTAAAGAGTAATTTCAGCAAGATTACTATCGGACTGGCTTCACCTGAAGAAATCCTTGAAAATTCTTTTGGTGAGGTAACCAAGCCAGAGACTATAAACTATCGTACCTATAAACCAGAACGTGATGGTTTGTTCTGCGAGCGTATCTTTGGTCCTACAAAGGATTATGAGTGTGCTTGTGGTAAATATAAGCGTATTCGCTATAAAGGTATTGTTTGTGATCGTTGTGGTGTTGAGGTAACAGAAAAGAAGGTTCGTCGTGAACGTGCTGGTCACATAGAGTTGGTTGTTCCAGTTGCGCATATCTGGTACTTCCGTAGTCTTCCTAACAAGATTGGTTACCTCCTTGGTATGCCAACCAAAAAGTTAGATGCTGTTATTTATTACGAGAAGTATGTTGTTATCCAGCCTGGTGTTGTAGAGGGTATGAAGAATGCCGATACGGATGAGGATTTGAATGGTTCTCATAAGTTCGACCTTCTTTCAGAGGATGAATACCTCGATATCCTTGATAATAAACTCCCAGAAGGCAATGAGCGTCTAGATGATTCTGACCCAAGTAAGTTTATTGCTAAGATGGGTGCAGAGGCTGTCTATGATTTGTTAACTGGTATCGATCTTGATCGTCTTGCTGGCGAATTACGTGATCGTGCCACAACTGACTCTAGTCAGCAACGTAAGACAGATGCCTTGAAGCGTCTTCAAGTAGTAGAGGGCTTCCGTCAGTCAATAGGTGTAAATAGACCAGAGTGGATGATCATGAAGATTATCCCTGTTACTCCACCAGAGCTTCGTCCATTGGTTCCATTGGATGGTGGTCGCTTTGCAACATCAGACCTTAACGACCTTTATCGTCGTGTTATCATCCGTAACAATCGTTTGAAGCGTTTGATGGAAATCAAAGCTCCTGAGGTTATTCTTCGTAACGAGAAACGTATGCTTCAGGAAGCTGTTGACTCTCTCTTTGACAACAGCCGTAAGTCATCAGCTGTTAAGAGTGAGAGTAACCGACCATTGAAGTCTCTTTCAGACTCCTTGAAGGGTAAGCAAGGACGTTTCCGTCAGAACCTCCTCGGTAAACGTGTCGACTATTCTGCTCGTTCAGTAATCGTTGTTGGTCCTGAGTTGAAGATGGGTGAGTGCGGTCTTCCTAAGTTGATGGCAGCAGAGCTTTACAAACCATTCATCATCCGCAAGCTCATCGAGCGCGGTATCGTGAAGACTGTAAAGAGTGCTAAGAAGATTGTTGATCGTCGTGAGCCAGTTATTTGGGATATCCTTGAGAATGTAATGAAGGGTCACCCAGTAATGTTGAACCGTGCGCCGACACTTCACCGTTTGGGTATTCAAGCATTCCAGCCTAAGCTCATTGAGGGTAAGGCTATCCAGCTGCACCCATTGGCATGTACAGCGTTCAATGCCGACTTCGATGGTGACCAGATGGCTGTTCACCTCCCATTGAGTAATGAGGCTGTCTTAGAGACACAGATATTGATGCTCCAGAGCCATAACATCCTTAACCCTGCTAATGGTGCACCTATCACCGTTCCTTCACAGGATATGGTGCTTGGTCTCTACTATATTACTAAGATTCGTCCAGGCGCTAAGGGTGAAGGCCTATCATTCTATGGTTCGGAAGAGGCTATCATTGCTTACAATGAGAAGAAGTGTGACCTTCATGCTCAAGTAAAGGTTGTTGTTGACGACCTTGTAGATGGTAAGATACAGAAGAGAATGGTTGAAACCTCTGTTGGTCGTGTTATTGTCAACCAGATTATTCCAACCGAGATTGGTTTCTTCAATGGTATTATCTCAAAGAAGTCACTCCGTGGTCTTATTGCTGATGTAATTAAGGCTGTCGGTATGGCACGTGCTTGTGAGTTCCTTGATGGTATCAAGAACCTCGGTTACCACATGGCATACGTAGCAGGTCTATCCTTCAACTTGGACGATATCATCGTTCCTGTAGAGAAGAAAGACATTGTTGGTAAGGGTCAGGATGAGGTTGATCAGGTGAAGGCTAACTACGAAATGGGTTTCATCACTGATAAGGAGCGTTACAACCAGGTAATTGATGCGTGGACACACGTTAACAATAACCTTAAGCAAAGTGTGATGAAGCACATGACCGAGGCCGACCAAGGTTTCAACGCTGTATATATGATGCTTGACTCTGGTGCCCGTGGTTCTTCTGACCAGATTGCTCAGCTTGCTGGTATGCGTGGTCTTATGGCTAAGCCACAGAAGGCTGGTGCTGAAGGTGCACAGATTATTGAGAACCCTATCATCTCTAACTTTAAGGAGGGTATGTCAGTGTTGGAGTACTTTATTGCTTCACACGGTGCTCGTAAGGGTTTGGCTGATACCGCTATGAAGACAGCCGATGCCGGATACTTGACACGTCGTCTTGTTGACGTTTCTCATGATGTTATCATTAATGAGGAGGATTGTGGTTCACTCCGCGGTCTTGAGTGTCGCGCCTTGAAGAGTGGTGACGAGACTATAGCAACTCTTTACGAGCGTATCTTGGGTCGTGTGTCTGTTCACGATGTTGTAAACCCTACAACAGGCGAGATTATTGTTGCAGCAGGTGAGGAAATCACAGAGGCAAAGGCACAGGCTATCGAGGATTCTCCTATTGAGATGGTTGAGATCCGCTCCGTACTTACTTGTGAGAGCAAGAAGGGTGTATGTAAGAAGTGTTATGGTCGTAACCTTGCTACTGCTCGCATGGTACAGATGGGTGAGGCTGTTGGTGTCATTGCAGCGCAAGCTATTGGTGAGCCTGGTACACAGCTTACACTTCGTACGTTCCACGCCGGTGGTGTCGCTGGTAACGCAGCCGCTAACGCAACTATCACTGCTAAGAACGAAGCTAAGATTGAGTTTGATGAACTTCGTACCGTACCATTCGTTGATGACGATGATAAGGAATGCCAGATGGTAGTCAGTCGATTGGCTGAAATCCGCTTTGTCGATCCAAACACTGGTATCGTATTACTTACTGATAACGTACCTTATGGTAGCTCTCTCTACTTCAAGTCAGGCGATAGGGTACAGAAGGGTGATGTAATCTGTAAGTGGGACCCATTCAATGCTGTTATCGTTAGTGAATATGAAGGTGTACTTCGTTTACACGATGTTGTTGAAGGTGTAACCTATAAGGCAGAAACCGATGATGCAACTGGTTTGACAGAGCGTATCATCACCGATTCTCGTGATAAGACAAAGGTTCCAACTGTTGACGTTGTTAAGGTTGGTGCTAAGAAGGGTGACGATGGTCAATATGCAGCTAGTGACATCCTCGGAACTTATAACCTCCCTGTAGGTGGTCACTTGGAGCAAGTTCTCCAGGATGGCGCAGAGATCAAGACGGGTATGACACTTGTTAAGATTCCACGCTCTGTTGGTGGTGCTGGTGATATCACGGGTGGTCTTCCACGTGTTACCGAGCTCTTCGAGGCTCGTAACCCATCTAACCCTGCTGTCGTATCTGAAATCGATGGTGAGATTACAATGGGTAAGGTAAAACGTGGTAATCGTGAGATTGTAGTAACATCTAAGACTGGCGAGCAACGCAAGTACCTTGTTAGCTTGTCAAAGCAGATTCTGGTACAGGAGCATGACGCTGTTCGTGCTGGTACACCATTGTCAGATGGTATCATCACTCCAGCTGATATCCTTTCTATCATGGGTCCAACAGCCGTTCAGGAGTATATTGTGAATGAGGTGCAGGACGTTTATCGTCTACAAGGTGTGAAGATTAATGACAAGCACTTTGAGATTATCGTCCGTCAGATGATGCGTAAGGTACGTATTGATGACCCAGGTGATACAACATTCTTGGAGCAAGAGTTGGTTGATAAGCTCGACTTTACTGAAGAGAATGATCGTATCTGGGGTAAGAAGGTAGTTACCGATCCAGGCGACTCTGAGAACTGCTATAAGGGTCAGATCCTCTCAGTACGCAAGTTGCGTGATGAAAACTCTAGCTTGAAGCGTCGTGACCTCAAGCTTGTTCAGGTTCGTGATGCCGTACAAGCAACAGCAACTCAGATCCTGCAAGGTATCACCCGTGCAGCCCTTGGTACGAAGAGCTTCATGAGTGCAGCATCGTTCCAGGAGACAACAAAGGTACTCAACGAGGCTGCTATTCGTGGTAAGAGTGATTGCCTTGAGGGCATGAAGGAGAACGTAATTTGCGGTCACCTCATCCCTGCCGGTACTGGTCTTCGCCAGTGGCAGAAGATTGTTGTTGGCTCACAAGAGGAACACGAGCGTATGGAGGCAAATAAGAAGAATGTTATAGATTATGCCAATCAAGAAGTAGCTGAAGCTACAAAAGAATAATTTATAGCATCCAATTCATAAAGATAAGAGGGGTTCATGGCAATATGCTGTGAGCCCCTCTTTTCATTGTAAGGTGTTCTGCTCTTTATAACTTATCATCCTTTCGATTGAAGCGGTGCTTATTAACAGGCAAGGAGAGGCTTTGCTTTACTTCAAAATAGCATCTTCTATCTTATAGTAAGCTACCTGTTGCTTTTCTCCTTAGGGCAATGAGCAATGTTCCCGCACTGGAACGTCCATGTTCCCATGCTGGAACATCAATGTTCCCACACTGGAACGTCCATGTTCCCACACTGGAACATCAATGTTCCTTATGCGGTATGTCTTTGTTCCTAATAGGGAAGATGCTGAATCATCTTGAGTAATGGGGGAAGAAGTTAAGATCATAAAGAGTGGGAGTAGGGTGATTTTGAATGGTTAGACAAGGAGGTTACATAAGGAAAGATACTTGTTAGAAGGGCTTTTATTTATCTTTTTTAGTAGTTTTTTATACATTCGTTTGCCTCGTGGCATATTATTTCGTATTTTTGCAAGCGTTACTTATGATTTGAGTCATTACGTAATTTGATGGCGATGGGTACTCTACAGACCGATTTATAACAGGTGAATGATTAATTTAAAATATAGCTATTATGCCCCGATTGATATATCTTGTTTTATTCTGTCTAATGGCTTTGAATGTTGAGGCACAAGGCTTGAGACTCCCCACCAGACGGCAACATTCTACGGCTCCTGCTGTAAGAGTAATAGTGAAGAAGCCTGCACCACAGCGTAAAGTCGTTGTGAATAGACCACGTGTTGTTAAGCCACATTCGGTGCAACCTCGTCCGTCTAGACCAGTTAGCGACTATGACATATATGTATATGATGATTGTCCTACTGCAACGAAGAAATCGAAATCCAAGAGCCGTAATTCGTACGAGGACTCTGATTGTGAAGAGTCTGAATACGATAGTTCGGATGATATGTCGTCAGAAGATGCTGATAAAATTTATACGATTGCAGAACAAATGCCTTCGTTTAAGGGGAATGTGAATGCTTGGTTGTCTAGCCATTTACAATATCCAGCAGTGGCAGCTGAAAATGGTATCCAAGGTCGTGTTATTGTGAAGTTCGTTGTGGAGAGTGATGGTAATCTTAGTCAAGCACAGGTTGTAAGAGGAGTTGACCCATCACTCGATCGAGAAGCGTTGCGCGTTGTGAATAGTATGCCTGCATGGAATCCAGGAATGAATCATGGAAAGCCTGCTAATGTTTGGTTTACTCTTCCAATAACTTTTAAACTACAATAATTATCAATGTCACATACTTAAAACCTTATCATAATGAGAAAATACCTATTACTAAGTTTCGTGTTCGCCCTTATCTCCTTGTTGTCATCTTGTCAGAAAGAGGAAAGTGTAGCAGAGTATATACCTTTCAGATCAGAAAAGGATGGTAAATGGGGATTTATTAATTTAGATGGAGATGTACTCTTAGAAGATGAATTTAAGAGCGAGCCAACCATCGTGTCGAATGACCGATTCTTTGTTAAGAATAAAGCAGGGTATTGGGAGATGTACACCGCTGATAAGAATGCAAGACAAGTAGGTAAGGAGTATGTGCAAGCAGGAGCTTTTATAGAGGATGTTGCCCCTGTCGTTGAGAAAGGTAAAGCTATTGACTTTATTGATAAGAACGGCAAAGTAAGGTTTACATTGGGTAATGTAGATGGCGTAGCTATTACCTCGTGTAGGAACTTTACTGATGGACTTGCTGTGTTTAAGTGTGGCGGCTATTATGGAGCGATTGACGCATCAGGTAATGTAGTTATAAAGCCAGACTATCTTGTACTGGAATCAGCTAAGGATGGTAAGTTCATAGGAGTTCACAACAAATATAAGGGAGTAAAAGATAGATCTAAGGTTAAAATAACCGTGTTGGATACGTCTGGTAAGGTTCTTTCAGAGTTCCCCTTAGCAAAGATTTCCGATGGTGTTGATTATTTCTGTGATGATGTCTTGGCTGTAGCAAAGGAGGGCACCGATGGTAATAATTATTGGGGACTTATCAATGAGAAAGGGGAGTGGATTCTTCATGCCTCCCATAAGATACGATCTATTAAAGGTATGAGGAATGGTAAGTTCATCTTTAGTGATGGTGAACAATGTGGCTTGATGGACTTTAATGGTGATGTTCTGATACGTCCAAAGTATTCAAATATTAAGTTTACGGGGGCTAACCAGCTCTTTGTTCTTGATGACCATACTGACGCGCAATGGAAACTCATTACCGAGGAGGAGGATGTTGTTTCTCCTAATGAGTTTGATGATGTTTATCCTTTGTCAGGTGATAAGTATTTTGTTAAGGATGATGGTGATAGTTGGATTATTATAGATGATAAGGGTAAAGAAGTTAAGACGAAAGCTGATATTTATGAGTTCAGCTATAATCAGGGAGACACCGAGTTTGAAAGTCAGTACTTAGATCTTACGTCATTCATTAACCAATTACATATAAAGAAGGATGGGCTCTTGGGGCTTAACCTAACCATGGAAGTAGCAGATGTCATAAAGTCGTTTAGTTTTCTAGATAAGCAGTATGGAGAAGGAGATTTTAGCAACAATGCTTCATCGTATCGATATTCTAATGATATTAGTGTTGACTTGAACTTCAACAATGTGAAGTTTCAGATAGCTGCTTTGTTTGATGATAATGTTGCTGATTACACTTTCTCATCAGGCTTTAGTAATATTAGTCCTAATCAAATATCTGTTACCTTCTACAATGAAAAGCTATTAAAAGGACATTTGAGTCAGCTTACGAGAAGTTTAAAGGCGAAGCTGAAGAAGGTTGGTACGATTGTCAAGGAGACAGAGTATGCGTTGATAGTCGCTAGTGGCAATGCTTATTATTTTGTGGGTAGCGATGGTGATAAGGTTTATTTGAATTATGGCAATTTTGATGTTAATGCCATTAACCTTAATATGTTTACGGGTAGTGATGATGCTGTTACGACCACAAGTGACTCATATGCAGATGATACGGAGTACGCTGATAGTGTTTGTCTAGATTCTGCCATAGCCTATTAGTCGATTCGTTGTTCTGTACAGACCTTTGATAAGTTCTGTAAAACTATTGCGTTAAGATTTGGGTAAGTGCAATGAAAGTATTACCTTTGCATAAGCTAGACCCTACGAGGCATATAAGTTGTAGATAATGCTTAACCTTGTTCGGTTTATTCAAGCAATACAAACGAATTATTTATCTAAATCTTTTAAGTAAAATGGACAATAACAATCAGAATCAAGAGGGACAGCAGTTGCAGATTGATCTCTCACCGGAAATCGCTAATGGTGTTTATACAAACTTCCAGATAATCTCTCACTCTAGTTCAGAGTTTGTGCTCGACTTTGCTACACTTCTTCCAGGTGTTCCAAAGGCAACAGTTACCAGTCGTGTTATCATCGCTCCAGAGCATGCACTTCGTCTTCTTGCAGCTTTGCAGGATAATGTAGTACGCTATGAGAAAGAGTTTGGTAAGATTGATCGTCACGAACCAAAAGAGCAGGGACCACGCACTATTGCTCCATTCGGAAATGGTAAGGCTGAAGCATAAGCAATCCTTTAATATTTAAATACTTGATAGTCGTCTCCTTGTTGGGGGCGACTTTCTGTTTTGAGGTGAACTAGTAGTTATAATCTCTTCCCCTAATCATTAACCTTTATCGTCCATTAACTCTAACCTTAACTATCATCAACCTCTAACTTTAACTATCATCAAACCCTAACCTTAACTATCATCAACTTCTAACCTTAACTATCATCAACCTCTAACTTTAACTATCATCAAACCTAACCTTAACTATCAGCAACCCTAACCTTTACATCTCCTAACCCTAACCTTTACATCTTCTAACCCTAACCTTTACATCTACCAACCCTAACCTTTTTGAGTCCTAATTATTGATATTTGAACTTGAAACGTTCCTTCCTCGTGAACTGTAATTCGTTAGATTAAAGACTCAAAGGCAAAGTCAGATGATAGAGGGTGTCACTTCTTTTTCTTTCTCTGTTTGCAAAGGTAGGTAGAATCTTTCTGATAACCATCGTTTTTTAGTATGCTAGAGTAACAAGTTCTGCAAATATCATTGTATCTATCTGTTTTACAGAGAGATAAGTAAAAATAGGAGAAGCCTACCAAAGCTTCTCCTAACGTGCATACCAATCACAAAATCACAATCACAAAATCACAAAAAGGATTTTCAACATACAAAAAAGATTCTTATATATAATATAATACCTTATTAATAAATAATAATATATAATGATACATTATATATATAAAGAAAAAGCATGATACTACCATAATTGATTTTGTGATTTTGTGATTGTGATTTTGTGATTGACGTGATTGCACCTTCATTCTTTGAATTTAATTATTTCAGGTTAGTAAGTTTTAAATAGCTTATTACTTTTATCCTTTCATCAATCTATTGAGTCATACAGCTTGTTTTTTTAAATAACTTATCAATTTTCGAAGTAATTGCTTACTTTTGCAAACAAAAAATATCTCAATGAGTATTATCGTATTTACTATTCTCTTATTGTTAGGAGCCTATTGTGCAGGATTGTTAGGCTCTTTGACAGGTTTGGGGGGAGGAGTAATCGTCATCCCTCTACTCACTTTAGTTTTCGGTATCGACTTCCATTATGCCATTGGAGCTGCTTTGGTTGCTTCCATAGCAACCTCTTCTGGTTCGGCTAGTGCTTATGTAAAAGAAGGAATGACCAATATTCGGTTAGGAATGTTTCTTGAGATAGCAACAAGTATTGGTGCCGTTATTGGTGCTGCAGTTGCTTTGTGGATGCCTACTAATGGAATAGCTATTGTTTTCGGAGCAGTTCTCCTTCTCACAATAGCCTTACAATTTCGTCAGAAAGCCGATTACGTCAATGTAAAAGGTAGTCGATTAGCGATGAAACTGAAGCTTTTTGGCTCCTATCCTACGAAGGAAGGGAAGTTGCAAAAATACGAACTAACCAACGTGTCGGGTGGCTTTTCTGTGATGGTACTTGCTGGAGCATTGTCTGGTCTATTAGGAATTGGTAGTGGAGCATTAAAGGTGTTGGCTATGGACGGATGTATGAAAGTCCCATTTAAGGTTAGTACAACAACGAGTAATTTCATGATAGGTGTAACAGCTGTAACCTCCGCCGTCGTTTATCTACAGCGTGGTTATATAGAGCCAGGTCTTGCCTTTCCAATAATGGTGGGCGTGTTAGCAGGCGCAATGAGTGGAGCAAAGTTACTGAAACACTTAGATGTGAAAGTATTGAGAAAGATATTTGCTGTTGCCATATTGTTGGCAGCATTAAACATGATATATAATGGCATAATAGGAAAGTTCTAATATGGAAGATAATAGAAACACTAAGAATGATATGAACACTCTGATAGGCAATACTTTGCGTATTGGAGTCTTCACGGCATGTATCATTGCACTGATAGGTGGTATATGGTATGTTGTAAGTACTTCGGGATCAGCATTACCAGATTATAAAGTTTTCTCTAAAGGAGCCGAAAGTTATACGACCTTTGAAGGCATTTTTAAGTCGGTATTTGCGCTGTCAGCTGCAGGTTGGGTACAATTAGGCGTAGTCGTCCTTATGCTCACACCAGTAATGCGTGTAGTATTATCATTGGTAGATTTTAGCATCCAACGTGACTGGCTATATGTGGTCATAACGGGTATTGTTCTCCTCATTATTGTCATGAACTCACTTGTTGGAGTGGGGTAAGGTGTGTTAAATAATAAGTAAAAAGTTATTTATTGTTAACGTGGGTAATTTGTGAACTTATTATTTTTCTTATTATTAGGTCATTTGAGGGAATATTCGTACCTTTGCAACCCGAAACAATAGAGTAAATTATAGCGTTCTTAGACGTTTTACTCTTGTTTGTAATGGATTGAAAATAAACAAAATAAATATATAACAATAAAAAGTAAAATTATGCCTACTATTTCACAATTAGTAAGAAAGGGCAGAAAGGACATCGTAGACAAGAGCAAGTCACCTGCTTTGGACAACTGTCCACAGCGTCGTGGTGTTTGTGTTCGTGTTTACACAACAACTCCTAAGAAGCCTAATTCGGCAATGCGTAAGGTTGCCCGTGTTCGTTTGACCAACCAGAAGGAAGTTAACTCTTACATCCCAGGAGAGGGTCACAACTTGCAGGAGCATAGTATTGTTCTCGTTCGTGGTGGTCGTGTGAAGGACCTTCCTGGTGTACGTTATCACATCGTTCGTGGTACTCTTGATACCGCAGGTGTTGCCAATCGTACACAGCGTCGTTCTAAGTACGGTGCTAAGCGTCCAAAGGCAGCTAAGAAGTAATATCTGCGTTGCTCAAAGGCAACAAAGAAACTTCAATCCATAAAGCCGAGGTGCAACGGCCGGTGATGGTCGATGCTCCAAGGCTCTTTCAAAAAGAATAAACTAAAAACAAACAGTTTTGCTGGAGATTTGTAATCACAAAGGTTGAGTAAACGCCCAAGAGAGGGTGTTGAAGAACGAAAGACGACAGCCTCCGCAGAATTAAAGTTTAAAATAAAAAATGAGAAAAGCAAAACCAAAGAAGCGTGTAATCCTTCCAGATCCAAAGTTCAATGATCAGAAGGTATCAAAGTTCGTAAATCATTTGATGTATGATGGTAAGAAGAATACCTCATACGAAATCTTCTATGCAGCCCTCGATATCGTAGGCGGTAAGATGAAGGATGAAGAGAAGTCTCCACTTGAGGTGTGGAAGCAGGCTCTTGATAACATCACTCCACAGGTAGAGGTAAAGAGCCGTCGTATTGGCGGTGCTACTTTCCAGGTACCAACAGAGATTCGTCCTGATCGTAAGGAGAGTGTGTCAATGAAGAATATGATTGCTTTTGCACGTAAGCGTGGGGGTAAGAGCATGGCAGATAAGCTTGCATCTGAAATTATGGATGCTTTCAATAACCAAGGTGGTGCTTACAAGCGTAAGGAAGATATGCACCGCATGGCTGAGGCTAACCGTGCATTTGCTCACTTCAGATTCTAATCAAGTTATTATAATAAGGTAAAAAGAAATGGCAAATCACGATTTACATTTGACTCGTAATATCGGTATTATGGCACACATCGATGCCGGTAAGACGACAACATCTGAACGTATTCTTTTTTATACAGGTAAGACTCACAAGATTGGTGAGGTTCATGATGGTGCTGCTACCATGGACTGGATGGCACAGGAGCAGGAGCGTGGTATCACAATTACATCTGCTGCTACAACATGTAACTGGAACTACCTTGGCAAGTCTTATAAGATTAACTTGATTGATACTCCGGGACACGTTGACTTTACTGCTGAGGTAGAGCGTTCACTTCGTGTTCTTGATGGTGCAGTTGCTACTTATTCTGCAGCTGATGGTGTACAGCCACAATCAGAGACTGTATGGCGTCAGGCTGATAAGTACAATGTTCCACGTATTGGTTATGTAAACAAGATGGACCGCTCTGGTGCTGACTTCTACGAGACAGTACAGCAGATGAAGGATATTCTTGGTGCTAACCCAATCGCTATTCAGATTCCTATCGGTGCAGAGGAAAACTTTAAGGGTGTAATAGACCTCATCAAGATGAAGGCTATCTTGTGGCACGATGAGACTATGGGTGCTGAATACGACATCGAAGAAATCCCAGCAGATCTTGCTGATGAGGCTGCTGAGTGGCGTGAGAAGTTGCTCGAGGGTGCAGCTAACTACGACGATGAGTTGATGGAGATGTATCTTGAAGGTCAGGATATTCCAGAGGATAAAATTATTGCTGCTATTCGCAAGGGTTGTATCTCTATGGAATGCTGCCCAATGCTCCTCGGTTCTTCTTATAAGAACAAGGGTGTACAGCCTCTTCTCGACTATGTTTGTGCTTTCTTGCCTTCTCCATTGGATACACCAGCTATTGTAGGTGTTAATCCAGATACTGAGGAAGAAGAGTCTCGTAAGCCAAGCGAGAACGAGCCTACTGCAGCGTTGGCATTTAAGATTGCTACGGATCCATTCATGGGTCGCTTGGTATTCTTCCGTGTTTACTCAGGTAAGGTTTCTGCTGGATCTTATGTATTCAATACACGTTCTGGTAAGAAGGAGCGTATCAGCCGTCTGTTCCAGATGAACTCTAATAAGGAAATCCCTATGGAGTCTATCGACGCAGGTGATATCGGTGCTGGTGTAGGTTTCAAGGATATTCGTACTGGTGATACCCTCTGTGATGAGAATGCACCAATCATCCTTGAGTCTATCACATTCCCTGATACTGTAATCTCTATTGCAGTTGAGCCAAAGAGCCAGGCAGACGTTGCTAAGCTCGATAATGGTCTTGCTAAGCTTGCAGAGGAGGATCCAACATTCACCGTTCGTACTGACGAGCAGAGTGGTCAGACTATTATCTCTGGTATGGGTGAGCTTCACCTTGATATTATCATCGACCGTTTGAAGCGTGAGTTCAAGGTAGAGTGTAACCAGGGTAAGCCACAGGTTAACTACAAAGAGGCTATCACAAAGGCTGCACAGAGCCGTGAGACTTATAAGAAGCAGTCTGGTGGTCGTGGTAAGTTTGCTTGTATCGATGTAACAATCGAGCCAAAAGATGAGGATTACGAAGAGGGCGACTTGCAGTTTATCAATGTCGTTAAGGGTGGTAACGTACCTAAGGAGTTCATTCCATCAGTAGAGAAGGGTTTCAAAGACTGTCTCAATAGTGGTGTACTCGGTGGTTTCCCATTGACAGGTCTTAAGGTTACTTTGACTGATGGTTCTTTCCACCCAGTTGACTCTGACCAGTTGTCATTCGAACTCGTAGCTCATCAAGCATTCAAGGTTCTTTGTCCTAAGGCTGGTCCTGTTCTTATGGAGCCTATCATGAAGGTAGAGGTTGTTACTCCAGAGGAGAACATGGGTGATGTTATCGGTGACTTGAATAAGCGTCGTGGTCTTGTACAGGGTATGGAAGAAGCTCGTAGCGGTGCTCGTATCGTTAAGGCTATGGTTCCATTGGCAGAGATGTTCGGTTACGTAACTGCTCTCCGTACAATTACCTCTGGTCGTGCTACTTCTTCTATGGAGTATGATCACCACTCACCAGTATCAAGCTCTCTAGCAAAGGAGATTCTTGATGAGTTGAAGGGTAACTCAGACCTTGTTAAGTAAAGAATATAAGGAAGTGCTCTCTCATAGCGAATGACTCTTATGAGGGAGCAACCTTTATGTATATTAATAATAAATAATAAATTAAACATGAGTCAGAAGATTCGTATTAAGCTGAAGTCTTACGACCACCAGTTGGTTGACAAGTCAGCAGAGAAGATTGTGAAGGCTGTAAAGGCAACAGGTGCTATTGTTAGCGGTCCTATTCCATTGCCAACACACAAGCGTATTTACACTGTAAACCGCTCTACATTCGTTAACAAGAAGTCACGTGAGCAGTTCCAGCTCTCAGATTTCAAGCGTCTCATCGATATTTACAGCTCTACAGCAAAGACTGTTGATGCTTTGATGAAGCTTGAGTTGCCTTCAGGTGTTGAGGTTGAAATCAAGGTGTAGTCATCTGTTGACAAATAAGAAACAAATTAATACAAAAAGCATTTACATTCATTTTAAAATCATTAATTGAAATGCCAGGATTATTAGGAAAGAAAATCGGAATGACATCCGTTTTCAGTGCCGACGGTAAGAATGTTCCGTGCACTGTTATCGAAGCTGGTCCTTGTGTTGTAACCCAGGTTAAAACCGTAGAAAAGGATGGTTACAAGGCTGTTCAGTTAGGTTTCGGCGAGGCTAAAGAGAAGAGAACTTCTAAGCCACAGCAGGGACACTTTAAGAAAGCCGGCACAACACCAAAGAAGCACTTGGCCGAGTTCAAGTTTGACGAGGAATATAACCTCGGTGACACTATTACTGTTGAATTGTTCAATGACGTTAAGTTTGTAGACGTTGTAGGTACATCTAAGGGTAAAGGTTTCCAAGGTGTTGTAAAGCGTCACGGATTCGGTGGTGTAGGTCAGTCTACTCACGGTCAGGATGACCGCGCTCGTAAGCCGGGTTCTATTGGTGCTTGTTCTTACCCAGCTAAGGTCTTCAAGGGCATGCGCATGGGCGGCCAGATGGGAGGCGACAGAGTAACTACTCAGAACCTTCAGGTGTTAAAGGTTATTCCAGAGCACAATCTTATCCTTGTTAAGGGTAGTGTTGCTGGATGTAATGGTTCAACCGTAATAATTAAGAAGTAATGGATATTAACGTATTAGATATCAAAGGTCAGGAGACCGGCCGTAAGGTAACTCTTAACGAGAATATCTTCGGAATTGAGCCTAACGATCACGTCCTCTATCTCGCAGTTAAGCAGTATCTCGCTGATCAGCGTCAGGGTACAGCTAAGTCAAAGGAAAGAAGTGAGCACGCTGGTTCTACTCGTAAGTTGGGTCGTCAGAAGGGCGGCGGCGGTGCTCGTCGTGGTGATATCAATTCTCCAGTCCTCGTAGGTGGTGGTCGTGTATTCGGTCCTAAGCCACGCGATTACAGCTTCAAGCTGAATAAGAAGGTAAAGGTTCTTGCTCGTAAGTCTGCATTGGCTTATAAGGCACAGGATAATGCTATTGTTGTAGTAGAAGATTTCAATCTTGATGCTCCAAAGACTAAAGATTTCGTAAATATTGCGAAAAATCTTAAAGTTGATAGCAAGAAAGTCCTTCTCGTTTTGCCAGAAGTAGAGAAAAACGTATATTTGTCAGCTCGTAATCTGCAGAAGGCTGAGGTTATGACTGCTTCACAGGTAAATTCATACAAAGTTTTGAATGCTGATGTAGTAGTTATTACAGAAAACTCTCTGAAGGTTATTGACGAAATCTTAACCAAGTAATAATTAGGAGACAAGAAGAATTATGGGATTTATCATTAAACCAGTGGTCACTGAAAAGATGACCAAGTTGACAGACAAGTCTTCTGAGGATAAGGTTGTAAAGCACAAGGGTGAGAAGAGAACTATTTTGGCACAGCCAAAGTATGGTTTCATCGTTAAGCCTGAGGCCAACAAGCTTGAGATTAAGAAAGAAGTTGAGGCTTTGTACAACGTTACAGTAGTAGATGTGAATACCGTTCGTTACGCAGGTAAGCGTCAAGCACGTTATACCAAGGCAGGTCTTGTGAAAGGACAGAAGAACGCATTCAAGAAGGCTATCGTCACTTTGAAGAATGGCGATTCAATCGATTTTTATAGCAATATTTAAATAAAAAATGGCAGTACGTAAATTAAACCCGGTTACACCGGGACAAAGACACAAGGTTATTGGCACGTTCGAGGATATTACTGCATCCGTGCCAGAGAAGTCTCTCGTTTACGGTAAACGTTCTACCGGTGGTCGAAACAACACCGGTAAGATGACTGTCCGCTATATAGGCGGTGGTCACAAGAAGAAGTATCGTCTTATCGACTTCAAGCGAGAGAAAGATGGTGTTCCAGCTGTAGTGAAAACAATCGAGTATGATCCTAACAGATCAGCTCGTATTGCGCTGTTATACTATGCTGATGGTGAAAAACGTTACATTATTGCTCCTAACGGACTGCAGGTTGGTGCAACACTAATGTCAGGTGCTGAGGCAGCACCTGAGGTTGGTAACGCACTTCCTTTGGCTAACATTCCTGTTGGTACTGTAATTCATAACATTGAGTTACGTCCAGGTCAGGGTGCATTGCTCGTTCGTTCGGCTGGTAATTTTGCTCAGCTTACTTCTCGTGAAGGCAGTTATTGTGTTATCAAGCTCCCTTCTGGTGAAACACGCCAGATTTTGTCAGCTTGTAAGGCAACTGTAGGTAGTGTAGGTAACTCTGATCACGCTCTTGAGCAGTCTGGTAAGGCTGGTCGCTCTCGTTGGTTGGGTCGTCGTCCTCACAACCGTGGTGTTGTTATGAACCCTGTTGATCACCCAATGGGTGGTGGTGAAGGTCGCCAGTCTGGTGGTCATCCACGTTCACGTAAGGGCTTGTACGCTAAGGGTCTTAAGACTCGTGCACCTAAGAAGCTTTCAAACAAGTACATTATTGAGAGAGCTAACAAGAAGTAATCAAAGTAATTAAGAGTAAATTATGAGTCGTTCATTAAAAAAAGGTCCATACATCAACGTATCACTCGAGAAGAAGATTCTTGCTATGAATGAGAGTGGTAAGCAGAATGTAGTTAAGACATGGGCCAGAGCATCAATGATTTCCCCTGATTTTGTGGGTCACACTGTTGCAGTTCATAACGGAAATAAATTTATCCC
This sequence comes from Prevotella vespertina, assembly GCF_009728485.1. Lineage (GTDB taxonomy): Bacteria > Bacteroidota > Bacteroidia > Bacteroidales > Bacteroidaceae > Prevotella > Prevotella vespertina. The sequence continues at coordinate 33,255 of NZ_VVIQ01000009.1, forward strand.
TGTTTACATTACTGAGAACATGGTAGGTCACAAGCTCGGAGAGTTCAGCCCTACACGCCGTTTCGGTGGTCACTCTGGTAATAATAAGAGGTAAGCAGGTCATAATCCATTTAGAAAATAGAAAAATATAATGGGAGCAAGAAAACATATAAAGGCTGAAGCTCGTAAAGAAGCTTTGAAAAGCCAGTATTTTGCAAAGCTCAAGGACTGTCCTTCTTCTCCACGTAAGATGCGCTATGTAGTAGACTTGGTTCGTGGTATGGAAGTCAATCGTGCCCTTGGCGTGCTGAGATTCTCCAAGAAGGCTGCAGCTCAGAACGTTGAGAAACTTCTGCGTTCAGCTATCAACAACTGGGAGACAAAGAATGACCGCAAGGCTGAAGACGGTGAACTTTATATCTCTAAGATCTTCGTTGATGAAGGCGTTACAATGAAGCGCATGCGTCCTGCACCACAGGGCCGTGGCTACAGAATCCGCAAACGTTCTAACCACGTCACTCTTTTCGTTGATTCAAAGAATGACGCTAATAATGATGATAAATAAATAGTAGAATGGGACAGAAAGTTAATCCAATTAGCAACCGTCTTGGTATCATCCGCGGTTGGGAGTCAAATTGGTTCGGTGGCAAGAATTTCGGGGATAATCTCGTAGAGGATCGTAAGATTCGTACTTACCTGAACAAGCGTTTGGAAAAAGCAAGCGTTTCCCGTATTGTCATTGAGCGCACATTGAAGCTCGTCACCATTACTATTTGCACCGCTCGTCCGGGTATCGTTATCGGTAAAGGTGGTCAGGATGTTGATAAGCTTAAAGAAGAGTTGAAGAACCTTTTCAAGAAGGAGATTCAGATTAATATCTTCGAGGTTAAGAAACCTGAACTTGATGCAAACATCGTTGGTAACAATATCGCTCGCCAGGTAGAGGGTAAGATTGCTTACCGTCGTGCTATCAAGATGGCAGTCGCTAACACTATGCGTGCTGGTGCTGAGGGTATCAAAGTTCAAATTACAGGTCGTCTGAACGGTGCCGAAATGGCTCGTAAGGAAATGTTCAAAGAGGGTCGTACTCCTTTGCATACATTCCGTGCAGACATCGATTATTGTCAGACAGAAGCCCTTACAAAGGTTGGTCTGCTGGGTATTAAGGTATGGATTTGCCGTGGTGAAGTTTACAACAAGGTAGATCTTACTCCTAACTTTACTCAGGAGAAGAGCAATGGCCGTTCTAACAATGGTGGCCGTTCTGGAAGAGGTAATCGTAGAAGAAACAATAACCGTTAAAAGAAGAAGCTATCATGTTACAGCCAAAAAGAGTAAAATATAGAAGACCTCAAGACGGACGTGGCAATAAAGGCAACGCCCACAGAGGTACACAGCTGGCTTTCGGCTCATTCGGCATCAAGACACTTGAGGCTAAGTGGATCGACAGCCGTCAGATTGAGGCCGCTCGTATAGCAGTAAACCGCTATATGAACCGTCAGGGCCAGGTCTGGATCCGCATCTTCCCTGATAAGCCAATCACTCGTAAGCCTGCCGATGTTCGTATGGGTAAAGGTAAGGGTGATCCAGCAGGATGGGTTGCACCAGTTACTCCAGGTCGTGTTCTCTTTGAAGTAGAGGGCGTAAGCTTTGATATTGCAAAGGAGGCTCTTCGTCTCGCTGCACAGAAGCTGCCTGTAAAGACAAAGTTTATTGTTAGACGTGATTTCGATAAAAACGCTTAAGAAAGATGAAGATTAAAGAAGTAAAAGAACTCGATACCAAGGATTTGGTTGAGAAGATTGAGAATGCTGAGACAGCTCTTGCTAAGATGAAGCTGAATCATCAGATTACTCCACTTGAGAATCCATCTCAGATTAAGGCCGCTCGTCGTGATATTGCACGTATGAAAACAGAACTTTCTCAGAGAGAACTTAATAAATAACAATGGTCCAGATGGAAACAAGAAATTTAAGAAAAGTAAGACAGGGTGTCGTTATCAGCAACAAAATGGATAAAACCATCGTTATTGCAGCTAAGTTCAAGGAGAAGCACCCTATTTATGGTAAGTTTGTCCAGAAGACAAAGAAGTACCATGCTCATGACGAGAAGAATGAGGCTAATGTAGGTGATACAGTTCTCATTATGGAGACTCGTCCTCTTTCTAAGACAAAGAGATGGAGATTAGTTCAAATTGTAGAAAAAGCTAAGTAATTATGATACAGACAGAATCAAAACTTACAGTATGTGATAACAGCGGTGCTCGTGAAGCTAAGTGCATTCGTGTACTCGGTGGTACTGGCCGTCGTTACGCAAGTGTTGGTGACGTTATCGTAGTTGCTGTACAAAACGTCATCCCATCAAGTGAATTGAAAAAGGGTGCAGTATCAAAGGCTTTGATCGTTCGCACAAAGAAGGAGATTCGTCGTGCTGATGGTTCATACATCCGCTTCGATGATAATGCATGTGTATTACTGAACAACGCAGGCGAAATTCGTGGTAGCCGTATCTTCGGTCCTGTTGCTCGTGAGCTGCGTGCAGTGAATATGAAGGTCGTTTCTTTGGCACCTGAGGTTCTTTAATTATTAAATAGAATAATAAAATGGCAAAATTCCATATAAAGAAAGACGATCAGGTCATTGTTCTTGCTGGTGCAGATAAGGGCAAGACTGGAAAGGTGCTTAAGGTCATCGCAGATAAGGAACGTGCTATTGTAGAGGGCTTGAATATGGTCTCTAAAAGCACAAAACCTTCTGCTGCTAACCCACAGGGTGGTATCATTAAGCAGGAGGCTGCAATTCATATCTCAAATTTAAGTCTCATCGATCCGAAGAGCGGTAAGGCTACACGTATCAAGATTGAGCGTGAAGGCAAGACTGTTAAGCGTATCGCTAAAAAGTCAGGGGAGGAAATTAAGTAATGAATACAGCTCAGTTAAAGAAACAGTATAAGGAGCAGATTGCTCCTGCTTTGCAGAAGCAGTTTAACTATTCTTCAGCTATGCAGGTTCCTGTTTTGAAGAAGATTGTTATCAATCAGGGTCTTGGTGATGCAACTCAGGATAAGAAACTTATCGAGGTTGCAGTGAACGAGATTTCTTCTATCACAGGTCAGAAGGCTGTTGCAACATATTCTAAAAAGGATATTGCAAACTTCAAGTTGCGTAAGAAGATGCCTATTGGCGTTATGGTAACTCTGCGTCGTGAGCGTATGTATGAGTTCCTCGAGAAACTCGTTCGCGTATCTTTGCCACGTATCCGTGACTTCAAGGGTATCGAGAGCAAGTTCGATGGTCGTGGAAATTATACTCTCGGTATCACCGAGCAGATTATTTTCCCAGAGATTAATATCGATCAGGTTGACCGCATCCAGGGTATGAACATTACCTTTGTAACATCAGCTAAGACTGATGAAGAAGGTTATGCTTTGCTGAAGGGCTTCGGACTTCCATTCAAGAATGCTAAAAACGATTAATTGATATGGCAAAAGAATCAATGAAAGCTCGCGAGGTAAAGCGTGCAAAGCTTGTAGCTCGTTATGCTGAGAAACGCGCAGCTCTGAAAAAGATTATCGCTACTTCAAATGATCCTGAAGAGGCTTATGAGGCTGCTCGCAAGTTGCAGTCTATTCCTAAGAATGCTAATCCTATCCGTTTGCACAATCGTTGCAAGATAACAGGACGTCCAAAGGGTTACATTCGTCAGTTCGGTCTCTCTCGTATTCAGTTCCGTGAGATGGCATCTCAGGGACTCATTCCAGGTGTAAAGAAGGCAAGCTGGTAAACAAATATATCGACGCGGATAGTGAATTGTGAAAAAGATTTTGTATCTTTGCAGCTCATTATCCGCTTTCAAGCGATTTTTTAATATTGTCGGGGTAGTCCCGATTAATTAAACATTTATATTTTATGACAGATCCAATAGCAGATTATCTGACAAGACTCAGAAACGCAATCATGGCTCATCACCGTGTTGTTGATGTTCCTGCGTCTAACTTGAAGAAGTCTATTACAAAGATTCTCTTCGAGAAGGGTTACATCTTGAACTACAAGTTCATCGAGGATGGTCCCCAAGGCTCAATCAAGGTCGCATTGAAGTACGACCCTGTAACAAAGCAGAGCGCTATCAAGAAGTTGAAGCGTGTTTCTACCCCAGGTCTTCGCCAGTATACTGGTTATAAAGACATGCCGAGAGTAATTAACGGACTTGGAATTGCAATTCTTTCCACGTCTAAAGGTGTAATGACAGACAAAGAGGCTGCTGCTGAGAAGATTGGTGGTGAGGTTCTTTGCTATGTTTATTAATTGGAGGATTGAATATGTCAAGAATAGGAAAATTGCCAATTAGTGTTCCAGCTGGCGTTACAGTTGCTCTTAACAATGGTGTTGTCACAGTAAAGGGTCCTAAGGGTGAACTTTCTCAGAAGGTAGATTCTTCTATTAAGACTATCATCGAGGACGGTCAGGTAACATTCGAAATTGATGAGAATAGCCCAGTAAACTACAAGCAGAAGCAGGCTTTCCATGGTCTTTATCGTTCACTTGTTAACAACATGGTTGTTGGTGTAAGTGAAGGTTACAAAAAGACATTGGAGCTTGTTGGTGTAGGTTATCGTGTTTCTAACCAGGGCAACTTGGTAGAGTTCTCTCTTGGTTATACTCACCCAATCTTTATTCAGCTTCCTTCAGAAGTTAAGGTTGAGACAAAGAGCGAGCGTAACCAGAATCCAATCATCACTCTTGAATCAGCTGACAAGCAGCTGCTTGGTCTCATCTGTGCAAAGATTCGTTCTTTCCGTAAGCCTGAGCCTTACAAGGGTAAGGGTGTCCTGTTCCAGGGTGAGGTTATTCGCAGAAAGTCTGGTAAGACAGCTGCAGCTAAGTAACTTTAATTCATCATTACGATTATGACAACAAAGAAAGAACAAAGAAGAATTAAGATAAAGTTCCGCATTCGTAAGAGTGTGAACGGTACTGCTGAGCGCCCACGTTTGAGCGTTTTCCGCAGTAATAAGCAGATTTATGCACAGGTTATTAACGATCTGACAGGAACAACCCTCGCTTCTGCTTCTTCACTTGGCCTTGAGAAGATGGCTAAGATAGATCAGGCTAAGAAGGTAGGTGCACTTGTTGCTGAGCATGCTAAGGCTGCTGGCGTAGAGCAGGTTGTTTTTGACCGTAACGGTTATCTCTATCACGGACGTGTACAGGCTTTGGCTGATGCTGCACGTGAGGGAGGACTTAAATTCTAAACGATTATGGCAATGAATAGAGTAAAAGTAAATAGTGATGTAGAACTGAAAGATCGCTTGGTTGCTATCAACCGTGTAACTAAGGTTACAAAGGGTGGTCGTACTTTCACATTCGCAGCTATCGTCGTTGTAGGTGACGGTAAGGGCGTTATTGGCTGGGGTCTTGGTAAGGCTGGTGAGGTTACTGCTGCTATCCAGAAGGGTACAGATTCAGCAAAGAAGAACCTTGTTAAGGTTCCTGTTTTGAAGGGTACTGTTCCTCATGAGGCAGAAGCTCGCTTTAGCGGTGCTCATGTTCTCCTTAAGCCAGCTGCAGCCGGTACTGGTTTGAAGGCCGGTGGTGCTATGCGTGCTGTTCTTGAGAGCGCAGGTGTTACTGACGTGATTGCAAAGTCAAAGGGTTCTTCTAACCCTCATAACCTTGTAAAGGCTACTATCGCTGCGCTCGCTGATATGCGTGATGCATATACAATCGCTGGTGAGCGTGGTATCAGCATGGATAAAGTATTTAACGGTTAATTTTAGGAGGTATTAAATTATGGCAACAATTAAGATTAAGCAGATTAAGAGCCGTATTGGTGCTCCTAAGGACCAGAAGGAAACTTTGCAGGCATTGGGACTTCGTAAGATTTCTCAGGTTGTTGAGGTAGAGGATACTCCAAGCTGCCGCGGTATGATCCGTAAGGTGCATCACCTGGTATCAGTAATTGATTAATTAATCTTTTAAAGAAAACAGTAATTATGAAATTAAATAATTTGAAACCAGCTGTTGGCTCTACACATTCACGTCGTCGTATTGGTCGTGGTCCAGGTTCTGGACTCGGTGGTACTTCTACTCGTGGTCACAAGGGTGCAAAGTCACGTTCTGGTTATAAGAAGAAGATTGGCTTTGAGGGTGGTCAGATGCCTCTCCAGCGTCGTGTACCGAAGGCTGGTTTCAAGAACATCAACCACAAGGAATATTTCGCTGTAAATCTTTCTACTCTTCAGGCACTTGCTGAGAAGAACAATCTTACTAAGATTGGTGTTGAGGAGCTTAAGGCTGCTGGACTTACCAATGGTAAGGAACTTGTTAAGGTTCTCGGTAATGGAGAATTGAAGGCTCAGTTGGAAGTTTCAGCAAATGCTTTCTCTAAGACTGCTGAAGAAGCTATTAAGGCAGTAGGTGGTAACACAACTATAATCTAAGTTAATGAAAAAGTTTATTGAGACACTGAAGAACTGTTGGAAAGTTGAAGACCTACGTCAGAGACTTCTAATAACGATTCTGTTTACAGCTATTTATCGATTCGGCTCGTTTGTAGTACTCCCAGGTATCAATCCAGCCTTATTAGAGAAATTGCAGTCGCAGACAGCCGGCGGTCTTATGTCGCTTTTGGATATGTTCTCCGGTGGTGCATTCTCCCATGCGTCAATCTTCGCATTAGGAATTATGCCATATATCTCAGCTTCTATTGTTATGCAGCTCCTAGCTGTTGCTGTTCCTTATTTCCAAAAGATGCAGCGTGAAGGCGAGAGTGGTCATAAGAAAATTAATTGGTATACGCGTGTCCTGACAGTAGTTATTCTATTGTTTCAGGCACCGTCTTACCTAATGAACTTAAAGATGCAGGCCTCTGGAGCACTTGCTACAGGTGTTGATTGGACTACATTTATGATTCCTGCGACTGTAATACTAGCAGCAGGGTCTATGTTCATATTATGGCTTGGTGAGCGCATTACAGATAAAGGAGTTGGAAATGGTATCTCTCTTATTATTATGATTGGTATCATAGCTCGTCTACCACAAGCTTTTATACAAGAAGTTAGTAGTAGATTTACAGCAATTACAAGTGGTGGTTTAGTTATGTTTATCGTCGAACTGATTATCTTGTATGCTGTTGTATGTGCATCTATTCTACTAGTGCAAGGTACACGTAAGGTTCCTGTACAATATGCTAAACGTGTTGTGGGAAATAAACAATATGGTGGAGCACGTCAGTATATCCCATTGAAACTATTTGCAGCCAATGTAATGCCCATTATTTTTGCTCAGGCTTTAATGTTTATTCCTTTGGCTATAGTTCAATATTCAACGGACAATGGTAGTTCTGTACTCCAGTCTCTTATGGATACAAAGAGTTTGGCTTACAATATTGTTTATGTAGTCCTTATCATTTTGTTTACTTATTTCTATACAGCTATTACATTGAATCCGACTCAAATGGCTGAGGATATGAAGCGAAACAATGGATTTATTCCAGGAGTTAAACCTGGTAAGGATACTGCTGACTATATTGACACTGTTATGTCACGTATAACAGGGCCTGGCTCTTTATTCATAGCTTTTATTGCTATTATGCCTGCATTAGTTGGTTTCTTGAATGTTCAGAGTGCTTTTGGTCAGTTCTTTGGTGGTACGTCATTGTTGATTCTTGTTGGTGTAGTTATAGATACACTTCAGCAGATTGAGTCACATTTAATGATGCGCCATTATGATGGACTGCTTAATTCTGGGCATACACGTAGCAATACTGGAGTTGCGGCTTATTAAATCTTTATCTTAGGGAATGAATATATTTCTAAAGACAGAAGATGAAATAGAACTTATGCGTGAGGCCAACCTGCTGGTAGGTAAAACTCTGGCAGAAGTTGGTCGTCATGTTAAGCCAGGTGTCTCAACTCTCCAGTTAGATAAAATAGCTGAAGAGTTTATTTGTGACAATGGTGCCATACCTACATTCAAAGGTTTTCCAAGTTCTTATGGTACACCTTTCCCTGGAAGTATATGTGCGTCTGTTAATGATGTCGTCGTACATGGTGTTCCTAGTGAAGATGTTGTACTGAAGGATGGAGATATAATTTCAATTGATTGTGGGGCTTTGCTTAATGGCTTCAATGGTGATAGTTGTTATACTTTCTGTGTTGGAGAAGTAAGTGAAGATATAATGAATTTGCTTCGAGCAACGAAGGAATCACTTTATAAGGGTATCGAAGTGGCAGAAGCTGGTCATCATGTTGGAGACATTGGTCATGTTATTCAGGAATATTGCCAAGCACAAGGTTATGGTATTGTTCGCGAGTTAACAGGACATGGTATTGGACGAGAGATGCATGAAGATCCTTCAATTCCTAATTACGGAAAGAGGGGAACTGGTGTTTTACTCAAAGCAGGAATGTGTATTGCGATAGAACCTATGGTTACAATGGGTAATCGAGAAATCGGATTATTGCCAGATCGTTGGAGCATTGTTACACGTGATCATCGTCCAGCAGCACACTTTGAGCATACTATTGCCATAAGAGCTGGCAAGGCTGATATTTTATCTTCGTTTGAGGAAGTTGAACATTTAGAAGGACAAAATTTTAATTAGTTTATGGCAAAGCAAACTGCGATAGAGCAGGATGGAACAATTCTCGAAGCGCTTTCAAATGCGATGTTCCGCGTAGAATTAGAGAATGGTGTAGATATCACTGCTCATATTTCCGGTAAGATGAGAATGCACTACATCAAAATTCTTCCTGGTGATAAGGTGAAGGTTGAGATGAGTCCATATGACCTAACTAAGGGTCGAATCGTTTTCAGATACAAATAAACAACATAGAGATATGAAAACAAGAGCATCATTAAAGAAGCGTACAGCCGACTGTAAGATAGTTCGTCGTAAGGGTCGTCTGTTCGTTATTAACAAGAAAAACCCTAAGTTTAAAATGCGTCAGGGTTAAGTTAAAAAAGCGTAAAGAGGTAAGCTCTCTCGTAAATTATGCTTACCTTTGCGTGCTTTTTAGCGCAAAATGACATTAATTTTTTAATTATCAAACAATGGCAATAAGAATTGTTGGAGTAGATTTGCCCCAGAATAAGCGTGGCGAAATCGCATTGACCTATATCTATGGTATTGGTCGAAGTAGTTCAGCAAAGATATTGGATAAGGCTGGTATTAGCCGTGACCTGAAGGTCAGCGAGTGGTCTGATGACCAGGCAGCCAAGATCCGTGAAATTATCGGTGCTGAATTCAAAGTTGAAGGTGATCTCCGTTCTGAGATCCAGATGAACATCAAGCGCCTCATGGATATAGGTTGCTATCGTGGTGTTAGACATCGTAATGGTCTTCCTGTTCGCGGTCAGAGTACTAAGAACAATGCTCGTACCCGTAAGGGAAAGAAGAAGACTGTTGCTAATAAGAAGAAGGCTACTAAGTAATTCTAAGGAGGAAATTAATTATGGCAAAGAAATCAGCAACATCTAAGAAAAGAAATGTAAGAGTTGACGCGTTGGGACAGCTCCACGTGCACAGCTCATTTAATAACATCATTGTATCTTTGGCTAACAACGAGGGTCAGGTTATCTCTTGGTCTTCGGCTGGTAAGATGGGATTCCGTGGATCAAAGAAGAATACTCCTTACGCTGCTCAGATGGCAGCAGAAGATTGCTCAAAGGTAGCTTTTGATCTTGGTCTTCGTAAGGTTAAGGCATACGTAAAGGGTCCAGGTAATGGTCGTGAGAGTGCTATTCGTGCGGTGAACGCAGCAGGTATTCAGGTAACTGAAATCGTAGACGTTACTCCGTTGCCACACAATGGCTGTCGTCCTCCAAAGCGTCGTCGTGTATAATCACATCTTATAACAATTAAAAGAATTCATATTAATTATGGCAAGATACATAGGTCCAAAATCACGAATTGCACGCCGTTTCGGTGAGCCAATTTTCGGCGCAGATAAGGTATTAGCTAAGAGAAACTTCCCTCCAGGGCAGCACGGCAATAATCGTCGTCGCAAGGTATCTGAGTATGGTGCTCAGCTTGCAGAGAAGCAGAAGGCTAAATACACTTATGGCGTTTTGGAGCGTCAGTTCCGTAATCTTTTCGACAAGGCTGCTAAGGCAGACGGTATCACTGGTGAAGTTCTTCTTCAGAGCCTTGAGAGCCGTTTGGATAATGTAGTGTTCCGTCTTGGTATCGCTCCTACTCGTGCAGCTGCACGTCAGCTCGTTAGCCACAAGCATATTGTTGTTAACGGTAATGTCGTAAATATTGCTTCTTATCAGGTAAAGGCTGGTGATGTAGTAGGCGTTCGTGAGAAGGCTAAGTCACTTGAGGTTATCGAGGCTGCTTTGGCAGGCTTTAACCACAGCAAGTATCCTTGGCTTGAGTGGGATGATAACACTAAGTGCGGTAAGTTCCTTCATCGTCCAGATCGTGCTGACATCCCAGAGAACATTAAGGAGCAGTTAATCGTTGAGTTGTACTCTAAACAATAAAATCATTAAATTAATGGCGATATTAGCATTTCAAAAACCTGATAAAGTAGTGATGCTGGAGGCCAATGACCATTTCGGCAAGTTCGAATTCCGTCCACTTGAGCCTGGCTTCGGTGTTACCATTGGTAACGCTCTTCGTCGCATCCTCCTTTCATCGCTGGAAGGCTTCGCAATCAACACTATCCGTATTGCTGGTGTTGAGCACGAGTTCTCTTCAGTTCCAGGTGTAAAGGAAGATGTTACCAACATCATCTTGAATCTCAAGCAAGTTCGATTCAAGCAAGTAGTAGAAGAATTCGAGAATGAGAAAGTTAGTATCACCGTAGAGAATTCCACCGAATTCAAAGCAGGTGATATCGGTAAGTATCTGACTGGATTTGAAGTGTTAAACCCTGATTTGGTGATTTGTCATTTAGACTCCAAGGCTTCTATGCAGATTGATTTGACCATCAACAAGGGACGTGGTTACGTTCCTGCTGAGGAAAATCGTGAATACTGCACTGATGTAAACGTACTCCCAATCGATTCCATCTACACCCCAATTCGTAACGTAAAATATGCCGTTGAGCCATATCGTGTTGAACAGAAGACCGACTATGACAAATTGGTTGTTGAAGTTACGACCGATGGTTCCATCCACCCAAAGGATGCACTGAAAGAGGCTGCAAAGATTCTTATTTATCACTTCATGTTGTTCTCTGATGAGAAGATTACTCTCGAGAATCCAGATCAGGAGGGCAACCAGGAGTTTGATGAGGAAGTTCTGCACATGCGCCAGCTCCTGAAAACCAAGTTGACCGACGCAAGTCTCAACTTGAGTGTTCGTGCACTTAACTGCTTAAAGGCAGCTGATGTAGAGACACTGGGCGACCTCGTACAGTACAACAAGACGGATCTCTTGAAGTTCCGTAACTTTGGTAAGAAATCGCTTTCTGAGCTTGATGATTTGCTCGAGAGTCTGAATCTGTCGTTTGGAACCGACATTACAAAGTATAAATTGGATAAAGAATAGTTGACGTATTGTCTAAAGACAAGTTGACGGGTTTATCCACAACAAGTTTAAAACAAAATGAGACATAATAAGAAATTCAACCATTTGGGTCGTACTGCTGACCACCGCGCTGCATTGCTTTCAAACTTGGCAGTTGCTTTGATTCAGCACAAAAGAATCACTACGACTCTTGCTAAGGCAAAGGCTCTTAAGAAGTATGTTGAGCCGCTGATCACACGTTCTAAGAACGATACAACCAACTCACGTCGTGTTGTATTCCGTTATCTTCAGAACAAAGAGGCTGTTACTGAGCTTTTCAAGGAGATTTCAGTAAAGGTAGCTGATCGTCCAGGTGGTTACACACGTGTTATCAAGCTCGGAACTCGTCAGGGTGACGCTGCTCAGATTGCATTTATTGAGCTTGTTGACTATGATGAGAACATGGCTAAGACTCCAAAGGCAGAAGCTAAGAAGACTCGTCGTAGCCGTCGTTCTACAAAGAAGGCTGATGTACCTGCAGAGGCTGCTGAGAACGTTGCTGAAGAGGCAAAGGCTGAATAATCTGAACAGATTTTATCTCTATAATAGGAAACTCTCGATACTTAATGTATCGGGAGTTTTTATTTTCTATTTACATTGCCATGATGTACTCTGTTTATATATAAGGTTGTTGGCTATATTTGATTAACTTGAGTCTTTTGCTGTCAGGTTATGTTAGTGGAAGTAGGCCCCCGTAGTCATTTCATTCTTCATAAGTAATAGCTTCATTTGTAAGCATAAGTAGTAAATGGAATCAACTTTAAATAAGGATTTTATCGGATTGCTTATATGCGAGAGATGAGTTTCTCATAGAACAATTATTCTTTGTCGTCTGTAAGTATGGCAACGTTCACGTCTGTAATTTCTCTTCTCTGTTTATAGTGTACTTGTCGTTTCTCTAGTAGAACGTTGGTGTTCCTGTATTGGAACTTAAATGTTCCCGTGCTGGAACACAAATGTTCCCATACTGGAACACGAATGTTTCAATAAGGGAACATGAATGTTCCGCTAGGGGGAATGACTTTTCCTGATTTGACTAGACACTTTTTTGTTATATTAGTTGGGTATATGACGCTCTTTTGTAATTCTATGCGATTGCTAGCTACAAGTTCTTCGTATACGCAGGAAACTTGGTTATAGGCTCATTGTTGATTGTCTTATTTTATAACTATTGTCTTGTCGTACATCCTAATTTATTTGTTTTATACGAGAACTATGATAGGCTTTTCTTGTATTCAATCTTCGAGCAATAATCATGTGATAATGTCTTTATAGGGGTTTTCCCTATTCGAGTAGGGAAATATCTTTGTCGTCCTATAATATAGTTGTTACTTTTGCAAATGTATAATAACAATGGTCTATGAAGAAGTTATTTATCCTCCCCATATCTGCAGCTATTTTGCTGAGTAGTTGTGGAACCTATGCTGGTTCTGGTGCAATGTCAGGTGGTTCGTTGGGTAGTATTTTGGGAAGTGCTATCGGTGGAATTGCTGGTGGCGGTCGAGGTTCAGATATAGGCACAATAGTTGGTATGGCTGGTGGAGCTGTTATTGGTGCGGCAATGGGTCAGAAGGCTGATCAGCGTGCTAAGGATGATGTTCACGATCATTATGAGAAGGTACAGCAGCGTAAAGCACGTGAGCAAAAAGAGCGTTCTACTTATGGAAATGATACTCAAACAGATGTTTATGCTGTTCCAAATCGTGTAGATAGTAGCGGTTTCAGTGCTTCTAATTCTGGTGATGATCGTCTTTATGATTTCGAAGGAAGTGATTATACTGGCAATTATAGTGCTGCTCAACCAAAGAGTAAGACCCCTTCAGAATCAAGCGTGGAGCTGTTGGCAGGTAACTATAAGTACGTTCCGAACATTGAGATAATCAATGCACGTTTTGTTGATGATAATCAGGATGGCGTTTTATCACGCAATGAAGTTGGTAAGATTATCTTTGAAGTGATGAATCATAGTGATAAGACGATCACGGATGTACAACCATCAGTATTAGAAACAAGTGGTAATCAGCATATTTATATTAGTCCATCAGTCCACATAGAGAGTATTGCGCCAGGTAAGGGCGTTCGTTATACAGCTATTGTGAAGGCTGATAAGCGTCTTAAGGCAGGTGTGGCAACCTTTGCTGTAACCGTCTTACAAGGGCAAAAGAGTATAAGTAAAGTAACAGAATTCAACATTAAGACAAGTAAATAGATCATACGACTGATTGAATATATATTGTGATATATGACTAACACCTGATAATTAGCTTTGATACGACAGATACTGGGATAGGCGATAACGTCTATCCCAGTTGTTGTTTAAGTCCTTGGGTTATGTTTTTCTTTCTGTAGTATTCTTCTAGCAATGTGAATCAGAAGGGGATACGCGATTAACATCTATATCCGTTATTTGCGGGGATATATCCCCCTTATTCATCTGCTTGACAGAATATTCTCCCTTATGCCTTAGAAAGTCTACGACTTACTCAAATAAGCCTGTTACACCATCTTTGATTCGTTTAAAGAAGTTCGTCCAGCTACTACTAGAACCATTCTTTGCATTCTGGTTTTGTGTGTTCTGCTTATTTTGTTGTGTATTTGCTTTCCTCTGCTGTATGCCCTGCTGCTGATTATTTGATGATTGTGTATTGCGTGCAGTGGAATTATTTCCCTTAGATTTTGCTTCTTGTGCCGAAGATCTACCTGTTGAACTTTGAAGGTTCTTACGTGCTTCTGCACTTTGAGCCTTTTCACTCTTCACCTGTTGCGTGATGTATTTACGATCAATTCGCGTATCCACTTTGCGTTCAATCTCCTTTGGCTTATCTTCTTCTTGCTTTTCCCATTCTGGTATAAACTCGTAACATACACCTGCAGTTCCATATTCCACCTCAGGCATCTCGATACCCTTTGACTCTTTCATGAATGGGATTTCTGTGTCTTTTGGTACCACTTCTACTTTTACATAAGCAACTCCACTAGCCAAGGTGCCTAGTTCACGAGCAGCAGCATAGGATAAATCTACAATTCTACCACGCACGAAAGGACCACGATCAGTAACTCTTACAATTACAGACCTACCATTCCTTGGGTTTGTAACCTTTAATCTTGTTCCAAAAGGTAAGGTTCGGTGTGCACAAGTAAAAGCATTCTTATCATAGCGCTCACCATTACTCATCTTACGACCATGTAGTCCGTTACTATAATAAGATGCTTTGCCATCTGGCAGCGAAGATTGTGCTGCCAATTTAATACTACTTAGTAGTGATAAAAAAACTACCAAGAGAAGTCTGAATGTATTCATAAATAATCAATTAATAAACCAGCCTCCTCTTAGTAGTTTGTATCCCCCTCTCATCTATAAAGATTGGAATAGAGGGGGAGGAATGACTGGTTTTATTTATACGACACCTTGTGCAAGCATAGCTTTTGCTACTTTCATAAAGCCTGCAATATTTGCGCCCTTAATATAGTCAATGTGACCATCAGCTTGCTTACCATACTTCACACACTGCTCATGGATAGAGCTCATGATGTAGTGGAGCTTCTGATCAACCTCTTCCGGACTCCAAGAGAGGCGGAGAGAGTTCTGTGACATCTCGAGACCTGATGTAGCAACACCACCAGCATTAACAGCCTTGCCAGGAGCAAAGAGTTGTTTAGCCTCGGTGAATTTATCAGCAGCTTGAGCGGTACAGCCCATATTTGAAACCTCAGCAACACACAATGGCTTATAAGCTAAAATCTTATCAGCGTCTTCACCATTCAATTCGTTCTGTGTAGCACATGGCAAGTAGATATCAGCCTTCTGCTCCCATGGCTTACGACCCTTGAAGAACTGTGCTCCAGGATACTTCTCTGCGTATGGTTCGCAAACATCGTTACCACTATTGCGAAGGTCTAACATGTATTCAATCTTATCACCGCTAATGCCATCTGGATCGTAGATGTAACCATCAGGACCACTCAATGTGATGACCTTTGCACCGAGTTCTGTTGCCTTCTTAGCGGCACCCCAAGCCACATTACCAAATCCAGAGAGAGCAACGGTCTTACCCTTTATATCAAGTCCGTGTGTCTCCATCATCTGATGAACGAAGTAGAGAGCGCCATAACCAGTTGCTTCTGGACGGAGGATAGAGCCACCCCATTCTCTGCCCTTACCTGTGAGCATTCCTTGGAATTGGTGGGTTAGCTTACGATATTGCCCAAAGAGATAACCAATCTCACGTCCACCAACGCCTATATCACCTGCTGGTACATCCTCATCAGGTCCAATATGACGATATAACTCATTCATGAAAGATTGACAGAAGCGCATAATCTCAGCATCGCTCTTACCGCGTGGAGAAAAATCAGAGCCACCCTTGCCACCACCCATAGGTAATGTTGTGAGTGCATTCTTAAATGTTTGCTCGAAACCAAGGAACTTTAAGATACTAAGATTTACTGATGCGTGGAAACGTAAACCACCTTTATAAGGCCCAATAGCACCATTAAATTGAACACGGTAACCGATGTTCACTTGCACCTTGCCCTGATCATCTACCCAAGGCACACGGAATGTGATGATACGTTCCGGCTCAACGATACGCTCGATGATGCTAGCACGTTCAAACTCTGGGTGCTGATTGTAGACATCCTGTACTGAGACAAGAACTTCACGAACTGCCTGTAAATACTCAGACTCACCTGGATGCTTCTGCTCCAGCGCTTGCATGATTTTTTCGACTTCCATAGTAAACTGACTTTATTTGTTTATGTTAGTTAGTGTCATTCGGTTAGAATGGTGCAGCAAATATATCCATATTCTATCAAATAACCAAATGAAAATCGAAAAACTTTTGTTCTCTCCTTTCTTTTTGATACCTCTGTTGCGAGGTCAAAGGCATGTTGAATGTGCAAAGTAATAAAAAATATATCATTTAAATAACCAAAAGATAGGGTGGATTGTGTTTATTTTGTATTTTTGTAGAAAATTAAGTTTCAAGCCGATGAAGGAGCAAGTACCAGTTCAATGGAGCAACTTTTACCTAAAAGATGTAAGCTTTGTCAATCTAATGATGCGCCGTATCTACAACGTTTTGATTGTTGCTAACCCCTACGATGCGTTTATGTTAGAGGATGATGGGCGTGTTGAAGAGAAGATTTATAATGAGTATATGGAGCTGGGGTTGCGTTATCCGCCTACGTTTACGCAAGTTTCGACCATTGAAGAGGCTTCTCGAGTATTGAATACAGTAGATATCGACCTTGTAATATGTATGCCTGGCAATGCTGATAACGATGCTTTTGATGTGGCAAGAGCTGTGAAAGCAGAGTTTTCAGATATTCATTGCGTTGTTCTCACGCCTTTCTCTCATGGCATAACGAAGCGAATAGAACATGAAGATTTAAGTATCTTTGATTATGTGTTCTGTTGGTTAGGTAATACAAACCTAATTCTTTCCATTATTAAATTAATGGAGGACAAGATGAATATAGAGCACGATATTCACGAAGTAGGTGTCCAGATGATTTTACTTGTCGAAGATTCCATCCGTTTCTATTCGTCTATTCTACCTAACTTATATAGTTATATCCTTACACAAAGTCAAAACTTTGCTACCGAGGCATTGACTCGGCACGATGCTTCCTTGCGTCAACGTGGTCGTCCGAAGGTTGTTCTTGCCCGCAATTATAAGGAAGCTTGGGATGTTTATCAGCGTTATAAGGATAATTGCTTAGGTGTTATTTCCGACATGCGATTCCCTCTTAGTGATGGAGAAGAGGGCATACAGTCAACCATGGGACAGCCAATTCATTCAATTAAAGACCCTGAGGCTGGTTTAAAGTTGCTCCGTGCTATTCATCAAGAGGATGAGTATCTACCCTTA
Source organism: Prevotella vespertina (assembly GCF_009728485.1). Taxonomy (GTDB): domain Bacteria; phylum Bacteroidota; class Bacteroidia; order Bacteroidales; family Bacteroidaceae; genus Prevotella; species Prevotella vespertina. The sequence continues at coordinate 50,626 of NZ_VVIQ01000009.1, forward strand.
ATCATAGAGAGTTCTGAGAGTGATAACCGTGAGAAAGCAGAGAATGAAGGTTTCCGTTTTGTTGATAAGAACTCTAAGAAGATGAGTGTTGACCTCCGTCATCTTCTTGAAGAGCACATGGGTTTTGGTGACTTCATCTTTCGCAATCCCGAAACACGTGCTGAGGTCATGCGCATCCGTAACCTAAAAGACTTACAAGACAATATCTTTAAGATACCAAAAGACTCCATGCTCTATCATATCTCACGCAATCATGTGAGTCGTTGGCTGTCTGCTCGTGCCATATTCCCCGTTTCCTCCTTCTTAAAAGACATCACTTGGCATAAGTTACAAGATGTTGATGCACACAGACAGATTATCTTTGATGCCATAGTAGCCTATCGTCGCATGAGAAATGAAGGTGTTGTCGCCCTTTTCGATAGGCATAAATTCGATCAATATGCCCACTTTGCACGTATTGGCGATGGCTCGTTAGGAGGCAAGGGGCGTGGTTTAGCCTTCTTGGATAATGTTATCAAGCGGCATCCAGACTTCAATCAATATTCAAATGCAAAGGTTCAAATCCCTAAGACTGTCGTTCTCTGTACGGATGTCTTCGATAGTTTCATGGAGAGAAACAACCTTTATCAAATTGCACTAAGCGATGCCACCGATGATGAAATACTCCATGCTTTCCTTGAGGCACAGCTCCCTGATGAGTTTATAGGCGACTTCTTTGCCTTCTTCGAAGCGACTCGTTCGCCTATTGCCGTTCGATCCAGTTCGTTGTTGGAAGATAGCCATTACCAACCATTCGCAGGTATTTATTCCACTTATATGATACCTTATTTAGAGGATAAATACGAAATGTTACGTATGTTGGCATGCGCTATTAAGGCGGTATATGCTTCTGTTTATTATCGAGACTCTAAAGCCTATATGACTGCAACAAGTAATGTCATCGACCAAGAGAAGATGGCGGTTATCTTGCAGCAAGTGGTCGGTAAGAAATATGATAATCGATTCTATCCTAATCTTTCAGGCGTTCTTCGTTCCTTAAATTATTATCCAATAGGGGAGGAGAAAACCGAAGAAGGAATCGTATCTTTGGCACTAGGATTAGGTAAATATATCGTTGATGGCGGTCAAACTCTACGTGTTTGTCCGTATCATCCACAGCAAGTGTTACAGCTAAGTGAACTGAAGTTAGCCCTCCGAGAGACCCAAACCCAATTCTATGCACTCGATATGCAGCATGTGGGGGAAGACTTTAAAGTGGATGATGGTTTTAATATTCTCAAACTCAATCTCAAAGATGCTGAGTCTGACGGAAGCCTCCTTTATATTGCTTCTACTTATTCTGTTGATGACGAAACAATCTATGATGGACTTTATGAAGGGCGAAAGATTATATCCTGCTGTGGCGTTCTTCAACAGGGAGTTTTCCCATTACCAGAGTTGTTACAGATGGCTATGCGCTATGGTGCTGACGCTATGCGACGTCCTGTGGAGATAGAGTTTGCTGTCAATCTAAATGCTGATAAGACAGGAGAATTGTATCTTCTTCAGATCAGACCGATTGTTGATTCAAAGCAACGATTAGATGAGAACCTCTCATCTATACCTGATGAACAATGTCTCTTACGCAGTCATAACTCTCTTGGACATGGTATATCGGATGATGTGATGGATGTTGTTTATGTCAAAACAGATAGCTCTTTCACTGCAAAAGATAATCCTATCATTGCAACAGAAATAGAAAGTATCAACCAGAAGTTCCTTGATCAGCACCTTAACTACATCCTTGTCGGGCCTGGTCGATGGGGTTCTAGTGATCCATGGTTGGGTATTCCTGTCAAATGGTCACACATTTCTGCAGCTCGAATCATTGTTGAAGAGGGACTAGAGAATTACCGCGTTGACCCGAGCCAAGGTACTCATTTCTTCCAAAACCTTACTTCCTTTGGTGTAGGTTACTTCACTATCAATCCTTATAAGGGTGATGGTTTCTATCAACGGAGCGTTCTTGATGCTCTTCCAGCTGTTGAGGAAACGCAATGGGTACGCCATGTTCGTTTCCAAAAACCGCTTAAGATAATGATGGATGGTAAGAAACAAGAGGGGGTAGTGATGTTTTCTAAGGAGTAAAAAGGTATGTTGTTAAGTAAGATATGTTATGTTCTCCATTTTAAGGAGGCGTTTCCTTGTATTAAGGAGAGCCTCTCTTCCATCTCAAGAGAGGCTTCCTTTGTTGTGAAGAGAGCGTCTCTTTAATATCACCTATTAGTTAGTTCTATTTGAACAGGTATATAATTATAGGGACAGATGAGGTTATCTGTCCCTTTTTTGTGGCATTATTTCAACAAGAATTAATCGTCTTTACCTTATATAAATCTTACCTTCTTCTTTCTTCTTGTCAGCTTTCTTCTTGTCTTCTTGGTATTTCTCAATTATCTCTTTGAGGTATTTTTTAGACTTAGTGGTGATACATAGCACTCCGCCCAAGCGCGGCGCAAACAGCTTCGTGACGCTTGGAGTCTTGATGACGGTGACACTTTGGATGTCATCTTTAGCTATATTGTCTATGTTACTGACCTCAACTCCATCCACCAGAATGACTGGTATGTTCAGAGAGTCTTGCATCTCCGCCTTCTGCGCACTGATGTTTAGACTGAAGAGAAGGGCTACGATAAAGATAAAAGATTGTTTCATGCTCTGTTATAGTTTGCTGTTAATAATGTTGCAAATATACTCTTTTTTCTCGTAATAGACCTCTTTTCTATCAGAAAATGTTTGCTATATGCTTGTAATTGATCGTTTTATGTAATCTTGAAGTACGACTTCAAAATTACATAAAATATACTGATAAGACAAGAGAAAAGGGTGTTTTTAAAGCAAAATCTATGTAATTTTGAAGTTAAACTCCAAATTTACATAGATTTTAAAAGGCTTTCTTTATCTGTAATCGGGCTTTTTTACTAATCCTCTGAACGAATAATCAGGGTGTAAAAGAAGATTGCGAAAGGTTATTCAAAGTAGAATGTGAGGGCTATCATCTTAGTTCGTGACTCGTTGACAGCGTTGGTGTACATGAGCATGTGCTTGTCTCTAAGGTTCTTGGAATGGTTTTTATCAAGGCTGTTAGTGAGACTGTACATGAATTTTAGCTCTGGTCTTAACTTAAAGTAAGGTAGATAAAAATCACAGCCGAGACCTACCTCGAGGAAGAAATCACTCTTTTTAAGTTTCAGATAGTCGTTGTCTTTACCCGAGAGATTCATCATTGGGTTAAGACCTAACATGACATAAGGGCGGTGATTATTGAATCTTGGAGCCGCAGCGATGAGGTCGAAGGCACAAGAAACGTATGCGGTCTTCAACTCCTGCACCTGTTCTGTAGGCTCGCCAAGGCTGTTTAAGTCTGTAAGATTACGAAAGGTAAGGTGCCGAGTACCGAAGTACATGGCAGGAGCAATGCGTAGTTGGAGGGTTTGGTTGAGGCGTAGTTCACCCAAGACACCGACAGTGAAGCCTGCATCCCATCGGTCTTGATCGGCGGAGATGGTCTTTTCCACAGGTCCGGCACCATCCTCTAAGTCAATCATTTGAGGTCCAACATTATTCAATTCAATATCTTGCAAGTGTGTACCAACAAGTACACCGAAGTGGAAATTACGCAAGTCTGTATAGGGACGGTTCTGTACTTTCCGTTCCTGGGCACCGCTTGTTAGGACGATGACAAGCAGAGTTAATGATAATATAATTCTCTTCATCTTGTCTTCTTAAACGTGTTTTACCTCCTTTTTATTGTCTGTGTACCTACTTACTTGTAGGTATTCTGTGTTCTAATACTTTGTTAGTAAAATCTTACAATACAATCTTTATCGCTTGAGATATTGGTTGAGAGAGATGGAAGAGGGCAATGTGAGAGATTGTTTGAATGTGATGTAAGATGTTAGTATGCTGTGTTTTATGTTAGATATAATAAGCTGTAAGAGGTCTAATTGTTCTATGAAAAGGCTTGTTGAAAAGCCCCCTTTTTCTATTTTTATGCCGTCTAAATATTTGTAATTTATCTCATAATCTTTAGGTATTAACGATTTTCTTGTTACCTTTGCACCATCAGAAGTAGGTATAGAAGCCTATTTATAGTACAAAAACATTATTAACATTAAAGACATTATATTATGGCTTACGTAATTGGCAACGATTGTATCGCATGTGGTACATGTATTGATGAGTGTCCAGTAGAGGCTATCTCTGAGGGCGATATCTATAAGATTGACGCAGACGCATGCACTGAGTGTGGTACTTGTGCATCAGTTTGTCCTAACGAGGCAATTAGTCTTCCAGAGTAAGGACACTACTGTTACTGATTAAATTCATAAGGCGAACCTTTCGAGGCTCGCCTTTTTTGTTGTATTGATGATGGCTCCTCCCATAAGAGAGGAGCGATTCGAAAGGTGTTTGTTTTATCTTCCATGCATGATACCAGCATCATTATCAGAGTTGGAAATACGTTTATTGATGCTTGATTTGCTTTTTCCATAATTCAAATTGAATGTGAAGTTAAGCAGAAGTATTCGTCTAAAACTCTTTGAGAAAGCCAGTTGACGATTAGGAGCGAGGCGTGACAAGTTATCCGTCTCATTTGAGTATTGTTTAGAGAAAGGTAATACCATGATAAGATTTAACGCCCATTTGTCTTTGTTATAACCTACTGATATGGAGTGATTCGCTTCTCCTTTGGTAAGAGTTTCACCCCATAATTCATTGTATCTGGCCTGTACTTTGGCTGTGAATACCCATTGCTTGTACATTACCAGTAGATTTCCATTCAGTCCCCAGTTCGAGAGTGTATGTGCGTAAGTATGCCCGTTACTGATGTACCGATTGAAGAATGGAGTAAGTTGTAACGAGAACCAATCGCCAAAGGGATGCAACTTTATGTCCATTTGGGTATGTAGTCTGTGGAAGTTCTTTTGGTTATCTATTGTCCTAACAAACTTTCCGTTGTCAATATAAGTCTCTTCCATGATAGGGTGAGAATCGTAACTATACCTTCCAAATAACGATAGATCGCACCATTTTGTGCCCCAGTTTAAGGACAACTCATTCGATACGAAGGTTACAGACTTTAGGTTAGGATTGCCCTTTCTAAGCTGATATACGTCAATATCCTGTGACACATTGCTCATATCGGATAGCGAAGGAGCATAAGCTGAAACGTATCCTTGATATTTTAAAGTTACGTTACTACAAGGTTGATAAGCGAGAGAGAGCTTCGGACGAAGGATGAATTTCGATAGCTTCTTATCGTGCTGATGGTTGTAAATACACATCCCTCCCAACCCGAGGGTATAGGTTAGCTTGCCCAGTTTTGACATCCATTCAGTGTAAGCGAAAGTCTCCGCTGTATTCATATTTACCTGACTTTGGATGTTTCCATCATACGTGTTATTGGTGTACATCTGCGTATGCTTGAACCCAAACGACAGTTTGCTATCCTTGAACATGCGCTCATAAATGCCCTCACCTATTATGGAGTACTTGTTACCATCAGTAATGGAAGCAATCGTCTGAGTAGGTTGTGTGGTTGATGATAAGGTGTATGTACGCTGGCTATGGCTATTGATGTAAGTGCCAATTAGGTCGAAGTACAAGTGCTGGTTATGGGCAAGCTCAGTTTGAAAATACAAATCTAACGAGGGTGTGTTATCGTGTCCATGCCTAAAGTCGGTGATGTGGTAGGCATCAGTACCACGATAAAGCGTACTGATTCTATCCTCCATTGAGTTAGATTCTTTATTGTAGTAATCACGGAAGATAGCACTAATACTGCTTTTCTTAAACGAATAGTTGTACCACAGAGAGAAGCTCATATTATCAAACTTAACCTTTGTTGGCTCACCAATTTCTCTATTCTCTATGGTCTGATGAGGGTAGTGGTACTCCTCGTAGTTCTCTCTTTTCCACTTCAAATCACGCCTATTCCAATAGAAAGAAGACTTTATTTCGGATCTACCTTTGTGATAGTTGGCAGACAAAAGGTTGTCTCCATAGCCTAACATCGATAGTCCATCGGTGAGGTCACCATTGATGTTTCCACCTTTATTCTTATACTTCACAATGAAGTCGAGGACGGCAGCTGCACCGTTAAAACGTAGTCCAGGCATATCGTGGTATTCAACCTTTACAATGTCTTGAGGGCGTAGGGCTTTTACTTCTTCTATCTTTGCTATGACACCATTAATGCGTAATTGGACAGCATCTCCAGTCGTCGTCGTGATGGTATTATCAATGGTGTTGACCCGAATACCAGCTAATTGCATGTTCTGTATGAGCATTACTCCGTTAGTAGAAGCCTTTAGCTGGAGTTTTGAAGGGGTAATAATACGCCGATCAATCTTCTGTATTTCACGCTTCCCAACCACTTCTACACCTTTTAACTCTTGTGTGGAAGGAGTCAGTTGAATCTTTCCAAGGTCTGTATTCCTTTGTGTGTTCTCCAGAGATACACGATAATCAGCATATCCCATATAGGTTATGATGAGTTCTTTGTGCCCATCGCTCTCCTCCATTGTAAGGTTAAATAAACCCTCATTGTTGGTTACTGTCTGTGTAATTAACGTTGTTTGAGTGACCAACTTGACTACGGCACCAATGATAGGGGATGTTGTTTCGTCAGTAACTTGCCCTGTTATGACAACTTTTGCATGCAAGTTAACGTAAAAACTCAGTACTGCTATGCACAGAAGAAATCTTTTCATTATGGTTATATCTTATAGGTTATTAGATGGATAGAGGCTTTGGTTCTGCCCTGAGTGATTGTTGTTTCCTCTTTAACCACTATCTATTAAAAACTAAAACTCTGCGAAATTAAAAAAAAACAACGACATGACAAAGACTCTTCGCATGTTTTTTACATAATTGTAGATGCTTCCTCGTGTACTTGTTGTTCGATAAGCTCTTCTATATAAAAAGGTGAATTTGATGCTCCCTAACCCGTAGCTACATTCGTACTCATCCTTACTTCAACAAAAAAAGAGTTACAGAACAATCTGTAACTCCCATCTTTGTAGCGGGGGTGGGACCCGAACCCACGACCTCCGGATTATGAATCCGACGCTCTAACCAGCTGAGCTATCCCGCCATCCAACGTGCCTTAGTGTTCTAAAGCGGTTGCAAAGGTATAGAAAAAAAATGATACTTACAAATGTTATTCAACTTTTTTATAATCCTGATAAGGTTTTTGTCTAATGCTAATGATCGATGAAGAAGAATGCTGATAGAGGTTGATAGAAGAAGTAAGTAGTAGCATTAGCAAGCCAAGGGAGCGTTCCCTTGATTTGAAGAGGGCGTTTCCTTGCATTGAAGAGAGCCTCTCTTGACATCGAAGGAAGCCTCTCTTTGAATTGAAGAAACGCCTAGTTCGATGTGAGAAGGGCATTTCCTTTCTGTAAGGAAAGGCTCTTTTAAATTGCGGTTAGTGACTGATAACAATGTTGATGGGTTATAACTCCGTTTTTAGAAGCCGTTATGATGGCTTTGAGAAAAGAATAAAAATACTAAAAAAGACCTTTACTCTGATATTTTTATGTACTTTTGCAAGGAAAATAAAAGCAGTAAACAATCCTAAGACAGTACATGTTTCGTATCAAGAAATTAGATATCTTCATCGCCAAACAGTTTGGTATGCTCTTCGCAGGAACGTTCTTTATCAGTTTGTTCGTGCTGATGATGCAGTTCTTATGGCGTTATGTGGATGACTTGATAGGTAAGGGACTGTCGATGGAGGTGCTCGGACAGTTCTTCTGGTATATGAGTTTGATGATGGTTCCACAGGCTCTTCCACTTGCAATCCTCCTCTCTTCACTGATAGCATACGGTAACCTTGGTGAGAGTTCGGAGCTTACTGCGATCAAATCGGCAGGTATTTCTCTGATTCAATCATTCCGTGGTCTGATCGTGATAAGCGTTATCATCGCCGGAGCTTCATTCTATTTCCAAAACAATATAGGTCCTATGGCACAGAAGAATATGGCTCAACTGCTTATTTCTATGCGGCATAAAAGTCCTGAATTAGAGATCCCTGAGGGTGTTTTCTACGATGGTATCCCACAGACGAATCTATATGTTGAGCGAAAAGACATGAAGAGTGGACACCTTTATAATATAATGGTGTATCGCATGACAGATAGTTATGAGGATCAAGCAATCATCCTTGCAGACTCTGGGATGTTGCAGTCTACGGCTGAAAAGAAGCATCTTGTCTTGAACTTATGGAGTGGTGAATGGTTTGAGAACATGCGTTCGCAAGAGATGGGAAATAGTGCGAGTGTACCTTACCGAAGGGAAACTTTCGCCCATAAACATATAGTCTTAGATTTCGACGGAGACTTTAATTTGACTGATGCTACAGGTATTTCGAGTGATGCGCGAACGAAGAGTCTGGAGAAGATAAGCCATGACAAGGACTCGTTAGTGCATGTATATGACAGTGTAGGAAAGGCTTATTACAAAGATGCACAATCGCTTTATTACCCTGTTCCCAAACTATCTTCTGCGGATAAGAAGCAGGCTATTAAGATAGCAGATAACAAGAAGTTCGATATCGATTCATTATATAAGAGGCTTCCAGCTGATCAACGACGACTGATCGTAGATCAGGCTTTGTCGACCGTTCAACAGGAGGTTAGCGACCTCGACTTCAAGTCTATGATCACCAGCGATGGCGATAAGATGATACGACAACATGAGATAGAATTTATCAACAAGTTTACTATTTCGCTTATTTGTATCGTCTTCTTCTTCATCGGCGCACCATTGGGTGCTATCATCCGAAAGGGTGGTTTGGGAATACCAATTATAGTGAGTGTGTTGGTATTCATCGTTTATTACATCCTTGATAACACTGGTTACCGCATGTCCCGACAGGGAGATTGGGCTATATGGTTCGGTCGCGGGCTATCAATGGCAGTGTTAGTTCCGATGGCAGCATTCTTTACTTATAAAGCAAATAATGATTCGGCAGTATTCAATGCTGACGCTTATAGGAATGTTTTGAGGCGTATGCTTGGCTTGCGTATCAAGCGTAGTATAGCAAGCAAAGAGGTTATTATCAATGATCCAGACTATATAAAGATAGCCGAGCAATTGAGGAGTATGAATGGAAAGATAGCCCGTTACTCTCAGTCGCGCAACCTTAAAGCATTGCCAAATGTGGTTAAAGTGTTCTTCCGTTACCATGCCGATCATACTATTGAGAATATTAATGCAGAGTTGGAGAGCATTATTGAGGAATTAGGAAATACTCGAAACAGAGTAATCCTCACCTCTTTAAATAAGTATCCGATCCTTGCAGTTAAAGCACATACACGTCCGTTTGATCGCAGATGGATGAACATAACTTCGGCAATCATCGTCCCCGCAGGTATATTCTTCTATATAAGAATGTGGCGTTTCAGGCTCCGTCTCTATAATGATTTACGTACAATTACGACCTGTAATAACGAGATTATAGCAGAGATTGAAGCGCATGGAGGATGGGTGTTGAGAATAGAAAACAATAATAATCAGTAACAAGATATGGAAGAGTTTAAACTTAATAGCATCGAAGATGCACTAAAGGATTTCCGTGAAGGAAAGTTTGTTATAGTCGTAGATGATGAAGATCGCGAGAATGAAGGTGATCTTATCATGGCGGCAGAGATGATAACACCAGAGAAAGTAAACTTTATGTTGAAGAATGCTCGTGGTGTCTTATGTGTGCCAGTAACTCTTTCTCGGGCTGATGAGTTGGACTTGCCACATCAAGTATCTGATAATACATCTATGTTAGGAACGCCTTTCACGGTGACAGTGGATAAGTTGGAAGGATGCTCAACTGGCGTTTCTGCACATGATCGTGCTGCAACCATTAAGGCGTTGGCAGACCCTAATTCAACTCCTCAAACCTTTGGTCGTCCAGGTCATATAAACCCTCTTTATGCTCAAGACAATGGTGTCTTACGCCGTTCTGGACATACCGAAGCAGCTGTAGATCTCTGTAAACTCGCAGGTTGTTTCCCTGCTGGTGTGTTGATGGAGATTATGAATGAAGATGGAACTATGGCTCGTATGCCTGATCTTCAGAAGCGTGCTAAGGAGTGGGGAATGAAGATTATCAGTATAAAAGATATCATTGCTTACCGATTGAAGAAGGAGTCTAGCATTGAAGTAGGCGATGAGGTGGCACTTCCGACACAGTATGGTACGTTCCGATTGATACCTTTCCGTCAGGCTAATGGGCTGGAAAACATGGCGCTGATAAAGGGCTCTTGGAAGGATGATGAGCCTATTCTTGTTCGTGTTCATTCGTCATGTGCGACAGGAGATATTCTTGGCAGTAAGCGTTGTGATTGTGGGGAACAACTCCATAAAGCAATGGAAATGATAGAAAAAGAGGGCAAGGGGGTTATCATCTATATGCAACAAGAGGGGCGCGGTATCGGTCTGATGAATAAGATAGCAGCGTATAAGTTGCAGGATGAAGGACTTGATACTGTTGAAGCTAATTTACATCTTGGCTTCCGACCAGATGAGCGTGATTATGGTTGTGGGGCTCAGATGCTACGCCATCTAGGTGTTCATAAGATGCGATTGATGACGAATAACCCCACAAAGCGTGTCGGTCTTGAGGCTTACGGACTTGAGATTACGGAGAACGTGCCCATCGAGATAGCTCCTAATAAGTTCGATTATCGTTATTTAAAGACAAAGCGTGATCGTATGGGGCATGACTTGCACCTATAAACCTTTATAATCGCTAAGAGATAAAAAAGCTTCGGAAGCCTATAGCTTTCGAAGCTTTTTGTTTGTCTGAGATTGTTCGTGGTGTTAACGAAGTAAGATACCGAATGAGAGAGTTTTGAACTTTGGTCCATATCCGTTACGCATTAAGTCGCATGGACTATACTTCACATAGAAGTCAGGACCGCCATTAATGTTGACAGAACACATAAAGTCAATGGTCACAGGCTTCACGCGAATACCACTGTTTTCGTCTTCTATCTTATGTTCATTGAGGTTATAACGAGTCTTCAAACTGCTATATGTGTTGAGATTTATAACTGGTCCAAGAGTGAAACCAAAGTATTTCCCATCATACTGATAGGTAATTGGGAAGTTAACACTAAAGACCTTAATGCGTGAGAACTTAGGACTACTATTTGTGGGATAGCTGGTAAGTGACACTGCGTTGTTATCTTTTACAAATCGTTGATTGCCCGTAATGCGATAGTTGCGCCAGTCAACACCTACTCCTACAGAAAATTTATGATTGCTACGCCATGGCTTATATACCCAATCAGCAATAATCCACCATATCTCCCATGACTTGAAAGGTTGTATATCTGCAGCATGAGGAATCCCAGGCGCACTGTTGAAACCGAAAGCTAATCGAGTAGCAAACTCTAGTGTGCGGCTGCTATCCTTAGGTTTATTAAACCCTGCAATAGAGAAATCCCATGATTTCTCATTGATTGACGAAGTGCTCACGTAGTTGCTATCCACCAATTGAATGGTGTTCACGTATCGGTAAGTGGGATTATTCTTACTCCCCAGCACCTCGATATGTTGTAGAGAATCGTTTGTGATAATCTTTACTTGTCGTGCTTCTTCAATCGTTAGTGTGTCATTGATACTTACGGATGCGAGAGCTGATGAGCTGTATGCTAGCAACATGCTAAGTAAGATAGTTTTCATAAGCTTTGATATTATTGTATTAATTTTTTAAGTTCTGTTATACTTGAAACCTTTCCTTCCATATAAACTAATGTGATGGTAAGTGTGCGCCCTCTTTGTTGTGTTAAATAACAGAGGTATTTGTGTAATGCTCCTTGCGCAGGTAAGGCGAGAATGAGAGTGAAGGTTCCCTTCTTCATAGTTTGTTCTGCTCCAATAGCATTCTTATGGTCTCGTTCAACCAGTTCGAATACTGTTGCACGTTGCTGTTCAGAAGCTTTGAAGCGAATGCTATGATAGTAATCAAGTTTATACTTACTGATAGCTCTTCCTTTTGCTCTCACATCAATTAAATCACCATGAGGCACTATCTTCCCTTGAAAGAGAGGAGTAACATTCAGACCTTGCTGTGCATGAATGCAAAGTGAGGTAAACATCAGTAGTAATATCAAGTATAATCGTTGTTTCATAACGTTTACTTTATTAGTTTCTATTTATTGATGAAAGATGTCGTGCAACTGATCATCTATGTCGGTAGCATCTTCTTGTTGCAAGTCTTGTAGCGTTCCAATAATCTCTTTTGTTACCTGTTGTGGATCAGTGATGTGTTTGCCATAGATGTATGCTTCGCAGTAATCTTGCCGTTGAGCATACCATACCATACTTCCAACTGCCAATAAAATGATTATTGAAGCAGCTATACCTATCAGTTTCCTATGAAGGAGGATAAACGTTGCTTGTTTCTTCTGATGCACTTCCTTCTGTTTGGATTCCATGAGTGTACTTATCGAACAAAACATTTCTTTCAGAGGAAGTAGATCTGCTGTCACTTTCTCGTATCTAAAATAATCGTAGAGTCGTCTTTCCTCGTCAAGTGAAGTCTCCCCTTCCATGAAGCGACTTACCAGTTGTTTTATATCTTCGTATTTGTTCATTCCCATTCAGTTTTTAGAAATTGATCCTTAATAGCATGGCGAGCGCGGCTTAGAGCTTTCCTTACCGCAGTTTCCTTACTGCCCGTGAGTTTGGCAATATCGTTAATCTCCATTCCCTCCATGTGCCGCAGTCGCATGATAGTTTGCTGCATTGTAGGTAATGTGTCAATGAGAGCAATTACCTTTTCGTATCGTTCGTCGGCTTTTTCCTCCTCATTAGGAATGGTTTCATTCACTTCAGTTGTGTAGTGATGTCGGCGAAGAATGTCAATGCAATGGTTCTTCAACAGTACCGAAGCGAGAGGAGACATCGGGAGATGTAGCGTGTCAATTAGTTGCCAAAGCTTCAGTAGTACGTCTTGCACAGCATCTTCTGCCTCATCATTGTCCTTTAGATAGTTACGGGCAATGGCGAGCATCTGTGGTCGTACCAGCTTCACCTCTTCTTTGTACTCGTTGATGGTCATGACTTCTTTTCGTCTTTGCTTATAATACGTAATAAGTAGGTTTTTGTGACATCAAAGGTTCAACTTTTTTCTCATTCTTACAAGTAAAGCATAAAGAAATTATTTGAGCTATATATATGATAAGGTGTGTTTCCTCTTTACGTCTATCTTTACAGTATGGCTTTCAACTTGTGTCTAGCTTTCAAGTAGACTTACAAAAAAGACAGTCTGCTTATTCTGCTAATATAACAAAAAGTTGTCTAGTTAAATTGGAAGAGTTCATCAGAAAGTTAATGTGTCATATTATACAGGTGTGTATAAAGAGTTCTACACGTTTGTATAACAAATTATACAAACGTGTATAATCATTGTCCCCAAGTATCTGATGATAATTATCAAAACGATAGTGAAAACGATAATTATATGAAATAAAGATGGAAAAATTACGTTATAAGAACAATAATGCGTAATTTTGTATTCGATATTCATTAGGCAAGATTATATATATGGCACAACTATCAGATCGTCTGAATCGACTAGCACCATCAGCAACGTTGGCAATGTCACAGCGTAGTAATGAGATGATGGCACAGGGTATTAACGTTATTAATATGAGTGTTGGTGAACCCGATTTTATGACTCCAGATCATGTGAAAGAGGCTGGTAAGAAAGCTATAGATGATAATTTTTCAAAGTATTCACCTATTCCTGGTTATCTCTCTTTGCGTAAGGCGATAGCAAATAAGCTCAAACGTGAAAATAACCTCAACTATTCTGCATCTGAAGTAATTGTTGGTACGGGTGGAAAACAAGGCGTTTGTAATACAATCTTAGCTCTTGTTAATCCTGGTGATGAAGTTATTATTCCTGCTCCTTATTGGGTAAGTTATCCACAGATGGTAAAGTTGGCGGGTGGAGAACCTGTCATTGTTCCTGCAGGGATAGAGCAAGATTTCAAGGTAACAGCTGATCAGTTGAAAGCTGCTATTACATCGAAAACGAAACTCATCATACTATGTTCCCCAAGTAACCCCACTGGTAGTGTTTATACAAAGGAAGAATTGGAGGCGTTGGCAAAGATAGTTTTAGAACATAATGACCTCTTTGTTCTCTCGGATGAGATATATGAACACATTAATTATATAGGTTGTCATGCAAGTATTGCCGCCTGTGAAGGGATGAAGGAACGCACGATTATTTGTAATGGTGTTAGCAAAGCGTATGCCATGACGGGCTGGAGGCTCGGGTGGGTAGCTGCTCCTGAGTGGATAATCAAAGGTTTGAATAAATTGCAAGGTCAGTATACTTCTGGTACAAGCAGTGTTAGTCAGATGGCAGCTCTAGCAGCTTATGAAGGTGATCAAGGATGTGTAGAAGATTTCCGCGAGGCTTTTCAGCGTCGTCGTGATTTAATAGTTTCTCTGGCAAAGGAGGTTTCAGGATTAGAGGTAAACGTTCCAGAAGGGGCTTTCTATTTATTTCCTAAGTGCTCAAGTTACTTTGGTAAGACTGACGGAAAGCATGTAATTAATAATTCAACGGATTTTGCTTTGTATCTTCTCGAAGAAGGTCATGTCGCAACAGTAGCTGGTGATGCATTTGGTTCGCCTGATTACTTTCGAATGAGTTATGCGACCAGTGACGACAATATCATTGAAGCTCTTTCACGCATAAAGGAGGTCTTGTTGAAACTGAAATAGTAATTGATTAAATCGTAAGAAAGCAAGGTTAGAAACTATATAACTATAATTGTTAAATGTTATTAATCGTAGTTTTAGTTCCTCATTAATTGTTATCTTTGCGGAAATAAGATGATGCTGTGACACGTATCTAATGGCATTGTCTCACACAAACAATTAAAAATCAGAAAGATATTAACAATTTAATTCATTAATAACTAAAAATTAAAATTTCATCAAATTATGGCAACTACACAACAAAAAGCAGCCCCAAAGAAGAAATCTGAGGGCTTCACAGGAGTTAGAGGTGCATTCTGGGTTATCGTCGTTTGCGCTATCGTTGCATTCACATTGTTCTTTACTTGGTTCGGTAATGATATGCACTTCCAAGATGGAGCAGCACGTGAAAACCCAGCAGACGTTTGGGGTACTATCTTTAAGGGTGGTGTCGTCGTTCCTGTAATCCACACTCTCTTACTCTCAGTACTTGCTATGTCTATTGAGCGTTGGATGGCTTTGAAGACAGCATTTGGTAAGGGTTCTCTTCCAAAGTTCGTAGCAAACATTAAGGCTGCTCTTAATGCTAATGATCTTGCAAAGGCTAATCAGCTTTGCGATCAGCAGAAGGGTTCTGTTGCAAACGTCGTTAAGGCATCTTTGAATGCTTATAAGGACATGGAAACAGGTGCTAATGCTAATCTTAAGAAGGCACAGAAGGTTGCAAAGATTCAGCAGGCTCATGAGGAAGCAACTCAGCTTGAGATGCCAGTTCTTACAATGAACCTCCCAATCCTCGCAACGATGGTTACACTTGGTACTCTTACTGGTCTTCTCGGTACTGTAACTGGTATGATCAAGTCTTTCTCTGCTTTGTCTGCAGGTGGTGGCGCTGACTCTGCTGCTCTTTCTGCTGGTATTTCTGAGGCGTTGATCAATACTGCATTCGGTATTGGTACATCATGGTGTGCAGTAGTTTCTTACAACTTCTTCTCTAATAAGGTTGATAAGTTGACTTATGCCCTCGACGAGGTTGGTTATTCTATCGCTCAGACATACGAAGCAAACCACACAGACGAGGCTTAATTTTTGCTAACCCTTTAAATATTTATCACTATGGGTAAAGTAAAAATTAAGAAGAGCGACGTTTGGATTGATATGACGCCTATGTCAGACGTTATGACCCTGTTGCTTACCTTCTTTATGTTGACTTCTACATTCGTTAAGAATGAGCCAGTGAAGGTAAATACTCCAGGTTCTGTGTCTGAGATGAAGGTGCCAGAGAACGGCGTCCTAACCATTCTCGTTAGTCCTCAAAAAGGACCTAATGGAACACCAACTGGCGAAGGTCAGGTGTTTATGAGCTACGATAATACAAATGAGCTTGGTCAGATTATAGACCAGATGGCACCAGATTTGACTCCTAAAATGAAGAAAACATTCATGGCAGAGTCTACATTTGGTACTCCACTTGATAAGTTGGCTGCATATCTTTCTAAGCCTGCAGCTGAGCGTAGCAAAGAACTCCCGAAGATGGGAATCCCTCTCGATAGTATCCAGGGACAGGAGATGACAGAATTTCAGCAGTGGGTTAACGCAGCCCGCCAGGTGAATCCCAAAGTTAGACTTGCTATCAAGTCTGATGGAAACTCTCCTTATGGAACGGTTAAGAAGGTAATGAGCGAACTCCAAGATATGGATGAGAGCCATTACTACATGATCACACAGTTGGACGCTAAAAAGGCTGCTCAGGCAGCTGGTAAGTAAAAGGAGGTCTAAGACATGGATATGATGGAAACAGGAAAAAGCGGAGGCGGTAAGCAGAAGAAGATGACTGTACGCGTAGACTTTACGCCTATGGTGGATATGCTTATGTTGCTTATAACCTTCTTCATGCTTTGTACCTCACTTAGCAAGCCTTCAACTATGGAGTTGACTATGCCAAGTAATGATAAGATTCAGGATGATACCAAGAAGAATGAGGCCAAAGAGTCACACTCTATTACGATTTACATTGCCGATGGGGACAAGATTTTCTATGGTAATGGTAAACCAGAGTATGATAACGCAAATTGGCTGCATGCTGCTGATTGGAGCAATACTTCTAAGGGTATCCGATACGTTCTCCAGCATAAGCAAGTAGGTGATCCTTCAACAGGTGAGGCTATTTCACTCCCATATCAAGATATGGAGATTGCTGTGAAAGAATTGGATCGTAAGAAAGCTGAGAACCCAGCTGCTTATCCAGATAGTGTTTATCAGTCTGAGATTGCTCAAATAAAGGGTGGTATGATTAATGGCAAGAAGGTATCTACAATGACTGTTATTATCAAACCGACTGATAAAGCTTCTTATCGTCATTTGGTTGACATCCTCGATGAAATGCAGATTTCATACATTGGAACTTACGTCATTGACAAGCTGACAGACCAAGACAAGGCTCTCTTAGCCAAGAAGGGTATTAAGGCTTAATCACTGATTCGTAAACAATTAAAGAAAGAAGAACAATGGCAAAAATAGATCTATACGATCCTAAATGGGTCGAGATGGTGTTCGCTGAAAAGAATAAGGAATACGGTGCATATAAGCTTCGTAAGTCTGTTTCGCAGCGTAATATCAAAGCATTAGCTATTCTGCTTATTGCTGCATTCCTCGGTGGTGGTTACTTAGCATACCAGATCAAGAAGCACAATGATGACTTAGAAGCTCAACGTGCATATGCAGCTAAGATGGAATTAGCTGCTCTTGAGGCAGCAAAGAAGGAGCAAGCTGAACGTAAGAAACAGCAGAAGCAGCCAGATCCAAAGAAAATCGAACCTGAAAAGGTTGTTCCTGAGACTCGTGCTACTGTTAAGTTTACAGCCCCTGTCATCAAGGATGATAAGGATGTAAAGGAAGAGATGCCACCTATGGTCAAGATGAATAAGGAGACCAAAGCTGTCGGTGTTGAGACGAAGGAAGGTACGGATAATCGTACTGAAACTGCAGCTCGTACAACCGTAGCTACTCCTGAGCAGATTGTGCCAAAGATTGAGAAACCTGTTGTTGAGGCTCCAAAACCAGAGCCAAAAGAAGAGGTTGAAAACAAGATCTTTACAGTGGCAGAGCAGATGCCTTCATTTAAGGGTAATGTTAACGCATGGTTGAGCTCTCACCTTCAGTACCCTGCAGTTGCTGCAGAGAATGGTATTCAAGGTCGTGTTATCGTTAAGTTCGTTGTAGGACGTGATGGTGGTGTTAGTCAAGCTCAAGTTGTTCGTGGCGTAGACCCATCACTCGATCGTGAAGCTCTTCGTGTTGTGAACAGCATGCCGAAGTGGAATCCAGGTATGAATAACGGTCAAGCTGCAAACGTTTGGTTCACTCTACCTATTACGTTCAAATTGCAGTAAAAGCAAATTATATGAAAAGATCCAGATTCTACATCATAGTAGGATTGATGCTTAGTCTTAGTTTTCTTCTGTCCTCTTGTGGACAGAAGAGAGCTAAAGATGGCAGAACAGATACACCGACGTCAGGGACGATTAAGTTCGCCTCTGACGAAAGTTTTAGTCCTATTATTGAGGAGCTGTTGCAGACGTATCAGTTCCGTTACCCACAAACCCACTTATTGCCTATATATACAGACGATAATACGGGTATGAAACTGATCCTCGATCAGAAGGTTAATCTCTTCTTTACCTCACATGCTTTGACAAAAGGAGAAGATGCTATATTACGAGGGAAAGGTCCTATTCCAGAAGTTTTTCCAATAGGATATGATGGAATTGCTTTCATTGTTAATCGTGCAAATAATGATTCATGTATGACGGTTAATGATGTGAAGAAGATTCTCAGCGGACAGATTGCAAATTGGAAGCAGTTGAATCCTAAGAACAATCAAGGTAATATTGAAGTTGTTTTTGACAATAAGGCTTCAGCTACTTTACATTATGTAGTCGACTCCATTTTAGGTGGAAAAAATATCAAGAGTGCGAACATTGTTGCAGCAAGCAATAGTAAGTCTGTTGTTGATTATGTTCATAAGACTCCCAATGCTATAGGTGTTATTGGTTCCAATTGGTTAAATGATCATCGAGACTCAACCAACACCACATTTAATAAGAATATAACTGTGGTTGGACTCTCAAAGGCGACCATAGCACAGCCAGGCAATAGTTGGCAACCCTATCAGGCTTATCTTTTAGATGGTAGATATCCGTTTGTTCGAACAATTTATGCTATTGTAGCTGATCCTCATAAGGCCTTGCCTTGGGCATTTGCAAACTTTGTGACTAATCCTATTGGTCAAAAGATTATTTTTAAAGCTGGTTTGCTTCCTTACCGTGGTCAGATAAACATCAGAGAAGTCGAAGTTAAGACTCAATAAATGGCTAAATTTTGATAGGAACTAAGCGATTGTTAGAAGTTAGGTGAATAATAAAAATTGCAGTTTGATTAGTTTAATGTTATTATTAGGATGATTATCTTTTATTAGTTGTATAAATGTTATCATCTTTTATAAATGGTTATATTAATTTCTTATAAGCAATTTCACTTAAACCATATCGTTTAACATACATCTTAAGGATAGATTTCATTCGTATTAAACATTTAAAAGAGAGAATTATGAAAACAAAGAAATATTTGGTAGCTGGAGCTTTGATGTTGGTTATGTCATCTCCAGCAATGGCACAGGAGGTTAATTATGCCGAGGCTTTAAAGCCTATTGTTGCTGCTCTTGAAGCAGCACCTAATGATCCAAAGGCTGCTAAGGATCTCATCAAGGAGTATCAGAAGAGTTTCAAAAAGAATGAGGAAGCTATGGTTGCCTTGGGTAATGTTTACCTTTTACAGCACAATTATGATCAGGCTTCAGCGATAGCACAGAGCGTGATTGATAATAAGAAGTTTAATGGCGCTTTGGCTTATATTCTTCGTGGTGATATTGCAGCCTTGAAGGATTCTGTTGGTAATGCAGGTGCAGCAGCAGCAGAATATCAGACTGCAATCAGCCTTGATCCACAGAATGTAACGGCTTACGAGCGTTATGCTAAGGTATATCGTCATGTGAATGCAAAGGTTGCTGTTGCAAAGTTGGAGGAACTTCGTAAAATAAAGCCAGATTATCCTGTTGAAGCTACCGCCGCAGAGATTATGCTTAATGATGGTAAGTATGCAGAGGCTTTGAAATGGTATAATATGGCTAATCCTGCCAACATGTCAGAAGATAACTTCTATAACTATGGTTTTGCTGCTTATATCACCAAAGATTATAGCAAAGCCTTGGATGTAGCAAAGCAAGGTCTAACAAAGTTCCCTGGTAGCGAGTATCTCAGTCGTATTGCTATGATGGCTGCAGTTGAGTTAAAGGACTATCCACAAGCAGTTAACTTCGCAAATGCTGTGTTTGCAGGTAAGGGTAAGAAGGTTTCAAATGATTATGACATATATGCGAAGGCTCTCTGTGGTAATAAGCAGTATGATGAAGCAATTGCAGCTGTTAATAAAGCTCTCGAACTTGATGCTAATAACCTAGAGCCAATGAAGACTCTTGCTGCAATCTATGTAGCTCAGGGCAATGATGATAAGGCTCTTGAAGTACAGCAGGATTATCTTTCAAAGAGTAAGAAAGCAACCAATAATGATTGGGCATCACTTGCCAATACTTATGTAACAAAGGCTGAAGGTATTACAGATCGTGCTGCGAAGAATGCTGTGTTAGCGAAGGCTTTTGATGTATATGAGCAGATGGTAACAAAGTTCCCATCAATCTCTGACTGGGTATGGTTGAATCAAGCAAATGTAGCCCAACTGATGAATGACCCTGATAAAGTGGCTGCTATCTACCAAAAAGTTGCTGCTTTCGAGGAAGCTAAGCCAAATCTTGATGAAGATAGTAAAGCTTATTTAGAGGGTGCTTACTATGGTCTTGGTTTCTACAACTCAAAGAAAGGAAATAAGGCAGCAGCTGACGAGTACTTCCAGAAGGTATTAAAGGTTAATCCAAACAATGAGAATGCAAAGAAGGCTTTAGGTATGTAATATCTGAAACAATCAATATCTATGAGGGCGATAGTCATTATGACTATTGCCCTTTTTCGATTTACTCTCTTTCAGAATAGTCTGTTTTATGTGTGAATCAACTTGTTGGGCAGGGCTTCATATACATTACTTATGTCAGAGTATGAGTTTAAGTATTTTATATAAAACCCCTAATTTAATTTTAATACCATTTGCAATCACTTTTAAAATTTAAATTAATAATCCCTTTATCAGCTGGTTGTAAATAATAAAAGAATGATAGTAGTGAAGGCAAAATTACTTCTTTGCATATTACCTAACTCTTGTTTTTGTATAAGCCTTTGCTGGATTTTGCACTTTACCCAATATTTCTTTTAACCATATCGTTCTATGAAATATTTATTATTTTTACCTTTCTTTTGTGTTAAACATGACTTTTGTAACTTCTTGATAATCAGTACTTATAATTGAAGATAAATTCTCTTATAAGCGAATTTGAATTGTCTTATAAGCGAATTAGAACTTTCTCAGCAGAGAATTGGATAATCTTACTATGTGTACGGAAATATTACCTAGGAATGAACGATTAGTATTCTTTCCTCCTAACGAACATCTAATGTAAGACAGTTGTAGCTATTGTATGAATAGTCTTGCGCTGTTTTCGTTTTTAAAACGCCTATTGCTAATCAAAATGTAAGGGATAATCTATTACCAATCTATCATGATTATTGGTTTTTGCAATGTAATTACAAAAGCCTATCACTATGTATTCTCATTAATTTTGTGTATCTTTGTGCTCGTTAGCAGATATTTACATTAAAAGAGAATAAGCACATTGAAAGCTGAAAGAAAGATTATTCCATGGGCATGGATACCTTCGGTCTATTTTGCGGAAGGGCTCCCTTACATAGCTGTGACCGTTTTATCAATCCAAGTCTATATGCAGTTAGGCTTGTCAGATGCCGAAGTAACATTCTATACTTCATGGCTATATCTTCCCTGGGTCATCAAACCTTTGTGGAGTCCTTTCCTCGATTTGATTAAGACGAAACGTTGGTGGATAGTCGTTATGCAGCTCCTTATTGGCGCTGCCTTTGCTGGAGTTGCCTTCACCGTGAATACATCTTTATGGTTACAAGGCTCTATCTGCTTTTTTTGGTTACTGGCTTTCAGTAGTGCAACACACGATGTTGCAGCTGATGGGTTTTATATGATGGGACTTAATCAGCACGATCAAGCCTTCTTTGTGGGTATTCGTTCAACTTTCTATCGCATATCTATGCTTGCTGGGAAGGGTGGGTTGATAGCCTTAGCAGGCCTTTTACATAAGATGATGGGCATTCAACTTTCATGGGCATTAGTCTTTTATGGTCTTACAGCATTGTTTATTGGTCTTTCTTTGTACCATCGTTTTATTCTTCCAAACCCATCAGAAGATACAGATAAGGTCAGCGTCTCAAAGTCCCAACTCCTTTTAGATTTTGGTCGCACGTTTATTTCCTTCATTCGAAAAGACCAATCGTTAATAACGATAGCCTTTCTTCTTCTCTTTCGCTTGCCAGAAGCCTTAATTACTCCCATCTCTCAGATATTCTTGCAAGCCCCAGTTGCTAAAGGAGGATTAGCATTATCAGAGATAGAATTTGGTGCAGTGAATGGTTTTGTAGGTGTTTTTGGACTTCTATTAGGTGGTATTATTGGCGGAATGATGATTAGTCGTGATGGCTTGAAACGCTGGTTGTGGCCAATGACAGCAGCAATCACTTTACCTAATATTGCTTATGTTTATTTGGCTTACATGCTCCCAGATAGCATTGTTGCCATCAGTATTGCTGTATTTATTGAGAACTTCGGTTATGGCTTTGGCTTTAGTGCCTACATGCTATTCATGATTTATTTCAGTCAAGGTGAGCATAAGACTAGTCATTACGCTTTGTGTACAGGCTTCATGGCGCTTTCCATGATGCTACCAGGACTATTTGCTGGAGCCTTAGCAGAGGCTGTTGGCTATCGTTGGTTCTTTGTTATAGTGATGGTTGTCTGCGTTTTTCCATTCCTTGTAGCCCATCAACTGCGCATCGAAGGGAACTTTGGAAAGAAAGAGTAAGGGGTAATTAAATGTGTTAGCATAAGGCAAATTCTCGAGGAAATACTAAGTCCTATGTTATGTTGTCAATACTTAATTCCTGAAGAATTCGGCTCATGAAAAGGAGTGTTATCCACTCCTATCACTTTTAATAGGCTGTTGGTAGTATAATACTTAAGTAATGTTTTAATATGCCACTAATGCTCTTAAAATCAGCTTTCTATCATCAGTAATTTGGGTTCAAACAATCTTCTGTTTTTGATTTATGTATTTAAACAAAACAAGTAGACGCCCTTCTTGAGATGAGGAGAGCCTCTTTTCACATCAAAGAAACGCTCTTTTCAAATTGAAGAAAGGCTTTCCTCTTTTTTATTTCTTGGTACATTGTTAACGAGATATTGCTTTGTTACACATGAACTCATCCCTTGCTTCTTTATATTTTGGCTATTATTAGAAACTTCTTCTCCTTAGTATAAATCTCATTTGTTGTTCTTTGGGTTTCTATAAGATGGTATCTTTTCTTACTTATGTGCATTGTTTTGAGGGTTACTAATTGATATTAAAGCATACAATCTGGTGTTAAGTTGCTGTTACTTAACTTACTCAATAGAATCTCCATCAATCTTGGAAGTGCATATTCTACAATCTTTTCTATAGGAACCCATATAAAGTCTGCAGGCAGAGTGGGGCGTTCTTGTGGTGCCCAATAATATAGATTTGTAAAAAGAACTTGGTGGGTAAGAACGTGTTTCACGTCTTTACAAACTTCTATAGCATTCTTTTTCCAATCCTTCTCAGTCTGTTTTGTGAGATGACATGCCTGTGGTAGTTCCCAAAGTCCTTGCCATATATCTCCCGCGCCACGCTGATGCAAAGCAATCTCATTATTGTATTGGATGTAAAGATAGGTCAATTTACGCTCTTTTTGTTTAATCGTCTTACTTTTAACAGGTAATAATTGAATACGCTGTTCACGATAAGCAACACAAGATTCGCATAAGGGACAAACTGCGCAATGAGGGGAAGTTGGCGTACACTGAATGGCTCCAAAGTCCATGATGGCTTGGTTATATCTTGCTGAATTCTGTGTTGGCAAGAGTGATTGTGCTAGCTCTTGAAACTCCTTCTTGCCCGATGTCGTGTCAATAGGAGTGTCAATACCTTTAAATCGAGCAAGTACCCGATAAACATTCCCATCCACTACTGCTACCTCTTCATCAAAGGCGAAGGAGGCAATGGCAGCAGCGGTATATTCTCCCACACCCTTTAGTTCCTTTAGTTCTTTGGAAGTTTTAGGAAACCCCTTTCTATCGACCACTTGTTGGGCTGCTTTATGTAGATTTCTTGCACGTGAGTAGTAACCTAATCCTTGCCAAGCCTTTAGGATCTCGTCCTCAGAAGCATTAGCTAAGTCGTAGACAGTAGGCCATTGTTGTATGAAACGATACCAATATGCCATACCCTGTGCTATGCGAGTCTGTTGTAAGATGACCTCACTAAGCCATATTGCATAGGCATCTTTTGTCTCGCGCCATGGTAATGGGCGCTCGTTATTATCGAACCAAAGTAATAGAGATGATGCAAAATTCATGAAGCAAAGGTAGTTAAAAAGTAGAAAAAGAATGAAAACAAATAAGATCATTTGTTGTTATCTTCATTATTATTTTCTACTTTTGTCCCATTAAGTAGTGATAAATTAGAAGTTATAAAGATGAAGCGAAATATTAAAACTATGCTTATGGGCGTAGCAATAGTTGCTGCAACGATGTCCGTTAGTTCCTGTTCTACACGTGAGTCAGCTATTAATGACTTACAGAACTTCTCGTATGAATTGCGTGATAACAGCCAATACTATACAGCAAAGAAATGGAAGAAAGCTGTTAACAAATTTGGTAAGATTCGTCGTAGAATAGCCCGTCATGACTATACTGTGGCTGAACGTCAGCGTATAGGAAAGCTCGAAGGCGATTGCGCTCGTTATATGGCAAAGGGTGCAAAAGATGGCGTCTTGGATCAGATACTAGGGATTGGAAGTGAGATCCAAGGTATTTTAGATGCTATTGGAATCAAACGTTAGAGGTAGTTAAAAGCGGTAGACTAGTAGCTAATTTGATATTACACAATTAGTTGATAGGTTTTAGTTTTTTTTGAGATAAAATGTTGCTTAGTCGCTTATAACTTAGTAACTTTGCAATTCAAATCCATAAAATGTTTTACAATGGCTGGTACAAAACAAATCAAGACTGCGCTTATCTCGGTCTTTCATAAGGATGGGCTTGAGGATTTACTCAAGAAGTTAAATGCCGAAGGGGTTAAGTTTCTTAGTACTGGAGGTACACAAGAATTTATAGAGTCACTAGGTTATGAATGTGAGAAGGTAGAAGATGTTACTTCTTATCCATCCATCCTTGGTGGTCGTGTAAAGACGTTACATCCGAAAGTCTTTGGTGGTATTTTGGCACGTCGTGATAATGAAGGTGACCAGAAGCAGATGGCAGAATATGATATTCCTGCAATCGATTTAGTTATTGTAGACTTGTATCCTTTTGAACAGACAGTTGCTAGTGGAGCTAGTCCAGAGGATATTATTGAGAAGATAGACATTGGCGGAATCTCTTTAATTCGTGCTGGTGCAAAGAACTTCAAAGATGTAGTCATCATTCCAAGTAAGGCTGAATATCCTGTGTTGTTACAGGTACTCAATACGAAAGGAGCACAAACAGATGTGGAAGACAGAAAGATGTTTGCAGAGCGTGCCTTTGGTGTTAGTAGTCATTACGATACGGCTATTCACTCTTGGTTCGTTGCTGAGTAAACATATAAGAGTCGCTTTTTAAGAGAGGAACTTCTTGACAAGAAGGAATACTCTAAATAGAAATATACACTTACAAAACATATATTAATGGGATTATTTTCATTTATCCAGGAGATTGCTATGGACCTGGGAACGGCCAACACAATCATTATCAGTGATGACAAGATTGTGGTAGATGAGCCGTCAGTCGTAGCTTTGGATCGTCGTACAGATAAGATGATTGCGGTTGGTGGAGACGCAAAGATGATGTACGAGAAAGAGCACCCTAACATTCGTACTATTCGACCTCTACGTGATGGAGTTATCGCTGATTTTACTGCTTGTGAGCAAATGATGCGTGGCTTAATAAAGATGGTTCATAGTGGTAACCGATTCTTCTCTCCATCATTAAGGATGGTAATTGGCGTTCCTTCTGGATCCACAGAAGTTGAGTTGCGCGCTGTTCGTGACTCTGCAGAACATGCAGATGGACGTGATGTTTATCTAATCTTTGAACCAATGGCTGCCGCTCTTGGTATGGGATTAGATGTAGAAGCTCCAGAGGGAAACATGATTGTTGATATTGGTGGTGGTAGTACAGAGATTGCCGTTATATCATTAGGTGGTATCGTTTGCAATAACTCTATTCGTGTTGCAGGCGATGACCTCACAGCTGATATACAGGAATATATGAGTCGTCAACATAATGTGAAGGTCAGTGAACGTATGGCAGAACGTATCAAACTTCATGTTGGCTCAGCCCTTACAGAACTAGGAGATGAGGCGCCAGAAGACTACATTGTGCATGGTCCTAATCGTATTACAGCTCTCCCAATGGAGGTTCCTGTATGCTATCAAGAGATTGCACATTGTCTTGATAAGACTGTTGCTAAGATAGAGAATGCAGTTCTTTCAGCATTGGAGAATACACCACCAGAGCTTTATGCAGATATTGTTAAGAACGGTATTTACCTTAGTGGTGGTGGTGCATTACTACGTGGTATCGATAAGCGACTTACTGATAAGATTAACATTCCATTCCATATTGCCGAAGACCCATTGCACAGTGTGGCTAAGGGAGCAGGCATTGCATTGAAGAACGTAGATCGTTTCTCGTTCTTAATGAGATAACAATCATCGTTCATGCACAATCTGACAGAGTTCCTTGCTAGGTACAAGCATTGGTTCTTGTTCGTTGCCCTGGAAGTCTTGAGTATGGTTCTTTTGTTCCGATTCAATGACTATCAGGGCAGTGTGTGGTTCACATCTGCTAACTATGTTGCTGGTTTGGCGTATGAGGCGAGTTCGAAGGTTACGTCCTATCTCACTATGGGTGAGGTGAATGAAAGACTGACTAAACGCAACTTGGAGTTAGAACATCAAGTACGTGAACTATCCTCTCAACTTTATGATAAGACGAGAGATTCAACCTTCTTACGTGGTCAGTATCGTTTCCTTTCAAAGTTCCGTCTGATACAAGCAAAGGTCGTTTCCAATAGTCTGGATAGACCAGATAACTTTATTACAATAAATAAAGGAACGTGGGATGGCGTTAGAAAGGATATGGGAGTAGCCTGTGGTAATGGTGTTGTGGGGATTGTCTATATGGCTGGTATTCATTATGCTGTAGTAATTCCTGTGCTTAACTCCAAGTCGAATATTAGCTGTTCTATTCAGGGAAGAGACTACTTTGGGTATCTCCATTGGAATGGTGGCGCAACAGATATGGCTTATCTTGATGATGTCCCACGTCATGCTAAATTTAAGTTAGGCGATCGTATTGTAACGAGTGGTTACTCTTCTGTGTTCCCCGCAGGTGTGTTAGTCGGTAAGATAAAGCATGTCTATAATTCTGAGGATGGACTTTCTTATCGTCTAGCCATAGAGTTGTCAACCGATTTCGGAAACCTTCGTGATGTTTGTGTCATCGATGATGCATCCATTAGAGAGCAGCGACAGGTTATCAAGGCAGCACAAGATTCTATCAAGCCAATAGAAGAGCAGAATGCGAACCAAGGTGAGTAAGGTATAGAAACGAGTTTTTATTTGATGTAAAGTAGGACTTCCGTGTGGGAAAGAAACCATCTGGCAGTTCTTTTATATAATAAGGTAAGAGAGAATGAATGTAGATTTCTTAAAACGATTACTATGGTTTTTGGTGCTAATAGTAGCACAGGTGTTTGTTCTTAACCACATCCATCTGTTTGCTGTTGCCACACCATTACTATATGTATATTTCGTTCTCTTATTCCCACGTAACTATCCCCAGTGGGCTATATTGTTGTGGGGCTTTTTGATGGGAGTTATCATAGATACATTCTCCAATACGCCAGGTGTAGCCTCTGGTGCGCTTACCTTCATTGCAGCTTTACAACCTTTTATACTTCAACCATTCATTCCTAGGGATAGTAGTGATGACTTTCAGCCAGGAATGGATACATTAGGAGTGCCCCAATATACGTGGTATGCGGCTATCCTAACGCTTATCTATAATGTTGTGTTCTTCTCTTTAGAGATGTTCAGCTTCTTTAATGTGTTAGAGTGGTTAGAATGTATTGGGGGTAGTTCATTGCTTACATTGATTCTAATCCTTGTTATTGAGAACGTAAGGAGGCGTTAGAAGGATGAAGAATTATGATCTTGAGAAACGTCGCTTAGTGCTTAGTGCAGTTGCAATAGGCATCGTTGTGATTTATGTTCTCCGACTTTTTGCTCTTCAGATAGCAAGTGACGACTATAGAAAGAGTGCCGACTCAAATGCTTTCCTAAAGAAGATTGAGTTCCCATCACGTGGTACTATCACAGATAGGAATGGTAAGCTGTTGGTGTATAACCAGCCAGCTTATGACATCATGGTGGTTACTAATGAGATGGCTGGTCATCTTGATACACTCGACTTCTGTAATGCTTTAGGTATAACGAAGGCCGACTTCCTAAAGCGCCTACACGATATTAAGGATAGAAACAAGAACCCTGGTTACTCAAGATTCACCCAGCAACTCTTCATGAGCCAGCTGAGTGATAAGGAATTTAGTGCTTTCCAAGAGAAGCTCTATCGCTTTCCTGGCTTCTATATACAGAAGAGAAGTGTCAGACAATATCAACGTCCTATAGCAGCACATGTGCTTGGTGACGTGGCAGAAGTTAGTCAGAGTGATATTGAAGAAGACGATTATTACCAGCCTGGAGACTATATAGGTAAGATGGGTATAGAGCGTGAGTACGAACAAGATCTACGTGGTCGAAAGGGGGTACAGATACTCTTGCGAGATGCTCATGGTCAGATACAAGGACGTTATAAGAATGGTGAGTATGACCAAAGACCACAGCCAGGTCGCGACCTTCAACTAGGACTTGATGCCGACTTACAGGCCTTAGGTGAACGCTTAATGGAAGGTAAACTTGGTGCTATAGTAGCGATTGAACCCAAGACTGGTCAAGTGCTCGCAATGGTTTCCTCACCAACCTTTAATCCCAGTATGATGATTGGTAAGTTACGTGGTAAGTATCAACGCGATTTGACGCTAGACCCTGCTAAACCCTTACTTAACCGTGCTATCATGGGTCAATATCCACCAGGTTCTACTTTTAAGACTAGCCAGGCGGTTACTTACTACACCGAGGGAATCATCAATGATTCGACTCGTTATGTTTGTAACCATGGTTTTAACTTTAAGGGCTTACATGTAGGTTGTCACTCACATGCATCACCTTTAGCTCTTGTACCAGCCATCAGTACATCCTGTAATGGCTACTTCTGTTGGGGACTTTACCACATGCTGTCCAATAGAAAGAAGTATAAAACGCTTGATGATGCTATGACTGTATGGCGAAACTACATGGTATCTATGGGATTCGGGTATAAGTTAGGCATTGATCTTCCCGGTGAGAAGCGTGGTATGATACCGAATGCGCAGTTCTATGATCATGCCTTCAAAACATGGAATCCATTATCAGTTATCTCTATCTCTATCGGTCAAGGAGAGGTCAACTTGACCCCATTACAGATAGCAAACCTTGGTGCAACGATAGCTAATCGAGGCTATTATGTTACGCCACACATTGTCCGTCATATTGAAGGAAAGAAACTTGATAAGAAGTATTTGGAGCACCATCGCACGAAGGGAAGCGTCAGATCTTATCAAGAGGTCATAGCTGGTATGATGTCATCAGTACGTGGTGGTACCTGTGCGCATGCTGTTCACCCTGGCTACTCACTTGCAGGTAAGACGGGTACTGCGCAGAACCGAGGTCGAGACCACTCTGTCTTCATGGGCTTTGCACCTGTTGATACACCTAAAATTGCCATTGCAGTCTATGTAGAAAATGGTGGTTTTGGTGCCGACTATGGTGTTCCTATTGGTTCTTTGATGATTGAGCAATATATCAATGGTAAGTTAACTCCAGGTGACGCAGCTAGAGCTGACGCCCTTCAGAAGCGTCATATCTCTTATCCTTTCAAGCGTCCTTTGTCTCGAGCAGACTCTCTTCGTCTTGATTCTATCAAACGCGTTAATCAGATAAAGGACTCTTTAAAGATGGTAAACCAGAAGTTAGAGGCGGCAGAAGCTGCTAAACTCAAGGAAGCCCAACAGCAAAAAGAGGCTGAGGAGAAGGAGAAGAAGAAGCAACCACAGAACGAGCCTGCTATAAAGGTGGAGCCTGAAGAGTTGATAAAGACTGAGAAGAAGGGGAAAGACAAGGATAAAGATAAGTCTGATAAGGGCAAGGAGAAGCTGCGTGAAAAGGAACGGGACAAAGCTAAGGAGCCTAAAGAAGCACGCAAAGAGAGTAAGGATAATAACAAAGATAAGCAACAGAAGAGTAAAGATAATAAAGCGAAAGACAAGCCAAAGATAAAGTCCAATGACCAAGATAAGGCTAAGTCGAATCGTAAGGAGAATGTAAATCGTGGCAAGTAATTATTCAACAGATAAGCAACCGGGCGTTCTTCGTTCACTAGACTGGTGGACAATCGCTATCTATATAGCATTACTTAGCTTCGGCTGGGTGAGTGTTTGCGGTGCCAGTTATACTTATGGCGACACCGAGATATTCTCTCTTGCCAGTCGTTCGGGTATGCAAATAGTATGGATAGGGACTTCCATCTGTTTAGGCTTTATACTCCTTATGATGGACGACCGCTTCTATGATACCTTTGCCTACGTCATTTATGGGCTCTTGGTATTGCTACTCTTTGCCACAATCTTCAATCCACACTCCATTAAAGGATCACGGTCATGGATCGTTATGGGACCTTTGCGATTGCAACCAGCCGAGTTTGCTAAGTTTGCCACAGCCTTAGCAATAGCCAAGTTTATGTCTGCTTACGGCTTTACTATCCATAACTGGAAACACTTTGCAGGTGCTTGTGGCATTATCTTCTTACCCATGTTATGTATTGTTGGGCAGCGTGAGACAGGTTCTGCACTTGTTTATCTGTCTTTCTTCCTCATGTTGTATCGTGAAGGAATGCCTGGCTCTTTCCTCTTCATGGGCTTAGCAATGGTCATATACTTCGTTGTTGGAATTAAATATGAGGAGGTTTTGCTATGGGATACACCAACGTCTGTAGGTAAATTTGTCGTATTGTTGCTGGTTCAAATATTCTCTTCGGTGATGGTATGGGTATATGTTAATGATAAGCGGAAGACTCGCTTATTACTTACATACATCTTCGGTATGACAGGTTTGGCTCTCCTTTTCTCTGAGTTTGTTATTCCTTTCGATATTGTTTGGGTACAGCTGGTTCTGTCGGCATGTGTGATTGGGTATTTGATATACAATGCAATGAATACACGCTTTGCCCATTACTTCTATATAGCTTTGTTTGCTCTAGGCTCTATAGCCTTTTTCTATTCGGCGGATTACGTGCTGAATGATGTTATGCAGCCACACCAACGTGTGCGTATCAATGTTCTTTTAGGGCTAGATGAGGACTTGGCGGGTGCTGGATACAATGTGCATCAAAGTGAGATAGCCATTGGTTCGGGTGGATTACAGGGCAAAGGCTTTCTAAATGGTACTCAAACGAAGTTGAAGTTCGTACCAGAACAAGACACAGACTTCATCTTCTGCACCGTAGGAGAGGAGGAGGGCTTCCTCGGTTCAGCGTCTGTTCTGGTGTTATTCCTATGTCTTATCCTTCGACTAATGTACTTAGCCGACCGCCAACCATTCAAGTTTGGACGTGTATATGGCTATTGTGTCGCAGGAATCTTCCTATTCCACTTGTTCATTAACATAGGAATGGTGCTTGGATTAACGCCTGTTATTGGTATTCCACTGCCTTTCTTCAGTTATGGTGGTTCGTCACTATGGGGCTTTACATTACTTCTTTTCATCTTCCTTCGTATAGATGCTGGACGTAATTTGATACGTCAGTAAGTGGGAGAAGAAGTCTCAGTAGCCCTTTTTAAAGCCTCACCCCCGCCCCCTCTCCGAATGGAGAGGGGAGTAGATAGTGCTCTTTTCCATAGAACAAACAACTCGTTTACTTATCGCCTAGTCAACTCGTCAACTCGAAATAATCATAATTTTGAATTATAAGAAGGCGTTTCTTTGATGCAAGGAAAGCCTCTCTTCGATACGAAGGAACGCCCCTCTCGATTGGAAAAGGGCGTTCCTTTAATCAATGATATTGCCACAAGGTAAGGACGGAGGCTACCTTCTCTGCAATCTCAAGCCTATGTCACTGATACCAGGAATACTATTTCTGCTCATGACATGGTGTATGGTAATGTGTAGAGAATCGTTCCTATTTAGTTGGAAAGACGCTATGTGCTGGCGAATCTCCGTATTACTGATACCATCTTGACCTGCTAGCATACCCTTATCGGTGATAATCTCACAATGAACAGTGTCTCTTATCACCTTTTCCTGCTTCTTCTTATGCTTGTAATTGATGATAGTCGATTCCACGATTAGGCTCACACTGCGATAAGGATAAGTTTGCGAAGCGCGAAGCCCAAGGCTTAGCTTATAATTACCTTCCCACTGCCTTGGTAAGTTGAAGGTAAGAGTATCATTACGTTCCCAGCCCTTTACCGATACACTTTCATAGTGGTCATAGGTGCGTGGATCGTTACATGAAGTGGTACTCATACCCCATAGCACGAGTACCACTATATATATAAAGGTGAAAACCTTCATCCTCATTCCTGTGTTCTTTGCGTTTGTTGAGGCTTCTTGTCCTCTTGTTTCTTGTTTTGTGTTACGCCATCTTCCTGCTTTTGGGGCTGTTTCCGCACGTTATTCTGCTTGCGATTACCATTCTGTTGATAGCGGTTTTTGTCGTTATTCTGGCGTTGGTTGTCCTGTGGGTTACGCTGGTTGCGATTGTTATCACGCTGTTGGCGTCCTCCTTGTTGCGGGTTGTTATTGCGTTGTTGATTCCCCTTTTTGCGCTTCTTTGCCTTGTCGAAACGACTGAGGTCGGCTCCAGCAAGCAAGTCAGCAGACTTCTTTGCAGGCTTAGCTTTACCATCTTCAAGCAACGAGAGAGGTTTTTCTCCACGCTTATTCATCTCTATGATCTCCTTAGCACGAGCCGCACTGATTATCTCAAGGTTTGCTCCTAGATTCTTATCAGTCGAGTAAGTGCATTGACCACTTAGTATATCCGTCTTGAAGAGGTGGTACTCACCATCCATAGTCTCCAACAATACCTCCTTACTTGGTAGCTTTCTGCTAGCTTCCATATACTGGTCAACCTCGTAGTTGAGGCAGCACTTGAGCTTAGCACACATTCCGGCGAGCTTAGTTGGGTTCGGAGAGATGTCTTGAATACGTGCTGCTGTGGTGGAGACACTCGAGAAGTTCTTCATCCAAGTAGCACAGCAAAGCTCTCTTCCACATGGACCTGTACCGCCAATGCGCCCTGCTTCCTGTCGAGCACCAATCTGTTTCATCTCAATGCGGACGTGGAAAGCAGCTGCAAGATCCTTTATGAGCTGTCTAAAGTCAACTCGTTCGTCTGCAATGTAATAGAAGATTGCCTTGTTGCCATCGCCTTGGTACTCCACATCACCAATCTTCATCTTCAGTCCCAAGCCCTTAGCTATCTGCCTACTCTCTATCATTGTTCTGTGCTCACGGGCTTTTGCCTCATGATACTTCTGCATGTCAACTTCTTTAGCCAATCGATATACTCGCTTGATATCATCGGGTGACTTGACTGCTGTCGACTTCTTTATCTGTAGCTTAACGAGCCTACCTGTCAATGTAACGACGCCTATGTCGTGTCCAGGATTTGCTTCGACAGCAACTACATCACCTTTCTTTAGGTCTAAGTTGTTGACGTTATGATAGTAACCCTTGCGTGTGTTCTTGAATTGAACCTCAACAAGATCGGTCGTCTGGTTGTTCCCTGGAACATCAGCTAACCAATCGTATGTGTTAAGTTGACGATCTTGTCTGCCACAACCTTTATGACATAAGCCTCGATCGCAGCCGTGCCAGACCTTGAATTTCATATCTTTATAGTCCATTGAAATCTATCTATTTGTTTTCTTTTTGGCATTTCTGCCTATATATATTGTTGATTGTATCTCTTTTGTTGGTGGGTTTTCTCACTTCTTGAGCAGCAATACAATGAGCTTTAGAGCAACATCATAAAAGACTACCTTAGCGTTTGCGTTCTGACCAATATCACGATTGGCACGTTCGAAGAGTTCGTTAATTTCTATCACATTTGCCTCATTGATGAAACGAGCAAAGTTCTTGGCGAAGTTCTCCTCTTCGATTGTCATATAGTTAAGTTCAGCGTTTCTGAAGTTGAAGATGAAGTTTTCTCGCACTTGCTGTTGGAAGTAAACGAGCATACGACGCTCCTTCTCACGACCATAACCAGCACCTACTTCACTCCAGCGCTTGAGGTCTTTGACGTTACGAAGGTAACATAAGCGCATAAGCATTTGGAACATATTGAGGAACTCACGGTTCTCGTTGCTCGTATCGAGGGTCTCTAAGGCTTTGAGCCAACTGCCATGTGCGATATGTGCAATGCGTTGTGCAGCATCAGGTTCTATCCCCCTTTTATGGATAAGAGCCTGTTCTATGGCATTGTCATCAATGCGCTTCACATCAATTCGCTGTGTTCTACTGATAATAGTCTCTAGTAACTTCTCTGGTTCCTCGCATACTATGAGGAAGATAGTGCCCTGCGGTGGCTCCTCCAAGAGCTTTAGTAGTTTGTTGGCAGATGTGAGATTCATACGTTCCGGACGCCAGATGATGGACACCTTATAGCCTCCTTGACTTGATTTTAAGGCTAGAACACGTGATAACTCATCGCTCTCAGCACCTGTAATAATCGCCTGCTGCGTTGTAGCACCCATCTGTTTCATCCATTGAGCCATAGTGAAATAGGCTCCACGCATGATGAGTTCGTGCCATTCCTTTGCGAAGTCAGCGCTTACGGGTTGGTGGTCTCCACTCATACTGGGCAACTTTATGGTTGGAAAAGAGAAGTGTAAATCAGGATGTTCCCACTTCCGAAGCATGGCAATAGCGTTTGAGATGAGTGGAGAGGCAGTGTTATCGACCTCTTCGCCAGCAAGGAGATAGTTGGCAAAAGCCATTGCGAGCGCCATTTTCCCTACTCCTTTTGGACCACAGAAGAGCATTGCATGGGGCACTCGATCCTCTTTTATCATCTGTAGGAGGCGTTGTTTCGTAGCCTCTTGACCTATTACATCAGAAAAGTTCATCCTCTCTTTATCTTTAGTTGCTTGATGTTCTGTTATTGAGATAAGCTTTATTTCAAGAGTCGGCTGACCACTTCATGCACACTCTTTACGGCTGATACCGTATAGAAGTGTACGTTATTGAAACCATGCGCATAGAGTTCCTTCACCTGTTGAGTAGCCCATTCTATACCGAGCTGACGTGCCTCTTCGTCCGTCTTACATTCTTTTGCAAGACTAGCAAGCTCTTCTGGGATATCACAATGGAACGTCTTTGGAACCATTGTAAGCTGTGATAGCTTTGCAAAAGGCTTGATTCCTGGCACGATGGGGATGGTAATACCAATGCTTCTAGCGCGCTCTACGAAATCAAAGAACTTCTTGTTATCATAGAATAATTGCGTGACAGCAAACGTAGCACCTAACTCCTGTTTCTGTTTCAAGTATCTTAAATCCTCTTCAATATTAGGTGCCTCCTCATGTTTCTCAGGGTAGCAAGCTACGCCGTAAGTAAAAGGTGCACCTGGATTCTTCATCTCTGAACCATCAATGAATACTCCTTTGTTGAATAGGTTGACCTGTTCTATCAGCTCCGTTGTGTGACTATGCCCGTTTTCCGTTGGTGTGAACATTCGGTCCTCACGTGCTTTATCACCTCGCAAGAGCAATAAGTGGTTGACACCTAAGAACTGCAAGTCGAGCAACTCATACTCAATATCCTCCTTGGTAGCCCCCGAACAGATGACATGAGGTATCACTGGGATTTCGTATCGTTGCTGAATAGCAGCAGCAATAGCCACTGTTCCTGGTCTTCGACGTATGCGTTGACGTTCTATTAAGCCATCTTCACGCTCGTGATATACGTATTCACTATGGTGAGTCGTTATGTTTATAAAGCTCGGATTGAACTCTTTTAGCTTCGCAATATTACTGAATAAGGATTCTGTACCATTCCCCTTCAATGGGGGAAGAACCTCAAATGAGAAATGCTTCTCACCCGATTGATCCCTAAGTAGTTGTTCTATATCTATGAATTGATTGTGCATTTGGCTACAAAGTTAGCAAATAAAAGTGAGAAAAGAGTGTTATTAAGAGTACATGTTCATGTTGGTTATATAATTAGTCATAATGCAGATGACATAGAAAAGGCAGTGAAAAGGGGTTGTAAGTAGGCTTCTTCAAACCTAAATCATCATGTGTGCAGTGCAATAGATATCGTCTCTTCACTTTGATTCTTTGGTCATGTAGAGAATAAAGTGTACCTTTGCAGGCATAAGCAAATACATGACTTTGCCTCATAAGCATATAACAAAACAACTAAAATAAGCAATAATAACGTATGGAAATGTTTAAGTTTAATCCCCTCCTAAAGTCTACCATCTGGGGAGGAGAGAAGATTATCCCTTTCAAGCACCTATCTTCTGATGAGCAACAAGTGGGTGAGAGCTGGGAAGTATCAGGCGTGAAAGACAACGAGAGTATCGTCTCTAATGGTAAATACAAGGGTTGGAAGTTAAACGACTTGGTTGATACTCTGAAAGAGAAGCTCGTCGGTAAAGATAATTATGCACGTTTCGGTAATGAGTTCCCATTGCTTGTGAAATTTATTGATGCACGTGCGCAACTCTCCATTCAGGTTCATCCTACTGACGAACAAGCGCAGGCTAAGGGTTTAGGTCGTGGTAAGACGGAGATGTGGTACGTAATGGAAAGTGATGAGAATGCCTCTTTACGCAGTGGATTAAAGCAACAGATAACACCTGAGGAGTACAAAGCAATGGTGGAAGATGACACCATTACCAATGCTTTGGCAGAATATCCAGTGAAAGAGGGCGACGTATTCTTCCTCCCTGCAGGGCGTATCCACTCTATCGGAACAGGCTGTTTCTTAGCAGAGATACAGGAGACTAGCGATGTAACTTACCGCATTTACGACTTTAAACGCCAAGACAAGAACGGCAATTATCGCCAGTTACACACTAAGGAGGCTGCTGAGTGTATTGATTATACGGTCTATCCTGACTATAAGACACAATACGAACCACGCCAGAATGAGCCAGTGGAACTCGTTAGTTGTCCTTATTTCACCACCTCGGTATATGATCTTACAGAGCCTATGACGATGGATTATAGCGAATTAGACTCTTTTGTGATCTTTGTCGGACTGAAGGGTGAGGGCGAGATAACAGATGCGGAAGGCAATAGCTTGTCGTTCCGTGCTGGCGAGAGTGTGCTTATTCCTGCAACAGCAACTACTGTTAAAGTGTCTGGAACCATCAAGTTCTTGGAGTCTTACGTGTAACTTTTGCGCTCCAATAGGACTTGTTTTACAAGAGTAACGACGCCTAATATCACTTGTACGCATGACGTGCATGAGTGATATTAGGCGTTTTTTTTGATCAGAAGTTACCAGTTCTTATCATTAGATTAGGGGTATAATGAAGGGAAAGACAGCCTAGTTTTTCCATTATCTCACCCTATGTGCTTTCTCAACTAGTAGTATTCCCATTCTTTAGATAGGCTTATTCCCATCTTTTAGATACGTTTGAGCGCATTCCGTGTAGCGTGTTGCGCATCCTTTACACACGCTTGTAACGTTAGTTTCATCGTGATGAGACACAAGTTTCATCATGAAGAGACACTGGTTTCATCATGATGAGACACTCGTTTCACCATGGTGAAACTAAGAAAAGATACGGGTCACAAAGACGCAAGACGCATGGGAAAGGAAGAGGTAACGTATGAGAACGGATGCGGAGAGCTATTAGTCAGTATAACGAACCATACGACATGGAGTGAAGTGGACGGCTAGGGTAAGGCTTCGTTATAGCGTTTCTCGTGAAGAGCTATCCATTAGGTGGAAATAAGGAAAGCCTCTCTTGCAAGTGAAGAGAGGCTTTCTTTCATGCGACAAGACGCCCTCTTTGAATGAAAGAGAGCGTCTTGTTTAAATCAGTAGGTTGTATGCTAATTGACTTCCGTTGCCCACTCCTATTCTTTGTGGAGGCGGGGTGGGGGTGTAGGGAAACCTATATCTTATGATTCTTTGGGCTTATTTCCCTTCTCAATAACGTCCATCACTTCCTTTAACTCCTCATCTTGATGCTCCTTCGTGACGTATCTTTGCCAATAAGCAATGATGAGTGTGGTGAGTGGAAGAGCGATTATAAGACCGATAAAGCCTAACAAGGCACCCCAAACAGAGAGTGATAGGAGGAGGATGGCAGGGTTAAGTCCCATGGCTTTACCCATTATCTTCGGTGTAATCACCATATCCATAAGTGCTTGAACGATGGCGAATACTGCCAAAGCCGAGCCAAAGATGATCCAGAAATTCTG
This sequence comes from Prevotella vespertina, assembly GCF_009728485.1. Classification (GTDB taxonomy): domain Bacteria; phylum Bacteroidota; class Bacteroidia; order Bacteroidales; family Bacteroidaceae; genus Prevotella; species Prevotella vespertina. The sequence goes on from NZ_VVIQ01000009.1 coordinate 89,294, forward strand.
CCCCGTATCAGCCGCTTTAAGCAATGCTAGGAAGGCAGTTGGGATGAGAGCGAAGGTGTGGAGATACGGAATAAGGTTGAGAATACCTATCAGGATGCCCAAACCAATAGCCATAGGGAAGTCGATGATGGTAAATCCTATGCAGAAGAGAACCGCCATGCAGAGTGATACAAGTCCCTGCCCACGCACGTAGTTATTGAGTTCTCGTTCCACATCTTGCTCTAGTCCACGCCAGAAAGGGCGCGCTTTCTTGGGGAAGATTCTTATCCAATTGGAGGTGAGCGTCTCGTAATCCAGCAAGATAAAGAACATATAGAGTAAGGTGATACATGACGCTATGATGGATAGCACGATGCTAGCTGTCTGTCCTATAACAGAGAACAGTTTAGGCATGATATTCTTAATCGCATTAGTGAAATCGGGGCTCTTTAAGAATCGTTCTATCTCATGTTGGTTCTCCGTAACCCATTGCTGTATCATAGCCGAGATGTTGTTCGTATGGGCGGTCTCATGTAAGTATCTATTAGAGATAGTCATAAGTCTGTCTATCTGACCAATCATTGGTGGGACGATGAAGTAGAACACTCCTGCGATAATGGCAGTAACAAATGTCATTGCAACGATGATACTGAGTGCACGCCCTGGAACGTGTAACTTGTATTGTACGAACTTCACAATCGGATAGAGGAGATAAGCTAATAACCATGCAATGAAGAATGGTAGCAATACACTCGAAAGCCCTTTTATGATTAAGAAAACTGCGACCACGGCAAGAGCCGTTAGTGACCAGCGTATGAATTTATCAAATGTTATCGTCTGAGGCATATTATTTATCTTTTAAAGAAAGCTCGTCTTTTATACTTTTCTGGTAACAATCGCGGCATAAGGGTTCGTACTCTTGTTGTTCGCCAAGCATAACCCTACGTGTATCTGCAGTGAGTCGGTGACTGACATAGGCCAAGGCTCCACACTTAACACAGATGGCGTGTACCTTTGTTACATCATCAGCTATGGCACAGAGGGCTGGCATTGGGCCGAAAGGAATGCCTTTATAATCCATGTCAAGACCAGCTATGATGACTCTAATACCATTATTAGCTAGTTGGTTGCAAACGTCAACGAGCCCTTCATCTAAGAACTGCGCTTCATCAATTCCCACGACATCTATATCTGAAGCTAACAATAAGATGTTACCCGAGGAGTCGATAGCTGTGGAATGGATAGAGTTCTGGTCGTGGCTGACAACATCCTCTTCAGAGTAGCGAGTATCTATCGATGGCTTGAAGATCTCTACCCTCTGCTTAGCGAACTGAGCACGTCTCATACGGCGGATAAGCTCTTCTGTCTTACCAGAGAACATACTTCCGCATATTACCTCTATGCGTCCTTTACGACACCTTTCACCATTAAGATTATTAATTGTTACCATAATTGCTGCAAAGATAAGTATTTTCTTGGAGTTAGAGGATACTTTCCTTAGAGTTAAAGGAGGTGAGGGAGTTAAAGAAGTTAAAGACTATAGTGCTGGTTGGGGTGCTTCTTTAACTCCCACCAGCAACCTCCTTTTAACTCTTATGCTCCTTTCCTTTAACTCATCTATAGTCTAACAGGCTCCTTAACTCCTCTATTCGTTATGTAAAAAAAGCTAATTTATTTTGCCCTTCAGTGCTTTTGCTTTACATTTGCAAGCAACAATGGGAACATTATACCTCGTACCTACACCAGTTGGAAACATGGAGGATATGACGCTCCGTGCAATCCGAATATTGAAGGAAGCCGACTTAGTCTTATGTGAAGATACCCGAACTTCGGGCATCTTATTGAAGCATTTCGAGATAAAGAACCGTCTTCTATCACATCATAAGTTTAATGAACATAGTACATCAGCAGGTATCGTCAATCGATTGAAGGCTGGTGAAACCATCGCACTCATATCTGATGCAGGCACTCCTGGTATAAGTGATCCAGGATTCTTCTTAGCTCGTGAGGCTGCAGCAAGTGGTATTACAGTACAGACCTTACCGGGTGCAACGGCTTTTGTACCAGCCCTCGTCTCTAGCGGACTGCCCTGTGATCGATTCTGTTTCGAAGGCTTCTTACCACAAAAGAAAGGTCGTAAAACACATTTGGAGAGCTTAGCTGATGAGACGCGAACAATGATTTTCTATGAATCACCTTATAGGGTAGTGAAGACATTGAGCCAGTTTGCGGAGGTGTTCGGTGCTGATCGACAAGTAAGTTGTTGTCGTGAAATATCGAAGGTACATGAGGAAAGTGTTCGTGGAACGCTTGCCGAGGTCATCAACCACTTTGAGAAAACAGAGCCAAGAGGCGAGTTTGTGATAGTGGTTGCCGGTAAAGAGAAGGTTAAGTCTTCGACTAAGAAGGCGCGAAATAATATTAAAGAGTAATGTTATGAAGAAACTTTTAGTAGTGGCAGTATGTGGAGTTCTTGCACTGGCATCCTGCAATCAAGACAAGAAAACAGCATTTAATCCAGCACAGATACAGAACGATTCCTTACGTGCAATTATTGATGCTCGTGACAACGAGATTAATGACATGATGGGGACACTCAATGATATTCAACAAGGATTTGCCGATATCAATGAGGCAGAGAATCGTGTGACTATTACTAAGGATAGCGAGAGTGAAGATAAAAACGAGCAGGTGAAAGAGAACGTACAGTTCATTGCTCAACGTATGAAAGAGAATCGTGAACTTATAAAGAAACTGCAACAACAGTTGCGCGAGACAGGTTTCAAGGGTGATGCAATGAAGAAGACTCTTACGCAGCTAACCAATCAGTTGGTTCGTAAAGAGGGTGAATTGAAACGCTTGCGCAGTGAGTTAGAATCAAAGAATATCCATATTAAGGAGCTTGATGAGACGATCACGGGTTTGAATACAGATGTAGAAAACCTCAAGACAGACAAGGAGAACCTTACAACAGAGAAGGAGAACCTAACGACGGAGAAAGAGAATCTGCAGAACGAAAGCAATCAGAAGACTGAAACTATCAATACGCAAGATAAGCAGTTGAATACTGGTTGGTATGTATTCGGTACTAAGAGCGAATTGAAGGGACAGCGCATTCTTGATGGAGACAGGGTCTTGCAGGGCGCTTTCAACAAGAGCTACTTCACGAAGATAGATATCCGCATTACCAAGGAAATCAAACTTTATAGTAAGAGCGCACGACTGTTAACAGCGCACCCAAGCAGTAGCTACAGCTTATCAGCTGACACAAATGGTCAGTATGTACTTCGTATTACGGACCCACAGACTTTCTGGAGTACAAGTAAATACTTGGTTATTCAGGTTAAGTAACCTTATATATATAATAAGGAAGAGGCATTCTCGTGATGAGAGTGCCTCTTCTTTGTATGCGTTAGATGGTTTTAGGGTCAATTATTGAAGTCTGCCAGCTTTGAAGTAAGTAGCAGACTCAACATGATAAAGGTGGAACCAATGGCTAAACTAATGTATTTAATGTTGTTGAGATGGACTATGATAAACTCCGAATTAGAACCTTGCTTAAGTGATTCTGTTAGGTCGGGTAGGGTGAAGCTCGCAATAGTGACAAAACTTCCTAATAGGATTCCAATAGCCAGCATGATGATGGAGAACCTTTTGTTCTTATGTTTCTCCTCACGTTGATAAGCCTTTACCTCATCAATAAGAGCCATCTGGCGGTGTAGTCTTTGCATGAAGGCTGCATCGTCGGTGAGCTTTGGCTGATAATCAGTCAGCAGGTCTTTTAAGTATTTATCTTCGTCCATCTTTCAATAAGCGTTTTAGTTGTTCCCGTCCTCGGGATAGTTGTTTCTTAATCGCATCCTCACTGTTATCGGTTATCTCTGCAATCTCTTTGATTTGATATCCTTGCATATAATAAAGGAGAATACTGGTTCTTATCGTTTCAGAGAGTGTGGCTAATGCCGCATGAAGCGCTTGATAACGGAAGCAATCATCTGCGTTTGCTGTCCCTTGAAGCGCAAACACTTTCTCTAAAGATAGTTTACTTTGCTCTTTCTGTTTACGTTTAGCATCAATAAAGATATGGTATGCAATCTTTAATAACCATGCCGAGAACTGTCCACGTTCATCATATTGCTCACTGCGGAGGTAAGCCTTGATAAGAGTCTCTTGTGCAATATCGTCAGCTTCAGTGCTGTTTCCGCAGCACAAAGCCATCAGGAACCGACGTAGATGAGCCTGTTCCTGATTGACTTGATTGACGAATTGATTCCTGGTCATACGCTCTTATTCGCTCTCTGAAACCTGATTAAGTGACTTCTTACCGCTTTTGTAAGCTACTAACAGACCAATCCCAGTTGCTAAAGGAACTATTCCAAAGATCGCAAGGAAACCGATATCCATTCCTTGATACCCGTTGATGAAGCTCGTTGTGACTGTTGCTATAATACAGACAGCCCCTCCGATTAAACAAATGGTACCCCATAAGATTTCTTGATGTAGCTTATCAAGCATCCTCTCTTTGTATGTCTTCTGTGGAGGATTAAGTTTGCTTAGGAACTCTTGTACGTCAATATCGCTGTTCTTCTCTATTGCAGCCATGATAATCTCAGTTCTTTTGTTTGTATCATGCTGCTTCTTTTTATAGGCAATGTAGGCGATAACAATAGGAAGAACTACTACAACTCCTAAAGGAACGATGATTGATGTGAGTGCGCCAAGTGTTATTGGATTCATAACTTTATACTTTTTAATTTGTTATACATTGGTTGTGAATATTGAACCGATTCGTATGTATAACGAGAGTTAGGTGTAAAAGGTGACGTTGATTATTAAGTTTTTTATCATGAAAGGCTATCTTCTCTCTTGGAAGAAACGTTGCATAAGAGCCTTACACTCCTCTTCCATGACGCCAGAGGTTACATTTGCCTTGGGGTGGAACGCCTTAGGAGCGTATTCATGATAGCCTCGCTTTATGTCAGGGCACCCATATACAATGCGTTGAAGTTGCGCCCATCCGATTGCTCCTGCACACATGATGCAGGGCTCAACAGTAACATATAGCGTGCAATCTTGTAAGTACTTACCTCCTAACTCGCTCTCCGCAATCGTGATGGCTTGCATTTCTGCATGGGCGGTAACGTCATTTAAGGTTTCAGTGAGATTGTGGGCACGAGCTATGATACGATCTCGACATACTACGACAGCCCCTATTGGAATCTCACCTTCACGGTATGCAGCCTTCGCTTCATCGATTGCGCGCTGCATAAAATACATGTCTTTCTTTATTTGCTCATCGGTACTCATGCCACAAAAATACGTGTTTTATTTTGATTATACAAAACTTTGTCCTATCTTTGTGGTGCAAATAATAATGTGAGAAAGGCGCATGGCATACCATAATGATCTAGGTAAATGGGGCGAAGAAGTTGCTGCTAACTATCTTCAACAGCAAGGTTATACCATCTTACATCGTAATTGGATGTATCAACACCGTGACTTAGATATTGTTGCAATGGACGCTGGAGCGTTGGTGATAGTGGAGGTGAAGACACGAAAGGACGAACGCTTTACCAATGCCGATGCAGCTGTAACACCACAGAAGGTGCGCTCCTTGTCTCTTGCAGCTAATGCTTACGTCAAGAGATATAATATAAGTTTGGAGATACGATTCGATATTATCACCATCGTTGGATGCCCTGATGATAAGCACGAAGTACGCCATGTGAAGGATGCCTTTCTACCTTTTATATAATAGATAGCTATCATTCATGAAAATTATAGATGCAGTATTAGGTCTTTTCAAGTCTTCAGTCGTAGAAAAGAAGCAAGAAGTAAAGGTCATTCGATTACCAGAAGTGGATAGTACAAACAAGTTCTTACGTAACTATACACCTGCGGAAGACGAGCCAATGACTGTTGTGGTGGCAGAACATCAGACCACTGGGCGGGGGCAAGGAACTAATACTTGGGAGAGCGAAAGCGGTAAGAACCTATTATTCTCCATCCTTGTGCATCCTACAATGCTGCCTGTCCGCAGTCAATTCTTGCTCTCTGAGGCAGGAGCTTTAGCTTTGAAAGAAGCCTTATCAAGCTATGTTGCGGATGACATACGCCTCAAGTGGCCGAATGACATCTATTGGAAGGATAAGAAACTGAGTGGAACTCTGATTGAGACCAAACTTAGTGGCGGACATATAAAGGATTGCATCTTTGGTGTAGGGCTCAATGTTAACCAATCCACATTCGTTAGTAATGCTCCTAATCCCGTCTCTCTCTGCCAGGTCTTAGGGCATGAAGTAGATAAGGAAGAACTCCTCAAGCAGATAATTGCTAAGTTCCAAGAGTGTTATCACCTGTTAGAACTAGGCGGATACAATGATATTAGTGCAATGTATCACGAAGCTCTGTACCGTAAGGGAGGCTTTCATCGTTACCGCGACATAGATGGCGAGTTTGAGGGAGCCATCGTTGAGGTAGAAGACGATGGACATCTCATCCTAAGAGACCGCAGTGGAATGATTCGTGAATACCAGTTTAAAGAAGTAGAATTTATTGTTTAATAAGATACATAAATGGCAAGATTCAAACGTATACTATTGAAGCTCTCTGGTGAGAGCCTTATGGGTAAGCAGGGATTCGGCATAGATCCAGAACGCTTAAGTGACTATGCGAAGCAGATAAAGGAGGTGCATGACATGGGCGTGCAGATAGGTATCGTCATCGGTGGAGGTAATATCTTCCGTGGATTAAGCGGTAGTCAGAAAGGTTTCGACCGTGTGAAAGGCGACCAGATGGGTATGTGTGCCACTGTAATTAACTCCCTTGCGCTCTCTTCTGCACTTGAGGCAATCGGTGCAAAAGCCAAAGTTTTGACAGCAATCCGTATGGAACCAATAGGTGAGTTCTATAGTAAGTGGAAGGCTATTGAGGCTATGGAGGCAGGCTATGTATGTATTTTCTCTGCTGGAACAGGCTGCCCTTACTTCACAACGGATACAGGTTCTAGCCTCCGTGGTATCGAGATAGAAGCCGACGTAATGCTAAAGGGTACACGTGTAGATGGCGTTTACACAGCTGATCCAGAGAAAGACCCAACAGCGCAGAAGTACTCTGAAATTACCTATGATGAGATTTACAACAAGGGCTTGAAGGTTATGGATCTTACAGCAACGACGATGTGTAAGGAGAATGACCTACCTATCTACGTCTTCAACATGGATGTTGTTGGCAACCTCAAGAAGGTGATGGACGGCGAAGATATAGGTACATTGGTTCACAATTAAGCTATATCTTGAAGGTAATTAAAGTGATAAAATAAAGACAGCTATGGAGTGTCTATGCTTCGATAAGTTGCTTATGGCACTCTTGCTGCTTAGTGATTTTGGGCTTATGAACCTATAATCTGTAAATAATTCAACGATATATAGAATTTATTGTTTACCTTTGCAAGCGAATTTTTAATCGTACAAATCAATGAACAAGAGAAATACATTACTGTTTATCTTCATGCTGTTCGTTAGCATTACAGCTTTCGCACAACAGAAGCCAGCACACTTTACTGTGCAACAGAAACAAGTGTCTCCAACAGAGGTAGACCTCATCTTCTCTGCAAAGATAGATGCGGGCTGGCATGTCTATTCGACTAACTTACCTGCAGATGGGCCTACGTCTACTACTTTGCATATAGAGAAAGCTGAGGGTGTGACACCCGTTGGTAAGCTCACTGCACGTGGTAAGGAATTGAATGTCTTTGACAAGGCTTTCGAAATGAAGCTCCGCTATTTTGAGAATAGTGTTAGCTTTATTCAACGTTATAAGATCACGGCAAAGACATACACGATCAAAGGTTACTTAGAGTATGGTACTTGTAACGATGAGATGTGTATGCCTCCAATGCAAGTGGAGTTCAATTATAAGGGGAACGGCCCTGCTGAAGCTCCCGCTGCGACGCCAGCAAGTACATCAACTACCACCGATAATACTGCGTCAGCTGCTACTCCAGTAGCAGCTGATGGTTTATCTGCACTAGCTGCAATGACTGCTGATACGGCAAAAGAGGCTACCACGGCTAAGATGGACTCAACTACTGCAACGGCTCAAACGGCTGTTCAGAGTACGCCAGACGCTGATTTGTGGACGCCTGTAGTAAAGGAGTTGGCGGCATTCAATAATGCGCAAAATAACAAGAGCAACTCTCTTTGGTACATCTTCTTCATGGGTATCATAGGAGGACTCGTCGCTCTGCTCACCCCTTGCGTGTGGCCAATCATACCAATGACCGTTAGTTTCTTCCTAAAGCGTGCGAAGGACGACCGCAAGAAGGGTATTCGTGATGCCATAACATACGGTATCTCAATTATAGTAATCTATCTTGGCTTAGCGTCAATAGTAACAGCTGCATTCGGACCACAGAAGTTGAATGAGCTAGCAACCAATGCTCCGTTCAATATCTTCTTCTTCCTTCTGCTGTTAGTATTCGCCTTTAGTTTCTTTGGTTGGTTCGAACTCCGATTGCCATCATCGTGGGGCAATGCAGTAGATAACAAAGCGGCAGCAACCACGGGCTTGCTTTCAATCTTCCTTATGGCGTTCACCTTGTCACTGGTAAGTTTCTCTTGTACAGCACCTGTTGTGGGACTTTTGCTTGTTCAGGCAGCCACAAGTGGTGACTGGGTAGCTCCAGCAGTGGGAATGTTTGGTTTCGCTTTGGCGTTAGCCTTGCCTTTCACGCTCTTCGCCCTCTTCCCCTCTTGGTTGAAGCAAGCACCTAAATCAGGTTCATGGATGAATATGATTAAGGTTGTGTTAGGCTTCATTGAATTGGCATTCTCGCTGAAGTTCCTATCAGTAGCCGACCTCGCATACGGATGGCATATCCTAGATCGTGAGACATTCCTATCTATTTGGATTGCGCTCTTCGGGTTGCTCGGTCTCTATCTCATAGGAAAACTCAAGTTCCCACACGATGATTCTGATCAGAAGGCAATGCCCGTACCAGCCATTATGCTAGGTCTTTGCTCATTAGCATTCTCCATTTATATGGTTCCAGGGCTTTGGGGCGCACCTTGTAAGGCGGTTAGTGCTTTTGCACCACCTATCAATACGCAGGATTTCAATCTAGCTCCACAAACCGTACATGCACAATATACCGATTATGAAGAAGGCATGCGCGCAGCTGCAGCAGCTGGGAAACCAGTCTTGATAGACTTTACTGGCTTCGGATGTGTTAACTGTCGTAAGATGGAGGCATCGGTATGGACAGACTCCCGTGTAGCTGATAAGCTCATGAAGGATTATGTGCTCATCTCGCTCTATGTAGATGATAAGACTCCGTTGAAACAGCCTGTAGAGGTGAAACGTCCTGATGGTACTACCCGCACTCTGCGCACTGTGGGCGACAAGTGGAGCTATCTTGAGGAAACGAAGTTCGGTTATCTCGCACAGCCCTTCTATGTGCCATTGGATAATGCTGGTAAGCCTCTCAATGGTAGCTTCAGCTTCAAAGAGGACGTGAAAGCCTATCTTGACTTCCTGGATAAGGGGCTTGAAAACTACAAGGCTGGTAAGTAATCAGCTTAATAAGACTTACGCTTAATCCCTACCAATTAGTTTCAATCGTACTGGTAGGTGAGATAAGATAATAATAATGGTGTGATGGCAATTTGCCGTCACACCATTATCGTTTCTAATAGCATCTGCGTATGCCTCAAAATGACACGTATGTGTCAGCGAAATAACACGTATGTGTCAATCCACGTGACACATACGAGTCAAGTGCGTAGCACATACGAGTCAAGTGCGTAATACGTATGTGTCATTTTACGGCGCATATATGTGTCACAAAAGTCCTCTATTATCATTGCTTGTTGTTCGCTAGGTGATATAGCCCCTCGCTTATCCATCGTCTAGCTGTGGGAACTTCCGTTTCTTGAAGAAGAGAGCAACGGAAGAGGAAAGTACGAAAGAAGCCATATTAAGGAGTCTTTGTGCGACCACCTAATATGGCTTACTTTTATGATTGCTGTATCGTTAGACGTTTATAGCAATGCTTTGAATTTCTCGTCAAGCACAGCCTTTGACGCAGCACCCACGAACTTATCTACTAACTCACCATTCTTGAAGAAGAGGATTGTAGGAATGTTGCGCACACCGAAATCGATAGCTACATCATCGTTTTCCTCAACATCACACTTACCAACAACGATCTTTCCATCATATTCCTCAGCGAGTTCAGAGATGATAGGACCGACCATCTTGCAAGGGCCACACCATGTTGCCCACAGGTCAACTACTAATGGTAAGTCACCATTCTTATAAGTCTCTAAGTTCTCGGTAGTGATTTTTACTTCCATGTCTTTTTGTTTTTTATAATTATACTGTTTGTTATTAAACTAATATCTCACGCTTATGTTATATCAAAGTGTATGCCACCTTTATATATAGCTAATTGATGTGGAACTCCATCTTATTGCTGGCAGTGATAAAGTCTATCAACTTTCGGTCTACATTGACTCCCTTGTTGCGACTCTGTAGAGTGACAATCGTGTTCTCTAAGGTGCGTAGCTGAATAAACAGCTGTGTTTTGCCTTGGTGCTCATCTATCACCGTTGATAATTCCGATACGAGTTCATCATCTAAAGATGAGGCATCCATTGAGATTGTAAACCGCTGTAACTTATGCTCTTTTACATCATAGAGTTGTTCCACATTCTGCACTTTCAGTTCCAATAACGATGGGTTATTGCGGTAACGTGGCTGACATTTAGCCGTTATATAAATGCTGTAATTAGGTTTTAGAACGTTATTCCATCTTGCCCAATCATCACCGAAGAGAGCTAACTCGCCCGTTCCCTCGAAGTCTTCTATCGTCACAAAGCCAAAGGGTTTACCCGTTTTCTGTGAGAAACGCTCGCTTACTGCCGTGACGATACCCCCGAATGTCACCTCGTCAGTCTGGGATAGTTTGGTCATGTCAGCGTTGCGTCCAATCATGGAACAGCGTGTGTTACACATATTGTTGAGTACGACGCTATACTCATCCAATGGGTGAGCTGACAAATAGACACCTACTAACTCGCGCTCCTTATTGAGCTTCTCTATCGTCGGCCACTTCTCCGTTTTGGGGGCAACAGGATGTATGACATCAACAGCGTTCATGTCGCCGAAGAGAGAGTTTTGTTGCTGTGCTTTCTCCAGCTGGAATAGCTGTCCGTAGCGCACAATCGTATCAAGGAATATGCTATCTCGCCCTGATGGGGCAAAGAACTGCTCCCTCAGCAAGCCGAAACTATCGAATCCTCCGCTGTAAGCTAGGCTCTCAAACGCCTTACGATTCACATTGCTAAGATCGACACGTTCCGCAAAGTCGTATATATCCTTATAGGGTCCGTTCTTCTCTCGTTCACGTACTATACTCTCGGCAGCACTAGTTCCCATACCCTTGATAGCAGCTAGACCAAATCGAATCTCACCTTTCTTATTAACACCAAAGCCGATTTGACTCTCGTTGATATCAGGGCCGAGCGTCGCAATCTTCAATGCTTTGCACTCCTCCATCAGCTTGGTTATCTCCGTGATCTGGCTGAATCGACGCGTCATTAACGCAGCCATATATTCGGCTGGATAATGTGCCTTCAGGTAAGCAGTCTGGTAAGCCACCCACGAATAGCACGTGGCGTGCGACTTGTTGAAGGCGTAACTAGCAAACTTCTCCCAGTCACTCCATATCTTCTCTAATATCTGTGGATCATGCCCATTAGCCTGTCCTTGCTTGATGAACTTCGGCTTCATCTGGTCAACGATAGCCTTCTTCTTCTTACCCATCGCCTTACGTAAGGCATCGCTCTCACCACGAGTGAAACTTGCTAACTGGCGACTTAGGAGCATCACTTGCTCTTGATAAACCGTGATTCCGTATGTATCCTTGAGATACTTCTCCATACATGGGATGTCATACTTCACCAGCGAAGGATCGTGCTTACGCTTAATAAAGTCGGGGATATAGTCCATTGGACCTGGACGATACAGCGCATTCATGGCTATCAGATCTTCAAAGACTGTTGGATGAAGCTCACGGAGATACTTTTGCATACCAGCTGATTCGAACTGGAAAGTACCTATCGTCTGACCCTTCTGATATAATTGATAGGTCAGTTCATCATCTATAGGAATGTTGTCGAGATCAATAATATCACCCGTGGTCTGTCGGATAACTCGACAGGCTTCTTTCAGCTCTGACAATGTTTTCAGACCTAGGAAGTCCATCTTGATTAAACCTGTTGACTCAATGACATGACCATCGTACTGCGTTACTGGAACCTTCTTCTCGGGGAAGTCAGGGTCGGTTGCTGTGGATACAGGAACCCAATCATCAATAGGATTACGACAGATGATGAAACCGCAAGCATGTATACCCGTATTGCGCACAGTGCCCTCAAGCATCCTCGCATACTTTATGGTGTTTCGTTCTCGAATATCCTCACTAACCTCTGCATCCTGTAGCTGTGGGGTACACTTGATAGCATTGGCTAGATTCATCTTCATGCCATCTGGTAAACGATCAGGTATCGCCTTGCACAGCTCGTTGGCAATCGCTATAGGTAATTTCTCTACACGGGCAACATCCTTGATAGAGTTCTTTGTCGCCATTGTACCATAGGTGATGATATGCGCACAATTCTCATGTCCATACTTATCCATCACCCATTGCAGCACACGCCCACGCCCATCATCATCGAAGTCTGTATCGATATCAGGGAGATTCACACGATCGGGATTAAGGAAGCGTTCGAACAGTAAGTCGTACTTCAGTGGGTCGATTTTCGTTATTCCTAAACAATAGGCAACAACCGAACCTGCAGCTGAACCACGACCCGGTCCTACCATAACCCCTAACTCTTGCCGTGCAGCATTGATAAAGTCCTGTACTATGAGGAAGTAGCCAGGGAAGCCCATGGTCTTCATGACGTGTAGCTCGAACTTTATATGACTCGTCACTTCTTCTGAAAGAGGATCGCCATATAACTTCTTTGCACCATCATAAGCTAGTTTCGCTAGATAATCGGCTTCAAACTTGATACGATATATCTTCTCATAACCGCCTAATCGCTCTATAACCTTTTGTCCTTCTTCGGGTGAGAGAGGATTCTCGCCATTCTCATCGGTGGTGAACTCCTTGTATAAGTCTTCCTCTGTGAATTTCTTTTCCCACTCTTCTTCTGTTCCAAACGACTCAGGGATAGGGAAGAAAGGCATGATAGGACCATGGTCAATACTATAAGGCTCAACCTTGTCTAGCACCTCCAGTGTGTTTGTCAATGCCTCTGGTATATCCGAGAAGATGTCATTCATCTCCTGACGAGTCTTAAACCACTCCTGCTTGGAATAGCGCATACGCTTAGGATCGTCCAAATCCTCACTCGTTGATAAGCATAGTAAATGGTCGTGAGCCTCAGCTGTTTCCTTATCTTCAAAGTGACAGTCATTCGTACAAACTACCTTTATTCCATATTCCTTAGCGAACTGCAACAATACTTTATTAGCCTTTTGCTGCAAGGGAAAAGCCTCTCGATTGGCAAGGATTGTTGGGTCTTTCACCTCATGACGTTGCAACTCTAGATAGAAGTCATCGCCGAATACACGATGATACCACTGGCATGCTTCGCGCGCACCATCGATATCTCCGTGGATAATCTTATTAGGAATCTCACCAGCAATACATGCCGAACATACGATCAAGCCCTCATGATACTTCTCCAACTCGGCTCTGTCAGTTCTTGGACGATAGTAATAACCATCCACCCAAGCATGGGATACGAGTTTTATAAGGTTCTTGTAGCCCTTATAGTTCTTTGCTAACACGATAAGATGGTATCCAGAATTATCATGCATGGATTTATCTTTATCATGCATAGTGCGTCGTGCAACATACATCTCACATCCGAAGATAGGCTTGAAAGGCTCTTCACCATTCTTCTTACGCCCCTTGTTGACCTTAGCACAATAGTCCGAGAACTCTTTTATACCGAACATCACGCCATGATCTGTTATCGCCATACCCTTCATTCCATCAGCGATAGCCTTATCAACAAGCCTTGTCACCTTCGATTGACCATCGAGGATGGAGTAATTAGTATGTACATGTAAATGTATGAAATCTTCCATTAAGCTACGAGTTTTGAGCTGTAAAGTTACGATGAAAAGCCCATATAGCCAAAAGAATGATTATGAAAATTTGTAGAAACGAGCAAAAAGAACTACCTTTGCAACCGATACAAAACGTCGATTTAACGTCCATGGGGAAAATTAAAAAGAAGCTCAAGAAGATAAGAATACATAGAGAAGGAACAAATACGCTGCTTTATGGCGGTATATGTTTAGCCCTTATTGCGTTGGTTCTATGGTTTGCAGTTCCGTCAAAGATACCTTTCTGGATCTTTGCTGTAGTGTTTGGTACAGTCTATGGTATCGTTTTAAACTTCTATAGGTGCCCTATTCGCTATTTTGGTAGTGAGGAGACCGAAGGGATTGTGGTGGCTCCTGCGGATGGTCACATCGTAGTTATAGAAGAAGTAGACGAGAATACATACTTCCATGAACGCCGTTTAATGATTTCAATATTCATGAGTTTATGGAATGTACACGCTAACTGGTTCCCTGTTGATGGCGTAGTTAAATCGGTACAACACTTTGATGGTAACTTCCATAAGGCTTGGCTTCCCAAGGCAAGTGAGGAGAATGAGCATGCCGATACCATTATCACTACTCCTGATGGTACTGATGTGTTATGTAGGCAGATTGCTGGTGCTATGGCACGACGCATTGTGACCTATGCTAAGGAGGGCGAGGAATGTTACATTGATGAGCATCTTGGATTCATCAAGTTGGGTAGTCGTGTTGATATCTTCCTCCCTGTAGGCTCTGAAGTATGCGTTAAGATGGGGCAGGCAACAACTGGCGACCAGACGATTATCGCTAAGTTGAAGCCGAAAAAATAAACGGATAATAATGAAGAAACATATTCCTAACAGCATAACATGCTGTAACTTGATTTCAGGTTGCATTGCAACGGCATTCGCCTTCACTGGTGATATAAAGGTAGCATTGCTGTGGATTATTATAGGAGCAGTCTTCGACTTCTTCGATGGCATGACAGCTCGACTCTTACATGTTAGTTCTCCTATTGGTAAGGAACTTGATTCTCTTGCGGATGACATCACCTTTGGCGTAGCTCCTTCTACTATTATCTTTAGTCAACTACAGTTGATGAGCTATCCAGAGTTCCTCGAGCCGCTACGTCCCTACCTCCCTTTCGTGGCTTACATCATGGCTGCTTTCTCTGCATTGCGCCTCGCGAAGTTCAATTTGGATGAGCGACAAGCACTCGGATTCATAGGTTTGCCGACTCCTGCCAACGCTCTCTTTTGGGGTTCGTTATTGGTTGGTATTGGAGAACAGATGTATTATCGCCCTTGGACACTATACCTAATTCTGATTGGAATATTGGTTAGTTCGTGGCTACTTGTATCCGAGATACCTATGTTCGCACTGAAGTTTAAGCATTGGGGAGTGAAGGGTAATGAGGTGAAATACCTCTTCTTAGTTACTTGTGTTCCGCTTGTTGCTATCTTTGGTATCACGTCTTTTGCTATTATAGTTGCTTGGTACGTTGTGTTATCAATGATAGTTAAACAGCAGGCAAGTAAGTCATAATACAAAGGAGACATTATGGTACATGATTTCTTAAGGTTTGCTTTCAGTTTGCTCATCTTCTTTCTCATCATGATGGGATGGGTTGCTTATGCTTTCTATAAGCGAGTAACACGTATTCGGGAGCAGTTTGATCCATACAGACAACAGAGAGGGGCACAGTCAAATGAGCCAACAATTACAGATAACAGACCTTTAGAGGAACGTAATAAACAGGTTATCCCAGATAGTGAAGGGGAATATGTCGATTTCACGGAAGTAGATGATAACAAGTCATAAGACTTCACTTACACTATTGATAATCACAAGAAAGAGAGTATATCAAGGTTTTCTTAAATCAAAGATATGCTCTCTTTCCTTTTAAGAGAGCCTCTCCTTCATACGAAGAAACGCCCTCTTTCTATCAAGGAGGGCGTTTCTTTTCATTCATTCTTTATTGTTTATGCTTCTAATGAATGATTAGTAGAACTTGTTTTTATGCCTAATCACATTGTTAGTATGCCTAGTTTCGTTAGCTTAACACGTCAAGAGCCTACTGCCATCAGGCTGTTCTTCAATCGTAACTTTGATGACGTTCCCCGGAAGAACATCCTCAACGAGTTCCGGCCATTCGAGTAGACAGAGGTTACCACTATAGAAGTAATCCTCATAACCCATGTCATAAACCTCCTCCAACTTCTTTATTCGATAGAAATCAAAGTGATAGATAGGGTTGTCATTGCCGTCTGTATACTCGTTGATGATGGCGAATGTAGGGGAAGTTATGACGTCTTTAACCCCTAGAACTTCGCAAAGTGCTTTGATAAAGGTGGTTTTTCCTGCTCCCATCTTACCATAGAAAGCGAACACCTTGCCATCTCCCATTCCTTTAATAAACTCCTTTGCAGCCTCGTGAATGGTATCGAGACTATTGATTCTAATTTCCATATTGCTTTTATTTATCTGTTCTTAATTATCGTTTACGTGGTGTGAGTGTAACCAACGGGACGATCATTTCTTCCAAAGAGATACCTCCGTGTTGGAAAGTATCCTTATAGTAAGACACGTAATAGTTGTAGTTATTGGGATAAGCAAAGAAGGAGTCGCCTGTAGCGAATACGTAACTTGTACTGAGGTTAGGGGCTGGCAGCTGTGCTTGATGCGGATTCTTGATAGTGAAAACCTCCTTAGAATCATAGTTAAGACTCTTCCCCAGTTTATAACGGAGGTTCGTATTCGTATTGCGATCACCGATAATCTTCACTGGATTAATCGTCCGAATGGATCCGTGATCAGTTGTGATTATTACCTTATAGTTCGATTGTGCCAACTCTTTGATGACGTCAGCAAGGACGCTGTGTTGGAACCAGCTAAGTGTAATGGAGCGATAGGCACTCTCATCACTGGCTAGTTCACGTATCATCTTCATCTCTGTTCGGGCATGAGAAAGCATATCAATGAAGTTAACCACAAGTACATTAAGATCGTTTTGAGCTAAGTTCTTGTATTGTTGCATGAACTTCTCTGCACCTGTTGAGTCGTTAATCTTATGATAAGAGAACCTGTCATGACGGCGATAACGCTCTATCTGCGTCCGAATAAGCGGCTCTTCGTTGAGGTTCTTGCCCTCTTCTTCGTCCTCATCGACCCACAATTCGGGGTACATCTTTGCTATCTGTTGAGGCATAAGACCACTGAATATAGCATTGCGAGCGTATTGTGTCGCTGTTGGAAGTATGCTCATGTAAAGGTCCTCTTCGATCTCGAACATGTCACCAATCTCTTTCGACAGGATGCGCCATTGGTCAAGTCGGAAGTTATCAATGACGATGAGGAATACTTTCTCGCCTTTGTCAATGAGTGGAAACACCTTTTTCTTGAAGACCTCTGGGCTTAGTAAGGGCTTATCGTTGGTTTCGTTGTTGGTATCAGACTTCTTATTGCGTCCTGCCAAACGTGCGAAACTATTGTTTTTCTTTGTTTCCTGTGGTGCTACCCAGTCGAGATAATGCTTTGAAATATACTTAGCAAAGCCATTATTAGCCTCTTCTTTCTGCATTTTCAGCATTTCCACCATGTTGCTGTCGGTACTGCTTAGCTCTAATTCCCAGTGTACTAACTTGCGATAAACCTCTTTCCAATCATCGAACGAACGGCAGTCGGCAATCTCCATAGCAATCTGTTGATAGCTTTGTTGGTATCCGCTCTGCGTTACTTCAGTGACAATTTCCTTCTGATGGATATTCTTTTTCAGTGAAAGAAGTATCTGATTCGGGTTGACGGGCTTGATGAGATAGTCTGCAATCTTTGCTCCAATCGCCTGGTTCATGATGTCTTCTTCCTCACTCTTCGTCACCATGACAATCGGTGTAGCAGGTTGAATCTCCTTGATCCGTTGTAAGGTCTCGAGCCCAGAAAGCCCTGGCATCTGCTCATCAAGTAGCACAAGGTCAAAAGTCTGCATGCCACATTGCTCAATAGCATCAGCCCCGTTGCTAGCCATGACAACCTTATATCCTTTGTTCTCAAGGAATAGGATGTGCGCTTTCAACAGCTCGATCTCATCATCTACCCATAGTAACAATCCGTTGTTCATATATCTTCTTGCTTATAGTTAGAACCCCTCCAAGTCATAATACTCATCTTCGATGTTGTTTTGAATGGGTTGATTCTTCTTGTTAGTCTTGTTGTTATTCTTCTTACCAGACGTTGGTTCGTCATCTCCGAAGTAAATGATCGGACCATCGTCTACCGTCTTTAGCTTCTTTGCCGGAGCCTGTTGAGGCTGCTTAACAGGTGTTTTCTGCGGTACAGTAGATGGTGTCTTCTGTACTTTTAGTTCTGTCTTTTGCTGTGTTGGAGTGGGCTTTGTTTCAGCCTTCTTCGTCTCTTTTGCTGTGTTGGCAGGAGCCTTCGGGAGAGCAGGTGTAGGCTTTTCGGCAGGCTTCTCATCAGGAATAACGAACGTGTTAGTGTCCTCTAACGTTGGTTTCTTTACCTCCGTAGGCATCTCGAAAGTGTTTTCATTCTTTGGAGATGTCGTCGGCTCCACCTTCTTTGATGTCGGTGTGTCCAACGGAATATCCATCGTGTTGTTTGCAGGAACATCCATATCATCAGGGAAGAGATCCTTATCATTGGCGTACTTCTCCTCTATCTTCTGTAGAAGATCAGGCTCGCGCGGTGTCGCCACTTCGGCTGGTTCACTCAAGAGATAGCGTTTGGTGACTTCAAGCGGTGAGAAGTTCTTTTTATAGAAAGCCTCATAATCCTTATAACTATAGGTTGTTCCAATCAGTTTCAGGTTCTTGTCACTAATAATGACAGCCTTAGTAGTCTTGCTCATCTGCATCACTACGTCCTTAGCAGCAAATAGTTGACGGGCATATTGATACGCTTCATCATAACTGCGGAAGCCCGATACCATCATTTGATGTAATCCGCTGAGGTCTTCTATTTGTATTTCAAAGTTGCGAACGAGGAAGTTTGTGAAGTTGAAACGTGCTAACTCGAATAGTAACTTGTTCTCCTTCAATGAGTCGGGGTTGTATATTAGCAAGAACTTAAAGTCTATGTTGCGTTCAGGAGAGAGCTTCGCTTGTCGGATACTGTCGCTATCACTAAGGATGGAAGTGCGATATGACCATACAGCATTTAGGTCGAACTTACCGCTGCGGAGCTTCTTTCCAGCCTGAACACCATTCACTATCATTCCAGCCATCTCACTGATGCGACTGTTAGGGTACTTCTTTACCACCTCCTTCATGTCGGTTAAGCACCCATTAGCGTCTCCCGTGTTTAGCTTACTCAATCCCCCAATGAACAAGAACTTATCTCGGTTGGCTCCCATTGGGAATCGTCTCTCGGAGATTTGAGCGTTACTAGCAACCTCATTATAGCGTCCTTGCTTGAAAGCATCGTAAGTTGAGGCATATAGAGAGTCTTCTATCTGCACGCCGAAACGTAAGTTTTGTTTGTAATAAGGGTCAGTTAAGAGGGTAGTCCACTTACTCTTAGGATATTGCCGACTTAACTTTGTAAGGTAAGTCTCGGCTATTTCGGGTTCGTTCTTACGCATATAAAGCAAGTAGAGATGGTAATAAACATCGTCCATAGCCTCATAGTCAGGATAATTATCACTCACTCTGCGTAGTGCCCGCTCTGATAGACGAAGGTTGTTAAGCCTATCCTTGAATATTACTCCTGAATGATGTAGACCATCCTCAAGTATCTTGTTACTTGCAGCAAGCTGTTCCGCAGAGAATGGGATTTGTGCTAGATAATACTCCCGCTTATGTGGGTCGTTCTTTAAAGAGTCTCTTGTTTGTTCGAGAGAATCCCTCTTTGCTTCGGCTTTATATATGGAGTCGCGTTGAGCATCCGTCATTTCATAAGGGGTGTTAGTGTTTCCAATATTCCTAACAACCGTCTGATTCATGCGTTGCCAGTTGTCGATATTCTCTCTCTTGCCCCATAGTTGTTGGAATGTAACCTTTCCTTGTTGTACAGCCGTTGGATTATAGAAGTACCAAGTACTCCCTTGTTGATGATTGGAGTTGACTCTTTGAATATTATTCGATGTGTTGTTACGTCCGAAATTACCATCCATACCTTGCTGCTGGGCGTTGTTATTTTGCAAGCCCAGTGCATTTTGCTCCTCTTTCTCCTTCTTCTTCAATGCTGTGATGACCCTATCTATTGCGGCGTTACGCTCTTTCTCGGAGCATTTAGCAAGTTGTTGGAGAGAGTCCTGCAGCTGAACAGCATCTGTATAAGGTGCTAATTCGTCTAATATCTTCGAACGATCAGACAACTGTTCATAGTCTTTACGATCTCTGTCAAGTAATCCCAAGGCTTCATCATAGCATTTCTTTGCATTGCCGAAACGCTCTTTAGCCCAATACAAATCGCCAAGATGTAATAACAAAACGCCTTTCTCAATGCCACTACGCGTCGCCTTCTTACGTCCCTGTTCGTAAGCATTGATTGCCGCAAGCGTATCTTTGTTCGCAAGATGTATGTTGCCCATTGCGTAATAGACCTGATCCAGATATTCCTTATTGTTATCTGAAGCCGCCATGTGCCTTAGTTTGCTTATCATCTGCTTGCTTTGTCCTTCTGCCATGACCTCTGTTTGGGCAATGCGAGCGTTGAATTCCAGTTCATAAGGGGGATTAGTACGAATGACGCGTTGGAAGGCTTCATAGGCATCTTGCCTCTTTCCCAGTGCAGCATACACCTGTCCAAGTAGATAAAGTTCACGTGCTTTCTGTTTCTGACGCATCTCGTGCTTGATAACCTTTTGTAAGTAAGGCACAGCCTTAGCCAGTTCTCCCGTGTGAAGATAGTAGTCTGCGTAAGTATAATCCCACTCCTTCACCGCACGCCAGTCCATTGAGTCACGTTGCATATTGCGAATAACATCCTCTGCATCGTATAGCCAGCCCTGTTCTATGTAACATTTAGCCAACCAAGCACGTGCTTTTCCATAGATGGCGGGCTGCCCCTTGTACATACGACTCATGTAGGCGAAGGTTGCAGCAGCCTCTTCAAAGGCTCCTTGATGGAACTGTGAGCGTCCCATTAACATCCATGCCTTCCACAAGAAAGGGTTATATTCACGTCGTGAGAGCCACTCTATGTCCTTATCAGTCTTTCTTCTGTTCTTAGTCCACTCTGGTCTCTTCTTGATACTATGCTTAGCTATTGCCTTCTCTGCCTTTTCTATGGCACGATTAAAGTTACTTTTCCCTAAGTCCCGACTATTCTTATTGCCGACAGTATATAGTGGAATAAGTTCGGTAAAGTTATCCTTGTTCCCCTTTTCTTTCTCTAGAGAACCATCGATATAAGCCTGTGCTCCATTAAAATATACGTTATATCGGGTATTAAAAGCCTGCCACCAGCGAGATTGAGCGGTGTTATTCTTCGTAGAGCAACCCACAATCACCATTGTAATGATTGCTAATAAAGAGAAGGTTATATGTCTGTTTGCTTTCTTCACGTTAGCCTTCAATCATTGTTATTAGTTCATCCTTAATCTGATTAGGGACATTTATCTCACGGAGGATGAGGCTTCTATTCCAGCCTTTTGCCTCTTGTGGCTGCATGGTATAGAGTATATTGGCAAACTCTTCGGCTTCTTCATCGGTGTATTGATTCGACTGTCGCCCACGGAAACGATCGAGTTCTTCGTCATCATAGTACTCTATTTCCCTTGTAGCAGCTTCCATCATGCACACTTGTTCACACTTATCATCAGTGCCATCACACGATGAGCAATCACCAGAAGTCGGCATAACAACATCGGGTTCACCCTCTTTCTTCTTGGTGAATAAGGTTGTTATGGCAGCAAAAAGAGCCAGTACTATAAGTGCGCCAATGCCAATATAAAATATACTCATTTGTTCTTTTCTTCTTTTGGAAACATGAGAAGTAGGACAGATAGGCTATTCTACCTCCGTAATGTGAAAGCCCGCAGAGCGTAAGTCAGCCCAGAATTGAGGGTAAGACTTCGTTACAACTTCTGGATGATCTATGCGTATTTCCCCCAGTTTGATAGCTAATGGAGCGAAAGACATTGCCATTCTATGGTCTTCGTATGTGTTGATGACAGGAAGAGAAACAGGTTCGCAACGTTCACCCTCCCATGACAACTCCCCTTCGTTACGGCTTTGAAGGACGTACCCCAGCTTTGCCATCTCTGTTTTCATTGCTTCTATGCGGTCTGTCTCTTTGATTCTTAGACTGTTCAAGCCCGTAAAATGGAAGGGAATACCCAACACTGGACATGCTGCTATCAGTGTTTGTGCCAAGTCTGGATGGTTAATAAAGTCGTAATCCATCCTATTCAGCATACGGGTATGGCGTGTTAGTGTTGCGTCAGTCAGCCCTTCTGCATCCTTGCGAGCGAAGTTTGTCTTTATACCCAGCAATGAGAAGATGTATCGGACAGCTGCATCTCCTTGTCGTGAACCATCTTTTAAACCAGAGATAACCACCTCTGCGTCTAAATCATCTTGTAATGCAAGTATCTCATACCAATAGCTTGATGCCGTCCAATCATTCTCTATCGTGTAAGTTCGGCGTGTGTATTGCTGTGGTTTGACGCTAATTGTGTCGAAGTTAGTCCATTCTGCAGCAACTCCAAACTCATGCATAATATGCAAAGTGAGGTCGATGTATGGTCTAGACACAATCTCCCCCGTGAGCTTCAAGTCCAATCCTTTGGTCAAAATGGGTGCAATCATGAGTAAAGCCGAAACGTATTGCGAACTTACATTGCCAGGTATTACCAGTTGTCCGCCCTCTAATTCACGTCCACGAATGCGCAGGGGAGGATAGCCCTCATTACCGATATAATCAATATCTGCACCTAAGTAACGCAAAGCATCAACGAGAATCTTTATCGGTCGATGCTTCATTCGCTCTGTTCCCGTGATAATATGCTCTCCTTGTGATAGGCATAAATAGGCTGTCAGAAAGCGCATTGCAGTGCCAGACGCCTTTATGTCAATCACATCTGATGGTTGGGAGAAAGCCTGCAAAATAACTTTTGTGTCATCACAACCCGATAAGTTCTCTGGTAGAATCCCCTCTTTTGTAAGTGCCTGCACGATAAGTGCACGATTACTAACGCTTTTTGAGGCTGGAAGTGTGATGCGAGTATCAATATGTTGGGGTGGAGTTATGATGTATTGCATGCTTCTTCAGTGCATAATTATTACATCACAAAATTACAAAATAAACTTGGGATGTGAGAAAAAGAACTTCAAAAGTTTGCTAATATCATGGAAAGTAAGTAATTTTGCAGGGCTTTTAAAGGAACGGGATGTAGTTCAGTAGGTTTAGAATGCTGGTCTGGGGGACCAGTGGTCGCCAGTTCGAGTCTGGTCATCCCGACTTAATTGAAGAGAAAGAAACCATTCTTTGGTTTCTTTTTTTTTGTTTTTTAAGCTGTTAAAAACGTTGTCTTCAAGTCGACTTAAAGCCTTTCTGTAATGTTACAAAAGGCTTGGAGAAGTATTACAGAAGCCTTGGAGAGGTATTACAGAAGGCTTGTAATAATTCTGAAGGTTATTAAGTGCCATCGAGTGTTCTATTTTTTTGATAGGAATTAATTACATTTTCTATCATCAAAGTACGCTTTGTGCATAAAAAGGTATGGTTAGTAATAGCTTTTCCAATTCTTATTTGTATCTTTGTTACCCATAGTGAAAACCAAAGTCTATTAATTTCTACAAATGAAGATGAACATGAGAAAGACGATAATGGAGGGAATCTTTGGGGGTAATCTCACCTGTTATCATGTGCAACTTAGGGCTGGAACATCCGCTTCCTCTTGTCTGGTGTATGCGAGTTATGCTATTAATAAGATACTGATAAGCATGTTTATACTATTAGCTGCAGTGCCAATGAAGGCTCAAAACTTTCGAACTCTGCGCGATGTAAAGGTGAATGAAACCATACTTGACCTTTCTCAAACAGCCTGCAAAGTGATTCCACGTA
The DNA here is from genome assembly GCF_009728485.1 of Prevotella vespertina. Lineage (GTDB taxonomy): Bacteria > Bacteroidota > Bacteroidia > Bacteroidales > Bacteroidaceae > Prevotella > Prevotella vespertina. Next base: position 113,471 of record NZ_VVIQ01000009.1, read on the forward strand.
ATGCAATGCACTCTCGGCATAGATTACAAAAGCTTATTCTCCCTGCGACTTTGGACTCTATTGGTAGTCAGGCGTTCTTTGCCTGTGATGGTTTAAAGGGGCAATTACTCATCCCCGTATCAACCCGTGTGATAGAGGCATCGGCTTTTAATGGTTGTAGTGGTTTGGATGAACTCGTGTTTGAAGGTTCTCCTCGTTTGGAGTCTTTCGCGTTTGCTAATTGTAAGGATTTGCGTGTGATACGTCTTTCAGCACTTGTTCCACCCGTTTGTGCTGCTAATACCTTTGTAGGAATTGATTTTAAGAGAGTCAAACTCATTGTTCCTTCAAAGGCAAAAGCGGCTTATCGGAACGCTGTGGGTTGGCGTTCTTTCTTTTCGAAGACCGAAGAGAAGAATGTTTGTGAGCCTGAAGAGTTACTCGTTCCACGTCCTCTTCACATGGAAGTGTTCTCTAAAGCAAATCCGAAAGGCGTTTATAAAAAGGCGTTGAATTGGTCGGATGTTATCGGCATTGAGGCTTCGAACTGTTTAGATAATGAAAAGAAACAAGCGGAACGCATACTTCGTGAACGTACAACAAGTGTGCTCCGTCCGCAAGCTAATAATATAAAAGGTGGGAAGAGTAGGGGAGTAATGGTGCGTTTATCTCTTGATTCAACTCTAAACAATGCTGAGGCTTATACGTTAGACATATCAAATAAAGGTGTAGAGATAAAGGGAAAGACTGCAGCGGGAGTGTTTTATGGACTGATGACACTCGAACAATTATGTATAGGGAATGGTGTTGCTGCCCCCTCAACAACGATTCCTCCTCTTTATATAGTAGACCAACCACGAACGGAAGTGCGTGAGTTAATGGTGGATCCAGTGCGTCATTTCATCCCATTCAACGATTTAAAGCACTTCATTGTAGAGATGGCTCGCTTCAAATTCAATGCTCTTCACCTCCATTTAGTTGATGATCAAGCATGGAGAATAGAGATTAAGAAGTATCCAGAACTTACTGAGAAGGCCTCCGACAGAGTAGGAATGGATGATATGCCAGAGCGTATTAGTGGCTTTTACACGCAAGAGCAGATGCGTGAGTTGGTACGTTTTGCAGCTCAATATCATGTTATGGTGATTCCAGAGATAGAACTTCCCGGTCATGAAGTGGCTGCTATTCATTGTTTCCCACAACTCTCTTGTGCTAAAAAAGAAGTCCCCATTCGTTTGACCTGTGGCGTTAGTAATGACTTACTCTGCCCTGCCGAACCCTTTGTTTACGAGTTTCTTGATAACGTTCTAAAGGAGTTAGCCGAGGTGTTCCCTGCTCCATACGTTCATCTGGGCGGTGATGAGGCGGGTCAACCACCATTAGGAGCATGGACAAACTGCCCTGCTTGTAAGGAACTAAAGCGGAAGGAAGGGTTTACAGAGAACTGGCAATTACAGCAATACCTCTTTGATCGAGTTATAAAACAGCTTCATCAGTTGGGGAAGACGCCGATGTATTGGTATGAGAAGGAGTTTAAGACGATCCAACCGGGGTGCGTTGTTTATGCTTGGCGGAATGGGTTAACGCAGGTGGCGATAGATGCAGCCGTGCGTAACAAAGCAAAGATTATGATGTGCCCAGGCGAGCATTGCTATCTTGACTACCCACAAGGGCGAGGCGATATGCCAGAGGTTAATTGGGGAATGCCCGTTACTTCGCATGAACAAACTTATCGTCTTGATCCGGCATGGGGGATGGATAGCACCTTTGTACAGCGTAATCTCTTAGGCGTGAGTGGTACACTTTGGAGCGAATGTATCAATTCTTCGGAACGACTTTATTATCAAGCTTTCCCTCGTGCTGCTGCTTTGTCGGAAGCAGGTTGGACCATTCCTGAACGGCGCAGTTATACTGATTACCTCCTTCGTGTGCGCCCTTTGATGGACGATATGTTGCGTCGTGGTATCGCAGTGAACGTGAATTAAACAAATAAACACCTCTTTTTACACCGAAAGTCCACTTTTCTTTTAAATCTCTTTGCCGTTTTAATATCTTTTATTACTTTTGCAGCCGTAACAAAAAAACGATAATGATTCAAGCATTAAATATTCAAGCCACAACGAACAACGCCTTATATAATAAAGGTGTTGCTTATTGTGTATCTGCATTTGAATCATTGAATACGGAGAGAAAAATAATCGAGAAAAAGATAGCAAATTATTTGGTAGTTCCAAATATTTGTATACTCTCTCTCTCTCTCTCTCTCTCTCTCTCTCTAGTAGAGCAGGCGTAAATTACACATTTTTTTCTTCTCGCATACGCGCGCGCGAAGCGTGCCGTAAACCCTGTAAACAAAGGACTTCTAGGAGTTTCCTTTGTTCTTTTTTTGTGTCCTTTTGCGAACTCTATTTAAAGCAAAATAAGAACGAAATAACAACTATTTTAATCAATGAAGTAATGAGAAAAAAGCAAGTAAAGAAGAGTTATTCTACACCAGAGTGTATGATAATTCAAGTAAATGAAACCACTTATCTTATGGATACGTCTTTCCCAGGGCAGCACAAGCCAGCGCATCATGGCAGTGGTCCATCCAGTGCGAAAGCTGCACAGATGTGGCAGGATGATGATGAAGATGCAGAAAGTACTTCTCCTTGGGAAGACTAAGAGAGTTATAGACAAGAATCAGTAAAAGACAAAGTAACAATGAGAACAAGACAATTATTTAAGACTAGCCTGTTATCTCTTACTACCCTTTGCAGCATGGCATTGGCAGTCGTCTCTTGTGCAAATGAGGATATTGCACAAAACAATACAGGCAGCAATAACGACAAGAACTACACAACCTTCGTTGCAGGCGAACCAACAAAGACTCGCACCTCAATGAATTATAATAGTGGTAAGTTTTATTGGGAAGAGGGCGATAAAATATATGTAAAGGACGATGACGGAACATTGCAAGAAAGTAATGCTGTGGATGCTGCTCACGCACATTCAGAATCGTTCAGTTTTAGGGTTCCGGGTAAGTTCAATAACAGTGCTACTTATAAAGTTTATTATCTAGGTAAGAGCGGAAGTGGCAATCAAGTGACAATACCTACTGCACAGACGCAGACAAAGCCGAACGATACTGAGCATATCGGTGATTTTGGTGATTATGGCACAGCCACTGCGAATGGAACTATTGGTGGCGGTAGCTTCCATTTTCAGTTAGAACACCAAGCAACTTATCTCGTCTTCCAGCCTTACACAAGCAATGCAATCTTACAAAACTGCTACCTAACTAAGATTGAGGTAACTTCCGACAACGATATAGCGGAGACTTATACTGTCAACACTAGCACGGGTAACCTGGACGCTTCTGCAGGTAGTAAGCAAATTGTCTTGACTACCAAAGACCCCGTAGCAGGTAGCACTAACGAGAAAGGTTTCTCTTTCACCAATGCCGCCTCTATCTCTACAGCTGATAAGATCTATATGCTTATCAAGCCAGGTGCACATACGCTTAAGGTTCGTTACTGGATAAAAGATTATGTAACCAACGTAGAGGGAACAATTACCAAAACTTTATCTTCTTTCAACTATGCAAAGAATACCTACTACGACATGACAGCCAGTTTAGATACGAGGAACTATGATTCAAACTATTGCCTTTGGGATGCACAGCAGCCATTCTGGTATGGACATGAGTGGAACGCTCCAAATCCTGCTGATCGTTGGCAGCCGCTTGTTTCTATGAATCCCTTCCCTCACGCATCAGAATTAATAAACCCAACTGATGCACGTGCAGCAAGCACCGTCTTCCCAGGGCAGGGAGTTCGTAACGATGCTGTTAACCTCTGTAAAGACTGTCCTAATGCTAACGAGATAGCATGGTATACAGAAAAGGGCGACCCACGATTTGATGCCGATGAGATTTGGATCACTATGGGACATCTCTACAAAGGCGGTTTTTGGTTAAAGAAAAAAAGCAAGATGGCACTTGATAATAGTACAACTGTAGCAAATATTGAAGGTTCTGGGCCTGATGGTACTGATTGGCGTACTCTCTCATTTTCAAAAGATATTGCTCAGAACTACCCATTAACAACAATACCATCTGCTAATGAAATTAATAATTATTTTTTCATTCCATCAATTGGTGTGGGAGAGCAGTCACCATATGGTAAAATATTCCGTTTAGATGGAACAATGGGTATGTTTTGGTCTTCGAATAGCTCTGTTACGCATGATGGTGCCCAAGCGATGTCTATCTCTTATGATGGTTCCCAAATAAGAATATATGTTACTACTAATTACAATCGTAATTACAACATAGGCTATCCTTTGAAATTCGAGTAAGATGCAAGAATAATTTTATCATACCTTAATTCCGCAACACTATTATAAATTAAACTTTTTAAGTACCTGAGCAACAAAAAGTTGCTCAGGATTTTGCCATGTCAGAATTTTCACTTATCTTAGTGTTGCAAAAAAAAACAAGAGAATCCA